>NZ_CP060393.1:927500-2127500 GCF_014274685.1 Edaphobacter sp. 4G125
CTACAAGCAGTGGGAGGACTATGCCCGCAAGGGAATGTCTGACCGCGTGCCTATTGCATAATGAGCCGGCTAGTTATTCTTGTCAGCAAGGTTAAGCGTGAGCGAGCCGCAGCGAAAGCGAGTCTGAATAGGGCGTTAAGTTGGCAGGAATAGACGCGAAGCGGGATGATCTACCCTTGGCCAGGTTGAAGGTGGGGTAACACCTACTGGAGGACCGAACCGGTGTTTGTTGAAAAAAGCTCGGATGAGCTGAGGGTAGGGGTGAAAGGCTAATCAAATTCCGTGATAGCTCGTTCTCTCCGAAATAGCTTTAGGGCTAGCCTCGGGTGATTTGGATCGGTGGTAGAGACATGATTGGACTAGGGGGCTTTCCGGCTTACTGAATCCAGCCAAACTTCGAATGCCGATTACAACCAGCTCGGGAGTCAGACTGTGGGGGCTAAGCTTCACAGTCGAGAGGAAAACAGTCCAGACCGCCTGCTAAGGTCCCCAAGTTACAGTTAAGTGGGAAAGGAAGTCGGAACTCTCAGACAGCCAGGAGGTTGGCTTAGAAGCAGCCATCCTTTAAAGAAAGCGTAATAGCTCACTGGTCAAGAGGTCCGGTGCCGACAATACAACGGGGCTAAAACTGTACACCGAAGCAGCGGATGCACACTTTGTGTGCGTGGTAGGAGAGCATTCTCACAGCGATGAAGTCAGACTGAGAAGACTGATGGAGCTTTGAGAAGAGACCCTGCCGGCATAAGTAGCGATAAGGAAGGTGAGAACCCTTCCCGCCGAAAGTCTAAGGTTTCCTGAGGAAGGTTAATCCGCTCAGGGTTAGGCGGTCCCTAAGCCGAGGCCGAAAGGCGTAGGCGATGGACATCCGGTTAATATTCCGGACCTCCCAACTGTCGTTTGACGATGGGGTGACGCAGAAGGATAAGCAGGACCTCCTATGGCTATGGGGTTCGATGCGCGTAAGCTGGTTTCTCTAGGCAAATCCGGAGAGACTTAACAGTGAGGCGCAAAGCAGTAAGCCGAATGGCTGAAAGCTGCTGATTTCACGCTGCCAAGAAAAACCTCTAAGGAGATAAGTTGGGAACCGTACCACAAACCGACACAGGTAGACGAGGAGAATATCCAAAGGCGCTCGAGTGAAAGCTTGTTAAGGAACTCGGCAAATTAGACCCGTAACTTCGGGAGAAGGGTCGCCACGGGGGTTTATAGCCCTTCGTGGCCGCAGCGAAATGCGAACGGCGACTGTTTAACAAAAACACAGGTCTCTGCAAAGTCTAAAACGACGTATAGGGGCTGACTCCTGCCCGGTGCCGGAAGGTTAAAGGGAGAGGTTAGGGCGCAAGCTCGAAGCTTCGAACTGAAGCCCCGGTGAACGGCGGCCGTAACTATAACGGTCCTAAGGTAGCGAAATTCCTTGTCGGGTAAGTTCCGACCTGCACGAATGGAGTAACGATCGTTCGACTGTCTTAACGAGTTGCTCGGCGAACTTGTAGTACCGGTGAAGATGCCGGTTACCCGCAGCTAGACGAAAAGACCCCGTGCACCTTTACTATACTTTTACAGTGGGTTACGGCAATTGCTGCGCAGGATAGGTGGGAGGCTTTGATATCAGGTTCTCGGACTTGGTGGAGCCAACGGTGAGATACCACCCTGCGATTGTTGTGATCCTAACCTCCTCCCGTGATCCGGGAGAGGGACATTGTAAGACGGGTAGTTTGACTGGGGCGGTCGCCTCCTAAATTGTAACGGAGGCGCGCGAAGCTACACTCAGGTCGTTTGGAAATCGACCGTCGAGTGCAAAGGCATAAGTGTGGTTAACTGCGAGACCTACAAGTCGAGCAGATGCGAAAGCAGGCCTTAGTGATCCGGTGGTTCTGTATGGAAGGGCCATCGCTCAACGGATAAAAGGTACGCCGGGGATAACAGGCTGATCATTGCCAAGAGTTCATATCGACGCAATGGTTTGGCACCTCGATGTCGGCTCATCACATCCTGGAGCTGTAGAAGGTTCCAAGGGTTAGGCTGTTCGCCTATTAAAGTGGTACGTGAGCTGGGTTCAGAACGTCGCGAGACAGTTCGGTCTCTATCTGCTGTGGGCGTAGGAGATTTGAAGAGGGCTGTCCTTAGTACGAGAGGACCGGGATGGACGAACCTCTTGTGTTCCAGTTGTCTTGCCAAAGGCACGGCTGGGTAGCGAAGTTCGGTTGTGATAACCGCTGAATGCATATAAGCGGGAAGCACGCTCTAAGATGAGATCTCCCAACCCAAAAGGGAAATGAAGGGCCCAGGAAGACCACCTGGTTGATAGGCTGGAGGTTGAAGCGCAGTAATGTGTGTAGCTTACCAGTACTAATCGCCCGTTCGGCTTGTCCATAGAATTTACTCTGCGCAGTGAGTATCATTCGCGCTAGAGATTCTCAACACAAGCCATGTAGTTATAACTAGCTTGAACACTCAATCTATTCAGTTGTGAAGTATCGCGCGAGCGACATTTCGACAATTTGCCGGTGAGTTTACCGCGAGGGTCACACCCGTTCCCATCCCGAACACGGAAGTTAAGCCTCGTTGGGCCGATGGTACTGCACGCGTAAGTGTGTGGGAGATTAGGTGATCGCCGGCATAATTTTGAAAACCCCATCTTCGGATGGGGTTTTCTGTTTTGAGCTATAGGTCTTTTCCTCGGATAAAGGAATAGATGTTGCGGTGTAGTGTGAGAGCGTGACTCTTTGGACCATTACGCTTTATCTCCAGGATTCTTGCCGGATGCAGTCTCGCCCGGATAGTTGAAGAAGAGCTGATTGCCGTCGGGGTCATCGACCACCAGGAGCTGGTAACCCCATGAACCTTCCTTGACCGGGACGCCTCTTGCCTCGAACTCCGCACGAAACGCGTCCAACGCGGCGATCTGGGCCGCGTGTGTGTTCTGCTCGACGTTCATGGAGATGAACATCAATCCCTTGCCGACCTTCTCCGGCCACTGGTCGGACAGGATAAGCACGCACCCCTGCCGCTCTACCTGAGCGACACGCACTCTGCCGTCCTCCTCGTAGCGCCAAGGGCTGGTGAAGCCGAGCTGACTCATGTAAAAGCGGAGCGACGCCTCAATGTTCGTTACGTGTAGGACGGGCCGCGCGAACCAATCTGTCATATGCTAGCTCTCCCCGAAGTGGCATGTTGTGTGAGTATGCCGGCTTATTTGATCTATATAGGTTGCGCGTATTCGAGTTTGGGATACCAGTCTTTCCCTCGTCCTTCCGGGGTGAGATCAAGAATCCCCCAGAGTGGATCGGGGTCTGGAGCCCCGCGACCGTCCTGGCCGGGATCGGCCATTTCATTGCTCATCTCCCCAGCCCAGAAGTGGTAGATAGAGCCGTCACGGCGAGTAAAGACATTCAACGCAGGCACATCGCCATCTTCTGCATTTACGTATGTGCGGGTGTAATCTCCTTTTGTATCGGAGTAGAGAGGAAGGTTTCGCCAACCGCGGTCTTTCTTGAAATCGAGAAAGCGTGCGATGGGTGAACGGGCAGTGACAGCGAGAGCGACCCGTTCTCGAAGATTTCTTGCGGTGCCGTCCCATGAGGTGAGCATCGCGGTGCACATCGGGCATGCGTGCTGGCGTTGCGGGCCAAACATCATGCTGTAAATGACAAGAGTCTGTTTCTCTCCAAAGAGATCAGAGAGACGGACGGCACCGTGTTCACTCTCAAAGGTGTAGTCTTCAGGAATCTTTCCGCCGAGCGGTAGGGAACGCCTCATCTCAGCGACACGCTCGATGTGGCGGCGTAGTTCGATCTCTTCGGTGAGCAGTGCATTTCGAGCCTGACGATATTGGCTGGTTTCGTTGGGGAAGTGTGATTTATTCTTTGCCGCAAGTTCTGTTGCAGGAGTCAGAGAGACATGACTGGCCATTCTATTTCTCCTTTGAGGTGCTCTTTTGAGGAGTCTGAGTAAGGATATGGAAAGTGTGTGACCTTGTCTGTCTAGTTCGTCACAGAATGTTTTGTTGTAGCTTTTACTTAAGAGTCTCCCAACTGCGCAAGGGATGTTCGTAGATCTTCATGTCAATGCGTCGACCGCGAAACTTCACGCCTTCGATCTCAAGCCGAAGGCGTTGTTCTGCAGCGGCTTCTCCGCGAAGTTTAATTTCGCCTCCAGCGCCGACGATGCGTTGCCAGGGGAGGCCTTGGAGTGGAGCATTGCGCAGTAAGCGGGCGACGGCTCGATGATAAAGCGGATAGCCAGCTGCAGCGGCGATCTTGCCGTAGGTAGAGACCTTTCCTTTAGGGACTGAACGGATGATGCGGCGAAAGGCTGTGTCACGCTGCTCATTTTTTCGCAAGCTGTCCTTGAGGATTCTTCGCTTCAGATTCTGAGGGACGGCAGGGCGCATGGTGAGAATGTATCAAGTATTCAGGCTGAATCGACCTATAGGCGAAGATGAACTTTGTTTTTCCAATGATTTTGAGATATGGCATGGGCAAACCGCAGGCCCTTCGACTTCGCTGCGCTCCGCTCAGGATGACACTCTCTTGGAAAGATCAATTACTTGCGCTCTATATCTCGATCCGGCATGGAGACATGTGTCGGTAGAATGCCTGTAAGGAGCGATGATGCAGTTATTGCTGGCGGTAGGTGTTCCTGAGGCATGCATGGTGGGAACCTTTCATTCTCATGGCTGGATCGCGCTTGCGATTACAGTTGTCGGGTTGATGGGGGCGATCTATTCGTTGGCGATGGGGTTCCGGTGGCTTCGCGAAGAGTCTGATTCAAAGAGACAGAAGAGAGAGCTACCAGACCGGCGGACAGCGAAGGGCTGGCTTCTTGGTTTGTGGGTTTTGCTTCCTCCTGCATGGCTCTATGTTGAATCTATCTTTCTTTATCGACATTACGGTAAGGCGGAATGCTTTGATCAGTTTCGGTATGCGCAGGAGCTGGTCTCAAAAGGGTGGATCGTTCTGGTTGCTGTTCTCGGTTTTCTTTATTTCGGCAGAGAGATTCTGCGCAAAGAATAAGCAGTGTTCTTCGAATGTTCCCACCTCATGTCGCTTCGCCCCATGAAGGGGTATCCAGGACCCGGCCAGGAGAAATTTCTCCTCACTCGTTAATTCCTGAAGGTTCTGGCAGTGATTTTGTTTCGGCTGAGTTGGGAAGCCGAGGAAGTTCATCTTGATACTCCACGGATGAGTTGAAGGGAATCGGTTGACGAGGAAGCACTGTGTAGGCGTTGGTCCATGCGAGGTGAAGGCCATCGTCGGTGGTCGAGACTTCGCGGACAATCTCTTCCTGCTTCGGTTTCGGCGCAAGGCGCGTGATGTTGATCGAGGCAAGCTGTAGTCCGTAGAGAAGAGCCTTTGCCTTCTTCTCATCGAGCACTCCTACGGCCAGTGCGTTGACAACGGCAGAGATTGCAACCTGAACTGATTCGGCGTCTTCAAGCGCATGGAGCTTGATATCGAAGACAGGCATCATGCTTCTTTCGGTGGTTTTAGTGAAGCGGTAATTTTTGTGGCGTGCGTGGAGGCGATCATGGAAGAAGCAGTAGTTGCTGCCTTCCATCTGAGGAGACTGGCACTGTGTTCCGTTCGTTTTCAAATGACGGCATAGCAGTACTTTCACTTTCATGGCATACTCCTTTGATCGAGGGGGCCCCCTGGGTCTTGATTCAGCAAGTTATTTCGTTACAATGATTTGCGTGGTTTTGGCCGCGTAAAATATTGAAAATAGGCTATTTGAATGCCAAAATATTGATTCTAAAAGGGAAAACCCCAGCCTCTTCCGGGCTGGGGTTTTTCATTTTTTGATTCAATTCCAGTATATGGGAGGAGAGGGTATGATTCTGCAATTTTAAGTTGGTTTATGTCATTGATATTGAGTGGTTTATGAAAATGGAGGGCTTGACAAGCGTTTTGTGAGGGACAGCGGTTGGGATGATAGAGAGGAGGGCGTGGGGCATCCTATTCAACATTTCCTCAACGACTAAAACCGCTCCCCCTTATGCCGCGCATGGATCGGGCACCTGCAATTGTTTGGTTAAGGATTCAGCGTGTCGTTCTGCGCAAAGCCCTTCTCCAGCTCGCGTCGCACTTCAGGAGTGTCTTTCCGCACACCGCATCGCCCGAAGCTGAGTGGCGAGTCCTTGGTTACGAGTTGAGTCCTATCGTCATTCCCGATGGCAAACACGATGTATCGTCTTCCGGGAACCATGTGTTCGGCTTCGCTGGACGGCAAGTCATCTATTTCCCAATAAAGATCGTTGGTACTTACGATCGTGCCAGGCAGCCAGGGAGCAGGCTCCTTGAGTGAATTAACAACCCTTACCGTTGCGGCCTTGCGATACTTGCGATCATCCTCCTGATTCTTAACGATCTTCGTCGAAAGCGCCTCGACGGACAGAACATAGCGGGCGTCCCGCGCCTGCGCCCAGACAGGAATTTTGCTGCAGGGTATGGGCTTTGGCTCAGAGTATTCGGACAATGGGCGTTCTTTTGGAAACGGAACAGTGGGACCGGATTCGTATTCGCTGTCATAGAGGTGCCATTCTTCGGCCGCAGGCAGCAAATCTACAATCCGTGCACAAGGATGAAACCGGGTAAAGCAGGAAAAGTCATACGAGGTCAAACGCTCGATCTCGGCAGGTGGGGTACGGGTGGAATAGTAGACAGAAACTATCTGGCAGAGGACCTTGCAGCCACCAGGCCTACCTACTTTGTAGTATGGATGTCCGGCGAGACTCTCATCGCCGCCCATAAATAAAAACCAATTCTCTAGTGTCCGATGAAGCCGCTGGTAACTCCCAGCGCCAACGGAGAGGGTCCAGTCAAAGTCGTCGAAGGTGAGAATCGTGTCGGCATTGGTAACCCTTTTCATCCTCTTTCTTGGAACGCTAACGGCCATCGCAGTGCTTTCCCTCCAGATGGTCCCGTCGCGAACAGTAAAGGAGGCATGAAACACTGAGACGCGTCCACCAAACCATTGATAAAGATTCAACCGGTCGTGTCTGAGAAGCCAAATCAGCCACGCATGCGAAACATGGCGGCTATAAGAGGCGATGCTGGCTAGCTCGATCTCATACTTGCAGCTTGCCGCCGTGCAGCTTCCGTCGTAATAACCCCACGCTCCCCAGCGATGCATCAACCGCTGTGCGTCGGCCCAGGTGCTCTGGTAGAGGCGGATCTGGTGCATGTCCGCCAACAACCGCTCGGCACGCCAACGTAACATTCGTTGTTGAATTTGTACCGCTAGAAAGGTCAGAAGCACAAAGGCGAGAAATAACCCACCCACCAAGCAGACAATGCGTACAGCCCACTTTCCAAGGGTCATATTTGGAGTTAGACACCGAGGGCGATGGAAATGATCCAGTGTTGGCCATCATTCCTGTGACTAATATGTCAGCGCGATAGCGTCGCAGCGCATCTCGGTGGCGGCTGCATAGACTCTCTGGTCTCCGCTGTGGCGGAGTTCGATGCACTCGTAGCGGCCATAGCCTCCGTCGGAGGGGCCGAGCGGATAACCAAGATCAGCAAGGGCCTTGCGCGTAGCTTCGGGGACTCCGGATTCAAGGTGCAGGATGCCTTTGGGGCCGAGACCTGCGGGATCTTCTCCCATCGATTGCGATGAGCCTTCGTGGTGCCAGCGCGGGCTGTCGCCTGCAGCAGTGATGTCGAGACCGTAGTCGACGCGATTGACGATGATCTGGGTTTGGCCTTGTGGCTGCATATCGCCACCCATCACTCCAAAAGACATCCACGGCTTTCCATCTTTGCAGGCGAAGCCGGGAATGATGGTCTGGAAGGGGCGCTTGCCGGGAGCGTAGAGATTGGGGTGTCCATCCTTGAGGGAGAAGAGCTGGCCGCGATCCTGGAACATAAAGCCGAGGCCGTCGGCGACGAGGCCGGAGCCCATACCGCGGAAGTTGGACTGGATCTGCGAAACCATCATGCCGTCGGAGTCGGCAGTGGTGAAGTAGGTGGTGTCGCCATGCGAAGGAGCCTGGCCGGGATAGATGGGCGTAAGGATTTGGCCGGGCTTGATGAGTTTCGCTCGCTCGGCGGCATACTGCTTGGAGTTGAGCCACTCGATCGGGATCTTCGTAAAGTGCGGATCGGCGTAGTAGCGTGCACGATCTTCATAGGCGAGTCGCTTGGCTTCGATCTGGGCGTGGAGTGAGGCGGTGGACTGGAAGCCCATTTGGCGCAGATCAAAGTTCTCGAGAATGTTGAGCATCTGCAGGGTCGCCAGTCCCTGGGTGTTGGCGGGCATGGCGTAGACCTGAACGCCGCGATAGGTGGTGACGAGGGGATCGAGCCACTCGGCATGTTGCGCTGCGAGATCTTGTCTCGTCATCCAGCCGCCGATTCGTTTGAAGTACGCCTCGATGGTATCGGCGATAGGACCGTCGTAGAAGACGTCGCGTCCGCCTTGCGCAATGAGTTTATAAGTATGGGCGAGATCGGGATTGCGGAAGATCTCGCCTACTTCGGGAGCCTTGCCGTTGGGAGCCCAGGTGTGGAGTGCGTTGGCGGTCTCTTCAACGCCGGAGCCGGGACGAGTGAAGGCGGCAAGATTGCGCTTGATGTAGAAACCGATGCACTGAGGGACGGGAACTCCAGTGTCGGCCATGTGGATAGCAGGCTCGAAAAGCTCGGCCCACTTGAGTTTTCCGTAACGTTGATGAAGCGTCCACCAGGCGTCGAGTGCACCGGGAACAGAGACGGTGACAGCTCCAAGACGGGGTAGAGCGCCATTGACGGCGCGCGAGCGGGCGGTTTCGAGGGAGAGGCCTTTGGGAGAGCCGCCTGAGCCGGCAAGGGCCATGACTTTGGATTGTTTCGGGTCCCACAGGAGGACATAACAGTCGCCACCGAGGCCGGAGCTAACAGGCTCGAGGAAGCCGAGGCATGCGTTGGCGGCGATGGCGGCATCGGCGGCGGAGCCTCCGCGCTTGAGGATGTCGATGGCAGCCATCGTGGCGAAGGGATGCGCTGTTCCTGCTGCTCCGTTGCATCCCATCACAGAAGAGCGGGTGGCGAAGCTGGCCCCAGAGACGCGGTCGCCGGTGTGGACATCGGGGCGGATGAAATGCTCGGCACCTTCAGGCTGGAACTTTGGAAGCTCGGCTTGTGGAGAGTCGCTGTTAACCTTTGCGGGGCGGTTGGAATTGGTGTTGTTCTTGTTGTCAGGAGCGCCTGATTTCTGTGCGATCGAGAGGGTTCCTGCGGCGGCGAGGGGCAGCGATGCGATGAAGGAGCGACGGCGCACGGGCTTTCTCCTTGAAGTGCGAAAGATGATGATCGCACAGTCTGGCAAACTTGTGCGTTTGGTAAGAGCTTTCAGGACAGGCTCTTCGATTTCATCCCTGCGTGATTTCGTTCAGGATGACAAGAGCATGGGTAGAGAAGCAGATTTCTCCACTCCGGCTCTGTGGGCCTTCGGTCGAAATGACACATTATCGGGGAGGGAGACGCAGATCCCTTCCAGGGCAGGCTCGCTCTGACTCGCGAATATCCACTCATGTCGCGATAGAACCGCTCCATGAATGGGGCACCTGGCGATCATCCGTAGAGTCTGGGTTCGATGCGAATGCGAGTTATCTCTGGCTCAGCGCCTGTAGCCAGGGGCTTGCAGGAGTGGCCAGGGCTTGTCGATCGAGATTCATGCCGTCGTGTTCGGGTACGGTGTAGGTCGCAAAGAAGATCTGTAGCTGCCGACTTAATTTCTTGATAAGGACGGCGTATTCTGGCTTGGTGTAGAGGTTCTCTGTTTCACGAGGATCTGCCTTGAGATCGTAGAGCTCGTTCGGGAAGCTGACCCCACGATAGGGATAGCGAAGAATGAGTTTGTATCCATCCGTCCGAATCATTCGCGCATTCCCATATTCACAGACGATTGTGTTGCGTTCGAGCGTGGTTTTCCCGCGAAGGTGGCTGAGATAAGACATACCGGGTGAGTTGATCTTCTGCGCAACTTCAGTGGCGGGCGTGGCATTCGCTACTTCCAGCAGAGTGGCAAAGAGGTCGCAGTGATTCACGGGGAGTTCAGAGGTGAGTCCTTGCGGAATGGCTCCGTTGGGCCACGACAGAGCACATGGAACGCGAATCGATTCTTCGAGGAAGTTTTGCGGGATGGTGGCGTTGCCTTTCTCCCACATGCCGTGGTGTCCGGCGTTGAGCCCGTGGTCGCCGGTATAGATGACGAGCGTATTGTCGAGCTGCCCGCGTGATTCCAATTCGTCGAGGACTCTTCCAACTTCGCAGTCGATAGAAGAGGCAGCAGCGTAGTACTGCTCGTGCTTTGCTCGTTCCTCGGCAGGATTGGAGGAGACAGGAAGGATGGTTTTTCCGTGAACGCTGTTGAAGGTTTCGTGCGGAATGTCGCGGAAGGTCGCATCGTTGTATTGAGCGACGAGTTCGTTTGGCATCTGTGTGTGCGGAGAGTGCGTATCGGTGTAGCCAACAAAGAGGAAAAAGGGCTTGTTCCGAGTGGATGGATTCGATCCGTGGTCGCGAAGGAAACGAATGGCCTGATCGGTGAGCAGAGGAGACTGAAGGCCTTCGGCGGTGACGCGCTTTCCATTGTCGGAGAACTGCTGCGCACCGAAGTGGGGATACTGATTAACCCAGTAGCTGTACCAGGAATCGAATCCAGGGTGAGGTTCGCGCTCTTCTCCACAGTGCCATTTGCCGACGAGTCCGGTGTGATATCCGGCGTCATGGAGTAGCTCGGAGAGGAGGGTTTGTCCCTTGAGCCAGGGATAGGCGTAGGCCTGTTTCGTCTCTTCGATCCAGTCGTGGATCCCGTGTTGCGAAGGCATGCGACCGGTGAAGAAGCTGGCGCGCGCAGGCGAGCAGACGGGGCAGGTAGTAAATGCGTTCTTCATGAGGACACCGCTCTGGGCGATGCGGCTCATGTTGGGAGTGCGGACCTCAGAGTTGCCATAGGATTGCTGCAGCCATTGGCCGTGATCGTCTGTCAGAAAAACGAGGATGTTGGGCCGTGACGCAGATGCGGACCTCTTCGTCTGAGCAGGAAGAGCAGCGGCATTTTCTGTGGTAGTGACAGAGAGTGCAGCGGTCGCGCTGAGTGATTTAAGAAATTGTCTGCGTTCCACGCGTGTCCCCCCGATCTTTCTTTGACGTAGCTATGCTATCGGAAGATGGGCGGAAGGTCAGACAAACGCAGATTCCTTCGACAAACTCAGGACAGGCTCTTCGACTTCGCAAGCCGCAAAAACACGGCTTGCTGCGCTCAGGATAACAACTATTTTGAATAACGTCGGCTAGCGGTTACGGGCGGCATCGCGATCGGCGGCTGCCTTGTCGGCGTCGCGTTCAGCCTTACTCAGGATCTTATCGATCTGTGACTGGGAGAGCGCACGGCCGCTGGGGCTGGTCGCGGTGCGTGTGCCATCGGTGCCGATAGAGATGCGAGTTCCATCTTTGCCGCGGTAAAACCTGGAGCCATCCGCGTTGCGCGTGTAGTGGGTTCCGTCGGCTCCCTGGTAGATGCGTGAACCGTCAGCTGCCGTGGTGAGGCGAGTGCCTTTGTTGATGTATGTGCTGGAACCGTCAGGGCTGGCGTTGATGCGGAGTCCGCTCTTGTCAATGATGACCGAGGTCCCGTCGTTGCCCTTGATGTTGACGCCGTTTCTACCCACGACGACGGATGAGCCATCGTTATCGTGGATCGAGATAGGAGGAGGCGGTGGAGGCGCAGGCGGAAGCGGCGCGATGGAGGCCTTCTTGATGGCGATGTCCCCATGGCTAGTGGTGATACGAACCAGTGGGCCGCCCTTGCCAATCGTGCCGTTATAGCTCTTGTGATTGCTGTCGTCTGAACCCTGCTGCTGAAGCGAGAAGTCGTTTTCGAGGTCGCCATCGTTGGCATCGGCCTGTACCGAGAAGCTGGCCTTCTCCGGCATGGTCAGGTTGACGGAGCCGTTACGGTTCTCGACGGTGATGTTGCCAGCGGGCGGGGCACTGGTCAGGTCGATGCTTCCGTTACGGTTGGTAACTGAAATGTCGCCGGAGACGCGCTCAAGGTTGATGTCCTTGTTGCCGGTGGCGAGCGTGTAGGGGCCGACGATACGATCGCCGGAGATATCGGAAGAACTGATCTCCGTTTCGCCATCGAGCCGCGCAAGACGAAGGTCGGTGCGGCTGGTGTGGAACCGGATATCGCCGGTGATGCGCTCCAGGTGAGTGGTTCCGAAGAATTCGCCACTCATCGAGGCCGGACCGGAGATATCGGAGAGGGTGAGATCGCGGGCGCGACCTTCGATCGTGACAGCGCCGGTGATGCTATGGGCCGAGACGGAAGAATCGCCGTTGTTGATGCGCGTGTCGATGGGGCCCGTGATCGCTGTCAAGGAGACGTCGCCGTGGTTGGAGATGACGTTGACGGGCGCCTTGATGGAGGCAATATGGACATCGCCACGATTGGCCGTTACGTTGACAGGAGCCGTTGCAGGCACGGTAATGCTGAGATCAGCCCGGCCACCGTCCATCGAGGGCAGTGTGAGCTTCAAGGTGGAGCCATCGGGTTCGAGCTTGGGAGAGAGCTGCTCGGCGCGTCTCTCAGCTTCGGAGTCGGAGCGGGTGTAGACCTGTTTGTGGACCTGAATATGGATCTGGTTATCGTCGCTGGTGCCGGCAACGACGACGTCGCCGCGAGGGCTGTTGATATCGAGCTTGGTCCCGGCGGTAAAAGCCTGGGTGAGGCTCTGATCGCTCTCGTGTTTGTCGCCGAGGAACTCGTCCATGTTGTCGGGATTCAGATTGAAGCTGTGACGGAACGCTCCCTGGTGAAAGCTTCCGAAAATCATTCCCAGGAAGCCGATCAGCAGCAGTAGAGCGAAGACTCCACCACCGAGCGAGCGGCGTCGAAACTGCGGCTCGCCATCGTGGAAGTACCGGTCCCATCCCCACTCGAGAAGCATGACCGCACCGACACCGATCAGCAGCAAGGGCCACCAGTGTCCATACCAGGTCCAGAAGAAACGGGCCGAGATGTGGCCGGTCTGGATGAGAAAGAAGACGATTCCGATGGAGATGATCAGGAGCGGACCGACGATCGAGCTGCGGCGATTCGCGCGAAACTGTGCACGATAGGCTGCCTGTTGTGCGCGAACATACTCTCGCTGCAACCGGGCCTGATCACGCATGACACGGCGCTGATAACGCCAATCTCCCTGAGGCGGAGGGACCTGGGGGCCGGGGGGTGGTGGATAGGGCGGGGTCTGGTTTGCCATGTCGTTCAGCGCCCTTCCTGGTCGGTGGAGTTGTCCTGAGTTGGAGGAACGATAGAGGTTGAAACCGGTGGCGTGGCAGGCGGCACCGGAGGATAGACCGGCGCTCCGGAGGCCGGGTTGTACATGGTCTTCTCGGCGAGGATCATTACGCCGGCGACGATGATAAAGAGCGGCCAGCTGCGTCCCCACGAGAGGATGTCAAAGGAGGAGAGCAGAAACAGAACGCCGACCAGAATGACCCAGATGGAGCCTCGAAGAGCGGTGAAGAGGCGAACCCGGTAGAAGGCGGTTCCATCGTCGGCCAAAGTGCCTCCCATAGAGGTCATCTTGTGGACAAAGAGCCAGACGCCGAGCCCGATGAGAAAGAACGGGAAGAGCCGCTGCACGGGGAAGCCGTGAAAGAGTCCTACGTTTCCGACCAGGAAGAGGGCTCCCAGGCCGATGAGCCAGATGGCTCCTGCAGGAAAACGGTTCCGCGGGTAGCCCGCATTGGGGTCAAAAGCTGGCGGAGTCACCACATAAGGTGCGGAATACGGCGTGTTGTACGGAGAACCGCCGGTAAAGGTGTCCGCGGGGGCACCCCAGGTTGCTCCTGGAGGAGGGTAGCTGGCTGCTGGCGGAGTATAGGGCGCGGCGGGAGGCACCTCGGAAGCCGTTGTGCCGGAGGCCGGTTGGCTGGATGGCCATGATTTTCCAAAACCGAGGCGATCACCCAGGTCATTGAATCCGAATGGGTTGGGAAGAGCGGTGCCGTCGCGTCGGGCGCGAGCTGTCTGATAGGCCTCAAAGACTTGGTAGATCACCCAGCCAGCGACGAAGAGTCCAAAGATGCCATGTTCGTCCGAGAGGCTGACGAGGACGGCGAAGATGATGAGGTGGACAATTCCTTTGGCGTACTGGCCGTTGTACATGGCGCCTACACCGGGGATAAAGCCAAGCAGAGCAGCGAGTCCGGGGTTCGGTTCGCCGTTGGAAGGGGGCTGTCCGGCGGGTGCTCCTGGAGCGCCGGTCGGCGGAGGAGTGTAAGAAGAACTCTGTGAACCTCCGCTAATCCGTGCCTCAAGACAAGGTTCGCAGAAAACGGCGGTACCGACGACGCGGGCGCACTCCTGGCAGAGAGCTTTGCCGCAGTTCTGGCAGAAGGCGATTCGTTCACGCTCTGGATGATTGGCGCAGTTCATGCCTGTCCCCCTTGCTCAATGGTGTTGAATATTATGGGAGTAAAAATAACAACAAAGGCTTGCTTTGGCTCATGACCGGGTCGGGGGGAAGATCCGGTCTGAGAGAAAGAATGTGATTCCGCGAGCGATGCGGTGAACTGCCGGGAGGGTTCGGGCCCAAGGGTACGGCTGCTGCCGGAGCGCTGACGAGAAGAGGGCTTTTGCTGGTTCTTCTGGCGCTGGTCGTTCTGGTTCTGATCTTGTGAAGGAGCATTCTGCGAGGGAGCCGGTGCAGTGTTGACCGGGGCCGAGGTGTCACTGTCACGCTGCAGATCGCGGACGCGAGACTCTAATTCATAGACAACACGTAGGTTATCGATGGAACGGACCACTCGGGCGTTGGTGTCGTAGAAGCTGCGCTTGATGCTGGAGGGGGTGAAGTCGCTGACGCGGAGCTGCGTGATGCGGATTCCAGTCAGGTTGAGCGTGAGTGCGATCGAGAAGAACGCCATCGCCGCCGTCATGGCAAGACGGGGTTGCATCAGCGCCTGAGCCAAAGCCTGTGGCCGGAAGGCGTTCCGCATACGTTGCCGGAAAGAAATCACATTGGCTCTGCCATAACTTGCTGGAGCAGAAGCAACTGTTGCAAAGACCGGTTGCCCCAGAAGGGTATTGGGCTGTGCTGCCGAAAGCTCCGCGAGTGGGCCGGTTGTGGTCAGGATTCGCTCTAACAGAGCCGCGGAGGGTACCGGCCGCGCATCGTGCAGCTTGCTGAGCAGGTCAGCTCCCAGCTTGGCGTCGATGAACATGCGGGAGCAGTCCGGGCAAACAGAGAGGTGGCGGTCGAAGATGGCCTGGTCCTCAAGCGAGAGGGTCCGGTCAAGGGCGTCGGCCAGCATGGTCTCGCACTGAGCGCAGTGATCCGGGTCCGGAGACCGGGAAGGCTGCTTGCTACCGAATTGATTCATCTCTGCCACCTGAAACCACCTCGCTCCCTATCCTTACATCATCTGTTGTTTTTCTATACGTTGTAACAGCCTTGCAAGTTCCCCGCGACCACGACTGATGCGGCTTTTTACGGTCCCTTCGGGGATGCGCAGAACCTGTGCAATATCTTTGTAATCCATGTCTTCAAGGTCCCGAAGGATAACAGCCTCGCGCAGTTCTGGGGAGAGCTGTTTCAGGGCGCTCTGAATCCGGGTCTTGAGTTCGAGAGAAGCAAACTGCTGCTCCTGAGACTTGCGCGTATCAGCCAACCGCTCAGCCATGGTGGGTCCATCGTCTTCGCCATCGAGAGTTGCATCGAGAGAATCGGAAGCGCGATCGAGCCGGGTGCGGCGGAAGTGATCAACGAGAAGGTTGCGGGCCAGGGTTGTGATCCAAGTCTGGAAGCTGCCCTTCTGCAGGTCGAAGCTGGAGAGATTCTTATAGAGCTTGAGGAAGACATCCTGAGTGAGGTCTTCGGCATCGGTGGAGGATCCAGTAAAGCGATAGCAGATCGCATAGATACGCCGATGCTGCGAGACGACGAGCTGCTGCCATGCCTGGCCGTCGCCGGCGATGCATTGCCGAACCAGCCGGTTTATGGCTTCCTGTGCCGCATCTTGTGCAGAGTCGTGTCCTGGCGTGCGCTCCAATGTGGCCTCAACCGATTTCGGCGGTTGTATGAGTTTACCGCGTGAACCAGTTGGAATCGCAGGAATAGACTTTGGGTTATCCGGGGTGAAACGGGCGGTGTTCGCGCGGAGCGATCTCGCGCGAATGGTCCGGCCAGTGATGCGGTGGCTCGGGGTAGGAAGCGCAATGGAAAGGACGCCCATGCGCAGGTATACGCAAGGGCGTCCAGATAGTTCAATCGAAGAGATCTGTTATTTACAGGCTATTTAGGGGCCACAATGACACCACAGGCGATACGGTTGCCAGCGTTGCCGGTGGGGTCGGTCTTCATGTCGTCCGCTTTCTCATGGACCATGATGGAGGTTCCACCATTGGCGAAGAGGGAATCGGAGGCGGTGGGGTCGAGCGAAAGATAGTCGACCTTGAAGGTTGATGAGGCAGTGCCATCGGGGCCGACTGCAACGTTATGGGGTAGGTCGCCGTTGTGATGTCCCATGGGATTTTCGATGCCATGCTTTTTCTCCGCAGGGTTGAAATGGCCACCGGCGGTCTTGAAATCGGGCGCATCGCAGACAGCGTGTTCATGGATATGAACTGCGTGGTCTCCTGGGGGAAGGTTCTTCAGCTTCAGCTTGATGACGACGCCATTCTTCTTGGCTGGGCTGAAGCTCGCAGTTCCGGCGTCCTGACCGGAGCTGGTCTTCAGGGGAACGGTGATGCCCCCTTTGGCCTTGGCAAAGGCTGCGGGCGTGACGGCGAGGCTGACGGCGAGGATTGCTGCGGAAATACGCATCGTGCTTTTCTCCTGAAAATGGTTCGCTGATGGTTCAGATGCCCAGAACGCGTGGAGGGGGCCAGTAGCAAACAGAATAACTTAGAAACCGCCCGCCGCATTGAAGACCACCGTGATCATGGTATTCACCTCCACTGGGATGCCATCTAAAAGGTACGGCTGGTACTTCCACTGCTTGACGGCATCGAGCGCGGGTTTTGTGAAAGAAGGATTGGATGATTCGATCACTACGACACGGGAGACGGAGCCATCAGTGGCAATTTTGGCGTAGAGGTAGACCATGCCCGAAAGGTGCTGCACTGTAGCACTCGCCGGGTATATCGGCTTTATCTGTGAAAGAACATGGCGTCGTAGCTCATCCGTCGATAGAGATACAGCTGCGAGATTTTCTGGCTGATTTTTGATTGTCGTTTGAAAGGGTAATGTGTAAGGGCCGCTGATTTGGATCGGATCTCCTGCCTTGGTTTTGGCTGTTATCCATAAAAAATGGAGCACTTGTTCGCGAGCAAACTCGTTGAGTCGCGCGTTGTCGGAGTTCAATACGGAGACCTCTTTTGTCTCTCCCAGGTTATCTACGGATACAAGCAGTGTGATATTGCCAGATGTTTTGCCCTTTGGCACGGATGGCCATGCAATCTCGCCGTGGGGCTTCGCCATTTTCTGGACAGTTGTAGCCGCAATCGTGAAGGAAGCAAGTGGATTGACGTCAACTGCTGAGGCTGGCGTTGCAAAGAAGTCTTCCTTCTCTTTTGCTGGTTCCAGAAGCTCGATGTTTCCGACGAGCAGAGTATTCAGAAGACGCGAGATGTAGAGGTGCGGAACGAATTTGTCGCCGAAACGCTGGTAATTGTTGAACTTCATCTGATAGTCGGGACCGGTGATTGTGGGGAGGAGAACATCTTTGGTGTTGGAAAAGCATAAAGTGGCGAACGGAGCGGCAGTTTCGGTGAGATGAATATTCACTGCCGCACAAGCGACTGGGGGTACGCCAGGGCTAAGTTCCCTTTGTTGCAGGTGAAGTCCGGGTTGTGCCCACCGGTTCGCGGGAACCGGATCTTCGATTGCCGTGACGAACATGGAGAGCCACTGAGGAAAGTAGTCTCCGGTTGTCTCATAATGCAGCCCCGATGCGTTGTGCGTGGTGACCTGGCGCAAATTGGGCGCGGTGACGATGCGCTTCCATAGTGTCGGAGAGAGCCAGTATTCTTCGATCTCTGCCTGCCTAAACGAGTTCTCATCGAGGACGTCACGAACCTTGAGCTTGATATGAAAAGGTTCTGCCTTCGGCGCAGTGAGCGAAGACCTCGCCAGTGCCTTAGGAAGAACATCGGCAAGTGGAATGGAGACGAACTTTTGGTTCGGATTTGCCGGTGTCTGTGGAGAGAGGAAGGTAGAGGAAGACAGCAAGATGACCCAAACGAATGCGGCGCGTGGCATGGCTGCCATTATTCGAAAGCGTGCAGCGAATGACAAGAGAAATGGATTCTTACATTTATAGAGCACGGGATGTGGTGTAATTTAGCCGCGTCGAATCGGAGGATGGACGATGAAGTATTTCCTGTGGGGAATGGTGGCAGCGAGTTCGGTGTATCTACCGGTGTGGGCGCAGCAAACTGTCTCGGCCACGCGGTGCGATGAGATGACAGCGGTGGTGTTGGAACATGCGAAGGTGGTCGAGGCAGCTCCAGCGGTGGAGGCCGACCTTGAGGCGTTGAAGGTGAGGGATGTAGCCAGTCTTCCAGCCTTCTGCCGTGTGCGGATCGTGGATACACCGAGTGAGGACTCAGAGATTCATACCGAGGTCTGGCTGCCGATGACGGCATGGAACGGCAAGTTGCGGGCCCAGGGCAACGGAGGTTTTGCCGGAACGATCTACTACGACGCAATGGGAGAGACGATTCGCCAGCGTTACGCGACGGTAGGAACTGATACGGGGCACACTGGGGGCAAACCAGAGTTTGCATTAGGGCATCCGGAGAAGGTGAAGGACTTCGGCTGGCGCGCCGTACATGACATGACAGTCGAGGCTAAGACTTTGATTGAGGCGTTCTATGGCAAGCCGCAGCAGAAGGCGTACTTCACCAGCTGTTCGGATGGTGGGCGCGAAGCGCTGATGGAGGCGCAGAGATTTCCGGCTGATTATGACGGCATTCTGGCAGGCGCGCCAGCGTACAACTGGACGGGACTGATGGTGGGGGCGGCGGAGAATACGAAGTGGATGCGAGCCGACGCGGCGAACTTTCTCCCGGCAGCGAAGGTTCCGGCGCTGGGTGCTGCAGTCAATGCAGCCTGCGATGCTAAAGATGGCGTGAAGGACGGTATTATCAACGATCCGCGCGCGTGCCACTTCGATCCTGCGGTGATCCAATGCAAGGCGGGAGACGGTGAGAGATGTCTCCTGCCTGCACAGATTGAAACGGTGAGGAAGATCTATCGCGGGCCGGTGGATGATGCGGGAAAGGTGGTGCTGAAAGGATTGGAGTCGGGTGCCGAAGACGGGAAAGAGGGATGGGCGCAGTGGATCTCGGGCGATAAGCCGGGGTCGAACATGCCGTTCTTTGGGGAGGGCTTCTATGCGAATTTCGTATACAGCAAGCCGGAGTGGAGCGCGAGCGAGTTCGACTTCGACCGCGATTACAAGCTGGCTCTGGAGAAGACGGCGGCAGATCTGGACGCGAAGGACGTGGACCTTGCACCGTTTGTTGCGCGAGGCAACAAGCTGGTGATGTATCACGGATGGAATGATCCGGCGATTCCGGCGACGATGTCGATCGATTACTACGAGGGTGTGGTGAAGAAGGTTGGCGAGGAAAAGGCGGAAGACGCGGTGCGCCTCTACCTGGTGCCGGGGATGCAGCACTGCGCGTTCGGGCCGGGAGCAACGGAGTTTGGTCAAGGGATGGGACAGCGCAGCGATGCGAAGCACGATATCTTTACAGCTCTCGAGCAGTGGGTGGAGAAGGGAACGGCTCCGGACGTGTTAACGGCTGAGAAGAGCGAGGGCAAAGGTGCGGAGCGCAAGGTGGTAATGACGCGTCCGTTATGCCCTTATCCGCAGGTGGCGAAGTACAACGGGAAGGGGAACAGCAATAAGGCGGAGAGCTTTACCTGCGTAATGAAATGAGCTAAATAAATGCTGCGCTCAATTCACGGCGGGTAGTTCGAGTTGCTCGCTGTGCTGTTCGTCGACGTAGGGTTGGAAGTGTGCGCGGCAACGTGCCTCGTAAAGTCCTGCGGCTCCGACGACGACGAGTTCCTGGCTCTGGCCGAGGCGTTGCGTGTGAATCGCAGGCGCACCGCAGGTCATACAGACCGCGGAGAGCTTCATCACTTCATCGGCGAGCGCCATCAGATTGGGTACGGGGCCGAAGGGCTCATTGGCAAAGGTCGTGTCGAGCCCAGCAAGGATGACACGCTTGCCGAGATGAACGAGTTCGAGCGCGAAGGGGATAAGGTCGTGGTCGAAGAACTGGACTTCGTCAAGACCGATGACGTCGACTTCGTGAATCCTATTGCTGGCGAAGAGCTCTTCGCGGAGCCGGTCACTCGATGGCGGGATGGTAGCTGCATCGTGCGTCTGCGAGCTATGGCTGGCGATGGAAGTGCGGTGATAGCGGAGATCAATATCGGGTTTAAAGCAGGCGACGCGCTGGCGAGCGATGCGGGCGCGCTTGAGTCGGCGAATCAGTTCTTCGGATTTTCCGGAGAACATTGGCCCCGTGATGATTTCGAGACGGCCGATCTCGATGCGGCCTGGGAGAGGAGTGGTCATGGATACAGAAAGAGCCCTCGTTTGTCGCTTTGTTGGTTATCGTAAATGGCGGTAACGGAAACCTTCGGTGGATAACGTGGGAGAAACTGCCCTGCTCCTCAAACCAAGGTGTATAGAAGGATAGACGGGCATACGGGATTTTCATTGACAGATGATGGAGTCAGCTTTAGCGTTGACTCCATTCCCCGGGTCCCTGACGATTCGAGTGTTTCTTCCGGTCGTGACCTCGCTGGTCCGATGGTTGCTCCCAGGCACCTCAGCCGCTCGTCTTCGTTGAAGACGCCTTCTCCGATTCGCAGGTGAAAGGCGCTCCAACCCAAACTGTATTCAACATGAAGCACTTTTGTGGAGGCATATGTCACGTCGTTGGCTGTTGTCGCTCTGTAGTGTCGTTTTGCTGGTCAGCGGGCTTACCCTGGGACAGGGAACCACGAGCCGCATCTCCGGAATCGTTACGGACTCTTCGGGAGCGATTGTCGCCAATGCGACGATTACGGCGGTGAATGAAGGAACCGGAGCGACCTATGTGATGAAGTCGTCGAACGCAGGGACCTACGCGTTTGATTTATTGCAGGTCGGCCGGTACACCATCAAGACCGAAGCTCCAGGATTCAAACAGTTCATCTCGACGGGCAATGTACTGGCCATCGGTGTTCCTACGAACGTCAATCCAAAGTTGGAGGTCGGCGGCAGCACAGAGACGGTAACGGTTGAGGGCGGTTACGATCTGGTGCAAACGGAATCCTCGGGAAACCTGGGAGGCGTCATCGACAGTGTCACGATAACGCAGCTGCCGATTGTGGGATCGCGTGGAAGAAATCCCGTGGGGCTGGTGCAGTACATGCCCGGTGTGGTGCAGAACGGGGCTAATGCGAGTGGAGGTGGCATCAACGTAAATGGCTCCCGCGACCGCGCATGGAACTATGTGATGGACGGTATTGACGCGAACGAGAGCTCCTCCGGCGGAGCCAATACCTCTCCGCCGCACCAGAACCCAGACATGCTGGCGGAGTTTCGCGTGATTACGGCCTCACCAACAGCGGAGTATGGGCGCAACTCCGGCGCGCAGGTGCTGATGGTGACGAAGTCGGGATCGAACCAGTGGCACGGCAATCTGTTCTGGTTCTATCAATCTCCGTTTCTCCGTGCGAATGCACCGGAGAACAAGGCAGCAGGGCTTCCGCGAGGACAGTTTGTACAGAACATTCCCGGCGGATCGCTGGGAGGGCCGATCTGGAAGGACAAGGCCTTCTTCTTTGTGAACGTAGAACTGTTGCACGCAGCCACCAGCACGGCGCTGACCCGCACGGTATATACACAGCAGGCGCGGCAAGGATTGTTCCGCTATGCATCGAGCGGACGCAACCAGCCGGCTGGAGTGGCAGGAGCATCTGTTGATGCCAACGGAAATGCAATCGTTCCGGTAAGCACGTATGACATGGTGGCGAACGATCCCTTCCATAAAGGACTTGATTCGGCGATGCAGAGCTATTTCGCGCTAGCTCCGCTGCCGAACAACTTTCAGTCGGGTGATGGATTGAACTTTTCCGGCTACAGCTTTGTGGCTCCGTCGACTGACAAGCAGGTGGATGTTGCCTTCAAGATCGACTACCGGTTCAACGAGAAGAATTCCGTGTACTTCCGTTGGCTTGGCGGTCATCAGAACACCTATGCGGATTCGACGAACGCTGGCTGGAGCACTTTTCCAGGGCTTCCTGTCGTTGTAAATACTCTTCGAACGCCACGGAACTTTGCGTTCAACTGGCGTTGGGCTCCGACGCCGAAACTGGCCAACGAATTTGTAGCCGGTATGAACCGGTTCGGTTATAAGTTCGAGAATCCTGGCTCGACGGCAAACGCCAAGTCTCCCTTTGTGACCAGTCTTGTGACAGCTCCTCTGGTCTCGGCACTTGGAAATAATCGTTTCCTGACAACCTTTCAGTTGGTGGACAACGTGACCTATGTGCATGGCCCACACATCTTCAAAGGGGGAATCAACTTCCGATATGGCCGCGAAATTGATCAACGCGGCTCGGTGGGGAGTCTGAATGCTATTCCGCAGGTGACGTTCTCGACGGGAACCAGCGGCAATGCTCCGGATACAAATGCATATAAGATCCCGAAGACGGGCATCAATACTAGCTTCGATCAACCCAACCTGAATACAGCGATCAATGAGTTGCTGGGGCGCGTTGGACAACTGCAAGAAGGCTATGTAGCAGAGCCGAACCTGAATGCCTTCAAGCCGGCAGGCACGCTCAATAACATGGATCACCGCTGGCCGGAGTACGACTTCTACGTGCAGGACACCTGGCACGCGTTGCCCAACCTTGTGTTGGACTTTGGCATTCGTGTGGATGCCCGCCTGGCGCCAGACCTGCATAGTTTCCCAGGGTTGATACCGAATCAGTCGTTGGACTATGGCATGCCGTTGACCAGTGCGTTGCAGTTTGTCCACGGGCCGTTCATGTCGAACCGTTGGACGAACTTCGGGCCTTCGGCGGGTTTTGCCTGGGACCCATTGAAAGACGGAAAGACCTCGATCCGCGGCAGCTTCCGTATTGCCTATGACCGCATCAATCCCTTCTCGTTCTCGTCGTCGGTCTTCCAGGGAATGCCTGGATTGACCTATCAAGTCGTCGATGCAACCTCAGGTTTGGATAACTTCGCAACGAACACACCAGGAGTACGAGCTGCGAACTGGTTTGTGCCTCCTGCGGGCGCGACTCCGTTGAGCCTGACGACTCCGCCGCAGTACAGCGCTGCCTCATTGGTCGTTTCCGACCCGAACATGCAGACTCCAACAGTCTCGATGTGGGCTCTGAGCGTTCAACATGAGCTGGCGAGGAACACTGTGCTGACGGTGAGTTATATCGGCAATCATGGAACGCATCTGTACGGCGGATATGACAGTAATCAGTCGGAGTTCCGTACGAATGGCTTCCTGGATGCTTTCAAACAGGTACAGGCAGGACAGGACAGCCCGCTGATGGACAAGATCACTTCTTCCGATACACGGCGTAAGTCCACTGAGACAGGAACGCAGTTTATTCAACGTGCCTATGCTTCCAATGTGGCGCTGAACAATGTGGCAGGACTGGCTAATTCGCTGGCTACCCGGCTACAGCCAGCGACAGGTTATCCCAATGGCAAGCCGCTGGTAACGTCCTCGGGGCTGCGGGATAACTTCTTCAAGCCATACTCGCAGTATCTGGGTGGGCTCTTCGTTCTGCAGACAAGGGACTACTCGAACTACAACGGTCTGCAGGCGCAAGTAGAGAAGCGGTTCTCCTCGGGCTTTCTCGTGACGGTGAACTACACATACTCGAAGTCTCTGGACACACGCTCGTTCGATCCGACCTTTACACTGGTCGGAACAGGGGGAACGCAGTCGGCTGCGGGAACTCCGTTCGACTATCACACTCCACGGTTAAACTATGCGGCTGCGGACTTCGACAATACGCATGTGATCAACGGCTACTACGTGCTCGATCTGCCGTTCGGCCACGGACGACATTATGGCTCGCAGTGGAACCGCGGCGTGGACTGGCTGGTGGGTGGGTGGCAGATCTCCGGCGATGGCTATTGGCAATCGGGGCGTCCGCTGACGATCTACGCTGGCTCGAATACCTTCTCTGGCACAGTACAGACACCCGCTTCGTGCGATCATTGCGACGCCCACATGGGTAAGGTGCACACGGAGGCAGGACAGACGTACTTCCTTTCAGCTGAGCAACGGGCGAAGTTCTATGTACCTGCGCCGGGTGAGTTCTCAAACCTGGGCCGGAACTGGCTACGACAGAATGCAACCTGGAGCACGGATGCGAATCTGTCGAAGTCGTTCCACACTTGGAAGGAACAGTATCTGCAGCTTCGGTTCGAAGTGCAGAACCTGCTAAACAACGTGACATACGACACGATGGGATCACAGTCGATTCAGTCGTCGGTTTTCGGCCGCCTGAATGCCGGGACCGACGGTGTGGTCAATAGCTCGCCACGGCGTGCGCAGCTGGCTGCGAAATACGTTTTTTAAGGAACAGGAAAAAGGGAGTGCGGGCTGACGGCTGCGCGTCCTGTTCCTGTTGGAAGCGGATACAGTTCGCGCTTTTCGCGCGAATGCCCTTTCGTGCCACGACAAAACTGCGGCCATGAGTGGAGTACCCCGGCAAGAGCCATGTGAAGGCGACAAAAGGCAGGTCCCGAATGATTGCCGATGCAGTTAGATGCGTTCGACCACGACGGCGGTTCCATAGGCGAGCACTTCGGTGACACCCTGCATCAACTCGTTGGCATCGTAGCGGGTCGAGATAATGGCGTTTGCTCCTCGTTCGGAGGCGTGCTGCATCATCATCAGAAAGGCATCCTGACGGGTCTTTTCACAGAGCTGCGAGAGCAGAGTGATATTGCCGCCGAGCACGGTCTGCAAACTGGCTCCGATAGTTCCGAAGATGGAGCGCGAGCGCACTACGATCCCGCGAACGACCCCGATGTTGCGGACGATACGGTAGCCGGGAAGTTCCAATGCCGTGGTGACCATGGCGGGATCAAGAAAGGCGTTGGGAGGCGGAGGATAAGTCGAACTGGACATGCGAGGTACGCTCCTTTGCGAAGTCAGGAAGAGGATACCTGACAACTCCATCAGGATTTACGAGTCAGAGTTGCGATGAGTTCCGTAACGACTCCGGCGTCAATGGTGTGGGCCGCAAGAGCAACTCCCGTAGGAAGATCGGGGGAGAGATCGGCTGCGACCAGAACTGCCGCGGCGTTGAGCAGAACGATGTCGCGACGAGGGCCGGATTCTCCAGAGAAGATGGCACGAAGGATCGCGGCGTTCTGCTGTGAATCTCCTCCAAGAAGCGACTCCATGGGAGCACGGGTGAGTCCAACATCCTCGGGAGTGATGGTGGAGGTGGAGACGACACCATTTCGTACCTCAGCCAGGTGCGTGGGGCCAGAGATAGAGATTTCGTCCAGCCCGCGAACGATCCCGTCCTCATCCGGATCAGTGGTTCCATGGACGACGAAGGCGTGACGTGTTCCGAGCAGCGCCATCGCGTGGGCGACCAAGGGAACGGCATGGGCTGAGTAGACTCCCATGACCTGCGCTGAGGCCCCTGCGGGATTTGTGAGCGGGCCAAGCAGGTTGAAGACAGTTCGGACGCCGAGCGCACGACGCACCGGCATCACAGCCTTCATCGCAGGATGAAGCGACGGAGCGTGCAGGAAGGCAAAGCGGTGATGCCGAAGCGCTGTGGAGGCCTCCATTGGTGTGAGATCGACGGGGATACCGAGCGCCTCAAGGACGTCGGCCGAGCCGCACTGCGATGTTATGGCGCGATTGCCGTGCTTGGCGATAGAAGCACCAGCGGCAGCGGCGACAAGCGCAGATGCTGTGGAGATGTTGAAGGTCCGGCTGGCATCTCCGCCGGTGCCGCAGGTGTCGACAAGGAGGGCCTGTTCATCGGGATTGAGTGGTACGCGCGTGACAGCTGATCGCATCACATCGACAAAACCTGCAAGCTCTTCGGGGGTTTCTCCACGAGAAGCTAGTGCGCCGACGAGGGCGGCGATCTCGATGTCGGTGAGCTCGCCGGAGACGATCTGTTGCATCAGATCGCGGGCCTGCTCCCGTGAGAGCGTGGCGCGACCCTCGATAAGGTGCTTGAGATGGGGCTGAAGGGGCATTGCCTTTAAAGGGTAGCAGGAAGAGTAATCCACCATCCTCCTCGGAAAGAGAGAGACGATGACGGGCCAGGATGTGCTATGTCCAGGTGGAGGCGTAGTCTTGTGCGTACTGGGCGTTCAGTCGGCGTTCAAACGCAGCCGTGGTGTGCCGCCGATCCCAGTTCTGCCAGATGAGGTGCCCTCGATAAGCCCGTTCAGCTTAGGTTGCCGGAGAAACGACCCGGCTCTTAATAGAGTCGGGTTCGGCTAGATGAATGGGAAGATGGCGTCGGGGCAGCCGGCGGGTCATTCTTCTTCAATCCGGAGGAGGAACGGATGGGACGAGGTGGAACCTCGGGCATACCGGCCTCGCTGAGTTTGTAAAGCAGGGAGCGGTAGCTGATCTGCAACCACTTTGCGGTCTTCTGCCGGTTCCAGCTATTGGCCTGGAGAACCTTGAGGATGATCTGCCGTTCAAGGTCATGGGTCGCCTGGCGAGTGATGTTTTTGAGAGACACCGGCTGGCTGAGGTCGATTTCTGCTGTAACTCCGCTGCGAGACTGGTCGGGGATCAATTCGGCGACCAGGGCGTCCTCGCTGCCGATCAGGACATAGCTGCGGATCAGGTTTTCGAGCTGGCGGATGTTTCCGGGCCAATGGTAGTTCTGCATCAGTCGCATGGCGCTCTTGGAGAGCAGCTCCGGGGTATGGCGGAAGGTACGCGAATAGTGCTCGATGAAGTAATCAATCAGAATGGGGAGATCGGCGATTCTTTGACGCAGCGGCGGAAGGTTGATGGTTACAGCATTGATTCGGAAGAGGAAGTCGAGCCGGAAGGTACCGCTCTCCACCTGGTTTCGGAGGTCCCCGTTTGCGGCGGATACGAGCCGGGTAGCGATGGAGCGGGACTCATGGCCACCGACCCGGACGAAGGTCCCATCCTGGAGGACCTGCAGCAGCTTGGATTGAACATTGAGATCGAGGCTGCCGACCTCGTCGAGGAACAGGGTTCCATTGTGGGCCTGCTCCACCCGGCCCAGCTTGGTGGTGGTGGCGCCGGTAAAGGCCCCCTTTTCATAGCCGAAGAGTTCGGTTTCGAGCAGAGAATGGGGAATGGCCGGGCAGCTGACCTTGACCAGGCCTCCACGGGAACGGAGAGAGAGAGCGTGTAAAAGCTGAACGCAGATCTCTTTGCCGGTACCACTTTCGCCCTGGATCAGGACGGGAACGTCGGTCGCGGCAACCCGCTCGATCTTATTGCGCACAGCCTGCATGGCTGCGGTTTTTCCAAAAAGGATATCCAAGGGAGGCAGATTGAAAGCGGCAGCGGACTCAGAAGAATGAATCAAGGTTGTTTTCCGGTCTTAGAAATGTCGGATCAGAGTTGCAACACATTTCACTTAGCACGTGGCTCGCCAATCTCGTTTCAGAGAGTTAGAGTTTTGGGGAAGAGGGGTGTTTTACGAATACCGGCCGCAGCAGGAAGGGAAAATGTGAGGTGGTAGGGAGGTTTACAAGAGGATTTGTAAGGTAACATTAGATTTCATTACTTTAGTCATGATAAAAATGACTTCTCCAATGAAAGGAAAAGAGAAGAAGAATGGCTCCTTTTTTACCTGGGGTGGTAAACGTTTTTCTCTTTTGTCGGCAAAATTATTAACATTTTTGTGTCATAGTTTGCGCATTCGAACTAGAATCTCGCTAGGCTAGTAGCTCACCGGAAGTTTCCCCACTTCCTGGGTGGTGATATTTGAGATACAAGGCTGGGAAGCAAGCACGATTGAAGACCAGCCGGGCTCGCAAGGTTCAGGCGAAAGAGCCTGAACCGGCATTAGAGGGGTATTGGTATGTCGGCTTCTCCGTCTTATAGTATGTCTGCTTTGAAGTCTGTTTCTAAGTCCCGCCCACAGGTTCTTATCCTGGAACCTGATCTGGCTGTGCTGGATTATCTCCGTCTTACGCTGGGCGATCGTTATGCGCTCAGTTTGTTTTCAGAGGAGCAATCGCTTCTCGATCGCCTTTCGCAGAGCGATGAACCGGATATGCTGCTGGTGGCCCTGCACTCGGGCCGCGATTCTTCGCTGCTGACGCAGATCCGGTGTGCGCGTCCGAACCTTCCTGTCGTCGTGCTTTCCTGCTCGGCCGACCTGCGCGATATGGAGCATATTATTCGCTCCGGCGTCCGTGCGATTGTGATGAAGCCCTTTGTGGGGTCGGATGTTGAGGAAACGATTGAGGAGCACCTCGACTCTCCGGAGCGGAGGAGCGCGATGGCGGATTCGCCACGCGAGGTTCCTCTCAATGACACTCACTCGTTTGTGCGTTCCAGCAAGAGGATGCGAGACCTGGAGTCCCAAGCCTCGCTGGTAGCTCGGGCGGATATTCCGTTGCTGATTCTGGGAGAGAGTGGCACCGGTAAAGAGATTCTTGCGCTCTATACGCATAAGATGTCGTCGCGGAGCGCGAATACTTTTCTAAAGGTGAACTGTGCCGCAGTTCCGGCGGATCTGCTGGAAAGTGAGTTGTTCGGGTACGAGCAGGGCGCGTTTACCGGAGCGGTCAAGACCAAGCCTGGAAAGTTTGAGATCTGTTCGGGAGGGACGATCTTCCTGGACGAGATTGGTGAGATGCCGGCGATTTTGCAAGCCAAGCTGCTACAGGTGCTGCAGGATGGAACCTTCTCGCGCCTAGGAAGCCGCTCTCCAATGAAGGTAGACGTGCGGGTTATTGCCGCGACCAATATCAATATGAAAGAGGCGATGGCGAATAAGACGTTTCGCGAGGACCTCTATTACCGCCTGAATGGCTTTACGCTGAATATCCCTCCGTTGCGCGAACGTCAGGAAGAGATTCCGGTATTGGCCGAGTACTTTATGCGGAAGGGCGCGAAGCGCTATGGCCGTGATCCGCTGCCTTTCTCGCAGAGGCTAATGGATGTTCTGATGGTCCATAGCTGGCCGGGAAATCTTCGGGAACTTGAGAATGTGGTGAATCGTTATCTTGTTCTGGGAGATGAACGGTCTATTCTTGACGAGTTGGCTCCGGCTTCTGCGCAGAGTTCGAATGGAGCTGCCGCAGAACCGTCTGGAAGTGCCGGACTGAAGGCGATGGTCAAGAACCTTAAAGGTGGAGCCGAGGCGGCTGCAATTGCACAGGTGTTGGAGGAGACTGGATGGAACCGCAAGGCAGCGGCAAACGATCTGCAGATCAGCTACAAGGCACTCCTCTACAAGATCAAACAGTACGATCTGTCTCCACAAAGTCGCGCGTAGCTGCCAAGATTGCGGCGATGGCGGCGGCAGCTTCGGAAGGGGTTTATCGCGTTGTGGTCCGCTTTGAGGATCGGACGGTTCGAGGAACGGTCCCAATCCATGAATTGGGAACAATCGAACAGCTTCTCCATAGCGAATCGAGGTCTCCGTTAGAAACGGTTCGACTGAGCCTGGTGGATACGGGCGAGGTCGAAGAGATCCCGACGCACGGGGCCAAGGCGGTCTTCTTTGTGAAGACCTTCGATGGCGATGAACGCCACCAAGCGCTCCACTTCCATGAGAATGCGCCGATCGTACCCGGGCTATGGGTTCGGGTGTATTTCTATGATGGTGAGATGGTGGAAGGCATCATCAGCAACACACGGGATTTTGTGTTGGAGGGTGGCTTCTTCCTGATCCCGACTGACCCCAATGGAAATAACCAGCTGGCCTATATCAATAAATCGGGCCTGAAGGATTTCCATGTTTTGGGGATGCGGAATATGCCCAAGAACCTGCATCGACTTTGATTTGCAACTCAGAAAATTTCAAGCGGAGACGACAGATTCTTTTGCCCAGGCGATGGTTTGCTCGAGCCCATAGGCGAGATCAGCGACGACCTTATAGCCAAAGGCGGACTTTGCGGCAGAGATGTCGGCGACGGAGTGCTTGATGTCGCCTTCACGTTCCGGTGCATGGTTGATGCCGCCTGGGTAGCCGGTGATGCGCTTGATCTCGGCGAAGGCGTCGAGCAATGTAATGCGATCTCCTGTGGCGACGTTGAAGACGCGGCCTGCCACCTTTTCCGCCGGAGCTTTGGCGGCGAGCAGATTGGCGCTGACGACATTGTCAATGTAGGTAAAATCACGGCTGGTTAGACCATCACCGTAGATGGTGGGAGTCTGGCCGGCGAGCATGAGAGAGATAAAGCGGGCCAGCACTCCGGAGTATTGAGATGAGGGGTCCTGGCGCGGACCGAAGATATTGAAGTAACGCAACGATACGGTTTCGAGCCCATAGACGCGGGTGTAACTGGAGAGGTAGTGTTCTCCCGCGAGTTTCTGAACAGCGTAAGGAGAGAGCGGAGCGGGAAGCATCGTCTCGGATTTGGGAAGTTCGGGGGAGTCGCCATAGGCAGCCGAGGAGGCTGCGTAAAGCACGCGTTTTACGCCTGCTTTGCGCGCAGCTTCGAGCAGGTAGAGAGTTCCGGTCAGGTTGGGGCCGTTGGTTCCGATTGGATCGTCGACTGACTTGGGGACGGAGGGGATTGCCGCTTCGTGAAAGACGTAGTCCACGCCGTGGCAGGCTTCGTCGATGGCGTGCTGATCGAGCACATCGACGTTGCGGAAGTCGATGCTTGAGCGGATCTCTTCGATATTGGCGGTCGAGCCAGTAGAGAGATTATCAACGCCGCGCACCTTTGCGCCTTCGGCCAGAAGAGCCCTGGCGATGCTCGATCCAATAAATCCAGCAATCCCGGTAACGAGAACGGTAGACATGAGCCTCCAGAAGATAAGGGGGAATAGATCCGACCCAAACATTACAAGGTTATCGTATGGAGGTCTTCCTCTGCGCTCTCGAACGCTACATCAAAAGTGGGAGAAGATTTATCTCACACATCTCTAAGGGGAGAGGATCCAGACACGAAGTGATCGGGAGCAAATATCGCATCTGCCGGAATGCGGATGACATCATCTTGTAAAGAAGCAGTTTAGCCTTCTACGGAGATTCCCGAAAAGGTCATAACAACGCGACTGCGTACAGGGGTTCCGAAGACCCGCGCGGGCTCAAAGACGCTGAGGAGCAGTTGGTCGATAACCTGGCTGCGCACGGAGGAGTCTTCCGGACCAGAGACGATATGGTAGTCGTAAACGCGTCCCTGATCGTTCACGAAAGCCTCGACAATAATGGCCGAGTCGTGGGAGGTGACGATGGGGCGCGGCATAACTGCAGAGTAGAGATAGTGCGCCGAGGTCATGGCTCCCAGTGGCTCGTCGTTTGCCATAACCGCCTGTGGCGCGGCAAACAGACCCAGTAGAACCATGATGGTTCCGACGAGAGCAACGGAGCAGGCCGCTCCAGCAGAGATCTGAACCGCCCAGGGGCGAATCGTGTTTTCCCAACACAGGGCGAGGGTATCGCGCCAGCTGTGATTTCGTGTAGCGATCTCGTGCGAGATGGCTACACGCAGACGGGTTCCAAGATCGGCGGGAGCCCGGGTGGGACCGAGCGAGGCCAGAGCATTCTGCATTTCACGCAACGACGCAAACTCTTCGCGGCAATCTTCACAGTTCTCAAGGTGCCCACTGATGGACTGCATCTGCACACCATCTACCGCACCATCCAAATAGGCTGAGAACAAGCAGCGGATATTGTCGCACTGTGGGGAGTTCATCGTGTCACCGTCTCCGGGCTGGAAATCCCGGCCTGAAGGTTGGATGGAGAGGGGTTGAGGGAAGAAGCAAATTTTTTCGATTCAGTGACCAGAAGGACACGGAGTGCAGTGCGACCGCGGGTCAAGCGCGATTTCACTGTGCCAACGTTGATATCGAGAATCTCGGCGATTTCTTCGTAGGCAAATCCTTCGATCTCGCGTAGTACGACAACATTCCGGAAGGACTCTGGAATCTGCTGAAGCGCCTCTTCGACGTTGCGACGGAGTTCAGCCTGGGCCGCAAGATCGAAGGGCGAACCTCCGCGATCGGCCAGGGTGGCAGCCAATGGGATACCGTCATCTTCGGAGTCCGCAGAATCGAAGGTAGAATCGATGGTCAGCTCCTGCTTCTTATGACGACACCACCAGCGGCGCTGGTTCGAGGCCTCGTGCAATGCAATTCGATAGAGCCATGTCCGCAGGCTGGATTCACCATGAAACCCGCGAATGCTGCGGAAGACCTTGATGAAGACCTCCTGCGTAATATCGGCGGCGTCGGCAGGATCGGTGAGGCTGCGGGCGATCAGAGAATAGAGAGGCTGATGATACTGCGCGATCAGAATGCCGAACGCATCTTCGCTGCCGGCCTTAAGATCGGCGACGAGAGCTGCTTCTTCGGTAGTGATGCCTATCGCGCTGGTCAGATTTCCCACGAATGTTCCCACCTGCATTGGGTGACCTCTACACTAAAGCTTTTGTGGAACGCATGGCAAATGCACGTCTCGGTACGGAACCGAGCGAGAAGCTATACCGCCGGCGGTCGAGTGCCTCGCTCACTCTAAAGACTTAGACACCAGTGAATTCAACAAAGTTCCCGACTATGGGCGTTTGAAGAGTTATTTTCCGGGGCGAAAACTTGTTAGAAAAAGATCGGATAAGGGGAATCAGCGAAGTTTGACGAATCGAACCCCATATCAGAGAATAGAAGAGTCCTTCCCCTACGAGTGGGCCTGTGGCGCAGTTGGGAGCGCGCTTCCATGGCATGGAAGAGGTCATCGGTTCGATCCCGATCAGGTCCACCAAATAATCCCTACAAAATCAAGCGTATGCCGGAAGCGGAGCACCCCCTCCTCTTTAGTGATTTGGTGTAACTTTCGGGACTATAGTCTTGGCTGCGGCTTCAGCAGTTCGTAGGATGCACCTGGCAGGTTTCTCTCTGTTTCCACGGAGAAGATACTCATCTTCTTGGTGAACTGCTCCGGCCACAAGGCAGCTCATCGCTCTAATATTTGGTGTCAAAGACCACCCCCAAGAGGCTGGGTATGCCGGTTTATAACTGTTTCCGTCAATAACTTAGAGCGGTCCATGGCGTGGAACAGGTCATCGGTTCGATCCGATAAGGTCCACCAAATCATTTCAATAACTTCGCCCACAACCGCCGAAGGAACTGGCGACCCGTGGGATTCCGGTTTCCGCTTTCTTTTAATAGGGTGTTCTTCAATCTCAATTCCTGTGAGAGTTATGTCTATATATCCGTTCTGTAAGCAGCAAGAGTGAAGTTTTACCAGGACGTCGATGCAATCACTGATGGTGGGCCGGGCTCTCCATTAATGGTATTGGTGGCAAGGACGAGTTCGAAGTTTTTGCTGGGAGTCAGGCCTTTTTCTACCATCCAAGACTTCAGCTCGTCATTGCTGGTGACAAATTCGGCGGCGGCTTGAGTTCCGCTTTTCCCGATGCCGGCGGCGATGAGAACGTGTTGTCGGATTGTGGGATCGAAGTAGTTTGCGACTATGGCATAGTCGCGCGAGTCGCTATGGACAAGCTGCATGTTATTAAATGTCAGGATTTTGGATGGCTGCTCGTGGTCGAGGATGGAACTTGATAAGTGACCGTTACGGGAAAAGTAAAAACGTAATCCCGAGGTGAGTCGAATGGTCCAAATGTTGTCCAGGCCGCCAATGAGGATCACAGGCCCTTGGCGCAGCTCCTCGAGTGAGGTATCGGAAGAGCCTTTAAGGCGATAGCTGCGCGGGGCCCGCGTGAGCAGATCCGTGACCTTGCTATAGCTGGCAATATCACTGATTGGAACCATATCCCATTCAGTCATGCTGTCCAGCATGGATTGCGGACCAGTGTTTGAGGAGCTAGCTGCAGGTTGATCTGTGGCGATATCGCCGCCCTGGGGACTGAGGGAGTGAACTCCCATCACGATGAGGACCTGCTGACCTGATGAGAGGATGGGAGCCCAGAAAGTGCGAATTGGCTGCTGCTCTTTATAGCGCTTGATAAACAGGCCGGTGCACCCGAGAGCCAGTGCAGAGGCGACGATCACGAGCAGACCCCACCAAGGAAGGCCCTTTCGATCGGAAGAAGAAGCAAGGAGAGACGGGGGTACAGGATCGGAGATGGTGGTTTCTTCGGGTAAGGGCGCCACGATTTCCGTTTCGGATGTGGTGAGGTGCTCGGCAAAAGACGGCGCATGTTTTGCATGCAGAAATTGCGGGACATAGGATCCAACGGGAAGGTAGACACGAAGTTCTTCCTCGTGGCCGGACTCCTGATAGTACTGTGCGATACGCTTACGGATCTCTCCAGCAGTGACGCGGACAATCGGATCAGCATTGGTGTCGTAATCGCTAGGCCTCCCAAAGACGTCGGTGCCGAGAGTCCGCTCTTTAAGGAGATGGGTTGCTCCGGCCAATGTCTGTTCGACGATGAAGCTCAGGAAAGAGGGGTAGCGTTTGCTGTTACGGAAGTGTCTGCTATCAATGATCTTCTCGACCTGCAGAATGATGTCTGCGCGACTAAAGGTCTCTCCCTGAATCGAGATATCACCATCGTCTGAGGGTAGGGTCTGTTGAGTTGCCATGGCAGGACTTTTTCTCAACTCCAGTGCAGGCGAAACTTAATACTTACTATCGGGGCGTATTATACGTCGGTTACAAGGAGTCGCGTTTCTCTATATCTATCAATAACTTAAATCACATTTTCGTATGTGTTTACCGTAAGTACCTTGGTCAAAAGTCCATCGCCTGCCTAGTGTGTTTCAACTGAAAAATCCCGCCCCGCCGTTCTGCATATGAAAATCGGCGCGGCGGAGTCTGGTATCTGGAGAGGCTATGATGACTGCAACAGGAGAGAGAAAGCCAGCACTTAAGAGAGAGCTATTTCATACTAAGGTGTTCAATAGAAGACACCTGTACTATCAGGCAAGGTGCCTGATACTTCCTCTGATGATCCTTCTGTTCGCTGTTTCTGCGTCGTATGGGCAGCTGATGACGTCTGACATCCTTGGAACGGTAACGGATAGCTCAGGAGCCGAGCTACCGAATGCTACCGTCACGTTGCGCAATGTTAATACAAACGATGTTCGTATCACGACGACCAGCAGCAGCGGCGATTACTCCTTTAGTCTTCTGAAGCCCGGACGTTACAGCATCAAAGTGGAGGCCACTGGGTTCAAGACCTCAAATACCGAGTTATCGGTTGAGGCTGGCGACCGCGCACGCGCAGATGCGCACCTTGAGGTGGGTGTTGCCAGCGAAACTGTCAATGTCGAGGCGCAAACCCCGCTGCTACAGGCTGATAATGCGACCGTAAGCTCCACAGTGACGGCAAAGGCAGTGCAGGATCTGCCTCTGAATGGGCGGAACTTTGTCCAGTTGGTGCAGATTGTTCCTGGTGCTAATGAGGGGCCGGGAAATGGCCTGACCAGTGGCGGACGCCCGGATGATCGGCGTACCAATGCGGCAGGTTTTTCGGTCAATGGCCAGGATGACACGCTGAACAACTGGGTGGTCGATGGAATCGACGACAACGAGCGCGTCATCGGCACGATTGGTATCAAGCCGAACGTTGAAGGTATCCAGGAGATCACAGTCCAGACCAACAGCTATGCTCCAGAGGCCGGCCGTACGGCAGGAGGCGTAATCAATATCACCACGCGCTCGGGCTCAAACCAGTTCCATGGCAGCCTATATGAGTTCTTCCGAAACGATATTTTCGACGGACGCAGTGTGTTGCAGACGAACGGCAGTAAGCCGGAGCTGCGCCAGAACCAGTTCGGCGGCAGCATCGGTGGACCGATTATTCGCGACAAGACCTTCTTCTACTTCGATTACGAAGGCCTGCGGCAGGTGACGGGCGTGACGTATACGAAGACGGTTCCTACGCTGTCGGAGTACAACGCGATTAACAGCATTGGCGGGAGCTCACCCCAGCAGCTTCTGTCGGCGGCTAATGGCACGGCCGGTCGTGCCATCGATCCAATTGCATTGAACTACCTGAAGCTCTTCCCCGCGCCGAACGCCGGCCCGGTCGGACAACTGACGAACAACTACATCACGAGTCCGAATAAGACTCAGACCAGCAACACCTATGACGCTCGTGTCGACCACAAGATTGGTGCAAATGATCAACTGTTTGGCCGGTTCTCGTACAACACAGTCAATACGTTTACACCTCCTGGACTGGGGACACAGAGCGGCTTGCAAATCAGTGGCGGTCGTTATGACTTCGATGGTCCCGCGACGGATGTAGCTCAGCAATATGTTATTGGGTATACGCATCTCTTTACATCGAACCTCGTGCTCGACCTGAGAGCAGCGTTTACACGCATCAATAACCTCTCGCTTCCGCTGAACTATGGCAAGAATGCGAATACACAGGTTGGTTTCCCTGGGAGTCACACATTCACGGCTGTGGCGAATTCGCTGACTCCGGTTTCGGTTGGTCCGTTCGCGGATATTGGTGACGGGGCGTATGTTCCGCTGCAAGACATTGATAACACCTTCCAATATGCTGGCACACTGAGCTGGACTAAGGGCACTCACAATATCAAAGTGGGAGCGAGCTACATCCGCAGGCAGGCGCGCAATGTACAGAGCGCGTCAGCGACGGGAGCTTACCAATTCAATCTTCCAACCGATAGTAATGCCGACCAGTTGACACAGCAGAACAATCAACTGGCATCGACGCTGGTAGGGGCATACGCCAGCATGACACGTAACTATAACTTGTTTGCGCCGGACTATCGCACTTATGAGCCAAGCTTTTTTGCGCAGGATAGCTGGAAAGTGGTTCCAAAGCTGACCTTTGTCTATGGTGTGCGCTATGACATCTTCACCCCGTTTACTGAGGCACACAACCACATCTCAAACTTTGATTACCTGCAGGCGCTGGCGTCAAATGCATCGACGATCAACTCAGCGCTAAAGGTTGCTAATCAGAACGGTGTTGATGGGAGAGTGAACATTCCAATCGACTACACAAACGTGGCTCCTCGCATCGGCTTCTCGTTGTCAGTAGCTCCTACTACTGTGGTACGCGGCGGCTATGGTCTGAGCTTCTTTCCGGGCAACTATACATCGAATGCAGACCTGAAGAATGCTCCGTTTACATCGAACTTCAGCCCTGCCTGCCAGTCTGCATTGGCAGTCCAGATTGAGACGCAGCTGGGACAACTCGCAGGACAAAACCCAAGCTGCGCAACAATTTCTGGCGCACCTACCGCCCTGGATCAAGGTCTGCCGGTTCCGGTAGCTCCTGATATCACTAACCTTGCGGGTATTCCGGGACTCTCATTTGTGGCAGAGGCTCCGAAATTCCGCTCGGCGATGATTCAACAGTTCAATCTGCAGATCCAACAGCAGTTTGGTGCGAACGTCTTCACGATCGGTTATGTCGGCAACATCGGCCAACATCTACCGGAGTCGATCAACAACATCAATCAGCCGAAGCCGTACAATCCACTTGCTCCGCTGGGAAGCCCAACGAATCCTGTAGGCGGCGCGCGGCCTTTGAATCCACTGCTGCCAAATCTTTCCGGTGTCAGCTATATCGACAGTGGTGGTGTTTCGAACTACAGCGCATTGCAGGCTTCATTGCAGCGCCGCTTTACTAATGGGCTTGCCTTCGACGCGAACTATACCTGGGGCAAGGCGATGAGTGATATCACCGGCTTCTCGCAACAGGGTTCGAACCAGGGATGGAGCAACGCCGATCCGACTCGCATTCGCCAAATCGAATACGGCATTGCCGAGAACGATATTCAGAACCGCTTCGCTCTCTCGCTGAACTACGAACTGCCGTTTGGCAAGAGCTTTACGGGAATGAAGAAGTTTGCTTTGGGCGGATGGCAGATGAACACGATCACCATCTGGCAGAGCGGAAAGCCATTCACAATTACCAGCACCGGAAGCGGTGCAGACAATCCTGTGGAAAGCGATGGCTTGAGGCATGGTTACAGCAACCGTGCAACACCACAGAACAGCGGCGGTAATGATCGTCCTAACCAGAATGGCGATGCTCGCGGTTCAAGGTCGAATTCGCAGTTCTTCAACACGGCAATGTTCTCTCCGCAACCTCTGGGAACAGTTGGAACTACGCATCGTAATGCGCTGTTTGGTCCTAACTTCCGTCATGTCGATCTTTCGCTATTCAAGAACTTCCCGTTAACGGAGCGGTTGAACCTGCAGTTCCGTGCAGAGAGTTACAACATCTCAAACACACCGAATTTCTATATCGGGAACGGAACTTCAACGTCACAGTTCGGCAGCGCAACCTTCGGACAAATCTCGCAGACTGATCCTAATTACACGCCACGGCTGTATCAATTTGCTCTTAAATTGCAGTTCTAAAAAGTCTCCCTCCAGTGCGCATAAATTGCTTCTAGCGCTGGGGGGAGACTTTGCACGCTTTGGCAATGAAGTAAAAGCGAACTGTCTATACGAACAGTTCGCTCCACGTAATTGTCTTATCTAAATTCTTGAATTCAGCGAGTGTTGTTGGTTGAAATTTTACGGGAATGCCAGAAAGTCTCTCCGCGCGTTGGATATAGGAGGCGGACAGTATTAATGGAGTAAGCTCCTACATCAACCCCAAGTTCATTCCCGTGAAGAGAGGGGTGTGAACTGGTAGCGCTATCATCTCGTTCCATCAGGTCTGTCTCGGATGCCTTTGTCGCCCCACTGGGGATTGTGAGCTTGGCCTGCGTATCTTTTCCAGCCCACTCGTAGAAACGAAGGATCAGGCTATTGCCGTCCTCGCTCTTTTTCATTGCGGTTAGAACCAGGTTTTGCGGAGTAACGCGGATAAGGGATTGTTGTGCTGGAAGGTCACCGACGTGAGATTCGGTTTGCAAGGCCTGCATCTTGTAGTTGAATTCGTAGGCACGCAGCACAGTGTCGGCCTGCTTCCATGAACCGCCGTGCGGATAGAGCGAGTAGCTGAAGTGCTGATGCCCGCGATCGGCAGTCGGATCAGGATAGAGTGGGGCACGCAGCAGCGAGAGGCGGAGTACGTTTCCGAGCGCGTCATAACCATACTTCGAGTCGTTGATGAGGCTGAATCCATGTTCATTGTTCCCGAGATCGGCCCAGCGTAGTGCTGGAACTTCGAAGCGAGCCGCATCAACGGAATTATTGCGGGAGGTACTGCGCTCAATGCTTCCATAGGGAATCTCGTAGGTAGCCGTAGAGCTGGTTGCGGTGAGGGGGAAGCTGGCCTTGAGAAGAACATGTGTCTCGTGCCAGTCGATGTCGTTGACTACGTCGACCTGAGGGGTGGCAGCGTAGAGAGTGATGTCCTGCACAAATGTGGATTTGCTCCAGTGGCGAGTGATACGAATAACTTCACGAAGCGGGCCGCGCTCGATGGTCTCGATGCTAGAGACCGCCATAAGGTCGGTTTCCTGCTTGCCGTAGTCCTTATCGATGTTCCATGCGTCTTCGACGCGGATGCTATCGAGATTATGTTCGGTAAGGCTGCGTCCGGTATCGACGAAGGTTTCAAGCTTGTTACCGCACTGACCCGGCATGATGCTTTCGAACTTCTCGGCTTTCTGATAGAGGCTGGTGATGCAGCCTGTCTTCGGATCGAGCGTGACGCGGAGGAATGCGTTCTCCATGGTGGTTCCATGCAGCGCGAGATCGCTCGTAACCTTGCGCTGGCCGGGGACTGCGTGGAGGACGGTATATCCGACAGAGGGTACGTTTCTGGGCTGGAGAAGCAGATGATAGGTGTTCGTTGCTTCGTCTTTGGACAATACCTGCATGAGCACAGGTTGATTGTCGGCGCCGAGTACGCTGATGCCATTGGGGGTGGGCTGGGGCATCTGCACGGAAGCAGTGACGATGCCGGAACGGTCCCAGCTCAATGGATTCCAGATAACGATGGGTATGCCGGGTTGTGCCGCTGTGTTGATGTGACTGTTGAGTTCACGGAGTGCATCCCCTGTTGCTTCGTTGGCGATCCGATGTGCTTCGTCATAGTCGCGTTGCGCGTCCTGATATACGGCGGCGATGGCGGTTCCGGCGGCGACGTCATGGAACTCGTTGAAGGCCTTTTTCTTCCATGCTTCAGTGAGTTGTTTACCAGGATATTCGAGGCCGCTGAGCCATGCGAGCGAGGAGTATTTCTCGGCATCGAGCAGCCATTCATCACTGTGGCGCATGTTGGACTTTTGGATTGCCTGGCTGGTAAATGTACCGCGGTGATGCTCGAGATAGATTTCGTCGTTCCACACGGGCAGGTGAATCTTGCCATCGAGTTGAGCAGGAAGGTGCGTGTCACCGGCGGCTAGGGTCTTATAGTTCCAGACAGGCACTCCGGATGTGCTAATGCGCGGGTTCATATCGTTGAAGAACGATTGCGAGGTGCGGAACTCGACGCGCGGGTAGATGCGGTTGGGGTTGGACCAATGGATACCGTTCTCAATCGACTCGCGCGCGCCGGTGATGTTGAGCCGCCCGAGGCTGGGGCCGTAGACGTGCATCAGTTCTTGTTGACCTGGATTGAGCTTGATCGCAACGGCGAGGTCGCGTGCCATCTCATCGGCTTCGGTTCCTTGCACGATGTCGTGCGGGAAGTAGGAGAGGACACGGCTGCCATCGGGTGACTGCCACCAGAAGAGCTTGAGCGGGAGTTGATTGGTGTCGTTGTAACGAAGCTTCTGAGTGATGAAATAGTCGATGCCCGACTTCTTATAAATCTGCGGGAGCTGCCAATCGTAGCCGAAGGAGTCGACATTCCATCCAATTTTGACGTCGACGTTGAACTTTTGCTGGAAGTAGCGTTTACCAAGCAAAAGCTGACGGACCTGCGATTCGCCGTCGGTCATGTTGAGGTCAGGTTCGACCCACATGCCGCCAACTAGCTCCCAGCGTCCTTCTTTTACACGTTTCTGAATTTCAGCAAATATCCCAGGGAACTTCTCTTCCATCCATTCGTAGTACTGCGCGCTGGACTGCGACAAGGTGTATTGAGGGTATTCGCGCATCATTTGAAGCGCGCTGGAGAAGGTATAGCGTACCTGGTCGACGGCTTCGGAAGCTGTCCAAAGCCAAGCTGCGTCAATATGTGCGTCGCCGGTGAGCTGGATGAAGAATTTCTTGAGTAGCGGTTTCAAAGGCTCGAGTGCAGCTTGTGCCTTGATGAGCGAAGCGTCGAATGCAGGCTGATCGTTGCGATCGAGTGAGGCGAGACTGACAGAGGTGGCTGCGGAGTCGAGAAGCTTTTCCTGTGAGGCGAGCTCGGCCGGATCTTTGATGATGGTGGGGAGAAGTTGCGCGGCTGAGACCAACTCAGTGGCAAATGCAGTGGGATCGGGGCGAGTGGGGAGGAAGTTGACCGCGACAAAAGCACCTTCGAAATGCTTGACCTCATAGGTGAGCGGCATATGTACAGCGATCAGGACCTTATCGCCCGGCCTCGCGCTTTCGATGAGAGTGCGTCGCGTGAGGTATGTGCCTTCGTCGACGCGCTGGCCATTGAAATAGATAGTTTCGTAAAAATAACCGCGACCCGGACCGAAGCCGCCGACATCAATCTTGAAGGTAATACCGGTACCAGTGAGATCGTATCCGTTGAGAGTTTTGGGGATCTCGATCCAGCGGCGAAGCCAGAGCTCTTTCGGAGAGGCGTAGAAGGGGAGCTGGACTGTCTTCCAGCTGGAGGTATCGAGATCGGGGCTCTCACCGTGTTCAACAGGGCCTTCATGGTACTGCCAGTCGCGCGCGTCGAGTGCATCAAAGGAGGAGAGACGCTGGACAACAGCCTGAGCCGGAGCGGAGAACTGATAGGAGTTCGGAGAAGGGGACTGTGCCAGCAATGGAGCATAAAGGATAAAGACCGCAATCCAACCAAGTATGGAATGCTTTGCAGACAACCGAGATCTATCTGTGGAACTGTGATTTACCGAATGCACTCAATGTCCTCCGTAAAGATGTGTAGTGTGTTTCGTGACGGCCGGCCTTATTAATAGGAGCGGTTTCCGATTTCATTTCCAGAAGATAGGCGTCGGGTTTTCTTCATAAAAATTGATCGTTGTTGGTGTAGCCAAATCGATCAACTGGCTCAAATCAAAGGCTTGATAAAGATCGAGACAAACTAATTCGGGAGTTTCTGCGTAAGAAAACTTTCCGTTAAATAATTCAGACAAAGAAGTGATTCCTTCCTCCGCTTTGAGGGAAGAGAAGCGCTTCGGTTCCAGTGCTGCTGCTACCAGTGCCACGGCCTCGGAGCGAGGACCTTGAGTCAAGAGATCGATCTTTTGTCCTGAATAGGGAGCAGTGTATTTCACGGCTCCAGGCGAGGAACTTCCATCAGTATTTGAATCGGATAGCCATTGGGTGACGCTAACTACTTGGGCCGCTTCGATTCCAAGCGGGCGTTCACCGACGGTATTCAGCATCTGGGCCGCGTTGCTGAGATTCGGACGTTCCGGGGTTCCGGGTATGCTATCTCCAAATAGAATCGGGTCAAGCAGTAGGACGCGATATCCCCGACTCAGCAGATTCCCCGCTTCGACTGCGAGAGAAAGGCGTCCCTTATCGGAAATCAAAAGGGCAGTCTTGTTCGTAGCTCTGACCGACGACTGCACCAGAACGCCTGTAGCGCTTAGGCCATTGCTGAACTCAAAGCGATATCCCCGACTCTCGATCCCTTTATCGCGGGAAGCACTTACCGGCCAGGCATGCGTTACATTAACTGTTTCAAATCGTGTGATGCTGCGAAGCACTTCCCGGCTCTTCTCCAACTCAGATGGTCGGATGCGATTGTGATGGATTTGCTCCGCCATTTTTCGTGCGAGGCCGATGATCGTGAGGTTATCTTTCGGAAGACCGACAATCAGGTCTTCTGCAGAGAGCACCTCTTCATCAGTATCTGGATCTTCTTCGGCGGAGGTTTGCAGATGGAACTGGTCTTTTAAAAAGCGGTACGATTGAAGGCGGCTATCAAGTTGATAATTGTGCGTTCCAGGATCGTCATTCTGGTACCACTGAAGATTGTCCGGATGATGGACCGCTGCATAGAAAGGCTTGATGTCATCGTAGACTCCTTGCTTTACTATGCCGGAGCGGAAGCAGCAATCATCCATCGAGTTGTAGATCAATAAGGTCGGCCGAGGTACTCGCAGCGTCATCAACTGAGCATAGTCAGCGCTCGCACGCACATCGGGGGCGTTCTGTTCAGCATCGCCTGCATATTCTGGATGCTCGACCGCAGTGGTTAACGAGCTGAACCCGGCAACTGGAATCGATGGACCAATGCGCTCATCGAGCGTGCTGAGAAGCATGGTCTGCCACCCGCCTCCGGAGAGACCTGTCATCGCGATACGTTTCCGGTCAACACGTGGATCCTCGTAAAGGAAGTCGAGTCCACGACGCATGGCGAGATAAAAGAGTCCAGCGCCATTCGCCCCTGCAAGATCAAGCAGTCCAATATTATTGTGGGCGTTTTCGCCGGAGGCCAGTTCGCCGAAGCCTATCCATTCCAAGTTCAACGCCAACATCCCGTGGCGGGCTTGATTGATGCAGCGTTTCTGTTTGTGTTCCACGGCCTTTCCACCCGGCCCGTGGCCATTCACATTCAATACGGCAGGCATGTTGGGAGTTAGATGGTCGGGTTCATAGAGCAGAGCTGCGGAATAGAAGCCGGGAACAATTTCGTAGCGATACTTGACGATTCGGTAACCTTTTCGCTCGATGACTCCGACGCGTTCAAACTTTGGGGCAGAATTGATCCACTCTTCCGGCCAGCCATGATAGATGGTCGCAAGAGCATGTTTTCGCAATGTCTCCGCTTGTTGGTGAAGAGCTGTCTTGGAACTAGCAGGAGGAAGTGCCGGAACTTTCTTCAAAAGGAAGTGTCGCAGCTCATCGGTGACGACGGTTGGGTCCTGTAGCTTCTGTTGCAGCAGAGGATCCAGTACCTTGCGAGTGGTCTGCGCCGATAAGCCGATTGAACAGGCAAGAAGAGATAAGCCGAGTGTCCCAATCTTTTTCATAACGTTACTACGGTAAAGAGATTGACCTTGCGACGGAAGAGCAAACTTCCGCCGCAAGGTGTTGAGGGTATTAGAAGATCAATTTCAGACCAAGCTGGCCGATGCGTGGATCGCCAGCCGACAGGATGTTTCCAAAGCCGCCACTGTTGATGGTGGCTACTGGGTCGGACAGGTTGGTGTGGTTGAGCACGTTGAAGAACTCCGCACGGAATTGGGCATGGAAGCGCTCGGCCGCACCGAAGTTCTTATAGAGGCTTACGTCCCAATTCACAAATCCCGGCCCGCGCAATGCACCTTTGCCGATGTTTCCGTACTTGTATGGATAGGCAGCATAGGTTCCGGGATTTGTTCCGACGGCGGGAAGGGGCAGGGCGAACGAACTTTTGTTGAGCCAGTTTGCGCATGCGGTAGTTGTCGTAGCGCAGCCATTGCCACCATACGGCTTCCCTTGCAGGATCGCGCGTGGTGCGGCTCCGGTTGCGGCGACGTCCGTACCGGTGAAAATCGTATATGCATCTCCGGTGGACGCGGAAAGAAGGCCACTGGTTCCCCAGCCCCCGATCACGAATCGTGCTGCTCGTGGTACCGCATTGAAGCTTGGAAGAGTTAGGACATAGGACCCATTGAAGATGTGGGTTCGATCGAACGGCGACGCTCCATACTCGAAGTCGCTGAATCCCGACATATAGATTGGCTGACTGAAGCTACCGCCTCCACCATTCTGTAGCGTCTGGTTCTGCGGGATATTATCCAGTGATTTTGAGTAGGTGTAGCTTGCCTGCACCGTAAAGTTGTGAGCGAAACGATGCTGCAGTGCAGCCTGGAAGGAGTGGTAACTCGAAGCTCCTGTTTGGGTGAGCATGTTGATGTTGGAATAGTTCGGCGCATACTTGGTGCGAGACATGATCGAAGCACTGGGGTTGCCGAAGATGCTCGGATCACCCGGTATGTAGATGCCTGGATTGAGTTGCATGTCACGACGGATATGGCGACCCGATGAGCCAACATAGGAGGTTCGCAAAGACCACTGCTGGGTCAACTGCCGCTCGACGGAGAGGTTCCAGTTGTAGCTGAGAGGAACCTGGAACTTCTGTAGAGGATTGAAGGTCAGGACAGTAACCGGCAACGGAAAGGTAAAGTCCGCTGGTGCAGGATAAGGGAATGGAGGATGAGAGCTCAAACCCTGATATGGGTTGCTGAACGTTCCCGGCAACGTGGTGATAGAGATCGAGGGGCTGAAAGGATTGTTGCTGACGATTGCCTGTGTGATCTGAGAGATACCACGGGAATCGAAGAAGAGTCCAAAACCGCCGCGAACACTTGTTTTGCCATCGCCGGTAACATCATAAGCAAAGCCGATACGAGGAGCGAAGTTCTTATAGGAAGCATTCGTGCCGCCGCGTGGGAAGCCCTGGTCGCCCGGGAACAGGAGCCCTGGAGGAGCGTTGTAATAAACCGATGAACGCCGTCCAGCAGCATAAGCGTCAGGAGAAAAGAGCTCCAGTCGACCATTGATCTCGTTCCAGGGGCGGAACGGATCGTATCGCATGCCGAGGTTTAAGGTCAGGCGAGGGAGCGGATGATAATCATCCTGGAAATATAAGCTCCAGATAGTATTCCGCGCGTTCTGGAATTGGCCACTGCTCTGGGTAAAGCTGCGCACGCGTCCGAGAAGAAAATCGGACATTGCATAACCGGTTGCATCGCCGGAGAAACCAAAGGATCCAAATCGGCGATAGTTGTTCATTACATCGAGACCGGCATTCTGCACGGACCCGCCGAAGCTGATGGAGTGACGTCCATGAACCCACTTCACATCATCGTCGAAGATATAGTTGACGCGAGTAAATTTTCCGAAGGGATAACTTCCAAATGAGAATAGTCCTGAAATATTGATTGATTCAATCGCTTTTGGAATTCCTGTCGGCTGATACATATTAACGCCAAGATCGGCGTAGTTGGGCGCGTTGGATGGAGGATTCTGAGAACCGTCGACAGACGAACGCGTAAACCGGAAATCATTAAGCCACGAATTATTGAAGATATGACTTTCGCTGAACAGCAGATTCTGTGAAATGTTCGGAAATCCATCCTTATACGTCAGGATATTTCCGTTTTCATAGATCGCGGGATTGATATAGGTGTCTCGGAAGTAACGCCCCGTAATCCGATCATGGCTGCTTAGCGTGTGATCAATGCGAATCAGTTCTTCATGGAAGTTCTGCGGTGCATTTGGTTGAATATAGCTGGTTAGCCCATTGGGAGAAGCTGCTGAAGGCAACAGTTTTAAAGTATTGAGTGCGGCAGCATCAAAGTCCGACGTTGGAACGATGTTTCCAGGATAGGGTTGGCCTGTTACCGGATTTTTGATTGTGATGGCCCGGCCGAGCGGATTTGCTGGATTACTTGCTGAGAGCATGGCCGAAAAATCGCCATTTAGATTGGCTGTTGTCGGCAGATAGACCCTATTTGTTGCGCTGGCACTATGGAAGATCGTGCCCTGGAAGCCAAAGAAGAAGAATGTCTTTTCACGGCCGTCGTAGAGCTTGGGCAGGAAGACGGGGCCGCCGATCGTTCCACCAAACTGATTGCGCTTAATCGTGTCACGGCTGGTTGCTGCCCAGTTGCGAGCGTTTAATGCCGAGTTACGGATGAATTCAAAGGCAGTTCCATGCAATCGATTGGTGCCTGAGCGTGTCACTACGTTCACCACTGCACCGGAGTTTCCGCCATATTGTGCGCTGTAGTTGCTGGTCTGAACGCTGAACTCACGAATGGAGTCTGGCATAGGAAACGGCTGGTTGACATTGGTGTACTGATCCATGTTGTCGCTGCCATCCATCAGATAGTTACTGCTGGTCTGGCGCGATCCGTTCACGGAAATGGTGACTGCTGCAGCCTGTCCGCCGACGGCTTGATTGCCGAAAGTAGACGATTGGATGGCTCCATTTGCAGGAGCATTTACGGCTCCCGGCGCAAGCGTTGTCAGCGTAGCGGCATTCCGGCCGTTTAGTGGCAGCTCCACGATGCGTTCCTGATCGACGATCTGGCTGATAGTAGGTGTCGTTGTATCAATCTGAGGAGGAGCATCGCTCACCGTAACGCTTTCCGCGGTGGACTCCATATTCAAGGTGACGTCGACGGACAGCGTTTTGTCTGCTTGTAACAGGACACCGGTACGAATTGCCTGAGCGAAACCTTTGATCTCGACCTTGACCTGATATTCACTCGGGGGCAGCGAACTGATGACGTAATATCCTTGGTCATTGGTCGTCACAGAACGGGTTCGTCCCGTTGCAGTTTCAAGTGCAGTTACATGCGCAGATCCCAGAACCGCTCCAGTAGGGTCGGTGACTGTTCCGACGATCGTGCCGGAGTTCTGTGCATATGCGCTGTTCCCTGCAAAGAGAGCGAGGCAAACAAGAGCGAGCAACAGAGCCCTGATCCATATAGCTTCTGACCGTACGATCTTAAGACCGTGCGAAAGTGACATGAGATTCTCCTGGTTATTGTGTTGTGTGTTGGATGGAACCAGCCTTCACATCGGCGGAGATCTCTACTCGATTATGAATGGCCGCGGAGGTTGCGCTAGGAAATCGCAAGTCCGCGCTCCGTGAGCCGCTGATACGGCAGAAGTTGGTCTCTGCAAGCTCCACGCTGGAGTTGCGGTTGTTATGAAGCCAGAATGTCGGCTTGGATTGGGCAGAGGTTTCGACCGAGGCGAGTTTGAGATTCACCGTATCGTCGGCCACTATGATTGGTAGTCTCTCGTCCTCTGTTGCCTCGACGGTGAACTGGCGAATGCTCACATCGCTGACGTGTCGAAGAAATATTCCATGCGCAGGCAGAGGGCCAAACATAACGGGTTCGGGATAGCTGCCAGGATGTTCGGGAATATCGCTGATGGACGAGGTCCCCTTGATCTTACCCGCTAGGGTGACCTGGATACCCTGAATCGAGACTCCGACAACGGGCGCATCTGGAAGACCAGCGATCACGCTCGGCAATTTTGCTTCCGTCGCAACGATGTCAGAGATCCTAATCGAGGTTACGCTTCCAGGACCGGCACCAAAACCGCAGCGATCGCGATTGCCGCGTAGAACAGTAAATGGGGTTCCGACGCGGTTCATCACGATATTAGAGGCGGAAATATTGGAAAGTTCTCCTCCGTCTACCGTGTAAAAGGCGAGCCCAGGGTTTCCATGCCGCATCCCCACGCCTCCCTCGAAAACGCAATTCGAGATGGCGATCTGACGAAAATTCCCACAGCTTTCGGTACCGCATTTGAAGTAGCAGCTGGCGGTTCGCAGTATGCAGTTGTCGACGGTGACGTACTCCGTTGCTCTTCGTTCGCCGAGTGCTCCGCTGGCCTTCAATACAATCGTGTCGTCGTAGGACTCAACAAAGCAGTTGGATATGCGTACATGGCGGCAGCAGTCTGGATCGATCCCATCGGAGAGGCCGTTCCGAATGGTGACATTATCAATAGTTACAAAGTCGCACCCAAGCAGGCTGATGTTGTAGCTTGGGGCGTTCCGTATCGTAATGTCCCGCACCAGAACGTTGCTACAACGGCGAAGCGCGATCGGTTTGGGGCCACCAGACTTGGTATATTCGCAGTCAATCTCTCCATCACCAATAATAGAAACGTGTTCGAGCCCATCCCCCACGATCAGGGCGACGCGGAAGTTTGAGGTTGCGAAGTTGGCCTTCGGATCATAAGCGAGCCTCTCGGGAGGAAGAAATTCCGCTGAATTCTTGCTCATCACCAGCGTTGCCCCATTTCCGAGCCAGAGGGTTACCCTAGAGCGCAGCTGGAGGGTTCCGGAGATATATCTTCCAGCGGGGAGATAAACCGTCCCTCCCCCGGACTTAGAAATCTGATCGATCGCCCTTTGAATGCGAGGGGTATCTGTTTGTTCTGTCGGCCGACTTGACCCTGGCGTGATACTGGCGATTCCAGCCGGAGCAGCCATCGCCACAGGAAGTCCGACGGCAGCCTTCAGGAACTGTCGCCGCGACGGTTGACTGTGGCCCGTTGATTGTCCTTGTTTCAGCACAGGAAATCCGATCCTTCATCACGGCCTTCGTTTCAAAGGAAAGGAGTGATGGCTTTGGTTTATGCGTGGCTTAAGGGCAACATAGAGATTTGTTTGCGGGGGTTCCAGTCAATTCACCGAAACATAAATATGACATTTATTTTCAGTAAGATGACCGATGTGAAAAAGGTTAAATCAGGGGATAAACATGTGGTGTTCATGTGATTGCCTTCTCTTTACAGAGAATCAGTAGAATGAAAGACATTCATTCAAGGGTGTGAGGCAATCCTGCTTGCAATCACAAGAGACATTGTCTCCAACGACAAAGCGCGAACTGGTGCAACGCATTATTGCTTCAGGACCATTCAGCAAGTCAGAGCGACTTTCCAGTTTTTTGTTGCACATCTGTGAACTTGAAATACAGGGACGAGCCGCCGAATTGAGTGAAAAGGAGATCGGCCACTCAGTCTTTCGGCTGCCGATTGACTACGATCCGAGTGCCGATGGAATCGTTCGTTCCCATGCCAGCCGCCTGAGACGCAGACTTGAAATGTATTACATGCGCGAAGGGTGTGAAGAACACCTTCGCATCGTCATTCCCCGGGGAAGTTACCAGCCGAGATTCGAACGGATCGAGCGTAGTTCTGCGGCAATGCAGGCAGGTCAAGCGGAGACTTTAGCAGAAAATGATGGCATTGAGCCCTCGTCTGCTTCTTTAAAAGAGCTGCAGAAGGGTGCTGATCTACCGAAACCGGTTGAGGTTGCTTTCCGTGGTGTACCTTGGCGCGGGATTGCAGCTGCGTTCATCGTGGCTAGCCTGATCGCTGCAGTTTTGCTTTTTCGACACTTCCGTGCCGTGGATCGGACGCAAGTCTCGCCGTTAGCGGCAATGTTTACGAAGGATAGACCTACGATTCTGGTACCAGGGGACAGCGGCCTTGTCGTATGGCAGGAAACACAACACAAGAACCTGACCCTGTCGGACTACTTGGCTTCCAACTACGACAAAAACCACGAAGGGCCCATCAGTCCGGAACAGCAACTAGCGCTCACACTGCTGGGCCGACGGTATACGTCGATGGTTGATCTGGAGATCGTTCAGAATCTCTCAAATCTTGCACGAAGCTATAACGTTGAACCTCTTCTACGTTTTGCGCGTGATGTTCGTCCGAACGATCTGAAATATAACAATGTAGTTCTCATCGGCAGCAGCGAAACGAATCCCTGGAATCAGATGTTTCAGGGAGCAATGAATTTTGTGCTGACGAAGGATCAGCAAAGAACCGTCTATACGATCGAGAACCGACATCCCACGCATGGAGAACCAGACCGGTGGCTTTCGGACCCGGCGGAGCGGTTACGGACCGCCTATTGCAAAGTGTCATTCCTGGCGAATCCTTCGGGAGAGGGAAATGTTCTTGTCCTCGAAGGAACTTCCATGGCTGGAACGGAGTGCGCATGGGAGTTTATCTCGAATCAGGAGAGGCTAAAACAGTTTCTGAGGGCGGCTGGTTGGACAGCTCACCAGGCCCCGCATTTTGAAGCTCTTCTTTGGACCAGCAATCTCGGTGGGAACGCTGCCACAAGTGCAATCGTTGCATGGCGCATCGGAAATTAGTGGCTGCGCCTCACTAAGATCGAGTTCCTTAAAATCTTCTAAAACACTAAAACGAGAACTGAGACAGCATCGATAAAGCCACCAATTGCCCCAACAATCTGGAAGATCCTGCCGGTGTATATGAAGAAATTTCTTCTGCGGTGAAGAGAAATTTTGGCATAGGAGATCGGCAACGAGTCAGAAAATCGATTTGGCCTCTCGATCATTACCTTTCCGAGCAGGAAAACACCACAGTAAAGGCAGACTCCCAAAATGTATTTCAGAACTAGCATGAAATCGTCCTCCAATGAGAGCTTTATAGGAGCATCTCAGGAGCCAATCTTTTGAAAAAGGGAAGATTTAGCCGATTCAAAGAGGAAAATCGCTATTCTTTGCACGCAATTTGGTGGAATGGTCGGGGCGGAGGGATTCGAACCCCCGACCCTCTGCTCCCAAAGCAGATGCGCTACCAGACTGCGCTACGCCCCGACTCCTTCTAGTCTATCGTACCCTTCGGTTAAAACCACTTCGGAAAGTGGACTTCGACGCCAAACATCGTATGCATCAGTCCATTAGCCAGCCACGCGATCAGCAGCATGGGTAACAGCATCAGGGCGATCAGGGTGACGCAAAGAAACAGAAGAAAGATCCAGCTCTGGACGGTATGTTTTCGTGGCTGGTAGAGGCTTCCTGTAAGAAGGGCATAGTTGCGACGGTTCGCCCGCCATGCGATGTCGAAGGCATCCCCAACCACGGGGATAGTTCCGATACCTACCTCGATCACGATATTTGTGACCATACGGGCGAGGACGACATAAGGAACTCCACGAGCCCATGCAGCAATAATGATGATGCAGGAGGCGATTCCTCCAATAACGTCACCGATGCCCGGAATAAGGCCAACAATTCCGTCGAGCCCAAAGCGGATGGAGGTGCCCGGGATCTGGATGAAGTCGTCCAGAATATGGGAGAGGATGTCGAGATTTTCGTCGTCAAAGATCCCGCGACCTTTACGGTTGCGAGGAGGGAGTACCTCAGGCGGTGGAGGCGGCTGGTGCATCTTTATTTCCTGCAGGGCGGGGGAGTCCTCTCCGGGCCCGACATCTGAATGCTACAATTGAAGACGATACGGCGGCTATAGTTCAGTGGCAGAACGCCGCTCTGTGGCAGCGGATGTCGTGGGTTCGAACCCCACTAGCCGCCCCAGATTCCCTTTCACTGTTGCGCGGGAGTTTGTGGGCATACCGTATCCTAATGCGCCGTGGCTCCCTCGAAGCAAGTTCCGTTTTCTCTGAACGAAGCTGCCGTTGCTGCGGCCGCTAGGCATATCTTTGCCGGAACCTCAGGCTGGGCTTATCCCACATGGAAGCCTGCCTTTTATCCGGATCGTACTCCCGCCAAACGCTTTCTTGAGTTTTATTCGAGTCAGTTGAGTTCGGTCGAGGTGAATTACACATTTCGTGCTTTTCCGTCGCCGTCGACCCTTGAGAACTGGCTGAGTGCAACACCTGATTTCTTTCGGTTTAGCTTCAAAGCGCCACAACGGATCACTCATATTAAGCGCCTGGCAAATTGCGAATCCGACGTTGCATACTTCGTCTCGGTACTGGAGGTGGTTCGGCAGGCAGGCAAACTTGGCCTCTTGCTCTTTCAGCTTCCTCCTACGATCAAGGCCGACGCTGCAAGGCTCGACAGCTTTCTCTCATTGCCTGCGTTCAGTGGAGCAGGCGCGCCTTCGCTCGCCTTTGAATTTCGTCATGAATCCTGGCTCAACGACGAGATCTATAGCGTGCTGCGGAATCATAATGCCGCTCTCTGTATCGCTGAGAGCGACGAGTTCGAGACACCCGAGGTGCATACCGCCCGTACCTTCACCAGTTTTCGCCTGCGCCGTACCGGAGCTTACACTTCAGCTGAGATTGCTGCCTTTATTGATCGTTTTACCAAGCTGGCGAAGGATCGCGATGTCTACATCTATTTCAAACATGAAGACGAACCGACAGGTGCGTTGAATGCTGTCTCTTTTCTTGCCGGCATTACTGGCGGAAAGGCGAATCAGTAGTGGCAGCAACGCTTGAATCTTTACTGCAGCGAATCGCACATGCAGAGGAGTTTGTTCCTCGGCGGTTCTTTTCCAACGGCCATCTGCAGACGATCCTGGGAAACTTTCTGCGCCGGACTGATTCGCTTCCCTCGGCCGAGCAGGTCCTCCTTGAAGTTGCCCCTGCATTAGGTGACCAAATTGCCAGCCGTGTCCGCTGCGACTGCCACTGGCAGCCAGAGGAGATACGTGCCGTGCGGCCGACAGCCATTATCGTGCATGGCCTTGAAGGTTCTTCAAATTCGCAGTACGTCGTTGGCAATGCTAACAAGCTGTGGCAAGCGGGAGCCAATATTGTTCGCATGAACATGCGCAACTGCGGCGGAACTGAAGGACTGAGTTCTACGCTTTATCATTCGGGTCTCTCTGGTGATGTTGGTGCTGTGATGCGCTACTTCACGGAGCTGTATGGCCTGACTTCCTTTTCGTTGATTGGGTACTCGATGGGAGGCAATCTTGTCCTTAAGCTAGCGGGCGATCTTGGTGCTTCGGTCCCCAAAACGCTACGGTCGGTGATTGGAGTCTCTCCCGCGATCGATTTGGGCCCGTCGGCAGATACATTACACGAGCCTGGCAACCGCATCTATGAGATGAAGTTTCTCTATGCACTTCTTGCGCGCTATCGTCGCAAAGTCGCCTTGTTTCCGCGTGCCTTCGATCCGAATCGTGCCGAGGGGATTCACTCGATTCGGGCTTTCGATGAGCGTATTACAGCCTTTTACTCCGACTTTACGGGAGCAGATGATTACTATTACCGGGCTGCGAGCGCCCGTGTGCTTGACAGGATTGCAGTGCCTACGCTGATTCTCAATGCAGCAGATGATCCTTTTATCCGGTTGCTTCCTGAGAGCCGGGCGAAGATTGCTGCGAACCCGAAGATCACCTTTACTGAAACAGACCATGGCGGCCATTGCGCATTTCTGGCCACACCAGACCCGACCTGCAACTATGACGGCTACTGGGCTGAACATACGCTGATGCGTTTTCTACTGGAACACGCCTGATCTCTTCTGAGGCTAAGATAAAAAGATGCTCTCTGAGTGGTCCGCAGAATGCGGGCATGATGATCCGGTTCTCGTTGTTCCCTGGTCAGACCCTGAAAACCCAGGACGTCGCTTTATCGACCTTCGCGAGAATCCTTATGACTTGGACTGGCTTGAAGAGGCCGCAGAGCATCCACCTTTGCTGCATGTTCTGCGAGCGCTCAATGCTCCACGTTCGCCTGTATATACTGCAAAATGCGATGTGTGGCAAATGAATGACAGCGAAGTAGATCTTCTGCGGGTGGAGCTTGATCTCATTCCTGAGGATGTCTCCAATGGGTTAGTAAGTTACATCGACCTGATATGGCGGGAGCGTTCGATCTTTGCTTCGCTGCATCAGCATGAACAGCTTATGGATCGAATCGTGCGTTTGGCAGCGCCACTTGAACATTCCTACGCTGCCCTCGAATGTATCCTGCGACCTGCAATGGTCGATTTTTCTGGCCCGCAAGAGGGGTTTGCCGTCAGCCTCTATATCAAAGCAGTCGGTCATAGCCTGGAGGCTGCAAAAGAACATTGGGCCGCAGCATTGACAGATGTCTCTGCGTTACTGCGGAGTCGCGCTTTTGCAGGAGCATAATTATTCAGCTATTCTGGCGATCCTCTCGAGTAATGAGACCTCAAACTGTTTGGAAGACGCCCGTAACAGTTGAATAATATCTTCCAGTGTGGGGAGAGCATCCCAGCCTCTCATCGTCCCATTTTTTCCGACAGCCTTAACAGCTGCTGCTGCCGAGGCAAAAAGGAGCGCATCATCGAGAGAGAAGTTGCGCGCTATTGCGAGCGCAAATGCTCCATGAAAAGTATCGCCACAGCCATTTGTGTCGAAGGCCTTAATCCTGAAAGCCGGGAGATGTGTGATTGAACTGGAGCCCCCTTGGAGGTAGTAGCAGCCTTCCTGTCCAGCCGTGATCACTGTGGCAGTACGTTTAGTTTGGGCCAGATAGGCACAGGCCTCTCTTGGGTCTCGAGCATTGCTGACCCACTGAGCAAATTCGGAAGGGACAACCAAATAATCGACGAGATCCGCCAATTGCTTCGATTCTTCAGAGCACCCTTCTATGTCGCCTATGATAGGAATGCCAAGAGCGCGAATTTTTTGCGCTACTCCTGTCAGCGGTAAGCCAGACACATGGTCAAGAAGAACGACCTTTGAAGAGAGAACGAGATCTTCGGAGAGGTCCTCAGGCGTGATCTCTTTGAAGCATGAGGCGCTATAGAAAACGTTCCGGTTTCCTGCCAGATCCACGGCGATTGCGCTGTGATAGGGAACTGCAGAAGGATCGTGAACGATATGCGCGGTGTCAACGTGGTGCTGCTGAAGCTGTTGCTTGATGTACAGCGAAAGCTCATCCTCGCCAAGACGAGCACAAAAAGCCGTGCGGCCATGAAGCATAGCGACCGAAACAATCGCCGTACAGGCGGGACCTCCACCGTGGCGTTCTTTTTGTGAAACCGGCACTTTGGCATTCGGTGGCGGATAAGAGGAGATATACATCAGATCATCGACTGCGGCGACTCCAATCGCGAGGACATCATAAGACTTGGTCATGCCATCCTCCGCGAGCTACAGTGGCCCATATTTAAAGCAAGACGATGTGAGTTGCAGATCTTGATCGATAGATCGAGTAGGAGCGATCTTTAGTTTTGCCAATGTGGAGTGATACGATTTCACGGCTTCAACGGGAGAGAGTGCATCATCTGCAACCCGCCGCAAATGCTCCACAAACGAGAGCTGATGTTCAGCTGCATTGATCTTTCGCCCAAATAACGCCACACGAGCGCCATGCTTTTTAGCAGAATGTAGAAGCTCGAAGGCGTCATGCGTTGTTCCAGCAGAACCCCCAAGCACTCCAACCACAAGCGAAGGATCGTACGAACAGATCTCCTCCATTGCTGCGGGGCCATAGTAGGGAATCTTAAGGAAGAGCGGTCGAGATACAGAGGGAATTCCCGCAAGTAATCGAACGATATGATCGTTGAGAAACGAAGGAATCAACTCTTCAGGGATTCCATGAACTGAAGAGGGAACATTGGGACCGAAGACTTCAAGGAAGTGATGAAAGCCTTTTTCTTCCGCCTCTAGGCGAAATGCTTTGTAGCTTGTTAAGGTCTCGAGGTCACGATCAGAGTGATTGTTGAAAGTGACTGAATACAGACCAAGATTGACATGAATTTTTGCATCCTCTTCGGAAATAACTCTTTTACCAATTTGGATGTGATCGATCGTCGTTGACGAAAAAGGCCTTGATGGAGCCTCCGGATAGTTAGAGCCGCGGATTACATGAATATCTGTCGTATCATTGGCGCGAGCGGCAGGTGTGACGGACGACTGCGCAAAGAGTCGTTCCTGAATCGCGAGGATCTCGGAAGTGCTGGTAGACATCAGCATGATGTCTACTAACCCCTGCTCAACGATCTCACGAATCTGATCCCGGAATTCACTAAGAGAACGGTAACCTCCCGTGGGATTTTTCCCGGGAGATGCTATTCCGAATGCCATGTCAGCATCTTTAGCGTCGGCGAGAATAAATGCGCAACTGGAAGTGGATTCCTTAAAAGCTGTGAGTTTGGTGTCGAGTGACTTTTGCATGATTTAGCACTTCGCGCTGGTCTTGGGGGTTCTTGGGATCTGGATATTCCGTACATAACAACCGCAGAGGCGCTTCGTCTTCAACGATTTGCGGAAAGCGGCCCAAGGGTTGATAGAAATGGTTATCCTCAGCATCGTTATTGATCGAGGAGACTTCGCCAATCAAAGCATCTCCATTGACGGCATGAAATGCGTGATAGATACCCGGGGTCAGGGTTATGGATTCACCGGCTCTTAGAGTGATCGAACCGCCTGGCTCGATATGCCTCATGACACCATCGCAGAAGACGCTTACTGGGGTATCAGCCAGGCCGCCGTTATCATCAGCCTGGTATAGCTGTACAAAAAGATCGCCAGTTGAGGCGCTACCCCGATTAATGATGTCCTCTGTCTTCCGATAATGACGATGAAGGGGCGTGATCTGCCGTTCACGAACCATCATAATTTTTTCGGCATAGCCGGTATTTTCGTTGTGAGGCTGGCCATTGCGAAGGGTAAAGAGGATGAGCCCTTGCGCAGTGAAGTTGCCAGAATGGAAGTCGGTTACGTCCCAACCTAATTGACGGATGCGGATCTGATCGGATTTTTCCCCGATGTTATTCCACATGTCAGGTGTCCAATGAGCGAATGGCGGAAGAGAAAAGAGATTCGCTTCAAAGAATTTAATAGCCTGAGTGATAAATAGATTGATTTCAGATCGCTTCAAGGTTCCTCTGGAGCATTGCTAATTCAACGTCTTTCAAAGAACAGGCACCAAAATAATTCGAATTACATAATTTTGCTTTCTTTATTTCGCTGCCCTCTATTCGTTTTACTGTGTGAAATATAAAAGATTGTGGATGAGGGAGATTTAGCCATCGAGAATAAGAAATAAGCCAATTTTGCGGGAATTTCTTTTCTCTTGAAGGATGCTAGACTGTTTTGCGAAATGGAATCAAAGAAAAGCGCAACTCCTGGACAGTATCCCGTGCGCAAACGCTCCTACACTGTTCAAGCAGTTGTTCGAGCAGTGGCCGTATTGAATGCCTTCTCCTCCACCTCAGAGGTTTTGGATCTGCATGTTGTGGCAGGGCGAGCTCGACTCAATCGTGGTACAACGTTTCGTTTGCTCGAAACGTTAGTAGAGACAGGGCTGCTGGAACGGGCCGGAAAACAGGGGTATCGGTCCTCTATACAAACGACAAAGTCCAGAAGGTTCCGATTAGGATATGCCTCTCAGAGCAATTTGCTCCCATTTACTACAGTTGTGACCGATGGGCTGATTACTGCTGCAAGTGCAGCGAATGTCGATCTGCTAATCCTCAACAATAAATTTAGTTCTCGGATTGCATTGCAAAACGCCGAAACCTTTGTGTCTGAAAATGTGGATCTAGTTATCGACTCGCAGATCAATCTAAATGTGGCAGCACAAATTGCCGCGAAATTTTCGGACGCGCGTATCCCGTTTATAGCACTTGATATCCCTCATCCTGGAGCTGTTTATTTTGGTGCGGACAACTATAAAGCGGGGCGTCTCGCGGGTCGTTACTTAGGAAAATGGACGATTAAGCATTGGAAGGGCCAGGCAGAACAATTGATTCTATTGGGAGTCGATGCTGCTGGGCCACTTCTTAATGCGCGCCTTACCGGGATTGTTGACGGTCTTGCGGAGGCATTGCCGAGTGCCGCGGCGATTCCGCACCATCACTACGATACAAAAGGGGGACAATTCGAGGCGACCCTGGATTTGGTGCGAAAGCATTTGCGACGCCGGAAAGTTGAACGTGCACTGGTGGGTGCAGTGAATGACACGACTGCGATGGCGGCACTCCAGGCATTTCGAGAGGCCGGCTTAGAAAGAGAGTGCGCTATTGCTGGACAGGATGGTAGTCCTTTGGCCCGAGAAGAAATGCGGAGACCCTCTAGCCGGCTGGTCTGTTCAGTTGCTTATTTTCCCGAAACTTATGGAGTACGAATTATTCAATTAGCGCTCGATATCCTGAATCGAAAACAGGTATCGCCCGCCATTTTCGTCGAGCATGAAGTGCTTACTCCAGACAATGTGAATAAGGTTTATCCGAACGATGCATGGATGAAACTGCCTCCGCGCCGATTAGGTTAATGGATCGCGCTCCGGGAGATGGCTTGGTTTTCGGACGATCCTGATTTTACTAGACAAAACAAATTAGCGTATTCATCGCCACGGTTTTCTGTGGGTACGAATCAATGTGCTTTGAGATGCGAAGAGGATGTATCCCCTCTTATTAGCGAGCGTAATTCGCTTCTTTAAGAGATTTTCTCGATAGTTTCCCGGTCCTGATGGGGTCAGCTTTCGAAATTTGAAGAGATCCGATGAGGGATTCAAAAATAAAACAAATGTCACTTTCTGTAAAAGGCACAACGAGCATGTTGACACTCCATCATCACGCACAATACAAACCGTTGTCGGAATCATGAATAACGTATCTGGCAGGGTGACGGCTCGTTCCCATCGTTGTATCCGTTCCATCAAACTGCTGAAGGTTGTTCGTGATTGAGGAAAATGCGGGCGAAATGCATTGGCGTTGATAGGGGCCGTCAGTAGTCGGTCCAGGAGGATTTGAGGATGGCCATTTTGAAAAATTTCATGTTCCGGATGATCTGTCGGGAACACACAGGTCGGGGTGTACAGCACGTATTCCAAATGTCCGGTTTGCTCAGTGTATTGATGATTGCGATGGTTCTGCTTTCAGGGAATTTAATTGCACAGACAGGACAGGGTTCGATTGCAGGGACTGTACGAGACTCGAGCAGCGCATTTATCCCAGGTGCTGACGTCGAGGTTCTTAATACGGCAACAGGAGTTAAGCAGGTCACAAAGACGAATAGCGCGGGAGCTTTCAGTGTGGTCTCGTTGAATCCTGGGAATTACAACGTAACGGTTTCAAAAGAAGGATTCGATCGTGCTGTTACCAATGCTGTAACTGTTAGCGCGGCACAAGCGACAACATTGAATGTGGCGTTGCAGATTGGCGCATCTACGCAAACGATTACAGTCAATTCAGACGCTGCTCTTCTTTCGAAAGACACGTCAGACGTGACGACGACAGTGGATCATGCCATTGTTGAAGCTTTGCCTTATCCAGAACGAAGTTCTCTTGGAGCGACGCTGTTAGTGCCCGGCGTCAATGGCGACCCGCTGCAGCCAGGAGGTATTGCGACGGAGAATCCAAACGCCTATACAAGCTATGTTGTGCCAGGCGCGAGCATCAGCATTGGTGGCGCGCCTCCAGGAACAGCGTCGATTCTTGTGGATGGATCAGATGTGACGCAGGGAAGTTATGCCAGGGCCGGCGTAAATCTTTCGGGGCGCGATGTGCAGGAGACTACCGTAATTGTGACAGGTCTGTCTGCCAAATATGGTCGCACCAGCAGCGGTGTGATTGTGCAAACCAGCGCTCCGGGAACGAATGCTTACCATGGCGCGATTACGTGGCGTCACACGGATCCGTATTTCAACGCATATCCGCTGGGCTCGAGTATTCCAAATGCACAGCATGAGAATTACTACGGTTTTTATGTCGGTGGCCCTGTGTGGCTTCCCAAGATTTACGATGGGCATGACAAGACTTTCTTTTTTGTGGGTGCGGAGCCGGCGCGCATGAGGAACCAGTTTGCGTTTCGAGGCACCTTCCCGACGCCGGATGAGCTAGCAGGTCACATGCATAATTCGTTGACCCTATTGAATCAGTCCGTGCTAAAGAGCCAAGGCTATGCTGCCGCGCTCGCAGCTCCGAGAATTGGTGGGATCAACTATCAGTCGACTGTGGATGCGAATGGCTTTCCGAACGGCCCTTATAGCCAGTCGCAGATACGGGCCATTCCTGGAGATGACGTCTCTCAACAGTTAGCGAACAATCCTTTCGCGAAGATGGTTCTGTCGTATTTCCCGACACCAAGCAATCCTGGACCGTACATTCAATTTGATAATTCCACAGCGGCTTCGCAGAATGATGGATCTAACGCGGTATACCGGCGAGGTGTTCTGAACCAGGACAATCGCTACTCCTTCCGCATCGATCATCAATTCAGCAACACAGATCAGATTTTTGGCCGATATACATCGATTCCTGTGACTGCGAATCGCTTCTTTGCTGTGGATGCGAATAACCCGCTGACGATTGTGCCGACCGATTCGGCGCGCACGCACGATGTGGCGCTGGGTTATACGCACATGTTTTCGAACTCGGTGGTGAATGTCTTCCGTTATTCGTTTATGCGTGTGAATCAGCAACGGCTTTCTCCACCAAGCGCACAGACGCAGGATTTTGCAGCGAAATACGGTTTGACCCCGGCAACCTTCGGCAAAGGATTTCCCAGCCTGGGGAACCTGAATGCGAATGGTGTGGGGTATACGATGCAGATGGGCCTGGGGACTGCCGCGATCCAGGTGGACCAGAATTTTATTGCCGGCGACGATGTGACCTGGACGCATGGCCGCCACGTCTTCCAATTCGGCGGCGATATCCGCTGGATTCAGTCGAACCAATATGATTTGAGCGGTGCGACGGGCGGCAAGTACACGTTCTCTGGAAATCAAACCAACAATGGAATTGCGGGCGGCGCTCCCCTGGCTACCTTTATCTTGGGTACGATTTCGACCTTCTCAAATACTCCGCAACAGGTGCCGGGATACTATCGGTGGCACTATTACGCGGGCTACTTCCAGGATGACTGGAAGGTGTTGCCGAACCTTACGTTGAACCTTGGCGTGCGATATGAGGTAGAGACTCCGCGTTCGGAGAAGTTCAATAACCAGGCGTATCTGAAGCTGGATGTTCCGGGAACGTTGAATGGGCTGCCGACGGCGGCGGCGTTCTGCTTCTCAGGCGCTTGCGGTTTGCCACATTCGATGTGGCCAACTAATTATTACGGATTGGAGCCACGCATCGGCATCTCGTATGCGCCGACAGAAAAGTCGACGATCCGTGCGTCTTATGCGATGTCGCGCTTGCCACTGACCGGTTACGAGAATGTGCCCGACCCGAACTTCAATGTGGCTTCGCAAACGGTCACCTATCTGGCGGGTGGTGTTTCGCCGAGCGCGATGACTAACTACATCACCAATCCGGTGGGGTCGCTGACCTCGGCTTTCACGGCATTGAATGGAAACCGTGGGCCGATCCTTTTCTCGACGGGGCTGGCTCCTGTGTATGTTTCGCAATCGAATGCGGTGCCGTATTCGCAAACGTGGTCATTGACGGTACAGTATCAGCCGGCATCGAAGACGTTGTTGCAGGCAACGTATCAGGGGTTGAAGGGCACGCACCTGGCTGGGGCGTTCAATGGAACGAACCCTAATAATGCGGGCAATAAGCTGTTGAATGTGCCAAATCTTGGCAGGCTGATTACAGCGGTACAGAACCATGAGAACCTCGGCGGTACAAGTCCGAATCCTTACGGCATCACGCAAAACGGAGTGGTGGTTACGGAGAGCAATCTGCAACTGCTCAACCCGTATCAGAACTTCTTCAATCAGTCGTTGCCCGAAGTCTTTCCGCGGTTTGGAACCTCGGAGTATCACGGCTTTTATGTCAGTGTGAACCAGCGGTATGGCAGCGGTTTGTCGCTGTTGGCGAATTACAGCTGGTCGAAGGTGATGGACAACGTTCCGGATACGAATACCGGGGCGAACTCCGGTGGATTTGGAGCTGCCGTGGCGCAAAACCCGCTTGATCCTTCGAGTGAGTGGGCGATCGCCAGTTTTGATCAACCAAGCCGCTTGAAGGCAGGTTATGTCTACCAGCTTCCGTTCGGCAGGGGGCAGAGGTTCGATACTCATGTTGGGATTCTGAATCAACTGATTGGGAACATCTCAACTTCGGGAATCTTTACGATGGGTTCTGGTTTCCCCAGCCAGGTTGCACTTGGAACGACGGGTTACTTCACGTCGTTTACCCCAAAAGGGACGGCTGGTTGCACAACAACGGCAAACTACTGCAGTGCAGCGGCTCTGCCAGCGAGTTACAGGCTGAGACCTAATATTGTTCCGGGAGTTCCGCTGATCAATAAGAACTGGAAGAAGAACGCGTTCAATCCGCAGTTCACGCCGTATTTGAATCCTGCTGCGTTCACAACGCCGGGGTCGCCAAACGACCCTGCGCTTGGGAATGCTCCGCGTACTCTTGCGGGGGCGAGGAGCCCTCGTGAGACGATGTTTGATGCGATGGTGAGCAAAGGCTTCAGCTTTACCGAGAGGTATAAGTTGAACGTTACGGGAACCTTTAGCAATGCTTTCAATCATCCTGTGTACTACGGATCGAATGGTACTTTGCAAAGCTCGATTGCAGCGAACAACAATACCGGAACGGTTACGCTGAACGGATCATCCAATTTCGGGCAGTTCAACTCCAGCAATACGGCGGGCATGTCGCGCATCATCCGGGTGGGAGCGGAGTTTATCTTCTAGCTGCGTGTCGGGGCGCGATCAGGTGCAAATGATCTGATCGCGCCCTTGCTACTGTTCTATGTTGTTTCTCTTTAAATGAAAGACCTCAAATTGAGTTGTATTGCGAATTGCATGACAGGAAGACTGAGTTACTTGTTGCAGTCGTTATGGTTGTCTACGGCGCTTCTTTGCATAAGCAGTCATGCCCAGATGACGACCGGGGCAAAGATGCCGGGGTATGCAGAAACATTTGGTCTTACGACAACCGAACAAGCCATCGACTATGCAGTGCAGCAGATCACTGTAAAAGCAGGGAATAGCACAATGGCAAATGTGTTGCTCCCAAATGAGCATGTTGAGCTGACGTATCGATTTACGAATAAAACAAAGCAGCGCCTTCAAGCTAAAGGCGCTGTGCATCTTATCCGTTATCGCACGAGTGTTCCTCCAGGCGATATTTGGGTGCCTCATGTTTTCAAAATTGCAGAAGAGAGTTCAACTCCGATAGATGTCGACCTGCCAGCATCCGGATTTCAGGACATAACCGTACATCCGGAGGTCCCTGAAAGCTTTGGCGGATATGTATTGGTGGTTGATCTTTCGGGACATGGACGTGCTTTTGCCTCGGCTCTGGTTCGTTCGATCAAACCAGATGCGGGACGTGTGCAGTATCCCACTTATGCGCTCGATGCTACGTGGCCGCAATACATGAATGAAGGGGTGCTTGTTCTTTTCGAGAAGCTCGGAGTGAAAGGGATGCGTTTAAGCGCTTCGTATAGTCCGGAGAATGCTCCCGAATATGCGAAGAACATGCAAGACCTCGACCGTTACATGCAATGGACGAAAAAGCATGATGTCACGGTGATGTTGACGCTTGATAACGGAAGCATGGTGACCCAGCCTCTTGGCAGGCCGAGACCCTGGTTGACCCCCGATGGGAAGATGCTGAAGACCAAGTCCGATATGGCATGGCTTCCGCAATATGATTCCGATTTCCAGAACTGGGTGCAGCGTATCTCAACACGTTATGGTTGGCCGAATGGAAACCTTAATGCGGTGGAGCTATGGAATGAGCCGTGGGAGAGCATCTCTATCTCAGGATGGGGAGCAGACATCCCTCGGTATCAGGAGATCTTCACTCATATGGCACTTGGCGTGGAAGCCGCACGCGCAAAGGTTGGAGTGAAGATTTTGATTGGAGGAACATGCTCATCCTCCAATGCACGAGACAAACTTTTTGCAGATGGTTCTGACCGTTATCTAAAGTGGTTGGATTTTGTCAGCGTCCATTATCAGATGCTTGCTGCCGATCCGGCGGAAGTTCCGGAGTGGGTAAATCGTAAAAGTGAATATGGACCTGTTCGGGTATGGGATACCGAAAGCTGGATTGCGAATTCCGAGGATCGCTTTGCCGCGGTGATTGCTTCTATGCGTGCGGAGGGACAGTCGCGCACAGCTGGTATTTATGGAGGCAATGTATATGACAGCAAGAATGTGAAATTTGGAGATCAGACTTTTCCTATCGTTCAGGCATGGGCTCCTGCAGCAGCAGTTGCAGCGACTCAAAAATTTATTGGGCAACGAGACTTCAACAAGCTGCTCTTCCAGAATGGGCTGCCCTGGATATTCGTATTCGACGGACTGCCTTCAAAGACGCCACAAACACAAACTGAGGATGGGACGGTTGTCGTTCTCGGTGATCTTAAAGCGCTTTATGACCCCAACCGCACAGTCTTTCGTTCTATTTATGTTGCCCCCGATGCACATTTAGCGATTTCGAATCGAGGCCATTTTCTCCGAGCTTTCGATTTTTACGGCAATCCGATGCCCGAAAGCGATACGATTCGCATTCCGCTCAATGGACAGGGATATTTTCTGCGAGGAGATGGCCGACCGGGATCCTTCGCCAAACTATTGACCGCACTAAAGAGCGCTAACATCTCGGGTTATAGTCCGGTAGAGTTGGTAGCTCACGACATGACCGCTCCAGTCGATCAAGGTACCTCTCTGCGCCTTTCGTTGACCAATGTTTTGAACCACCCTCTAAAGGGGCATATCCAAGCGTCATTGAGTGGTTTGACCGTTCGTTCTGAATCTCAAGGAGTCTCCATCGGAGCGAACGAAACGAAGGATGTTGTTCTCCAAATTGAGAGAGGCAAAGCTGTAGCCAGCAATATCTATCATTTATCTGCGGAGTTTGATGCAGGTGCGGACGGCAAATCATCTCTGCAGGAAGATCTGCATGTGAATCAGATCGCTCATCGCACAATTCAGGTCGATGGGGACCTTAGCGACTGGAAGGGAGTGCTCCCCCAGACCCTTCCAGGAACCGGCATTGGCGCGAACACGACTGAAGAGGCCTGGTTGCCGTTCAAGGACTTTACGCAAGGCGCTGCAAATGGGCTTGAGACTGCATACCTGGCCTATGACGATAAGAATTTCTATTTCGCAGCGAAGATTGCTGATGCTACTCCTGATGCCGGAATGCTCCGCTTCGAAAAACGTGATGATGATTCCTACTACTACCCTGACCGCGTAGAAGATTCTGATGGGAAGGAACTCTTCTGGCCCAAAGGTGTTCGGCATTATTCCTATCGCAGGCACTTCGATGTTCCTTCAGGAAGCGGAGAACACGATAATGTTCAGATTGCTTTCAATGTTCTCGAGAAAAAACCGTGGCTGCCGCATCCACCAGGAGTGATGCCGCACTTCATTACATACTGGGACACGGACTATGAATATGCACTCAATCCTGTTGCCAGCGAATATGGCGGCGGTACGGAGATATGGCGACTGCAATCTCCGGGAATGCCACGCAAACACTTTTTTCCACGACAGCCGAAGTCTCCTATCGACGGTGGTCCAGTAGCAGGAAAGCTCGTAGTGCGTCGCGAGGGCAACACGCGGCTGGTGGAAGCTTCAATTCCGTGGAGCGAGATGCCTGCGGTGTATCAACAGATCGCTGCCGGAAAGCCAATCAAATTTACATGCCGGATCAACGACAACAAAGGGCCGGCGCATGAACTGGCGACCGGCCGAAGTGTTTCCATCACAAACTCCATCACGTTTCATGATGACTGGAAGACACATTGGGCGAATGAGCTCGAATTTGGTGTGGAGAAGTAACTAGAAAATTTCGCAGCTTTCTAGATAATCCGAAAACCAGTTACAGGAACATCCTTCGGGTGTGCCTGTCCGAGACAATTCTGTAATCCGTGAATTCGGGCATTGCTTATATAGGAAGAAGGTGTTTCTTTCTTATGTCCCCTCCCACTATTTGGATACAAAGTATTCAAAGGACAATACTTACGTGTGTACCTCATACGCTCTTCGTGAATAGAAGCTCATAAAATCAATAACTTATCATTCCACTTGCTCCAAAATATTGATATCAATATAGTTATCAAGCAAACCTATGTTGAAAAGAGAACGCCCCGATTCTGGCCGGGGCGTTCTCTTTTCTATCGTTAATTAATTATAGCTATTGAGATGATATGGTCCTGCAGTGGGCAAGAGATTCTTTTTGACCGTATAAATCATTGTCTTTGTTTGGTTTGGGACGTTAGAGTACGGGTCTACCGGGACGGGAGGAGTTGACAGGAGAAAACGATAATGGCTTCGAGCCAAATCTGCTTCTGATTGCTGTCCGCAGTCCGATTTTTGACAGGTCGCTGTTGATTTCAAGTTATCCATAGTTTGAAGATTGTTTTTGAATGAGGACTAAATTAGTCTTATATCTAATTTGCAGGCTGGCAATGGAAGTCTTTTTTGGCGAAGCGTCATTGCTGGTTTGGAGATTCGGCGATAAACCGTGCGTTCAGGCGCAGCACTGATCTAAAGAATTCTGGGGGAGAGATGGCTGATACGAACTTGATATTGGCGGAGCATGCAGGGTTGGGAGAGGTGCGCATCTGCGGATGCAATTCGATCCATCTCCGTGTGGGACCAGTGACGATTACGCTTGCGCCTGAGGCGTTTGCGCAAACCGCGATTCTGATTCGCGAGGCGATGGAGTCACTCTCAGTCCTTGTGGCAGCGGGGGAGCTGGAGACACAATCGCAGACTCAGTATGCGAACTGAGTGATGCTTGGGTTGTATCGAAATGAATAAATGAGGAAGGGATTTGTCTGGCGGAGAGAGGGGGATTCGAACCCCCGATAGAGCTTTAGACCCTATAACGGTTTAGCAAACCGCCGCCTTCAGCCACTCGGCCATCTCTCCGGATCTTGCTTGTGTCAGTTTCTTGCTGATTTCTGTATGCCAGCTTTCTGCTGATTATACCGGATGCATGTTGATCCCGCCGGGGAGGCGAAAGGATTTAAAGAGCCACTGCAAAAGTGACACCAGAAACTCGGCCCCTCAGGGGCTAAAGCCCCGTTCTTTGATCTTGCGGCACGGCTAAAAGCCGTGCCCTTAACCAGCTGGGTTGAGTTCTTACTTCGATCCAGCGTTTGCTTTTTGATCGAGGAAACGCTGCTGGGCCTCAAGGACCTTAGCACGGGCGAAAGCAGCATCGCGCCAACCCTTTACTTCGACGCGCTTGCCTTCGAGGTCCTTGTAGATCGCAAAGAAGTGGGTGATCTCCTTGAGCATGTGGGGGTAGATCTCGGAGAAGTTCCAGACGTCCTTATAGCGTGGATTTCCTTTACCGACGGCCAGCACCTTTTCGTCGCCGACGCCCTGGTCACGCATCTCGAGCAGGCCGATGGGGCGGACCTCCATGACGCAGCCGGGGAAGCTGGGTGCATCGACCAGCACGAGCACATCCAGCGGGTCGCCGTCATCGCCCAAGGTGGAGGGGATGAAGCCGTAATCTCCGGGGTAATGCACGGGGGAGTAGAGATTGCGGTCCAGTCGAAAGACGTGGAGCTTCTTGTCGTACTCGTACTTGTTGATTCCTTCGAGGGGAATTTCGATTACAGCGTTAATCACCTCGGGCGAATTTTCGCCTACGGGGAGTTCAAGATAGTTCGGCATAAGGTTTTTAAATTCTCTTCTCGTATTCGCTAAAAGGCCGAGATTGGCCGGGGAACGCTTGCGTTTGACTTCAGGGGCGAAAACCGCACCATGTCTATAATCAAACAAGATGAAGGCTCATGTCTATGTCACGTTGAAACGGACCGTGTTGGATGCCCAAGGGCAGACCGTCGCGGACGCGCTGCGCAGGATGCAGTATCGCGGAGTTGCCGATGTTCGGCAGGGGAAGTACTTTGTGTTGACGCTCGATGACGGAATCGGGCGCGCGGAGGCGGAGGCCGAGGTCGGTCGCATTGCCCGCGAGGTATTAACCAATCCGGTGATCGAGGAGTGCAGCTTTCGCCTGGAGGATTAAGGCGGGCCTTTGTCTTCCGGCGGTCTGAGGCCACGGTGGAACAAGGATTGAGCTGTCTGTTCATCGTCTGTTCTGTTCGATCAAGGAGAAAAAGTGTTGAAGGATGCATCGGTAGAACCGAAGAGCGTCGCGACCCGTGAGAACGAATCGACTGGCGTGAGCCGGTTTGTCCGGGCGTGTCTGCGGCAGCCGGTTGATCGGACGCCTGTCTGGTTGCTGCGGCAGGCTGGGCGCTACATGCCGGAGTATATGGCGGTGCGGAAGCACCATTCGCTGCTGGAGATTTGTAAGACTCCCGAGATCGCTGCCGAGGTAACGATTACCGCCGCGGAGAGGCTTGGTGTGGATGCGGCGATCATCTTTGCTGATCTTCTGCTGCCCTTTACTCCAATGGGTGTGGATTTCGAGTTTCTCGCTGGTGAAGGTCCGGTGGTACATGCTCCGATACGAACATTGGAGCAGGTGCAGGCGCTGCGTACCGATCGAGTTGAAGATCTGAAATATGTGGCTCACGCCATCGAAAAGGTAGCGCGGCATTTCTCTGCGCCTCGTGCCGATGGCGACCAGCTCGGCATCATCGGATTCTGTGGGGCTCCGTTCACGCTGGCCAGCTACATGATCGAAGGTGGATCGTCGCGCAACTACATCGAGACCAAGCGCATGATGTACAGCGACCGTGCAGCGTGGCCGTTGCTGATGCAGAAGCTGGTGGATGTTCTAGTGGGCTATGCCGCGCAGCAGGTGGAGGCAGGCGCCGATGTCATCCAGATCTTCGATAGCTGGGTTGGCGCATTGAGCGTGACCGACTATCGCGAATACTGTCTTGAGCCCACTAGAGAGCTTGTGCGTCGCGTGCAAGCGCTGGGTGTTCCCGTAATCTACTTTGGCGTGGATACTGCTTCGCTGCTGCCTGCGATGCGCGAGACGGGCGCCGATGTGATCGGCCTGGACTGGCGCATTCCTCTGGATCAGGGATGGAAGGCTTTGGGTTATAGCTGTGCGGTGCAGGGAAACCTCGATCCCATCACGTTGTTCGCGCCTGAAGATGTTCTTGAAGCGCGGGTGCGCGAGGTGCTCGACGCAGCGGCCGGACGACCAGGGCACATCTTCAATCTGGGACACGGCATTGTGCCGGGAACTCCGGTCGAGAATGTGATCCAGACCGTGAAGTGGGTAAAGGAGTACGAAGCGCGATGAGTCGGGCTGTGCTGCTGCTGGCTCATGGTACTCCCGATGTGCTGGGAGAGATGGCCGAGTATCTGAGCAAGGTGACGAGCGGCCGGCCCATGCCGGAGAATGTCGTCGAAGAGCTGAAACATCGTTACGCACAGATTGGGCTGGGGGAAATTCCTGGTAGCGAACCACCTCCACTGACGAAGTGGACGCTGGCACAAGGTCATGCGCTGGACCACGAGCTTGGCGATACGTCTGTCTACGTCGCCATGCGGAACTGGCATCCTTATATTGCAGATGTCGTCGACGAGATGCGCAGGGACGGTGTAACCGAGATTCGCGCTATTTGTCTGGCTCCGCAGAACTCCCGCACAAGTGTTGGCCTTTATCGCAAGGCGCTGCTCTCAGCTGCTGCCGGGTTGGAGGTTGAGTTCCTCTCCGCGTGGGCTGAACATCCTCTTCTTGTGCAGGCCTTTGCGGAAAGGCTTGAGCCGGCATGGCGGGACGCCTGCGCCGAGGCGGGACGAAAGGTTCCGGTACTCTTTACGGCGCACAGTGTTCCTACCCGCACCGTGATGACTGGGCCAGCCTCGATCGAGGGAGCCCGCCCTGGAACACCCATGCAAGATACTCCTGATCCTTATCCGGAGCAGGCACAGAAGACAGCAGCGTTAGTTGCGGAGCGGCTTGGGCTGACCGGACACGACTATCGGTTTGCTTTTCAGAGTCAGGGCGTGAGCGGTGGACCATGGCTTGGGCCGACGGTGGAAGAAAGCCTGAAAGCTCTACAACAGGAGGGGCATCCCGGTGTTGTGATCCAGCCGGTCGGCTTCGTCTGCGATCACGTGGAGGTTCTGTACGACATCGACATCGCCTTCAAGGAACTGGCCTCAGGAATGGGGTTGAAGCTTTGGCGTGCCGAGAGCTTGAATGACTCAGCGACGTTGACCAGAGCGCTGGAGGACTTGGCGACCTCAGCGACCGTTCCTTTCGAGAAGGCCGGTGCATGAAGCGCATTGCGATTCTTGGGGGCGGAATTGCGGGACTCGCTGCGGCCTACGAACTAGCGCAACTTTCAAGCAAAGGTATATCGATCCGGGTAGAGCTTTTTGAGGCGTCCCCCCGCCTGGGTGGTATCGTCGAAACCATTCGTGAGGGCGGTTTTGTCATCGAGGGTGGGCCGGATGGCTGGGTCAGCGAAAAGCCCTGGGCGCGGGAGCTTGCAGTTGAGCTTGGGCTTGAAGAGGAGCTGATCTACTCGAACGACGATCAGCGCAAGACCTATGTGCTGATCGATGGCGCGCTCAAGGCGATGCCGGATGGAATGCGCATGATGGTTCCGACAGACCTTGCGGCGCTCGATGCCTCAGAGTTGTTCAGCGATGAGGCGAAGAGAGCTTTTCATTGCGAGGTGGGTCGTGCTGAAGAGTTGCGCAAAGCTGTTCCTGAGCACGACGAGAGCGTGGCTGAATTCGTTAGACGACACTTCGGCGATGAGGTGCTGACGAAGATTGGTGCACCTCTGCTAAGCGGTGTCTTTGGTGGTGATGTGACGCAGTTGAGTGTCCGCGCCGTGATGGCTCCGTTTGTAGCGCTGGAGCGCGAGCATGGCAGTTTGATCGCAGGACTTCAGGCTCGCGAAGCGAAGGCGACAAAGAAGACGCCCATCTTCACTACGTTGCGGAGTGGATTGGGGGCGCTGATTGATCGTATGGTTGCTGCGATTCCGCAGGAGTGGATTCATCTCAACAGAGAGGCGAATGGGCTGGAGCGTGATAGCCAGGGATGGCTGGTTCGAACCAGCTCTGGAGTGGAACATTTTGACGCAGTTTTGCTTGCTACACCGCTCCATGTCGCACGAGCTCTGTTGGAGCCTATCGATTCGCGTTCAGCTGAGTTGATGCAGATGGATGCCAGCTCAGCAGTTGTTGTGGGCTTCGGCTTTGACGATGCAGCAAAGGCACCTGTTCCTTCAGGATTCGGATTCCTCGTTCCGCCGGATTCGAACAGCCTCCTTCTCGCCTGCACGTTTATGGACCAGAAGTTCAAGGATCGCGTTCCTGCTGGCGGTCGCTTATTGCGAGCCTTCTTCGGAGGGCGGTCGGCGGAGCGTGTTCTTGGGTGCGGCAACGACGAGATTGTAGCGATCGCGCGGATGGAGTTGGCGCGGATTCTCGGTCCACTTCCGGAGCCGCAGATCAGTGTTGTAAGACGCCTGCCATTTTCGCTTCCGCAATATGCCGTCGGGCATCTGGAGCGCATGGCAGAGCTGGATGAGCGAATCCGCGGACTCGGCGGTCTTTGGCTATTGGGAAATGGATATCGCGGTGTCGGGCTGCCGGACCTCATTCGCGATGCGCGCGCAGCCGTTCGCGCCTCTTGCTGATTTTCGTAATTAACACGGCTCGCAATCCAGCATAGTAAATCGGCCTCGAACCCGATTTGGTACACGTTATCCACGGAAATTTAACACTGGATGCTTCAAAACTCTTGAAGGACACGGGCTTTCGAAGGATACTCCAGATGAGGAAGACGGTTGTTGCCTAGAACCCGATCGTGACCCGATATAGCCGTCAAGACGTCCTTCGAATCCTACACCTGAACGCACGACAGATTGTGTCGTGGGAGCGGGCCGAGCTGATCGCCCTTAAAGAGGAGTATTCCTTCGAGGATCTGGGCCAACTCCGGGCATTGCGCGATCTTCAGGCCCATGCGGCGACCACAAAGAAACGCATCTCGGCCAGTAGTATTCGAGCTTCGATTGCTGCGATGGAGCGTGTGGCGGGGATGCGGAATCCTTTGCTGGAGACCTCAGCTGTACGGCGTGGATCACGTCTGGCATTTCGATTTGATGGAGTTCTGGTCGATCCACTGACACAACAGCTGGTCTTTGACTTTGACGCCCAAACCGGGCAGCGACTTGAGGTTGTGCGGACCAGAGAGGCCCAAGCCCAAAGCCCGGCGCAGAGGGATGCCGAGTTGCAGGACATGTTTCTTCGGGCGGTCCAGTTTGAAGAGAATCCCGCGACCCTGCAGCAGGCCATCCTGCTCTATGAGGCTATTCTGATTGTGGAGCCTTCCCATGCACCAACGCTGATCAATCTGGGAACGATTCACTACAACATGCGGCACTTCGAACGGGCCGAAGGACTTTATCGGCGGGCAACGATGGCAGATCCGGAATATGCCCTGGCATTTTTCGACCTGGGAAATGTGCTGGACGAGATGCAGCATCTGGAAGAGGCGATCTGCGCCTATCAGAAGGCGATTGCACTGGTTCCGCAGTATGCGGATGCTCACTACAACCTGGCGCTGGCCTATGAGCGGCAGGGGCAACGGAGGCGTGCGTTGCGACACTGGCTGATGTATGTTCGGCTCGATCCGGTGGGACCGTGGGCGAGCCATGCACGTGATCAGGCAAGAAAGATTCTGAAGGTGGAGAAGCTCTCGATCGTAAGTCGCCGAGGCCACCTGGTTCGGGCAGGCTGATCTCTCTGATAGAGCATGAGTTAGCTTTCCCGGCCTAAAAGAAAAGGCGGGGGTGCGATATTTCAGGGAAAACAGTCGTTCTATGGCGCACCTAAACGATAAGAGTTATCATCTATTAGATAGAGCGAGGACATTCCCATGGCATATAGCGAGAAGGTCGTAGATCACTACAACAACCCACGGAACGTCGGCACGCTGGATAAAGCTGCGCAAGAGGTCGGTACAGGCCTGGTAGGCGCACCGGAGTGCGGTGACGTGATGCGCTTGCAGATCAAGGTCAATCCTGATACGCAGGTGATTGAAGAAGCGAAGTTTAAGACCTTCGGCTGCGGTTCGGCAATTGCTTCCAGCTCGTTGGCCACCGAATGGGTCAAGGGCAAGACAGTGGAAGAGGCCCTGGCGATCTCGAATACCGATATCGTTAAAGAACTCGCGCTTCCCCCGGTCAAGATTCACTGCTCGGTGTTGGCTGAGGATGCTATCCGTGCTGCGATCGGCGACTGGAAGAAGAAGAATAGCGTTGCTGAGACGGCCCCTGCTGCGGTTGCGGCTCAGTAAAGTTTGGCCCAAAAAGTTCTGCACCCCGCATGATGGCGGGGTGCTTTTGCATGATTAGAAAATCCGCGGCCTACTATAGGACGCGGTGAGGCTTGTTTATGTCGATGGTTTCGATTCAGCCGACTACTTCGCAGGATGCTACTGCGGCTGCTCCTGAGCAGGTGAAGGACCCGTTTGCAGGAATGACGCTTTTGACTGCGGAGGGGCAGCAGCCTCGCGCGAAGGCAGCGGTGGAGATTACGAAAAATGCGCTGAAGCGTATCCGTGTGGCGATGGCTAAGGAAGGCGTCTCTCCCGAGCAGGGCGGCCTGCGCCTCGGGGTTATGGGCGGAGGGTGTTCCGGCCTGAGCTACTCGATCCGGTTCGATTCGCAGCCGAGGGAGCGTGACCGGGTGTTTGTGTTTGGGGCGGGGGTAGAGACGCCAGGCGATCCTACAGACGCGAAGCCAGTGCGGGTGTTTGTCGATCCGAAGAGCTTCCTGTATCTGGCCGGGATGGTGCTGGACTTTGAGGAGACCCTGATGCGACAGGGGTTCAACTTTATCAATCCCAACTCAACCAAGAGCTGTGGCTGTGGTTCGAGTTTCACAGCTTAGAGTTAACGCCTTATCTCCAGCCTGAAGAGAGAGGTTTCGTCAAAATGAAAAATCCCCGTTTTCGGGGATTTTTCATTTTGGAGCTACGAAAATTTGTGCTTAGGTCAGGCCTGTGCAGTGACAGGTTCGGTCGAGCCCGACTCAGGCTTTGCAGGAGCCGGTTTCTTGGGGGCCGATTCGGCTTTTTTGGAAGGAGCGAGGATGGCGTGGAGAGTGGTCCCTTCCATGCGTGGCATGAACTCAACAACTCCAGCGTCACCGATATCGGTGATCAGACGATTAATGATCTTGTAGCCCAGATCGCGATGGGCCATCTGCCGGCCTTTGAAGCGGAGGGACGCCTTGACCTTATCGCCTTCATTCAAAAAGCGCACGGCCTGATTCTTCTTCGTCTGATAGTCATGTTCGTCCACTGTGACGGAGAACTTCACCTCTTTGATGGTGATGACCTTCTGCTTTTTACGGGCAGCGCGCTCGCTCTTGTCTTTTTCGTAGAGAAACTTGCCGTAGTCCTGGATCTTGCAGACCGGGGGGACAGCATTGGGAGATATCTCGACCAGATCAAGCGAACGTTCACGAGCCATTTTCAGGGCTTCGAAGGGAGGCATCACACCGAGCTGTTCGCCGTTTTCGTCAATGACGCGGACTTCGCGAGCACGGATTCGTTCGTTCGTTCGGATGAAGGACTTGGCGGAGCGTTTATCGATCGGTGGAATAATTCGCCTCCACAGCAGGCGTCAGGGCCTGCCATGCATTTTCTATTCTGGATTTACGGCACTTTTACTACAGAACGCCGTAGAACGAAGTATAGCACTCCTTGGGATGCGCCTCGGGTGCTGTAGGGCTCGTGGAATTTCCACTTTATGCAGCAAAAATCAGCAATTGCAGGCTGTATCGATTTTGCCCTTGCCTAAGGGGGAGAAGCAATTCAGGGGCATATGTGTGTATCGTAGAAGCGATACGGAAACGGGCTTGGCGGAGAATGGAGTACGTTTGCAGGAGAAAGAGATGAAAAGGCGCATTCTACTGGTCGACGATGAGGTTGCAGTGCTGCTGACCCTGAAGGCGGTGCTGGAGATCAATGGTTTTGATGTGGATACGGCTGCTTCGGGCCGAGAGGGCAAGTTGAAGCTGCGCGCGAACGAGTATCACATGGTGATCAGCGACATGCGTATGGAAAGTGAGAAGGCCGGGGCGGCCGTCATTGAAGCGGCGCGGTCGGCATCGTATCGTCCTGCGGTGGCCTTGCTAACCGCATTTCCGCTGGCGGAGGAAGACTGGCAGGAGTTGGGTGCGGATCGCATGCTGGTCAAGCCGATGCAAACGCGCCTGCTGCTGGAGCAGATTGATCGATTGATGGAAGCTCATGCGACCCAATCGAATGGGTCCATCGCTTCTGTTGCTGGAGCGGCCCAACAATCGAGCGGTTCGGATACGAGCCGGGCTGCAAAGAAGACTGGCGCGAAGCGCGCCTCTGCTTCCGAGTCGAAACAAGCACCCAGCAAGAAGTCAGCACAAAATGTAAAGGCAGAGAAAAAGGCTGCGGTCAGAGGAGGACGCAGGGGTTAGGCGAATCTGTTATGGCTGTGTATGCGTTTTAATGTAGTTGCGTAACGAGAGATTGATGTCCATGGCTTTATGGACGCCATTATCCATCATGCGAAGCCAATCCGACCCTGGTTCCTTGAGGTTGAGTGTCCCCAGAAGATAGCTGGTCTGAACGATGATTTCGAGAGCATTGCTCAGCTCATGAGCGAGTTTACGGATCTCGGTTGCCAAGTCGGGCGGAATCGTCTCAGAAGACAGGGATTGGTTCTTCGGTGGTTGTTCCATCAGGGGCGTTCCCTCCTCGCAATCTTTATTCAGTCTAGATGACGATACAATTGACACAAAAGCTCCGTCTTTGCGACACTTAAAACTCGCGGTTGTTGTGTTCAGCCTTTGTGGGCAGAGCGCGGAGACACCGTTGCCGAAGTGGCGGAATTGGCAGACGCGCATGGTTCAGGTCCATGTACTCGCAAGGGTGTGGGGGTTCGAGTCCCCCCTTCGGCACCAAAGAATCAATATCTTATAAAGAGCCCTGGGCAATCCCAGGGCATTTTTGTTTTTCTGCGAAAGCGAGAGCAACCGCCTTGTTATTGGATGTGCGCATACGGTCGAATTCAACCTCTCCGTATACCTGGGAAGTCGTGTGCGTGTCGGCGTGCCTCATTAGGTCTCTCTGTACAGTCAGATCGGCGCCGGCTCGTTCAAGCAGAACTTTATAGCTATGCCTGAATGTGTGCCATCCGAGGTTGAATCCTAGATCGATCTTGTCTCCAGCAGGGGAGAGGTCCCTTGTTTGTATTCCCCTTGAATCTCGTGGCTTTTTCCCGCCGTTGAGTGGGCTTGCAAATACCCAGTCTGTTGGCTCTTTCAGATCTACTGAATGGTAGTAGCTTAGGAACGCCTCCATCACTTCCCATGCGAGAGGCAGAGGAGCCTCAGATCGTTCAGTTTTTACTTCTCCAGTATGCGATTCCACGATAGCTCTCCGAATCCATACCTTCTCCTCTAGGAAGTCAAAGTCTTGCCATTGAAGCGCGAACAGCTCGCTAACCCGTAGTCCAAGACAATAGGCTCCTATCATCGCAGTCTGTAGAAATAGTGGTGCTCCGTTCATGAGCTGCCAAAATTGCGATGCGTTTATGACGCGAGGCTTTCTGCGCCGTTTGGTAACTCCCGGTATGGTGAAAAGCGACATGGGGTTTACTGACGCCGGAATCCACTTCCATAGCATCGCAAACCTAAACATCGACCTCATTTGTCCGAGGATGTTCCCCTTTGTTTTTGGGGCTAGATCAAGTTCTAGTAGCCATTTCCTTACCTCCATTGCGTCGAGCTGCTCTAGAGGTGTCGGTCCCCATTTTGGGCGTATGTGGTTGCGGTGGATTTGAGAGTATCCTCTGCGGGTCGAGTAGCGCTTCGGCATCTCTTCCTTTTCGTATCTGTCGATGACGTCGCCGAACGTGCGTGCTGCTTTCTTTTCTATCCCAGGTCCATTGAACTGATCTCTTAGTAGCTGGGCGGCTCTAGAGGCTTTGGCCTCGGTGGAGTATTCCGAGAGCAATCCGATGCGAAATCTGGGGCGCTTGCCGTTGGTTTCCGTGAAACGGATGTACCAGCAAGGCCCCAGAGATGTCTTGATCTTCTCGATCGTTCCGGCTTGATATCTTCCTTGTCTTTCCATAATTGCCTAAATTTACAACAAATCTATACAAATTGCTCTATAGATTTACGGCTAAATCTCCACAAAGAGCCGATCTGTTTTCCGGGTAATTCTCCCCTGATAGCTCGATTTATGACCGTTTTATGGGACATTCTCAGATATTCTGCCACTTCTTTGGCCGTCATGATGTCGTGAAGGTGCTCTTTTGTGCTGTCTTTTATTGCTTCCATGGGGTTCCTCTTTATGGACAAAATTACTAATAATTTATCTATAACAAATTTCTCGTTGACTTACGACAAATTTGTCGCTAATGTTGCGACATTGTGCAACAGGAAAGGAGTGGAATGACTGCCATTCAGGAGTTTGGAAGACAGAATCTCGAAGTTCATGCAAGGCGATTTTCTGTAACGGAGGCTATTCGGGCAATTTGCGGCCTTTTTGCTTCCTGCCCGCACGTAAACACTCACTTTGATGGATTCCGCCAGCGTTGCTGGGACTGCGGTCGCGTTCGCACTGATCGCGGCTTGTGGTATCGGGAGGTGCGCCGGTGAATCAGCCTCTTCTCGATCCGAAACACCTCTATACGCACCCAGTAACGAAAAGCGACTGCGTGAGTATCGCCGATGACTACGGATACGCGTCCGCTGAAGGTGATGGCGCTACTGCGGCCTCGGCTGGCGACCTCTCTGTCTCAGAAGCGAATGGTGACAGTGCGAAGTCGGCGAGTGCCGGTAATGGCGCTACGTCCATCGCGAGAGGTTATGCCGCTCGGTCCTCTGCTGCCGGAGACTTTGCAAAAGCGCATACAGAAGACGACTTCAGCATGGCGTCCGTGGCCGGAGATCACGGCTCAGCGTTGAGTTCTGGCGAGTGCTCTATCGCAATGGCTGCTGGCGTCGGCTGCAAGGTGCAGGCTGGCGAACGCGGAGTCTTTGCTACTTGCTACTACGCTCCGGGGAATGTCCTCCGCATACTTGTTGGCTATGTCGGCGAGAACGGCATAAAGGCTGACACTCCGTACCGAATCATCGTTGACCGCGAGGGTAACGCGACGTGGCGGGAGGCCGACTAGATGCTCTTCGACCTCGCTATCGTCATCGGTTCTTTTGCCTTCGTCCTCCTCTGCCACGGTGTCCATCTCTGGCTCCGTTACAAAGAGCGCCAAAACCTCTACAGACTTCGCAGTGAAAGGAGAAACCATGCAGACACACAGTCTTTTTGAGCAATCCGCAGAGCCCATTCCCGCTGTTCAGTTCTCTGGGTCCGACTACGAGGAGTCGCGCGATAAGAAGCGTCTCACAACACAGCTTGAGCGCGTTCGCCTTCTGATGGCCGATGGAACTTGGCGGACTGTCGAGCGCATCGCGTCGGAGCTTCGACGAGCATATCCCGGCGTAAGGTTCCCTGAAGCATCCATCTCCGCTCAGCTCCGCAATCTACGCAAGATCGACTATCTGATCGAGACGAGGAATGTATGTCAGGGTGGCCTCCTTTATGAATATCGCCTGACGGGAAAAGTGGGGGTGCAGGTTGGCTAAGCTCTTCCACTGGCGTATCGATGTAGCTGCCGAGCTGAAGAGGAAAGATGAAGAGCTTACCTCTTCATTCGTCGGCGATGGCGGAGTTCCTCTGGCTGCGGACAAAATCCGCGTCGACCTCACTACTCTTCTCGAAACAGGTGTTCGCTATCTCCCGGCAGATTCTCGCTGTGATTGCTTCGACCCTCGCCGTGGCTGCATCGGCCACGATTTAGAGCGTGCGGAGGTGGCGGCGTGATTACTGCGGAAGAGTTGAAAGTAAAATGGCTGGCCGACCGGCGCAAAGGTATTGGTGGTTCAGATGTTGCTGCGGTGTTCGGCGAGAAGTACGGATGTCCGCGAGCTTTATTTCTCGACAAGACGGGAGTGGAGCCGGATTACGAGCATACTGAAGCGAGCCTCGATCTGTTCGACCGTGGCCACTCTTTAGAGCCGCTCATCGCTGATAGATTCCAGCGCGAGACTGGCCTTGCCGTCCGCAGGATGCCATCGCGGGTATCGAAGGATAGGCCGTGGATGAGGGTCAATGTCGACCGCATCATCCTCTCCAGCGCAGAGCTTGGACCGGAGTTTGAGGGACCAGGGTATCTGGAGTGTAAGTCAGCGGATCGTGAAGTGTTCTTTGAGATGCGGGCTCACGGAATGCCGGAGCATTACATCCTTCAGCTTCAGCATGGTCTGGCGGTGACGGGATGGGGTTGGGGTGCGTTCGCTGTACTTGAGCCTTATACATTCAAGTTCCTTCACTTCAAGGTGAAGCGTGACGAGCGGCTGATCGACGTTATCAAGCAAGTCGAAGAGGTGTTCTGGAAGCGCGTAAAGGCTGGCGATATCCCCGACAAGCTGGAGGACTTCAATGATTCTCGCTGCCAGAACTGCGGCTATCGGTTGAGTTGCCGCAATGCTGAAGCTCTTCCGAAAGAGAAGAAGCGTAAGCGGATATACGAGCCCGACGACTCCGAAGAGATGGACATCATTGTCGGAAATATCAAGATGCTCGACGCCTCGATAGAAGAGGCGGAAGCGCAGAGGAAGATTGAGCGGCAGAAAGCCGTGATCCTCATGGGGGACCGCGAAGCCATTCTCGTTTCCGGCCAGGGAAAGAAGCTGCTCAATTCCATGCGAAGCGGTCGCCAGTCCTGGGACACGAAGGCTCTCGATACAGAGCAGCCGCAACTCGCTGCGAGGTACAAACGACGCGGCGAAGCATACAGCGTGCTCCTGATGTACGACGTAAACGGCAACGACGAATAACCGAAAAAGGGATTTGATTCATGGCTATTTTCAAAGCACCTGTAACGCGGGCAGATGGCCTCGCAAACGCTGATTACGCAATGACTCTTGAGGAGATCGGTGCGATTGAGGGTGTTACCCGAGAACGCGTCCGGCAAATCATCAATCGTGCGCTGAACAAGCTGAAGATTCACCACATGGATGAGCTTCTGACGATGCGCGGCCTCGCAAACGAACAGCGCAGAAACAGCGGCATAACCGCTCATGGGGTGATTCGGTAATGCAGATAACGCGCATCTCTGTAAGTTCACAGCTCAAGGTTCAGCATCCGGCGCAAGAATTTTCTACTATCTCGAACCTCGTGACGTTAGAGGCTCAGGTTGCCGATGACGAGTCGCCCTCGGCCTGTCTCCAGAAACTCCAAGCTCAGGCGGATTCGTTCAATGACGCTCACATGGAGCGCCGAGTAAAAGCGATTGCGGATCGCGAGTTCAACAAAGCTGCATCACGTCGGGCGGCTGACGCTACCGCTGAGAAGTCGGCAAAGCTCGCCCAGAAGCACGAACAGTTTTAGCCCTACAAACCAACACTGAAGGAGAAAGTAAATGGCAACAGCAGTAATAGAAGCTCCCATGGTAGGAGTGAAGGCGGGTAAGGTTGTTCTCCCGCTCTCGTCTCTGCAAGCAGCCCTCACGAAAATATCACCGGCCATCCCCGGCGCGTCATGCGCGGTTCCCGTCCTCCGCACGATCAAGATCGAAAACACCAGCACGGCTACCACGTTCACGGCAACAGACCTTGAGATGGCTATCCGTGCTTCTGTGCCGGTAGAGCAAGAGCCTGGCGGTGCATTCCTGATTGCAGCAGAGCGCTTCGTCGGATACGTGAAGCTGCTTGAAGGTGAAGAGGTGTCGATTGCGCCGCGTGATCGACGTGCCACGCTCAAGTGTGGCAGAGCCACTACGCAACTCCCCCTCGACATCCTCGCCAATTACCCGGCCACTGAGTTCGTCGGTGAGTCTGGTTCCGCTCTGAAGATTCCACAGAACGTCGCGCTACGCCTGCTGAAACATACGGGGTTCGCCATTTCTGCGGAGGAATCAAAATACATCCTCTCGGGTGCATTGCTTGAGGTCTTTGATGGCAAGGTGCGGATGGTTGGCACGGATGGGCATCGCATGGCGATATACACCGTATCTCTTGAAAGCTTGGTAGGACATGGTGCGGTTGGCTCGTTACTCCCATTGCATCTACTGAAGGCGCTTGAGAAGGGCATGAAGGATAGCTCTGACCAGCATGTCGCGCTGTCAGACGACCCGAACGCTTCGAGCCTGTCTCTCCGTGTGTCCGGCGCTCTTCCCGTAGATATCGTCTGCCGGAAGATGGTCGGCACCTTCCCGAACTATCGCGGCGTTATCCCCCAGGGAAGCCCTGAAGTCTTCGTTACCGTGAACGCGACGGAAATGCTGGCTTCCATTATGCGATGTGTTGCGATGAGTGACCGTGAAAATTTTGCGGTCCGGCTTACTGTGTCGAGAGATTCCATCGGCATGAAGTCGGTCGATTCCACGGCGGGAGAGACTGAGGAGTCGATACAGGTTGGCCCTGTCGGTGAGTGGGAGCCGTTCACGACAGGATTCAATGGCCAGTACCTCGTCGATGTCCTCAAGGTGTGCAAGGGCGACGTAGAGATCAAGTTCTCGAAGCCCGCAAACAATGTGCCGATGGTTATGTCGTGCTCCCCGGAAGATGGCGAGGAATTCGACTACGTCGTCATGCCGATGAAGGTGTAGCGATGGTTATTCCTTCGCTTGAGCCATCGAGCACAGAAGCAAAACTCAAGTACTGGAGAGAGCTGGCGCGGGCTTACGAGGACAGTGAGACGCGCTACCTCTATCAGGTAGCAGAGCTTGAGGAAGAGGTTGGCGATTTGAGAGAGCAGCTCGCAGGGGCTCATCGCATCATCGACCACTTACGGAAAAGGGTTAGACAACAAGCCGCATAGCGTATCAGGGGTTCAGTAGTGCTTATAGATCAATCAGGATTACTTTACGGAGACCGTATCGGTGCTTGCAGCGACGAGGCCCAGCTCCATTTCCCACGCCTCTTGGTTGCCAGCAATGGATTCGGGAGGATAGAGATGAGCTATAGCAAGCTCGTCTCTGCGGTATATGGAAGGTTCAAGCGGAAGCCATCCAAGGAGGAAGTTACCCGGTGGATGCATGAGTACCGGGACAATTTTCTCCTGTTTGTTTACCAGGCCGCAGATGGATCGGTATGGGGTCAATGGGATGTGCCCGCTAAGATGCTTCCTCGATTCAAGCGCGACGAAGATAAACGCAGCCCTGAGCCGGACGCAAATAGGTTTCATGCGTTCAGGACTGCTTACATCGAATCGCGCCGGGCGGCATATGCGAAGCACGACGACTATGTAGATTTCGGAAGTATTTCGGAAGGCTTCGGAAATGCTTCCGAAGGCTTACAAAACGTTTCCGAAATGGTTCCGAAGCATTCACAAAACATTTCGGAAGACTTCCGCGTGAGTAGGAGAGGTGTAGGTATTGGTGTAGGTATAGGTATTGGTATTGGAGAGGAGAGGTATGTATGCTCGGAGCCTTCGGCTACCGAGCCCTCCCAGCCTGCCATTGCCCATCTTCCCACCAACCGTAAGGGTGAAGTTTTCGAGGTGACCGCCGAAATGGTCGCGACCTGGAAGCGCCTGTATCCCGCCGTCGATGTCGACCAGCACCTCCGCAACATCGAGGGATGGCTCGACGGGAATCCCGCGAAGCGCAAGACACTCGGCGGGATGAAGAAATTCATCAATACGTGGCTCAGTGACGAGCAGAACAAGGGCGGGCGCGCGTCCGCAGGAGTGGCTTATGGCAGAGGGAATGGAGCTGGCGCTAGACCGAATCCTGCGAGCGCCAGAAACGAACAGTCTCGCTCAAACATCCGGAAAGTCTTTGACTCGTTTGGAGCTTCAGCAAGTGGGAATACTCATGGAGCAGACGAAGAACTCGTATCCAGCGCAGGAGATTCCAGAGGAGACGGTGGAGATGTGGGCTCCGGCTTGGATTGCCCTGTCAACTTTGTACGGGATTTCGGCGATGAAGAAGGCGCTACAGCGTCACATGCTGGCGTCGAGGTTCTTCCCCCTACCCTCGGAACTGCGAGAGCACCTGGACGCCCTCACGCCCCGGCAATCTACGGTCTATGTCCCGCAGACACGGCGTGAAGTCGCCAAGCTGTGCGGATCGAAGGTCGCGGAGTCGATGAGCGAGATGACGGTCGAGGACGTTGAGAAACATTACGGAGCGGAATCGGCCAAGCGGTACAAAGCAAAACTGGACACGGAGCGAGGCGGAAATGGTCGTTAGAGTGTTCGAGAAACGAATGGTAAAGCGGGCGCGGATTCGTCAGCCGAAGGATGAATCCATTCGTTGCATCCCGCTTACACAAGGGCAAAAGGCGGTCGTTGACGCCGAAGACTATGAGTTCCTGATGCAGTGGAACTGGTTGGCAAAATGGGATGACGGCACACAGAGCTACTACGCTCGGCGACGGGTTCAGAAGCTAGATGGGCTCGAAGCCACTCACCTTGGAATGCACAACGCGCTGATGGGAGCGTTCAATGGAACGATTGTCGATCACATCGACGGCGATACGTTGAACATGCGGAAGAGCAATCTGAGAATTGCTACGCATGGCCAGAATGCCTGGAACCATCCGACGCGGAGGGATAACCGTCTCGGCGTGAAAGGTGTCCGGTAAAAGGGGCGGCTGTTCGAGGTGCGTATCGCGGTCAACGGAAAGCGCGAGAGTAAGACGTTTTCGACGGTAGAGGATGCGCTGTTGTGGCGCTACCAAGCCGCAACAGAGATGCACGGCGAGTTTAGGAGGGTGGCGTAATGGCAAACATAATCGACAAACTGCAAAAGCTGATATCGCACGAGAGAAGCGCCCGTGAGATAGGCAACGTGGCTGAAGCTGAGGCTTTCGCGAGTAAGGTGCAGCGGCTTCTAGCTGAACACAAGCTCACGATGTCAGAAGTGGAGTTTGAGGCCCAAGATAAAGACAACCCTATCAATTGCGAGGATGCCACTTTTCCGGGAAGCAGTACTCCGGCGTGGATGAAATATCTCTCCCATGGAATCGCATCAAGCTGCTTCTGCGAGGTCTACTCTATTGCTCGCGCGAATACCCAGACTTTCGTGGGGAGAGATTCTGACCGTTTAGCCGCAGTCGAGATGTATCGATACCTTGTGGCCACAGCAAATAATCTCTGCAAAAAGGAGACGAAAACCTTCACCGAGAAACCCGCTTTTGTGTTGCTGAATAAGCTGGCTCGCCACGGAAGTAAGGAGGCATGCGCCATGAAATCGAGGCACCTGCGGGCCTTCAAAGCGTCCTTTCTTTTGGGATTCGGAACCGCCATTTACAAGCGGCTTATGGATGACAAGAGGGTTGCTGAGGGCAATGCTTCGGAGCAAGCTTTCGGCCTAATCCTTCGTGATTCGGTAGCCATCCGTCGTTTTGCTGAAGAGCAGTTCGGAGTCGTAAATGGACGCACGGTGAAAGCTGGGTTCCGCTCGGAAGAAGGCTTTCAGGCTGGAAAAGCGCATGGCTATACTGTCGCGCTTAGAAGCAGATTAGCGCTGGGGGTGGCGTAATGGCAGGACTCAACGTTTCAAAGTGGCAGGCGGCACGGCGCAAGCAATTTTATGACCCGGCCATGCAGTTCTTTCTTCGTATGATCCGCACGGCTCTCGATGAAGCCAAGGCCGTGAAGGGCGTTGCTTGCCCTTATGTCGGCGGATGGTACGCCAATGGTTCGCCGATGGAATTTGCTGTTGCTAACAAGGTGTTCAAGCTGTCGGACTGGCAATCTTGGGATGACGCAATCATGGCGCGTCACTGGATTGCACGAGAGACGCCAGACCGTCATCTTGATCCTTGCGGATACCTGCTTAGCTTCGAGCACTGCTGTGAGTTGCTCAGCCTGAATCCAGATTATGAGGCAACGTGGATGCTTCGCGAGATAGACGAGTGTGCAGACTTCGATACGGAAGAGGTGCATACCCGCATCGAGTTTCTAACCAACAATCCGCCTGATGATGTCGAGGAGGAGCTTTTCGAGGGATTCCGCGTCGTCGCGAAGGTAGATCAGATGTCGATGTTTGGAGGGATGGCAGCATAAGCCTGTTTAGTGCGTGGCCTGTGCGCTTTCTGGCCACGCACTATTCGTCTGCTTTGTATCCCCTTCGCTGTAATTCGTCCATGTCTACTGATGCCTCAGAGATTAACTGTCTGCGAATGTCGGCAACGTACTTTGTGCGGGTTCCCATGTTGGTCTTTATCGTCATGCCAAGCGACTCCATTTCGAGCCACGCGTCATGCTCAGTCCGGTAGGTTTTCCGCCAAACACGTGAGCCTTCGTGGGCGCACACCGTGAGAGCGCCAGCGGGATCGGGAGGGATGATTGAAACTGTAATAGGAGCTATATTTGCCATAACACCGTCAGCTTACCACTGGACTTTTCAACAGGTAGTCGTGTTGCTAGCCCAGTCTGCGATATTGCTCGTCGGTTAGATTGACATAAATACTTCCTCTACCCCAGGCGCGGATGTCGTGCTCGAACTCTTCGAGTTGCTCCGCGTCTGGGTTGCATCGCTTCACGAAATACCGAAGCTCTTCGATGCTTACGAAATCGATGTAACGAGTCTTCTTCCCGATAGGCGTGCGGCAGTTGGCGTCGATGAAATGAACACTCCAGATACCTGTGTATGACTGGAAGTTCATCAAGACTCGGTGATAGCGGATCGGTGGTTTCGTGAACGGCTTGGAAGTGTAGTATGCGCCCATGACCAATCCAGGCTAGGCGAAATAAAGGCGAAAGTCATCCACAGATGTTATGTGCTTTATTTACCGCTATTTGGTTATGCGGCATCTGAAAGTGTCGTGATGTGTAGCGTCTTTCCGAGCGCTTTTAGTGCAGAGGCAATGCCGTCGATTTTGGAAGTGTGACGTATGTTTACCAGGCGATTTACCTCTTGCGGTGTGGTGTGAAGTCTCCGGGCAAGTTCGACGGGGCGCACCTTCTGACGGATCATCTCGTTCAGTAGTAGAACCTTCGCCGACACACTTACCGGAAGTTCCACGAAAGCCTGACGCTTCTTCAGTGGTGAGGGCTCTGGAACTTCCCGTCCATCATCGAAGTAGAAGTCTAGGGCCGTCTCAAGAGCATCCTTAGCGGCCTCAAGTGCTTCCTCTTCCGTTCTTCCTTGAGTGATGGCCTCGGGGATATCGGGAAAGGTAACGAGGAAGTAGTTGTCGTCGCGCCGCATTTTGATTGGATATCGCATCATCGTCTCCTTATTTGAGGCCAAGTTGTTTTTTGATGGCATTGACCAGACCAGTGCCGAGTTCTTTGTTGTGCATAGGGAGAACAGATTGTTTCCCGTTCAATGTCACCTTCAAGTGTGAACCCTTGCCGGGCTTGAAGTTTGCCCCCTGCTCTGTCAGCCAACGTTTGAACTCGCTGCTCTTCATAAGAAGAATATAAACAAAAATGTTTATAAACGCAACAAAGAAAGATTAGCTCAATACATAATTTGCCGCATTTCAGGCAATAGCCATACACAGGAATCAAGAGCAGGCGAGAACTATCAGGGCGTTGAGCCGAACCGGTCTCCGGTGACACATCGATAGGAATTCTCAGCCTGCTCTTGCTTTGTCCTATGCTCGCATTTCCGAAACCAGGTAAGATGCCGCGTCGATCAATCTTCAGTGAAGGCCGGGAAGTGTGCCGGGATAAAGCATGGGAGCAACGGCGTAAGGAATGCCATGACAGGGCTGGTGGACGATGCGAGAAGGTACGGAATCGGAGGCGGTGTAACCGTATAGCTCCGCTCCATAACGTCATCGACCCGGATTATGGCGAGGTGATGACTCCGGCTGGCCACGCGCACCATAAGAACGGAACGCGAGGGCTGGGCGGAGGAAAGCGTGACGATAGCTTAGAGAATCTGGACTGGCTTTGTTCTCGCTGTCATTGGGGTGAGCATATACCGGCGAAGGTGATACCGAGCAAGAGGTGAGACGACCATTTCGTTGACGTGCACGAAATGGTCTAAGAGCACACAGGATGGTGCTTCCGTAGTTCTCGTTCGCCCATCAGTGCTCCACACTTAGAACACTGGCGCTTTACTTTCGGCCTTCCGCCTCGATACGTGCGACGGCGTTTGCTGTTTCTGCGGCCAGCCTCGGCGCTTAGGAGCCTATCAGGGACGTGCTTGAGCCACTCGCGGATTGAGTCATGATCGTCCATGCACTAACTACTGTTGTTTGTGCCGGAATTTGCGCGGATTCGGCAAGTGGAGAGATAACCATCTCAGAAAACTTCACGGCGCTGGCATCCATTGACGGTAAGCGACAGCGGCATCCTGCTCTGACGTGAAGGAGGCGAGGTGTGATGCGAGCCCTCGTACTACTGGCCCGTTCGTGTAATGCGGCGGGCTGGTTTTCGTGTGCTTACCTATTGTTTGATTGATAAGATTGACGAATACCACTGAATCGCTTTTGCCAAAGTTCTCTTCCGAGGAGATGAAAGACCGTGTTCTGCCGTAAATCTGTGCTTTGCAATATAGCTGTCGCTTTATCGTTTGCGCCGTTGCTTGTGGGGTGTGGTGCCGCACAAGCTAAACCCTCAGATACGTCGCCTAGTCAGGTAGCCGGACCTCCTGGGCCTCCTGGCATGGTGTACCGCAAGGCGTATGATCCATCGGCGCAGTATGCTGCCAACGATGCGGTGACGTATCAGCGATCTACCTACATCGCGATTGCGAGCACTACTGGCGTCCCGCCCGTTGGAGCTGCGCAGAGTGAATCGAAGTGGGCTCTGCTCGCGGGTGCGGGAATAGATGGAGCATCTGGGGCGGATGGTAAGCAGGGCGCGCAAGGCATACCGGGAGTTCCTGGGCCTACTGGTCCAACTGGGCCACAAGGGATTCAGGGTGCAGTCGGACAGGACCGCACGTCATTCCTCGCCGGTAAGCGGTTCTTTGTGCTCGGGGATAGTATTTCTTCTACCGACTATTCCAATAAGGAGTGGCAGCGCGTAGTCGTGCAACGTACAGGTATGGTTCCGACCTATACCGACGCGTGGGCGGGTCGACGCTTGCGCGATGCGTTTCTCTGCTACGGAGCTACCAATCCGGGTGATGCACTGGGTGCGTATACGTTGAGCCCAACCTGCACGACGGATGGGGGTAAAGAGGGTGCCACGCTCGCGCAGAACCTGGCTGACTCTGACATGGCAATTATCGCGCTGGGAACCAATGACCAGGCACAACCTGTAGGCCAGCTAGGTGATGATGTTACGTCTGGCACGTCTATGGGGATGTTGCGATGGATTGTGGAGACCATCGAGACGGCGAATCCCAAGATTCGAGTAGTGGTCGTGACTCCGCAGTTGAATAAATGGGCTACCGCGAATCAAACAAAACTTCTGGCCGATGCCGAAGTGTCGTATGCGGAAAGCGTTGGCGTGCCCGCCGTCAATATGTTCCGGCATGGGGGCGTGAGCGCGGTAAATCTCTACACGCTGACGAAAGACGGGATACATCCTACGCAGTGGGCATTCGATAACTTCTATGGCCCGCTCATCGCTCAAAAGCTCATGCAGATTTTCTAAAGCACCGCTCCATCGCAAATGAAACACAAACTGCTGTTGTTTGTGATTGCATCGAAATTCGCCACGTTTTCTTATCTGGCCGCATTGTGGCTGTGAGGAAAGATAAGTGTGGCTTTACATTCCCAAAACTTCATCAGCCTCTTTGCCGGAGCCGGAGGTCTTGACCTCGCCCTCGGACTCGCTGTGCCAGATGCTCGCTGCATCTGCTACGTCGAGAGGGAAATTGAAGCAGCCGAAATACTGGCTGCGCGCATTGCAGACGAGGCTCTTGACGACGCGCCTATCTGGTCTGACGTTACAAACTTCGACGGTAAGCCGTGGCGTGGACTTGTGGATGGAATTACTGGCGGCTTCCCATGCCAGGACCTCAGCGTCGCAGGAAAGCAAAAGGGGTTCTTCGCCTGCTCTGAATGTGGCGTGTCATCCGAAGGGCCAGACGGAACCGCGTGCGGAGAATGTGGGGGGGGCGTCACTACAACCCGAAGCGGACTTTGGTTTGAGTATGTTCGGATCATTCGGGAAGTTGAACCCCGATGGGTCTATATCGAAAACGTCGATGCAGTCCTCGCTTTTCCAGCAGGAGGAATTGTTCTCGGAGAGCTTGCCCGCTTGGGGTTCGATGCGGAATGGGGAACTGTTCGCGCGTCCGGCGTGGGAGCCAGCCATCAGCGCAAGCGCAGATTCATCCTGGCCTACCGCCACGGTACACGGAAACCACAACTTTCCCGGATCGTCAGAGAACAGTGGAGCGGGATTGGCGACAGCGGTCATGGCGTGGGGAACGCCGACGACGCGAGACTGGAAAGATGGAGATACATCTCAGGCAGACGTGGAAGTGAATGGTCTTCTGGGGCGGCAGGTTGCGAACTGGAGTTCTCCAACCGTGCTGGATGCGGAGATTCAATCGGGCTCCATGCGGCCATCACGCCTAGCAACGAATCGATCCACGGATTATCTCGCTCGACAAGCTCATATGTGGATAGTCCCGATAGAGCAGTCTTCGCACCGGGCCCGAGAGATTCCATCTGGGGCGAAGTGTTGGTGCGGGATTATGAACTGCGGCCAGCGCTCGCACAGGCGGAAGCTGAATCCATTGTTTGTGGAGTGGCTGATGGGGTGGCCAATCCGCTGGACCAACGTATCGACCGCCTTAGAGCCTGCGGTAATGGCGTCGTGGCGATTCAGGGCGCGGCGGCATTTATTGAACTTGTTCGACGTGCGAGCTTGTGATGTGGCTGCATAAACACAAACGCCTGCTGTTTGCGTAGAAGAGTTGCCGTAAATCAGCGAGTGAGTACAAGGTGTGCTTATGGCGAATCACTGGGACACGAAATGCACCAATGAAGGATGCGGGCATCGGAAGGGTAGTCACAACCTCAGATTCGGGAGTGACCTGGCTGGTCCGCTATATCGAGGGCTGGGAACGATCGGCTATTGCCATGTGCAATTTGAGTTTGGTGGCACCGTAAAGCGAATCTGTCACTGCAAGGGATTCAGCGACGGGAAAAGATGGAAGGACGGCAAGCGGATATGAGGACCTTGGTAGGCATCGCTCGCGAGATGATGCCATTGGCGGATGAGACAAGCGTCGGGACTCTTGCCAGTTCTGGACTAATTGAGATGCTTCTTGAGGCTGAATATGTACAGGCTTCAGTGGGTGCGAGTCGTTCTGGGGTGCATAGCGATGTGACCGGGTATTACCAGCGGAAAGGCATCCGGGGATGAGCGGCGTATCGAAGGCAATGAATGAGATACAGCGAATTGCGGATGTCTTGCAGGCATTGGAGGTCACCGAAGAGGCGCTTGCGGTTGCTAAGGCCACATCTGAGTGTGACTGGTCTGTTTTGATGGATGATGCCTCTCCGCTCGACATCATGGGACGAGAGGTTGTTTTGCTGACGAAGCTGGAAGCTCGCGAGAAAGAGATAGAGAAGGCTCGCGGCATAATCAGCTCGTTTATCGTGGCTATGGGACTGGACCAGGATGCACCAAAGCATTCGGCGATGCGAGAAGGTCGGATTTGGCTGAAGAGGTATAACGACTGCGTGCATCCGGTGAAGCGGACGCCATCATCTGATGATGAGTTTACGGCGGCGGACGATGATGCGCACATGGAAGGACACGCGCTGTCGGTCTACGGCGTTTGAGCACAAACAACTGTTGATTGTGTAAATGGAGGATGGATGGACGCCGAACAGGTGCAGCATGGACCCAAAGAGGCCGGATACAGCAGCGACGGGGAGAAGTATCGGCCATACATCGACTGCTTGTGTGGGTTCTCTACCGGGCGGTGCATCAATTGGATGGATGCGGGCGAAGTGTTTGACGATCACTTACGCGATGTTGGATTGGGCGATTGAACACAAACAACTGCTGTATGTGTGAAGGGAGATTAGATGAATTATCGGTACTGGTACTGGTCTTCAATGGATCGCATGTGGCGTGTGGTCACGTATACGGGATATTGCTTCGCTAAAGACCTATGTGTGTGTACGGCAAGGGAGAAGGTGGCATGAGGCGGCTCGCGATTGCGCTCTTGTTCTATGCAGTTAGCGTTCGTGAAAACCCAACGACGCGGGACTGTGTGCTGTTTGTGGTATCCGCGATAGTGTTATCTGCGCTTGAGGTATCAGAGACGCTCAAAAGAATGAATATATCGCTTCAGGTGGTGTCTCCGAAGGAGATGACGATCAGGACTGGCGAGAAGGCGGTAGAGCAATGAATGAGGCTTTGCCGTGTCCGCATGTGGAGCCTGGAGCGGGATATATATTCACGATGCACGGGGGAAGCAGGTTTGAATATTGCTTCGCCTGCAAAGAGGCGTTCGACAATGAAATGGCTGATAGAAATCTGTCTCCTATACAGTGGCAGCGCAATGGATGTCCTGAAAGGATTATGCCAGCCAGACTGGGTAAGCGGTTGCATGGGGAATTGGATGAAGACTCCGTTGAGACCGCTTTCAAGCGTTGGCAGCAGAAGACACATCCTCGGGTGAGTGCATCTGTGCGATTGTTTATGCTGGAATCTTGGATGGCTTGCTGGGAGGAATTGCGCCGAAGGAGATGAGGGTCAAGACCGGCAAGAAGGCAGGTTAGTAGGTATGTAGTTGGGGTTTATACTGCGGGAGAGGTGCGGCATGAGTTTCGTCAACAGTGATGACGCTATTCGAGCGGCAAACTTGGCAGTGCTTGAGAGTTCGATAGTTATCGGCCAGCTTACGGAAGAAGTGTTGATTCTCCGAAAGGTTATGAGCAAAGTTTATAACGCCGACGCGCTAAAGAAAGAGGCGGAGTCGGAGCGTCTACGGGGCGCGACTGGGTGAAAGAGCGCTTTATGGACGACAAGGGGCTCGATGTTATGACCTTGGATATGGTGTTTCCGAATGGCATGTGGCGCGATGTGGATGCGAGGACGACTGCGGATTCGCCTAGGCCGATGATCGTAGCCAATCTTATCGAGAAGCTGAAGGAATTGCCGCAGGATGCTGAGTGCTGGATTGATGTTGATGGCTTCGGTGAGGGCTCTTTACCTGATCCGCAGTTGAGGGTGGATGGTAAGGTGTGGCTGTAGGGCTTAGCTTCTCTTTTGTTGGCGCTCCATTGCTTCCTTCACTATAGCCACCATATCCTTACGTCATTTGCCCGTATATCTAGTATGGCTCCATGTTGGCGGCATGGATAGGCGCTATTGAACAGCAAACCCTTTGATATCAACGTTGGGTCCTTCCCAGAGGTTGCGCTTTGAGGGTGACGCGCCAGCGCATATATCTCCTAGCGCCAGCAAATTTTAGACCTCATTTCCATTTCCGCGATATGAACGGTTTGTGATCGCGAACGAAATGGAAACTTTGGAGCTTGAGGATGTCGCCTCGCTCCTCGGCGTGTCTGAACGTATGGTGCGCAACTACATAAAAGACAATGACTTGCCTTGCGTTGGGGATGGAAGAGGGAGGCGTTTTGTCTGGGCGGACGTGCGGGAATGGTATGTCGGATACCGTATCGAAAAAGACGGAAGTCGCGGAAATGAAGCCTGTCAAATTTCTGGCGATGATGACGAAAGCATGGAAGAAGCCCAGCTCCGGAAGTTGAAGGCCGAAGCTGACCTAAAAGAACTTGAGCTTGCGACAAAACGTGGCGAGGTCGTCGCTATCGAGGACGTGAAGCGGAGCGTGGAGAACGTCGCCGCCAGCCTCAAGTCGGCGATTCTGGCCATGCCCTCCAAGTTGGCGACCCGCCTTGTGGGAATGAAGGACAAGCGGGCGATAAACGATGTCTTGACTGGCGAAGCTGAAGAGCTTTGCACGAAGTTGCAGCACGTTGCCGATAAACCGGTCGATGATGAGGGGGAGTCTGACGGTGAGTAAGTATGTCTCAACGCCAGACAGTATCGATGCGCTGTGGGATGCGATACGCGCTGGCCTCTCGCTTCTGGAGCCTCCTCCGAAGCTAACCGTTTCGGAGTGGGCCGACCGCTATGCGTATCTATCCGCAGAGAGTTCGGCTCAGCCTGGTAAATGGATCACGGCGACGGCAGAGTATCAGCGCGGCCTCATGGATGCAGGTAGCGACCCTGCGATTGAGCGGATTGTCGCGATGTGGGGAGCCCAGCTCGGGAAAACGGCATGTCTCCTGAATATCAACTGGTACTACACGGCTCACGATCCTTCGCCAATGCTCATCGTGCAGCCGACGCTTGAGGCTGCGGAAGACTTCTCGAAGGAGCGTATCGCACCTGCAATCCGTGATACTCCCGCTCTCTCTATGCTCTTTCGTCCTTCTCGTTCGAGGGATTCAAATAACACTCTCCTCAAGAAAGAGTTCCCTGGAGGTGGCCTGGCGCTAGCTGGTGCGAATTCTCCTGCTGGTCTTGCCTCGCGCTCTCGACGCATTGTCGAGGGCGACGAGGTCGACAAGTGGGAGGCTTCGGCGGGCGCTGAAGGTGACCCTGGAAAGCTGATGGAAGCCCGTACAGTGACCTTCTGGAATAAGAAGATCATTTACACGTCAACGCCATCCATCAAGGGAGCTTCGCGCATTGAGCGCGAGTTTTTGAAGAGCGATCAACGTCGTTTCTTCGTTCGTTGCCCGCATTGCGACGAGGAGCAGGCGTTGGAGTGGGGAAACTTGAAGTGGCCTTCTCCGAAACCTGACAACGATGTCACCGAGCACAGGCCAGAGGAGTGCTATTACGTCTGCGCGGCGAACGGATGCGAGATACTTGAAGGCGATAAACCGGAGATGGTCAGGCATGGCGTATGGAGAGCGACAGCCAAGAGTATTGATGGTAAAACGGCTGGCTTCCACCTAAACGCTCTTTACTCTCCGTGGATATCCTGGCCTGACCTTATTCGTAAATGGCTAGATGCCCAGGGGAATCCTCACGAGCTGCAAACGTTCGTTAACGCCAGCCTTGCAGAGACGTGGGAGCTTCAGGGTGATCGCGTCGAGGCAGACGTGTTTCGCGACCGAGTCCATCGGTATAAAGCCCCGGCTCCGGCTGGCGTGCTTGTGATTACCGCTGGCGTCGACGTGCAGAAGGACCGCCTGGAAGCCAGCGCTGTAGGCTGGGGCGTCGGCGAAGAGTCATGGGCGATTGACCATCGCATCTTTCAGGGCGACCCATCGAGGCCGGATGTTTGGGCTGAGCTGGATGAGTGGTTGCAAAGCGAATGGGAGCACGAAAGTGGAGTCATGCTTCGTGTCCGATGCACTCTGGTTGACTCCGGAGGCCATCACACGAAACAGGTCTACTGGTTCACTAAGTCCAGAGAGCATCGTCGGGTCTATGCCTGTAAAGGGCGCGGCGGTAATCATCCGCTGCTCGGCAGGCCGACAAAGCAGGGAGATGCTCAGGCGCTGCTCTACATGGTCGGTGTCGATTCTGCAAAGGAGCTTTTCTATGCGCGGCTGAAAATCGAAAAAGAAGGGGCCGGATATTGCCACTTTCCTGATGATGCGCGTGTGTTTGACGAAGAGTTCTTTGCACAACTCACAGCGGAGCAGCAGCTCACTATTACGCGAAACGGATCTCCGGAGCGCATCTGGAGAAAGCGTCGGGATAGAAACGAGGCGCTCGACCTGCGAGTCTACGCGATGGCTGCGCTTGAGCGTATCAAGCCTAACTTCCCGCTGATCGCGTCGAAGATGCAACGCAAAGCGGAGCGCGTGAAGGCAGAGCCTGAGAATGAACCAATCATTCTAGGTACATCGCCAGAGCCGCAGAAGGCGAGGACGCAAAGGCGTCCATCTCGACCTACAGGATGGATCAACGCATGGAAGGGATAACTTGCTTGTTTCTTTCATTCCCCGGTAGAGGTGGATCGTGAGTTCATATATCGACCCTCAAGATGTTTACAACGCGGAGCCGCTTGCCTCGCGGCACGAGCCAGAGAGAATCGTCGCAGGCGATACGGTTACTTGGAGCAAGGTTGTTTCTGGTTATCCATCTGGGGCAAACACGCTGTCCTATACCATCATCAATCGAACGAACGTGTATCAGGTGAATGGCGAAGAGGTATCGCCTAGCGGAGATGGATTCAAGGTGACAATCCCCTCGTCTATCACGAAGGACTGGGCACCTGGGCATTATCGTTGGCAGGCTTATGTGCTCGACGGTGGTGGAAATCGATATACGGTGGGCACTGGCGAACTGGATATCTTTCCAGACCTTCAGGCGCAGACTACCGGCATCGATGATCGAGAGGACGACGAGAAGATTCTTGATGCAATCAAGACCCTACTTGCTGGGAAGGTGCTCGAAGACGCGCAGAGCTACTCGATTCACGGCAGGGCGCTAACCAGGTACACATTCACTGAGCTTCAGCAGTTGCGCGGTCAGTACGAGCGACGTGTGCGGGCTATCAGAATTCGGCGAGGCGAGAAGGTGCGTGGCCGGGGAATAGGAGTGGTTTTCCGTAATGGGTGCTAATTTGACAGTATTGGACCTGACAGAGGCTAAAGCCTCGATACCAGCGCGTAAACCGAGCGTATCGGTCGCTAAACGTACCTTTGCTGCTGCTCAGATGAATAGGTTTACGTTCGATTGGGCGGTGTCGATCCTAAGCCGCGATCAGAAGCTATGGCAGGATTTACGAAAGCTGAGGGCTCGTTCTCGTGAGTTAGCCGACAATGATCCCCTTGCAGCAAAGTTTCTCTCGCTTTGTGTGGCTAATATTGCGGGGCCAAAAGGTATCACCATGCAGTCAAAGGTGAAGATGCTGCGCGGCCCCCAACTCGCCGCTGCTCTGAATGAGCAGATTGAACAGGAGTGGAAGTCGTGGGGGCGTCTGGGTAACTGCACGGTCGATGGAACGATGAGTTTCTCTGACCTTGAGCGCCTGTTTGTGCGTACCGTTGCTATGGACGGAGAGTTCCTCTGTATTCTCAAGGCGGCAGATAATCCCTGGGGGTTTGCGGTTCAGGTAGTCGATGTCGATCAGCTCGACACGAATTACTCTGTGCCTCCTGCAAGAGGACAGAACGAGGTTCGGATGGGAGTGGAGGTCGATAAGAACCGAAAGCCGGTTGCTTATTGGCTATGGACCCAGCATCCAAACGAGTGGTCTGCAAGTGATCGGACTCGCGTGCGCGTTCCGGCCGAGGTTGTGATTCATTGCTTCCTGCCGGATAGCGCCAGGCAGACGCGCGGCCTTCCGTGGATGACGCCAGCTATGTATCAGATGAACATGCTGAAGGGGTACGAGGAGGCGGCTATTACTGCGGCCCGGGTAGCCGCTTGCCAGTCCTTCGCTATCACCGTGAAAGATTCTGGTGCAGATGATGCCTTTGAGGGTGACGGCGAGAACTTGGATGGAAGTACGGCTCTGGAGCTTACTCCTGGCGGTGGAATCCGTTTGGGACCGGGAGAAGATATCAAGTCCATCGCTCCGGAGCATCCCTCAACGAACTACGGCCAGTTTGTGAAGGAGTGTAAACGAAACATCGCCACAGCTCTCAGCGTCTCTTATACGTCGCTTGCTGACGACCTTGAGGGCGTGAACTTCTCTAGTATTCGCGCCGGTCTCCTCAATGAGCGAGATATGTGGAGGGTGCGTCAGAAGTTCGCTATTACACAGTTCCATCGGCGCATATCTCGTGCGTGGCTCTCAGCCGCCGTTTTATCCGGGCGTGTTGATCTTAGTGTGAGAGATGAAGATGAAGTCGCGGATTGTATCCACTGGCATCCTCGCGGCTGGGACTGGGTAGATCCAAAGAACGATCAGAATGCGAACGTGTTGGCGGTCGAGAACGGATTTACCACGAGAACGCGAATCCTTGCAGAACGTGGATACGATCTTGAGGAGACGCTTACAGAGTTGGCGGAAGAGGAGAAACTTATCGAACGTCTCGGACTGAAGCTGGGAACTGATACGACCGGTAAGGCTGATACGGCCTCCGACGACCAGAAGGATGACGGAGCACAGGGCCAGGACGATAAGTCGAAAGAGTAGAGGCACTGCAATCTGAAAGGAAACCCGGTAAAATTTGCCGGGTTTTTTCATTTGGGCGCATAACCGCGTTGTGAGCAAGCAACGTATACCCGACGCCTTACCCATTCAGCATCGAGCGGCGACTGTTTCTGGATTCGACTATGACAAGCGCACAGTAACATTCGCGCTCACGTCGGAGACGCCGGTTGATCGCTGGTATGGAGAGGAGATTCTCGACCATTCAGACGGTTCGATTGACGATGAGCGACTGAAGCGCGGGATTCCTCTCCTCTTCAACCATGACTCTAACCAGCATATCGGACGAATCGAGTCCTACGAGGTCAAGGATAAGAAGCTCTATGTAACCGCTCGTTTTGGAAATTCACCTCTCGCGCAGCAGAAGCTCGATGACGTTCGAGACGGTATTCTCGTAGACGCCAGCGGCGGTTATATCCCGCGAGACTACCAGTTCACAGAGGGAAAGAAGGGCTCTCCAGATACGGTGCGTTGGACGAATTGGATGCCCTGCGAGGGCTCTCTTTGTCCGGTTCCTGCGGACCCGACTGTAGGTATCGGTCGATCAGCCGATGGGCCTACAGTCCCGGCTGGAACCCCGATCTTTCCAGTTCGCAACCTTGGCGCTACGACTCCGGTAGAGGTTGCGAACACGGAGGCTGTTGAAGAGCCTGCCGCCGTTGATGTTCGTTCCAATCAGTCCAATCCGGCTCAGGCCGAAAACAAGGAAGAGGTAAGCATGTCCGCAAACGCTACCGGCCATAATGAGGCCGTTGCCGCAGAGCGCCAGCGCGTCAGCGAAATCAACGCTATCGCGAGTCGCTACTCGAAGTTTCTCAACAGTGATCAGCGCGATAAGTTCATTTCCGAGGAAACCTCGGTCGACGCTGTTCGCAAGTTTGTTATGGACAAGCAGGTCGAAGAGGCTCAGTCCAATGAAGTTCGCAACCTCAACCCGCTCGGTCTGAGCGAGGCAGAGCAGCGCAACTACTCTATCACTGCTGCACTTCGCGCCGCATCGGGCGATGCTCAGCGTGGATTTGAGCATGAAGTATCTGACGCGCTGGCGAAGGCTACCGGTCGTACTCCTCGCGAGAACGGGCTCTTCATCCCCATGAACATGAAGATGCGTGCAGGCGACCTGGACCGCATCGCCTCTCGCAATGGCCTGCCAATCGCCACGCGTGCGGCGAACGACACCAGCTCCAGTAATGGTAACGGTGCCGCCACTATCTTCACCGAATTCGTCTCGCTGATTGAGCTGCTGCGCAGTCAGGTGAAGGTTCGTCAGATGGGAGCCACTTTCCTCGCCGGGCTGACGGGAAACATCGCGTTCCCCAAGCAGACCGGTGCAACTACGGCATCCTGGGTTGCCGACAACCCTGGATCGGATGTGGCCGACTCGAATATCAGCTTTGCTCAGATGAGTATGACGCCGAAGATTCTTCAGGCATCGACCGGCTTCTCTCGCCTGCTCTTGCAGCAGAGTTCGGTTGATGTGGAAGCCCTTATCCGTATGGACCTGACTGCGGTTGCTGCGCGTGCAATCGACCTGGCTTCTCTCGTCGGAACCGGACTGAATAATCAGCCGAAGGGCATCCTGAACCAGACCGGCATCGGTTCTATCGTTACTGGCGGTTCTGCTCTTAGCTTCGACCATATCACCGAGTTCGAGACTCAGATCGCGGAAGCTAACGCCGACGTGCTCGGGACGATGGGGTACCTGACCACGCCTCGCGTGCGTAAGAAGCTGAAGAACGCTCCTGAGCTGGCCAACACCATCGCACTCCCGATTTGGCGCGACGGTGAGGTCAACGGATATCGTGCCGACGTAACCAACCAGTTGCCGAAGCCGATGTCCTCGGGCGGTTCGCCATATGCTCAGCACGCGATGATTGCGGGTGTGTGGAGCGAGCTTCTGATTGGTGAGTGGGTCGCCTATGAAGTCATCACTGACCCATTCCGTCTGAAGAAGCAAGGCGTTGTTGAGGTCACCACCTACGACACCTGCGACGTCAATGTCCGTCACCCGCAGTCTTTCGTTGCGGCCACAGACATCAACCCGAACGCATAAAAGAAACGCGTTCAACAGCGGGCCGGGATACACCGGCCCGCCAGTAAACCGCCGTGTGGCGAGAAAGAGGTTTTGTATGGCTGATGAGAAGCCGAAGGTGGCGAGTTTTATTACCGTCAACCCTGGCAAGCGCATGAAGGTGCGGACGATTGCCGAGACGCGCATCGCCGGACGGCACGTGTCTACAAACACGATTGCGGAAGTGACTGAGGATGTGGGTTACGAGTTGATTACTGCGGGCAAGGCCGAGAAGCACACGGACAAGCCCGAGAAGTCTGACAAAGATTCATAAACCTAAACAATGAGAGAGCCGGTGGGCCAGGAGTAAGGTGAGCATCCCTGTTGCGGCAGGGACACCTTACCAACCTGCAACGGAGTAAAAGGCCGGTAGATGACAACGGTGGCGGGGCCGCAACCTCGCCAGCTTCGGTGATTACATGGCTCGATTGAAGTGTTTTCAACTCGCCCCGGACATCTTTGCAAACCTCTTCACGATTGGCGATCACGCGGCATATGGCGTGGACGAGAATGGGTTTCCGCAGGGTGTAACCGTTGACAGCTTTAGTGAGGTTCGCGACCCGAGCGGGAACCTTGTGGGCGTCAAGGTGCTCATGGAGCACCAGACTTTTCCCGATATTGATCCGGGCGGCAGTGTGCCAATCGTTATCCCCGGAATTTCAAAGGTGACAGCTTAGTGCTGGAGGACTCGTGGCAAAGGGGATGAATAAGGTTTTTCTGCTGGGGAATCTTGGCAGAGCGCCAGAGGTGCGCACAGCAAACAATGGTTCAATCGTGGCGACGTTCTCGCTTGCTACTCCGGAACGATTCAAAGACCAAGGCGGCAATTGGCAAGACAGGACCGAATGGCACAACTGCGTGGCCTTCGGAAGGACAGCGGAGATCATCAGGGACTATGTCGGAAAAGGTTCAAAGCTCTTCGTTGAAGGAAAGATGCAGACGCGCTCCTGGGAAGACAAGGACTCCGGCCAGAAGAAGTACAAGACGGAGGTCTTTATCTCTGACGTTACGCTGCTCGGTGCTCCGATGGGTAAGCAGGCTTTCACGCCGACGGCTGACGACGAAGAGCAGCCCGGATACGCCTATACGCGCCAGGTGCAAGACGATGATGTTCCTTTCTGAGGGTGATAAATGAGGTCTTACAGCGACAAAGGAATAGCTATCACGGAGTCCTTCGAGGGGCTACGGTTAGTTGCCTATCAGGACTCCGTTGGTGTGTGGACGATTGGATACGGACACACGAAGGGCGTGAAGGCGGGCGACACATGCACGGCTGCGCAGGCCGACAGGTGGCTTCGTGAAGATGTTGCCTGGGCGGAGGATTGCGTAAACAGGTTGGTCAAGACGTCCATCACTCAAAATCAGTTCGATGCTTTGGTCGACTTCACTTTCAATCTGGGATGTAAGTCCCTGGAGGGGTCTGAGCTTCTTCGTCTTGTGAACGCCGGGCGATACGCGGATGCTGCCTGTCAGTTTGCTCGCTGGAATCATGCAGGCGGCAAGGTAGTCGCAGGGCTTACGCGAAGGCGGGCGGCGGAGGCAACGTTGTTCGTAATTGGCTTGATTTCTTAGATCGGCGGTATTTAGAGGATATGCCGATTGGTGATAACGACATCGCGTCCGGAGTGTTCTTCGGCGACTTCGCCGTCGATGTCGAGCTTGAAGGTCAGCCGACCGCTAAGGGGAATTTCGATAGTCCGGGGCAGGATGCAGTGTTTGGCGAGTATACGACCGCCAGAAACAGTAAGTACCGGATAGAGATGTCTGCAACCGCGTTTTCTCCGATGCCTGAAGCTGAATCTTTTCTGACGATCAAGGGTAATGTCTACGTTGTTACATCCGTGGAGCCTATTGACGACGGTGCAACTGTCGAGATTTGGTTGAGAAAACTATGAGCAGTCAGTCGCTTCGGGAGCAGGTCTTACAGATTGTCATCTCTCGCCTGGGTGCCACTGGTAGCCCAGCTAAGAAGGTGTTTCGGGCGAACACTGACCAGATACCTCCAAAAGACCTTCCTTGCTACAACGTTTTTCCTGGCGATGAGGACCCGACTGTCGGGGGAGATTTTGCTGACAGAGAGTCGACCGAGAGAAGGCTAGATGTCACTGTGCAAATTGTCGTAGATGCGGCAACACAGAAGACGAACAACTCTCCCGATTTGCGCGGTGTACCTCTTGATGATTCTGTGCTTGATCCGTTCTATGTGTTCGCTATCCAGCAGTTGACGGGGAGCGATGGTCGTCTCGGTGGGTTTGTGAATAAGGCGGATGAGGCGAGGCATGTAACGGTGTTTCGTCCAGAGGGCCGGGATTTGATCGGTCTGGAGATGGGATTTTCGTTTGAATTTTCGACATTGCGTGGCGACCCCACGCAGAGGGGGTAGTAAATGGCAGGAGGGGCAGCAAAGAAACTCCGTGGGTATGAGGGAAAACTTTACTACACGGTTGGCGCGAATCCGTCGAAGAAGTTGGCCAGGGTGGTCGACATCGCGATTGATGTAAAAACGGATTCCATCGATTTCAGCGATCACGACACCGAGGGGTGGAAGGATACGGGCTCCGGGCTGAAGGCGTTCTCTGGAACGGCGACGGTGAACTACTTCACTAACGACGCATCGCAGAAGGACATCTACGATGCTCTCATTGGGAATCTTGACTTGACGATTGAATTTCGTCCGCTTGATTCGGTCGGAGAGGACAGCTATAGCGGTGTCGTGAATATCACTAGCTATTCGCTGAAGTCGCCAAACAGCGGCTCTCAGACTACGGACATCGCTTTCGATGGTCGCGGGCCTCTTACCAAGACGGCAATCGTAGCGCCTGCCCCATAAGATTGTTCGGTTTTCTCCTGACGGGGTGCTCTCTGGGCAAGAGCACCCCGGTTTTTTAGATGAGGTGATTTATGGGAAACACGATTGCAGGGCGAGTACACCTTGATATCGGCGGAAAACGTCGGACGCTTGCTTGTGACATGAATGCTGGAGAAGTTCTGTTCAATCAGCGCGGCGAGCACTGGGTGTTGTGGCTTATTGAGCGGTTTGTGGGGACTCCCGTTCGTGACAGCGGCAAGGTGGTTAGTTATCGGCGCGAGAAGATGTCTCCTGTGGATGAGATAGCAACCCTGTACGCCTTGCTGGCCACAGATCGCGAAGACACAGGAATTGAGGACAGTGAAAAAGTGCTACGTCGCTCAGTCGGCATGTTCAACCGGCAAGACGTATCCGACGCCATCACGAAAGCCATACTTGCGAGCTTTGGTGTACCGGGGGAAGACGTCGAGGTCGTCGCGGACGCGGCGGACGCGCCTCGTGGAAACGCAGCCGCGTAAACGCCTGGAACTGGCATAAGGTTCTCAAGGTTGGACTTGTCGAACTTGCTCTCACTCCGGAGCGGTTCTGGAGAACTACTCTGGCCGAGTGGAGAGTGATGCTCGACGGTCTTGTCGATACACAGGCAACCGATATGCGCAAACGGGCGTGGGAGCTTTCTCACCTGTTGGTAGCTGCGGGATGCAAGCCCGAAAAGGTTACCGTAGCGAAGCTGCTGGGCGAGAAGGAGAGGCCACAGCGCGACCCGCACGCACGCGCAAAGCGTGATGCTGAGCGCATCTTCAAAGCGATTCACAAAGGACGGCAGGAGGGGTAATGGCTGGCTCTGGAGTAACAATCGTCATCGCCGGTCAGGACAACACTGACAAGGTGTTCAACCAGATTCAGGCTAATCTCAAGAGGACCGAGGAGAGGGCGCACGAGACTGAAAGCGCCCTTTCTCGGCTTGGAGAGAAGGGGAAGCAATCCTTAGAGTTGATTGGGATAGCACTTGGTGTCCGCGAGGTTATTGCGAGCTTCAAGGAAGCGGTACATGCTGCTTTGGAATATGGCGAAGCGATCAATGACGCCAGTACAAAGACTGGGCTTACGACAGAAACACTGTCTGTATTGCGCTATGCGGCCACTCAAGCGGGAGTAGACTTTGAGGGCGTATCCAATGCGGTGGCAAAGATGGATAAAACCATCGCTGCTGCTGCTAACGGAAATAGGCAGGCGTCGGCTATTCTGTCCGCCATCGGCTTGAACGCGTCCGACCTCGCAGATAGGGTTGACGGGGCGGAGATTGCATTCAAACGGGTTGCTCAGACCATAGGGGCCACAGAAAACCCGATTCGCAGAGTAGAGTTGGCTACCAGTCTTTTCGGAAAGTCTGGTGCCAATCTTATCGAGACGCTTATCAATATCGGTAACAATTGGGATGCGTTTCAAGAAAAGACCAGTCGGCGGGGATTGCTGCTCTCTCCCGAAATGGCGGAACGCCTTGAGGCTGCAAATAAGGCTCTAAAGGATTTAGATCAGGCTGCTCGGGGTACTAGTATTCGCCTTACCTCGGCTCTGGCCCCGGCCATTGAGCTGATAACCAATGCGTTCATTGATGCGACGAATGGTGGACAGACATGGACTGAGTTGGGGAAGAAGATCGGAGCTTTTGCGCTGACTACGGCGGAAGACTTCGCGTTGCTAGCTAAATACATACGGCTGGCGAAGGCGGAATATGACTCGTGGTCGTCGCATATTGATGCGATTGGAGACAAGGTTGATTCAAAGATAGGGTTTACGGCGTCTCAGCGTGCCAAATCTCAAAGCAAATATGAAAACGATATAAAGCGTTCCCTGGATGCAGCTCAAGAGTATCGGAATGCGAGTAACGATTACGAGAAGGCCAGAGGTGCCATTCTAGAGGCGATAAAAAAGACCACGGAGGATTCCTCCCAGGGGAAAGGAGATCTAAAAACTAAGCCCAAGCCTGGCGGTTTTGGTGGGGCGGGTGATGTTGGCGAACAAGACAAGCTGGAAGCTGCTCGCAAGCAGCGTGATGCCGCGCTTCTTCATCTCGCTGAGCAGGGCGAAAGCCTGCGCCAGCAGCGGGCTCGTAACGCGCAGGAGGTTGCTCTCGCTCAGCTTGAGAATGACCACAAACAGCAGCTCATCTCAGATGAGGATTACTACGCTCAGAAGCTCTCTATACAGAATGCGTCGTATGACCAGCAGCTCGCGGCTGCGAAGACGAAGATTGCCCAGATCAACGATGCAATCTCGAAGTTGCAAGCCGATGAGAGAAGGCAAGGCGCGGGAACTTCCAAAGGACTTGAGGATGCGTCGAAGATAGCGGACCTTCAAACGAAGCGCTTGCAGGTTGAGGGCGAGATCGCGAAGATTCAGACACAGGCCGCTAAAGATCAAAAGGAGTCCGCGCAGAGCGTCTATGGGCTTGCCCGTAAGAGGCTTCAATTGTCGGATGAGCTTGCGGCTAAGGTAGAGGCTCAGCACGGCCTTTCCGTCGATGCCCGTCTCAAGCAGAACGACGATCAGTACGCGATTGAACGAGAAAAGCTCGTCTTGGAGTATGGCGCGAACTCTGTCGAGGTTGGAAATGCCGACCAGATCGACAAGGCTCGGCGCGACCGGATCGCAGCTTCACTTCCAGAGGCGCAATCTGGTGTCGATATAGCGGGAATCAGTGCGCGTCGAAGTGGCGTTGCTGGTGCCCGCGCTCGCGGTGCCATCACCACGCTGGATGCCAAGCGCCAGATGATTGAACTGGATCGCGAAGAGGCTAGAGCGCTTCAGCCTGTCCTAGAAGCCTATCAGCGCTTAGCTGACGATGACGGCGACCTGGAAGCGGCGAAGAAGGTTGTTGAGCTTCAAGAGCAGATTCGGGATCTGAATTCACCGATTGACGACGTTGCGCAGAATATACGCGAAGGGTTAGACGGAGCGTTTGAGGGGCTCTTCGACAATATCGCTGCCGGTAAGAACGCCCTTGAAGGTTTCGCGCACGACGTAGAGCGAATCCTGAGTGACGCCGTTTATAAGCAGTACGTCGAGCCACTCATACAAAATATGCTAGCGGGGGTTATGCCCGGAGCCTCTGGCAATGGTTCGTCGTTGCCGAATGCTCAGACCGCAGGTAATCCCGGAGCTGTGCCGAAGGGCCTCAACGCTGGTGCGATCCTCGGTGGGCTCATCCCTGGTCTGGCGAAAGGACCGGCCACGACCGGCAATGCGTCGAAGGGTACGGGGATGAATGTCACTGTAACTCTCGTCAACGACAGCGATACTCAGCTAAAGATTGGCGACATCATGAAGCAAGGCGGGACAGACCTCGATAAGTTCGAGGCCCTGTTTGCGAAAAGCTTTGGAAGTGGTGGGATTGTTCGCCAGCTCATGATGGGATCGTAACTCAGATACGAATGCCGTTGGCGTAAACATATCTCCAGTTCGCTTCCCAGTTAGGGCCAAAGCGCTCTCTGGCTATTTGGTTCACTGTCTTCTCGGCCTCTAGTTTGGAGCGTTTCACGTTCGCACTGTGGATCAAAAGGTAATAGGGGTATGCGTACCTTTCGGCGACTGGCCTTCCCATGATGGCCAGGTCGCCTCCACGCATCCGCTGAACGAAGAATACGAACCCGTTGACAATACGCTGCGAGCGGAACCCAGATTTTCCGTTACCCTGGCGTACTGGAAAGCGTCCAGCCGATGCACCGAGAAGCGCTTTGGGGCGAAGCTCAGCAGGTATCACGCCGGAGGCCATGCGACGGAGGTACTTCGTCGGTACTGCAAGGTATTGATGGCCCCCGTATGGAACTTTCGTCCCGCCCGATTCCTGTCGGCCAAGGTAATCAGGAGCACCGGTCTTGCGGTTAGCCGTGTCGGTATGGACATCGGCCTCAATCCTGCCATTGTTGCCTTTCTTGTCGGCTGGTTTGAAACGGACGCCGCGAACAGTCCATTCGTTACGCAGTGTGAACGCCTGGCGCACGTTGCGCTGCACGCCTGCCTGCGCGTCTTTCGCCGTGTCGGTGAGAGTCTTGGCGGTGACGAATGGCAATTGCTTCTCTTCAAAATTTCGTCTTCCTGCGACGTACTGGCTGATGTCTAGTTTGACTTTGAATGTCGGCACGACTGCATCATGCCAAGATTTCCCCGATTTTCGCCAATAGAGAGATAAGTGGGGTATGCCGGTGTTTCCCCAACTGTCTCGTGCGCCAAAGATGGCGGTGGAGGAGAAATTTGAGGACTCTACAATCCGCGACGAGGTGGAGGGCGGATTCGTCTTCACGCGGCCTCGATACGTTCGTCTTCGTGAAACCAGAAAGATTCCCTATGAACACTGCACGGCGATAGATCGGGCGGTAGTCAAGGATTTCTATCGACAGGTCGGCGGGTGGGCTTCGTTCACTTACACGGATCGACGCGTTCCTAATATGGCCCCCGAGGTTATGACGGTGCGCTTCAAAAGCCCTCCAGAAATCAAGGATGGCGGCTGGGCGCGAGGAGAGAAGCGCTTCATTATCACGATTGAGATTGAGCAGGTATGAGCCTCAATAATATTTCAGTCGCTGCCAACTTGGAGAAGAGCAAGCTGGCCAGCTCTGATCCTTGGTATGCGCTCGTAAAGATCACCTGGCCTAGCGGCGAGGTGATACGACTCGTCAGGAATACCGATGATATTCCGTTCGACTGTGGCGACGGGGTTGGTGTGCAGGCGTATACGGCTTTCAATTGGGAGTTTGACGCTCTGGATGAGAAGTCTGACGGCTCTATTCCCACGTGGGCCGTGAAGTGCTCGAACGTGAATCGATCGATGGAATCTTTGATTGAGAAGTACGGTGGAGGTGTCGGAGGCCACGTTGCCATTTTCATTGTGAATGCGGCTAGGATGAAGCGCGAACCCGAGATCGAGCTTTACTTTGACATCGTTGAAAGCTCCACGAATTCAAAGCAGGTATCTTTCACGCTCGGCGCGGCAAGCCCCTTCCGTATTATGTACCCTCGCCACGCCTACTCTCCTGATCGTTGTATATGGCAGTACAAATCGGTTCAGTGTGGTTATACAGGGGCTATTGCGACTTGCTCGCTACAGTTGGGCGGAACGAACGGGTGTCGCGCTCACTCGAATCAGGCGCGGTTTGGAGCGTTTCCGGGGATTGATTCCAATGGTGTGAGGTCTGTACAGATCAAATGATCGTAGATGACCTCATTGGAAAACCATACAGGCTGGGCGGGCGTGGTCCTGATGGATATGATTGCGCGGGACTCGTCGTCGAGTTGCTGTGTCGGAGGAACATCCCGATTCGCATACCGGACACGACGGACAGTCGAACGCGAAACGTCATCGCCATGCAGACAATTCTCGCGGCGCGATGGGCCGGAGTAGAGAAACCGTTTCGAGGTTGTCTCGTTTTCTTGAAGCCTGACCATGTAGGCGTCATGGTGAATCGTCGGCAATTTATTCATGCGGCGGAAGACATCGGGCAGGTCTGCATTGAGTATCTCGATAGCGGCGTGTGGAGGCCGCGATTCGACGGATTTTATGAGTATGTGGGGGCGCGATGAAGTTAGTAGTGTGCCGGAATCCCTTCGACCCGACGAAGGATCGGACTGAGGTCGAAGTCGAACAGGACGGCATTGAGGCGAAGCTCGACGAGCTAGCAATCGTTCGCAGCCGTAACGTTCTCTGCTTGAACGGTGAAGTGCTTCCCCCGGAGCGCAGCCTGGCGACCCTTGGACCTGATGACTACCTGACTGTCGTTCCGAAGCTGGAGAATAGCACGCTCCGAATCATCGCTCAGATTGGAGTTGCTGCTGCTGCTATCTTCGCCTCTGGACCTCTAGGTGCTTGGCTCTCGGCCAGTCTGTTCACATCTTTGACAAGCGCTCAGGGGGTGGCGCTCGCCGCTTCGCTTATCAGTGTCGGTGGCAATCTTTTGATTGCTGGTATTTCATCTCTCTTTCAGAAGAAGCCGGTTCCATCCTATGGATGGAATGGTCCTCAGACGACTGGGCAGAGTGGGCTACCCATCCCTAAAGGATTCGGCATAATGCGGTCTGCCGGGAATATCGTGATGAGTTGGGTCGATCTACAAAACGCGGATACCGACGAGCACACCAATGATGACGGTGCGAACGACATTGGCCGGATGTGGATGAATATCCTCGTGTGTTTCGGATTCGGCCCGGCCAAGTCGATCAGCAATATCAGAATCAACGATAAGGATGTCGCCAGTTATTCCGATGTCGCCTATTTCACGCGGCTTGGGACAAATGATCAGACTGCGCAGACCGTTTACGACCCGTCCTGGCGAATCCTAAACCAGACGACAAATGGCACTGCTCCTAACACTAGGCCATTCACGAGCTTTGATCGCATAGTAAACAACTATCCTATTTCTCAGCGCATTCTTAGCGGAGTAACGAACAACTTCATTATCGTGGAGGGTCAGAGGAGCGATACGCAACAGCTAGAAGTTGTTGTACAGTTTCCGCAAGGCGTGTGGCGTATCGACGGCAATGGTGAGCTGCAACGCCTCTGTATCTACTACGACATCTACTACCGCACGGTCGCTCCTGGCCGCACTAGTTTCGGCGCGTGGGTTCTCGGAAGCTCTCACGGATACATCAATGTGAGGCAGTCGATTCTCCGTCAGATAACTACGATAAACGGTCTTGCGGCAGGAATGTACGATATCAAGGTCGTCAAGCGTGGCTCCGGCGCTGTCAATAACCCGATGGATGCCTATGAGCACGAGTCGAACAAGTTTGGCGATGAAATATGGATTGAGTCGGTGCAGGAAACATGCTTCGATACCCTCACCTATCCGAACATGATCTTGCTAGGTATGAGGATCATGGCAACTGACCAACTCGCGGGGAGCAATCTTCAGATCAGTGCAGACGTTGAATATGGGGCGAGGATGCCTCGTCCTGCGCAGCTTGCTGCATACAATGACGACAATCCCGCTGTCGTTGCATATGACATCCACGCTGACCCTCTTGTCGGTGGCGGTTCGAGTACAGGAAATATCGACGTCAATGCCCTTCAAGATTGGGCTGACCTGTGCAATACGTTGGTCAATAACGGTATAGGAGGCACACAAAAACTCGCTGTATTCAACGGCGTTTTCGATCAGGACGGTAAGACTGTTTGGGATGCTTTTCAGAGTGTTTGTGTGATGAGCAGAGCAACTGCCATTCAAGTTGGCACGAAGGTCAGTGTTGCCTTGGATCGCCCCGAGGATCCGGTCCAGATGTTCCATATGGGCAACATCCTGAAGGACAGCTATTCCACGAAATACCTCCCTCTCTCCGACCGCGCTCAGGAGGTTGATGTCGACTACGCGAACGCTGCCGACAACTATAAGACTCGCACCCCGCTCCGCGTCATTACGCTCGAAGACCAAGGAAGCTCGGAAGTTCTCAAGCGTACACGTGTCAATCTGCTAGGTTGCACAAACTCTCAGCAGGCATGGTATTGGGCGTATCATCGCCTGCTTGAGAACAAGATAAAGCTCCGCACCCATACGTGGGATTCACCCGCTCAGGCTATCGTCTGCCGGATTGGTAATGTGGCCTGGTTGCAGCACGACGTACCGCAATGGGCGAATGGTGGTCTTATGCTTGGTGGAACTTCGAGCGCTGTAACTCTTGATCGCTCCGACTATGACTACTCTCCCTCGGGTGGGTATACGCTCACCGTTGTGCATCCTATTCTGTGGCGTCAGACGCTTTCCGTGAGTAATGTCTCGGGAAATGTTGTCAGCCTCACCGGGTTCAATTCATCTGTGCGCGTGATGAGGGCTGTGAAGGGTGATGTGGATGTCGCCATTACTGATATTGGCTCTGGATCGATTACGGTGGAGGATGCCAGCCAGTTCCATAACGGCGACACGATCCAGCTTTACGATACGGATGCCATCGAGACGGTGAGCGTCACTGGTTACAGCAACGGCGTAGCGAGCGTTTCTCCTTCTCTCTCGGCCACGCCAACTCCGTATGCTGGTTACATCTACCAGTCCTCGACTAAGAAGGCAATCAAGGTGAGGATCAGCGGTATCAAGCGGACGGGAGACCAGAAGTTCACGATTACTGCGATGGATTATGTGCCGGATGTCTACAACGTTCCGGCTCCGCTCTAATTTTGCTTGGTTTTCGCTGATGGCGGCATAACTGTGCTATGGCTTCGCAATTGAAGATTGTCGCTCAGAATTGCCTCCGTCAGGCTGGTGGGGATTTTATTACCGCAGGTACTTTCTCGGTCGTCGGGACCGACGTTTTAGGGAGGCCGATTCCAGTCAGCGACTCGGCGGGGAATCAGTTCACGGCAACTCCATCGGTTCGCCAGATCAATAACGGGTCAATCGCCGGTCCCGACTTGAATATCCCGAATCCTGAGACATCGAGTCCGCGAAACTATCGGGTGCAGATCAAAATTGTCGACCAGAGCGGCCAGGTTTATACGACAACGACCTATCCGAATTGCCCCGTCAGCGATAGCGGTAGTGGAACGTGGAACTTCGCATCCATGAAGACGGGCTCCGGAAATCCAAACGCGCTTGTCGTTCAGGGGGCACAGGGTTTTTCCGCATACGATCTTGCTGGAGGGGATGCGGCTTGGGGTTCAATGGCGAGTTGGCTCGTCTCCCTGAAGGGCTTGCCGGGTGATGTCAGCTCCCCCCAGTTGTATAGTGCGGTTCTCCCGTTGGGGGGATATTACGACACAAATAGCGTTGGTGTATTGAATATCGTGCGCGCAACGCGCACCCCGAATGACTCAAGTTACTATACGATGATCGACAAGCAGGCAACCGCCGTTCTGGGCGATCTGGCTTCGGTGAGTACTGTATTGGGTAGCCCCACGGACCCGAATACTCCCGTTGCGGGGTCTAAGATTCAATTTGTCATCGCTTCAGTGGATTCGTCTACTACCCCCGTCAAGGCGACGATTACTGATACCTTCACTTGCACGGTAAAAGGCAATGGCCAGAACGATTTCTATGCAGGAACCGACTTCGATCCGAGGACCGTTCCTGCCGGATCGTGTATCGGTGTCGTGTCTAGGGTAGAGGACCCGGTCTATTATGGTGGTGGTGGCAGGAAATTGTGGTTATTCAACCAGAACACCCCTGTAGTCGTTTCTTCCACTCCTTATAACGTCAATGACAATGGGAACTCTTTCAATTGCCAGATGACGATTCGTCTGCGCACGTCCACGCAGAAGGTTCCATCTCCTTCTCAGATTGCACAGGTTGCCTCGACCAATAAGAACGCAAAACGAACTGTGCTTTACGACACCACATTTTCGGGGACAGCGTTGCCTGTAGGATGGACCGCGACTTCGGGGTGGGCTGCGAGTGATGGCCTCGTATCTCCTGCGAGTGGACAAGGGTACAGCTCAATTGCTTACCAGCAGTCCACCTACAACGTCGAGCAGCGTACTACACGTATTCTGTTTTCTCCGCTGGCTTCTAACACTACCGTTGCTGTCGGGGCGCGCAACGAAACTAACATCAGTGATCCATCTTTTGGGACGTTGGTCCTTGTTGATTGCGCAAATGGCAAACTGACTATTTCACAGAAGTGGAACGGCTCTGCTGATCCTGGCACGAATACTTCGGTCAATATACCGTTTGCAATAACGGTAGGAACTAAATATTGGCTGTCCGTGTATTGCAACAAGCAGGAGATTACGGCCACACTTGCCGACCCAATAACAGCGCAGACGATATCGGTACATGTTGGCAACAATTCTACGGATACAGGACAGAGGCCAGCATACGGTCTGATGATTGATTGGTTTGCGGCGGTGGCTCCTGCTGGCCAGTACAAGATATTCAGGATGCAGGTGCTGGCAGAATCGGTAAAGCCTCGTGTTTATATTGCCGGTGACTCGATAACTTATGGGTTAGGCGTGGCTCGTTCTGCCAGGTGGTCTGAGCAACTCGCGTCGGCAGTTGGCCCGTCCGCAATCATCAGCGCTAGGAGTGGAGACACCTCGTATAACGTGTTAGCAAAAATGACGTCTGAGGTGCCTTTCCTGCTGCCGGACACTGTGGTCATCTTGATTGGGACAAACGATGCTGTAAATGTCTCTAACCTGGTAGCCTTTGCGAACAACCTCTCGCAATCGGTAACGTTTGCTCGAAAATACGCTCAGCGTGTCGTTCTCGGTGTTATCCCTACAGCCACGTCTTCCTATATTCCAACGGCTGCTTACCCACAGTTTGTCTCGGCAATACAATCCGCAGGAGCCGATGCGATTCTCCGCTTTGATCTCGCAACGAGCGTGAACAATGATGGGGTGACGCAAAACGCAACGCTCTTTCAGGGAGACCTTTTGCATCCGAACGCTGCTGGACATGCGGCGATGTATGCCCGTATCGCGGCTGACGCGCCGTGGCTTATTGACTGACAGTAGCCGCCGTTTTGCCGCAATCAAAGATTGTGGTGCATAAACGTCTTGGCAGATGGTGGCCGATGCGATGAGACCAATTCTCCAAACTATGTGGGCGACCGACTTTGATGCCCTAAGAATGAAGCTCATCAGCATTGGCCAGTTTGTCACGTTCGTTGTTACCGCCTGTTCTGTGATCGCCAATGCAATTCCTAAGTACGAGAGTATGGCTCGTCCTAAGCTCCGATGGGTTTGCAGGCAGCTTGCGCGGATCGTAGCTTTTGGTGCTCTCAATTGGCGTCGACAGGTGCATGTTTTAGGGTGGCGAATCTGCCGGGAAGGAGAGGTGCGACGTGATGACGACCATGAATAAAGTGATGGTTGCCTTTCTGATTGGGATGGTGCTCGCCTTTTCGTATGCGCGTGAATTCAAGGCGCGAACAGTCGCCGATGCGCAGCGCGAGGCTAATAAGTCTGCTTCAGATCGTATCGCAGCTAATGAGCAGAAGAATCGGCAGGAGCTTGCGGAAGCCCTGAAGGGGCTTGAAGAGATGAAGCGCCAGGTAAAGACACCCGCTCAGATCGTCCGGGCTCTGCCGAAGGTTGTCGATGTTCCGGCCCCAATTGTTGAGGTCACCCCGGAGCAAGTAAAGGCGGTGAACGCGCTTCCTGATACTCCATCGCGGCTGAAGGATGGCGACCTGATTATCCCCGCTGAATCGGCGAAAGCGTTCTATGACTCGCAGGTCGACTGTAAGGCAAATGCAGTGAAGTTGGCCTCGTGTCAGGTTACGGTTGGCAATCGTGATGCAGAGCTGAGCTTGAAGGATGCGGAGGTAGCTCAGCTCAACATGGTTCTCAAAGGAGGCACTAAATGGGCTCGCGCTAAGGGTGCTCTCAAGTTTATCGGCGTCGGAGTTGTCGTCGGCGCTGCAACCTCAGCATATTTTCTAGCCCGATAGGAGGTGTCGGAGGGTGTTTGTATTCGCCTTGAAGTTGATCCTGGTGTTTGTGATTGCTCTTGCTGCTGGCGTAGCAGCTAAGAAGGCGATTACAAGGCTGGATGCGAAGTACGGATCAGGTGTTATTGACTCCGTTGAGGACGCGGCGGCTAAGGCGGCTCGTTCTGCTGAGAATGCGGTTGTGGAGGCCGCTGAGAAGATCACTGGTCATTGACCTGGTGATGCTGTACGGGTAAGCCGCGCAAAGCCCGACGAAAAGCCTAGAGCGGAGACAGCCGGAGAGACGGCCTCGATTCCTTCCACAATGTGAGGCGCTATGGCTCCGCAAGAAACCCAGAAGCTCGAAGAGATACGTGAGGAACTGGGAGAGTTTCGCGGAGACTTCCGCGTGTTCGTGACAAAGATGCTCGGCGATGATGAGTCGGAGAATAGCGAGGGCCGGGTCCCGAGGCTTGAGCGTGAGGTTGGCCGCTTGAAAAAGCAGGTGTCTCGCCACAACAAGATCATCGCTGGTGTGGCAGGCGTAATCATCTTTCTCAAATGCGTATCGTGGGGCGCGGAATCATACCGCCACGTGCTTGAGGTTATCGGTCGATAATGGGCGCGACTCTTCCAATCAATATGCACCATAAGGTACTAAAGCTCATCGCTGCCGGGAGTACTCACCGGGATATCGCTAAAAAACTTGGCGTGTCGATTAGCTATGTGAGTAAGGTTCGCAACTCGGCTGATAGTGCATCGGACAAGCCCGAGATGAAACGCTCTGACGAAGTGTCCGGGGATAAGTGGAGCATTTCCCTTCCGAAGACGCGGATACACACGCTCGATGAGCTTGTGAGGCAATGCGGTATCGACCTCAACGTTTGGGAGGTTGAACGCTTTGTCTGTAATAAGTGGGAGGTCGGCGCTGCGGACAAGCGCGACGGGGTATTGCGCGGAATCGTAGTTGAGCCACTCTTTCAGGTGAAGGCATTCCTGAAGAAGAAGAAGCACACCTCTGTGATCCTTGCAGACATTGAAAGCCTCAAGAAAGAGGCTCTCAAGTACTCGCCCAAGTTCACTGCGTTCAAGCCTCGTAAATCGTCTGGAACGGGTATCGCGGCTGAACTGTTCAATACAGACCATCATGTGGGAGGTCTGATTTGGGGTAAGGAGACTGGCGGGGATAGCTGGGATAGCAAGCTCGCAATGGAGTCTTGGCGAGACGGCTTCTGTACCCTCATGAATCGGGTCGATGGGTATAGGCCGGAGATGGCCGTCGTGCCTCTTGGAAGCGATCAACAGAACGCCGATAACAAGAATGGGACCACGACCAACCTTACTCCGCAATCGATGGACTCGCGCTTTCAAAAGGTCTATGAACTGTCGAAGGCGGCTTCGAGATTCGCTATTGATACGGCTCTCCAGAAGTATGGTAGAGTTCATGTTCCAATCGTTCCGGGGAATCACGACAGGCTTACGTCCTGGCACCTCGGCGACTACCTGGCCACCTATTACGCGAATTGTCCTGCGGTAACTATCGACAACACTCCTCTCCTCCGGAAGTGGTGGGAGTGGGGCATTGTTATGTTGATGTGGGAGCATGGCGACAAGGGCAAGTTTCCCGACTACGGAAAGATCATGGCCAGCGAGATGCCGGAGATGTGGGGGCGCACAAAATGGCGCGAAGCTCATACAGGCCATCTCCACACGCGACGGGTCTTCGAGGATAAGGGGTACACGGCGCGTATATGCCCGTCACTGAGACCTTCCTGTGCGTGGTCCGCAGAGAACCATCACACTGGATCGATCAGAGCGTCAGAGGCTTTCGTGTGGAGCAAGCTCGAAGGGCTCATCGGACAGGCGACGTATTCAATTCTTCCGAAGTTGAGGGTGGCGTAAGTGGAGAATCAGCAGGCTAAGAAATTCGATGTGGGTAAACCCCCTCTCGGCCTCATCCCCCGGCGAGCACTTGAGGAAGAAGCGCATGTGCTTGACTTCGGCAGACAGAAGTATGGGCCTTGGAACTGGGCAAAGGGAATGGAGTGGTCGCGGTTGATCGATGCAGGTCTCCGCCACATTGCCGCATTCGCAGACGGTGAAGATGTAGACCAGGAGAGCGGTCTGTCTCACCTTGCACACGCTCGGGCCTGTCTTGGCTTCCTACTGGACTACGAGAAAGAACATCCGGAGATGGATGATAGGCGTAAACGTTGTGTTCCGTGACTAAGTGGCGTTATGTTACGAACTTCGCGTCATCCCACTCCGGAAGGCCGATTAGACCGCCAACTTTCTTGAGTTTGTTGGAATCTGGACCAGTACTTATTTCAATTGAGATACGAATGTTGCTTTCCGCTCTCTTTTTACCGAGGGTTGCTCCTCCGGCTACTAATCTGCGGGTTATCTCTTCCTGAGACAGCGCCTTCCCGGCCTCTCTCAGCACCTGGCGAGTAGCTTCGAGGGGGCGCATCTGATAGAAGCGAACTTCTGGGCCGCTCTGCTTATCTAAAGCGTGTTTGTCGTAAGCCTTGAGCATGGCTTCATGAGATTTCAGCTCGGCTTTTAATTTCTCTATTTCGGCTATAAGATCGGCTCTCTGGAACACAACTATATCTCCGGCTAAAATCGCCCGTTATGGGCTAATTGCTTCTGTTAGAAGGCTCAAGACCTCAATCAATCCACGGTAGCGATCCAATAGCTCACTCCGGAATCGTTGGGTCGACCAGCCAATAAAGAATTCGATCAACAACTCAAGTACTGCAAGGCCCGAGACAAGCCTAATGTTTCGGCTGTCAGCGACTATTCTACGACAAATAAGTGTCAAACTTGCGTCTCGCTTATTTGTTGATGTAATTCTTGCAGATAAGTCGCTCGCATACAACGAGTTTTTGTATATTGCACGAATTTCTGAAAACGCCACTCCGTGAAGGTATTTTCCTCCCTCTGATTGCTTTAGTGGACTCAATAGAAAGGGCTTGCTGGTGATGGGGGCTTGCTCTACATAGGAGAAAAAGGCAGATTTCACTACATGGATTCCTTCAGGGAAAAGATAGATAAAGTATCAGTTAGTAACTGTTAGTTACGAATGGTATCGAATGTCTGACTTTTGTCAATAACCAGAGGGGGTTACTGTAAAAAGATGTGAGTGACTAAGAAAAGAGACAATCAGGCGGCGGTCCGGCTTACAGATGCGGAGATGCGCCTACTAGATAAATTGGCGGCTAAACGGGGTCTCCCGCGATCCGCAATGCTGCGATTAGCCTTCCTCGACTATGCTCATAGAAGTGGTGAATTAGAAAAAATCTCTGGGCAGTTAGAGGGCAGATAATTCAGTCAGTTGATGACTTCGTTACAAAAAACAACCGCAGGCGGCGCAGAATACTGCGAATATCGCGCTGTCTGCGGGTTCGAGTCCCCCCTTCGGCACCAAAGATTTTTTGAGGATTGAGTAAAAGGAGCGCTACGGCGCTTCTTTTTTGTTTCTGCCTGTCTATGAAATCTTCAGCACTTAGAATGAGAGATATGCCGACTCGACTGGACGAGATACTTGCTCATACCTCCGCTGTGGTCAAGGAGCGCAAAGCAACAACGAACCTCGCCGCGTTGGAGAAGAAGGCGTTGGCACACACTCCGCGCGGATTTGCGAATCGTCTGCGTAAGGTAAGCGTGAGCCGCCCGGCGATCATCTCGGAGATAAAAAAAGCTTCACCTTCCAAGGGATTGATTCGAGCGGATTTTGATCCGCCAACCCTGGCGAAGGGTTTTGAAGCAGCGGGGGCCGCGGCACTCTCTGTTTTAACCGACGAAAAGTTTTTTCAGGGCTCGTTAGAGGCCCTGGAAGCTGCTTCCGGCAGTGTGCAGATACCGTGCCTGAGGAAGGATTTTATGGTCGATTCTTTCCAGGTTGTTGAGGCGCGAGCCGCTGGAGCCGACGCGATCCTCTTGATTGTTGCTGCGCATACTGATGCGATGTTGGAGCAACTGCGAAAAGAGGCCCAAAGCCTGGCGCTGGATGTGCTCTGCGAGGTTCACTCGGCAGAGGAACTGAAGCGTGCAGTTGGGATGGAGTTCGATGTCATCGGAGTGAACAGTCGCGACCTTCGCACCTTCGAGATGCATCCGGAATTATTGTTCGATCTAGTGAAGGCGATGCCTGCGAATGCAGTTAAAGTCGCAGAGAGTGGCTTGCGCAGCGCGGAGGAGATTGCTGAACTCCGAGATGCCGGTTATGACGCATTTTTGATGGGCGAGACGCTGATGCGACAGCCAGATCCCGGAAGCGCACTGGCAGCGTTGCTCGGGCACTCTTATGCCGAACGAGCGCTGCGATGATGTGGGTCAAAATCTGTGGCAACACGAATCTTGAGGATGCGAAGCTTGCGGCGGAATTGGGAGCTGATGCGCTGGGTTTTGTCTTTGCAGAGAGCAAACGTCGTGTTACCCCGGAGCAGGTGAAAGCGATCACCTCGCATCTGCCTACCCATATTGAACGGGTTGGTGTGGTTTATGGCCACGATGCAGCGCAAATTGCAGAGATCATCGGGGCAGCGGGTCTTAATGGTGTTCAACTCCATGGCGATTTTGATCCGCGTCTTGTAACGCAAGTGAGAGGCTTGCTGGGGAATGAGATCGGCATTATTCAGACGTTGCATTGGGTGGTAGGTTCGGACAGCAGCACACAGATGCGCGCAGAGCTGCGGCAGATTGCCGCAACGAACATGGTCGATCGTGTCCTTATCGACTCACGAGTGGGGAGCGCGGGAGGAGGGACAGGGGTCGCGTTCGACTGGAAGGCGGCTCGCGCTGTCCTGGATGAGTTTGCCGATCAGCTCAAGGTGATTATTGCGGGTGGATTACGCCCTGAAAACGTGAGGGAAGCAATTCAAGAGTTGCATCCCTGGGGAGTGGATGTAGCGAGTGGGGTAGAGATGTCTCCGGGACGAAAAGATCCTGAGAAGCTGGCAACTTTTCTTCGTCTTGCGAAAGGCGTGTAGTAAGGCGTCTTTGCTAGCGGCGATGTGGCTGCGGAGCCCGTTGATGGATCTTGGGTGACCGATCGTGCGCCGTTTGAGTGCGTGTGCGTGTCTCAGTCGTTTTTTGTCCAGCCAAAGCAAAGACAGGGCTAAGTACTAACGAGAGCAGAACGATAGCGCCCAGTTTCATAAAGCCCCTCCCTCCTATTAGAGGCTTCAGAGAGTACTGCGATGCAAAATCGTTTGTCTATTTAACAATTCAAAGTGAACCTGTTTGCGACGTTTTCCAGCTCAGTCGTTCATCCTAAGTTGCTGGTAAAGAAATGCGAACTGATCAGCGACCAGATCGACTCGTTTTGTAAGGGGTGTTCCGGCACCATGGCCAGCACGGGTTTCGATACGAATCAGAATAGGCTTCGGGCCGGACTGTGCTGCCTGCATGGCGGCGGCGAATTTAAAGCTGTGCGCAGGGAAGACGCGATCGTCGTGATCTGCCGTGGAGATGAGAGTTGCAGGATAAGCAACGCCGGGCTTGAGGTTGTGGAGTGGAGAGTAGCGGTAGATTGCTTGAAACTCGCTTTCATCTTCACTCGGTGCGCCATAGTCGGTCTTCCAGGCCCAGCCGATGGTGAACTTGTCGAAGCGAAGCATGTCCATGACTCCCACAGAAGGAAGCGTTGCGGCAAAGAGATCGGGACGTTGAATCTCGCATGCGGCGACAAGTAGCCCGCCATTGCTTCCGCCAGAAATGGCGAGCTTTGCTGGGGCAGTGTACTGATTAGCGATTAGCCATTCAGCCGCAGCGATAAAGTCGTCAAACACGTTTTGCTTGTTAAGTTTTGTGCCTGCCTGGTGCCAGGCCTCGCCATATTCACCCCCGCCACGCAGGCTGGGCTGGGCATAGATGCCTCCCATCTCCATCCACAGCAGGTTACTCGAGGAGAACTCGGGACGAAGAGAGACGTTGAACCCGCCATAGCCATAAAGAAGCGTGGGGTTATTGCCGCTAAGCTGCAGGTCTTTTTTATGGCTGAGAAACATGGGCACGCGCGTGCCATCTTTGCTGGTGTAGAAGACCTGTCGAGTTTCGTATTGCGAAGGATCAAATTTCAATTTCGGCTGACGGTAAACGGTAGAGCGGCGGGTCTTCATGTCGAGGCGATAGATCGTAGCCGGAGTTGTGAAATTGGTGAACTGAAAGAACGTCTCGGTCTCGGTTCGTTTTCCTGCAAAGCCCGCTGCTGTGCCGATTGCGGGCAGTTCAAGCTGATCGATCCGAACGCCTTCCGGGGTGTAGAGTTCGACCACACTCTGTGCATCGGCAAGATAATTTGCAATCAGGGTGTTGTCGATCATGCTGACGCTGTCGAGGTTATGTTGGCTTTCGGGGATTACGGTCTTCCAATGTTCGCGATCCGGTCGCGCGAGATCAACTTCAATGACACGGCCATTTGGTGCATCCAGAGTGGAATGGATCCAGAATCGGGTGCCATCATTATCAATTGGGGCATAGAGAGCATCTGCGGTCGAGGCGATCTCGAGGATAGGAGAATCGGGCTGTTCAAGGTCTTTGACGGAGAGCTGGTTATTTGGACTCGATCCTTTGCTCTGATAGAGGATGAGGTATCGGCCATCGTCAGTGACTGCAGTACCAACGGTCATCTCCTTATCGTCAGGCCGATGGAAGATGAGCTGATCTTCGCTTTGTGGCGTTCCAAGCTTATGGAAGAAGACCTTGTGAAAATAGTTTGCTGACTTAAGGACATCACCTTCCGGAGGATCGTATCCCTCGTAAAAAAAACCGGAGCCGTCTTTAAGCCACGAGGCCGAGCTGAACTTTGACCACTCGATTACATCCGGCAGGTCTTTGCCGGTTGCGACATCGCGGACGTACCACTTGACCCAGTCGGAGCCGGCATCGGCGATGGAGTAAGCAGCGAGATGCCCATCGTCGGAGATGCTGAGTCCACTGATGGCGACAGTGCCGTCGGTGGACATCTGATTGGGATCGAGAAGAACGTTCGGCTCTCCGTCTAATCCTTCGGTCCAATAAATAGTGTTCTGGTTCTGTAGGCCGGAGTTGTAGGAGTAGAAATAGCGTGTGCCGCGGCGCACCGGCGGTGTGTAGCGCTCGAAATTGATCAAATCCAGGAGTCTCTTGTGAATCGTTTCGCGCGCAGGAATGCGGTCGAGGATGCTGCGCGTAAGCTGGTTCTCCTGATCGATCCATTTCTTTACCTCAGCGGAATCGAGATCCTCCATCCAGCGGTAGGGATCGGAAACTTTGACACCGAAATAGCTGTCTACCTGGTCGACTGTGTGGGCCTTTGGATAGGAGATGGCGTTCGTAACGGCAGGGAAATTCTCTATAGGCTTCATCTGGACTCATCTTGTGCGGAACTGGAGGATTTCAGGGGAGGAACTCCCGACATCTTCCGTGGTGTCTGGAATTGTTTTATAAAGGCAAGACCTGTACCGTCAAAGAATCCTTTTTGGGGAACCCGGGCCAGCAAAGGCTCTACGAGAAGAAACGCACCTTATGGCTATTCGTCTTCAGGACATCGCGGATGATCTCAATCTCTCGAAGATGACCATCTCCAAGGTTCTGCGCGGTCAGACGGACGTGAGTGCTGAGACGAAGGCACGTGTTCTGAAGCGCATGAAGGAGCTGAATTATCGCCCGAATATCTCGGCCCGCGGACTTCGTACCGGGCAAACCTACAGCATAGGCATGGTTGTCCCCAGTCTCGCGGATCCTGCTGTGGCGATGATTGCGCGCGGGATGAATGAGGTCTTTCGTTCTGCAAATTATGGCTTGGTGATCTCGTCTGCAGATGGCGATGGAGAGGCGGAAGAGAAGGAAGCGGAGTTGCATCTTTCGCGGCAGGTCGATGCCTTGATCTTCTATCCGAGAAGCGATGCATCCGATGTCCCACCAATTCTAAAGACAACGACGGTACCCGTGGTCTATGTTGGCCCATGCCCTCCGCGAATCCCTGGCCCGAATGTTGGTTTGCGAGAAAACGCTGTGGGCCAGATCGCAGCGGAGCATCTGCTGGAACGTCGATGTCGCCGCATTGCTTATCTACGTGGTCCGCGTACGGCGATTGCGGACCAGCGCTTTGCAGGATTTCTCGAGGCGATGCGAAGTGCAGCTGTTTCTGTTCGACAGGATTGGATTCTGGAGATCCTTCCCTGCGAAAAAGAGTATCGCAGCGGATTTGAGGCGTTGCGCAGGCTTATTACTGCCAAAGGGCGTCCTGATGGAGTGGTGGCGTATACCGATTGGCTTGCTGCAGGAGCACGCGATGCATTGATCGCTGCCGGGATGGAAGTACCTCGGCAGGTTCAGGTGATTGGCTGCGGAAATCAGCGTGATGTGTGTGAGACGGGAGTTGCGCTCACTAGCATAGACCTGGCATATGAGGAAGCGGGCCGCCGGGTGGCGCGTTTGGCACTCAAGCGCATTGGAAGTAAGGGAGAGATGAACCTCCGTGGCATAACTCTTTTGCCGAAGCTGGTGCAGCGAGAGTCCACGCAAAAGATAGATGGCTGATGCCGAGTCTGTTTTCGGCAGGAGAAGAGGATACGGAAGATGGCGCGAACGAATGTTCGATTGTTCGATCTGGTGGTGTTCGGAGAGTTCTTTTCGGACATGATCTTTTATCAGCTCCGGAACCAGCCGCGGTTTGGCGAAGAAGTTAAGACCGATTGTTTTTTGATCGCTCCGGGGGGAGGGCTGGCCACGTCGGCTATTGCAGCCAGTCGACTGGGAAGCACGACCGGCATCATCACCCGTGTGGGCGCAGACGCCAGCGTACTTCCAACGTGGAATGAGATTCTGAAAGAGGGACTGGATGTTACCGCTTGTGAGGTGCGGAAGGACCAGGCGACAGCTCTAACGGCTTCCATCGCATATCAGTCCAACCGCATGATGGTGACGCATGACCCCATCAATCAGAATTTGGAAGAGTTGCTTTCTCAGAAGCTGGTCCTTGAAAAATTGCATCGTTCCAGACACGTTCACTTTGCTTGTGCTTTGCGGCACCCGAGAAGGTGGATCCCGGTTTTAAAAGGCCTGAAAGAAAGTGGAATTACCGTCTCGGCAAATTTTGGATGGAATCCCGATCTTTCGCCAGTTCAGCTTCATTCCATCGTGAAACATTGCGAATTTATCTTTCCTAACGAACACGAAGCCAAGGCGATTACGGGAACACGCGATGCTGTGCGTGCGCTGGAAAAATTGCAGGAGTGGGTGAGGATTCCTGTCGTCAAACTTGGTAGGCGAGGCGCCATGCTGATGGCAGATGGTAAACTCTATCGTCAACAGGCTTTGCCGATTGCCATTGTGGACGCAACTGGCGATGGTGACGCCTTTGATGGAGGGTTTCTTCATGCTTTTCTCCATGGGGGAGACTGGGATGAGTGTTTACGAGCGGGAAATATCTGCGCAAGTCTGTCGGCCTCTCAGCCGGGCGGATCGCAAGGTTTGCCGGGCCCAAAAGAATACAGACATCACCTGTCGATGATGAAGGGCATGTCTGCCCGGAAGAAGATTAAGAAATAAAAAATTAAAAATTGTTGACACGGGTGTCCGGGGCCATCTAATGTTCCGGATAATCCCGTTACCGATAACGATACCGATAAATACGGTATTCAGGATGGCGTGACCATTGCATCCGGTCCCGCAAAGAGAGTCCGTTCAGGAGACGAGCAGATGGCAAAGCCGGTCGTTGTGCTTCCCAGAGTCGTTCGAGGACAGAGGTTCAGCAGGTGGATTGCAACACGCATGGTCTTGATGGGGATACTGATCTTCTCCGCATTGAGCGCCTATGCGCAATTTGATAATGGTTCGATTACTGGCACGGTACGGGATGCCAGCGGAGCTGTGATTCCTGGTGCGAAGATGACGATTCGCAATATTGCAACCGGAGTGACGACAGCGTTGCAGACCAACCAGGATGGAACCTATCAGGCGCTGGCCCTTATCCCGGGAACATATTCTGTTGAAGCAACAGCTACGGGATTTGGCACGGCAAAGAACCCATCTGTCGAGGTCCACGTAAAGACGCGGGCCCAGGTAGATTTTGAGATGAAGGCTGGCGCGACGGATACGGTAGAGGTAAATGCCGCCGCGGTGACGCTTCAGACGCAGTCGGCGGATGTGGGAAATGTCGTGGGAACAACACAGATCAACGATCTCCCGTTGAATGCACGACGTTATGCTGATTTGGCGTTGCTGGAACCTGGCATCTTTAAGAATCTTGCCGTTGCCAATCCAGCCCCTGATCGCTTTAGTTCGAACGGAAATCTCGAGACGCAAAACTACTTTGCGTTGGATGGTGTGGATAACAACTCCGGTTCGACAAACTTGCAAGAAGGCTCAGTGCAGAATGTGCAGCCTCCGCCGGATGCGATTCAGGAATTCCGTCTCCAGACTCGTACCTACTCGACAGAGTTTGGAACTTCCGCAGGTGCGGTTGTCAATGCTTCTACCAAGAGCGGTACGAATCAGTTTCACGGTAGTGCGTGGGAATATGCACGCAATAGTGTCTTTGATGCGAACAGTTGGGCGAACAATCATGTGACACCGAAGTTGCCCAAGGGTAATTTCAGCCAGAACCAGTTTGGCGGCACAATCGGCGGCCCTATTCTCCATGACCGACTCTTCTTCTTCGGGGATTATCAAGGTTTGCGTAGCACGCAGCAGACTACAGTGAATTCTGTTGTGCCATCCGCGAAGATGAAGCAGGGCGACCTATCTGAAGTGACAAATTACAACCCAATAGCCCTGCTTCCGAACCAGACGGGTTGCATAGTAGATAAAGTCATCAAACCTAGTTGCATCGATCCAGTAGCAGCAAAGATCGCCGCGCTTTTACCAGATCCGAACAACATTCAATCGGCTAACGGTGCCTGGGACGGCTCGAATAACTATGTCTTCACATATCAACTTCCACAACAGGTCAATTCATTCGATACCCGTATCGATGACAAGCTGAATGATAAGAACACAATCTTCGGTCGCTATAGTTTTCTCAACCAGCATCGCCAAGATCCTCCGTGGACCTCGAACTTCACAATTGGTAATGGTGGTTTTGCGACGGACTATAACATTCGCAATCAGGGACTGGCTTTAGGTTTGACGACAATTCTTTCGTCTACCGCAGTCAATCAGCTTCGTTTCGGTTGGAGTAGGGATAGCGCGCACAGTAATCCCATTGGCGTCACTCTTGGATCATCGGCAGCCGGGCAGGTAGGGCTGACGGGCATTCCCGCAACGCCATATTCCGCAGGGTTACCCCCTATTGACGTTTCAGGTTTCCGGCGAGTGGGTGTGGACCTGTACCGGCCACAGTTTCAGGCTGCTCAGGTGTGGCAGGTTTTGGAAAGCTTTACGAAGCTTGTCGGAACGCACAGTCTGATGTTCGGATACGAGTTTCACAGTAATACAGTGAATTTCCTTGACCTGGCTGCTCCGCAGGGTTTCATGGGATTCTCGGGATTATTTACGAACACGAATGGTTTTGGATATCCGGATTTTCTGTTAGGCAATGTAAACCAGACCTATTTCAACAGCGCGATTGTGGTGCATAACTATCTTCTGGGCAACTCATTCTACGCGCAGGATACGTGGCGCTTGAACAAGCGGTTGACCGTGAACTATGGCACGCGATATGAATTGTTTTCGCCCTGGTTGAATCGTACAAATTCACTTGCGAATTTCAATACTACAAACGGCGGTGGGTTGACGGTTGCCTCAAGTGGAGATTGGTATCAGCGTTCACTGATACATCCAGACAAGAACAACTTCGCTCCTCGTTTTGGTTTCAGCTATCAAGCAACGGACCGTATCGTACTACGTGGTGGTTATGGCGTTTTCTATCAATATGTTAATCGTATAGGCTCTGAGTCTCAGCTAGGTCAGAACCAACCGTTCATGAAGTTTGTTAACGATTCAAGGACAAGTTACACCCCTAACGTGACGACGCCTATTTTCTATCTGCAAAACGGGTTCCCTGGTGCGACTTATGCGAATTCGAACCCACCGCTCTATATTCAGAAGACCAACTGGCAGGACCCCAATCAACGCACAAGCTATGTGCAGCAGTTCAGTTTTGGTCCACAATTCCAGATTTCTCCGACGACGGTGCTTGAAGCTGTTTACGTTGGCAACCTGGGACACAAGATGAACCGCCTTCGCAACGCCAACCAAGGGTTGATCACTGGCTTTACTGGTGCCACACCGAATGTAGTTTTTCCATATGCGAATCTTAACAACGGTAGTGCTCATGCTTTCCTGGAGCTTGCGACCAACGATGGGAATACCAATTACAACGGCTTAGTCATGAGCTTACGCAAATCGATGAGTCATGGACTTGCCTATCAATTCAGCTATACCTATGCGCATAATTTCTCCGATTACGCGGATAACCTGACGGCAACTTCGACACCACAGAATGCTTATGACCGTCAGCACGAATACTCCAATTCGCCATTCGATCAGCGACACCGCTTTGTCGCGAGTGCGCAATACAAGCTCCCTATCGGTAGGGGTGGCATGGTGCTCAACAACGATTCGATGACCTCAAAGCTGGTTGGTGGCTGGCAGCTCAATGCAATCGTTACGATGGAAGCGGGAAATCCCTTCCTGATTACGGCGATCGATCTTACTCAAACGGGCGGCAATCACGCCATGTATGCCAATTGCATTGGTGATGCTTTTGCCGGTGCGACGAAGGATCGCTCGATAATTACGAACCAGTCAGCAACCGGACGATACATTAATCCTGTTGCATTTTCTCAGCCGGGAATCGGCCAATTCGGCACTTGCAAGCCTCGCCCTTACGCGGGCCCGGGGCGTCACAACGAAGACCTGAGTCTCTTTAAACAGTTCGAGTTTACCGACATCCGTAAACTCGAACTTCGGTTCGAGTTCTTCAATGCACTCAATCATGCTAATCTCGCGAATCCTTCAGCAAACTTTATTGGCCTCGCGAACCCGGGTCCTTTTGGCAAGGTGAGCAGTGTCTTGAATAGTGCTCGTCAGATCCAGATGGCTGCAAAATTCTATTTCTGATCTTCATCGCGGAACGAACAAGACAGAAAGGCTCTTTTGATGAATATTTTTAGAAGGCTGATCTGCGCCGTACTTATTCCGGCGCTTTCCTCGGGAGCGATGCTCTACGCGGCTGAAGTTAAACCGCATGTCGATGCAGAGGCGATTGCTCCTGATCAGGGTGCGGCGGCGACATGGCAGGCATTGAAGCGTCTGCATACCAGAGCCAGCCTTCTTATGATTGTGGCGCATCCAGATGATGAGGATGGCGCTACGCTCGCTTATGAGAGTCGCGGTGTCGGCGCGCGCGTGAGCTTATTAACATTGGATCGTGGTGAGGGTGGTGCGAATGTCATGTCGTCGGATTATTGGGATGCCCTCGGTCTGGTGCGGACGGAGGAGCTGTTGCAAGCAGATCGATACTACGGACTCGATGCGCAGTACTTCACCTCAATGGCCGATTATGGTTTCTCAAAGTCTCTAAATGAAGCTTTGGGGCAGTGGGGGCATGATCGAGTTCTTGAACAGGCTGTACGTGTAGTTCGCACAGTGCGGCCCTTGATCGTGTGTTCCGTCTTTGTTGGTGGCCCTACGGATGGTCATGGTCAACATGCAACCGCGGGTTTGATGGCTCAAGAAGTTTTCAAGGCAGCAGGGGACCCGAAGATGTTTCCTGAGCAGATCAAGGAGGGATTGCTTCCCTGGTCTCCGGTAAAGACTTATGCTCGTGTTCCGTTCTTTCGCGTGTCAGAGAAGGGAATGTATGACTATGCGAACCATACCTGGGGGCCTGTAGGAGTTACGAACCACATTACGGGGAAGTGGGAACCAGGCAAGCCTTCGGTAACGGTCAGCGTTCCATCTGGAACCTTCGATACTGTTATTGGGCAGACGTATACGCAGATATCTCACGAAGGGTTAGGTTTTCAGCGATCGCAAAATGGAGGGCCCAATGTTCCTTTGTCCGGCTCGCTGATGAGCGACTATCACCGGTTTGGTTCAACGATTGATTCAAAGCCCACGGAAGAGAGTTTCTTCGATGGCGTGGATGTCTCTCTGACCGGGATCACAGATCTTGCTGGAAACCAAGCGCCGCAGTCACTTCGTAGTGGTTTATCGGAGATCAATAGCCTGATCGAGAAGGCAATCACAGAATTTTCGGCAGCAAAGCCGGCGGCAATTGCTCCAGACCTTGCACAAGGGAAGAAAAGGTTAGAAGTACTCATTGGTGAGGTTGAAAAGAGTGCATTGTCTAATCCAGCCAAGGACAACGTGCTCTATGAACTGAGAGTGAAGGACAGGCAGTTCAACGATGCATTGGTTGCAGCGCTACAGATTTCGCTGAATGCAGATGTCACGGTGGGAGGCAAGGACGATCCCATGATGGCAATGTTTCGCGGCGCTCAATCGACCTTCCAGATGGCGACGCCGGGATTGTCATTTCCTGTTAAGGTGCATCTCTATCAGCCGTCTGTATCCTCGTTGGCAATCAACAGTGTGAGTCTGAAGGGAACATCAGGGAAAAATTGGGATGTAAAGGGACCTACTGCTCCAACGCAGGTAAATGCAACGAAGGCCGTAGAGGTGACCTACTCTGTCCAGGTGCCCGAGGATGAGCCGTTCACCCGCCCCTACTTTACGCGGGATGGATTGCAGAATGCCTTCTATGAAGTGGCGAAGGACGCTCCTCGAAATAAGCCGTTCAGCCCATATCCGCTTCAGGCTGAAGCAGAGCTGAACTACGAAGGGACTTCGATCCAGCTGGCAAGCGTGGTTCAGGTAGTGAGCAGAGTCAATGGGCCCGGTCTCTTGCGTTATCCAATGCCGGTGGGTCCTGCACTCTCAGTTGCGTTGTCTCCGGCTGCTGGAGTGATTCCATTAGGTAGCCAATCCACAACCGTAAGCGTTCGTGTTCGTAATAATGTTCAAGGTGCAGCAGAACCTGTTGTGCGACTGGCGTTGCCTTCCGGCTGGAGTGCCACACCGGATTCCATCCCCATTCATTTCACGCAGACAGGCGAGGAGCAGACGGTCTCTTTCTCTGTAAAGCCAAAGGCAGCAGAGGGGGCCCAATATACCGTAACTGCGGTCGCCTCGCTAAGTGGCAAGGAATATAGAGAAGGCTATACGACAGTAGGGTATGTCGGGCTGCGTCCGTATTTTCTCTATGCTCCGGCCAAGTACACCACGGTTGGCACCGATGTAAAGATGGCTCCGGGAGAGTCGATCGCTTATGTCGAAGGCAGTGGCGACGATGTTCCCTCTGCGCTGGAACAGATTGGCGTGCACGTTACGCATCTTTCGGCTCAGGATCTCGCAAGTGGAAACCTGCAGAAGTATGACGCCATTGTTTTAGGCGTAAGGGCCTATGCCGTGCGTCCAGATCTGATTGCGAATAATGCAAGGCTTTTGCAGTATGTCGAAAAAGGCGGTGTTGTGATCGTGCAATACAACACGCCGGAGTATGACCACAATTACGGCCCTTATCCATATGTCATGAGCGGTGATCCGGAAGAGGTGACCGATGAGAAGTCGGTGGTGAAGATTCTTGCGCCGAACAATCCTGTGTTCAACTGGCCGAACAAGATCACCGAGAAAGATTTTGATGGCTGGATTGAAGAACGCGGCTCGAAGTTTTTGCAGTCGTGGGATCCGAAATATACTCCGTTGCTGGAAACTCATGATGCCGGACAGCCTGAACAGAAGGGCGGTCTCGTCTATGCCCGGTATGGCAAGGGTGTGTATATCTACAATGCGTACGCGTTTTATCGGCAGCTTCCTTTAGGAGTACCTGGAGCATTCCGGCTCTTCGCAAATATGTTGAGTCTGCCCAAGAACCCTGAGATTCACTAGCTGAGCTTTATGGCAAATCAGGCGGTGCGAGCCGAACATCTCGAACGTGGCATGGGGCTGTGGGGAGCTCTCTCCGCCAACCTGCTTAATATGGTTGGCGTTGGTCCCTTCCTTACTATTCCTTTAGCGCTTGCGGCGATGGGTGGACCTCAGGCAATGTTGGGCTGGATATTTGGTGCGGTCCTTGCGCTTTGTGACGGCATGGTGTGGGCTGAGCTTGGTTCGCGGATGCCGGATTCAGGTGGTTCCTATCACTATCTGTCACAAGCGTTTGGACCCAATAGCGCAGGTCGTCTGATCTCATTTCTTTTTCTTTGGCAGACACTACTTATTGGCCCTATCTCGATCGCTTCCGGTGCGGTTGGGTTTGCGGAATATTCGAGCGTCTTTCATCCTTTCAGCCCTCCCCAACTCAAAATGATCGCGATAGTGCTCTGCCTGCTGAATCTGGTGGTGCTCTACCGCCCGATCCGTTCAATCGGGACCTTGTCTGTCGTTGTGATGACAGCAGTCGTTGCGACCTGTTGTTGGATCATCTTTGCTGGAGCTTCACATTTCCATCCGGCGCTTGCCTTCGACTTTCCTCCCCATGCGTTTCACCCCTCTCGATCATTCTGGATAGGATTAGGTTCCGCGGTCTTGATCGCCACCTATGATTACGGCGGCTATAACAATGTTTGCTACATCGGTGGTGAGATCAAGAACCCGCGTCGGAATATTCCGCGAGCAGTTCTAATCTCGATCCTCTTTGTTGCCGCTCTCTATCTTGCAATGAATATTGCAATCCTGAGTGTTCTGCCGTGGAGAGAGGCGATGCACTCCAAAGCAATTGTTGCGGATTTCATTCATGCGATCTACGGATCTTACGCGGCAAAGCTAGCTTCACTCCTGATTCTTGTGGCAAGTTGGGGATCAGCCTATGCAATTCTTCTTGGCTACTCGCGTATTCCGTATGCAGCGGCGGTCGATGGTCAATTTCCCGGTGTATTTGCACGTATTCATCCGCGAGGGCACTTTCCGACAACCTCATTGATCTACATGGGCATTGGTTCTGCGCTGATGTGTATTTTTTCGCTGGCTGAGCTGATCTCGATCCTTATTGTGATTCAGACGCTGCTGCAGAGCATCGCGCAATGCATTGCTGTTGTACTGCTGCGCAGGCGATCGAAGTCAGATCCAGAACTGTTTCGTATGCCCTTCTATCCGCTGCCTGTGGCGATTGCCCTTGTGGGATGGGTCTACATCATTGCAACCAGCGAGTGGAAGCATGTTGCGGTGGGTGTTGTGCTCGCCGCTTCCGGTGTTGGGTTTTACCTGATACAAGCACGTAAAAAAGAGGAGTGGCCGTTCAGGCAGGCATGATTTACGACGTAACAGTGATCGGGGAGATCTATCTTGACCATGTCTTCAGCGGGTTTGAGGCGTGGCCCAATCCAGGGGAAGAGATCTTTACGGAGCAGTACGCCTGGGAGCTTGGAGGCGGAGCTGTGACCACGGCATGCGCGCTTTCGCGGCTAGGCAGAGAGGTTAACCTGATCGGGATCGTTGGTGAAGATCAGTTCTCTGTTGTAGAGGCTCGTCTTGCGAGTTTTGGAGTGTCGGCTGCGAATCTTTGTCGCAGCAAAGGGAGAAGTGGTGTAACGGTAAGTATCTCGACTAGACAGGATCGCTCGTTCTTTACTTATCGTGGGGTCAACCAGAACCTCTCGCGTTATCTGACCCAGGAAAAACCTCTGCTGCAAGGAGCCTCTGCGGCGCGACACGTCCATCTTGCGATGCCGTTGAGCGCGGCTGATTGCAGTATGGTCGTTCCCATCCTGAAGTCTCAGGGGGCGACCGTATCGATTGATGTGGGACACCATCTCGAATGGCTCCAGAATAAGCAGAATCTCGAGGTCTTACGTCAGATGGACTTTACCTTGCCGAATGAAAAAGAGGCCGTCATTCTGGCGGGAACGCCTACGGATTATTTGCAGCTTTGTCGTAGTCTCGGTGTGCACCGTTCCTTGGTAAAGATGGGAGCGGCAGGAGCGGTTATGATGGTCGGCAATGAGGAGCATCGAGCAGCTTCGCCAGACGTAAAAACAGTGGATACGACAGGGGCAGGCGACGCGTTCGACGCGGGATTTATCGATGCTGTTCTCTCGGGGCTCCCACCCAAACAATGCCTCGAATGGGCGTGCGTCTGCGGAGCGCTTTCGACACGTGCGGTCGGTGCTTTGGATGCGCTTCCAACCCGTACTGAGGCGGAAGCCGTATGTGAGGAAAATTATGCCGCGTAAAATTGCGTTTCTTGGGGGCGGTGGAGTTCGGACCCCCTTGGTTGTTTTCGGTATTGATGAGTCAGCGAAAAAACTAGATGCAGAAGAGTTGGTTCTCTACGACATCGATACAGAACGCGTGGAGATGATTGCAGAGCTAGGCCGCGAGGTCGTCCGTAGCAATGGTGGATCGCTACGTGTCACTGTGGTACAAACGGAAGAAGAGGCCGTGGATGGCGCGTCGTTTGTTCTTAATAGTGTTCGTGTAGGCGGTATCGCGACGCGCGCACACGATGAATGTGCATCGATTTCATGTGGCTATCCTGGGCAGGAGACAACTGGTCCCGGTGGAGTTGCTATGGGGCAGCGCACTATCCCAATCGCAATTAAACAGGCGCGGTTAGTGGAGAGGCTTGCGCCAAAGGCATGGATTATCAACTTTACCAATCCTGCTGGACTGATCACGCAAGCCATCATGCATCATTCCAGTGCTCGCGTGGTCGGGATCTGCGATACCCCTACGGAGATGTTGCACCGCATCCAATCGGCGCTGAAGGTCTCCGCTTCGGAATTGGAGTGTGATTATGTAGGACTAAACCATCTCGGATGGATCCGCAGAATCGTTGTGCGAGGGCAGGATGTGACAGATCGTGTCTTGAATGATGATGCAATTCTCTCGCAGCTGTACTCGGCTCCTCTCTTCGACCATGAGTTGATTCGAGCCCTGCGGCTGATCCCAACGGAATATCTCTTCTTCTATTACTCACGGCGCAGGGCGCTTGAAAATCAGAAGAGGCAGGGCAGCACACGCGGCGAGCAGATTGCGCAGATGAATGAGTCCCTAACATTACGGCTGATGAATCTGTTCTCTAAGGGAGATGCTCCCGGTGCGCTGCAGGCATATATCGATTACCTTAACCTGCGTTCCGGCTCCTACATGAAGCTCGAAGGGGAAGGGCAATCGGCCTTCGACCAGCAGGCGCCCGAAGAAGACCCCTTCAGGGCCGCCAGCGGTTACCACCGCATCGCTCTCCAGGTGATGAATTCTCTTTGCAGCAACAAATCGGACCGCGTGATTGTGAATACCCGGAATGGCAGCGTGTTGCCCGAGATCGATGCGGATGATGTGATCGAGACCGCCTGCAATATCGGCAACGACAAGATAGAAGCGTTGCCCGCAGGATCTTTGCCGGAAGCAGTGCGCGGGCTTGTGCTCGCAGTTAAGGCCTATGAACGAGCTGCGATCGAGGCGGCAATCAGCGGCTCTGAACGGGATCTTCGCAAAGCGATGTTGCTGTACCCCAGCATAGGAGAGTGGGAACCATCACAGGATCTTTTGAAAGTGATGCGCTGGCGATAATCCGGGCCGCAATCCATTGGAAAGGTTTTGTTCTACATCGGTAAGATGGATGAGCCATGCAAAGCCACCTCCAGCCGCGTTCTATTCAGGTTCATCCTTCCGATAACGTTGCCATCGTGGTGAATGAGGGCGGCCTTCTTGCCGGAAGCCGTTTTGCTTCGGGCCTGGTTCTTCGAGAAGCGGTGCCAGAGGCACATAAGGTTGCACTGGTGACGATCCCCAAGGGCGCTGCCGTCATTCGTTATGGCGTGACCATCGGTTACGCCCGGGAAGAGATCGCATCAGGAAGCTGGGTGCATGAGGGCATCCTGAATTTGCCTGAGGCTCCAGCATTGGATCAGATCCCACTGCCTTCAACTGTTTCGTCTCCACCGGATCGTCTGGATGGTTTTACCTTTGAGGGATACGTTAACGATGATGGAACCGTAGGGACCAAAAATATTCTTGGTATCAGCACGACCGTGCAGTGCGTCTCTGCGACGGTTGAATATGCAGTGAAGAAGATCAAGGCAGATCTTCTCCCGCGATATCCGAATGTTGATGATGTCATCGCGATCACTCATCTCTATGGTTGCGGAGTTGCGATTGATGCACCGGGTGCGGAGATTCCAATTCGCACGCTTCGTAACCTTAGCCTTAATCCGAATCTTGGTGGAGAGCCTCTCGTTGTCAGTTTGGGCTGCGAGAAGTTGCAGCCCTCGCGTATGCTTCCTAATGCCACCTTGCCGGTTCTATCTTCACAGCCATATGTTGTGCGCCTGCAGGATGATGAGCATCACAGCTTTGGCGACATGGTCGAAGCCATTATGAAGATGGCTGAAGTTCGTTTGAAGCATTTGAATCAGCGTCGCCGTACGACTCGTCCGGCGTCTGATCTTGTCGTAGGTTTACAGTGCGGCGGAAGCGATGCCTTTTCCGGTGTTACCGCGAATCCTGCTGTAGGTTATGCCGCCGATTTGCTGGTTCGTGCAGGAGCTACGGTAATGTTCTCGGAGGTCACCGAAGTGCGTGATGCGATTCATTTGCTCACCGCTCGTGCGGCCTCACCCGAAGTTGCCCATGGCCTGATTCGCGAGATGCAGTGGTATGACAGCTATCTCGCACGTGGAGGTGCGGATCGCAGTGCAAATCCTACACCGGGAAATAAAAGCGGCGGTTTAGCAAACATTGTGGAGAAAGCGCTTGGATCGATTGCCAAATCAGGAACGAGCCCGATCAATGGAGTATTTGGTCCGGGGGAACGTGTGACTTCGAAAGGTCTTGTTTTTGCTGCAACTCCTGCCAGTGACTTTGTCTGCGGAACCCTTCAGCTAGCTGCTTCAATGAATATGCATGTCTTCACCACAGGTCGCGGAACTCCTTATGGCCTGGCAATGGCGCCAGTGATCAAGGTTTCTTCCAGAACAGCTCTTGCCGATCGCTGGTCCGATCTAATTGATATCGACGCAGGAACGATCGCGACAGGGCAAGCAACAATTCAGCAGGTGGGAGAAGCGATCTTCCAATTCATTCTGGATGTGGCCAGCGGCCGCAAGCAGACTTGCGCTGATCACTGGGGACTCCACAACGAGTTTGCACTGTTCAACCCAGCTCCCATTACTTAGGAGCTTATCGGCAAAGACAAGGACGTTTGGGATCGAACTTCCAGTTCGGCATCAGAAATTGCATCGCAGCTGCATCATCTCTCGCGCCAAGTCCCGCCTTCAGGTAGAGATTGTGAGCTTCTTCCACTTTCTCCATATCAAGTTCAATCCCCAGCCCAGGGCGCTCTGGCACAGTGATCTTTCCATCTTTAATCTTCAGAGGCTCTTTCGTGAGCCGTTGCCCATCTTGCCATATCCAATGTGTATCGATTGCGGTCACGCGTCCGGGAGCCGCCGCCGCCACATGCGTAAACATGGCAAGCGAAACATCGAAATGATTGTTCGAGTGCGAGCCCCAGGTTAGTCCCCACTCGCGGCAGAACTGCGCCACCTGAACAGCCCCCTGCATCGTCCAGAAGTGTGGATCAGCCAGAGGAATATCCACGGCGTGCAGCTCGGCTGCATAGCGGAGTTGCTGCCAGTCCGTAGCGATCATGTTGGTGGCTGTCGGAAGCCCCGTGGCGCGACGAAATTCAGCCATAATCTCCCGACCGGAGAATCCTCGTTCGGCTCCGCAAGGATCTTCTGCATAGGCGAGGACCTTCTGTCTTCCTGTACACAGTCGGATCGCCTCTTCGAGTGACCACGCTCCATTCGGATCGAGCGTAATGCGCGCTTCAGGAAAGTGCTCTGCTAAAGCGATAACAGTCTCGATCTCTTGCTCGCCCGGCAGCACTCCGCCCTTCAGCTTGAAGTCTCGAAACCCGTATCGCTCCTTTGCGGCTTTGGCCAGATCCAGGACTGCCTCAGTCGTTAGCGCCTCTTCGTGCCGCAACCGGAACCAGTTGTCTGGATTGCTGCTATCGCTCACGTAGGGAAGGTTGGTCTTTTTTCGGTCGGCAATATAGAAGAGGTAGCCAAGCACATCAACGCTCGAGCGTTGCAGTCCTTCGCCTAGCATTTCGGCAACAGGCATACCGAGAAACTGTCCCAGCAGATCGAGAAATGCGGATTCGATCGCAGTGACTGCGTGGATCGTGGTTCGCAGATCAAACGTTTGCAGGCCGCGGCCTTCCTGATCACGATCAGCAAAACACTCCCGCATCTTATTCAGGACACGTTTATAAAATGCAATCGGTTGTCCTTCTACCAGCGCACGGCTCTCTTCCAGAACCCGGCGAATCTTTTCGCCCCCCGGAACCTCTCCTACTCCTATTGCCCCGGTACTATCGGTTAGGATTACGAGATTCCGTGTAAAGCAGGGGCCATGAGCTCCGCTGAGATTCAGCAGCATGGAATCCCATCCCGCAACCGGAATCACACGCATCGATTTGATTCTGGGAGATTGGTGAACAGTTTCCTTCATCATGCTCTTCCATTCGCAGGTTCTGGCAGCTTCAAATCCACTCGTTTGATCTCACCCACAATTGGCAGATAGGCAACGATGGCCATCAATGCAGTTGCGACTACAAAGATCAAGGCGTCGTGGAATGAGCCGGTGCGTTTGACGATATATCCGATGATGATCGGTGTCGTGATTCCCGCGAGATTACCAATCAGGTTGAATAAACCGCCGTTGACGCCAATCAATGGTTTAGGAGAAGTGTCTGCAATCACGGTCCACCCTAATGCGCCGAATCCTTTCCCAAAGAAGGCAAGTGACATCAACAGCATCACCATCCATTGCGTGTTGACATAATTGCAGCCAATCATCGTGACGGAGAGCAGCATTCCAGCAACGATCGGGGTCTTGCGGGCAAACGAAAGCGAATGCCCAGTTTGGAGTAGTTTGTCGGAGAAAACACCCCCAAGAATGCCTCCTACGAATCCGCATAGCGCAGGGAGTGCCGCCATCACGCCCACCTTCGTAATCGACATGTGCCGCGCCTGACTGAGATAGACAGGAAACCACGTAAGAAAGAACCACGTAAGTGTCGTAATGCAGTACTGACCGATGTAGATGCCCACCAGCATTCGATTGCTTAACAACATACGGACCGCGGCCCAGGTCAGCTTTGGTGCCTTTTGCGGTGTACCCGCGCCGGGATCAATATTGACCAGTCCGCCGCCTTGCTCAATGTGGTTAATCTCTTTTTGATTGATGAGGGGATGCGTTTTTACGCCATGAACAACTCTCTGCCACACAAAGCTGAGCAGAATGCCGAGGATACCCACAAACCAGAAGCACTGCTTCCATCCCCAATAGTGAGTAATCCATCCAAGCGCAGGAGCAAACAGAACCAGGGAAAAATACTGTGACGAATTAAAGATGGCCGATGCCGTGCCGCGCTCCGCCGCAGGAAACCAGCTGGCAACGATGCGCCCATTGCCCGGGAAGACTGGAGATTGCACCAGCCCTGACACCAGGCGCAAGCCAAAGATAATGGCAAAGGCAGCAGTCGCAGGTAGATAGCCAGCAAAACCTGCAAGAATTGCACAGACCGACCATGCAACAATGCTGATGCCGTAGATGCGCTTGGATCCAAACCGATCGAGCAGGCCTCCGGCTGGTAACTGGCCAACGACATAAGCCCAGCTGAAACCGGAGAAGAGATAGCCCAGCTTTACCGCGTCCATATGCAGGTCTTTTGAAAAACTGATTCCTGCAATCGACAGCATCACGCGGTCGCCGTAGCTAAAGCAGCTTGCGACGAAGAGCATCAGTACGATCAGGTAACGAACCCGCGTAGGCCGTTGCTCCTGCGCAACGGTCATTAGTTACGGTTCCCAATTAGTTGCTTCAGGTCGTCAAGTTCCGCCTGGTTGAGATCGACAAGCGGAGAGCGAACCGGGCCTGCCGGACGGCCAATCGCATTCATGCCTGCCTTTACGATCGAAACCGCATATCCTTTGCGTCGATTACGAAGTGTAATGTAGGGCAGAACAAATTCCTTAAGACGTTTGTAAACCTCGTCTCGATCTCGCCGCCGGACCGCAGCGTAAAACTCTTGCGCGAAGTTTGGAAGAAAATTGAAGATCGCTGACGAGTATGTGGTGACGCCCATCTCCAGGTAAGGCAGCGCGAAGGTCTCCGCTGTTGGCAAGCCGCCAATGTAGGTCAGTCGATCTCCCATGCGCGCATAGATGCGAGTCATCAATTCAATATCGCCATATCCATCTTTGAAGCCGACCAGATTGGGACAACGATCACAGAGCTTCGCCAAGGTTACGTCGTCCATAATGGCGTTATCGCGGTTGTATACGATTACCCCGAGCTTCGTTGAGTTGCAGACCGCTTCAACATGCGCAGCTAATCCAGTCTGCTCTGAGTTCAGAAGATAAGGAGGAAGAAGAAGAATTCCATCAGCTCCGGCGCCCTCTGCTGCTTGAGCAAACTCCTTTGCGATGGCCGTGCCGTACCCGCATCCTGCGAGCACAGGAACACGTCCCGCCGTCTCATTGACGGCCGCCTTCACCATAGCAGAAAACTCATTCAGTGCCAGCGAGAAGAACTCGCCCGTTCCGCCCGCTGCGAACAGGCCATAAGGCCTATGTTCCAGCAGCCACGAGATATGTTCTCGATACGGTTTCTCGTCGAACTGAAAATCTTTCGTGAAATGCGTAACGGGAAAGGAGAGAAGGCCTTTCCCAATCTTCTTGGCCATTTCAGATGGACTTACTTTTGACATCCTACACCCTGCAAAAGTTTTGATTTACAACTATATCGCAACGCATGTTTTCTAACTTAAAACGGAGGTTATACTGGCCACCTTAGCGATGGCTGCGACCACGCTGGCTGCGGTAGAGAGATCCTTCGTAATATCGTCGATTTTATCTTTGATGCCGGATAGCGTGGTATTGCTGTCATCGATCTTTTGTTTCAATGCCGAGAATTGTTCCGTGTTCTCTTCAAGCTTGGCAACGTTAAGATCCGTAAGAATTTCGTAGATATTGTCTCTCGCCGCTTGAATTGTGTCTTTTGTATCGATATCCGTCGCCTTCCAATACGCGTTTCCCAGCGCATCATACAAAGACTTATATGCGTTGATCGTGTTTGGATCTGTAAGAACTGCTGCCCCGTTGTTATCCGTTGGAGGACTCATAAAGGCAGGTTTGATCGCTGGAATCGTTGCTTTCCCTCGAGATGATTTCGCGCGTGTCATGTCGATGTCCTTTACTTCGAGTTATTGGAAAGATCCTCATAGAAGGTCGCCAGCCGTTCTGCGGCAGCGCGGAGATCAGCAATTCGAGCCTGAAGCGAGGGGTTGTTCTTACTTGTCGCTGCTGCTGCGAGAGCATGGTGCGTAGCCACCAGTTTATTCAGAGATGTCTGGAGGTCGACAAACATATCGTCCGTGGCCTTCTTGTCTGCAAGAATCCGGGGTAGCCGTTGGATTTCAGTACGTCTCTCTGTTGCCGAAAGCGACGGAGCTGCATGACGGATAAAGCTGTCCTGCTGCGCAAGAATCTGCTCGTAGTCTCGGCCTGTCTGGTCGCGAAGAATATCGATATCGCTGGTAAGCAGCTTCGACAACGTATCGATATGGGGATCCATCTCGCGAATTACCTTTGGGACCGACGACTTGGTCTGGCGATTCACCAGGAAGTCCCCCAGTGCCTTAAGCGCGGTACTGGTGGCATTCGCCTCTGTTGGAGTGATATTGATGTGGATCGGCGTTGAACTGGAGAGAGCGTCTCCAAGCGACTTTAGGTTCGCCCCGGAGGCGGTAGCCGCTTCATCGAGCTTCGGCGAGGACACTCCGCCGGCCAGATCCGCAATAGTCTGGGCATAGGTGCGGAGCCCATCCAAAACGTCGGTGCGGGCCTGGAGCCCCTTTTCATCGATCAGCGGACGAATGGAATGTGGATCCATCGGTTGCGCAGTGTCGTAGCGCGCAACCAGCAACGACGCCTGAGCATCCTCGTTCAATCGCACAGCGGTGCGATAGGCGTTCTGTGTGTTGTCGACCAATAAATTGGTTGCGTTGGAAAATGCAGCAGTATTCCTTGCCAGGGGAGAGATGGAACAGCCGGCCAACGCCAGGCAGAGGATCAACGCTCCGGGCAGAAGTTTACGTTTACGCATGTTGCAAGAAAAACGGTACGATCCTTGTTTGTCAAGATCTGCCTGGATGTATCTTTCTGAAATAGCAGCACTGGAGGACTGGTGTGGGGCGAATTGTATTGCGGGCGTTCATGTGGGTGCTCATGGTTGCGGCGGGGATCTGGGCTGCTGACTGGCTCATCTGGCAGGGTAGAGCCTTGGCCGGGGCCGGATATGGATCGATCTCTGTCGATCGCATCGTTGTCGCTCCATTGAAAAACAACAAAGAAGAGTATTATCCAGACGGAAAAATAGAGATTCGCTGTACACGCTCTCTCTTGCCAGAAGGTTTTCCGCAGCAGGGAGGAAGACCATGTTGGTGGGTAGAGCGGAGTCCTGTCGATTTCGAGCGATAAAGTAATTGGAACGAATAGAGCGACGGTGCAATCTTTTCGGTCAGCTGAGCATCACACAGGAAAATTGCATAGGAGCTAGACTGGAAACAGAAGCCTTGTACGTTTGATGGCGATGATCTCAGGTGAGGAGAAGTCTGCGATGAGCGTTGAGGAAGAAAAGAAACCACGAAAGACCCCAGCCAAAAAGGCTACAACCGCAAAGAAAGCAACCACTTCCAAATCGGTGAAAGCTGCCTCTGGAACCTTAAAGAAGGCAACCGCAAAATCAGCAAATGGAGGTGTAAAAGAACCTGCCGTTGTAACAGTGGCTGCCCAAATACCTCCAACGCATGCGCAGATTGCCGAACGGGCGTATCACTACTTTGTTGCGCGTGGCCGTCGGCACGGGTTTCACGAGCAGGACTGGCAGAGGGCAGAGCTAGACCTGCAGCCGAAGCGTACTTGATTACGATAGAACGTTAATTTCAGCGGGAAGCAGCGCGAAAATTCGGTCGCTCACGGTTCAATAGAGACTGCGAGGACGGCAACCATTCGTGTGTACTCTGTTGAGACAAGAGCGCATTGCCAAGCCATACGCTGCTCATAAAAAAGACCAATCCATCAAGTGCTTCTCCTGTCATGGATAACCAGAACGGCTTCCAGAGCAGTGCGAGGATCAGGATGGCAGCGGGTACAGATCGAAACGAACGTCCCTTGTTGATATCTTCAACCAGCCAGGCGAGCGGTCCCGTGAGATAGAGAAGCCGATAGTCGTAACTTGCGCCTAAGATAAAGGCAAAGCAGAAGATCGAAAGACAGGCAATCGCAATTGCGCCCCGCGGCTTGCTGGAATCGAGCGGGGGCAAGTAGTGATGTAGTTTGCTACCGAATGCCGCTCCGAGAAACAGACATATGCCTCCGATGATAAGTGCTGTCAAAGGTGCGACTGCGCGATACGTGGCAACGATAGTTGCGAATGAATGAAGAGTGTGATGGCCGACAGCATATAAGAACGGAAACGCTCCGAAGGACTGATTTGTATCGCGAGGTGTATTGGCCATCATGAGGGCGATCTTTTGTCCGTTCGTTAGAAGCAAGGCCGAGACAGCAAAAACCACAGTTAGACTCGCGTATTTCCAACCGCGCCGGTTGCGCAGAAAAACCGTCGCTGCTGCAATCGGATAGATCTTAAGAACTGTCAGCAAGACCAGCAGAGCGCTGGTGAAGAGTGCACGCAGTTCGGGACGCAAGCGATCGATCAGGAAAAACCCGAGCACCAACAGAAAGAAAACGAACTGATCATTGTTACCTCGCTCGATTGAAAAGAGAACACATCGCGAGATGACAGCAAGAAAGATAAGAATTGCGCTCAGAGTGGTGCGGGCTTCAAAAAGCAAAATGTAGGCGCTCAAGGCGACGAGCGCGAAAAGAACGCCGATGAAATTTGAGGCACGTGAGGTAACACCGAGATAGTGGGTGAGCAACCATACAGATGGATAGTTATAGGGTCGATGCCAGGGGTCGCAGGGATTTGCGATATATGGGTTGCGCCCATCGAGGACACAATCAATGGCGTGAGTAAAACCGCGAGTGTCAGAAAACAGCGGGGTATTTGCTGGAATGTGAATCATGTTCCAGGCCGCAGGAATACTTCCGCGCAAATGAACTCCTGCAGCAAGTGTTAACGCAAGCAGTGCGATAGCAGAGATCGCAGGTAGCTTACGAAACATAAAACTCTTCATAATGAGCAAATTTCCTTTTGGAAGATGAGAGCCAAAAGTGGGGAAAAATCTGCAAAATGTCTTGTGTCGTTAGATGAATTCAAGCCAGGCTCTGTTGTCTGCTTCGACATACGTCGGCTGATTCATCTCAACCGCAAACTCGGAATGACCTGTCTGTTCCAAAGAGATAGAAGAGAGGTTTGCTAGGATAAAGGCTGGTCAAAGGAGGCCAATTACAAACGATGACTCCCCTAACTCGTTTTGCTCTCACTGCAACTCTTTTGATGACAGCAGCTTCTGGAATCGCCCAGGGCCCTCCAGGACGCGATCCGTATAACCCTCCTCCTGGGCACGGCGGTGTTCCCCCAGGACAAGCTAAAAAGCAAGGCTACGGCAACATGCCTCCCGGACAGGCGAAGAAGTATGACCGGCAGAATGATAACTGGCGTTTTAGAGACGAGGATCGCGATCACTTCTACTCACACTATCGGCGCGATGCTGACCGTTGGAGAGGAAAGAAACGTCCGAAATTTGCGCGCGGATATGCGATTCCGCAGGGGTACTATATTCGTCCAGTACCCCGGTCGTACTGGCAGGGAGTTCCTCCTCCACCGCCGGGATATCAGTACGGCTACTACGATGGATATGTAGTTTCTTACGATCCGACGACCCGAATTATTGCCGATGTGCTGGATCTGGTGAGCGCGGCCACGCAAAGGTAGATAGCGAATTCAACGGCCGGGACAGACCTCTGTCCCGGCCGCTTGCTTTTTGCTCGAGATATTAGTTGAGGAACATCGTCCGATAGAGCGTATCGCGCTGCACAGGTTTGAAGCCGGCGTCACGGATGATACGACGCAGCTCTTCTTCGGTAGTGCAGTTTGCCGTTCCGGCTGCTTTGACGACGTTCTCTTCCAGCATGACCGAGCCGACGTCATTACCACCGAAGCGCAGGCCCATCTGCAGAACTTTGAGTCCTTGCGTGACCCAGCTGGACTGTACATTCTCGATGTTGTCGAGGTACATCCGCGAGATGGCGAGTGTCTTCAGATACTCGACTGAGGTGGCCTCGTCCCATCCTCTGCCGCCCAGAGCGGTGTTGTTCGGCTGGAAGCTCCAGGGGATGAAGGCGGTAAAGCCACCCGTCTCCTCTTGTAGGCGGCGAACAACCTCGAAGTGGTTCACGCGCTGCTCAAAGGTTTCGCCCACGCCGAACATCATGGTTGCGGTGGTCCGCATGCCCAGTTCGTGGGCGGTGCGATGCACGCTGACCCAGTCTTCGGTCTTGCACTTCAACCGCGCGATGCGATGGCGGACCTCGTCATCGAGGATCTCTGCTCCGCCGCCGGGGATGGACTGCAGACCGGCATCCCGCAGGCGCATGATCGTGTCGCGCAGGCTTAGTTCGGAGTACTCGGCGATGGCAAGAATCTCACTGGCCGAGAGGCAATGCAGCCAGATCTCGGGAAAGCGCTCTTTGATTCCGCGGAAGAGCCGCTCAAACCAGTCGATCTTCAGGTCGGGGTGCAGGCCGCCCTGCATCAGCACACCGGTGCCGCCCATCTCAAGCGTCTCAGCGATCTTCTGATAAATGGTCTCGAAGTCGAGGATGTAGCCTTCGGAGGCGAGCTTTCCCTTCAATGGGCGATAGAACGCGCAGAAGGTGCAGTACTCGGTGCAGAAGTTCGTGTAGTTGATGTTGCGGTCGATGATGTAACTGACCACACCCTCGGGGTGAAGGCGGCGACGGACAGCATCGGCCTCCATGCCGATGCCGATCAGGTCGTCGCTCCTGAAGCAATCGAGGGCTTGTTCGCGGCTGATTCCCATGGAGCTATTTTACGCCGTAACCCTGTCTTAGATTGTGATGCAGCGAGGATGAGGCGCCCGTCCAACCTTACTTTCGCAGCAACAGTCCGAGGATGATGAGCAGTAGCACTGTGCTTATGCTGACGCCCATCCTGATCCACAGGGTCAGCGAGGAAACCTTTTGTTCGAGTGCAACGATACGGCGGTCTGCCTGGTCCAGAGATGTGCGGGTACTGCGAACGTCGTCCGCGACGATGGAGATTTGCGCGCCTTGTTCCTGAAGCTGCCTGTAAAGACCGGCATGGGCTTTGGTGACTTGGCCTAGATCGGCTTGAACACCTTCGGCCATTGCGGCCAGGGCAGCCTCGTTGGCACGGTCATTGGCAGCCTTCGAGTTAAAGTAGCGTTCTGCGATCGGCAACAGTCGAGTCGCATGCGGCAAAAGTTCAAAAAGCTGCATCAGTACCTTGGGCCACATCGTTTGCTCGCTACCTCTCGAATCTTTGTGCGCTCATCCTGTGCGCGGCCAGCATGATTCCTGTGACCAGCAGAATAGCGGTTAGGATTCCTTGTGACCATAAGCAATAGATGCACCATTTCTCAAGTACGAATGCTTCGAGGTAGCTCAAAAAGCTCGCGCAGAGAAAGCCGATGAGTGCCGCCTGGAAGGCAAGCCATCGCCATCCGGCCAGAGCAAACGCGGCGATCAGAACGTATCCGATGATGCCTACTGTGGCCACTGGAATATGGTGTCCGCCGGTTGGAGGCTCATCGAAAGTGCGTGGCGGGAAGACCGCAAAGCGGCTGTGGTTGACAGCTCCACAATCGAATCTTTCAGTGACGGCGCAGGGAGGAGCCTGCGAGGGATCCATGTAATGCACGTGCAACGCCATTGCAGATACGACGATGCCTGCCACTGCGAGCAAAACCACCAGATACTTCATCGTTTGATGATACCGTCCTTGAGATGCCGATACGCTTTAAGACGTTTGGAATGTGTCTTTGATTCTTCTTCCTGTTACAAAACGACTCTAAAATCTTTCTCGTGACTACCCGACGCGAGTTTCTGAACCTTCTTAGCGCTGTAGGCGCCGTTGCCGCCATGCCCTCATCGTTTGCCGCTGCTGCTCCGGCACACGAGTCGTTTTCCTTCCTCTTCCTGACCGACACCCACATCCAGCCAGAGCTGGATGCAGCGAAGGGGACCGACATGGCCTTTAAAAAAGCGCGTAGCCTCAAGGCTGATTTTGCGATTCAGGGTGGGGATCACGTCTTTGACTCGCTCGCTGTTCCCAAGGAGCGTGCGCTGTCGCTCTTCGATTTGTACGAAAAGACGGAACAGGACCTCGGGATGAAGGTCCACCACACCATCGGCAATCACGATGTCGTTGGAATCTTTCCTCAAAGTGGAGTGGCTCCGACCGATCCGCTCTATGGCAAGAAACTCTTCGAAGAGCGCTTCGGAAAGCGGTATTACACCTTCGATCACAAAGGTCATCATTTTATCGTTCTGGATTCGATTGGCCTTACCTCCGATCGCGCCTATGAGGGCCGTATCGACGATGAGCAGAAGCAGTGGCTGGCGAATGACCTGTCTTCACTCCCGAAGGGAACCCCGGTGATCGTCTCGGTGCACATCCCTCTGGTGACGGCTTTTTCGTCCTATGTCCCCGTTCCGGTAAAGCCGGAGGAACATCACGGAATGTCGGTGGCGAATGCCGACGAAGTGATCAAACTATTTGAGGGGCACAACGTCCTCGGAGTGCTACAGGGGCATACGCACATCAACGAGCGGGTGGACTGGCACGGCGTCCCGTACATCACCAGCGGGGCCGTCTCGGGCAACTGGTGGCGTGGAATACGCATGGGAACTCCGGAGGGATTCACCGTGGTGAACGTTGCGAATGGAAAGCTGACTACGCGCTACGAGACCTACGGATTCAAGTCCGTCGATCCGCACAATACATAACTCAGGGAGTAGCGAAAAACCGGCCTCTGAGCGCGCGGAACGAGTCGTAGGGAGAGTTGAGGAATTTGTATTGCTTCGCAGACATTCCCAAAATCCTGTCAAGTCCCTAAAAATCACAACCTAAACAATCCAAACGAGATAAAGTCCAAAAAATCTGCAAAAACACCCCATCCAGCCTGTTACTCTTAAATCAGATCGAAAAACAAATAAGCTCTCGCTGCAAGCGGGAGCTAACTCTTTTGGGATCTATATTTTTAGGCTTAAGCTGTTTGGTTTCTATATTTTACCTTGTTTGATCCGCGTAAGTGATTGAAATAAAGTATGTTTACGCGATCTCTCCAGGGGGGTGGGGCATGAATATGGAGATGCGTCTCTGCTAGCACCAAACTCGCAGAGTACATAGTCCGATGATGAGGACTCAGTCGAGATAAGCGGCGAGACGACGCTTCATAATCCGGACGGCCTGTGGGTTTTCGTCCACGAGCAGGAAGCTGCGGCCGTGTTTTGCGGCGGCCTCGCCCGTAGTTCCGCTTCCGGCAAAGAAGTCGAGTACTGTCTCATCCCGATTGGAGTGGACCTTCACGATGCGCTCGAGGATTCCTAAGGGTTTCTGCGTGGCGTAGCCGGTCTTCTCCTTGCCTGTGGGGGAGACGATCGTGTGCCACCAGACATCAGTCGGGGTTTTGCCGCGAGCCGCCTTTTCTGGGCCAACCAGCCCTGGAGCCATGTAAGGGATCCGGTCGCACTCCGCGAGGTTGAAGGTGAAGCGTTTCGGGTCCTTCGTGTACCAGAGGATATTGTCGTGCTTTGCGGGCCATCGCTTTTTGGAGCGTGCTCCGTAGTCGTAAGCCCAGATGATCTCGTTCTGGAAGCAGTCGCGTCCACGGAATTCTCCGGTGCTGAAGATCTCGTCGAGCATCACCTTCGCATAGTGGACCTCACGATAGTCGATGTGGAAGAAGAGGCTGCCGGTGGCAGAGAGAATTCTCCATGCCTCTTCCATACGAGGACGAAGGAAGCCGAGGAAGTCGTCGAACTGATCGTGGTAACCGTTATTGCTGGTTTTGGCGGGTACCCTCTCGGAACGATACCGGCGGCCTCCGAAGCCGATCCGGTCTCCGGCTTCATCGCGGACCGTTTTGAGCCGAAGACGGGTCTGCCTGCGGCCCGTGTTGAAGGGAGGGTCGACGTAGATCAGCTCTACGGATTCGCTCTCCATCTGTTTCAGTGCGCGCAGGTTATCCATCCGCAGGATGCGGTTGCCGTTTTCAGCCATCGTGATCTCTTAGGTCTATTCCTAACACGAACGGCGGGCTTTGCTCTTGAAGGTGCCTGGTTGTATTGTTTTGTGCGGGTCGCATATTTTCTGGTGGCAGTTCGGAACCCCATCTTCGCCATGTTGTCGGACCGCGGCCGCGTTCGCCGCAATAATGAGGACGCGTGTGCCGCCTCGCCGAGTGCCGGAATTTTTGTTGTTTGCGATGGCATGGGAGGAGCCGCGGGTGGCGAGGTGGCCAGTCATTTAGCCGCAGAGACCTTTCTGGCGCATATGGCCCGGCGGGAACCAGTCGCTCGTGTCCCGGTCCGGATCAGTGCAGCAGTGCAGGCAGCGAATCGCGCGATTTATTCGCAGGCACAGCGGACGCCGAATCTCTCGGGGATGGGCACTACATTGGTGGGTTTGCTTTATCCCGGTGCACAGAATGGAGCGAATGGTTCTACAGGAGAACCTTCTGAAAACTCCGGCATCTGGCTGGTGCATGTCGGCGACAGCCGTTGTTATTTATGGCGTGAAGGGCATCTCCGACAATTGACACGGGACCATTCTCTGGTCGAAGAGCAGGTTTTGGCGGGGCAGATTACTCCTCAGCAGGCGGAGGAGTCCCCGATGCGCAACATCCTCACGCGTGCGGTGGGTTCTCATGCCGTAATAGAACCGGAGATCCAATGTTGTCGACCGCAGGAGGGTGATCTGTATCTTCTTGCAACGGACGGCCTGACCCGTGAGCTTTCCGAGGAAGAGATTGCTGCGTTTCTTCCTCAGAATGGAAAGATGGCTACACAGGCCGCCTTGTACGGAGCTTGTGGCGATCTGATTCGCGCTGCCAACGCCAAGGGGGGCGCAGATAACATTACGGTGCTCATGGTGGTTGTTGGCCGATAGGCCGGACGCAATACGGACTGTTACACTGCGGGCGCATCCAACAACGCTATGAATGAGATCCGGACGATTGCAGTGCTCGGCGCAGGAACGATGGGGAATGGAATCGCCCATGTCGCAGCGCGGTCAGGTTTCCGTGTCCTGCTGTGCGATGTCGCGCAGAACTTGTTGGACCGAGGATTGGCGACGATCGAGAAGAACCTCGGCCGCGAGGTGACCAAGGAGAAACTTACGAAGCAGCAGGCCGAAGAGGCGCGGGCTCGGATCACGCCAGTGCTGGATCGCGAATCGCTCTCTGGTTGCGACTTCGCTATTGAGGCGGCGACCGAAAGATTTGAGGTAAAGAGCGCGCTCTTCCAAGACCTCGATCGCATCCTGCGCCGTGAAGTGATTTTGGCGACGAATACAAGTTCTATCTCGATCACGAAGCTGGCGGCTCAGACCTCGCGTCCACAGCAGGTGATTGGGATGCACTTTTTCAATCCTGTCCCGGTAATGCAGTTGGTCGAGGTGATTCGCGGGCTGCAGACCTCGCAGGCTACTTACGACGCTGTGCAGGCATTGTCGGTGAAGATGGGGAAGACTCCAGTCGAGGTGAACGATGCGACAGGGTTCATCTCGAACCGGGTGCTGATGCCTCTGATCAACGAGGCGATCTTCGCGGTGATGGAAGGAGTCGCTACTCCTGAGGCGGTGGACAAGATCTTCCAACTCGGTATGGCGCATCCAATGGGGCCGCTCACACTGGCTGACTTTATCGGTTTGGATGTCTGCCTCGACATCATGCGTGTGCTGGAGGAGGGAACCGGCGATCCGAAGTATCGTCCGTGTCCGCTGCTGGTGCGTATGGTGGATGCGGGATGGAAGGGGTGGAAGTCTGGACGCGGATTCTATACATATTCGTAGGACTAGAGACCAAGGCCAGCTTGGTACCTATGCAGGTACACTACCGTGCAGGAGATCCCATGCCGAAAGAGATGTACTTTGAGGACTTTTATGTCGGCCAGAAGATGAACTCGGTCGCCAGCGCCAAGGTGACTGCTGAAGAGATCAAGGAATTTGGCCAGAAGTATGATCCGCAGCCTTTCCATCTGGATGAGGCTGCGGGCGAGGGCTCGTTCTTCAAGGGGCTGGCTGCTTCGGGGTGGCTGACGGCAGCGATCGTGATGCGGCTGCGGGTGCAGTCCGTTCCTGTGGCCGGAGGGATGATCGGAGCGGGTGTCGAGGAGATGCGCTGGACGCAGCCGGTTCGCCCAGGAGACGCCATTCGCACTGAGATCGAAGTGGTAGGCGTCCGGCATTCCAATTCGCGTCCGGATTACGGCGTTGTACGCACCCGCACACTGGCTTATAACCAGCGCAATGAGGTGGTGCTGCGTTCCACGGTCAACTTTCTCGCTCCGCTGCGTCATCCCGTTCAGAAATGACTCCGGCAGAACGCGCTGATCTTCCATCGCTGACTGAGAAGATTGTGCACCTTGAGACGGTTCAGGGTGACAAGCTGATGGCCAAGCTGCTCTTCGTCTTCGATGAAGGGGAGACGCCGGATCTCTTTTGTGTAGAGGTCGAGCGAGGGCAGGAAGGGACATGGATTGAGAAGCCAGAGGCCGGTTACTCCATCCTGTTGGCAGACGTTGCAAGCGTGAAGGTGGAACCAAACCAGTAACTCTGTGCAGAAACTCACAGTTTTCCGTCGTATTGTAGAGAAATGATGCGGATGACGGTGCTTGCCTCGGGTTCAAAAGGGAACAGCACAGTCATCTCCTCTTCTCGCACACGAGTGCTGGTCGATGCCGGGCTCTCCTGCCGTGAGCTTCTGAAGCGCATGGCCATTGCCGGAGAAGACCCGACGACGCTCGATGCCCTCCTGATCACACACGAGCATCAGGACCACGTTGCTGGTCTGGGTGTACTGGCGCGAAAGTTGGATATCCCCGTTTACTTCACCGAATCGACGCATCGCGCGTGGGTGCGGATGTTGACGCCTCGTACAACGATGTCATATGCGCAGTGGCTGGATCATGTGCAGAAAGAAAAAGAGACTCGTGCTAATGCCGCTGCGGCGAATTTTGACGAGCAGCCGGAGCCTGGGGTCTGCGACAGCATGACGGCGGCAGTCGAAGGTTCATCGGCGGAGTGCTCCGAGCCGGACGATCCTGAGGAGCCCGTCCAGCCGACCAAGAAGAAGCTTGATGCGACGTACCTGCCTGCGGTGGAATACTTCCATTCCGGACGTCAGTTTTCGATTGGCGACATCGAGATTACTCCGTTTACGATTCCGCACGACGCTGCTGATCCCTGCGGCTTCGTCTTCGCTGCCGAGGGCATGAAGATGGCCGTGGCGACTGACCTGGGCTACATGCCTCCAAATGTGAAGGCTGCGCTCAAGCGCATCGATGTCCTGCTGCTGGAGTCGAACCACGATCTGGAAATGCTGAAAGATGGGCCATATCCCTGGAGCGTGAAGCAGCGTGTGCTCTCACGGGTTGGGCATCTCTCCAATGTAGCGACTGCCGAGTTTCTGGAGCGAGATTACGATGGCTCTGCCGCATATATCGTCCTGGGACATCTATCGGAGTCGAATAACGCACCGGAGTTGGCGCGGCTCTGTGCAGAGCAGGCCTTGACGAATCATCCGAGTTTATTGGGAAATCGGGTTCTGCTGGCAGAGCAGATGGCTCCTTTAGAACCCATTACCCTTTAAACAGGCAAAATTTTAGTCTTTCGCACTCAGATTTCCTCCTGTTTGCTGTCCAGCTACCTCAAAAGGAATCTTTTGGTTCTCGCGAGCTATCAAACAGGCTAGAATGAAGTCTTACAAGATGATGAAAATTTCTGCATCAGAATCTTCTGCCGACCGACAACGTTCGTGCACCGATCAGGTGGTCGGGGATATTCTCTCCGGATGGCGTTATGACATCTCAGGACTTTCGCCGGCGATGCGGACCGATTATGAGCAGCATTTTTCAGAGTGCGGTTACTGCCGTCGTCGTCAGCGTATCGCAAGAACGATCGATGTTCTGCTGATCTCAGTCAGCACGCTTTCGATCGCTGCCTTTCTCCTCGCCGCAGTGATCATCCATCGAGTGGAACTGGTCACACATATCGGTCGAGTAGAACTTCATCTGAACCAGACCCATGCCATTGCGATCTCGCTGGAGGCTGTTGCCATCATCGGAGTCGTACTTTCCACACTCATCTGGCTTCTGGTGGCAGTTGCGACGCCGCTCCCCGGTTTCCTGGGAGAGATCGTTCAGCAGCGCATCCCCTCGGACCTGCGAGACCGTTTCACGAAGGCCGCCTGAGTCATTTCCAACATCCGAGATAGAAAAGAAGAGAGCTAGCGACTCTCTTTCTTTTTTGCGATCTCGCGCTCTCCATGTCGGATTTGATAGCGTAGAAAGAACGCTTCATGTCAACTTTTCCCCAACCTGAAGGCCAGATCCTTCCGCCGCACGACCCTCCTGGCGCCTATATTGCCGAAGATGCCCCAGCTCCGCGCCGAAGTGCGCGCAGTATTCTTTCCGCTCCCGGAACATACGTCCTGGTGGGGATCAACTGCGCTGTCTTTCTATGGATGGTGCTGCACGGAGTAGATCCGGCCTCGCCTACACCAGGCCAGTTGATTCACTTTGGCGCGAATGTTCCGGCCTTGGTGTTGCACGGGCAGTGGTATCGTCTGTTGACGGCGACCTTTGTCCATGTCGGTCTGATCCATCTGCTGACCAACATGTGGTGCTTGTGGAACCTGGGGCTGCTGGGCGAGCCACTGCTGGGGCCGTGGGGGATGGTTGCGGTGTATCTGCTGACCGGTGTTGCGGGAAATCTTCTGAGCCTGCTGATCAACATCCTGATGCGGGACTTTGTCTCGGTGGGAGCAGGCGCCTCGGGAGCGGTCTTCGGGATCGCGGGAATCCTCATCGTTCTGTTATCGAACCACAAGCTTCCAATCCCTACCTTTGAACTTCGGCGGCTGCGCAAATCGGTGATGCAGTTTGCGGGTCTCAATCTGGTGATTGGGCTGGCCACGATCGTCATGCCGGTGATCCGAATTGATAACTCGGCGCACGTTGGAGGCTTTCTCTCCGGGCTGGCGCTTGGAGTTCCTCTGGTTCCCAGAATGACCAGCGGAAGGGCGCGGTACCTTGCGCGGCAGAAGGTGACCTTTGCGGTGGCAGCATTGCTGCTTGCATTGTTCGGACACTGGATTGCAAATCTACGATAGAGGCAGGGCCCTGGCCTCTACGTCTCTGTTTTAGCTCAACGCGGTCTGAGCGAACTTCTTTACCATTGCCAGCAGAAGCCTACGGTCGCTCTCTCCCAGATGGGAGGAGTAGCGCTGCACCTGCGTCAAGAAGCGTATCTCATCTTCCTTCAGATGGAGAGAGGACATCTCCTTGCTGACGATCTCCTCGGCGAAGAACTCGGCCAATTGCAGGTCGAGCGCACGAGCGATCTTTTGCAGCGTCTCGAGTGAAGGCACGGTATGGCCGTTTTCTACACGCGAGAGATAACAGCGCAGAAGGCCCGTGCGCTTTTCAATATCGCCTTGAGACATACCCTTCTGGAGCCGATAGCCCCGGATCGTATTCCCAATATTCATCGCAATCGAAAGAGCCTCGGGGGACTCGTTCTCCAGGTCGGCAGGAAGTGTTTGCATGAGGGCCATTAGCCACAAAGTAAACACGTCTGAAGAGACGGTCAATCCCTAAGTTGATAAATCGATGTAACTTCTGTACCAGCGGAGGTTCATGCCGGCGTCTTTATTCGAAAAAACCTAAAGTCTTTCTTGAACCCGATGGAGAAAGAGAACCTATTACGGCAACAAACTTATTCACGTTATCGGACGTGATTTTCAGGGTTTTGAAGATAGTAGTCCTCTTATTTTTGGAGTGATATCAGTTCATTCTTCTCCCCCGATTTCAAAAATTTGATTGGTCCATTGCTTGTGATTCAGGATAGCCAATGGTGTCCTGCAGATTCTGGCACGCATCGCTGGAGAGTCAGGGCCGGCCTGCCATGGTTCTTTCACATTCCAGCATCCGCTTTTGTCCTGCTCAGCTCGTGTGGAAACGTAGTAGCGGACATGATACTTGCGAAGAACATCCATAAGATCTTTCTTTTCTCGAATATTCTCCAGATAATTTTTGTCCATCATGAGACCTTCTAGTTGGATGACAGGTTGCGATCCGAAATATCCAACAACTCCAGCTCGGTCTCCCATTCCATAGATCCCGGGATGTTTCTTTTCAAATTCTTTGATCTTCAATGCTGCTTGGTAGGGAAGATTGTGGCTTGGATTCGAGTAAACACCGACCATTAGTGCGTAGAGCACAAGGAATCCGGCACAGCAATAGACCGAAATTGTTTCGTATCGTTTGAGTCCTGATTCAAGCGCAGTCACCTTATTGCCACCAAAAACTATAATTCCAGCAGCAACAAAGGAGATTATCCATGGATAGATATACCAGAGGAATAATTCCCAGTCGCTTGCCGATGTGATCACTAGGAGATGCACGATCGGGAACCAAAGCATCGTCAGGAAGATCGCGCGGTATTTTGTTTCTCGTCGTGAGAATGTTCTGAAATAGAAAAAGGCAATGATCGTAAGGCCAACCTGGAGTATGAGCAAAGAAGAGTTTTTGGCGAAGAAGAATCCCAAAAACGTTTGAAGCGCGTGTAACGCTGGCAGGTGGTGGGTTCTTAGCTGTTTGGCCGCGCCAGAAATTGGCATCAAAGTATGAAAAAGGAAAAGATTGCTAAAAAGATATCCGAAGAGCGGAAGAAGCCCACAAACGATAGCTAGACTAACCTGTAATCTTGCTCTCCAGCTCTTTATTTCCGTGAAAATATCGTAGACGACCATTGGGCCCACGATCAGAGCAACATCCAGTCGCGAAAGAATTGCGAGCGATCCCAAAACTCCATATGCAAGGCTATTCGCGAGGTTCCATTGGAATTCATCGCGGATACGAAAAATTACCAGGGCCAGAACCATCATGATTGCCAAACCGGTTTCCATCCCGGTTCTTATCTGCATAAGCGTGGCAGCAGCGGTCAAAAGCTGAATGCATAAGCTGACGTTTTCAGAACAGAATTTCGAAGCGATCTGGAAGGATAGATAAGCAGTCCCAATGACAATCAGTGTCTGAAGAATTTCGATTGAAATTGCAAAGGGGTATATGGTTTTTGCGCCAAGGAAACTCCCGATTCCAAAGATCTTGGTGATACCGGCAATGATCAGAAACCATAGGGGATGGTATCCATTGGTGAGGTGAACTCCGTCAAAGCTGGATGCACCGGAAAACACAAGATTTTTCGCTGCCTGAGCGTAGTAGAAAAAATCGTCTTCGAGGCCGACGGCAAGAACCTGCTCATGAAAACGTAGGTTCGCAAAGAAGACAACAACGCAGGACATTCCGATGAGGGACCAAGAGAGAATACGAAGGAAGGGAAGGGTTCGTTTCTTCCTTGAAATATGTGTCTGAGTAGAAAATAGAGACGGTGATGCGGTGGGCGATGGCATGCGGACATCCCTGGGTAATCTGAATGTGGGGAGATGTCAGCGAGTATCCTATTTTGTAAGCCAATAGCCAAGCGCATCTTTTTGCATATGACCAATAGGGCTTCTCTTGTTTCTTCCACTTAGAGCGGTCATCCCATGTACATTCCACCATTGACGTCGAGGGTGTGGCCGGTAATGTAGCTGGCTCCTTCGGAGGCAAGGAAAGCGACGGCGTGGGCAATATCCTCATCCGTCCCGACGCGGCCCAAGGGAATGTGTTGGGTCATGGCGTTCTTCTGCTCCTCAGTCAGTACGGCAGTCATGGCTGTTTCAATGTAGCCAGGTGCGACTGCATTCACCGTAATGGAGCGGCTGGCGAGTTCGCGGGCAAGCGATTTCGTCAGGCCGATCAGTCCGGCCTTTGAGGCGGCGTAGTTCGCTTGTCCTGCCTGTCCGGCTTCGCCGACGACGGAGGTGATGTTGATGATGCGTCCCCAGCGGTTCTTTACCATTTGCATCATGAGGGCTTGCGAAAGCAGGAAGGCACCAGTGAGGTTGGTGTTGAGGACGTCGTCCCAGTCGGCGCGCTTCATGCGCATGGCGAGGATGTCGCGAGTGATGCCCGCGTTATTGACCAGGATCTCGACCTTGCCAAAGTGGGCGAGTACGGCCTTCGCGCCTTCTTTAATGGATTCTTCGCTGGCCACGTCGAGTGCAAACGTTTTGGCGGTTCCACCAGCGGCGGCGATCTCGGACTCGACGGCGGAGAGTTTTTCCACATTTCTGGCGGCGAGGGCAACGTGCGCTCCCTGGCGTGCGAGTTCGAGGGCGATGGCTCGGCCAATTCCCTGGGATGCTCCTGTAACCAATGCGATGCGATTGCTGAGAGTGCTCATGGACCTCCGGAAAGACAACCAGAGTGAATTATACGAACCTTCCGGAGAGTGTTACGGAGGTTCGTCGTATGACGTATCCTGAGGTTCATCATGTCAGCTGACGAGAAAAAAAACTCCTCCCCGGATAGCGCGCCTGCGCCGAGTGAAACCGATGTTTACGCGATTCATGGGGCCGACCCCGAGGTTCTGGCTTACGCAATGGCGAAGTACTCGCGTTCGGCGCTAAGCATGAAAGAGTCGCTCGCGGAGATAAGCTCGCAGCGCGCCGAGCAGTTTCTGAATACCTTCTACTTTCAATACGGCCATCGTTCTATCGCCGATCTGGCGCATATTCCATTCGCGGTTGAGCGGCTGAGCCTACTAGCCGCTATCGAGCTGGTGGACGAGCAGCGATGGGACGGGCAGGAGCGCTCGACGCGCTACCAGGACTTTCGCCGCTCCGGCTGGTACACGCCCGATCTTGGGGAGCAGAAGGTTGCATATACCGCGGCGGTCGAATCGTTGTTTCTGGCCTACCAGCGTATGGGTGCCGGGATGCTGGACGCTCTAAAGCGCGCGATTCCCCTGCCGGAGGAGATGAAGCCCGAGAGCTATGAGCGAACCTTGAAGGCCCGCGCCTTCGATGTGGCTCGTTATCTTCTCCCGTTGGCGACGAATACCTCTCTGGGGCAGATTGTGAATGCAAGAACGCTGGAGACGCAGGTCTCACGGCTGCTGACGAGCGAGTTCGCTGAGGTCCGTCAGATTGGAGAGAAGCTGCGTCGTGCGGCGACTGAACCGGCATGGAATGTCTTTCACGGTGATGCGCAGGTTCTGTGCGAAGAAATCGGTTCGGCCGATGGCAAGTGCAAAGAGCGTGCTGCCGAGATGCTATTGCGTCCGGTAAAGACTGCGCCAACGCTGGTGAAGTATGCGACACCAAATGCATATCTCGAGCAGAGCCGTAAGGAACTTACTGCGGCGGCGGCCGAGCTGATGGCGGGCCAGTCGATCGATCCTGCTCCTGTGGTCGATCTGCTGGACGATGCTGAGCCGCTTGAGGTGGAGCTTGCGACCTCGCTTCTCTATCCACACTGCCATTACAGCTATCGGCAGCTTCGTTCGCATGTGGCCGCTTTGAATGAAGCGAAACGGGACGAATTGATCGCTGTGGGTACAAAGCATCGTGGAAGGCACGACGAACTGTTGCGGGCCTTCAGCGCAGGACAGAGCTTCCGTTTTGACATCCTGATGGACATCGGCGGCTTCCGCGACATGCACCGCCATCGCCGTTGCGTGCAGCTCTTGCAGGGATACACAGATGCTCATGGCTATGAGGAGCCGGTCTGCCCAGGCCAGCCAACGCTCGCCGAGGCGGGACTCGAGACGCAGTACAAGGCCGCAATGGATGCTGCACTGGCAGCGTATCGCGCATTGCGTGATTCGGACGCGTTGGATGCGGCCCAGTCGGCGCAATACTGTCTACCGCTGGGGATGCGCTGTCGGTCAATGTTCAAGATGGACTTCGCCGAGGCACTCTACATCGCCGAGCTACGCTCGGGTGTGGCAGGGCACTATAGCTACCGCCGCATTGCGTGGGAGATGTACCGGGCCATTGCCGCGAGGCATCCGGCGCTGGCGAAGCACTTCCGTATTGAGGATGTGACCGAACCGGTGGATCTGCTGAAGCGATGACAGACCTGCATCGAGACGCTACTCAGAACGGAGAGCCTGCATTGGGTCAATGCGGACGGCTCTTCGACCCGGGATAAGGCATCCCACCAGCGCAACGATGGCCAGCAAAAATGCAATCGTTGTAGGGGTGACCCAGTCATGAGGCTTTACTCCAAAGAGCATGCTGGAAAGCACGCTGGTCGAGAGCGTAGCGCCAATAGCGCCGATTGCGATTCCAATAACGACAGGAGCCATTCCGTTCCGGAGCACATTGAACAGGATCTCGCGTCGCGTGGCTCCTAATGCAATGCGGATACCGATCTCCTTGGTGCGGCGCGTGACGCTGAGCCCCAGAGTTCCGGTTACACCGACGACCGTAATGAAAAGGGCAAATCCGGCAAAGGTCCCAAGGAGAATCGACGTAACGCGCGGCGTGCCTAGTTGTGCGTTGCGTAGCTGGTCTATGGTTCGGACCTCCGTTAAAGGCTGCTGCGGATCGATCTGATGGACGATGGCCGCGACCTGATTGGCCAAGAGCATGGGTTCGCCGCGGGTACGGATAAGGAGCGAAGGATCGCCCATGAAAGTAACCTGCGATTGTGGGAAATAGATGACATCCCTGAAATCCTGGCCCAGGCCATATTGATGCACGCTGCTGACTACGCCGACGATGGTGGTCCATGTCTTGCCTTCATCGGTGGAGACGCGCCGGCCAACAGGATTCAGGTGTGGCCAATAATGCTGCGCCATCTGCGCATTGACGATGGCTACAAGAGCGGAATCAATCGTGTCGGCGTCTGTAAAGGTTCGGCCGGAAAGCATAGGGACCCCAAGAACGCGGAAGTAGTCCGGCGTTGAAAGCTGATGGTCGACCTGCGGAAGAGGCTCGCCGGGGACAATGGGACGGCTTTCAATCGTAATCCCTCCATTCATTCCCCCATCTGCATCGTTGAGAGGGACCGTGCTTGAGAGGGCGACCGTTTGTGCTCCCGGAATCTGTTGCACTCGGTCAAGAATCTGCTGGAAGAAAGTGTTTTGCGTCTTCAAGTCGGCGTACTTGGTCCAATTGAGTGGGAGATTCATGGAGAGGACCTCCGCAGTCTTGAAGCCGGGATCGACCGAGAGCAGATTGTAGAGGCTGCGCATCATCAGCCCAGCGCCAACGAGAAGGACGAAGGAGAATGCCACCTGTGCGACCACCAGCATGTGACGCATACGCGTAGCGCTTTCGCTACCGGTTGTGCGTCCGCCGGAGCCCGTGATCAAGCTGAGCCGGACGCGGCTCGCGATAAAACCGGGAATGGAACCAAAGAGAACTCCGGCGATGAGAGCGACCACAAGACTGAAGAGGAGCACGCGGCTGTCGAGATGAATATCCGTGGCCAAAGGAGTCATGCGGGCTGCATAGCTGACGAGTGCACGTGTTGTTGCCATCGCAATCCCCAGGCCCAGGACACCACCTGTCAGGGCGACGGTGATGCTTTCCACCAGCATCTGGCGGAAGATGTCCCACGCCGTTGCGCCGGAGGCAATCCGGATAGCCGTCTCGCGAGAGCGACGTAGCTGGCGAGAGAGAGCAAGGTTCGCAAGATTGGCGCAGGCAAGCAGAAGCACCATTCCTGAAGCTCCCAATAGCATAAGGAGCGTGGGGCGAGCGGCATGCGTCATCTCCTGCTGAAGCGGAGTAATCTTCATCGCCAGTCCTGCGGCTGGAGGATAGGACCTGGGATAGGAGAGTGCGAGCCGGTTGCCAATTGTATTGAGATCGGCCCGTGCCTGGGTGAGAGTGACTCCCGGCTTCAGACGCGCCAATACGGTGAGCGCCCGGGCATCGCGATTAGCAATCATGCCCGGGCTGGAACGGAAGGGACACGATGTGGTTGGCATGTAGACGTCATTGGCGTCAGGAAATTCTGGCAGAGGAGGAAGAACGCCGATGACCGTGTGTACACGATCGTTCATGGTGAAGGGTCTACCCAGGATCTTCGGATCAGCTCCAAACTCTTTGACCCAGTAGGCATAGCTAAGTACGAGAACCGGCGGAGCGTTCAGCTTCTCATCGGACGGATGGATGAGTCTTCCTAGAACAGGCTTTACTCCGAGGACATCGAAGTAATTCGCAGAAACCACGCCGGTGACGACGCGCTCCGGCACTTTCGCTCCCAGAAGCGTAAATGTCATGGAATGGTATTCGGCCAGATCGGAGAAGGATTGTGACTGCTGGCGATAGTCCAGAACCTCCTGGACAGAGAAGCCGATACGATCGCGGCCGACGCGGGTTGCTGTCTGCTCAAGATGCACGATCTGGCTGGGATTGGAGTATGGTAACGGCCGTAAAAGAACGCCATTGATAACCGTGAAAATAGCAGTATTGGCGCCGATGCCCAATGCAAGCGTAATCACCGCCAGGATCGTGTACCCAGGGCCGCGCAGAAGGGTACGGATGGCATAAGACAGGTCACGCCGAAGTTTTTCAAAAAAGGTCACGCTGTTCCTCTTCCAGATGTCTTCCCTTACCCGTTGCCGGGAACCGAACTTAATCAGGGCCTGACGGGTCGCTTCTTCTCCACTCAGACCTCGCTCAAGATTAAGATCGCGTTCCATCTCGATATGTTCGTCGATCTCTCGCTGCAACTCCTCATCGATTCGTTTGCGGAAAAAGAAACGGCGCATATTTATGCTTCTTCCTCTCCGATCACGAGACCAATCGCACGAACGATCTGCCGCCAACGGTTGGTTTCATGCACCAGTTGCCGTTTGCCTGTAGCTGTTAACTTGTAGAACTTGGCCTTGCGATTGTTTTCGCTAGCTCCCCAGAAGGAGGAGAGCCAGCCACGATCTTCCAGCCGATGGAGCGCAGGGTAAAGAGAACCCTGCTCCACCTGAAGGAAATCCTCGGATGTTTGCTCAATGACGTGCGCGATTGTGTGACCATGCGCAGGGCCCATCAACAACGTTTTGAGGATGAGCATGTCGAGAGTGCCTTGCAACATCTCGGAGTCGGACGTCTTCTTGTGGCGCGTCATCGATGTGCCTTTCACCTAGAATGTCTATGGGAGTTAATCTTATACCACTCGAATGTCTATGGGAAGACCACTGGTAATGTGGAAGAAAGAAGGCGCGTTTTGTTATTACGCCGCCTGGAACGATAAGGAGTCCCGATGGTCATCAAAGACAACCTTGTACAGGACATTCCGACGGCCAATGGCCCGATGCGGACGTATTTCTTTCACCCCGCCGTAGAGGGAGCGAAGTTCCCTGGCATCATTCTTTATTCCGAAATCTTTCAAATGACCGGGCCGATTCGGCGCTTTGCCGCGTTTCTGGCAGGACATGGATATCTGGTTGCCGTGCCTGAGGTTTACCACGAGCTTGAGCCTGCGGGGACCGTGCTGGCCTATGATCAGGCTGGGTCGGACAAAGGCAACTACGACAAGTACGCCAAGCAGCTTTCCGCCTACGACGATGATGCGCGCTCGCTGCTGAAACACATGGCCGCGATGCCCGAGTGTAACGGACGATTGGGCGTAGTCGGCATTTGCCTCGGCGGTCATCTCGCCTTCCGCACTGCGATGAACCCCGAAGTCCGCGCTGCGGTATGTTTCTATGCGACTGATATCCACTCGGGAACGCTCGGCGCGGGTAAGAAGGATGATTCGCTGGCTCGTGCAGGTGAGATCAAGGGCGAGCTGCTCCACATATGGGGGCGCCAGGATCCTCATGTTCCTCTCGAAGGCCGTCGCAAGATCCTCGCGCGTCTTGATGAGGTTGGCGCCAATTATCAGTGGATTGAGGTCAACGGCGCACACGCCTTTATGCGCGACGAAGGCTACCGCTACGATCCTGAGCTGGAGGCGCAGCTCAAGAGCATGATGCTTGCGGTCTTCCATCGCAAGCTGGCGTTAGGTCTGTAAGAACGTTAGAGAAACCGTTAGCTTGATGATGGCGGGAACCAGCGCTCGATTGCTTCGCGCACGTCGACGGAGTGGTTGTAGAACAGTATCTTTGCCTTTGGAGCGACTTCATGGGTGACATCGATGATCTGCTCCATGAAGTAGGTCAAAGTTGGGTTCCCCACAACACCACCACCGATGAGTATCCCTTGGGGCTGCGCCTTTAGCCGATCCCTGAAGTCTTCGAGGTCACTTTCCGGAGAGGCGTGGACGATGTCGTAGTAATAGCCAGCATCTCTCATCCGCTGTTGCAGGTCGGTGAGTCGTTTCGCAATCTTTGAGCGATCTTCTGGTGGGATCGATGGATGATCCAACGGCAGACCGATATGAATGATCGAGATGGGCATCGCTTCCTCCTGTCTGTAGCGGTTATGGATCGCGGTATTCGCGATGTTTGAGTTCGCGCTGTGCCTGTTCGTGACCCTGTTGTGCGGCCTGGCGGATCCAATGGCGCGACTGGGTGTAGTCGTGCTCAACGCCCTGGCCGGTAGCGTAGAGATGGGCCAACTGGAACTGCGCTTCGGCGTTGCCTTGTTCAGCGGCGCGGCGGTACCACTCGGCGGCCTTGGTGTAGCTGAGCGGGACGCCCTGGCCGAAGTAGTAGAGATCGGCGAGCTTCTGTTGCGCTTCGGGGAAGTTCTGCGTGCCAGCCAGACGATACCAGTAGGCGGCATCAGTGTTGCTTTGTTGAACTCCCTCGCCTTTGCGGTACATCAAGCCCAGGTTGTACTGCGCCCAGGCGAGATTGCTATAGGCGGCGCGCTGGCACCAGGCAAAGGCTTCAGTGAAATCATTCGCGGAGTAATAGCGAAAGCTCAGATTGGCTTGTGCATAGGCATGGCCTTGCTCTGCCGCTTTGCGCTCCCAGTGTGCAGACTGGACTTCGTCACGAGCGAGACCTCGACCCTCGTCGTACATGGTGCTGAGGAGATACTGCGCCTCGGCGTGTCCTTGTTCCGCAGCGAGTGTGAAGCCCTGGACAGCAGCGATGTAGTTGCCCGCGTTGTAGTCAGCGACGGCTTGTTTGTAGTGCAGATTTGAGGCTGCGTTTGCGGCGTCGCGACGGCCGCGGGCGATGATGCCCGAGCGCGTGGAGTGCAGGGAGAGCGTTGTGCCGGTGGAGACGTGTTGGAGACCGCCGCTGGCTTTATCGTTCATCATCCCTCGTTGCTCTGGCGCCGCTGCACGTTGACCTGACGGTTGACGAAGTCAAGACGGTAGCGCGCGTCGGCAACCTGTTCCCGCAGGTTGGTTGCGAGTTCGGTGAGCAGGTCGCGATGTTCTCGCGCAGCCGTTTCGGCTTCGAGATGGAGCTGCGCGATCTCACTGGCGAGCAGCGTGTGGCGCTCGGCCTCGAGATTGGCGATGTCGCGCTCGGCGTGATGGGTCTGACGCGTGATACGGGCAAGCTCGGCGGCGGCTCCTTCGCCTGCGATCGCGGCATTAATCTCGCGATGATCGTCGAGCAGGCGTTGGAGGGTTTCGGTATCTCCACGACTGTAGGCTTGATTGGCGCGCGCCATGAGCAGGGTGAAATGCTTCTGTTCTGCCTCGTCGCGGGCGAAATCAGGATGAATGCGACGAGCAACCTCGCGGAAGAGTGTCTTGAGACTGGGAGGAGGATCAAACTCCTCGGCCTCGTGCGCAGCCGCGAAGGCGGCGTCATGGGTTTCCTGCGCCTGGCGACGGGCTTCGGCGGCGCGGTTGCGGGCGGAGTCGGAATCGTAGAGATCGACCTCGCGTTCGGCGATGCGAGCTTCGAGATCATCGAGCTCGGCATAGAGGACGCCGACCTGACGGAGGTAGCGGCCCTCGAAGGTGCGAAGCTGAGCACGTAGCTGGGCCAGCTCGGACTCGCGCTCCGCAAGCAAGGAACGAGTGGCTGCAAGTTGCTCGCGCTTGTCGAGGAGCGCGACTGCTTCGGGGCTTTGTTGGAGGATGATCTCGGCGGTCATACGGCTTCCAATAGACGGAACTTTTAGTTTAGTGGAGCAGTGACTGGCTTTTGCCGAGGAACATAGATGCGGCTGAAGCTGTTCGAAACGAAGGTTGAGGTGAATTTCGCTTTTTATTTGCCTTTCCGGGATTAACTGCTAGAATCCGTTTTGACGCTATCCAGAGGAGAATCGCAACGTGGCAGATGACCGCAGCAAAGCTATAGAGACAGCGCTTTCACAGCTAGAAAAACAGTTCGGCAAGGGCTCGATTATGCGACTCGGAGCCAAGGAGGCGATCGTCCCGATCTCGGTCATCTCCACCGGTTCCATCTCGTTCGACGCGGCGTTGGGTGTGGGCGGAGTTCCACGGGGGCGCGTTGTGGAGATCTTCGGTCCGGAATCGTCGGGTAAGACGACGATCACGCTGCAGATCGTAGCCGAGGCCCAGAAGGCCGGCGGTCTAGCTGCCTTCGTTGACGCCGAGCACGCGCTTGATCCCGCGTATGCGAAGAAGCTGGGCGTCGATGTGGACAATCTGCTGGTCTCGCAGCCAGACTACGGAGAGCAGGCGTTGGAGATCGTCGAGGCTCTGGTGCGATCGGGTGCGATCGATGTGCTGGTCGTCGACTCGGTTGCTGCCTTGGTTCCGAAGGCCGAACTGGACGGCGAAATGGGCGACTCGCATATGGGTCTTCAAGCACGACTGATGAGCCAGGCGCTTCGTAAACTGACGGGAACCGTGGCGAAGTCGAGGACCTGTCTGATCTTTATTAACCAGATCCGGGACAAGATCGGAGTGATGTTCGGTAATCCAGAAACAACGACCGGAGGCCGCGCACTAAAGTTCTATTCTTCGGTCCGCATCGACATTCGCCGCGTGGGAGCGGTGAAGGAAGGCGATGTCGTTACAGGGTCGCGAACCAAGGTCAAGGTGGTGAAAAACAAGGTCGCTGCACCCTTCCGCGACGCCGAATTCGACATTTTGTATGGCGAGGGCATCTCGCGCGAGGGAGATGTGCTCGACCTCGCGGTGTTGCACGGTATCGTGGAGAAGAGCGGAGCCTGGTACAGCTATGCCGGTGAGCGCATCGGGCAGGGACGTGAGAACGTCCGAACCTTCCTTAAAGAGAACCCGGAGACCTTTGGCAGGATTAACGCTGAGATTCGCAAGAAGCTCAATATCGGTACGGCTAATGGAGATCCAGAGGTTCCGGCGGTTCCTGCCAATGGAGCGGCGGCAGCAACCGAAGCGGTCAAAGGAAAAAGGTAGCCCCCTCCTTCTTCTTTTTGGAAAAGCGTTTTATTTTCTGCTACTTATCTGTTTTTATAAGTGCAAAATATAGAAAATAAATGGTTTAGATGCCAAAATATTGATTCTAAATAAGAAAGGCCCTCGTTATGGTACGAGGGCCTTTCTTATTTCAACTGGAAGACGACAAATTTTCTTGATTGCACTCGCTCAGCACTTGTTCTCTGACTCTGATTTAAGTTTAGCAAGCGGAAAGGGGTAGATCTGCAAATTGGATTCCTTTTGGATTGTGGAGGTTAGGCGAATTTGGGGCTTGACAGGTTTGGAGGGCGCTTCGGGAAGTGAAATGCGGGGATCCCCTTGCTATGGTGGCTGTGCCGCCTTCAGGCGGGGTGGGCGAATCCTCTTTTCATGTCCTCTTTGCAGAATTAGAAATCGATATCGTCAGGGGATCCGATCTGAATATCGAGGTCTGGGCCATCGGGGGAGAGGCCGCCAATAATGGAGCCGAACTCAGGGCCAGAGCCCGGTAGAGGAGGAAGCGTAAGGAGGCTGAGCGGGCCACCGGGGGCGAATCTGAAGTTGGTCTTGGGGCCGGGACCTTTGGGGCTCGGGCCGGAGTCAAAATCATGTCCCTCGAAACGGCCGGGGCCGTTGGGGCCTCGGAAGATCATGAAGCGTTGGTTGGCGCGCTGCTCGGCCTGGAGCTTCGTCCATTGGTCGGCGGAGAGGACGCCACGGATGCCGAGGAGCATTTTGGCATTGGCTTTCTCCAACTCAGCGCGGGCGCTGGCGACCTTATCGATCTGACCCAGGACTTTGTTGGTGTCTGGAGGATTGGCAGAGAGCATAGGTTCGAGCATTACCTCCTGCTTTTCGACATTGGCCTTGAGGTCGATGAGCTGGAGGCGGCTTTGCTGAAAGATGTCGTCCATGCGCTTCTGCTGATCCTGCGAGAGGGTGATCTTCTGGACGATGTCCGGATTCTTCCACCACATGCCGGGAGGCGCGATGCGCAGGTCAGGATGCATCCCAGGACCGCGGTCGGTGGTGACACGATACTGGACGTTATGGGCATCGCGCGGGGAACGGGGACGAATGACCTTTGTACTGGCTGAAGGCGGAGTCGGCGCGGTGGAGGGAGGCGCAGGCGGCTCCTGGGCCAGGACCGTCGAGGCGCAGAGGAGAGTAACAGGGACAAGGGTGAAGAGTGGATTTCGGGTCATCTTAGTTCTTCCTTGGTGTGGAATCGATCTGGCTGGAGCGGCCGGCGGTAGGGTCGGCGAGCGGTTGCATGGGCGCAGGAATGGAGGAGGAGAGGGTCTGGTCGATCTCCTCTAAGAGCGCCTCGTCTGCGATACGGTTGGCGGCGCGAACCTGGGCGGGCGGATTGGAGTGCGATGTCGTGACCGGTTGCTGGCGGTGATGGAAAGCGAAAGGCACAGCGGACGCGATGAGAAGCATGGCGGCAGAGGCCCATAGGATGGGCTGAGCAAAGAGATGTTTCGGGACGCGGTTTCGCCGAGGGGTCGAGGCAGAAAGCAGATGAGTGGGCGAGGACGAGGCGCGATTGGCGGAGACATGGCCGGCCCAGGCGATGGTGGTCGAGCGGAAGAGCGAGATCGATTCCTTGAGAGAGTTGTACTCAGCAGAGCAACGGGAGCAGATGCGAAGGTGCTCAACCTGCTGTAGAGGTGGGGTAGCGTCCTCCAGCAAGAGGTCGCAGAGCTGTTCGTGTGTGAGATGGTGAAGGTTCATAGGGATGATTTCCTTGTGGTCTGGGCAAAGCGTGTCCGGATATGAGCCAGGGCGCGGTAGAGGTGGCTCTTGACGGTGCTGAGAGGAATTCCGGTGGCCGAGGCGATCTCCGTGAGATCCATTTCCTCAACGAAGCGCAAAAGGAAGATGGTGCGTTGCCGGTCCGAGAGAGTTTTTACGGCCTGCCAGAGCAGAGAGACCTGCTCGGAGGCGATGAGACGGGATTCGACTAGAGAGTCGGGATGGGGCAGAAAGGCTGCGATCTCGGTTGGGTCAACTGCCTGTGCGGAGGCACGGCGCCAGAAACGAAATCGCTGAGTCCGGGTGTGGTCGCGAACGAGATTCAGGGCGATGCGGGTGAGCCAGGTGGCTACGGAACAGTCGCCACGGAAGGAGGCGCGGGAGTTCCAAGCGCGAAGAAAGGTCTCCTGAGTGAGGGTTTCGGCGAGATCGGAGTCGTGAAGCGAGGCCAGGAGAAAACGGAAGATACGGGAACGGTGGGTTTCGATGACGGAAGCCAGGTCGTCAAAGGGAGTTGGGAGTGCGGCGACGGGATGCTCCGCATCGGCGAGAAGGTTCGTAGCCAGGGCTTCAGTCGACATACGTTTCATGGGGCGGGACGAATTAGCTTCCGCCGGATAACAGAACAGACGGGCTGGCGGCTGGGAAGACTACAGGAATACAGATATTTTTGTCGGGAAAGGATATGCTGCTGGGAAATGCATACGATAAAGGCAATTTATCCTGGCACGTTTGATCCGCTGACGAATGGTCATCTTGACCTGATCGCGAGGGGAGCCAAGATTGTGGACCACCTGGTGGTCGCGATTCTGCGTAATTCAGAGAAGGGAAGCCCGCTGTTTACGGTTCCGGAGCGGGTGGAGATGATCACGGAGACGACCCGGAGTCTGGGAAATGTTTCGGTGGCGACCTTTGATGGTCTATTAGTGGACTTTTGTCGTCAGCAGGGGGCCAAGGCGGTTTTGCGGGGTATTCGGGCGATCTCGGACTATGAATACGAGTTCCAGATGGCGATGATGAACCGCAAGCTGGATCCGGAGCTGGAGACGCTGTTCATGATGCCGGCAGAGAAGTACACCTATGTGAGCTCGCGGTTGATCAAGGGTGTATTTGAGCTGGGAGGGGATGTGTCGTCGCTGGTGCCTCCACTGGTGGTGGAGAGGCTAAAGGCGAAAGTGAGTGGGCGGTAGGGATTCGCGCAGCGCGCGCGGATGAACCACATCAAATCAGCTTTGCTGACACCCAAAAGGGTTTACTTTGGCAGAGCGAAGGCGACGTAGACTCCGCCTGTATCTCCGCGAGGGTTCAGGCCGGAGCCTCCGGCGGCAATGACGACGTATTGCCTGCCTTCTACTTCATAGGTCACTGGAGTGGCATTTCCGGCGAAGGGCAGTGTGGCTTCCCAGAGAAGTTTTCCGGTGGCCTTATCGAAGGCGCGAATCTTGTGATCGAAGTTGGTCGCGGCGATGAAGAGAAGGCCGCCTGCGGTGACGATCGGCCCGCCGTAGTTTTCGCTGCCGGTATCGGGCATGCCCTGCGCTACCAGTTCGGGATACTGGCCGAGCGGAATCTTCCATAGATATTTGCCGGTTTTGAGATCGAGGGCGTTGAGGGTTCCCCAGGGAGCAGCAGTGGCGGGGTAGCCGTCGGGGTCGAGAAAGCGGCGATAGCCAGTCATCGTGTATTGCGAGGAATGGCTGGGAGTAGATCGATCGGGAGATGTGTCAGGAGTGGCCTGTTCTTCTTTGGTTAGAACAGGTGAGTCGGAGGGAGTTTCGAGATAGGTGAGGAGATCGTTGAGAGACTTCCCTCGTATGGGGATGGCAGGCATACGTCCGCGGCCTGCGTGAAGAATGGACGTGATCTGATCGGCAGAGAGGCGCTGAGTGACTCCGAGGAGCGAGGGGAAGGCGGGAGGCGAGCCCTGGCGATGATCGCCATGACAGAGGCTGCACTGCGAGAGATAGGTGGCGCGGCCGGGGGATTCTCCGGTATGGACGGCGAGCGCCCCGAGCGAGGCATAGTTGTTGGCGTTGATGTAGAGGATGCTGGTCTGGGGATCGAATGCAGGCCCTCCCCATTCAGCGCCTCCTTCGAAGCTGGGAGTGATGAGAGTGTCTTTGTCTATGCTGAAGGGAACGTAGGGGCCTTCGTTGCGTATCTCACGAAGCCGCTGGACGGCCCAGGCGTGCGCCGCAGGGGTACGGTCTGTGAGAGTGTCCTCGGTGACTATTTGAGGAGCGAAGGGTTCAGGTTGCAGAGGATAAGGCTGTGTCTTCGAAGCCGTTTCGCCTGGAATGTTGCTGGCAGGATAAGAGCGTTCTTCAATAGGGAAAAGCGGTTTGCCTGAAGTGCGGTCGAAGACGAAGAGGATGCCCTGTTTGGTGGTCTGGACGATGGCGGGGATTGTCTTCCCGTCGCGTTTCATAGAAACGAGGATCGGGGCAGAGGGGAAGTCGCGGTCCCATATGTCATGGTGGACTCCCTGAAAATGCCAGATGCGTCTGCCGGTCGCAGCATCGAGAGCGAGCAGGGTGTTGGCGTAGAGATCGTCTCCTGTGCGCGAGGCACCGTAGAAGTCGGGCGCGGCAGAGCCTGTCGGAACAAAGATGATTCCTCGCTCGCGATCAAGGGCCATGCCTGCCCAGTTGTTGGCGGCCCCAGCTGTCTTCCAGGCATCGGATGGCCAGGTTTCGTAGCCGGGTTCTCCGGGATGAGGGATGGTGTGAAAGGACCAGCGCATCGCGCCTGTGCGGACGTCGTAAGCGCGAATGTCTCCAGGAGGGGCAGGGAGGGTTTCGGGTGTGCGGCCACCGACGATAAGTAAATCTTTGTAGATGACACCGGGAGTAGTGAGGGCTATGGACTGTTGCTCGGGAGCACGCCCGAGACCTTCGCGCAGATCGATTCTGCCGTAGTGGCCGAAGCCGGGGATGATCTTGCCTGTGGCGGGATCGAGAGCATATACAAAGTTTGCAATTCCAACAAAGAGGCGTTTGTCTTTTCCGTCGATCCAGTACGAAAGACCGCGACTAGGACCAGCAGACATTACGGTGGAATCGAACTTCCAAATTACTTTTCCTGTGGCGGCATTGAGGGCGAAGACCTTCTGGGTAGGAGTGAGTCCATAGAGGATTCCATCGATGACGAGCGGTGTGGTTTCGAGGCCTCCAGGTTCGCCAGTGTCGTAGGACCAGGCGACTTTGAGTTGCGCGACATTCGAACGGTTGATCTGGCGAAGCGCAGAGTAGTGAGAGTTGCCAGGTGTAGCCCCCATCCGGAGCCAGTTTGCCTGTGCGGCATCCTGCGCGAATGCGCAGGCTCCGAGGGGCAAGAGCGAGAGCAGCGAAGCAAGCTTGATTCCCTGTGTGAGAAGCACGGCGAAATCATACCGGATGAACGTTATGCCGAGGAGGCATGATCGGCGGGAGCATCCTGACCGTTCCAGATCTTTGCCTCAGTCCAGGGCTTGGCGGGACCGGACCAGAAGGAATCGTTGGCGGGGAGTCCGAGTGGCAGCCAGGCGACCGCGCAGAGATAGAGGCTTCCGGTGGAGATGTAAGGCTCGCCGAGACCAGGTTGATGTCCTGCAAAGCCGATGGTGAGCCAGCCTTTTGCGTCAAAGGTGCCGGGGCGTTCGATCATACGTCGCATGACGGCGGTGAGAGCGCAGCGGACTTGTTCCGGTGAGACAAGTTCTGGCAGTTGTCTGCGCAGAGCGATGTCAGCAAGAAGATGGAAGGCCCCGAAGCGATAGGTGATGGAACGGCCGATGACAGGGAAGGTAGCCTCGGGGCTGATGAGGCGCTCCTGAATTGCAGCATAGCGACGTGCGCGTTCGAGTGCGACAGGTTTGAGATCGCGCCACATGGCGGAGCGGGCGGGTAAGGTATCGAGCACCTGCAGGAGCATGGGCTGAATGACGAAACTGTTGTAGTAGTCCCAGTGGAAGTGGGCTCCGTCGCCGTAGGTTCCATCGCCGAGGAACCACTCTTTATGCATCTGGATGGCGTAGTCGACGCGGAGAGAGTCCCACTCCTCTCCCATGAAGCAAAGACCGGCTTCGACCATGGCGGAGAAGAGGAGCCAGTTGGACTGTCCGGGGAGAACCTGACGGGTGGCTTGCAGAGCTTTGACGAGGTTGGCGCGGGTGGTGCGGTCGAGAGGTTCCCAAAGCTGTTTGGGTGCGCGCAGGATGCCAAGGACGAGAAACGCTGTATCGACGACAGACTGTGAGGTCATGCCGAAGTTCATGTAATCCGGTGAGGAAGGATCGGTGCCATGGTGGATTCCTGCACGTGCCCACTCGCGGTATTGGGTCTGAAGCGCAGCTTCTTCCGGGCTGATGACGGTGGTTTCGAGCCAGGGCGCGATTCCGCTGAGGAGCCGGCCGAAGGCTTCGAGATGCGTTGACTTTCGTCGCTCCTCTTCGAGTCCTGGCTTGGCTTCGACAGGCATGATTGCGCGAAGCTGTGCTTTGCTGACAGCAGAGAGAACAGGGTGAGAGACACGGCGCACAATCTCGATCCAATAGGTACGGTCGGCGGTGGGAGAGGCAGAGGTCTGCGCTTCAGTGGTGTGAGATGGGAGAGTCGATGCGAGCCCAAGTGCAACGGTGCTCTGAAGGAATTCGCGACGGGAAGAGAGATTGTCTTGGTTGGACATAGATCTATGGGCGTTCTGACCCGTAGCCACCTTACTTCAGACCAGCAGGGATCACAAATGTATGAAGTATGAGCGAACGCTTGCAGCGAGAAAAGAACCAGGCCCGGAGAAGAGATGCCGTTTTCCGTAACCGCTTACGTAGCTAAAACGAAAAAGTAAAGGAGTTTTACACTTTGGGACTCACAATTGGTGCTTGACAAGCGTGCATTGCAGATTGGTTAATAGCTATCGCTTGAAAAAGCACTCTGCGAAAATAGCGAATTTGTTGTAAGCAAGAACATGATGTGCCTGAAGAGGCTGCAAACAAGAAAACAGCCCATTCGTTGTAGAAAATTTCGTTTGAGTCATTTGAGGAGGTAATGATGCGTAAACATTTGTTGAAGATTGCAAACGCCCTGTTTGTGATCGCACTCGTTTTCTCAGGTTACAGGGCAGATGCGCAAACAAGCTTTGGACAGATTTCAGGAATCGTTTTAGACCCGAGTGGTGCCGCTGTTCCTGATGCAGCAATCACGATCACGTCAACGAATACACAGGCGACTCGCACAGCCACATCAGATTCGAGCGGCAACTATATCGTGACGAACCTGCCGATTGGCATGTACTCGATCTCGGTCACGAAAACCGGATTCCAGACGGCAAAACAATCGGGTGTTTCGATCAGCGCGGACGCGAAGGTGACGTCGAACTTTACGCTCCCTGTAGGACAAACAAGCGAGACCGTTGAAGTGCAGGGCGGAGCGATCGAGTCGCTGAACACGACTTCGGGCGAGCTAGCGCGTGTGATTGACTCGACGCAGGTATCGAACCTGGCGTTGAACGGGCGCAATTATACGCAGTTGCTGACGCTGGTACCAGGCGCAGTTGTAACCAATCCAGACATTTTCTCGGTTACGACTTCGCTTGCATCGACGAATCAAACGATCAATGGCAATCGTAGCGATACGAATAACCTGACGGTGGACGGAGCCTATAACCAGGTTGCAGGTTCGAACGGCTCGCTGATGAACAATGTCGGTGCAGACTTCATCCAAGAGGTGAAGATCGATACCTCCAACGCGTCAGCCGAGTTTGGCCGTGCGTCAGGTCCGACGTTCAATATCGTGACCAAAAGCGGAACGAACTCTTTCCATGGAGGAGCGTTTGAGTTTCTTCGTAACAACTATCTGGATGCCACGAACTACATTGCGCGGCAGAAGACGCAGCTAATCTATAACGATTTCGGATTCTTTGTAGGCGGCCCCATCATCAAGGACAAGCTATTCTTCTTCGTTGGAGAAGAGTGGAAGCGTCTTCGCCAGCAGGCGACTGCCAGCACTTTTACGGTTCCCACCACTGCGATGCTGAATGGGGACTTTTCAGCGTTGCTTACCGGATCGAATCCGGTTCAACTCTACTACCCCGGTACTACGACTCCGATCCCAAACAATAACATCGCTTCGCTGATTACAACGGATGGTCGAGCAATCGCTAATGTGTATAAGACGATCAGTGCGGCTGGTTTGAGCTATCGCGATGGTGGTATTCCGAGCAATAACCTGACATTGGCACCTAGCAACCCACTGAACTTCCACCAGGATTTAGTGCGGTTCGATTATGTAATCAACCAGAAGCATTCGATTTATGGCCGCTGGATTCATGATCAAAATACTTTGACAGATCCGTTTGGCACTTTCTCAAATAGCGGAATTCTGAATACGACCCCAACGATTCGTAATCGTCCTGGACAGAGCTATCTGGTTGCTTATACCTGGGCAGTTCGTCCAAACCTGATCAACGTAGCGCAGGCGAATACAAGCTGGGCAGCGCAACGTATTCCTCCGGCAGGCAACAACTGGAAGCGCGAGACCTTTGGCTTCCAGTACCAGAAGATCTATCCGAATGCGGGTACCTATCCCAATGGAATTCCGCAGGTGAATATCACCAACTATGCTGGTATGCAGGGACCGAACTTTGCTCTGCTATCACCTTCGACCGATATCCAGTTGGCCGACACCCTTACCTGGATCAAAGGGAATCACACGGTCAAGACGGGTGTCGTTGTCATTCGTGATCGTGTCGACCAGAACGGTCGCGCAAACTACACCGGCACGGCAAACTTTCAGCCTGCTGCGTGCACGGGTGGGAAGCCTTCCAACGTCAATACGACCTGTTATTCCCTGGCGGATGCTTTCCTCGGCAATTTCAACAGTTACTCCGAGGCCAGTGCCGATCCAATGGGGCACTTCCGATTTACGCAGCCTGAAGCCTTCGTTCAGGATTCGTGGAAGGCAACCCGGAAGCTCAGTCTAGAGATTGGTCTGCGGTGGCAGGGGATCTTGCCCTGGTATACGCAGGGCAATAACATTTCGAGCTTCGATCCCTCCGTTTATGCCGCTTCTACTCCGGTTACACTTCTACCGAACGGCAGAATCGACACGACCAAGGGTGGCAATCCCTATGCTGGACTTGTTCGCGCTGGCAGTGGGGTTCCAGCAGATCAGCAGATTCGAGTGCCGAATGTAAATACGGCGTTGTTCCCGTTGATTCCTGCAGGCGCTCCGCGAGGTTTCTATAAGATGCATGGCGCGTTCGGACCTCGGTTCGGATTTGCCTATGCCGCGGATGACAAGACCGTTATTCGTGGCGGCTTCGGCCTGTTCTTCTATCGTGCGCAGGGTAACCTGATCTTCAGCCAGCTGAATATCGCTCCATTCCTTTCGAATACCAACCTTGATTTCGGTAACCTGGCGACGCTGTCCAGCGTTCCAACTGCAGCGACGACACAGGGTACGATCAGTGCGATCGATCCAACGGCGCATAATCCCTATACATACCAGTACAGCCTTGGCTTTCAGCACCAGGTAACTCGTACCGTGTTGTTTGAGGCCAACTATGTAGGCAGCGTTGCGCATCGCCAGCTTGCAACGCCGAACGTCAATTACCCGAACTTAGCGGTTGTTGCAGCGAATCGGGCCAATGGAATCACGAATACAAATTATTCGAATCCATATAAGGGCTTTACAACGATCAATATGAATCGGTTCGCTTCTAATTACAATTACAACTCTTTGCAGGTCTTCGCTTCGAAGAGAGCGGGACTTGTGACTACCACGCTGGCTTACACATGGTCTAAGGCGCTTGGAGATTCTAACGGCAACAATCAGACGCTCGAAAACTGGAGTAATCCGGGCTACAACTATGGTTATCTGGTCAATGATCGGCGGCACGCTTTTGTGGCGACCTTTGTTGTGCAGGGACCAGAGTTCCGCGGACATAACTTCGCGATTCGCGAGGCCATCGGAGGCTGGCAGTTGAGTGGTGTCGCTCGTCTTCAGAGCGGAGCTTACTTCAATGTTCAAGCGAACTCGGCACTCGGCGTTGGAAATGTGCGTCCGGACCTTAAGCCCGGCGCAAAGATCCTTGCCAACAACCATGCCGGTCTTAACGGTTATGTTTGTGGAGCCACAAAGTCTGGTTGTACAAACCCATTCGCTACCCCCACGGGAGCGAATTACGGTAATGCCCCGTATGGTGCAGTGCAGGGACCGGGGCTCGCTCAGACCGACGCAACGCTTTCGAAGTTCTTCCCGATTACAGAACGTGTTCGTGTCAAAGTGCAGGCAGATGCGTTCAACATTCTTAATCGCACGAACTTCAATGGTCTGAACCTGACGACAACAAACAGCAACTTCGGCTCAATCTCCTCTGCCTTCCCGCCGCGGCAGTTGCAGCTTGGAGCGAGGGTATTGTTCTAGACTGAAACGAAACGAAGACAAGAAGAGGAGCGGCTAAGTCGCTCCTCTTCTTCGTTTACCTCGAAGTTCCTATTCAGCTTTACCGACTGCGTGGTCTTTGTAGGTTTTCTGGAAAAGGAAGAAGGCCTGTTTGCGTTTGCCCTCCTCGGAGATGAGTCCTTTGCGGTTGAAGCCGTCCTGCAGTTTGGGGATGTTCCGGGTGGGTGAGCGGAAGTCCATCAGGACCCAAGGAATGAGTCCGCGTACCTGAGGGATCTTCTTGATCATGACGAATTGGTGCTCGTAGACATTCACCTGCTGCTCTTCAGCCCAACGTTGATCTTTACCACCATGGTTTCCCTGTTTCGCCTCAGCGCCGAACTCTGAGATAAGAACGGGCTTATTGGGAAGTGTCCAATGGACGTTGTCGGCATCTTCGGGGCGCATCTCATACCAGCCGATGTACTCATTCTGACCAACAACATCGAGGGCGTTGATCAGGGGATCATCCTGCACCATTTCCATGCCTTTGGGATGCGGTCCGATGAGCGCGGAGGTGATGGGACGAGTGGAGTCGAGGTGACGTGCCTCATTGGCGAGATCGGTAAGGAACTTAGTGCGTGTGGGATTATTGGGAGTCTCGTTGGAGACGGACCAGAGGATGACAGAAGCCTTGTTGCGGTCGCGGCGGATCATCTCGTTGAGCATGAAGCGGGCCTTGGCGTAGACCTCGGGCTTGTCGTAGGAGATGTGCTGCCAGATGGGGATCTCGGACCAGATCATGATGCCTTCGCGGTCAGCGGTGCGCTCCATGCGTTCATCGTGGGGATAGTGAGCGAGGCGAACGAAGTTGGCGTTGAGATCCTTGAGGAAGCTGAAGATGTTTTTAACGTCCTCATCGGTGCAGGCGCGTCCAGTGCGATAGGGAGCTTCGGCGTGCATATTTGCACCCTGAAGGAAGATGGCTTTGCCGTTGAGGAGGATACGGGTACCGTCGACGCGGATGTCGCGGAAACCGATATCGTCGGTGAGCTTGTCTTCACCGGACGATAGTTCTACCTTGTAGAGCTTTGGTTGCTCAGGTGACCAGAGAGCCAGGCTGAGTGCTCTGGCCTCAAAGGAGGCGCGGCCGTTTTCATCCGTTTTGATGGTGGTGTTGATGCCTGCTTCGGGGATGTGGAGTGTTACCGGGGTTCCAGCGGTGGCGCCTTCGACGTGCACGTAGCCGGTGAGGGTATTTGCATCTGAGGATGAGAAGGTAGCTCCGTGTTTCAAGTGGATATCGTAATCGTCGATGAATTTTGTGGGTACGGTTACGAGAGAGACATCACGGGTTAGTCCGCCATAGTTGAACCAGTCGATGCCAACGGAGGGGATGCCGTCGACATCGCGGGTGGAATCGACAGCGATGACGACGAAGTTGCTGCCGGGCTTGAGGGCCGAGGTGACTTCGCAGTCAAAGGGAGTGAAGCCACCTTCGTGATCGCAGATGCGCTTCTGGTTGACCCAGACGAAGGAACGATAATTTGCAGCGCCGATATGGAGGAAAGTTCGGGTGTTGGGGCGGGGCTGGAAGTCGAAGTCGCGCTGATACCAGACGACGCCCTCGTAACGAAAGAGCGTGGGTTCCTGGGTGTTCCAGTCGCCGGGGACCTTAAGAGTGGGAGCGGTGGCGAAGTCGTATTCGTCGTTGTGAGGACCGCTGTTGATATTGGGGTGCGTGTTGAGGGCGTAGCTGTTATCTCGCACTTTTCCCTGTGCGGTATAGAGGGCGCGGGCCGGAGGCTGATCGACGAGGTAGTGCCAGTCGCCGTCGAGCGAGGTGACGGTACGATGATCGACTCCGACGAGGAGGGTTTTGAGGGGCTGCTGCGCCTGTGTGAGCATTGCGCAGCAGGAGAACGAAGCAATGGCGCAAATGCGCGGGAAAAGATGTTTCAAGAAGACTGAATGACGAATCATACCCACCTAACTCTTTCTTTTGGAATGGAAATGGAGCGAAAAGGAAGCGAATGGAGCGATTGAGGTCTTTGCTCGGCTATGGCGGCCATATTAACAGAGTTGAGACAGAACGGGCTGTTCGTGCGGTGTTCATGCTCCCGCGCTTTATCTCGGTGGACAAATCTGACACACTAGAGGTATGAGCACAGCGACGGCTACCAAGATATTTGCGGACCGTATCGGCCGCATCGAAGTTTCTGCAACGATGGCTATCACCGCTGCGGCGCTGAAGCTGAAGTCCGAGGGCGTGAATCTGGCGGACTTTGGCGCGGGCGAGCCGCATTTTTCCACTCCGCGTCATATTAAGGACGCGGCGATTGATGCAATCGAGAAGAACTTTACGCGTTACACGAATGTCGCTGGTATTCCTGAGATTCGTAAGGCCATTGTGGATCGCCATGCGGCGGACTTCGGTTCGGCCTACACGCCAGAAGAGTGCGTCTTCACAACGGGCGGCAAGCTGGCCTTGTTCAATGCGATCCAAGTGCTGGTCGATCATGGCGATGAGGTGATCCTACCGGTCCCGTACTGGGTGTCGTTCAAGGACATCATTCAGTATGCTGGCGGTGTTCCGGTGTTTGTGGAGACGAACGAGGCCGAGAACTTCCGCGTAACGGCGAAGATGATTGAGGCGGCGATTACGCCGAAGACGAAGGCGATCATTCTGAATACGCCCTCGAATCCTTCGGGAGCGGTGGTTTCGCCGGAGGATCTGGAGGCGATCGTCAGGCTGGCGCACAAGCGCGATATCTTCGTACTGCTGGACGAGTGCTACGTCTACCTGAACTTTGCGGGGAATCTTGTCAGTGGCGGCAGCTTCAAGGACTGCAAGGAGCATGTGGTCGTTCTGGGATCGTTGTCAAAGACTTATGCAATGACGGGTTGGCGCGCGGGTTTTGCTCTGGGGCCGAAGCCGATTATCGCGGCGATGAGCAAGTTGCAGTCACAGTCGACCTCGAACACAGCGAGCATGGTGCAGCGTGCCTCGATTGCGGCAGTAAGTGGACCTCAGGAGTGCGTTGCCGAGATGCGCGCAGACTACATCAAGCTGCGAGACCGCGTGCTGGAGGGATTCAAGACAATTCCCGGTCTGACGTGCACTGTGCCCGAGGGTGCGTTCTATGTGTACCCGAACGTGAAGAACTTTATCGGCAAGGGCGGAATTACGTCGGCGACAGATCTCGCGGCCAAGTTGTTGAGCGAGGCCCATGTCGTGGTGGTTCCGGGCGAAGCGTTTGGTACGGCAGAGCACATCCGGCTGTCGTACGCAGTTTCGCATGATGTTGTTGATGAAGGCGTGAAGCGCATGCGGGAGTACTTTGCGTCGCTCGGATAGAGGATGATTTCAGGAGAAGGGCCGCATAGGGAGAATCCTGTGCGGTCCTTTCCATTGGGTAAAAGACATGGGCAATGCTGGAGATCAGGCCGGGGAAGTGAAGCTTCGTTTCGCTCCGGTGATTCTTGCGGGTGGTAGTGGGACGCGGTTCTGGCCCAGAAGCCGAAGATCGCGAGCCAAGCAGGTTTTAGCGCTGGACGGCGAACGGACGATGATTCAGCAGACGGTGGACCGGCTGGTTCCGGTTGCGGAGGCTGAGGACGTTTGGGTCGTCACGAACGATCTCTTGCGCGAAGAGATCGTGCATCAGCTTCCAGGAGTAAAGTCAGAACACATTATGAGCGAGCCGGCGGCGAGAAACACTGCTCCTGCGTGCGCATTAGCTGCCTTTCTGTTGGAGAAGACCGAACCTAATACAGTGATTGGTATCTTTCCTTCAGACCATGCAATCAAGAACGAAAAACGGTTTGCGGAGATTGTGAAAGCCGGCGTGAAACTGGCTGCCAGCGGCGAGAAGATCGTGGTGCTGGGAGTTCCTGCAATCAAAGCAGAGACGGGTTATGGCTATATCGAACAGGGCCAAACGGTAAAAACGGTTGATAGTATCGAGGTTCGAAGAGTCAAGCGGTTTACAGAGAAGCCGCACAAGGCTCTGGCCGAGGCATTTGTCGCTTCGGGAAATTATGCCTGGAATAGCGGAATGTTTTTGTGGAGCGTAAAGACGCTGACGGGAGCCGTTCGTGAGCATAGCCCTGGCATTGCCGTGTTGATGGAGAAGATTGCCGCAGCCTATGGCACGCCGAAATTTGGGCAAGTCTTTGCGGAGATCTATCCGCAGTGCGAGAACATCTCCATTGATTACGCGGTTCTTGAACCGAGATCGGCGAAGGGAGAGGAAGCCTCGGAGATCTATTGCCTGCCTGGCGATTTTTGCTGGAACGATCTGGGGTGTTGGTCGGCGTTGCATGAGCACGTCGCGGACTGTGGGCCGGAAGATCTGGCGAAGAAGAACGTCTTCGATAAGACGAATCAGCCCTGTGTGGATATCGATGCGCAGGGAAATTATGTGTATGCGCCAGGCAAGGCAGTCGCTCTCGTTGGTGTCAGTGACCTAGTCGTTGTTGAAACGGAAGACGCGCTGCTGATTACGACCCGGGAGCGGTCGCAGGATGTAGGCAAGGTGGTCGCAGAGCTGAAGCAGGCCGGAAGAGAAGACTTGGTGTAGTTGCAGATTGAAGGCATTTGCGAAACGAAAAACTATGGCAGAGATCAAGACAGTAGTGAAGTTTGGGACGGATGGCTGGCGCGGCGTAATTGCCGATGATTTTACCTATGCCAATGTTCGTGTAGCGGCGGGTGCGATTGCTAACTATGTTTTAGAGCATGAAGATGCCAAGGCTGGCGTCTGTATCGGGTGGGACACTCGCTTTGCTTCGCTCTCGTTTGCCAGAGTCGTTGCTGAGGTCCTGGCTAAGGCGGGTATTCCGGCGCAGATTGCGAAGGAGATCACTCCGACTCCGGCGCTGTCGTTTGCGGTGCGAGCGCGGAAAGCTGCCGGCGGTGTGATGATTACATCGAGCCACAATCCAGCCGAATGGAATGGCGTGAAATACAAGGCGACGTATGGTGGATCTGGCAAACCTTCGATTATGGCCTCGATTGAGAGCTATCTTCTGAAGCCGGTTCCGCAAGCGGAGAAAGCGGCACCGATTGAAGAGGCCGATTTCGCTCCGGAGTACATTGCCGCGCTGGAGAAGTTTGTTGATCTGAAGGCGATCCAAGCGAGCGGATATAAATTCCTGGTCGATGTGATGTATGGAGCGGGCCGTGGCGTTCTTGCAGGGATCTTCTCCCGCGCAGGCGTTCCATTTGTGGAGATCCGCAACGAGATTAACCCGGCATTTCCTGGGATCAATCCTGAGCCGATTCTGCCTCACATCAAAGCAACACAGGAGGCAGTCGCCGTGGAGAAGTGCGATGCCGGCCTCATTACCGACGGCGATGCCGATCGCATTGGTGCTGTGGATGAGCACGGCAATGTAGTGGATGCGCACAGAATCTTCTCCATTCTGCTGTGGTGGCTACTGGAGCGGAAGAAGTGGCCTGGTGAGGTGACCCGGGCGTTCAATACGACGAAGATGATCGATCGCATCGCCGCGAAGTATGGCCGTAAGCTGAACGAACATGGGATCGGCTTCAAATATGTTGTGGACTTCATGCTCGAGAAGGAGGTCCTGATCGGCGGCGAAGAATCGGGAGGAGTGGGGATCAGCAAGCATCTGCCGGAACGTGATGGTTTGTTGAACTCATTGTTACTGGCCAATGTGATGGCTGATGAGAAGAAGACGCTGGGTGAGCTGGTTACCATGCTGCAGACAGAGTTTGGTGTGCATGAGTATGGGCGCGTGGATATGCATATCGAAGAAGAGATTAAGCAGTCTGCGATTGCGCGGGCCAAGGCCGGAGTGACAGAACTGGCTGGCATGAAGGTGTTGCGAACGGAGATGCTGGATGGGATCAAGTTCTTCCTGGAGAATCCGGGTTGCGCGAACAAACCCAATGCAGCGGAGACGTGGCTGCTGCTACGTGCATCGGGGACGGAGCCGCTGTTGCGCGTGTACTGCGAGAGCTGCTCGAAGGAGTCCGTGGAGAAGGTCCTAGCGGCTGGGCAGGCTTTCGTACTGAAAGGGGCGCAGGCTTGAGCGAGCTGGTGAAGGTAGAAGCAAAGGGCCTGCTGTTCGATATGGACGGCGTGTTGATCAGCTCGATCGGTTCGGTCGTGCGTTGTTGGCGAATCTGGGCCAAGCGGCATGGAATCCCCAATGCGGAGACTTACAACGTTCCGCATGGCATGCGAGCGATCGAGATTGTTAAAAGCCTTCGACCCGATATGGACCCCGTGGAGGGACTGCGCGAGATTGAAGATCTGGAGATTGCCGATACGGCGGATCTCAAGGTGCTACCGGGCGCGAAAGAGTTGCTGCAGAGTCTTCCTCCGGACCGTTGGGCAATTGTGACCTCGGCGACGCGACGACTTATGCTGGGGCGTCTTGAAGTTGCGGGATTACCTGCCCCGGATCGCATCGTGAGCGCAGACGATGTGGAGCGGGGAAAGCCCGATCCAGAGCCCTATCGTCGCGGTGCAGAACTACTGGGTTGCAGGCCGGAAGACTGCGTCGTTGTCGAGGATGCTCCTTCAGGTATAGGAGCCGGAAAAGCCGCAGGCGCACAGGTGCTGGGCGTATTGGGAACACACTCGATGAGCGAATTGAATGAGGCGGACTGGGTGGTGAGATCGCTGGAAGAGGTCTCGGTGCAGAAGTCGATGAAGGGACAGTTGGAGATCAGCTTTTCCCAGACCCGTTAAGGGATTGCTGCATCAAAATCTTTTCTACCAGGCGAAGATCTTCTTCTGTATCGACACCGATGGTGTCGAATGGCGTGGGTTCGACATAGAGGCTGACTCCGTTTTCAAGAAAGCGGAGCTGCTCGAGCCGTTCCGTGTGTTCGAGTGTACTCGAGGCAAGCGTCGGAAATCGCTGTAGCGCAGCTTTGCGATAGGCATAGAGGCCGATGTGTTTCCAGTATTGCGCGGGATTACCATCGCGGTTGTAAGGAATGGTAGAGCGGGAAAAGTAGAGGGCGCGTCCATCGGCCGCCGTAACCACCTTCACTGCATTCGGATTGTGGATGTTCTCTGGCGTACAGAGAACCTTGAGGGTCGAAACCTCAACGTGGGGTTTGGCGAAGGGATGAAGCAGCGCGGTAATGTGCTCCGGCTTCAGGAGTGGCTCATCGCCCTGGATGTTGACGTAGATATCCGCATCGACGATTTGAGCGACGGCGTGGACGCGGTCGGTACCGCTGGGCAATGCGGGTGAGGTGAGCTGGCAGGTCCAGCTATTCTGCTTGCACAGGTCGGCGATCTCCTCGGAGTCGGTGGCGACCAGAAGGTCATTCAGCTGAGGACAGGCCCGGGCTGCCTCCCAGACCCAGGCAAGCATGGGGCGGCCTGCAATCGGACGAAGAATCTTGCGTGGGAGTCGGGTAGAAGCCAGCCGCGCCGGGATAACGCCAATGATGCGCAAGGGTTTGTCTCCACTGGGCTTTTCCGTCTGGGCGGAATCAAGTATGATGGAATCTGGCTGTGCCGCGACGGTTCTCCTTCTGAATCGTAACTTCTGGCGGGCATAGTCTTCCTGCATCGGCGGTGTAGCTCAGATGGTTAGAGCGACGGACTCATAACCCGTAGGTCAGTGGTTCGATCCCACTCACCGCCACCAAAAAACTACAACCAAAGTGCTGAAAAGACACCCCCCTGTTGCGACTCTTTGTACGAGAGTATCATTTTGTCAGCGCGGTTCGTCTAAACGCCTGTTGGGTGGTTTTGATCGCCCTGGAGATTTCTGTACCTATGCCGAAGATTTCGAAGATCCTTCTGCTGACCGTCTCGGCGGCCCTTGTACTGACGGTATTTCTTGGAGTCAATTCCAGCGGCGTAAACGCCGCGACGGACGATCAGGATGGCGCTTACCGGCAGATCAATGTCTATAGCGAAGTGCTGCGGCATATCCAGACAGATTATGTAGTAGAACCGAATATTCCTCAGGTAACCAACGGGGCCATGCGCGGGTTGTTGGAGTCTCTGGATGCGGATTCGAGCTATCTCACGGCCGACGATTACAAGGCATTCAAGGCTGACAAAGAAAAAGGCGCGAAGGCTCAAGTCGGAATCAACGTCTCAAAGCGTTGGGGGTATGCGACGGTGGTTTCCATCGTTCCAGGAAGTCCTGCCGACAAGGTGAACCTGAATGATGGCGACATCATCGAAGCTATCGACGACCATGACACTCGCGATATCTCCCTGGCAATGATCCGTATGATGCTGGAAGGCGCTCCAGGAAGTCAGGTGTCGATCTCTGTGGTTCGTCCGCGCAAGGCAGTTCCGGACAAAATCACGATGACGCGGCAGATGATTACACAACCTGCGACCAGCGAGACGATGTACGAAAACTCATCCATCTTGTATCTGAAGCCGGGCATTCTTGACCGCGAGCATGTGCAGCAGGTGGAGAGCAAGCTGAAGGGTATGCAGAAGGCTGGCAACAAGAAGATTCTGCTGGACCTTCGTGATGTAGCGGCAGGCGATATACCAGAGGCGATTCGGATGGCAAACTTCCTGCTGAAGTCGGGAACGATCACTATCCTGGCAGGCCAAAAGGTGGAGAAGCAGACTTTTACGGCTGAATCTTCGAAGGCGATTAATACGACCTCGCCGGTGGTGGTCCTGGTGAACCGTGGAACCGCAGGTCCAGCGGAAGTGGTTGCAGCTGCCCTGATGGACAATCACCGCGCTGACCTGGTGGGCGAGAAGACTTTTGGCGAAGGCTCGCAGCAGAAGACCTTTGAGCTGCCAGACGGCGCTGCATTGATTCTTTCGGTCGCAAAGTACGAGTCTCCTTCAGGCAAGAAGCTGGAAAATGAAGGCGTAACGCCTGGGGTTCTGGTGGCCTCGAATCTTGATGACAACGGTCCGATCGACGATGGCGATGCCACAGTACAGACGCAGCCGGAGACGAAGAAGCCCAGTGTCTCTGTCGATGATCAGCTAAATAAAGCGTTGGATTTGCTCAAGAGCAAGGCTGCCTGATCTGAATTTTCAGTCGTATAAGTTCTGATTCCGGGACCCGCCTTCCGCGGGGATCGGTCCACCTTTGGATGGGCCGATCATGCTATGGTGAGGGCTGTGCCGAGCTTATTCAGACGCGAGGAAGAGAAGGCGGGAGATGCGTCCGAGCCAATCTGGAAGCAACTTTTGCATCGGCTGGTTTCCGGGCCAGAGTATCCCAGTCGAAGGCGAGCCCGTCTTGCCACTTTCTATGTTCTGCTCGGGCTTTCGTCGGTCTTCGGAGCGCTCTGCGGGTTGATGCTCGTCTACTCTATCGATCTGCCAGAGGTCGATGATCTTACCCGCTATCGTCCAAATACGACGACTGAATTGTTGGATGTCCATGGTCGACCGTTTGGATCGTTTGCGCTGGAACGCCGCGTGGTGGTTCCATACTCGGAGTTCCCTCCGGTCCTGAAAGAGGCCATCCTTTCGATTGAAGATAAGAGTTTTGAGAGCAACTGGGGCGTGAACCTGGTGCGCGCAGTGGGGGCTGCCTATCGAGACCTGCATGATCAGCGGCGCAGTCAGGGATCGTCAACAATCACGATGCAATTGTCGCGGAATCTGTTTCTCTCAACCGAGAAAACCTTTGGGAGAAAGTTCCAGGAGGTCATCCTCTCGATGCAGATTGAGAGGAGATTTACGAAGAACCAGATCTTCGAGCTTTATGCGAACCAGATCTATCTTGGTCGCGGGACCTATGGGTTCGAAGCAGGAGCAGAGTACTACTTCAATAAGCATGTGCGCGACTTAACGTTATCTGAGGCTGCGCTGCTGGCGGCTCTTCCCAAGGGGCCGGAGTATTATTCACCGGTGCGTTACCCAGAGCGTGCACTGAAGCGTCGGAACCTCGTGCTCAGTGAGATGCGGCAGGACGGAAAGATCACGATTGATCAGGAGGAGACGGCGAAGGCGACTCCATTGGGCCTACATGTCCAGACGCCTCCGAACAGCATTGCGCCTTATTTTGTGGAAGAGGTGCGGAGGCAGCTCGAGCGGGAGTATGGAGTTGACGAGGTGCATGGCGCCGGCTTGCGCGTCTATACGACGCTCGATCTTGATTTGCAGGCGGTTGCCAATAAAGCTGTACTCGATGGCGCCGCCAGCTATGAACGACGTGAGGGATGGAAGGGAAATCTCCAGAATATTGTGCTGACAGGGGATGATATCGAGACATATAAGCATCCCGACTGGATCCAGCCCATCATGAAAGATACCTATGTGCATGGCGTCGTTACTTCAGTCGAAGCAAAGCGAGTGACGGTGAAGCTTGGTGATCAGATCGCGGTACTGACTCCCGATGACTGGAAGTGGACGCAGTACTCTGAGGCCGACAGCTTTTTACGAAGCGGTGATCTGGTGTATCTGAAGATTGAAGGGCCTGGGCCTGAAAAGACGTGGAAGGCATCGTTGCAGCAGGATTCAGGTGCTCAGGCTGCTCTGATGGCTGTGGACAATGCGACCGGCGAGGTTGTCGCGATGGTTGGCGGCCGAGACTTCGCGCTGTCCCAGTTCAACCGTGCGACACAGGCGAAGCGACAAGTGGGTTCGTCCTTCAAGCCTTATGTCTACACGACGGCGATTGAGGCGGGAGCCAAGCCGACGGATATTATTGTCGATGGTCCGACGACGTTTCCGACGCCCGGTGGCCCGTATACTCCACGCAACTATGAGGGGGATTATCGTGGACCGATGTCGCTGCTGTATGCCTTTGCGGAGTCACGAAATATCCCTGCCCTGAAGCTGGCTTCGCATGTGGGGATTCGCAAAGTCATTGATACGGCGCACAGGTTTGGAATTACAAGCGACATCCCGCCATTTTTGCCGGTCGCATTAGGATCGGCCGACATCTCGCTCTACGAACAGGTAGGAGCCTACAGTGTATTCCCGAACGATGGGATACGAATTGCGCCGCACTATATTCGCAAGGTGATGCAGGCCGATGGTCTTCCTCTCGATGAGAAGCCTACGGACGTGCGAGAGGTGATCTCTGTAGAGACAGCGCGCACGATGATGGAGCTGTTGCAGGCCGTGGTGCGAATGGGAACTGGCGGGGCAGCTTCTCAGCTGAAGCATCCTCTCGGAGGCAAGACCGGTACAACCAACAACTACACCGATGCATGGTTTATCGGGTTCTCTCCTTCGGTGACATGCGGTACCTGGATCGGGTATGACAATCGGCAGTCGCTGGGGGAGAAGGAGACCGGGGCGCGTGCTGCTCTTCCCATCTGGATGGACTTCATGCGTGTCGCAATTGCTAACAAGCCGGACGAAGTTTTTCCTGCAGAGGGAACTCCAAAGAAGATGCTTAATGTGGCTGTGAGTAAGGCCGGTGCGCCGGCGAAAGCAGCTGCGGACGATGATGTCGAACCAGCCAAGGCTCCCAGTTCATCGAAACCGAGTGCGCCCGCAACTCGTTCTACTTCTGTGAAACCAACAGGCGGCACAAATTAAAGTAGCGTTGAGCACGACGCACATCGCGTCCAATCTGCTCGCGTAGAGCTTCAGGCGAAGGCCAGCGAATCTCATCGCGCAGGTGATGAAGAAACGTGAGCTGAAGCGGAGTCTGCTCTGTCAGGTCGATGGGATGGAAGTTGAGTAGATGGGATTCGATCGTGAAGGAATCTTCTCCAAACGTCGGACGGTTGCCGACGTTGGTGACGGCATTGAAGCGTTCGCCATCAATTGTGAGAGTCGTGATGTAGACGCCAATGGCAGGAATTAACTCTGAATAGGGTGCCAGGTTGATTGTCGGAACGGTATAGCGTGTGCCATAGCCTCGACCCGAGGCTGGCGTGTTGACGATACGAAACGGGCGGCCAAGCAGAGCGCGGGCATCGCCGACCTTGCCCGCGGCGATGAGCTGACGAATGCGGCTTGAAGATACAGCACTGCCTCGTAGAATACGCGGAGAGTAGATCGCGACGCGAAAGCCGAGTTCCAGACCAAGAGCCTCAAGCGATTCCACTCCCGCCTCTGCGCGGTACCCAAAGCGGAAATTCTCACCTTCATGCAGTTCAATAACGTTGAGGGCTTGCCGGAGTATCTTCTCTGCGAAAGTTCGTGCGGGCGTAAGCGAGAGATCGTGTGTAAAGGGAAGGACGAGCGTAGCGTCGATTCCTGTTGCTGCAAGTAGCTCAAGCTTTTGCGCCAACGGAGTGATGAGAGGTTGGCTGGTTTCAGGACGGAGGACACGAACCGGATGTGGATCGAAGGTGATGGCGAGAGAACGGGCATTGAGCGCGTGAGCTCGTTCGATAACCTCGCGGATCACCCATTGATGGCCACGATGCACCCCATCAAAGTTGCCAATCGTGGCTACCGTAGGGCCGAACTGTTCGGGAATTTCAGAGAGGGAACGGAAGATCTGCATGCGGCTCATCGTCGTACTCGTCATCCAGCGATCTCAAAGGTGAGCTGGAGGCCATCATAAGCAAGCTGCACGTTCGGCGGAAGCTCTGCCTCAGTTACTACATGATCGAGGTCGTGGCTGATGTGAGTAAAAAAAGCTCGCTTCGGCTTGAGTTGTTCGACAAAGCCTAGAGAGCGCTCAAGGTGCGAGTGACTGGGATGAGGCTGACGGCGCAGGGCATCGAGAATGAGGATGTCGAGGTCCTGAAGCAGTGGAACGCTTTCGGGAGGGATATCGCTCATATCCGTAAGGTAAGCCGCCGAACCGAAGCGATATCCGGTGATGGTCTGGACTCCGTGAGTGACGGGAATACGCTGAAAGCAGGCGCCAAAGAGGTCGAATCCAGCTCCAGGTGTCTCATCGATGCGATGAATCTGCACACGCGCACTGGTGGGATAACGGTCTTTATCGCGAAAGGTGTAGTCGAAGATACGCTCGATCGTGCTCGCTGTTTCATCGTCGGCATATAAGGGGAGACCTCCGGGAAGCTGAAAGCTCAGCGGGCGAAGATCGTCGAAGCCTAGGATGTGGTCAGCGTGGCCGTGCGTGTAGAGCACGGCATCGACATGACGAACATTTTCGCGGAGAGCCTGTGCATGGAAGTCCGGACCGGTATCAACAAGGACGATGTGGTTGTTGTAAGCCAGACGCAGAGACGGGCGCGTGCGACGATTCCGCAGATCTGCAGAGGTGCAGACCGTGCAGTCGCATCCGAGCGTAGGCACTCCCATCGAGGTGCCGGTACCGAGAAAGGTGAGCGTCGCTTCCATTCGCTAACGAACGATGCTTGGCTTTCCAGGAGTTGGATTCGGAGTCTTAGCAGATGCCGAGCGGGCCAGCGCCTGGGTGATCTCCAGGAACGCCATCCGCAGCTCAAACAGGGCACTTTCCAGGAGCCGATGCTCGGAGTCGGAGAGATTCCCTTTGGTCTTCTCTTCGAGAATGCCGAGCATATCGATGCTCTGGCGTGCACCCATTAGATCGACCTGCGGTTGCTGACCTTCTGGGGTGGCTCCACCAAGCTGAACGATAGTGGTCATGTAGATGGATTGCACCAGCGTCTCGAAAGTCATCGCCGGCGGATGATCCGCTCCCGGATTTGCAGCGCGAATAGCCGTATCCAGGCGCTCTGCTGTGGCTTCATACGCAGCGCGGGATTGCTCCGTCTGTTCTGCGGTTGGTCCCGGTGGAAGGTCCTGCAGGTCGTCGTCGCTCGTGTGTTCTGTTTCCGACTCGCTAGCCTGCGCTGAAGTGGGAACTTCGATGGGGCCAGAGGTCTGTGCTGCCTCATGCTCGTCGCGCTCGGGTTCAGGAGAGATATCGGCGCGGGGTTCGCCGTCAAGGTTGAACTTACGGCGGTCGGTGATAACAAAGGGCTTATTTTGTTCGGACATGATGTCAGATTCTCTCTTGAAGTTCAGATGCTTGGGACGAGGATTTGGGCTCCACTACGGAAAAAGGAGAAGAATCAGGATGCGCCGTTCCGCCTGCGTATTGGATCGGTTCGTGGCGTTCGAGCGCTTCGCGACGGATATAACCCAGGGCCCGTTGCAGATTCCTACCGGCGAGTGGGATAGTAGCGAAGCTAGTAAGTTCTCCAGCCTGCTTTCCGGCTGATTCTAGAGCCGTACCGGATACAGGGAGCGTACCTTCAAGGCGGAAGCCCATAAAGGTGCGATGCACGTTACCGCGCGAACGGATGCGTTCGACGATCTCCTGGCCGAGGTAGCAGCCCTTGTTGAAGTGCAGGGCACGAGCCTGGTTGGTCTCCTGGGGAAGGTCGCGATCACGAATATCCGTGCCGTAAAGCGGCGTCCCTTCAAGGAGTCGCAGCCAGTCGAGAGGTTCTGCCTCACAAGGGATGGCCCCGTTTTCTTCAAGAGCCTTTCGCACCGCTCGCGCTTCTTCTTGTGTGCTAACCCACAATTCATAGCGGGGGACCAACGGATCATGAGCCCGGATCAGGGTGATCGTAGCGGAGTTCCATGTCAGCGTGCGGACTGCAAGCTCCGCGAAATCGTCAATTACCAGACCGAGTTGTGCCAGCAAAGAGGCAGCCTTTGGTCCGATCAGCGTCAATCCGTGCCGCGTGTCTGAGATATCGGCCAGTTCGACGTCGTCCATGATGATGTAGTGGTCGAGATAGGGGATCAGGGTTGCGACCTGGTTATGGCCAGTCTCGATCAAGAGTTCATCGGACGACGCAAAGATATTGCCATCGGCCTGAATTCGACCTTGAGCATTTAGAAAGAAGTTATAAGCGCCGGTTCCAGCCGCTAGATCCTGGACGGAGTTGGTCGCCATGCCATTGAGCCACCGGACGCGGTCCGATCCGGTCACTCGTATCCAGCCGATTTGATCGAGGGGGGCTACCCCAACCCCGTGAAGAAGAGCATCAAGCTGCGTGTTGGAGCCAGAAGTCAATGTCATAGCTGCTGATCGCACGACGGCGAAGCGAAACTCTGCGTACACTTGATTATAGCGGTCGAATCGAGAGGTGGGATTGCAGCAGCAGATGGCGAACAATTGGGCGGTACGGACGTGGCAATGGCTTGCAGGTGCTTTCTTATTGATGAGCCTGGCAACAGCCGGTTTTGCTCAAGTCGACCAGCAAAAGCAGGAAAGCAACAAACCGATGACGAAACAGCAGGCCAAGGAGCTGTTTCGTTCCGTCGATGAAATTCTGAACTTCGTCAGTGTCGATACGAAGCTCCCCATCGAGCACAGCGTAAAACGTAAGTTGATCTCCCGCGAAGAGGTTACAAAGTACCTTACGAAGAAGTTCGATGAGGACGAGAGCGCGCGAAGAATGGAGCGCTCTGAACTTGTTCTGAAAAAGTTTGGCTTGCTGGACCGTGACTTCCATCTGCGGCCATTTCTCCTGTCGCTGCTGACAGAGCAGATTGCAGGTTTTTACGACAACAAGACCAAGACCGTAAACCTGCTGGACTGGATTGAACCCGACCAGCAGAAGCCGGTACTGGCCCACGAGTTGACCCACGCCTTGCAGGACCAGAAGGTGAACCTGACCAAATGGTCCGATACGAGTCTGGACAGCGTTTCGCATAATGTTCAAGACGATAATCGCCATCTGGAGGTCGATGAGGCCGATACTGCGCGAGATGCGGTGGCTGAGGGACAGGCCATGGCGGTATTTATTGATTACACGCTGAAGTCGTCTGGTAAAACTCTGGCCGATGCCACACCGGAGATGATGGGTCGCCTGAAGGACCTGGCCGGAGATACGACCGGTTCACCCATTCTTGCTCGTGCGCCGCTCCTACTACAGGAGTCCTTGTTGTTTCCCTACAGCGATGGACTGAGCTTCGAGCATGCGGTATTGGTGAAGGGGGGTAAAGAAAGGGCCTTTGCAGGCGTTCTTGCGAATCCTCCCTCGTCAAGCTTTGAGATTCTTCATCCCGATGCCTATATGGCTCATGTTCCGGTGCCGGTGTTGCGAATGCCGGATATCCATCCCCTCATTGACGCTCAATATGAGCCTTATGATCTGGGCGTGATGGGAGAGCTGGATGTTCGAATCCTCGCTGAACTGTTTGGCGGCCGAGAGCTTGCGGCAGGTTTGGCTCCTGACTGGAATGGCGGAATCTATTACGCGGCACAGCGTAAATCCGCCACACCGGCTGAGAAGGAAACCTCAGCGTCCATCGGGCTGCTGTATTACTCGCGTTGGAAGAATCCTGATTCTGCAAGCACATTTATGCGTATCTACAGCTCTCAACTCGGGAGAAAGTATTCCAGATTGGAGAGACGGCAGAAGGATGAAGGCGGAGAGAACGAGCAGGTCTACTCCACCGAAGAGGGCGATGTCCTGTTGTCTATCTCAGGGACGAACGTCTTTGTGAGCGAAGGTTTTGATCTGTCGCTTGCTCGCAAGTTGAGGGACAGCATCGCGAACGCTCAGGCGGAAGGGCCAGTGCGAATTGTTCAGCAGGGACACGAACCGGCGCTCTCCCTGGCTCATATGCTCGGGTCGTATGGAATGCTCAAGCCAGCTCTGATGGGGCGATATACTTCTGAAGGGCACCCCATAAATACGCCCAGGTCAGCAGGTACAGGAGACGCATTTTGAAGAAGGCAGAGATTGGGATCATTGGCGGCAGCGGACTGTATGCGATGCCGGGACTTACGGATGTTCATGAAGAGAAGATAACGACGCCGTTCGGAGACCCATCAGACGCCTTTATTCTGGGAGAGTTGGAAGGGCGCAAGGTCGCATTTCTGGCGCGCCATGGACGGGGGCACCGCTTGCTTCCAAGCGAACTCAACTTCCGCGCCAATATTTATGGCATGAAGATGCTTGGTGTGGAGCGAATTCTTTCTGTCTCCGCGGTCGGCTCACTCAAGGAAGAGCATAAGCCGACCGACTTCGTGATGCCGGACCAGTTTATCGACCGCACTTTCGCGCGCAAGTCCACTTTCTTTGGTGAGGGGATTGTCGCGCACGTAGCTTTTGGTGATCCCGTCTGCGCAACCGTATCTTCTGTCTTCAAGAAGGCGTGCGATACCGTCGGAGTCGTTGGCAAGAGCGGAGGTACCTACGTGTGCATGGAAGGTCCGCAATTCTCTACTCGGGCAGAGTCGAACCTCTATCGTAGCTGGGGAGCTGACGTGATCGGCATGACGAACCTGCAGGAGGCCAAACTGGCTCGCGAGGCCGAGATTTGCTACGCGACGATGGCGATGGTTACGGATTACGACTGCTGGCACGAAGGCCATGATGATGTTACCGTCGATCAGATTGTAGCCGTCATGCACCAGAACGCGACCAATGCACAGAAGGTCGTTCGCGCTGCGGTCGCTGCCCTGCCGCAGGAAAAGACATGCGCTTGCGGCGACGCATTGAAGTACGCGATTCTTACCGATCGCAAGGCTATTCCTGCCGAGACCAAGCAGCGGTTGGATCTGCTGATCGGAAAGTATCTGTAAGTTCGGCTGACTTATATCTCCTTTGCTGCATCTTTGAGAAAGAGGATCGATGTCCATACTTGTTGTAGGTTCCGTAGCATTCGACAGCATTCAGACTCCGAGTGGCTCCGTGGAGAACTGTCTCGGCGGCGCGGCAACTCACTTTGCGCTTGCTGCCAGCTACTTTACGGATGTTCGTGTCATTGGAGTCGTGGGGAAGGACTTCACGCCCGAGCATGAAGCTGTTCTCACCCGTCGCGGAATTGATACTCGTGGAATCGAACGAGCCGATGGCCTCAGCTTCCACTGGACCGGTTCGTATGTGAATAACCTCAACGAAGCTCAGACGTTGAATACGGACCTGAATGTCTTCCAGAGCTTCGATCCGAAGATCCCCGAAGCCTATAGGGACAGCGAATATCTCTTCCTTGCGAACATCGACCCTGTCCTGCAGGCACGCGTCCGCAGCCAGATGCCAAAGGTTCGCCTGGTCTGCGGCGATACGATGAACTACTGGATTGCAGATCATCGGGCCAACCTGGAGAAGGTTCTTCGTGAGCTGGATGTCCTGTTGATCAATGATGGCGAAGTTCGTATGCTGGCCGGAGATCGCAATCTAGTCGTTGCTGCCAATAAAGTACTCGCGATGGGGCCGAAGACGCTTGTCGTCAAACATGGGGAGTACGGTGCGACCGCATTCTTCGGTGATCGTTCATTTCCCGGCGTCCGTGCGCTGCATCCTTTCCGTGCCCCGGCGCTTCCGTTGGCCGAGGTGGTCGATCCCACGGGAGCCGGCGACTCCTTCGCTGGAGGCTTTTACGGCTATCTCGCCTCCCAGCCGGAACTAACTCCGTGCAGCTTCCGCACGGCCATGTTCTACGGTGGCGTCATGGGATCGTTTGCTGTCGAGCGGTTTGGAACTGAGCGCCTACAGAACCTCACCCGAGAGGAGATCGACCAGCGATTCCGTCTCTTCAAGGAGATCTCGCATCTTGAGTATGAGAGCGCGTAGACGCAGTCCACGAAACGAGACAGGCAACCAGCTGGAACCGCTGAGCTTTGCAGTGCTTCCTTCCAAGCGGGAAGAGGCGATGCCATTCGCTATTGCAGCAGTGGCATTTGCTTTTATCGCTCTGATCGTCTGCATGGGGCGCGACTATCTTCTGCTCTACGGCGATGCGGTGGCTCATCTTGGCATCGCCCGCCGGATTCTCGATACGCGTAACCCTGGGCTGGTCCAGCTTGGCGGAGTATGGCTTCCGATGCCGCATCTGCTGATGCTGCCCTTCGTTCAAAAGATGCAGTGGTGGCAGAACGGCCTGGCAGGCGCCTGGCCCTCGCTCTTTTGCTACGTGCTGAGCGTTGCAGGGATCTATCGCCTGGCCCGGCGGATGGTGCCGCCGCAATGGGCAACCGTCGCGACTATCTTCTACGCGCTGAATCCTAATCTGCTCTATCTGTCGACCACGGCGATGACAGAGCCCTTATTCCTAGTCATCGTCATATGGGCGACGCTGCTCTCGATGGAGTGTAGCGATGCGATCCGGACCGCACGTATCGTCGCGGTCAATTGGCGGCTTGTTGCTCTTGGACTGTTGATTTTCGCAGCTGTTATGACCCGCTATGACGGCTGGATCTTCGGTGCGGCCGTATGGTGCGTCCTTACCTGGAAGATCTTTCAGTCAGAGAAGGTTCGTTCTCGCGCGATGCGCGGCTTTGCGATATTTACGATTCTGACGATTGCGGGCCCCATCGCATGGCTGGCTTATAACCAGCATTTCTTCCACGATGCCCTGGACTTCATGCGCGGTCCTTACTCGGCGCTTGCGATCGAAAATCGGACCTCGGCGGCAGGATCGCATCATCCGGGCTGGCATAATCCGTTTTGGGCCGCCGTGCTGTATCTGCGTACGGCGCAGCTCGATGCCTCGGTGTGGGAAACGGGTTTTGCCGTCGCCGCTGCGGCGATTGCAGGTGTCGTGATTGCCGTCCGTCGCAAGCTGGACCTGGTTTCGATACTGCTCTGGATTCCGCTTCCTTTCTACATCTACTCCATCGCGTTCGGGTCGATTCCGATCTTTATCCCGCCTTTGCAGCCGCACTCCTATTACAACTCGCGCTATGGCGTGGAGATGTTGCCGGCCTTTGCGATCTTCTCCTGTGTGTTCCTAGCATGGTTGCAACAGCGCTGCGCGTCCTGGCAGCCGATTTTGGCCCGATTGATGCATCCCATCGCGCTGTTGCTGATCGCAATCAATACGGTCTTCATGATGTATTGGGTGCCGCTGGTCTTGAAGGAGGCGATGGTGAATTCGACTACGCGTATTGCCTTTGAACAGGCCGTCGCCAATGAGCTGAAGACATTTCCCGCAGGTGTCCCCATCCTGATGTACAACTCTGATCATATCGGGGCGTTGCAGCGTGCAGGAATTCCGTTGAAGCAGACGATCAGCGAGACGGATTACGACAGCTGGAAGGCTGCTCTGGCCGATCCCGCCAAGCACGCCGCTTATGTGGTGGCAATGGTGGGCGATCCTGTTTCTGCCGCAGTGGAAGCGCATCCCAAAGACCTGACTGAGCTAGTAGTCCTGTGTACAACGGGCCAGCCCTGTGCTCGTTTTTATCGCTCCACTCATTTCTGAAACCTAAAGGAGGCGAGAGTGCTACTATCTCTCGCAGACCTCAATGCTTGTTCCTCAGTTTCATTTCAGTCAGATCGATCAGGAGTTATTGTCGACAGGAACCGTCGCCCGTCTACTGACGGCGTGTTTTCTGGGGGGTGCGATTGGGCTGGAGCGCGAGTGGCGTCATAAAGCAGCAGGGCTGCGGACGAATCTGCTGATATGTCTGGGATCTGCCTTCTTCACTCTGCTTTCTGCGGTTCTGGCTGGAGAAGGGAACCCCGACAAGGGCCGCGTAGCAGCAAATGTTGTCCAGGGGATTGGCTTCCTGGGTGCTGGCATCATTCTGCATAACCGTGACCGCGTCGTAGGATTGACTAGCGCGGCTACAGTCTTTGCAGTGGCTTCGATTGGCATGGCCAGCGGTGCGGGGCTCTATCTTGAAGCGGTGTTGGCAGCGATCATTACTCTGTTTGCACTATCGGCAGTCGGATATGTCGAATCGCGAGCTGGCTGGAAGCATATCTCGATGCTTTATGAGGTTCGTGGAACCAACCAGAGGGCCCTGTATATCACTGTGCTCAGTGTTTTGGATCGCATGGGAATTCGCCTGAATGTTGTGGAACGCGAAAGCATCGATGGGTTTGAAAGAATGGTGTTTTCCGTTCCTGCAAGTCGCCGCCGACACCAGGATCTGATTCAGGAGCTTCGTCAAAGCGCCTCGACCGATCAGGTTGTCGTCTTCCGCGATTCTGAGGAAGAATAAGCAGAGTGATGATTCCTTTTGTAAAAGCACATGCATGCGGTAACGACTTCCTAGTTCTTGAAGAAGAGGTTGCCCGACGTCAGCACGCCGCGCTGGCACGAAAACTGTGTAGCAGAAACACCAGCGTCGGTGCCGACGGAATTGAGTTTCTTGAGCGAAGGCCGAACGGCGAGTTTTTCCTCCGCCTGTTCAACGCCGATGGCAGCGAGGCAGAGCTCTCCGGCAATGGAACCCGTTGCGTCGCCGCATGGTTAGCCAGCTCCGAAGGAATCGACGAAATTGTCCTTGGTACGCATGGGGGACCGCGGCACTGTCGCGTCGTCGAAGATGCTGATCCTATCTACCTGATCGAGAGTGAGATGGGAGTTCCGCGCGTGATGGAACGTGTGATTGAGCTTCCTGGCGTTGGAAAGATCTCGGGAGCGATGGTCAATGTGGGAAACCCACATTTTGTGATCTTTGTTGACTCTGAGGACTTCGGATCGCACGGACTGAGTTGGCAAACACTCGGAGGACAGATCAGTGTAAGCCCGTTATTTCCTCATGGAACGAATGTGGAATTCGTAAAGGTTCTCTCCTCGGACGAGATTGCGTTCCGCATCTTCGAGCGCGGATGCGGGCCGACAACCTCCTCCGGGACTGGCACCTGCGCCTCTTCCGCTGCGGCCATGGCTCTGCGCGGTGTCCATCGCGAGTTGAAGGCTGTGGCCGAGGGCGGCATGCAGCGGACAGTCTGGACCGCGCAGGAGGATGTGATGCGGCTGACCGGACCTGCCGAGATTATCTGTCGCGGCGAGGTGGCCGCGCTGTGAACCAGGCGCGACGATCGTTTACCCGGCCGCCGGCCCTGCGCCCAGGCGCGACGCTGGCGGTGGTGTCTCCCGCGAGCACTCCAAAGCGTGATCTGGTTGAGCGCGGCATCGCAGAACTGGAGTCGGCAGGGTATCGCATTAAGCTCGGAAAGTATGCCTTCGGTGGTGGTCCGCTGTATTACGCCGGGACGGTAGAGGAGCGGGTAGAAGATCTGCACGCAGCGTTCGCCGATACGTCCGTCGATGGAATCATTTGCACCCGTGGCGGATGGGGATCGGCGGAGCTTCTGCCGCATCTGGATGCGCGGCTGATTCGTGCAAACCCGAAGGCGTTTATCGGATACAGCGATCACACTTCCCTGGAAATCTGGCTGCAAAACGAGGCCAACCTTGTCACCTTCTACGCCCCGATGGTCGCCTCGGACTTCGCGCGCGAGGGTGGGGTCGATCTCACAAGCTGGCGCAACACTTTTGAGGGAGTCGCCGAGTGGTCGCTTGGTTCTGTCGATGGTCTACGCGTTCTTCAACCAGGAGTCGGTGATGGAAACCTGCTCGGCGGATGCATCTCGATCCTTACCGCCGGTTTGGGAACGGCATATGCGTCGCAGCTGAACGGAAGCGTTCTTTTTCTTGAAGATATCGGGACCAAGCCCTATCAGTGGGACAGGATGCTGCTGCACCTTCGCTACTCGGGAAGGCTCGAGGATGTTCAGGGCATCGTCTTTGGAGACATGGAGCAGTGCGTTCCTCCTGAAGATCAGGAACAGCTGGAGCGTGCAATCCGGCACGGCCTGCGAGGATTCGTCGGCCCGGTCGCAATTGGTCTGCGATGCGGTCATGTGCATGGTGCGAACCGTACGCTTCCGCTTGGGGTTGCGGTCAAATTGGACCTTACCGAGGTTGGAAATCCGCGACTGACCTTTCTTGAGTCGGCGGTTTCAAGGTAGTCTTTCTTTGGATTCTTTAAAACACCCTTAGAGTGATGCGGAAACATATTTATTTAATTGGAATATGCGGCACCGCGATGGCGTCGCTGGCTGGAATGCTGAAGCAACAGGACCATGAAGTAACAGGATCGGACGCCGCGGCGTATCCTCCGATGAGCGATTTGCTACGCGAACTTGGCATTTCGGTGCACGAGCCCTACGCGGAGCGGAACCTCGACCGGCGGCCCGACCTGGTAATCATCGGCAACGCAATCTCGCGCGGCAACGTGGAGCTAGAGCGTGTGCTGGACGAGCGGATTCCGTTCTGCTCGATGGCATCGATCCTGCATGACGAGTTTCTGCAGGGACGCGAGTCACTGGTGGTCGCCGGGACGCACGGCAAGACCACGACGACCAGCATGCTGGCCTGGATCTATCAGATTGCCTCCGTTCACGATGCGAGTCTGGCACCGTCGTTTCTAATCGGTGGCGTGGCGGAGAACTTCGGCACCAGCTTTATGGTTCGTCCGACGAAGCCCTTCATCCTCGAAGGCGACGAGTATGACACGGCTTTCTTCGATAAAGGTCCGAAGTTTCTGCACTACTTTCCCGACGCAGCGATTCTGACGCACGTTGAGTTTGATCACGCCGATATCTACACCGATCTCGAGGCCGTGAAGACGGCGTTCAAGCGGTTCGTCAATCTGGTTCCGCGGCGTGGCCGCGTGGTGGCCTTCGATGGCAGCGAGAATGTTACCGAATGCGTGTCCAAGGCTTTCTGCAAAGTCGAGCGGTACGGCTTCCAGGAAGGCTCCCACTGGAGGATGACCGATCTGCGTCACGATGGGCCGCTGACACAATGGACCCTGTGGCGGGGCGGAGAACGGTTTGCCGAACTCTCACTGCCGATGGCGGGGGAGCACAACGCTCTGAATGCTACGGCGGCAGCGGCGCTGGCTTCCGGACAAGGAGTCCCGGTTGAAGCCATTGTCGAGGCTTTGAGGACCTTCCACAGCGTTAAGCGGAGGCTCGAAGTGAAGGCCGTCGCCGAAGGTGTGACGATCATCGACGACTTCGCGCATCATCCGACGGCGATCCGCGAGACGCTGCGAGCTCTCCGGGAGAGTCACCCAGGGCAGCGGCTCATTGCAGTTCTGGAGCCGCGATCGAATACATTGCGCAGAAATGTCTTCGAAGATGCCCTGATCGAAAGCCTGGCACTGGCAGACCGAGTTGTACTGGCCGGTGTCTTCAAGTCGGAGAACATCCCAGCGGCGGAGCGGCTCGACCCGGAACGGGTGGTCCACGGTTTGACCGAACGAGGGATTCCGGCGACGGTGTATCAGGATGCAGACGCAATTACGGCCGCACTTGCTCCCGAGGTGCGTAATGGAGACATCGTGGCAATCCTATCGAACGGAGGCTTCGGGGGGATCTACGAGAAGCTGCCGCGAGCGATTACAGAGAAGGCCATCGCCAGCCGTATGGCGGAGCGGTTTGCGTAAGCCCTCCCCCCATACATTTTCGTGCAAAGTATTCAAACCAAATATTTTAGGGGTAGACCTCCATTGAGATGGTCTCCCCCTTTTCTTTTTGAGAGGTCAATTAAAGAATACTGGATTGGCGAGGGTATATCTGCAACATCGATCTCTTTTGAGATGAGCGAGTTATGGGGAGATGGGCCTTGACAGTATGAAATACAGGGATTCTTCCCCCTTCGCGTTGATCCAGGGCCAGAATGACAGGAAGCCTGGCGGTAGAGGACGTTCCCCACCGAAGTCTCGCTTCGCGAGCCGAAGATGAGGCGTTCGAGCACAAGGGTGCCTCACTCTCTGTAGAAATGCGGCACCCTATCCAGGTTTGGGTTAGAGAGAAAGTTTAAATCTGCGGAATAGCAGGCCAGCCGATCCAATCAGACCTGTCCCAAGAAGGAATAACGATCCGGGTTCGGGGACTGCTGATGAACCGTTACTTCCGACTGCGGATCCGTAGAAATCGAGTCCGGCAGAAAGTACGGTCTGTTGCAGATCAAACTGTAACGTGTTGAGTCCGGTGATAAAGAAGCTGGATGGAAGAGCGATTTCCGTCGGAGTCCGGCAGTTCGGAGGGCCGTCCGCGCAGTGAGCGTCGGATCCCAATGTCCCTGCAGATTCCAGGAGATGGCCGTTAAAGAAGATTGCTGCGGTGTCATCGGCCAGCACCCAGAGAGAGCCAGAATAGGTATTGCCAGCCAAGGCATTGAAGCTTGTGGCGTAGGAGTAGATGCCGGCGGGTGCAATATAGCTCCCGTCGGGTCCTGAGCCGGGGTTATTGGAGACCCAGACTGAGTTGGGGCCTGCAGGCGCCCAAGCTGAGCCAGGATTAAGCGCATAGGTTGTGGAAGGTGATCCGAGGAAGGCTACTGCAGTGTTATCGTTGCCGAGGTTTGGGCCACCGGTCTGGTAGCTGCCGATCTGGATACTTTCAGCGGGAGCGAGGACGGTGAACAGCGCAAACATCGCCCCCAAAAGGGAGACTTGCGATGAGCGTCTCATAATCCTTACCTTTCAAATTGTCGGCAGGGACGAAAAAGAAGGCCTGAAAGATAGCCTCGTACGAGGGTCTGTGGGGACAGGGAATCCCGGATATATTTTCTTCTACAGAGTCTCTCGTGAAGACAAAAAGCAACTCAGCCGCCATTCTCAGCGCAGACTGAAAGGGAATGACTTAACTGACGGGCACTTTTTCGGTGAGTGGATTTTTCTTCCTCCAAAAGGAAGTTTCTACCCAGATAATGCAGTGGACGAATCAAGAACGAGTCCGTAAGGCGACATCTGTCGAACCATGCTTGCGATATGCTGCAAAGTGGCATGTTTTCTACGTTAAAGCTTTTGTTTGTCTATCTAACTCTTGGGGTTCCAGCTGGAATTCTGGGAATTCCTTATTCGCTGCTGGTGGGTAGCGTCGACCGGCTGTATCCCATTGCGATGTGGATTGCGAATGCCGGAGTAAGGGCGGCAGGGATTCAGATCGAGATCACCGGTCAGGAGAATATACCGGCCGGGCGGCCGTGCATCTTTATGTGCAACCACGTCTCAAACCTCGACCCGCCGGTGGTGCTTCCGGTGCTGCCGGGTCGCAGCTCGGTGCTGTTAAAGAAGGAGTTGATGAGTATCCCGATCCTGGGGCGAGCGATGCGGATGGGGCAGTTTGTTCCGGTGGAACGCGGAGGAAAGCGCGATGCGGCGCAGGCCAGCGTGGCTGCCGCTGGAAAGGCCTTGGAGAACGGGCTTCATATTCTGGTATTCCCAGAGGGAACTCGTTCGAAGAATGGGCGACTCTCCACGTTCAAGAAGGGCCCGTTCTTCCTGGCGATGGAGACCCAGGCTCCAGTGGTGCCGATTGCGATTTCCGGTACGGAGACGATGATGCAAAAGGGAAGCGCTGCGATTAAACCAGGAGTGGCGCGGGTGCAGTTTTTGCCGGTGATTGAGCCGAAGGATTTTGAGACGCGCGAGGATTTGCTGCGTGCGGTTCGTGCGGAGATTGCGGAGGCTCTTCCGGGAGAGATGAAGCCGGTGGAGTGAATCCCACCTTAGCTTCGAATCGTATTTTTCGATCTCGAAGTGGTTGCTTGAGCGAAAGTCAAATGCAGGAATCCTTCGCTACGCTCAGAATGACGAGCCTAGAACGGGTGTTATTTAACGATGGCGTTATAGCCATCGCCAGCGAGGCGCTGACGCATAGCGTCGGCATCTTTGCGAGTGGGGAAGGGGCCGAGTTGGATGTGGAAGAGCTTGTCCTGCGGCTCGCGGCGGACGGCTACAGCATAGCCTTTGCGTTTGAGGGCGCTAACAAGCATGTCTGCGTCTTCCTGGTGGGAGACCGCAGCGATCTGAACGAGAGCTGGCGGGCCAGCGGCAGCGACGGGATGTGGCGCGGGAGTCGTCTTCGGGCTGACGGCTGGAGCGGCCGGTGGAGGCGCCGGCGTCGATTTGGCGACTACGCGCTGAAGATGCGGCTGCGGCTTGGTTGGCGCAGGAGTTTCTTCAACAGGAGCTGAAACGGGAGCGGAAGAAGCCACCTGAGAGGAATCGGAGTTATCGGATGCAGCAGCGGCTGCTGCATCTGCTGGCGTGAGATTCTGATTGGACAGGCTGGGAGAGGGTTTGGAGTTCCCAGTTGCTTTGAGCTGAGTGTCATCGCCGCTGGCATTTGCCGCGGCGATAGAAGCGGTAGCTGAGCGGTGGCCCATGCTGTAGCCGAAGCCGAAGAAGACGGCGCAGATGATGGCGAGCAGAAAGAAGATTCCCAGCACAGTCGAGGGGCTGAGAGAGATCTCACGTTCGCTGGAGGTGTCAATGTCGTCGTCTTCGATATAGCGGGTTTTCACGGTCACGGTCCTTCCATCTTGCAGGCCAGGAGCCGTCGTGAGAGCCCCTTACTCGATGGGACGGGCTGATGAAGAGCCTTGATCCGGTAAAGTGCCGGTTCCAGGCTGCCTGGCGGCGTCCATCGCCTGCACTGTTTTATTCAACAGGGTCATCAGCTCCATGGGAAGCGGAAAAACGATGGTCGTATTCTTCTCGACACCTATCTCGGTAAGGGTCTGAAGATAGCGAAGTTGCAGAGTCATGGGCTGTGTGGCGAGGAGGGAAGCGGCGTCGACTAGCTTCTGGGCTGCGTTGAATTCACCTTCGGCATGGATGATCTTGGAGCGTCGTTCGCGCTCGGCTTCGGCCTGCTTGGCCATAGCGCGGAGCATGGTCTCGGGCAGATCAACCTGTTTGACTTCGACGGAGACGACTTTGACGCCGAAGGGAGCAGTGTGTCCGTCGATGATGGTCTGGATGCGGGAATTGAGCTGATCCCTGTGGGCGAGCAGCTGGTCGAGCTCGACCTCGCCGAGGACGGAACGAAGCGTGGTCTGGGCGAACTGGCTGGTCTGGTAGATGTAGTTGGCAACTTCGATGACGGCCTTGGTGGGATCGATGACGCGAAGGGTGATGACGGCGTTGACCTTGAGGGTGACGTTGTCGCGGGTGATGATGTCCTGCGGTGGGACTTCCATCGCTTCCTGACGGAGGGAGACCCGGACGATCTGATCGAGCGGACGGAAGACGAGGATGACGCCAGGGCCTTTAGCCTGTTCGCTGACGCGGCCGAGGCGGAAGACGACGGCACGTTCGTACTCGCGGAGGATCTTGATTGAGCTGATGAGATAGAGGACAACGATAAGGATGAGAAAAAGATACGGAGTTTCGATCACGATAAAGCCCTCGTTTGAACCGTCGGATGAGATTGTACGCGGTTTTGGGAAGATGCACTCTTATCGATGCATCCGGCCATCTGCCCGGTAAAGCAAGATGTAGTTTTGATGCAAAGGAGACGCAATACCAAGGGTTCGATGTTAGAGAGCGACAGTGGCAACGATCTTGGGACTGGCTGATTTGGAGCCACTCTGTAAAATGGTGAACAAAAGACCCGCGCTCAAGCTGAAAATATCTTTTCATAATGCAACCTGCCGCATCTTGTGGCCCTTTGGGAGTTCATGATGGCACCTGCAAGCTTTGATGGATTGAGGGTCCTCTCGCTCGAGGCACGACGATCGAACGAGATGACGAAGCTGATTCGGACCTACGGGGGAGAACCCTTTGTCGTGCCTGCGATGCGTGAGATTCCGTTGGAGTCGAACCGGCTGGCAGTGGATTTTATTGAAAAGCTGATCGGCGGACATTTTGACCTGGTGATCTTTCTGACCGGTGTGGGGGTACGGGCGCTGGTGAGCATTGCGGAATCGAAGGGGCGCAGCCGGGAGTTTCTGGAAGCCCTCAGAAAAGTTCCGGTCGCGGCGCGCGGGTCGAAACCAGTCTCGGCGTTGAAGGAGCTTGAGGTTCCTGTTGCGGCGGTGGCTCCGGAGCCAAATACGTGGCGCGAGGTGGTCTCCTCAGTCGAAGCCAAGTTTGGGGAATCGCTGTCGGGATTTCGCGTGGCGGTGCAGGAGTACGGCACATCGAACCCGGAGCTGCTGGAGGCGCTTGCGGCAAAGGCGGGGGAGGTCACGAAGGTTCCGGTCTACCAGTGGGCTTTGCCGGAGGACCTGCAACCGTTGCGCGAGGCCATTCTAAGCATCGTCAGCGGCGGCGTGGATGTGGTTCTGTTCACGACGGGAGTCCAGGTGGTCCACCTGTTTCAGGTGGCCGAGCAGATGGAGTCGGCCGATGACCTGCGAGCGGGATTGCGATCGGTAGCGGTGGCTTCGGTTGGTCCTTCGACGACCGAGGAGCTGGTGCAGCACGGCATTTCTCCCGATTTTGAGCCTACGCATCCGAAGATGGGCTTCCTGGTCAATGAGGCAGCGCAGCAGGCGGGACGCCTAGTAGAAGAGAAGAAAAGCAGACGAATGCGTAGCCTGAGCGCGCGCCAGAGCGGGCTGCGGGTTGCGGTGCCGCGGTCGGCGGATGCGGTGGCTGCTGGAACAGAGAAGTCGTCGGAAAATGCGGCAGCGATGGCTCCCATCGACTTTCTGCATGAGATTACGAGCCGGATTGCGAGTTCAGACTCCTTTCATAAGGTGCTGGGGCGGATTGTTGATTTTGTCACGACGGTGATTCCCTGCGACTCGTGTTTTATCTACGTGCTTGAGGAGGATAAGCTGCTGCTGCGCGCTTCGAAGAATCCGCACGCGGATGTGGTGGATCAATTAGGAATCCGGCTGGGGCAGGGAATTACGGGGTGGGTGGCGGAGCATCGTGAACCCGTTGCGATCGCTTCAAACGCATCGGAAGACCCTCGGTTCAAGCTCTTCAAGAACCTGCCGGAGGATCGTTTTGAGGCGATTCTGTCGACTCCGATCCTGTGCGCGAGCAAGGTGGTGGGGGTGATCAATTTGCAGCATCGTCTGTCGTATCAGCACACGACGAACGAAGTACGGCTGCTCTCGACGATTGGCTATCTCGTCGGCGCGGAGGTGGAACGTGCGCGCCTGGAAAACGAGAACGCGCAGCTTGCAGGAAGACTGGAGGCGCGCAAGGCCGTGGAGCGGGCCAAGGGGATTCTGCAGCGTGATATGCGGGTGGGCGAGGAAGAAGCCTATCGCATGATGCAGCGCGAGAGCCGCCAGCGCCGGAAGTCGATGCTGGAGATCGCCGAGGCGATTCTGTTGGGCGAGGAGATTCGCAAAGGCCAGATGGTGGCGGAGCAGAAGACGGCATCGAGCCAGGAATAAGGGTGTGTCGCGATTGAACCGCGATGCTCGATCATTTCGTTGTTTCTCTTCAGTTGTATTTAATGGCTCTGCATTCGTTTGTTTCAGGTATCGAAATGGAGGTCAGCGTGAAGCATTGCTTTTTGCGTGGTGTTGGGGTGTATCTGTTTGCGTTTACCGCCGTCTTTGGTGTGAGTGGGCTGAGGGCGCAGGAGCAACGGAAGCCTGACCTGGTTCTGAAGGGGACGATTACAGAGGCGAATCGCGAAACCTACGTTGAGGTTCCATTTACGGTACCTGCAGGTGTCGTTCGGGTGAGTGTGGACTTCCACTACACCGGGCATGAGAAGAAGGCGACGATCGATCTGGGCTTGTTGGATAACGAGAGGTTCCGCGGGTGGAGTGGAGGCAACAAGAGCGCCTTTACGGTATCGGAGACGGATGCTACCCCTTCATATTTGCCTGGGCCGATTCGACCGGGAGTGTGGAAGCTGCTGCTGGGAGTCCCCAGCATGCCGACTGGCGTGCGATCGGAGTATGTCGCAAAGGTGTACTTCGGACGTGAGGGTGAGCCGGTAACGGGGTCAACCTTTGGCGCGGAGGCTGTTCCCGGGCCGGTGCGCGAAGGCCCAGGGTGGTTTCGCGGTGACCTGCACATGCACGACGCGCACAGCGATGGAAGCTGCACCAGCCAGATGGGGAAGAAGGTTCCGTGTCCGCTGTACAAGACGGTGGAGGCTGCTTCGGCGCGCGGATTGGACTTCATTGCAATTACGGACCACAACACGATGTCGCACTTCGATGCGATGCGCGAGCTGGCACCGTATTTCGACAAGATGCTGCTGATTCCCGGCCGCGAGATTACGACTTTTCAGGGGCACGCGAATGTCTTCGGAACAACGGAGTTTATCGACTTTCGTTTGACGAGCAAATATGTTCCGACCTTCAATGATCTTTTGAACGAAGTTGAGAAGAAGCATGCACTGATCTCGATCAATCACCCCGGATTGCCGACCGGCGCGGAGTGTATGGGGTGCGGATGGTCGGTGAAAAATACAGACTTCAGCCGCGTGCATGTGATCGAGGCGATCAATGGAGACAATGCCGACAATGCGGTGTCAGGGGTGCCGTTCTGGCAGAAAAGGCTGAATGATGGACTTCGTGTGACGGCGGTAGGGGGGAGTGATAACCATGATGCGACGCTGGAGCCGAATCATAACGCTGCGATAGGGAAGCCGACAACAGTGGTGTATGCGGCGAATCTGTCGGAGCGGGCGATTCTGGATGGGATTCGCGCGGGGCATGCGTTTGTGGATACGCTAGGCTCGCACGATCGGGCGATTGAGTTTACAGCATCAGTAGGCGGACAGAAGGCGATGATGGGGGATGTCGTGAAGGCTCTCCCAGGCGAGAAGGTTCACTTCGTCCTGACACTGAAGAATCTCGCGGGCGCAAAGGCAGAGGTGGTGCGGGATGGTGTCGTTGAGGCGCTTGGAGGAGAGATTAAGGAGCCTATCGAAGTGCGAGAGTTCGATCAAGTCTCCGATGACCAACGGCACTGGGTTCGGGTGAATGTGCGCGGAGCGAATGGAAGGCTTCTGATCCTGGGGAATCCGGTGTACCTGAATTTTTGAAAGAAGCTGGAGGGGCTTTGTGATGAGAAAGAAATACGGGGATTCTTCGCTGCGCTCAGAATGACGGTCCGTTTTGAATTGGTTTAGAAACCTTTGCCGCGGAAGAGATAAATCAACTCGATGACGAGGATGATCACGACGGCGGATTCAAGAAAGAATGCGCGACTCTGATTGAACTGGTCGACCATGAAGCGGTAGAGGTCTTCAGCGGTATCGATCTTCTGATGGACGAGATCCTTGTAGTCGAGAACACCGACTTTGGAGGCAGCGAGACGGTAGAGTCGCGCTGCGAACATGTCGCTGAGGAACTTGATTGCGTTGTCGGCGTGCTCGGTAAGTTCCATGACCTCAAGCAAGACGGTATGAAGACGATTGGCAGAACCGGCGTGGCGAAAACGAGTGAAGAAGCCCTGGCGCTGTTCGAAGGAGTCGTAGACGTCGTCGAGGACGCGGGTGAGGAGATCGTCATAGTGGCGGAACTCTAGAAGCTGCGAGTTGGCGTATTCGAGCAACTGGATCGCGGCTTCGGCTCCGCTGGGAGTGTCGTAGAGGAAGGCAGCATTCCATCCGATGATGGCGAGATCGGTAGGGTAATAAGAGATGCTGGATTGGAGGACCTCTTTGCGTTCGTCGGCAGAGAGCGGGAGAGTGTCGCCACGGACAACCTGTGCAATGCTGTCTCCATAGGTGGCTATAAGTTCGGTCGCTGTTGGAGAACCGGTGATGTGGCGGACATGGACGATGAGGTAGTCCTCAGAGAGCCACTCGTTGTAAGGCTTGATTAGTGCTGGCGCGGCGATTTGAAGCCGTTGACGTACGATGCGCGAGGCGTGGGCAGCGAAATCAATCTCCCAAGCCCAGCGGCTGGTGAGAGAAATGAGGGTCTCCCAGGTGCCTGAGAAGGGGAGCTGGAAGATTACACTGAGCACGCCGTAGTCGTAGTACTTGATCTCGCCGAGGAGACGCTCGCCCGTGTCAAGGATAAGAGGCTCCGTGGGCTCTACTACGGGTGGCCGCTTGTAGCGGACGTAACCTGGCGCAGGATGCTTGAGCGCAGGCTGCTGCACCGTGGGAGCACGGAGGAGATTGCGGAGCCGGTCGAGGCGAATCTCTTCGCTGACGTCGAACTGGAGCAGAACGTGAACGGAGCCGGAGAGGGTGAAGGACTCAGTCGCGGGTTGGAGCGTCTCCGGCATCCTTGAAGGATAGTACCGCTTCTATGTGGATGATTAGGGGATAACTATTCGATGTCGCTTACTACTTTTCAATCGAAATGGTCGGCCCTGGCATCTGCCGGCCAGCAAAGAAGGTCAAGGTGCGGTCGAACTTGATTAGGGATGTCTTTAGTGGGGAGACGATGGGACATTCGATGGCACTTAGCTAAAAACACCTGATCTAAGTATCGTCACTTGCAGTGACCGCCGATGGCACGTTTACCCAATCCAAAAGCTCTTCGGTGTCAAACGGCTTCTGAAGAAATGCTCTTGTATATTCCCAGTGCCAGTCCAATTCCGGCGAAGATCTTGTTAGATCACCGCCAGCTTCTCGGCGGGAATCTTTATCGCCAGTTCCTTGTCGATGTTTAAGCTCGCCATCGATGGCCTTGCCAACGCCGAGAGCACCGACAGGCACTCGATGCTCAGAGAGTGTTAGAACTCACGAATAAGGCCTATTTTCTGTATTTGTCACAGGATTCTGCAGAAAAAGCCAAACTGCTCAGAACGATGTGTTCGAACTTTTCTGTGGGCGCCTCAAGTGCAACACCCACATACAGATATCCCTTCGACATCATTTTCAAGAGGGTCAAATGGAAGAATGGTCGGGGCGATTGGATTCGAACCAACGACCCCCTGCTCCCGAAGCAGGTGCGCTACCAGGCTGCGCTACGCCCCGACTCTGTGCGGTAAGTGGCCGGAGAAGAATACGTTCCGCGATGTACAGAAAATCGGGCGAAGTTCGGGACCGCCTTGGATCTTCCTGCTGGAGCGCTGTTTCCGGCTGATTTAGTTTAGCAGACTTTCCGGCTCAGGTTGCAGGAGCCTCGGCAGGCTTCTATACTTAACAGAGATGGCGAACTTCGCTCAGCGTGCCTGTTGTTGTTGCCGGATGCTCCCGTGTCCGTGCGCGCGTTGTTGTCGATAACCGCGACCGCTATCTTTCCCCTCTACTTTTCCAGCTCTCTTGATTTTCAGCTCGGACACCCGGTGTGACATTTTGCCAGCGAGTCCGGAAGGTGACCCACCTATATGACCCAGACCGTTGCTCTTGAAGCCGATACCCTTCTCCAACCAGCCAGACTGAATCATCTGCAGGCTCTTGAAGCCGAAAGTATTGCCATTCTGCGCGAGGCGGTAGCGGAGTTTGCCCGGCCGGTGATGCTCTACTCCATCGGTAAGGATTCGAGCGTGATGCTGCGATTGGCGCAGAAGGCCTTCTATCCCGGAAAAATTCCGTTTCCTCTGCTGCATATCGATACCAGCTACAAGTTTCCCGAGATGATCTCTTTTCGTGATGACTATACGAAAGAGATTGGCGCGGAGCTGATCGTGCACAAGAATGAAGAGGCGCTTGCGGCGGGAGCGAATCCGTATACCCTTGGGACGCAGAACTGCTGCGGTCTGTTGAAGACTCGCAGCTTGCTGGATGGTCTGGCGGAAGGAAAGTTCGATGCTGCATTTGGCGGAGCTCGTCGCGATGAGGAAAAGAGCCGAGCCAAGGAGCGCGTCTACAGTTTTCGCGATGCTGCCGGTCAGTGGGACCCGAAGAACCAGCGCCCCGAGCTGTGGAGCCTGTATAACTCGCGGTTGAAGAAGGGAGAGAGTATCCGTGTCTTTCCGCTCTCCAATTGGACGGAGCTTGATATCTGGCTCTATCTCTATGCTGAGAAGATCCCGATCGTTCCCCTGTACTTTGCTACGGAGCGACCTGTGGTTATACGTGGTGGACAGATCACTCTCTATTACGACGGCATGAAGCTTCTGCCCGGCGAAGAGGTGCGTACCGAAAAAGTTCGTATGCGTTCCCTCGGCTGCCACCCTTGCACGGGAGCGATCCGAAGCGAGGCGGATACACTGCCAAAGATTATCGAAGAGCTGTTGACCTTCCGAAGAAGTGAACGCGAAAACCGCGCCATCGACCACGACGAAGAGGGATCGATGGAGGTCAAGAAGCGGGAGGGATACTTCTAATGAGCGCGATTGTGACGGGATTTGAAGATTTTCTGGAGGCACATCTCGGCCAGGAGATGTTGCGTTTTACTACCGCGGGAAGCGTGGATGATGGCAAGAGCACGCTGATCGGGCGCCTGCTGCACGATACGAAGAGCGTCTACGAGGATCAGCTTGCTGCGGTGAAGAAGAGCCGCGTGAACCGCGCTGCGAATGGTCATGTCGATCTTTCGTTGCTGACGGATGGTCTGAAGGCAGAGCGTGAGCAGGGCATTACGATTGATGTAGCTTACCGCTACTTTTCCACTTCGCGACGAAAGTTCATCATTGCCGATACTCCTGGCCACGAGCAGTACACGCGCAACATGGCGACGGGAGCCTCAACCGCTGATGTGGCTGTGGTGTTGATCGATGCCAACGCATTTCTGCGTGAGGGCAAGCTGCTGCCCCAGTCGCGCAGGCATACCTATATTGCGGCGCTGCTGGGAATCCCGCACGTCGTCGCCGCGGTGAACAAGATGGACCTGGTAGGCTACTCGGAAGAGAGCTTCCGGGCAATTCGCGCCGAGTTTGTGGAGTTTGCTTCGCGGTTAGGGCTGAAGAGCGTCACGGTTATTCCAGTCAGCGCGCTTGAGGGCGATAACGTCGTTACTCCAAGCCAAAAGATGTCGTGGTACGACGGGCCCACATTGCTGGAATTTCTGGAGACGGTGCCGCTGACGATTCATGATCATCACGGTCCCTTGCGGTTTCCCGTACAACTGGTGCAGCGGCCCCATGCGAACTTCCGTGGCTTTGCTGGTCAAGTCGCTCGCGGTGTATTGCGTGAAGGAGACCGTGTACTGGCGCTTCCTTCGCGGCGCGAGACGAAGGTACATCGCATTGTCACCTGGGATGGTGATCTGCAGATTGCCGCTTATCCACAGAGCGTGACGGTTGAGCTGGAAGACGAGATCGACCTGAGCCGGGGGGAGATGCTTGTCTCTGCCGAACGCGAGCAGGACTTGCCCACGAGCGCACGACGGCTGCGCGCCATGGTGGTGTGGATGCACGAGGAGCCATTGGTCGTTGGGCGTACCTACGTTGCGAAGCACACTACGCGAGTGGCACGGGCGAAGGTTACGGCGATTCGCTATCGTGTTGATGTGAACTCGCTGGAGCATGTTCAGACCGACCGATTGGCGATGAACGAGATCGCTGAGATCGAGTTTGAAACCAATCTTCCGCTCTTCTTCGATGCGTATACCGAGAGCAGGACGACGGGTTCGCTGATTTTGGTCGATGGTTTGACGAACGCGACCGTGGGCGCTGCGATGATCGTGGGCGCTGCGGAGAGCGCAGGCGAGGACGGTGAACAGGCAGCGCTGGTGCTGATACCGGGACGTGAAGATCTAGCGGATCGTGTACGCGATGCGCTGGAGGCTCGCGGGCAGCGCGCTGCAGTGATCGACGATGTATTGATTCCCGACGATGCTCTGGTGGCGGTTGTGCGTGCGTTGACTCTTGTTGGTGGGACCGCAATTACGGCGCGTGCCCTTTCGGTAGAAACGCAGGCGCAGCTTGTGCGTACGGTTGAGGCATTTGCCGACGGCAGGAAGGTTGTCGCGGGCAATACGTTGGAAGAAGACGAGGTTCTACGGCTTGCAGGAGCAAGGATATGAGCGTGATCGATTCGGCAGTGGACTATGAGGCTTTGACTGCAGAAGCGCTGGTGGACCAGGTGGTGCAGGCCGCTGCAAAGGGTTCAGTGTGCCTGACTTCAAGTTTTCAAACGGAGGACATGGTCGCTCTGCACATGCTACGCAAGCATCTTCCCGATGTTCCGGTGATCTTTCTGGAGACCGGATACCACTTCGCCGAGGTGATCGCGTATCGCGACCGCATGACAGCAGAGTGGGGTTTGAACCTGGTCAACGCTCTACCCACGACGACGGTGAAGGAGTTCGAAGGGCAGTTCGGAATTCTGAATATCGTGAATCCTACGGCGTGCTGCGCGGCGCGCAAGGTGGAGCCCTTGATGCGTTCGCTCGAGCCGTTTGACTGGTGGTTTACCGGGCTGCGGCGTGAGCAGTCTCCGACTCGAGCCAATCTCAAGAAGGTTGAGGACCACAAGCTGCCTACAGGAAGACACCTGAAGAAGATCAGCGTGTTGGCCGACTGGGATTGGGCGCGCGTAACTGAGTACGCTGAGCGCGAAGGGATTCCACAGCTGGAGCTTTATGCTCGCGGATACACCAGCATTGGGTGCGAGCCCTGCACTGCGATTCCAGCCGCAGGAGCGGATGCACGCAGTGGACGCTGGGGCGGCCAGAAGCTGGAGTGCGGCATCCACACCTTCTCAGAGAAGAGCTAGAAACCTAAATCTGAATTTGCGCCACAAATAAGAGGAGGCCCTCAAGGCCGAAGCTGAGAGCCCTCGCAATTGCACCCGTCATCCCCGCAATCGGATGGGTGTCAACCCCTCTGTCTCCTGACCCGGGAGCACAACTTGTTAAAGAGTCAAGCACATAGAGGCAAAATAAAATTGCTCCAAAAATGCAGATTCCTACAGTGAGTTTGTCTACAATTTTTATAGAGGGGAGAAATCCCGACTCGATCGCACCGCAACGAGGCGATCTCTTTTAGATTCTATATTTTGGCCCTTAAATCCTTTGTCCTCTATATTTTAGGGATCGATATCTGGATAAGTAACAGAAAAAGAACCATTTATGCAGTCGCTGGGAGGGGGCGCCCCCCTTCTTGACGGTGACACGCCAGAAGACCTGGCTCGAGCGAGGAAATTGTTCGAGCCAGGTCTTAGCTAGCGGTTGCTCTTTCCTCGTTTGAGGGTCAGCGTTGGCGGCTTCTTTTTGCCGGGCAGTTTCTTTCGAGCGACAGTCCGAGCCGATTTCTTCGCGGCTGTTTTCTTTCCTTTGCTCTTAGCAGGCTTCTTTTTCGTAGGCGCGGAGGTAGGTTTCACAACGGGGATAAGTTGAGGTGCGATAGGAGAACCCAGTCCAGTGCAGGCATCCCAACCGATAGTAGCCTGGAAGGCTCCGTTATTGCCCTGCGTGATGTCGTGGAAAGCAGCCTTCGCGGTGGCAGTGTAGATCGCCGGATTGATGAAGCCAGCGGAGGCCCCATTTTGTTGGTTGGCCAGCGCGATGAGACCGGCCCACAACGGAGCAACAGCGCTGGTGCCTCCGATCACAATGGTTTGTCCATCGACGCGGATCGTGTAGCCGGTGTTTGGGTCGGCGTTGCCCGCTACATCAGGAACCCCGCGACCTCCAGCAGAGGTTGTAGGCTTAGGGACGTTCGCGCCGGACTGCCATGAAGGCAGAGCGAAGGTGTTCGACACACCGCCGCCGGTCGCGCCACCTCCTTGATCGTTCCATACGGTTTCGGCGGTGATGGCTCCATTGGAGCTTTGCAGACTCGTTCCGCCGCAGGCGAGGACATGCGGGCTGGAGGCGGGGAAGTCAACGTGATTCTGAGTGTCAGTAATGCCGTCGGAGGAACCGTTGTCTCCCGCAGCGACGGTAATGGTGATGCCGAGAGCCGCCGCAGACTGGCAGACCGCGTCGAGTGCATTCATCGCCTGTGCGGTCCACCGGACCTCAGGTGCTCCCCAGGAGATGGATAGGATACTGGGTTTGTACTTCGTGTCGTGTACGGCGGCGCCGATAGCGTCGATAAAACCCTGGTCGGTATTGGGCGCAAAATAGACCACGATACGGGCTCCGGGAGCGACAGCGGCGGCGACTTCGATGTCCAACATCACCTCGCCGTCCGCGCCATTGGCGTTGCTCGGAGAGTTTTTGGCTCCGGAGACGGAAACCGCGATGACTTGCGGCGGCTTCTGACCGAGCGACTTGAAGTAGGCAGTGATGTCGGCCTGGCGGAAACCTCCCCCGAGTTCAAGCAGAGCAATAGTCTGGTTCGCAGCGGTGGAGTTCGATGGAAAGCCATAGAGCTGGCCCACCTGAACCGGAGTGTAAGAGATAGCGGAAGCATGAGGACGAGCGAAACCACCTGCCTGTGCGATGCGATTGGCGGCAGCACCTGTATCTCCTGCGAAACGGAAGTGAGGCTGAGCCTGGGGACGATTGTCGAGGCCGAGAATTGCGACGACAGGCCCAACGAGTTCCTGCGGGAGGTAGATTCCACCTTGGCGGACCCGGCAGATGTCATCGCCAATGGATTTGTGAACGAGGGTGACGCCGAAGGCTCGCTGGAGATTTGTAATCGTTCCGGTGAGCTTCATGGTGCGGCGACCGGGAGCGGGCGTCCCGGGCTGTATGGTCAGGCCATACTCCTTTGCAAAAGCGCGAACGAGTTTGACTGCGGCAGGATCTGCTGCGTGGCTGGCGCGAAACTGGGCGCGAGTGAGGCGCTGTTCTCCTGTGGTGTGTTCAGCCTGAAGCGGTACTTTGCGACGAACCATCACGGAGACGGTGATACGGTGTCTGCTGGAGATGGGATTTCCGAGATCACCAGGAGCGATAGGATTTTTTTCGCTGCCGGGAAGCAGGGTACGAGGCTGCGTGGAAAAATGAGAGACGGACTTTCGGGAAGCCATCAAATTCCTCCATCTTGCACTTCGAAACTATGGGCCGATTACACCGGAAGATTGTGAGCCTATGGTATGCCGGATGATACGCGATAGGAAGATATTCGCGTTGCCATGACAGGTTTTATCTTTCAATTATGGAAGATAAATTTTGAGTATGATTCATTGGAGGAGTCAAGCGTGACGCAAAGGATTGATGCGCATCACCATCTATGGCGGTACTCGGTGAAAGAGTATGGATGGATCGATGGAAGCATGGCTGCACTACAGCGAGACTTTTTGCCGGAAGACCTGATCGCTGCAATGCGCTCGGCAGGAGTCGACGGAACGATTGCGGTGCAGGCACGGCAGACTCTGGAGGAGACGCACTGGCTGCTGGAGCTGGCGGATCGGCATCAAGAGATTTGCGGAGTTGCCGGATGGGCTCCGATTGCGAGTCCTGAGTTTCGCGCGAGTCTTGAGGCGCTCGTCGGTCAACCAAAGCTAAAAGGTCTGCGGCATATCGTTCAGGCGGAGCCAGATGAGAATTTCATTCTGCGGGAGGATTTCAATCGCGGGATTCGCATTTTGCACGGAACCGGGCTGGTCTACGACATTCTGATCTATGAGCGGCATCTACCGCAGGCGATTGCGTTTGTGGATCGTCATCCGGATCAGGTATTTGTGCTGGACCACATCGCCAAGCCACGGATCGGTGAAGGCGCGCTGGAGCCATGGGCTACGCAGATACGGGAGTTGGCGAAACGGGAAAATGTTTTCTGCAAGATCTCTGGGATGGTGACGGAGGCGGACTGGAAGCGATGGACTCCTGAGGGGCTTCGGCCATATCTGGATACGGTGGTGGAAGCATTTGGTCCGAAGCGCCTGATGGTTGGGTCTGATTGGCCGGTGTGTCTAGTGGCCTGCGGATATGCGCAGTGGTTTCACCTACTGGAGCAGTATTTCACTGGATTCAGCGTACAGGAGCGCGATGCGGTCTTTGGCGATAATGCCAGGCGCGTGTATGGGATATAAGTACCTGGAATAAATCAGCCAGGAAACAGCGCGGACATGTAGGATTTTCCTCACGGCATTGAGATGGGATTTTCAGAAACGGAGAACGCATGCAGATTTCAGCACCGGTAACAGGCACAAAGACGAATACGGCAACGAGCGGAAAACATCCGGTGTTTCCGGTGGGAAACATGGTGCCCTTTGTGTTGGTTACAGTGTTGTTCTTCCTGTGGGGAATGTCGAATAACCTGACGGACATTCTGGTGCAGCAGTTCCGGAAATCGCTGGAGCTTTCGCAGTTCAGCGCACAGTTGGTGCAGACGGCAAACTTTCTTGGATATTTCTGCATGGCGATTCCAGCTGGCCTGGTGATGCGGCGGTGGGGATACAAGACCGGAATGGTGGCCGGCCTGGTGATCTTCGGTTCGGGAATGTTGTTGTTTCTGCCTGCCGCTGTGCGCGGGCAGTATGCGATGTTCCTTGTCGCGCTGTTTACGGTGGGTTGCGGCGCTTCGATTCTGGAGACGGCGGCGAATCCCTTCATCGCGCAGTTTGGCGATCCGGTGACTTCGGAACAGCGGTTGAATTTTTCACAAGCATTCAACCCTCCGGGGACGATTGCCGGCGTACTGATTGGTACATACTTCATCTTCTCGGGCGTAGAGCCCAATGCGGTGGAGATTGGACAGATGAAGGCGGCAGGAACGTATCAGGCCTATCTGCATGGCGAGATCATGCGTGTCGTGCCGACATATCTTGCGTTCGGAGTCGTTGTGCTTCTATGCGCATTGATCCTCTCCAGAACGAAGTTTCCGGTGATTCAATCGGAACATGAAGGAGCAGGAGAAGATCACGGGAGCTTTGCCGAACTACTTCAAAATCCCGCTATCTGGATTGCGGTGGCGGCGAATTTCTGCAACGTTGGTGCGCAGGTTTCGTCGTGGAGCAGCTTGATTCCCTATATGAAGCAGTACACGGTGGTGAGTGAACGAACGGCAGCGCACTATCTGACAGCGGTCCTGATTGCGATGATGATTGGAAGATTCGTATCAACTCCGCTGATGCGCTATATCCGGCCGAGTCTAATGCTGGGTGCGTATGGTGTCTGCAATGCGGTGATGATGCTGATCGCAGTATTACGGCCGGGAATGCTGGGCGCGTGGGCTGTGGTTGCGAGCGGCTTTTTCATCTCCATCATGTTTCCGACGATCTTTGCTCTTGGGTTGAAAGGATTGGGCAGAAATACCAAATTGGGCGGATCCCTTCTGGTGATGGCCATCGTTGGAGGAGCGGTCTTTCCGCCGATTGCTGGTTTGATCGCACGGCAGACGGGAAGTCTGGCCTTGGGATACCTCGTTTCGCTGGTTGGCTTTGCAGTCGTAGGGATCTATGGGTTCTATCAGTCAACTCAGAGGACGCTGCTGTCAGGACCAGCGTACTAGGGTCCCCCCCCCGATTTTGTGCAAAGTATTCGAACCATTGTAGTTAGGTCTGGACCTCCTTCTTTTGAGTGAAATGGAAATCCCCGGCGAGTAGGCCGGGGATTATCTGGTCTGTTTCTATTTTAGAGAATGACAGGGGGTGAATTTGCATCTCAGCAGTTGCGAGGTTAGTGGTTTTATTTTGTTGAGGATGCAAGATTTTTTGGGAGATCCAGGGCTTGACAGGTTCCGTTCCGGGGTTCGCAAAATGCAAATTTGGGGATTCCTCGACTACGCTTCGTTCCGATCGCACCTTTAGGAAGCGGGATCCTAAGGGACGAAGCGTAGATAGACGAGGTAGCAGAGGAGTGTCCCCACTGCGGCCAGGATCAGGCCGGAGGTTCGCCGTTTGTAGACGAAGAAGAGAAGCAGCAGTCCTGTCAGTGAGACCAGGGTGAGCAGAATGGCCGATAGGTCGATCAGCCAGATCCATGTCTTTCCAGCATCACGTCCTTTGTGCAGATCGTTGATAACCGCGACAAAGCCGTTCCGGACCTCAATGAGGTCATAGTGGCCGGTGCTGCGATCGATGGCGACATCTGCGGAGTAGCCGGGCGCTTTGAACGAGACGGAGAGCTGATCGTCGTCGATGCGGAAATCGGAGACGGTTCCGTGAAGTTTATTAGCGGAGCGAAGTCGCTCGACGATCTCGAGTTTTGCTGGTTCGGTCTTGCCGGAAGGTCGAACCCACTCTTGCGGCATCTGGCCGGTAGAGTGGATGGTCTTTTCCTGATTCGAGAACCAGTCGGCGTGGTTGAGAGTGAGGCCGGTAACGGCAAAGAACAGGACGATCGCAAACGACCCCATCGAGAGATAGATATGGAGCCATCGCGCGACGACCGCAGTTTTGCGTCGCAGGTGAACGCGAAGTCCGGGTGCAGGTTTGGAGGGCTGAGTTTGGATCGATGTAGGCATCGTTGGCTGAGATTGTTTAACCGCAGATCCTTCGGCTACGCGCGGTGCGCTTCGCTCAGGATGACACTATCTTGGACTACTGGAACTAGTCGTTCCTGGTTGAGGGTTGTGGTTGTACGAGCACTGCAAAATGCGGGGATTTCTCCGCTTCGTTGCCATGCAACTTCGGTCGAAATGACGCTTCTTGTGAGCAGCCTTACTCTCCTTAGTTGTGCTTACCGTAGTCAAGAGCGGCGCTCGCTATCTCCTTATTTCCGGAAAGTGTGAACAGGGCTGGAGTCTTGCCGTCCCAGTTGATCTCCTGACGCATCAGGCCGTGGGTCCCGTGTTCGCGTGAGGCTTCGATGAAGATGGTGTATTTGCCGGGTTTCACGGGTTTCCCTGCGTTATCTTTTCCATCCCAGCGGAGGGTGTATTTTCCGGGTGACCGAGTCGCAGAAGAGATGGTGGTGGAGAGGTCCGTTCCTTCGGCGAGGTTGCGAACCTGATCGGCGTGGTACCAGGACTTCAGCTCGGGGAGCCAACGGGGTTTCTGGAACCAGAGCGCCAGGGTACGCACAGGGAAGTGGTCGGCATCTTCAACCCATACGGCAACGTAGGGTCTGCGATAGCGCGGATCGTCGATGCGCGCGAGTTCAAAGTTGATGAGCAGATCGAGCGATGGCGCAGCTTTCTTCTGTGGAACGTAGGCGACCGTTTGAATCCGGGGGACTTCACGCGAGGACCAGTTGCGGCTAGTGATAGTACGGCCATCGCGAAGGATCAACAGATAATCGACGTCCGGCATCGAAGCGGCTAATTTGCGGCTCTGGCTGGGTGACATGACAGAGAAGGCTGTAGCCAGGGCTCCGGCAGTTGCGGGGTCACCTGCGATTACGGTTGAAGAAAGAACGGACTCTGCCGGTTCGGCAGTGCGCGGGTCGATGATGTGAGAGTAGTGAGTGCCATGAATATCGAAGCCGCGCCGGTAGTCACCGCTGGTCGCAATGGTGCGGTTCGAGAGTCGGACGAGATCGATAGGGGGATCGTTCTCCGCCGCGGCGCGAGGATCGGTGATGGCGACTCGTTCGGTAATGTTTCCGCGAAGGACAATGTCTCCGCCGATGTTGAGGAGGACTCCGGTGGCTCCAGCCGCAAGCGCTGCATTGGCGGCATGGTTCGCGATATAGCTCTTGGCGAAAGAGTTCAATGCGATAGGAGCATCATCGAGGTGAGTTGCCGTGTGATGAACCGGATCGAGCGACCAGTGAGGGCGCTGCATGGCGGCGACGGCTCTCTGGAGTTCAGCGTCGGTGGGCTCACGGTCTTCGACTGCGGCAAGTTTCCATGCGCGCACTGCTGTTTCCGCGGAGGCATCGAGAGCACCGCCGGTCTGCTGGCGCCAATGATCGAAGAGATCGAGTACCTCGTAGAGTTCGGGCGAGACGTGAACAGGAATGTTGTGGGTGCTGTTCCAGCGGGAGAACTCGCTGGTGGGAGACCAGGCGCTGAGGATGCGGTTCTCGCGATCAATCTCGTGGAGCACGGCCTCTTCTGCTTTTGCAGCCTGAGCTTTGCTGGAGGTGCGCAGCTTGAGCTCGAGCGAGGTTCCGAGGACGTTTTCATGATGCGAGATATAGAGAGAAGACTGCGACTGGGCAGAGGCGAGAGGAATCGCGAGCGAAAGCAGAAGGGCTGCAGAGATCTTAAAGGGATTCATAGGAGTCAGGGACGCGTTCCTTGAGGATGAGAAGCTTCATTGCTGTTGCCTTCGCGACGAGGCTGCTGAGGAGGCAGATTTGTGAAGTAGACGACAAGCTCGTCTTCAGTAAGAAAACCGTCGTGATTGGTATCGATGCTTTCAAACTGCTGTTGCATACGATCGGGAGCTTCGGCTTTCGCGATCTTGCCGTCCTTATTGGTGTCCCACTCGTCGAGCATGTGTTTGGCCCGGTCGACGGGTGTCATCTGTCTAGGACGGAGTTCTGCTGAGGAAAGTTCACCATCGCCATCTTTATCAAGAGACTTTAACGAAACTGGAGCAGCGGCGATCTCTTCGGCGGAGAGGATTCCGTCATGGTTGGTGTCGATAGCGTCCAGGATGGGATCCATACGAGTGGCATTGCCTGAGTGCTGAACACGTCCCTTGGGACCTGTCTGGCCCGCCGCTGAGGCACGAATCTCATCGGGTGTCAGTTTGCCGTCGTGGTTGATATCGGCTCGCGTGAAGAAGCCCTGAAGACGTTCCGGTACCTCGTCGCGAGTGAGAACGCCATCGCCATTGCGATCGAGCGCCATCAGACGCTGCACTGTTTCATCTGGTTTATTGGCGTTCGGATCGGCAGGATTGGGAAGATATTCGAGCGAGGTCAACTGGCCGTCATGGTCGAGATCGAGGGTGAGAAGTGAGGTGCTGGCGGCAGCGATTTCGTCCGCAGAGAGCTTGCCATCATGGTTGGTATCGAGCGCCAGAAATGCCGGCCGAAGTGGAGGTGCACCGGGCCCTTGTGCCAGAGCTGGGGACACAATCAGCAACAGAGAGAGTGATAAGTACTTACGATGCATGGGTCAGGTGCCGTACGCTGCCGGATGGATTGAGGACAAAAAGAGTCCTATTTCTTTATAGGACAAATTTAGTCCTATATCAAGGCGAATGTGAGTGGAGTCGTAGAATTCAAGTTAAATCGCAGATCCTGAGCGAAGCGCTGAAGGCGCATACGCTCAGGATGACACTTCAACTGAGTGATGTTATCGGGACGGGGTCAGTCGGAAGACCCTGGAAGCGTGCGAGTCGAGGGTGAAGTTGAGTTCGCTTGGCGGTGTTGGGACGTCCTGATTGGTGACGAGATCGGTAAGTTTGGGTGGACGAGCGGCGAAGTTGGTGTCGCGAAGGGCGTCGAGTTCGCGCCAGTCAAATTTAATGTCGGCGGATTCAGGTCCCAGATTGAAGAGGGCGAGCGTGAAAGAGCCGTCGCGGTTTTTGGTGAACCATGCCTGTTGTTGTTTGCTGCGGAGTTGTTGGATGTCGAGCGGTGATGCCGGTACGCCGGCCTGATTGATCGCGATGAGATTTTTGTTGGTGAGGATGGCGAGATCGGCAGGATCCATGTGGGTGAGATCGGTGCCGAGGTAGAGCGGAGCGCAGGAGATTGCCCAGAGAGTGAACATGGTCTGGCGCTCGGCTGGGGTAATGCCGTCTTTGTCGCCATTGCCGATCTCGATGGAGTCGAGGTCGTTCCAGCCGCCGGGTTTAGCGTAGGCGATCCAGGGGCGGAGATCGGAGAAGCGCTCGACGACTTTGGACCAGATGGTGAGATTTCCTTTGATAGCGGGATCGGTAGAGCGGCCGCAGGGGTAGCACTCGACATCGTTTTCAATGCGCCAGCCATTGGCGTTGGCGCGCCAGAGGGGAGCTTGATCGATGGACATCCAGTTGGAGAGCTCGAGCCAGATAGGACGATGGGTCGCAAGAATGGCTTGGTGCCAGACACGGAGTTCTTCGCGATTATCGGCAGGGAGATTGCCGCCACCGGGACCGACGAAATCGAGCTTGATGAAATCGACCTTCCAGCGGGCGAACTGGCGAAGCATGGAGAAGACATAAGTTCGAGCAGCGGGCTTGGAGAAATCGATTTTGTAGGAGCCCTTGTGAGTGCTTCCGGGAAGCGTAGTGATGGTGATGTCTTTGATATGCGCGTTGGTGCCTTCGATGATGGGGTTGGCATCGTACAGCTTCGGATCGATGCCAGGCATCATGTAGATGCCGAAGTGCAGTCCCTTGGAGTGGAGGTACTGGCCAAAGCCATCCATGCCGGAAGGGAATTTCGTGAGGTTAGCTTTGGGGATGCCGTGCTCGTCCCATCCGTCGGACCATCCTGCGTCTAGATTGATGTAGCGGTAGCCGTAGTCGGGGAGCTTAGCTGCGAAGAGTACATCCACCTGCGCTTTGACCGTTTCTTCGGAGACCTTGCCTCGCAGGAAAGACCAGCTACTCCAGCCCATGTAGGGGCGTTCGGCGAGCTTCGGCTGTGATTTGGTCTGAGCAGAGACAGAGAGAGACGCAAGGAGGACGATGGCCAGGAAGGAACGCATGGACGGAATCATATCCGCTTTTGGATATGAAAGAGAAGATAGATGAGTGAAAATAATCGACCTTCTCCTGGTTTCCGTAGCGCGTCAGAAGTGGCGGAGGGTCTCCGTAGTGGCCTGGGGTTTGTAGGTTGGATCGGTAGGAAGGACTTCGGTGTCCACATTCTTCTCGAGGGAGCGGCTAACGATGTCACGTGAGCCGAGCCCGATGGCGAGGGAGAGTGTGAGGACGATTCCTCCGAAGAGGATGCCGAATGCGAGGTCGACGACAGTGCCTCCGATCTCAAGGTGATCGAGAACGGTGGCTGCGGTGAGGACGAGCACGAGCCATTTGACTCCTACCGAAAGGAAGCGGGCATACTGGAGCCGGGCATTGACAGCCTCAATGAGAACAGTGCGAGCGAGATAACGGGCCAGCAAGGTTCCACCGATGAAGAGCAGGATGGCTCCTACGGAATGAGTCAGGTAGGGCAGAAGGAAGAAGGACATCTGCGAGTTGCCGGCGTAGGCAGCATCGAAGGCAGAGATGCCAATCAGAAAACCAAGGACGACACTGGCCCAGAAGACGGCGCGAGCGACCAGCAGTGTGGGGCCGTGTGAAGGAGCCCAATCGAGAGGAACGATGGGGTTGCGCGAGAGGCGTTCGTCGAAGCGGATGGCGGTGAGCAGGCGCTTCAGGAGCGCGGCCAGGATTGCGCCAATCGCAGTGAGGATGAGGACCGCCAGCAGCAGGGCGAGCAGTCCGGGGAGAAAGTTGGCCAGTGTGACGAGGGCCCGGTGTGCGGATTGGCTCAGGGCGAGTTCGACTTGTTGCCACATGGGCGATTCTCCTTACCTTGGAATGGTGATGGCTGACGGCTACGGATTGAAGCGATCGGGCCAGCGCCAGCGTGATACGAAATAAGGCTTATCGGTTTCAAAAGCCTGGGCGACCTCTTCGATGTGTCGTTCCGGCGAGGCGCCATTCTGAATCAACAAAAGGTGAGAGGCGACCCACGCGAGATAAAGCGGGATCAGCGCCCCCAGCAGGTGTCCTCGGTTGATAGTACGCAGACGATAGGCGAGTACAAAGTCATAGACGATGCGCACCCAGAGATTGTCGGGCATGCGGAAGGATTCCTGGGGGATGAGCGAGAGATGTTTGAGCCCAAGAAGCGTGTGTGGCGGAAGCACCAGCGCCCAGATCTCGTGCAGATTCGAATACGCGAGATGGAAGGACTGAAGCATGGGGGTGATGTCGATCGGTTCGGCGGGAGAAGTGGTCGAGGGGATCTCGCGCCGTGGGATGGTTGTGCGCATACGCTGCCAGAAGGCCGCGCGGGTGTCGATATCGGCAAAGAAGGAGCCGAGGATCTGGGTGAGAAGAGTATTGAGGTCGGGCGCGAGGGGTTGCGGAAACGACCGAGCCGGAACGTCGGCTTCACTGATCGAAAATCCGGCCACGGCGGCTTCGGAGACAGACCATAGCATTGCGTCGTTTTGATTCGTGGCGGTGAAGCGTTGCGCTGCTGCAGCAAGCCGTTCGGCCATACGGACCGAGAGGCCAAGATCTATGGCCAGAGGAAAACGCGGCTTTGCGCAGAAGAGCGCGCGGGTCAAGGGGTAGAGAAGTGCTGAATTGAGCAATCCTTCTCGCGCTCCCGGATGGTAATGGGAGACGGCGAGATCGGTGGGGGAAGAGAGAACTGTATCTGCCAGAGTGCGAATAGACTCCGGTGACATCGTGTGGGAATCTGCACCCAGCAGAAGGCAAGCCGATGCGTTATGTTCCTGTGCCAGCTTATATGTGTTCAGGTAGTCTGCCGCGGTAAGGACCCAGCTGATCGGCGAAGGAGCCGCCGTAGGGGTGTAGGGGAGCAGACGAAGATTCTGAGCTGGCGGGATCGATTCGAGGTTAGAGGATTCGGGTAAGGCAATCGATACGGACTGGCCGGGAAAGGCAGCGGCAAGATTTGCGAGAGTCTGTTCTAGAGCGTCGGGCGAAACCGTGGAGAGATGAACGAGCAGTCCGGTGCTGATGGAGGCATCGGGTGTTGCATCTGCTGGAGCGGAATGGATCGGCGTGGATGCCATTGTTGGTGAAGCAGTCCTAAATTCTTCTCTTTAAGAATAAAGCCGCTTTGTCTGGAACAAAGCTGGCTTGGATGATAATAAGCGTAACGGCGAGGGTTCGAAAGCCGCCAGGACTAAGATGCCGGCGCAGACGGAGCCTGTAGCTCGAGCCAGAAGAAGGAATAGGGAGCGAGCGTCAGCGGATAGGGTTGTTCTGTGACGACAGGAAATGGAACATAGCCCAGCATCTCGACTGGGGTCATTCCTGCGAACTCCGAGAGGTCGAGCGAAACCGGCTGAGCGAATCGGGAGAGATTGGCAACGCAAAGTACGGTTTCTGTGCCGGGAGAGGTCACGTCACGTTTTGGTTTGGTAGCGGTGTCTTCGCGTGAGCTTGAGTTCGGATTGTAATGCCGGATATATGCGAGAATCTTGCGATTTTCAGGGTCGAGAAACTCCAGTGTGCCGCGGCCAAAGACCTGAAAGAGCTTTCGCAGGGCGATCATATTGCGGGTCCAGTGCAACAGGGATGAAGGGTCGGCAAGTTCGGCTTCGACGTTGACGGCCTGATAGCCGTAGACGGGGTCCATGATGACAGGAAAGCTGAGGCGTGCCGGATTGGCGGTAGAGAAGCCTGCGTTGCGATCGGAGCTCCACTGCATGGGGGTGCGTACGGCGTTGCGATCGCCGAGATAGATGTTGTCGCCCATGCCAATCTCGTCACCGTAGTAGAGGATTGGGGTTCCTGGAAAACTGAGAAGAAGGGAGTTGAGCAGCTGAATCCGCTGGCGATTGTTATCAAGCAGTGGAGCAAGCCGGCGACGAATCCCTGAATTGACGCGCATACGAGGATCGGCCGAGTAGGCGAAGTACATATAGTCGCGCTCGTCGGAGGTCACCATCTCGAGGGTGAGCTCATCGTGGTTTCTGAGAAACAATCCCCACTGACAGGAGTCTGGAATGGGCGGAGTGCGCGCCATGATGTCGGTGATGGGGAGGCGGTCCTCCTGCCGCAAGGCCATGTAGATACGTGGCATAAGCGGGAAGTGGAAGGCCATGTGGCACTCGTCACCATCACCGAAGTACGGGCGGACATCCGGAGGCCACTGGTTGGCCTCGGCAAGTGTGAAACGATTTGTGTATTCAGCATCGATTGCTGCCCGCAGTTGCTTAATGATGGCGTGCGTTTCGGGAAGGCTCTCGCACATGGTGCCGTCACGCTCGACGAGATAAGGGATGGCATCGAGGCGGAGTCCATCTACGCCGAGATCGAGCCAGAAGCGCATGGCCTTGAGGACCTCTTCCATTACGGCGGGATTATCGAAGTTCAGATCGGGTTGATGCGAGAAGAATCGATGCCAGTAAAAGGCGTTCGCTGTGTCGTCCCAGGTCCAGTTGGACTTCTCGGTATCGGAGAAGATGATGGGGACGCCTTTATAAATCTGGTCAGTATCGGACCAGACATAGAGGTTACGTTCCGGAGAACCTGGAGGAGCGAGGCGGGATGCCTGGAACCAGGGATGCTGATCGGAGGTGTGATTAATGACGAGCTCAATCAGGACCTGCATGTTGCGCTGGTGCGCAGCGGCGAGGAAACGCTTGAAGTCTTCGATGGTGCCGTAGCTGGGATTGACGTCGGTGTAGTTGGCGATGTCGTAGCCGTCATCCTTGAGTGGCGAAGGAAAAAAGGGGAGAAGCCAGAGGCAGGTGACCCCGAGATCCTGTAGATAATCGAGCCGGGAGATGAGCCCGGGAAAATCTCCAATGCCGTCGCCGTTCGAGTCTTGAAAGGTGCGAACGTGAAGTTCATAAAGAACTGCATCTTTGTACCAGAGGGGGTCTGTAGCGCTGCCGACTTTCTTCACGATCATTTGGCTCTCTGGGTGAGAAGATGCATCGAATGCGTCTCCGGTTGCAGGGGATCAATCTATATCCAACATTCTGTAGGTACAACCAAAAACAACAGGTTCGCTTCCTAAGAGAAGGCCGCAAATCGGTTCTCGCGTCTCCCTTTGATTTTATCTACTGTTTCTGACCGAGTTGTCCATGTTGCGTGTTCCCATCTCTACGTATCGTCTTCAACTTCACAAAGAATTTACATTCGAGGATGCTCGATCGATCGTGGAGTATCTGCGCGACCTTGGAATATCGCATGTGTACTGCTCTCCTTACTTGCAAGCGGCTCCCGGAAGTATGCATGGATACGATGTGGTCTCGCATCAGGCCGTGAACGTGGAACTGGGGGGTGCAGAGGGGCATCGGCGTTTCACAGAGCGGCTCAAGGAGTTGAGGATGGGACAGGTGCTGGATATCGTGCCGAACCATATGTCCCTGGGGAGAGAGAATCGCTACTGGTGGGACGTACTGGAGAATGGAGCGTCGAGCCGGTATGCGTCATTTTTCGATATCGACTGGCAGCCAGTAGAAGAAAGGCTTCGGGACAAGATTCTTGTTCCTATCCTGGCCGACCAGTATGGGAGAGTGTTGCATCAGGAGGGAATCCGCCTTATACGCGAAGGAAGTAGTTTTAGCGTTGAAGCGGCCGGGCAGACACTACCCGTGGCACCGCAATCGCTACAGACGATTTTAGGCAGGGCGTCGGAGATAGCGAGATCGAAGACGCTCAGTTTTCTAGCGGCATCTTTCGGGAGGTTGCCGTCACCGCCTTATGAAGACCGTCGGCGGGTTCTTGCACTTCATAACGACAAGATGGTGCTGTACTCACTTCTAAAGCGAGTGTGTGAAGAGGAGCAGGGTGTCTGCGAAGGAATCGATCGATCGGTTGAGGAATTGAACAGCAGTGAAGATGCGTTGGATGATTTTTTGAACGAACAGAACTACCGATTGGCTTATTGGAAGACCTCGGGACAGCAACTGGGCTATCGCAGATTCTTTGATGTGAACTCGCTGGTGGCATTGCGGGTGGAGCGCGAGCACGTCTTCGAAGAGACACATGCTCTTGTGCTGGAGTGGCTGCAACAAGGAGCTCTAGATGGCGTTCGGGTGGACCATCCTGATGGTCTGCGTGACCCGTTGGAGTATCTCCGCAGATTGCGTGAACGGGCACCGGGTGCCTGGATTATCGGCGAAAAGATTCTGGAGCCGGGGGAGTTTCTTCGAGAGAACTGGCCGATCCAGGGTACGACGGGATATGACTTCATGTATGTCGTCGGAAGTCTTCAGCTATGGCCACAAGGGCTGGAGGAGCTTACGGGAATCTATTACGGATTTATTGGCAAAGAGATGGCGGCATCTCTTTCGGACTACGCTACGCTGGCCCACGATAAGAAGATCAATGTTTCGCAAGAGGCGTTAGGGAGTGATGTAAACCGTCTAACCTCGATGTTTGTGGAGATCTGTGAGTCGAATCGGGACCGACGCGACTACACGCAAGCCGAGGTCCGAAGAGCCATTCGTGAACTGGCTGCGTGCCTTGATATCTACCGCACCTATGTTGTTCCCGACCGGAACGAGATTACAGAGGAAGATCATGCGCACATTGCACAGGCGGTTGAGTGCGCAAAGGAGAGGCGTCAGGATATCGATGGCGACCTCTTCGATTTTTTGTGCGATGTTTTGACACTACGGATCACGGGGAGACGAGAAGCCGAGTTTGTTCTGCGCTTTCAGCAGTTCACCGGGCCGGTGATGGCAAAGGGTGTGGAAGATACAGTGTTCTATTGCTACAACCGGCTCTCCGGGATGAATGAGGTCGGAGGAAACCCGGTGGGTACAGGAATCGATGTGGCGGAGTTCCACGCGTATTGCGAGAAGATGCAGGCGACTCATCCGTTGACGATGACAGCGTTGGCGACTCACGATACCAAGCGCAGCGACGATGTACGAGCGCGTTTAGCGGTGCTTACGGAGATTGCACCACGATTTGGATCGTCTATTCAGCGATGGGCAAGGATGAATGCGGGGTTTCGCAGACGATCGGTGACGGGGGCGATGCCAGACGCGAATACAGAGTATCTCTACTACCAGACTTTGATTGGTGCATGGCCGCTGACTGTTGATCGCGCTCAGACTTACATGCTGAAGGCTGTACGTGAGGCGAAGATGCAGACGTCGTGGATTGCCAACAATAAAGAGTTTGAAGATGCGTTGATGGAGTTTATCGCTCGAACGCTGGAGCATGCTCCTTTCGTGAAGGAGCTTGAGCAGTTCGTTGAGCGCGTAAAGAGCGCAGGGAGAGTGAACTCACTGACGCAAACACTGATGAAGCATACGGTACCTGGCGTTCCAGACCTTTATCAAGGGACGGAAGTATGGGACCTGAGCCTGGTCGATCCGGATAACAGACGACCAGTCGATTATGAGCGGCGCAGGCAATTGCTTGCTGATATGCAAGCTCTAACCGGCCCCGACATTGCCGCGCAGATTATGCAGAACGCCGAAGAGGGGATGCCGAAGATGTGGGTGATTCATCAGGCGCTCAGGCTAAGACGTGAACATCCGGAATGGTTTGGGGCGGAGGCGGGTTATCGTCTGTTGGGCGTAGAAGGCGCGCGCGCAGAATATGTGATCGCATATCTGCGAGGAGATTCCGTAGCCACGATTGTGCCGCGATGGATGTTGAAGCTGGCGGGTGCATGGAGAGATACAGCCATCGCTCTTCCCGATGGCAGATGGGTAAATCGCCTTACTGGAATGATGGTGCAGGGGAGAGTGGCGATGAAAAACCTGTTTCGTGAATTTCCAGTTGCGCTACTGGTGCGGGAGGATGCGCGCGATGCATGAGTTTCGCGTATGGGCTCCGAACGTAAGGAAGATTGCGGTTCGGGTGGGATCAATGGATTACCCGATGCAGCCTGTTGGAGAACATGGTTGGTGGAGAGCTGAGGTAGAAGAAGCTGGTCCGGGAACGGACTATTCTTTTCTGCTGGGAGATGATCCCACGCCGTATCCGGACCCAAGGGCAATGTGGATGCCGAACGGAGTGCATGGACCTTCTCGCGTATACGGGACTGGCCGGTTTGCATGGAGTGATCAGCGATGGCAGGCCCCTCCGCTTTTCAGCGGAGTGATCTACGAGATGCATGTCGGGACGTTCACGCCGGAGGGGACGTTCGATGGCGCGATTACGAAGTTGGATTATCTTGCGGAACTGGGCATTACTCATGTCGAGTTAATGCCGATTGCCGAATTTCCTGGCGACTTTGGCTGGGGATACGATGGCGTCGCCTTATTCGCAGTGCGCGAAGCCTATGGAGGGCCAGATGGCCTGAAGCGATTTGTCGATGCCTGTCATGTGCGGGGATTGGCTGTGCTGTTGGACGTGGTCTATAACCACTTCGGGCCGGTGGGGAACTATACGGGAAAGTTCGGACCTTACCTTACAAATCGTCATTCCACTCCGTGGGGCGAGGCGGTCAATCTGGAGTTTGAAGAGAGCGATCAGGTACGGCGGTTCTTCTGCGATAACGCTTTGATGTGGATGGAGGAGTACCACATCGATGGACTCCGCCTGGATGCTGTGCACGAGTATATGGACCGATCGGCGATCCACTTTATGGAACAACTTGCAATGGAGGTGGAAGAGCTTTCTGCGCGCTTGGGAAGGCAGTTCGTGCTGATTGCAGAGAGCGATCTGAATGACCCGCGTGTCGTTCGTTCGCGTGAGGCAAATGGTTATGGGATGGATGCCCAGTGGAACGATGATTTTCATCACTCGCTCTTTACGGTGCTTGATTCGGATGCTCCAAGAAAAGGCTATTACGGCGACTTTGGCACCATGGCGAGTCTGGTCAAAGCGCTTACACAAGGTTTTGTGTATGACGGGATGTACTCCGAATATCGTCGACGGGTTCATGGGCGTCGTGCGGAAGGGCTATCGATGCATCGCTTCGTGGGGTTTATCCAGAATCACGACCAGGTAGGAAACCGAGCTATTGGCGATCGCCTGGAACACATCGTCGGGCTGGATCGAGCGAAGGCAGCGCTCGGTCTGGTACTGACTGCACCGTTTATTCCCTTGTTGTTTCAGGGTGAGGAGTTTGCCGCCTCTACTCCGTTTCAGTACTTTGCCCATCATGAGGATCGAGAGATGGCCCGGTCGGTTTCTTGGGGACGTAAGAGGGAGTTTGCGGCCTTCGGGTGGCGTCCAGAAGAGGTGCCTGATCCGGAGAGCAGGGCGACTTTTGAGAGATCTAAGCTCCAGTGGGGTGAGATCGGTGAGAGACCGCATGCGGAGATGCTGGATTGGTGCAAGCGCCTGATTGCCTTCCGGCGGCATTCGGCCTCGTTGAATCAGGGGGAACCAGGAACGACACAGGTCCGTTTTGACGAGGTTGGCCGATGGCTCGTGATGGACCGAGGTGAGGTGCGGTTCCTGCTGAACCTGGGAGAAAATCCGGTTGAGTTCAATAAGAACGACGATTATCGCCTGGTGCTCTCGTCCAATCCGGATATCGAGATTCATGGGGCGGGCATCTTATTGGCGCCATCCCGATGTGCCATTCTTTGGAGATCCACTGTCTAGTAATGGGCTGATTTTTCCCATTCGGGACGAAAATCCGAGAGAATAGAGTGTCGGTTTCAAGAGGGATTCTCACCTTGGAATCTCGTCACACTCCGGAAACTTTTCAAATTCCACAGCGTCTTTCACGTACAGAACCACACGGAAAGACGTGCGGCACGGTAACTGCGTGACCATTACCAGATTTTGTGTATTTTTTGGACGGACAGACATGATGTGGACGAAGAAAGCTGTTTTGGCGGTTTCTCTCATCGTTACGGGAATTGGGGTAGAAGGGGCGCAGCCATATGCTGTGGCACAGGGCGCGCCCGCTGCAGCTCGCCAGATCGGAACTGTTAAGGCGGTTTCCGGTAACACCCTGACGCTGGCTACGGATAATGGTTCGCAGGTCAGCGTAAGCGTCGCGGAAGGCGCCCGCATTCTCCAGTTGGCGCCCGGCAGCACGGATTTGAAGTCGGCCCAGCAGATTGCCTTGAGCGATATTGCTGTGGGCGACCGTGTTCTGGTGACAGGAAAGGCGGCGGACGACAGCTCGTTCGCCGCGTCTCGTGTCATCTTGATGAAGTCTACTGCCATCGCGCAGAAAAATGAGTCTGAAAAGGCCGATTGGCAGCGACGGGGAGCAGGCGGTCTGGTTAATGCCGTCAATGGCACGACGCTCACCATCTCTTCCGGAACCAAAAAGATTCAGGTCGAGACGACAGCGGCTACGAAGTTCCGGCGCTATGCCGAGGATTCGGTCAAGTTTGAAGACGCGAAGCCGGGGACTCTGGATCAGATCAGGGCGGGTGATCAGCTTCAGGTGCGAGGCAATAAGTCCGAAGATGGATCGACGATTCAAGCCGAGGAGATTGTAAGCGGAACTTTCAAGAACCTGGCTGGAACGATTGCAACGCTGAATCCTGCCGCCAACACCATGACGCTTAAGGACCTTGCGACGAAGAAGACCATGACCGTCAGTGTTACCGCCAATTCTGACCTGCGGAAGCTGCCTCCTGAGATGGCGGCGCGACTTGCGGCTCGTGCGCGCGGAGGTGCTTCGTCGAATGGAGAGAGAGGCGCGGGAGGACCTCCTCCTCAAGGCGCTGCCGGTGCGGGGACCCCGCATGAAGCTGGAGCAATGGGTCGTCCGGCGCGGGCCGAGGGAGGCGATCTGTCCCAGATGCTCTCCCGCCTGCCGACCGAGACACTTGCAGATTTGAAGACGGGCGATGCCGTAATGATTGTTGCCACGGAACTAACGCCGGGCAGCGACAAAGTAACCGCCGTGACAATGCTTTCAGGAGTGGAACCGATCCTGGCAGCAGCGCCGAGCGGGTCTCCAGCTATGACGCTCTCACCGTGGAATTTGGGCGGTGGAGCGGCAGCGGCTGAGAGCGCAGGCGGCCCACAGTAAGAGAACGCACTCCCTGGTCGAACTAAGAAGTGATTGTATGAGGAGAAGGAATGGGATTTCGCAGGACACTGAAGGTCTTTTTGTTTCTTTTGATTGCCTTGATGCCTCTGGGGCTGAGAGCGCAGTCCGCAGGAGGGACGGTGCATGGCACCGTTACAGATCCTGATGGAGCGGTGATTCCAGGGGCGGCGGTTACGTTGACTCCGCCGAAAGGGAAAGAAGTTGTTGTTCAATCAAAAAACGACGGCAGTTATTCAGTCTCTGGTGTAACTCCGGGAACATATGCTGTAACTGCGACGATGACCGGCTTCGCGACGTTTGTGCGGCAGAACGTTCATGTCACAGCAGGGCAGTCGCTGGAACTTGATATTAAGATGGCCCTCCAGGTGGAGTCGCAGGAGGTCCAGGTTACGGCGCAGAATCAGCAGGTCAGCGTAGATGCCGACAGCAATGCCAGCTCGACAATCATCAAAGGTAAGGATCTGGACTCGCTCTCCGACGATCCAGACGAGCTTTCGTCTGAGCTTTCCGCGCTTGCTGGACCCTCTGCCGGTCCCAGCGGTGGCCAGATCTACGTCGATGGATTTACCGGCGGCCAACTTCCTCCGAAGTCCTCGATTCGTGAGATTCGTATCAACCAGAACCCGTTCACGGCTCAGTACGACAAGCCGGGCTATGGACGTGTTGAGGTCTTCACCAAGCCGGGCACCGATAAGTTCCATGGGAGCTATAGCATCCAAGGTGGCGACAAATCCTTCAACACCTCCAATCCCTTTCTTGGCCCGGGCAATACGCAGCCGGATTACCACACGGTCTTTATGATCGGGAGCATCAACGGGCCGATCAATCACTCTTCATCGTTTACAGTCGGAGGCTCGCACCGCAATATCGAGGACAACTCGATCGTGAACCCGGGTGGTTTTTATGCCAGCTCGGCGGACGCGACGAAGCCTTGCATGCCGGGGGATCTAACCTGCACCTACTATCCCTCGATTCCGGCGTCGGTACGCGCTGTGGCGCATCCGCAGACGCGTAGCGATATTTCACCACGAGTCGATTTTGCTCTGGGTGAGAAGAATACGCTGACCATCCGCTACCAGTACTACGTCAATGGGACGAAGAACAACGGAGTGGGCAATACAACCCTGGCGACCGCTGGATACAACAGCGAAGCGACAGAACACACGATCCAGGTGAGCGATACGCAGATCGTGAGCTCGCGAGTCATCAACGAGACCCGGTTTGAATATCAGCGGGATTACTCGACACAAGACCCGCTCAGTACCGATCCGACGCTCTCAGTTCAGGGTATCTTTACGGCTGGGGGTTCGAGCCAGGGTAAGCAGCACAGCACTCAAGACCATATTGAAGTGCAGAACTATACATCGATTGCTCTTGAGAAACACTTTCTCCGCTTAGGCGGAAGACTGCGGACGACGTCAGAGTCGTTGACCTCCTATCAGGGCGCGAATGGGACGTTTACCTATTCCTACCTTCTCGATCCGTGCACCGATCCAAATCCAAGCATCAAGAAGCCAAGCAATTGTGCTTCCAATGTGACGGTACCCTGCGACAAGCTGAATTCGGGTATCTCGTCATATCAATGCGGTATTCCAGGACAGTATGCGATTACGGCGATCAATAAGCCTACAATTCATGCTCGTCTTACCGATGTAGGACTTTACGCAGAAGATGACTGGAAGCCAAAGCAGAATCTGACGGTCAGCGTTGGAGTCCGTTACGAGGCGCAAAATGTCATCAATAGTGCCCACGATATTGCTCCACGCGTGTCTTTCGCCTGGGGTATTCCCCGGGGCGGAGGCAAGTCGCCGGTGACAGTGATCCGTGGAGGATACGGCATCTTCTATGACCGTTTCTCCCTGGACAATTACGCCAACACCCTTCAGCTCGATGGCTCGGCGCAAGTTCGATCGACCTATATCAATCCTGGTAGCTCTTGTGGTCCGCAGGATCCAAGTGGTTGTGGCACTGCTACAGCAAGCCGCGGAACCATCTACTCCTTGGGAGACGGGATTCGTAGTTCGTATACGCTGCAGGCTGCTATCGGTATCGACCAGCAGATTGGGCGCGTGGGAAAAATCTCGGTTAATTATGTAAACTCTCGCGGCCTGCATGAGTACTTGAGCCGGAACTACTTTGACCCTGCTACTGCAAACAGCTCATATAACTATCAGTTCCAGTCGGGAGGGGTCTATCGTCAGAACCAACTGATGGTGAATGGAAACAGCCGTCTGCGTGGTGTAAATCTGTTTGGCTTCTATGCGCTTAGCTTTGCGGATGCGAATACAACGGGAGCGAGTTTCTTTCCCACCAGCAATACGAATACCCGGGCCGACTATGGTCCAGCGAGTTTTGCTCGTCGCCAATTTGGAGTCTTCGGCGGCAGCATGAATTTTCGTTATGGTATTACGGCTAGTCCATTCTTGATCGCGATGGCCGGACAGCCATACAACATCATTACCGGTCTCGATCCGAATGGGACATCGATCTATAACGCTCGGCCGTATTTTGTGAATGGAAATCGCGGTAACTGTGCGAACCCTGCCGACTTCAGTGCAACACAGACCGGCGGTCTTGTCGCGGTTCCATATAACTATTGCACGGGACCGGCGAATGCTACCTTCAATCTTCGGTTAGCCAAGGTCTTCGGTTTTGGGCCGAAGATTGGTGGAGCGAATTCTGGAGGCGGTTCAGGGCCGCAGGGGCAAGGACGACATGGCGGTGGTGGCCGAGGTGGATTTGGCCCGATGGGCATGAGCGCAAGTTCTGGACATCGCTATACGTTCACGCTCGGAGCGCAAGCGATGAACCTGTTCAATATGGTCCCTTACGGAACTCCGACGAGCAGCTTGAGCTCTCCGCGGTTTGGTCAATTTACCACGCTGGCGACAGGGCCATTCAGCTCGCAGACAGCGGTGCGGCGCATCATGCTGCAAGCCACGTTCAACTTCTAACCTGAACCAGAAAAAACGAAAAGGCGCGATCCTTCTGACGATCGCGCCTTTTTTCTACTTCGATTTGAAGTTCTTCTTCAAAGGCAGCCAGCAGGTGTAGTACTCGTGCTGGCGAGCGGCTGTATCCATTGCAAATTTTGTAGGGCGGCAGATAAATCGAGTCTCAAACATGAAGGCAAGGGTGCCTTCGAGTTTTAAGGGTTTGAGTTCGGATTTTACGGCGCGGTCGAAACTCTCCGCATCGGGGCCGTGTCCTGACATGCAGTTATGCAGACTGGCTCCGCCTGGGACAAAGCCTTCGGCCTTGGCGTCATACTCTCCTTCGATCAGGCCCATGAATTCGTTCATGAAGTTGCGATGGAACCAGGGAGGACGGAAAGTGTGCTCGGCTACCATCCAGCGCGGAGGAAAGAGCACGAAGTCGACGTTAGCCGTCCCGGGAATCTCGCTGGGAGAGGTCAGCACTGTAAAGATGGAAGGGTCCGGGTGATCGTAGCTTACGGTGTTAATGCAGTTGAATCGGTGGAGATCATATTTATAAGGCGCATAGTTTCCGTGCCACGCGACAACGTCAAGCGGCGAGTGGTCGAACTCTGTGGTCCAGAGGTTTCCTAGAAACTTTGCGACGACCTGAAAACTGCTTTTGTCGCGATCGTCAAAGGCAGCGTGTGGAGTTAGGAAGTCGCGCGAGTTTGCAAGACCGTTGGCTCCGATTGGACCGAGATCGGGAAGACGGAAGGGTTGACCATAGTTCTCCAGGAGATATCCGCGGGCTTGCTTGTCACGAAGCTCAACACGGAATTTGATTCCTCGTGGCACAACAGCGATCTCGCCGGGAGATAGCTCAATAATCCCAAGCTCTGTGTGGAGTAGAAGACGCCCCAGTTGCGGCACGAAGAGGAGTTCTCCGTCGGCAGAGTAAAAGAAGCGGTTTTTCATACTGGAGCTCGCAGCATAGATGTGAATCGCGACTCCGGAGTGCATGCTTGCATCACCGTTACCGGCGAGAGTCGTCAACCCGTCGATGAAGTCCGTGGCTTTTGAAGGAAGTGGGAGCGGGTCCCATCGTAGCTGATTCGGTGGAGTTTCAATCTCGTTGAATGGAGTCGAGCGGACAAGTCCGTTCTCGATCCGTTCATACGGCTTGTGCATGACAGAGGGGCGAATCCTATAGGTCCACGTTCGACGATTTGTACTTCGCGGCGCGGTAAAGGGGCTTCCGCTGAGCTGCTCGGTGTAAAGCCCAAGAGGAGACTTTTGGGGAGAGTTTTGACCAATCGGAAGAGCGTGAGGAAGGGCTTCAGTAGCGAACTCATTTCCAAAGCCGGTGAAGTAGTGAAGATCAGACATTGAGGTACACCTCTCCTGACCGAGAAACTTCCGCGATCGAAAACCAGCTATCGCGCGGACACCGTAGCTTACGGCATTTGAGTGCTTCCTGTCTGCTGCTGTAAAAAAACAAACTTCAGGCAACCCAATACCGACGAGCGCTTTTTCTCCTATTTTTCATAGGACTGTTGCTACCCGCGTGTTCTGTGGAGAATAAGACATTTTGCCAGGAGGCAGTCATGAAAAAGATTGCTCTATTTCTCGCGTTTATTTCTTTGCTGGGTATTTCGGCAAGGTCGCAGGATGGGGATTCGCGGTGGAACGCACCCATTCGCCATGTTCTTCTGATCAGCATTGACGGGATGCATGCAGTAGATTTCGCCAACTGTACTCATGGGATAGCAGGAGTGAACAACGATAACCCGTATTGCCCAAATCTTGCGTCTCTTGGGCAATCCGGAGTGAGCTATGTTGGCGCGAGCACGTCGCGGCCGTCAGATTCGTTTCCGGGACTGATGTCGATTGTGACGGGAGCGACGCCAAGGACGATGGGAATTTACTACGACGTGGGCTACGACCGCTCGCTGGACGCTCCGGCAAAGACAACGGGCAATGGAGTGGCTGCGGGGCCGTGCACACCAGGCGGCGTGCCGACGGGTTCGGAGGCAGAGTATGAAGAGGGCATCGATCTCGACCAGACGCTGCTGAATGGAGGAGCTAAGGGAGCTGGACTGACGGATGGTGGTATAGCTTCGATTGACCCGATGCGGTTGCCGCGCGACCCAAAGAAGAACTGCGCTCCGGTGTATCCATGGGAGTTTGTGCGGACGAATACGATCTTCAATGTAATCCATAATGCCGGTGGATATACGGCGTGGTCCGACAAGCATCCGTCGTATTCATCGGTTGCCGGACCTGGTGGAAATTCAGTGGATGATTACTATTCACCGGAGATCAACTCAACAGTGGTCGCGCTCCCTGGAGTGCAGACGCCCGAGGGGCTATCGTGTGCAACGGTCCCGGATCCTTCACAGACAGGGGCGTGGACGGACAGCTTTAAGAACATTCAGTGCTACGACACTCTGAAGGTGAATGCGATTCTGAACGAGATTGCAGGAAAGACGCATGACGGTAAACATGCGAAGTTTCCGGCGATCTTTGGTATGAACTTCCAGGCAGTGAGTGTAGGACAAAAGCTGATTGAAAAAGACATAGCAACAGGTGGTTATCTGGATGCCGCCGGCACGCCTTCGCAGGAGCTGCTTGGAGAGATCAAATATGTAGACGATTCTATCGGCGAGATGATCGATGCCCTGAAGGATCACGGAGAGTACGATTCGACGCTGATCGTGATTACCGCGAAGCACGGCCAGTCGCCGATCGATCCGAACCGTTATCTTCCGGTTCCTGGACATTCGGGCAACAATGGCACGGACCCCGCAACTTTAATTGCGAACCTGATTCCTTATGTGCAGTCGCCGCTGAATACGACTGGGATTGGGCCTACAGAAGATGACGTCGCTTTACTGTGGTTACAGGATTCGAGCACGACGACTCAGGCGGTACAGATTCTGGAGAAGAACGCAGCGCAGGCAGGCATTGGTCAGATCTACTACGGCCAGTCGCTTGCATTGAACTACAACACACCCGGTCTTCCGCCGTACGGCGATCCGCGGACGCCGGACATCATTGTGGCTCCGAACGTTGGAGTGACTTATACCGGCAGCACGGCGAAGCTGGCGGAACATGGCGGGTTTTCACATGACGACACCAATGTCATGCTGCTGGTCGCGAATCCCAGAATCGGCAGCAAGACTGTCTATACGAACGTGGGTACAAACCAGGTGGCGCCAACCATCCTGAAGTTTCTTGGGTTTGATCCAAGGAGACTGGATGGAGTGAAGCTGGAGGGTACGTCAGTATTGCCTGATTTGCACTATCCAGAGTTTCAGTAATCTATTGAAGATAAGGGGCCCGCTTGTAACAGAGAGGGCTCTTTATTTTTGCAGTTCGGTCTTATGCAGGATGACCCCCGTATAAAAGTGTGCAAAATATTCTAAACAGATAACTTAGGTCCAGACCAGCCTGTGCATGTCTTATGCCATTCTGACAAGAAGCAGAAAGCCCGGCCATGTGGCCGGGCTTTCTTTCTCCTGATTTAACGCTATCAGTCATGTCAAGGATAAGTGTGGAAAATTGACTCTGCGAGCTTTGGCGATATCGAACGAAAGCGACGCTATTCTGTGTCTTATGATCCACACGGTCGCAGTTCAAGGTTACAGATCCTTACGAGATCTGATTCTTCCGCTCGGGCAGTTGAGTTTGATTACCGGAGCGAATGGAAGCGGAAAGTCCAGCGTGTATCGGTCGTTGCGATTGCTTGCCGATGTGGCGCAGAACTCTGTGGTGGCTTCTCTCGCTCGAGAAGGAGGACTGCCGTCGACTTTCTGGGCGGGGCCGGAGACGATTGCACGGAGCGTTCGGCAGGGAGTGCATTCGGTAGAGGGCCTTGCGAAGAATAAGGTCGCTAGTTTGAAACTAGGGTTTGGCGGCGACACCTATGGCTACAGCATTGACCTTGGCTATCCTCCACCAGCAACGACCATGTTCGGGCTCGATCCGCATGTGAAGCGGGAGTGTATCTGGCATGGCCCGGTCTATCGGAAGGCATCTGCTCTTGTGGACCGAAGAAACAATTTTGTCTGGCTCTCGACGACGCGGGATGAAGAGCCAGTCATGCTGACGCAGCATCTCTCTGACACCGACAGCATGCTTGCCAGTATTGCCGATCCGCAGCGTGCGCCGGAGATGCTGGCAGTTCGAGAGGCTCTCCGTAGCTGGCGCTTCTACGATCATTTCCGCACGGATTCCGAAGCGCCAGCGAGGGCTGCGCAGATCGGTACCTTTACTCCTGTACTTCATCCGGACGGAAGCAATCTTGCAGCAGCGTTACAGACCATTCTTGAGATTCGGTCTGACGAAGCGCTTGCCACGACGATTGAGGATGCTTTTCCGGGAAGCAGGCTTTATGTTGAAGTGCAGAACGGACGATTCGAGTTGCAACTGCAACAGCATGGTCTGCTACGGCCTCTTTCGGCAGCAGAGTTGTCGGATGGAACGTTGCGGTATCTGCTATGGGCGGCTGCGTTGCTCACACCACGTCCGCCAGAGCTGATGGTGTTGAACGAACCGGAGACCAGTCTGCATCCAGATCTGCTGCCAGCGCTCGCCAGACTCATCCTTGCGGCTGCGGCGAACACACAGATCATTGTGGTTTCGCATTCCAATGTATTGATTGAGAAGTTGACAGCCGCGGCGAGCTGTACGCGTCTTCATTTGTTGAAGTCATTTGGGGAGACGACGTTAGAGGGAGCGACTTTGTTCAATACACCAAAGTGGAGTTGGCCAGTACGGTAGATCAGCATTGGTAGCGAAGCAGATTTCTCTGTTTCGGCCCCTTCAGTCGAAATGACACATGGATGAGGGAAAGAGTTCGAGCTTTGCTCGAATGTCCCACACATGTCGCGATGCTCCATGTATGGGGCACCCACCTCCATAATGCATATGCTTACCCTGTTTGTGGGAGGGAAAACTTGACAAGTCTATCTATGCAGGCATAGATAATCTATGCCTATGAAATCTACACCTAAATCTTTGATGCCTTCAGGTGCCTTGGTGATGCTGATTCTGCGGGTGCTGCAATCCGGGCCGCTGCACGGATATGCCATTGCGCAAAAGATCCACTTGCTTTCGAGAGAAGTTCTTGGAGTCGAAGAGGGATCGCTGTATCCGGCATTGCAGAAGATTCTGCTGAAGGGATGGGCGAATGCAGAATGGGGAATCTCGGAGACCAATCGGAAGGTGCGGTTTTACCGACTGACGGCCGCTGGACGGAAGCAGCTGGAGGCTGAACTCCAGGACTACGACCGTGTGACCGAAGCGATTAAGACGGTTCTACAGACTGCGTAGGAGGCTGTGATGGGTGAGTTGTGGCGGAGAATGTGGTACCTGCTGAATCGCCAGCGTATGCAGGAAGAACTGCGGGACGAGATGGAGTTCCATCGCGAGATGGCGGAGAGCGCGGGTGCGGAGAGGAGATTGTTCGGCAATGCGGATGTGTTGCGAGAGCAGGCGCGTGAAGCGTGGGGCTGGACGTGGATCGACCGGCTGTTCCAGGACATCCGTTTCGGGATGAGGACCCTGACGCGATCCCCAGGGTTCACCATCGCCGCGGTGCTGGTGCTGGCGGTGGGAATTGGGGTGAATGTTGCGGCGTTTGGGGTGTTCGACATGTTTGTGTTGAAGCCGCTGCCGGTACGCGATCCGGATACGCTAGTGCGGCTGGAACGGAAGGGACCGGGTGGGAGCTTTGCTTCAAATGTAGCGTATCCGTCGGTTGAGTTTTACCGCGACCATGCGAAGACGCTGAGTGCAGTGTTAGTGAGTACGGACCGCGAGGTGGTGCTGGAGAACGAGAGCAAGCAGGTTCGTGCACGATTTGTGACGGGAAACTTTTTTCATGAGCTGGGAGCGGAGACGGCATGGGGAAGACTACTGAATGAGGACCGGGACGAACGTAAAGATGCAGCTCCAGTGGTGGTGTTGAGCCATACGTTCTGGGAGGAGCGGTATAACAGCGATCCAGCGGTTGTGGGTCGCGTAGTGCATTTGAATCATAAGGCGGCGACGGTAGTGGGTGTGGCTCCACGGAATTTCAGTGGGCTGGGCATACCTCATGAGCCTGCCTTCTGGGTACCGCTGACACAACAGCCCTACTTCGTGGAGGGCAGCACGGCGCTGACGGACACATCGCTGGGTGCCTACATGGATATGTGGGCGCGGCTGGAGAAGGGTGTGACGCCGAAGATGGCGGAGCAGGAGCTGACAGCCCTGACGAATGATCTGCGCAGGCAGTCGCCAGAGTCGGTGTGGAAGGACGAGAGAATTATCAGCAAGCCGGGCGGATATCTGCAGACGGTGCATAAAGATGACGTCCCGATGATCAGCCTGGTGGCGACGCTGGTGTTGCTGATTCTGACGGTGGCGTGCAGCAATCTGGGAGGTCTGCTGCTGGCTCGCGGAGTAACGCGCGGGCACGAGATTTCGATACGGTTTGCGCTAGGAGCGAGCCGAGGAAGGATAGTGCGGCAGCTCTTCACGGAAAGCCTGCTGCTGGCGTTGATGGCAGCTGCAGCAGGGCTGGGGTTGGGGTATGTCTTCCTGAAGGCATTTTTGGCGAATATGAATGTTGCGCCGTGGTTGGATCCTGTGCCGGATTGGAGAGTCGCGGCGTTTGCCGGTGCGGTAGGGTTGATCGCGGCGATTGTGTTTGGCTTGGCTCCAGCGCTGCAACTTACAGCGAGACGCAGAAGTGGTGCACGAGCACGGCAGGTGCTGGTGACAGCACAGATTGCTGCGAGCTGTGTGTTGCTGATTGTCGCGGGGTTGCTGGTCAGGGCGTTGCAGTTTGCAGTGTCGAACGATCCGGGCTATGACTACGAACATATTCTGGTTGTGGATCCGGACCTTGCGGCGCATGGGTATTCGGCTTCGGCGGCGAAGAGCTATCTCGACACGGTGCAGGCGAGGCTGCGCCAGCTGCCAGGAGTGATCTCGGTGGGGCTGACGTCGATGGCTCCGCTGGGGCACAAGAATGTAACGGGGCTGACGGGGTATCGATTTGGAATCTTCGTGAGCCGCGTGGAGCCGGGGTTCTTCGAGACGATGGGGATTGCACGGTTGAGCGGACGCGATGTGCAGCGCGGCGACACGGATGGGGATGTAGTAGTGAGCGAGTCGCTGGCGAAGCAGATGTGGCCAGCAGAGGCTCCGTTGGGTAAGCAGTTTCTGCTGGAGCCGACGGACCCGACCTCAAAGAAATTCACGGTGGTTGGCGTTGTGGCGAATGCTCGAACTATGTCGATGCATGATCCGGATGCGACGGAGCTGTACCAGATGAGCGATGATGCGTCGTTGCCCCACATGGTAGCGCTGGTGCGGACGCAAGGGAGACCGCAGGATATTGCCGCCGGAGCGAGGACGATTGCTACAGGTGTTGATGCTGGACTGTTTCCCAATGTTCGTTTGCTGAGCGATGCGTTTCATGAAGAGGTGGGATCGGTGGAGAAGGGCGCATTGATTGCGAGCCTGATGGGAGCATCGGCAGTTCTGTTGGCAGCTGTGGGATTGGTAGGGCTGGTGGCATACGCGGTTTCGCAAAAGACACGAGAGATTGCGATCCGTCTGGCTCTGGGGGCGAAGAAGGAGCATGTGCTTGCAGCGATGCTGCGGCAGTTTGTGGGACCGGTTGCTCTCGGATTAATTGCAGGCGCGGGATTAGCCGCAGCAGCATCGCAGATGTTGCGACGGATTCTGTATGGAGTGAGTGGGCTCGATCCGCTGAGTTATGCCGGGGCGATTGGATTGCTTGCGACAACCGCAGCGCTGGCGGCTTTATGGCCGGCACGAAGAGCGCTGCGGATTGATCCGATGGAGGTTTTGCGGCACGAGTAGAACTCATGCCGCAAGCAACGCTACTCGGTTTTCTTTTCTGTGGGTACTTTCTCTGGAGTAGTGAGAGGTTTCGTGATGTCGTCGAGGTAGGCTGGGGTGCCTTCGATGCGCTGAAGGACGGGGTAGCGCTCGCCGTCGTGGTAGTTGATGTCAGCCAGTCTTACGAAGGTATCGTTCTGCAGGATGAGGTGGATGGGCTCAGTCTTGCCCTTGGCGTCCTGGATAGCTTTTCGCAGGGCACCCGAGGAGTAGATGTTTCCGTCGACGGCAAGAACCTTTGTTCCGGGACCGATGTTGGCTTTATCCGCGGGGCTGCCCCATCGGACATCGGAGATGAGACCTTCGGCGGAGATGCGGAGGCCAAGGGAATACCACGCGCTACCGCCACGTCGCGCTCCGGCGGCTGCGCCGATCATCTTCTCTGAAGGGTTGGGCTTATCGGTGAAGACGAGTTTGTAGCCGCCGCGCTCGATGCCGTCGAGATCGGCGCGTGGGTTGATGTTGTCGATGCGGTCATGGATGAAGGTGGCCCAATCGTAGGGGAGCACCTGGTTGAGATCGGCGATCAGCTCCTTGCGGTCGTATGTGACGATCAGTGGACCTGTGTTGCCGCCTTTGGCCAGGAAGATGTGCAGGAAGTCGGTGAGGGACTTCTGGTTGTTGGTCTTCTGACGGATGAAGGTATCGGCGTCGAGCCAGAAGAGCTCGCCTTCCTGGTAGTAGTCCTGACCACGGCGCCAGTTGGCCCAGGCGGAATTGCCTCCGCGGAGGATGCTGGCTGCGATGGCGGTGTCTTCCGTAGAGCGCCACTGGCGGCCGGGCTTGTAGTCAAGATTGGCGGCCGACATAGCGAGGAGGTCGCGATACTGTGCCTGTGATTTGAGGCCAGAGCGCGCGGCGAGCACGTTGCCGAGGTACTGCGTCATGCCCTCGTAAACCCAGAGCAACGAGCCTTGCTGCATCTTGGCGAAGGTGTCCTGATAGAGGTTGTCGGGGCGGCGGTATTTGCCATTCCAGGAGTGAGTGAACTCGTGCGGGAGCAGATCGGCGTCGGCCAGGAGATGGGCTTCATCCGTGAAGGTCTTTTCGTCGGTGCCGTTGTCGGAGGACTGACCGTGCTCGAGACCCTCGCCTCCAGCCACATCGGAGAGTGTGAGGAGGAAATGGTAGGCGTTGTAATGATGCGAGGCGTAGGCAGCCTGAGCTTCCCGGACGAGGTTGTTGAGCTGTGTCAGGACCGCAGGGCGAAGGTTGGCATCTTCGGGCTCATCAGAGACGACGTCGATGTAGTGTTTCGGTGTGACCTCGGGAGCGAGAGCGAACTCGCGGAAGTACTGGCCGGTGATAACGGGAGAATCTTCAAGCTGCTCGACGGTGGTGACGGCGAAGTGTGTGGTTCCGCCCTTGGGGTGTTGAGGATCGTATCCGTCGGTTGGCGTCAGCGCGGTGCCAATGCCCCAGCCTGCCGGGACCGTGACCGACGGTTGAACGGGAATGTCCTTCACAGGCGTATTGGCGGGATAGAGGAGGAGCTTTTCCCACTCAAGCACGGCAAGCCTCTGTGAGATGCGCGAGGTAACGATGCAGTCAAGATGAGCGTGCAGGGTAGTGACGCCTTCAGGCACCGTGACATGGAACTGGTAGAGGTCGGTGTCATCGCGCCGCCAAGTCAAGGGTCTGCCATTCGCCGAGAAGACGACGCCGGTGATGTCGCTGACCGGGCCTGTAGGGCGGTGGTTCCCGGGGATCCACTGGGGTGTGGTGAGTGAAACCACGCCGGAGGTGACGGGGATATCGACCTCGGCGTGGTAAATCTTGCGGGGAGCATCCGAGAGATCGGCAGTGATCTTGATGGGAGTTTTCTGGGCGAAGGCAGAGGAGGTAACAAGCAAGGTTAGTACGACGAAACGGTTGAGCATTGAGCAGTCCGATCGTAAAGCGAAATTGGGTTGGGGAGGTGCTGGCCTTAGGAGGCCAGCGCAGATTCAATGGCGGCGACGATCTTTGGGTCGTCAGGTGTGACTTCGGGCGAAAATCTGGCGATGACGTTTCCTTTACGGTCGACCAGGAACTTTTCGAAGTTCCAGAGGATTCCGGGTTCGGGGTTCGTAGTGGCACCATTGTGCTTATCGCGGAGGAAGCCGTTGAGTCTTTCGCGGAAACTGGAGCGGGTTTCGCTGGTGGTGTTGGGTTGAGCGGCGATAAGGGCTTGATAGAGGGGATGCGTCGAAGGTCCGGTGACAGCGATTTTGGAGAATATGGGGAAGTCGACCGAGTAGTTGGCGCGACAGAAGGCTGCGATCTCATCGTTTGTGCCGGGTTCCTGAGCCCCGAAGTCGTTGGCGGGAAAGCCACAGACAACCAGGCCCGAGTCTTTAAATTGTGAATAGAGCTTTTCAAGGGCCTCGTACTGGGGCGTAAGACCGCACTGAGAGGCTACGTTGACCAGGAGCAGTACTTTGTCACGGTAATCGGCCAGGGAGGTTGGAGTACCGTCGATGCGCTGAAGCGGGATGTCATAAAGGTTAGGCATGGGTCCAGTTTATCGCCGGCATAAAAAAACACTGAAAATTTGACGAGCCAAGTTAGTATCGAATACGGCCATGTCATTTACTGATGTACTTTTTGGGCGCCCTCTGGCGTCCAGTGACGAACGCGCCGAGCATATCGGCGTTGCAGCGGGAATTCCGATCTTTGGACTGGATGCTCTGACGAGCGCGGCTTATGGGCCTGAGGCAGCGATGACGCTGCTGATCCCGCTGGGGCTCATGGGGCTGGATCATATCGTTCCTGTCATCTCAGCGATCCTGATCCTTCTGGTTATTGTGTATTTCAGCTATCGCCAGACGATTGAGGCGTATCCGAGCGGCGGCGGGTCGTACACGGTTGCGACGGAAAACCTCGGTGAGGGGGCTGGACTGCTGGCGGCGGCGGCCCTGATGATTGATTACATTCTGACGGCGGCGGTGGGTATTTCGGCCGGCGTGAGTGCGCTGACCTCGGCGGTTCCTGAACTGCATAATCATCGCCTGTCGATTTGTCTGGTGATTCTGGCAATTCTGGCGATTGTTAATCTACGAGGCGTAAAAGACACCGGTGCGGCGTTCATTATTCCCACATTTCTTTTTGTTGCAACACTGCTGACTGTGATTGCGGTTGGGGTATTTCGCGTTTATGCCAGCCACGGACATCCGGTTCCAGTTGTTATACCCCCTCCTCCTGCGGTCCAGACGGTGAAATATCTCTCGTTGTGGTTACTGCTGAAGACGTTTTCCAGCGGTTGTGCTGCGATGACAGGAGTGGAAGCCGTATCGAATGGTGTGATGGCGTTCGAGGAGCCTCGATCCAAGAAGGCGCAGCGTGCGCTAACAATTATTGTTGGGACACTGATTGTTCTTTTATTTGGCATTGCGTGGCTTTCGAAGGCTTACGGAATTACCGCGATGGATCCGGAGGCTTTTCACTATCAGAACGTTATTAGCATCCTTACTTCGGCGATCCTAGGACGCGGCTGGTTTTATTACCTCACCATGGGAAGTGTGCTGTTGGCGTTGTCGCTAAGCGCGAATACGGCGTTTGCAGATTTTCCGCGACTGGCACGAGCTATCTCCATGCATGACTATCTCCCGCATGTCTTCACGCTTCGCGGCAGACGTTTGTTGTATTCACACGGCGTCTATGCGCTGACCGGATTCACAGCGGTCATTTTGATTCTCTTCGGAGGCGTGACCGACCGTCTGATTCCGCTTTATGCGATCGGTGCGTTTCTGGCCTTCACGCTTTCGCAGGCCGGAATGGTGGTGCACTGGATGAAGGCGGAGAAGCACCCAGGACGTATATGGCACATGTTCGTCAATGGCTTTGGCGCTGTGGCGACTGGAATCACGCTGGTGGTTGTTCTTGTAGCGAAGTTTGTTGCGGGAGCCTGGGTGACGGCCCTGCTGGTGCCGCTGATGATCGGAATTATGCTGGGCGTCAAACGGCACTACACGCGTGTCAAGCGTGAGATGAAGGACATGACCCCACTGAACCTGAGCAACCTTGAGGATCCTGTAGTGGTGATTCCAATGGCTCGCTGGGACCGGATTGCAGAAAAGGCACTCCGCTTCGGAATCCTGATGTCAAAGGATCTGAAGATCGTCCATGTGCACTCGGATGATGAGCCGGTGGGCCTTGAAGCTGATTGGGAGAACAATGTGCTGGCTCCAATCCGGAAGGAAGGGATGAAGGAGCCAGAACTGGTGACAATTCCTTCGAACTACCGGTTCATCATCAATCCGTTGATGGATTACATCCTTGAGCTTGAAAGCACCCACCCCGGAAGGAAAATTGCCGTGTTGCTTCCGGAACTTGTAGTACGGCACTGGTGGGAGAACGCATTGCATAACCAGCGTGTTCAGCTGCTGAAGCTATTGCTGCTACTCAAGGGAAATCAGCGAATCGTGGTGGTGAATATTCCCTGGTATTTGTAAGGGAGAGATCGCGGCCCATAGAGAAACCACAGATTCTTCAGAAGATTCTAGCGGTACTTGAATATCCCATTCATGTCTTACACGGGTGGGATATTTGTTTATGCGGTGACTTCGGCGGGCTTTCCGTAAGTCGGCGAGAGTTCGCGGAGATGAGCCACAGCCGCTGGAATGATCCGGAGCGCTTCGTCTACCTCGGCTTCGGTCGTCAGCTTCGAGAGAGAAAAGCGAAGGGTGGCGCGTGCGCGGGTAGCGGAGAGGCCCATCGCAGTCAGGACATGGGAAGGTTCACTTGCGCCGGACTGGCAGGCGCTGCCTCCGCTGACGGAGAGGCCCTTGAGGTCGAGAGCGATCAGGAGAGCTTCAGCCTCGACGTGATCAAAATGGATGCTGGTGGTATTGGCCACACGAGGAGCTCCAACGCCGTTTACTCCTGTCTCTGGAATCTGTGAGAGGATGCCTTGCTCCAGACGATCACGAAGGGCAGCGAGCTTGGCTGGACCGTCGGCTCTGAACCACTCGGTCGCGAGCTCAGCAGCTTTGCCGAACCCAACAATACCGGGGACATTCTCGGTACCTGCGCGACGCTGACGCTCGTGGGCTCCGCCATGAAACATGGGAGAGAGCTGCACGCTACGGCGTACATAGAGGATGCCCGTTCCCTTTGGGGCATGGAATTTGTGCCCGGAGAGGGTGAGCAGATCAACGTCCTTGAGGAAGCCATGGGGGCTGACGTCGAGAGGGAGCTTCCCGCCTGCCTGAACAGCATCGGTATGGAAGAGAGCTCCGCCAGCATGGGCGATTCCTGCCAGCGCATCGATGGGCTGGATGGCGCCCGTCTCGTTATTGGCGTACATGATGCTGACCAGACGGGTGTTAGGCTTGAGCGCGGTGAGAAGCTCGGCGGGCTCAACCAGTCCCTGGGGAGTTACCGGCAGGAAGGTGACTTCTACACCGCGAGAGGTCAGCGACTGAGCTGCATGGAGCACAGCGTGATGCTCGATCGAGGTGGTGATGAGGTGGTCGCCCGGGGCGAGAACCCCAAAGAGGGCGAGATTGTCGCTCTCCGTACCGCCAGAGGTAAAAACGACCTCTGCGGGACGGCAATGCAGCATACCGGCTACGGCTTCGCGAGCGCGGTCGACAGCGGTTCGGGCCTGTTGGCCCTGCTGATGGATGGAACTGGCGTTGCCGTAGTGCTCGAGGTAGAAGGGGCGCATCGCCTCAAACACCTCCGGAAGTAGGGGGGTGGTGGCGTTTGCGTCCATGTAGATTCGCTGCATAGTTTTATTTTACTTCTGCTTAACTGATTCGTTGAAAATTACGAGGTTTTCGGGGACGAACAACATGCCGGGCGAAGGACAGGTTTGATAGCCTGAGCGCGGTTCTGCGGGTACTGCCCGCATATCGAGTGGACTGGAGAGAAAGACAATGATGAAACGGATGATTGTCGCGATAGCTCTGATGGGTTGTTGCATCACGGGAATGCGAGCACAGGTACCTGCCGCAGAGGCGAAGGCCACGATAGAACCGGCAAAGTCGTTCGATTCGGTCCTGACTCTCTTCGAGAATCAGTTCATGGGAGTGGCGAACGCGATGCCGGCGGAGAAGTATGGTTTTGCTCCCAGCGCGGCGATCTTTGTTCCATCGCAGAAGAGCGATTACCTTTCTCCAAACAATCAGGGTGTGAGGACCTTCGGACAGATGGTGGCGCATGTTGCTCAGGCAAACTATTTCTTTGCGAGCCAGGTTAGTGGGCAGAAACCGGATGTGGATGTGAAGGCGATCGCTAATATGAAGGACAAGGATCAGATTGTGGCAGCGGTCCAAGGGTCCTTCGCTTTTGCCCATAAGGCGATGGCTACACTGACGACACAGAACGCCTTTGAGAGTGTAACGTTCAAACCCCTGGGGCCCGATGCAACACGGACGAGCGTCGCGGGTTTTCTGGTAGCTCATGGTTTCGATCACTACGGCCAACTGGCAGAGTATCTGCGTATGAACGGAATCATTCCGCCGGCGAGTGAGAAGAAGTAGACCTGACGCAAGGCGCTCGTCTGTTTGTCAGCGCATGAGCTCGTCGAAGGAGAGATTCTCGCTGCTCGATGGAGCGCCATGTAGCGTAAATGTCAGGGATATTCCGACGTCATCGATCCCGCGGCGGAGACTGCGATTGTAGTAGCTGGAGAGAATTGTCTTGCGATTCAAGGGGATATCGATCGCATTGATAAATCCGTTGTCTTCCGTAACGTTATGACCGATGACAATGGTCGGGCGGCCTTTGCGATAGGCGCTGTAGATCTTTTGGTCGCCAATAGGAAGCTGTTCGTAAAGGTCGGACTCGAAGGAAGCCCAGCGAGAGAGATTCGAGACGAATCCAAGTTGGAAGTGCGCTAGCGGGCCGAGAGATGTGTAGTTTTTCTTAACCTGCCTGTTGACCAATGTTGCAGAGTCTCCCGCGCCGATCTCAAGCAGAGGAGTGAGGCGACGATAGTTGCGTGAAAATCGATTGTTGATGTCAAAGGTTACGCGGCCTGTCGTCAGGCCATAGTCCGTGTCGCCGGTTGGCGCTGTGAAAGAGAGGATGGTCTCATACGAGAATCTTTCGGGTGTGAACAGGGCATGGAGAGAGAAGAAGGCGTCTCCAAGCTCGCCTCGCTGCTTGACGAGCCGCTTGTCAGGCTTGGGGTGTGCGGCCTTACTTTCAGCCAAACGATAGAAGTAGATAGGGATGTTTCCTTCAATGAAGAAGGTGTTATTGATGGTGTAGCTGACGGAGGGGATGGCGAGAGTTGACCAGCCTGTGAGGGAGTCGTGGACGCTGGTGAAGGTAATCCCGGCATTGAAATTAGGCAGGATAGCGTTAGCATCCGGTTGATCAAGGTCCAGAGGGATGGTGGACAGGCTGGCGACGATTGCAGAGGGGTCTGCAGGGACAGGTGTTCTGGCCGCGGCTTGCGCTAGAGCGGATGAGGGGAGCAGGAGGCATAGAAGAACCCTGCAATATTGCCCGCTGGCCGAGAAGAATGACAAAACAGATGTCCTGATTGCTTGAGGATGGCATTTTTCTGAGCAGTTGCCAAGCAGGATTTAAGCCACAACGGGCGGGAAAATTTCCCGCCCGTTGTGGCTTAAAGGATTTGCTCTTAGCGATTTTCGATCGATGAGTAGGGCGCTGGATAAGCGGGCCCGACATACTCGGCGCGAGGCCGGATCAGACGATTGTCGTCGTGCTGTTCGATGACGTGGGCAGCCCACCCCGAGATACGGCTGACGGCAAAGATTGGTGTAAAGAGATCGATGTCGATACCGAGCAAGGTATAGGTCGAAGCGGAGTAGAAATCGACGTTGGCGTTCAGTTTCTTTTCCTGCTTGACGAACTGCTCGATCTTGCGAGAAAGCTCAAACCATTTCATGTTGCCGGAGGTCTTGCTCAGCTCTTCGGACATGCGACGAAGGTGGGTCGCACGGGGATCTTCAGTGTGATAGACGCGGTGACCGAAACCGGAGATCTTCTTCTTTTCGGCAAACATCTGGCGGACGTATTCGATGGGGTCGGCTCCGGCCTTATCGATGGCATAGAGCAGGCGCATAGTGGCTTCATTGGCTCCACCATGAAGCGGTCCCTTGAGCGCGCCGATGGCGCCGGTAATGGCGGAATGAATATCAGCCAGCGTCGCGGCGATGACACGGGCGGCAAAGGTGCTGGCATTCAGTTCGTGGTCGGCATGGAGGATCAGAGCGATGTCGAAGGTACGAACTGCGGTATCGGAGGGTTTCTCTCCGTTGAGCATCCAGAGGAAATTTGCGGCGTGCGAGAGGGAAGGATCGGCTTCGACGATTTCCTTTCCTTTGCGGATGCGATCGAAGAGAGCAACGATCATCGCGATCTGTGAGGTAAGCCGGTAAGACTTTCGCACATTGGCATCGTGGGAGTTATCGGCTTCGTCCACGTCGTACATGCTGAGCATGGAGACAGCAGTTCGCAGGACCTGCATCGGAGTTGTGGTCTTTGGAACGGTGCGAAGAAGATCGATGATCTTAGGGTCGACCTTACGAGCCTCGGCCAGCTTCTTTTTGAAATCTTCGAGCTCGGCCTTGTTGGGTAATTTGCCAAACCACAGGAGGTAGGTGGTTTCTTCAAAGGTTGAGCGCTGGGCGAGCTCATGAATATCGATGCCGCGGTACGAAAGCACCCCAGCATCGCCGTCGATCCAGCAGATGGATGAATTGGTGGCTACAATGCCTTCGAGGCCTTTCGGGGCAACAGCAGTTGACATAGATGGACTTCTCCCAGCAAAACGTAATTACATCTGGTTATAGCTCAGCCAGGAAACGATTGTCACGGTGACCGTTCGAATATCGTAAGGCTTGTGCGATTCCAGTTCTATGGTTTCCGTCGAGGAGAGAACGAGGCGAGGTCGACCTGAGGGGATTCTCCCAAAAGGAGTTGCGCCATAACGAATGCGGTTGCGGGAGCCAGAAGGATGCCGTTGCGATAATGTCCTGCGGCTACAAAATGGTTTTTTACGACCTCACCTAAAAGGGGAAGCCCGTCGCTGCTTCCGGGACGAAGCCCAGCCCAAGTCTCTGCTTCCTGAGCCTGGGCGAGATCAGGGAGGAGTTCGGTGGCGCGGGCGCGAAGTCTGGCGATCTCGCCAGGATAGACTTTTTTGTCGAAGCCGGCGTCCTCGACGGTAGCTCCGATGATGGCCCTTCCGGACATGGGGCCTGTGGTTCGGGGAACAATATAGATATCGGGTGTTCGAACGACCAGGTTAAGCGGCAGGGAGGATGGAAGCGTGACGGCGAGCATCTGTCCTTTTCGAGGGATTGCGCGCACATGTCCGGGAGGGAACTGGGTTAGTCCCCATGCGCCGGTGCAGTCGACCACGGAGGCGGGAGAAAGAACTCGATCTGCGGTGTGGACCTCGACATTTCCTGCATTGGAGCGAACAAAACGGACGGGTGTCTGAGAGATCAGTTCAATGGTTGTGGAACGGACGGCTGCCAGCAGAGCTTGCGCCAGCTCTCGTGGGTCGAGGCTGTTCTCGTCGAGGCGGGCGAATTGACGTGATCCCGGGGCCAGTTGCGGCAGTAGCAAGGAGAGGTCTTCGCGGGTTGCGAGAGGAAGGTGGTGACTCCTATTTGATGCATGAGCAGGAATCTCTTGCAGGGTCGTATTTGTCTGAAAAGGGACGATGATGCCGGAGAGGCGAAATAACCGAGCGAGGTAGTCGGGATAAAGAGAGCGGCTTAACTCAGACAAAGGCAGAAGCTCGGGAGGGTTATCAGGATCATTTGCGGCGAGCATGCCAGCCGCAGCGGTGGAGGCTTCGGCAAGAGGTTCACCCTGGTCGAGAACGGTAACCTTGGCGCCGCGGTGGTGAAGTTCAAGCGCGAGCGAGAGGCCGATGATCCCTGCTCCGGCAATGCAGATGTCTGAGTGGTCCATAAGACCAGTCTATGGTCTTCCGTAGGAAAGGGGAGAGAAGAGAGATATAGTCTGTTAGTGCCTGTTCATCAGTACGCCCAGGCAGAAGAAGCAACGCAGTGAAATTTAGGCAATCTGAAGGAGAGTGCGATGGAGGAAAGAGGATATGTTGAGGAGAGGTCGATCTCTGGAGCGCTGCTTGCAGTCGTGGCAATTTCACTGCTGGCGGCACTAGGAGGTTTGATCTGGTGCTATTCCCTGCAAAAGGACCTGGGAGCGGCGACCCAGAAGCTGACGGTAGCGGAGCAAAAGAATGCGGAGCTGAACCAGAAGCTGGAGGCGACGAATGCCCGTCTGCGAGCGACCAGCGAAACTCTGGGACAGAGTGTCGGAATGACCCAGAAGCAGCTTGAACTGAAGGCGCAGAGCATTCTTGCTCAGCAGAAGTTGGCTCAGGCGAAGCTGGAAGAGGCCCAGGCTGCAACCCAGAAACAGATCGGTGCCGTGTCGAGCGAGGTCTCGAACGTGAAGACAGATGTTGGAGGTGTGAAGACGGATGTCGCGGCTACCAAAACCGATCTGGAGCAGACCAAGACCCAGCTTACGCGCGTGATGGGCGATGCCGGAGTGATGAGCGGCCTAATTGCGAAGAACCATGATGAGCTGGAGATCCTGAAGCATAAGGGCGACCGGAACTACTACGAGTTCACCTTGCAGAAGGGGCAACAGCCGACGCTGCTTTCGACGATCAAGCTGCAATTGAAGAAGGCGGACCAGAAGCATTCCAGGTACACCTTGAATGTGAGTGCGGACGACAAGATCATTGAGAAGAAGGACAAAGGATTGGATGAGCCGGTGCAGTTTTATACGGGCAAGGATCCTGTTCTGTATGAGCTGGTGGTGAACTCTGTTGAGAAGAACAAGGTTTCCGGTTATCTTTCCACTCCGAAGAGCGTGAAAGTGCCTACGCCCTAGAAGCATTTTGCAGCTGACACGAAACGGGGGACGCTGATGGCGTCCCCCGTTTGTTGCCTTTGTTGTTGCTGGTTTACTTCTTCTTTGCGGCCTTCTTTGCAGCTTTCTTGGCCGGTGCTTTTTTGGCTGCCTTCTTCGTTGCCATGTGCCTATTCTCCCTAGTGATTAGACATTGCCTCTGCAACACGCTTCATTGCAGCTAACGAAGGTATAGATTTAGGGAAATTCACTGTCAAGAAAAATCCATCAATTTAGAAAAATATTTTTTGGAGCTTTCCCGCTCCGTGTTTCGTTCTTTGCGCGACTCGAAGGTGCACTCATCCAGAAAAGAGTCCTATACTGACGCGTTGAAGAAGAGAGGCATGTCGATGAATCAAGCAGTTCTTGTCTCCGCGGTTCGTACACCAGTCGGAAAATTTCAAGGAGCGCTGTCGGAGTTGTCCGCGGTGGAACTTGGCGCCATTGCGATTCGCGAGGCGATTCACAGAGCGAAGATTGATGCGGCGTATGTTGATGAATGCGTGATGGGCTGCGTACTTCCAGCGGGCCTGGGACAGAACCCGGCGAGGCAAGCTGCCTTGCGTGGAGGTCTTTCGGATACCGTCTCTGCGTTTACGGTAAACATGGTTTGTGGAAGCGGCTTGCGCGCGGTTGCCCTGGGAGCGCAGAACATTATGACGGGAGATGCGGAGGTGGTTGTAGCCGGTGGGATGGAATCCATGTCGAATGCGCCGTATCTTCTTCCGGGAGCGCGCAAGGGGATGCGGATGGGGGATGGAACCATTATTGATTCCATGATCCGTGACGGACTGTGGTGCGCCTGCGACGATCAGCACATGGGAATGACGGCAGAGCTGGTGGCGGAAAAATATGGCATTTCGCGTGAGCAGCAGGACGTGTTCGCGTTAGAGTCGCATCGCCGTGCTGCTGCCGCCTGGCGAGAGGGAAGGTTTCAAGCTGAGGTGGTTCCTGTCACGTTGGCTCCGAAGAAGAAGGATGGCGATCCGGTTGTCGTTCGCCGAGATGAAAGCATTCGGGAAGATGCATCTCTGGAGTCGCTGGCCGCTTTGCGGCCTGCATTCAAGAAGGATGGAAGTGTCACGGCAGGAAATGCTCCTGGAGTGAATGATGCGGCTGCGGCTGTGGTGGTGATGTCTTCTGCCAGGGCGAAGACGCTGGGACTTACGCCGATGGTAAGGATTCGCGCACAGGCGGTCAGCGGTGTCGAACCTCGATGGGTGATGATGGCTCCGGTGACGGGCGTACGCCGCGTGCTTGAGAAGGCAGGTTGGCATCGGGATGAGGTAGACCTCTACGAGCTGAATGAGGCCTTCAGCGTTCAGGCGTTGGCGGTCACACAGGAACTTGGCGTCCCACTCGAGAAGGTCAATGTGAATGGCGGCGCGGTGGCGATCGGACATCCTATCGGGGCAAGTGGCGCTCGTGTGCTCGTGACTCTGATCCACGAGATGATCCGGCGCGATGTAAAGAAGGGAGTTGCGGCGCTATGCCTGGGGGGAGGTAACTCGGTTGCGCTGGCGGTGGAGAGGGATTGAAGGAGAAGAATGTAGGTCGGTTTTCCGGGAAGGCTACGGCGTATGCTCGCTATCGCGAGAGATATGCTCCAGAGGTTCTGCTACCTCGACTTCGTGTATGGTGCGAGCTGATTCCAGAGTGGACAGTTGCAGATGTCGGAGCCGGCACGGGAATGCTGAGCGATGTCTTTCTCGAGAATGGCAATCGCGTCCTTGCGATCGAGCCGAACGAGGAAATGCGGCAGATGTGCGCCGATCTGCATGGCGACGATTTGCGTCTAGAGATCGTTGATGGAACGGCGGAGGCTACCGGCTTGGCTGCCTCCTCGGTGGAGATGGTGGTTGCTGGACGTGCTTTGCACTGGTTCGACCTGGACCGAGCGATGGTGGAGTTTCGTCGCGTTCTTAAGCCAGAGGGTTGGTTCGCGAGTATCGCCTTTGGCCGCAGGGAATCGGGGCGCGAAGAGAATGAGGCCTTTGAGCATCTTCTGCGGATGTATACAAAGGACCATGCCAGTACCCGAGCTACATATCAAGCCTATCGACGACTAGAGGATTTTCTAGTGCGCGACTATCGTCACGAGGAGATTGTGGGCTCCATGGAACTGGATTGGGACGGTCTGTATGGGATGGCAATGTCGATCTCTCACAGCCCACGGATTGATGATCCTGGATATGTTCAGTTTGAACAGAGCCTGAGGGCTTACTTCAACCGCTATGCGGTTGGTGGCGTCGTGACATGGGAGACTCGCTACTGGATCAACGTGGGTAGACTCTCTGCATAAGGCTCAGCACTCGATGATGTTCAATGCGAGTCCTGCCAACGAGGTCTCCTTGTAACGTGACTGCATGTCGAGTCCTGTCTGGTACATGGTTGCAATTACCTGGTCGAGCGAGAGCTTGTGGCCGAGTGTCTCGTGCATCGCCATGCGAGTTGCATTGATTGCCTTTACGGCCCCCATACCGTTGCGCTCGATGCAGGGAATCTGGACGAGGCCGCCGATGGGGTCGCAGGTCATGCCGAGGTTGTGCTCCATCGCGATCTCAGCTGCGTGCTCGACTTGATCATTTGTTCCACCGAGTGCGGCGGCGAGTCCTCCTGCTGCCATCGAGCAGGCGACGCCGACTTCGCCCTGGCACCCAACCTCGGCTCCGGAGATGCTGGCGTTCTCTTTGTAGAGGATGCCGATGGCGGCGGCAGTGAGGAAGTAGCGAATGATTCCTTCTTCGGCTATTTTTTCTTCAGAGATTCCGTCTGATTTTTTTTCGATAAAGCGCATGTAGTAGTGCCCAATAGCAGGAATCACTCCGGCGGCTCCGTTGGTGGGAGCGGTGACGACCCGGCCTCCAGCGGCGTTCTCCTCGTTGACGGCCATGGCGTATACGGTCACCCAATCCATCGGAGCGAGTGGGTCTTTTGAGCCTTCAGTTTCGAGACGGCGGGCCAGTCGTGGTGCTCGACGGCGGACGTTAAGACCACCGGGAAGGATTCCTTCTGTGGTGAGTCCACGGGCGGTGCAGGACTGCATGGTGTGCCAGATGGAGAGAATGCTGGCTTTGATCTGATCCTGCGGGGTGGCTATGGGTGCTCCCTCTACTGGTGAAGGACGGCGGATGGAGTGGTCACTGAGCAGAGCGACTTCGTTGGCGAGCAGAAGATCGGCGATGGCCAGATTGTGCTTGGCTGCGAGCGCAAGCAGTTCGGCAGCGCTACGGAACGGATAGGGAACAGAACGCGTAGTTGTTGTCTTTGCGTGCTGCTGCGCTTCGAACTCTTCAGCAGAGAGAATGAAGCCTCCTCCGATGGAGTAGAAGACATTTTGCGCGAGAAGATAGCCCTGAGAATCGAAGGCTGAGAAACGCATACCGTTTGGATGAGTCGGCTTCTCCGGATCGGGGTACATCTGGTTGCGGTGGAAGAGCAGGTGTTCGGCTTCGGTGAAGGGTATCGGGTCGCGATCGAGCAGGTAGAGGGTTCCGGTCGAACGGATGGCTTCGATCTCGGCGTCGATCACCTCGGGATTAACGGTATCGGGGGCTTCGCCCGTGAGCCCGAGAAGAATTGCGCGGTCCGTTCCGTGCCCGTGGCCGGTGAGGGCGAGAGAGCCATAGAGATCGACAATGACATGTTCTATATCTGCCAGATGTCCTCTGTGGTCGAGAGACTCCACGAACCGCAGTGCGGCTCGCATGGGGCCTACAGTGTGAGAGCTTGAGGGCCCGATGCCAATCTTGAAGAGCTCGAAGAGGCTGGTATTCACGACCATCATTGTAGGCCCGGGCGATGCAGTCTGCCGCTTCTGTGGGAGAGAGACAAGGCGGACAGCGATGCTATACTCGCCCAACACTTAAGCTCTCAAGGACATAGAAGTTTCTGACGATGCTTTTTAAGGCCCGTAGTGCTGCCGTTTATGGAATCGATGCCCACCTGATCGACGTTGAGGTCGATTTTTCTCAGATCAAGCTGGATAAAGAGCAGTTCAGCACGGTGGGTCTTCCCGATGCTGCAGTGCGTGAAAGCCGCGACCGTGTGCGATCGGCGATCAAGAACTCCGGGTTCGAGATCCCGCCGACCAAGATCACCATCAATCTTGCTCCTGCGGACCTGAAGAAGGAAGGATCGGGGTTCGATCTTCCGATTGCCATCGGCATTCTTGGAGCCTATGGCGCGTTGACGATCCGCGAATTGGACGACTTTCTTCTGGTGGGAGAGCTTGGACTCGACGGGACACTGCGAGCTGTTCCGGGTACGCTGCCGATTGCTGTTGCGGCGCGAGCGAATGGAATTAAGAACGTTATCGTTCCGGCAAGCAATGCTCGCGAAGCCGCAGTGGTCGAGGGCGTCAACGTGTATCCGGTGAAGAGCCTGATCGAGGTTCGCGAGTTGTTGAACTCTGCGGCGAACGGTCCGATTTCTGTGGCACCGCTGGCGGTGAAGGCGGGCGAACTGCTGAATGAGGCGCAGAGCTTTCCGTCTGACTTCAAAGACGTTCGCGGACAGCATGTCGCGAAGCGGGCCCTCGAAGTCGCTGCAGCGGGTGGACACAATATTCTGATGATTGGGCCTCCGGGTTCGGGCAAGACGATGCTGGCGAAGAGACTGCCATCGATTCTTGCTCCGCTGAAGTTTGAGGAGGCGCTGGAAACGACGAAGATCCATTCGGTTGCAGGCGTTCTCGATGGCGAGCAAGGTTTGGTGGCATACAGGCCGTTCCGTTCGCCGCACCATACGATCTCGGATGCGGGGTTGATCGGCGGAGGAATGGTTCCGCGGCCGGGTGAAGTCTCGCTGGCGCATAATGGCCTCCTATTTCTGGATGAGCTGCCGGAGTTTCCGCGCAATGTGCTGGAGGTTCTGCGGCAGCCGCTGGAGGATGGGACGGTGACGATCTCGCGGGCGGCGATGAGCCTGAGCTTTCCGGCGCGGTTCATGCTGGCTGCGGCGATGAATCCGTGTCCGTGCGGTTACTTCAATGACAAGCGGCGAGAGTGCATGTGTACGCCGCCGATGATCCAGCGGTATGTCTCGAAGGTTTCAGGGCCGTTGCTGGATCGGATCGACATCCATATTGAGGTTCCGGCGGTTGAGTACAAGGAACTTCGCGGAGGAGCAGCGGCTGAGGGTTCAGCCGAGATCCGTGAGCGTGTTCTGGCGGCTCGACGAAAGCAGCATGAACGGTTCGGCGAGACGGCGGAGCGGACCAAGGGATCGAGCAAGGCAGCTTCGCGGAGGGTCTTTGCCAATGCGCAGATGAGCACTCAACAGATCAGAATGTTCTGCATGTTGGAGTCAGACGCAGAACGAATGCTGGAGCGGGCCATGCAGCAGCAGGGATTGAGCGCCAGGGCACATGATCGGATCCTGAAAGTTGCCCGGACGATTGCAGACCTGGATGCCGCAGAGAGCATCGGGACGAAACATATCGCCGAGGCGATCCAGTATCGAACTCTGGATCGAAGTTACTGGAGCTGACCCCCCTCCCCTTACTTATTGCGCAAAGTATTGAATCGAAAATACTTATCTCCGCACTTGTTGCGCAAAATATTCTATCTAAATGATTTAGGTGCCAAAATATAGAAAATAAATGAGTTATGGGAATCGTGCGGAAGTTAGCCCCGTCTTTTTTCTCTACTCTTTCAGTGTAATGAAACGCACGGGGTGGATCTGCAATTTTGAGGGGTAAATTTTTTCTAATAAACCATTTATTTTGTGTGTTTTACAGGTTTTGGTGGTGTAGTCGGGTGTTGACAAGGGATTCAGGTTCGCGCTTCGCGCGAATGAACCTACTCATGTCGCTGTGCTCCATGAATGGGTATCCGATTTCTGGAGAGGAAGAAAATACGGGGATTTCTCCGCTCGTGCTTCGCAGTTCGGTCGAAATGACACTTTTGTGGTGGAAGCCGCGAACGAACCCATATCTGACGATAAAGCTGCCAGATATGGGGCGCCCGGCACCCGGCGGTGTGCCGATCTACCGCAGATCCTTCGATTCCGTTTGGCCAGAAAACCGCCAAACTTCGCTCAGGATGACACTTTATTGATGGTGCGAACTTTAGACTTAGGACACTAGCCTATTTCGCCTTTTCGGGTTCATTGCGGAATGCTGTGAAGGCTCGTTCGAGGCCTTCGCGGGTTGAGATCAGCGGGCGCCAGCCGATGCTTTTCAGTTTTGCATTGCTGAATTGGTTACCGGCCCACATCGCCTTTGTCTTATAGGGAGTGAAGATCGCCGGGAGCTGTCCACGCGAACGCTGGCTGTAGCGTTCTACCATCTTCGATCCCCACATCAGAGCAAAGTAAGGAATCGGGATCGAGCGCACGGGTCGTACCTTGCTCTTATACAGAGCAAGGTATTGCCGCGAGGTGACCAGATCATCGTCCACCACGTTGTAGACCTGATTGTTGGCCTCTGGATGCAGAGCGGCGACGACGATCGCTTCGGCGCAGTTGTCCACGTAGGTCAACGGAAGCAGGTTGTTTCCACCCAGGTGGATAAATCGTCCGAAGAGGCTGAGGCCGACGCGGTTGGAGAAGTGGCCTCCGCCTGGGCCGTAGATCACTCCAGGACGCAGAACGACCAGCTCGAAGCCATACTTCGCCTGATACTCCCAGAAGAGCTGTTCCTGGCGAAGCTTGGTATGGGAATAGACATCTCGCCACTCCGGATGGCGTTCGAGCGGAGTATTTTCGTCGACCAGGGCTCCACGCTGCAATTCGGCTACGCCCATAGCGCCAAATGAACTGACGAGAACCACTCGGATGGGACGCAGTTCGTTGGCAATGTTTTCCAGCAGGTTGCGCGAGGCGGCCACGGAGTCGAGAAACATCTCGGCGGGTGAACCTTTGAGCGCAGCCGCAGCATGGATCACCATATCGCAGCCAGCAATGGCGGGAGCGATTTCAGACGGGTTCCGGAGGTTTGCAGTGACGAATTCGAGGCGAGCCTGTGGGTAGCGGGCTGCAATGGTTTCGAGTCCTCGGGCCTTCGAGGTATCGCGCAACATGCAGCGCAAATCCGTTTCTCCGTGAGCGAGCAGACGCTCAACGATTGCCTTACCTAAAAAGCCACCTGCACCGGTGATGAGGATCTTCATCGTGCATCCTCCGCAACAGGTTTTGGATAGACCTGCTCAATGATGCGATCCATCACTGAGGCGACACGCAAGATCTCTGAATAGGGGATAGGAGGAGCTCCGCCTGTGCGGATGCTGTCATAGAACAATTCCAGCAACTTCGACATTCCGGCGAAGAAGTGGAATTCATAGCGACGGAACTGGCCGATGTTTTTCTTCGCCTCGGCCAGATACCGGCCAGCCATCTGGAGTGGTGGTGCCAGCCTGCCGACAGCGCTCGGATAGCGTTGCGAGGTTGTAGAGACGACAGTGCGATTATTGAAATCGACTTCGACGGTTGCCTTTGTTCCGTAGACCTTCATGGTGTTTGCGATTGGGCGGGCATGAGAGCACAGGCTGCCAAAGGCGGAGACATTTCCTCCGCGCATGTAGACCCGCAGCTCGTCCAGCATGGCATCGGTAGCGTTCCCGCGAACACCTTCTCGACGTTTATAGGCAAAGGCATGGACCTCAGGTTCGACATCGGGAAACAGCGGGACGATGCGATTGAAGATGTGATCCATCATGTTGTGAAACAGCTTGCCGGGGAGTTTATGTACCCAATAGCCAGGATCGCTCATCAGAACCTGGCCATAGTTTCCGGCGAGGTCGTATCCGATAAATGCTTCCACGTGCACGGGATCGCCTAGTTCGCCGCTTGCCAGCATCTGCTTGAACCGCATTGCCGGAGGATCGAAGTTGGGCCAGTAGTTGATCGTCATCTGACGTCCTCCGGCCACGACCACATCGATCAATTCTTTTGCCTCTGGAGCGGTCAGGGCCAGAGGTTTTTCCAGGAATACGTGGGCGCCAGCAGAGACGCACTGTCGCGTCAGCGCCAGATGTACCGCTGGAGGAGTTGTGATATGAACGACATCCAGCTTTTCGCGTTCGAGCATCTCGGCGGTATCGCCGTACCAGGCAGGAACCCCGTAGCGAACGGCGAGCTGTTCAGCGAGCAACGGCTCACGATCACAGACAGCGGCCAGTTCCGCTCCTTCCAGATACTTGACCACGTCAGCATGACCGTCGGCGATCTTTCCGCAGCCGATGATTCCAATCCGCAGCTTCCTTTTTGTTTCCAGCATCTTTTCTAGCCTATCGTATGGATTCCGTCGATTCTGGTAGAGGGTCCATTTGAAAGTATCTCAGGGGCTAAAGCCTATTTTCTCTTATCAAGGATGGCGGCATCCTTCGGCTGTGCTCAGGACAGGCTCAAAAGCCGTGCCCTTAACAAAAACAATTTGATCCACTACCCCAATTCGGAATGATTCCTCAGATGGGCCAAACATGGGATACTTTGATCGGGGAACGATGTCCAGCACTGAATTCACACCGGAACGCGTCAAGGCCCGCGGTAAAAATGTCCTGGGACAGCCACTTGATCTCTGTGGTTGCCAACCGATGACGGGCTTTTATCGTACGGGGTGCTGCGAGACAGGGCCGGACGACCTCGGAGTTCATACGATCTGCTGCATCGTTACGGAGGATTTCCTTCGTGTTTCCAAAGAACTAGGCAATGACCTGGTGACACCGATGCCCCAGTTTGGTTTTCCTGGACTTCGGCCCGGGGACCGATGGTGTGTCTGTGCAGCGCGCTGGCTGGATGTTCAGCAGGCGGGCGCCGCCTGCCCGGTTGTGCTGGAGGCTACGCACGAGGCCACGCTTGCAATTGTTCCCTTTGAAATATTGATTCAGTACGCTGTTATTCCCGATACGTTGCACTAGCGGGACTAGCTGTTTTCGCCGTTCTTTTCTCCGAGAGCTTGACAGACATCCCTGCATGGGATGACCGTAGAAGTAATACAAGTTTTTAGATTTTCTCCGCATTTAAACGCTCTTTGGCCAAAGTAGCCAGGAGCTGAATGCAGGAGTTTTCTTTCTACGCCGTTTTTCGTTGGTGTTGTTCTTCAAGGAGCCAGGACCCAAATGAGTACCCCTTCTGCATGTAAGCGTCTTCTCGTTCTAGCCGCTGCCGCGGCTTTTGTTGTCTCGGCAGCGTTGCCCGTCGCGGCGCAGACTTCGGCCGTGGGAAATATTACCGGCACGGTTACGGATTCCAGCGGCGCGGCAGTTTCCGGCGCGACCATTACCATTCTGAATAACGATACGGGCGCTTCGCGTACTCTCACGACCGGCAATAACGGGGACTATACCGCGCCGTTTCTGCAGCCTGGTCACTACGAGATCATCTTTACCGGGCCTGGCTTTGGTAAGGTCGATCGCAAGAACCTGGTTCTTACGGTTGGTCAGACCCTTTCTGTCGATGCATCTCTGCCCGCTGCCCAGGCTTCATCAGAGATTACTGTCACCGATGCATCCCCTCTGATCGACACGGAGAAGTCCGAGGTGTCGCAGACGGTTGGAACGCAGCTGGTCTCGAATCTTCCAGTCAATGGCCGCCGATGGGATAACTTCGTTCTTCTGACTCCCAACGTGGTCCCCGATGGTAATACCGGTTTGATCTCGTACCGTGGCATCTCTGGCCTCTACAACACTAATCTGGTTGATGGAACGAATAACCAGCAGGCCTTCTTCTCGGAAGCCCGCGGACGTTCTCTAGGTGCACCATACGTCTTTTCGCAGGATTCGATTAAGGAGTTCCAGTCCTCCGCCTCCGGTTACTCGGCCGAGTTCGGACAGGCTGCGGGCGGACAGATTAATGCCATCACTAAATCCGGAACGAACGCACTGCACGGAGATCTTTTCTACTACCTTCGGTACCCCTCGCTCAATGCACTGGATCCTTTTGCGAAGTTCACGGGTCTGCAAAATCATCAGCCCTTCCTGCTTCAGCCCACGGTTCACCAGCAGCAGCAGTTTGGCGGTTCGGTCGGTGGCCCCATCATCAAAGACAAGCTGTTCTACTTCTTTACCTATGATGGCTTCCGCAAGGTGAACCCGATTCTGTTTACCTCATCCATTCCCAGCACGACGATTCTGCAGTATGGGAGCAACACCTATCTCTCGAACGGCGTTGCCATCAATACCTGTCCGGCTCCTCTAACCACTGCTCAATGCACCGCGGCAGCGCAGTACATTACCAATAGCCTGACCGCCTTTCCCCGCACGACAACCCAGGACATCTTCTTCCCGCGTCTGGACTATCAACTCAACGACCGGAACCACCTCTCGGCCAGCTTCAACTGGCAGAACTTCAAACTGCCGAACGGCTATCGCACCGACAATACCCGCAACAACGACTCCAATACATCGAATGGGCGCAATGATTTCCATGAGCGATTCTTTGTCGCCAACTGGGAATCGGTCGTAAACGCGAATTCCGCCAATGCATTGCACTTTCAGTGGTCGCGCGATCTTGAGACGACGGGTTCCAATGCTCCTGGACCGGCCGTTACGATCAGCGGTCTGTTTGGTTATGGTGGCAACCTTGCTTTGCCGCGTCCCGCATTTCCGGATGAACACCGCTGGCAGATTGCGGATGTCTATTCAACCACTCATGGTAAGCACTCGCTCAAAGCCGGTGTTGATCTCAACTTTATCCATGACTACATCGCCAATCTTTTTCAGGGGAATGGAAATTACACCTACTCCCGCGGTTCGGGCGCGACGGCAACGGCCACGAACTTTACCGATTGGGTGCAGGACGTTTATGGGGTGAATGGCGCACGCCATTACCAGAACTTCACTCAGGTGGCAGACCAACTAAGCAAGGTTCCTGGAAGCGATGACTTTTGGAATAAGGATCTCTCTGTCTTCGCAGAAGATAGCTGGAAGATCATTCCTACATTCACGCTGACGGCAGGTGTCCGATACGATACGCAGCTTGTGCCTCAGCCTCCGCGCCCATATACCACCAGCGCAAATGGCCAGCCTAGTCCGCTGGGGCAGTATTACACCAATACGATCAAGATCAACTACAAGATGATTCAGCCTCGTATTGGCTTCTCGTGGTCACCGCAGCCGGGAACGGTCTTTCGTGGCGGATATGGCATGTTCTATGGCCTGACTTCGAACTCGACCTTTTATGCGCTGCGCGTGGAGAACGGCGTCTTCCAGCAGCAGTACAACTTCTCGAACGCGACTGCTCCGGGAGCGCCTGCGGCTCCCAACGTTCTATTTACGCCTCCGGGACCGGCATTGGCGGCTCCATTTGCCGGTGCGGCGACTCCGCAGGCAGTTGGACTTGGAAATGCAAGTTTGCCCACGATCTCTTTCCGTGGTCTGAGCCCCACGTTCTCGAACCCCTTTACCCACTCAATGGACCTCAGCGTCGAACAGGAGCTTCCGCTGCACTCGTCGCTCTCCCTGGGTTACGTGGGAACGCGCGGTCTGCGTCTGCCTTACTTTATCGATGTTAACCAGCCTGCGCCGACGACAACCCGGACGTACGACGTCTACAACGCAGCGGGTGCTCTTGCTCAGACGGTAACGGTTCCGTACTCGCCTTCGACATCGGCTCGGCCTTCTCCCAACGATGGCAGCATTCTGGCGGGCTTCAGTGGACTCAACTCCTGGTACCACTCGCTTGCAGCAACCTTCCGGAAGCCGATGGGGCATGGTGTCGAACTGTTGATCAACTACACCTGGTCCAAGGCAATGGATAACGGTCAGGTCTCTGGAGTGAATGGAACGTTCAACGGAACCAACGTAATCCTCGATCCCTTCAACCTGAAGAACAGCTACCCCAGCAGTATTAACATGACGCGCGAGTATTCCCGGTCTGACCTGGATATGCGCTCTCGCTTTGTTGGAAGCCTCATCGCGACTTCTAACTTTACCCTTCCCACCTATGCCCGGACGTTCGTCAATGGATGGACTCTCTCCGGTACCTTTACTGCGCAGTCGGCAAGCCCGCTGACTGCGTTTATGTCTAACAATCCCGGTGGTGGTCTCGATGGTTCGGCGACGGGTATGGGCGTCAACCTGAATAACTCTCCTGGCTCGACCTTCGGCCGCGCTCCATTCCTGGCCCGTAATAGTGCTGTCTTTGGTGGAGTCCGGAATCTTGACGCACGTTTGTCGCGCGATTTCCCGGTCCATGAATCCGTGAAACTCCAGGTGTTGATGGAGGCTTTCAATGCCGCCAATCGCCGTCAGGTGCTTGGTGTCAATTCCAATGCATACTCCTTCGCTGCGCCGCTTGCAGCAGGAGGAAATTCACGAATCGTACCCTACACGGTAACTCCATTTGGCGCTCCCACACAGACTTCGGGTGTGCTCTATGGACCTCGCCAATTGCAGTTTGCTGCGAAGCTGTTCTTCTAGACAGTTTTTCAAACAATAAGAAAGAGGCTCCTGTACAGGAGCCTCTTTGCTTTAGTAGATATTCGTTAGGCAATGGAGGATGGTATGACAGCATCGGGCGCAAGATGCTCATTGACACCTTTTCGGATCGTCTTCAGATCCCGGGAAAGGAGGGCTTCGAGTAGCTTTTTATGTGATTTGACGGCTGATTTCATCGTTTCGCCCGCGGCGTGACGCTTTAAGCTGACGAACGCGTAGACCGCGATACAGAGGCGTTGCAGCGTTTTCTCCAGCACTTCGTTGCCTGAAGCGCGCCACACGGCCTGATGAAATTTGAAATCCTCTTCAGCTACAGAAAAGTGATCGTTGTTCGCTGCCGCTGCACTCATGGCTTTGAGATGGTTTCGTAGCTCTTCTTCAATCTGCGGGGAGAGGCGGCTGGATGCGAGCTCAAACGCCATCTGCTCCAGATGTCGACGAACCTCCATCATCTGCTCAATTTCAGTGCGGCTGAGCTGGGTCACAGTCGTTCCACGGTCGGGAACACGGACAACCAAACCCAGGTGCTCAAGCTGAAGGAGAGCTTCGCGAACTGGAACCTGGCTTACGTTGAGCTGCTTTGCCAGATGCGCCTCACGCAGCGCTGTACCGGGAGCAAGATCGCCTGACCAGATTGCATCGCGCAACCGCTCAAAGACCTCTCGCGATTTACTGAGGGTTCGAACTGGACTTAAATCTCGGGTGGACACGCGCTAATCCTATCGGAAAGAGAAAGCACCGGCAATGCGAAGAAGGTGAACCACTGAAGAAGCCGTTAGTCGCGGCTTTCAGATTGGAGACGCTGCGTGACTTGTTCGAATTCTGTAAGAAGCTGTTGACGGCTTGCATCGGAGGGAAGCTGTTCTCCACTCATGAGGGGGCCGCAGTCCAATCCTTTCTTCTGCATAATGGCGCGCAGGGCAGGGAAGAATGGATATTTCAATAACGTCTCGATCACGTCATTGACCCCGATTTGTAAGCGTCTTGCTTGATTCCAGTCCCCTTGAGCGGCAGCGCGATAGATCGAAAGGTAAACCTCGGGCATGACGTTATAGGTGGATCCGATCCCCCCCTGCGCCCCCATGAGCAGCCCTGCGGCCAATGCCTCATCATATCCGTTGAAGACCAGCTTCCCTCGCTTCACCAGGCGCTGCAAAAGGTAGAAATTGAAGTCAGTAAACTTGACCCCTAATACATTGGGAAGATCGCAGACATCGATTAATTTCTCCGGCTCTGCAAAGGCATGGGGAGCGATTTTGGGAAAGTAATACACGATGAGAGGCAAAGGAGATATCGCCGCAAGTTCACTGTAGTAACTCATAACTGTGGAGCTATCCCCCTTCGGGGGGAGGCTGCTGATGGCATGAGCTCCGTGCCGCGCCGCGTGCTCAGCCAGCTTGAAAGCGTCCTGCTTTTGCGAGGCCCCAACATGAACGATCAACTTCTTATCTTTCGGAAGAGAGTGAGCCAGAGTCTCGACAAGCAGCCTTCGTTCCTCGGCGGGAAGGAGCAGTCCCTCTCCCGTGGTCCCCGCAACGTAGGTCCCATGAATACCGCTCTGAAGCAGATGATCGATCATCCTTTCGGCGACGGCGGGATTAAACTTTCTGTCGGAGGTCAAAGGAGTCAGGAAAGCGGGATAAATACCTCGAAGGTCGATGTTCAAGTTATGCCTCAATCTAATGATAATTGATAATGTATCATAAATCCGTGATTGAAACCTCTCAGCCCATCAAGTCGTCGCGCACCTATGCCTGGCTTGTGGTTCTGTTGCTAACGGTCGTATGGCTGCTTAACTATCTTGATCGCCAGGTTCTCTTTTCAGTCTTTCCTCCACTGCAGAGAGAGCTTCAGATCTCGAGCTTTCAACTTGGCTTGCTGGGAACCACCTTTCTTTGGGTATACGCGTTTTGTAGTCCATTGGCAGGGTATCTGGCGGACAAACTGGGCAGTAAGCGAATGATCTGCGCGAGCTTGCTGGTCTGGTCGGCAGTGACCGTCGCGACAGGACATGCGCGCACCTTTTCACAGTTGCTATGGCTTCGTTCGATCATGGGGGTAAGCGAAGCCTGTTATCTCCCCGCAGGGCTGGCGCTGATTGCCGCCTATCATGATCACCGTACACGAGCGCGTGCCGTTAGCCTGCATTACACCGGAACGTATATCGGTACCGTACTTGGAGGGACGCTTGGAGGGTATATCGCCTCGCAGTATGGCTGGCGATCGGTGTTCGGAGTCTTTGGCGCTGTCGGGTTGACTTACGCTCTTTTTCTATTTTTTCTACTGCGTGACCGCCGCATTGAACAACAAGAGATTACAGACGCGAAATCGTTGAGCATACTTCAGGCGGCTTCGAGAATCCTTCGTACTCCTGGTTTTCGTTCCTTGTTAATCGTCTTTGCGATCGCTTCGATCTGCGATTGGGCGATCTATACCTGGATGCCGCTTTACCTCTTCGAGAGTTTTCATTTTTCCTTGACCAAAGCTGGGTTTACAGCGACTTTTTACATGAAAGCCGGTGGTTTTGTCGGTCTCCTGATTGGAGGCACACTGGCGGATGCGTGGTTTCGCCGATCTTCGCAGGGGCATACCTTCACTCAGACCGTCGGCCTTCTTCTAGCCGCTCCATTTCTTATTTTGAGCGGCCTGACTCATACTCCGCTCTTGCTTTACGTAGCGATGGTGCTTTTCGGTTTAGGCAAGGGAATGTATGACGGTAACACCATGCCTGTACTTTGCGAGGGTGTTTCCGCAGAACAACGCGCGACCGCCTTCGGATTACTGAACTTTGCAGGAACGTTCTGTGGGGGCATCGTGGCAGCCGGTGCAGGCGGACTGAAGAGCCATCTCGGTCTGGGCGCCATTTTTAGTCTCTGTGGTGTCCTGCTACTTCTTGCGGGGTTTGTGACACTTCGCATCCGGATGGGGCCGCTCGAAAGAGGCTCGCTCCGAAGCTAAGAATATTGCCGAGAAGGATTATCCGGCGCGATCTCTGCTTCCTTTATTTCGGATGAAAACCACGCTGCAGCTGTGGCTTGAGCAGTAGAGCTGCGCCATTTTTTGAGTCTGGTTCGAAGAAAAAGATCTTTTTGAAAATAGACTCTTGACAAATTTATTCTCGATTATCAATTATCAATGACTATCAAGAGAACAACCCCATCTCCATCTCTCGAAGCCCTTGATGGCAATGAGAGTGAAGGATTCGAGATTTCGTATGAAGAAAACTGGATTTTCCCCGCTTTGTCTCAGCATCGTACTTGCGCTGGTGTTCGCAGGCTGTTTCGAGGGCCGCCTATGGTCGCAGGCGGTAGCAGTGGCCGAACTGCATGGGACTGTTACCGATACGTCCGGTGCAGTGATCCCCAATGCAAACGTGAAGGTCACTAACGCGGATACGGGAGCTATTCGCATCGCTATGAGCAATAGTGATGGGCAATTCAACGTTCCATCTTTGCCTGTGGGGCCATACTCGCTCAGAGTGCAGGCGACAGGGTTCAAAAATTTCGAACAGACCGGCATTATTCTGCAGGTTGGCGCCTCCGCCGCTGTGCAGGCAGTTATGGCAGTGGGAAGTTCTTCTGAAGTTGTCGAGGTGAACTCAAATGCGCTGATGGTTGAGACGCAGAACGTGGCTATCTCTACCGTGATCGACAACCGCGAGATCAACGATCTTCCACTCGATGGTCGGCTGGCTACGCAGCTCGTTCTTGTGGCCGGAGCTTCGGTTAATGTTTCGGGCGGCGACCTTACCGGGAGCAAGCAATTTTTCAGTTCGCAGGCTATTGCTGTCGCAGGTTCGCAAGGAAACTCGCTGAATTACATGTTGGATGGCAGTTATCACAACGATCCCTTTTCGAACGTAAATCTTCCTTTTCCCTTTCCGGATGCGCTCCAGGAGTTCAGCGTGTCGACCAGCGCGCTTCCAGCGCAATATGGAGTACAACCTGGAGGCGCCGTAAACGCCGTAACGAAGTCTGGAACGAACCATTTCCATGGCACGGTATTTGAATACTGGCGCAACAATGTTTTCAACGCCGTGGGGTATTTTTCTCAGAAAGACACCCTGCATCGGAACCAGTACGGTGGAACGATTGGAGGTCCGATTCGACGGGATCGCATCTTCTTTTTTGCTGGATACCAGGGAACTCACAATGTGCAGCAATCGGTTTCGACCAAGGCGCGAGTACTGACGCCTGCAATGATCAATGGAGACTGGTCTGCTTATGAGTCAGCGGATTGCGTATCGACGGGAAAGATGCGGCAGCTTCATGATCCTGACACCAAGAAGAACTATCTGAACAATCAGATTCCTGTTGGTAAGTTCAATCCATCTTCCGTAAAGCTGCTCCAGTATCTTCCTCAGGCAATCGATAAGTGCGGCAACGTTTACTACGGGATATTGAACAACAGCAACGATAACCAAGAGATCGGCAGGGTCGATTGGACGATAAGCCCACGACAGTCGATGTTTGCACGATACCTCATTGACGATTATCAGCTGCCCGCTACTTATGATCAGCACAATATCCTGGTCACTGCGCAGTCTGGTAATTATGAACGGGCGCAGGCGCTCATTTTTGGTCATACGTTTGTCGTCAGCAGCAGGACCCTGAATTCAATCCGCGCTGGATTTACGCGCAGAAGAGACGATCGTAAACCGTCCGACAGCGGCATCAATGGTCCGGCAATCGGAAGCAATATCTATTCCAGCGAGAAGAATTCGTTGCGGATGTCGATCAGCGGCAATTTCAATACGAGTTGTTCTTCCTGCGCTCGAGGCAAGTTCAACGACAACACCTTCATGGGGTCCGATGACGTTACATTGACGCCCGGACACCATCAGATTGATTTTGGCGGCAGCATCATGCGGATTCAGCTCAACCAGGAGAACAATTATCTGCTGGATGGGAACTATCTCTTTGCCGGTAATTACACAGGCGACAACATGGCAGACTTCATCTTAGGCAGATTAAGTCAGTTCAATCAGAGCGCACAGCAGGCCACTGCAAATCGTCAGACGTTGCCAGGACTCTATGCGCAGGACACGTTCCGCCTGTCCAGAAAATTAACGGTTATTGGGGGGCTTCGATGGGAGCCGCATCTGTTTCCGACAGATTATTTTGGTCGTGGAAGTTCATTTGACCGCGCGGCCTTTGATGCCGGTGTGCATAGCTCCGTCTTTGTGAACGCTCCTGCGGGGAGCTTCTATTACGGAGATAAAGGGATACGAAAGAATTTTGTCGAAAACGATTGGATGGGCTTTTCTCCGCGCATTGGCCTTGTTCTATCCCCACAAGGCGGGCAAGATGTATTTCGCTTAGGGTATGCCCTGCTGTACGACAATATCGAGCAGTACTATGACGAGCGAGTGCAATCCAACCCGCCGTTTACGAATGAAGTAGATAATACGAACCCTGGAACCTTCGATAATCCATGGGCGAATTATCCAGGAGGGAATCCGTTCCCAGCCAGTAAGCCAAGCCAGAATGTTCAGTTTCCCCTGTCTTCGCTCTATGCAGTTCTTCCCAACAAATTAAAGCCCACATACATCAGTCAGTGGAACGCCAACTTTGAACACCAGTTCAGCGGCAACTGGCTCTTTAGCCTGAGCTATCTCGGAAACAAGTCGACGCACATCTGGGCAGGTCGCGAAACAAACCCTGCGGTCTACGTTCCTGGGCAATGTGGCTCTTCAAATTGTTCGACGACTTCAAATACGCAGAACCGGCGTGTGCTTACACGGGCCAACCCCATTCAGGGTGCGTATTACGCCTCTATGCCCACGCCGAACGATGGAGCGAATGCAAGCTACAACGGGTTGTTGACCTCGCTGCAACATCGGTACAGTCATAACTTTTCTGTACGACTCAACTACACCTGGTCGCATTGCATCAGCGATTCCGATTTCAACATCGAGTTGACAGGACCGACTTATATGAATCCCGACAACCTGAAACAGGATCGGGGTGATTGTAACCACGATGTTCGCCATGTCTTCAACGGGACAGTGATTGCCACATCCAGATTCAATGGGCCTCGGCCATGGCACTTCCTGCTCTCAAACTGGAAGATCGCCCCCCTGGTCCGGATCATGTCTGGCGCTTCCGTTAATGTGCAATCGGGAATCGACAACTCTTTGACTGGGATAGGACTTGATCGTCCGAATCTGGTGACTGCTGACACAGTCTACAAGCGTGGTTATCATGCGGATCCAAACCATACCTACCTCAATGGCCTGGCGTTTAGTCAGAATGCAGTGGGAACATTCGGCAACCTGCGGAGAAATGCATTCAAAGGACCCGGGTATTTCGATCTGGATGCCTCAGCCAGCAGGATCTTTGATCTACGAGAAGGTTTGAATGTCGAATTTCGTGCAGATGCATTCAATGCCACCAATCACGTCAACTTCAATAATCCGGCAACGGGACTCAATTCAGGCACATTTGGTGAGATCACAAGTGCAAAAGCGAATCGTGTCCTGCAATTTTCAGCAAAGATTCGGTACTAGTGAAATCGCAAAAGGGGAAACCAGATGGTTCGGAAACTGACTTTCCTGGGGTGGATGTTGATAGCTGTTACGACGGTAGCGCAGCAACAGCAAGAGCCTCCGCCCCGGATGCAGAGCACATTGCTATGGCAGGCGAGAACGGAAGGTTATGAGACGTTTCGCATCCCCGGGATCGTTGCAACGGCAAAAGGAACAATCCTGGCGTATGGCGTAGGAAGACGTTTTCTGAAGGATGGTGATTGGTCCGATAGTGATATCCTTCTTCGCCGCAGCCTGGATGGCGGCAAGACATGGGAGCCATCGAAGAAAATTGCTGGAGACGGGCACGGAGTGACGGACAATCCTGTTGCGATTGCATCGCGCAAAAAAGGCTGGGTCCATCTGCTGTACCAGCATAACTACGAACGCATCCTCTACATGTGGAGCAAAGACGACGGCGCAAGCTTCAGTCACCCGGTGGACATTACTGCTGCCCTAGAAGGCTTGCGCTCGCAGTTTGCCTGGACCGTGGTGGCGCTTGGTCCAGGACATGCTATTGAGCTTCGCAATGGGCGTTTACTTGTTCCTGTATGGATGGCCGAAGGTGTTCAAACCGTCGATGGCCGTCGTAGACACGCACCGAGCGGAATTACCACTCTCTATAGCGACAATGGAGGCAAAAGCTGGCAACACGGAGACATCATTGCCGTCAATTCCACAGAGATGGTGAACCCAAATGAGATGCAACTGATTCAGTTGGCAGATGGAGTGGTCATGGCCAATATTCGTACCGGCGATACAGCCAGGCAGCGAGCTGTTGCCTTCAGTCCAGATGGAATCCATCATTGGACGAAGCCGGAGTTTGATCCTCATTTGTATGATCCCATCTGCGCAGCCGGAATTGTGCGCTACAGCATGACGCCTCGGGATGACCACAATCGCATTCTCTTTGTGAATCCAGACAGTGAATCCTCGCCCAAGGCGCATCAGGGAAACTCTGGGCCGCGCCAGAATTTGACATTGAAGATGAGTGAGGACGAAGGAGGAACCTGGCCCATCAAGCGTGTGTTACACGCAGGAAGCTCCGGGTACAGCGACATCGCAGTGGCGCCAGATAAGACGATTTATGTACTTTACGAGAGCAATCTCAATCCGTCTATCAAAGGGAATAGTCTCACGGTTCTTCGATTTCAGCTGGATTGGCTTAATCAAAAAAGATGACTCTGTAGAAATCGAGGTCAGCGGCCTCCGCTGAATTATCTTGCCTGCATGTTTTGTCATCACTTTGCCTGAGCAGGAAGGTTTAGGGCGCTCCATTCGAAAGCTATTCGATGATGTTTCTCGGACAGATCTAGTGATCGGCTTCGGTCAGTAGGCAGAGGTCGTCGCTGGCGGGTAGTCTTTCCCAAACTTGTTTTTGTGATGGGCAGGAATTGCATTTGAGGGTTTGAAATCCAGATGACCCAGGTCCAGCGAGTCGGAAGATATATCGACGATTCGATCAGACACGGATGGAAGTGCGGGGAGCAACTGCTCCGACCAAAGTTGCAATCGATACCTGCCGGGCGGAACGTCGTGAACAGTGACAGACCCCTTGGCATCGGATATGCCGAAATATGGAGAGTTCAGCGCTATAACGACCGCCCCCATTTCGGGATGGATGTTACAGAAGATGTAGGACACCCCTTCGCGGTCGAATGTGACGGAGCGGCGTGCTCCGGTCTCATAGAGGCCAAGATCAAAGCGCTTGCCGTTGAAGAGTGAGAAGACGTTGTGAAAGAAGGGATCGAGGTTGGGGAACTCAATGCTCGTGCCGGTAGGTACGACGAGAAGATGCGGGGTAAACTCCTTGTTCTTTTGAATGAGTCGCACGTTCTGCCGTGGGACCGGATGCGGTGTTGGAGCATCGATGGGGGTAAGCCATACAACCACGTTGGCAGGCGAGAGCCCTGGCGTGTGTTGCTCAAGGTGTATGGTTGCGGTGATCTCCGCGGCACGCGCAGCGATAACCGATACCGTAGTCAGCAGCAGAAACCACCATCCGTGTTTTGCAAGCTTCATCATAGGTTTGCGCGTGCCGTTAGAAGCGGTATCCCAAAGAAAGTGTAAAGATGTCGGCTGACGACGAGCTGCTGTTGATGTTGAAGGTGCGGATGTGACGGAACTCGGGTGAAAGAATGAGATATGTCTTCGGGCTGTAGATCAGGTTCGCCGACCACATCTGATTGCGAGCGCGAAGTTGAACCGCGCTCGCAGTGGACGGAATAATGATGGAGTGAAAGTCACGTGAGAAGCCATTATCAAGGCCAAAGGCTCCGTTCGCTTCGAGAACGCTGGTGAAGCGCAGCTTAGCTTGTGTCCAGCCACCAGCGTCGTTCAGGAGTCGAAAGGTCGAGGCGCCGGTGAGGGGGTCGTTGCCTGCGACGACGTTTTTGTAAACTCCACCGCCGAGGCCGCCAAGAGCGCGACCGCGGTATGCTTCACCGCTTAGCTCAAAGTGATGTGTAACCGGAAACTTCCAATCTCCGCTGATCGCGTAAGAGTCGCCATTGCGGCCGCCGTTATAGGCCTGACGAGAATAGTAGCCACCGATGCCGAACTGCAGCTGGCCGAAAGTATTTTGTTCGTGTCGGTTGAATGCGATGCGTGATTCGTACGCGGGTTGTCCGCTGCGTTCCCCTGCTGATGGCACACGATAGATGTCCGCATTGGTGTATCCAGCGGCGGGAGGATCCCATAGGCCGAACTCCCATGAGAGATTGCCACGTGATGACATATCGAACCGATGCTCATAACGGAGTTGAGGTGCCCAGGTCCAGAGATTGCCTGCCCACGCCATAGCCGGCTCGGCAACCGATGCGTATGAAGTTGGTGACAGCGGAGAGATGAGAGGTTCGACAAGGCCGACCTCCGCAGTATCGTTCTTCCACATCAGGCGAGCAACGGCGGTACGCATGTGAGCTAGCCCTCCTGTGGAACCGTAGTTGCTGTATTGAAGGCCTCCATAGAAGTCCATGTTGATCTCTGCATAGCTGGAGGCACCAGCCAGATGCGGACCGTAGGCTTGGACGCCAATGATGGTCTGTCGCAGACTGGCACCGAAGGCCGTTGATGGAGTGTCGGGAGCGAGCGGTACAGCGATCGTGGGCTGATCGAAGTTGTCGACGGCCCCGTGATTGGAGAAGGTATTGAACAAGAGGAGGCCGGTAAGTCGCAGAGGATACTTTGAAGCACTCTCGACTTTGATCTGCTCGTGTTGCTCAATCTCCGATTGCATCATTGCAATCTGGTCCCTGGCGTCAGGTGCAGGTGATGAGGCTGGCGTTACGGCTGCTTCTGCGGGTGGTGTCGTGGGCACTGCGTTGGCCGCGGCCAACTGCCCGCGCAGCGCATTAATCTGATCGCGAAGATGATCGATTTCCTGTTGTGATTGCTTCAAGTGGTCTTCCGCTGCGGAGAGCTGGGCGGCAATGCTCTCAAGCTGAGCCTGCGATGCCTGAGAAGTCACTGGAGTCGGCTGCTGTGCGAGGGCCATTGTTGACGCGAGAGCTGCAGCTGAAAGTAAACCGATGCAGCGGATCATGAGAAGGGATGTTTTCACGATGTCACCTTCGAAACGTCCGGAGAAGTGTCTGGGCGGCCGGCAACTTCAGGCCAGATGCTTCTGGGGAGGGAAATTGAAAAGACGGTGAGATGATCTGCCGTGCGAAAGTAGCGGATGTGGCCACCATGCTCGGTGGCGATGTGTTCCGCCAGCGTGAGCCCGAGTCCTGTGCCGCTCTGTTTGCCTTCGCTGACGAAAGGCATAAACATGGTCTCGTTTACAGAGTTTGGAACGCCATTGCCGTTGTCGATCACGCTAACACGTATGAAGTTGTCATCTTCTTCGAGGGAAAGATGGACAGCAGGCGCAGTAGAGGAGCTTCGTGCAGCCTCGCATGCATTGAGAAGAAGGTTATAGATTGCCCGGGAAAGTTTGCGTCCATCGACGTGTGCGCGGATATCCGATGTAGCGTCGAGTGTAATGGCAACGTCCCGCGCCGCGGGGTGGGACTTCATTGTCGCCACCGACCTCTCAAGAAGCACTGACATCATCTCGACGGATCGATGGAAGGCTTTGCCGGTCTGACTGAAGAGCAGAAGCGATTCCAGAAGATCGGTCATATCGTGGACTGCGTTGGTTGCTTCGGCGAGGAGTTCTTCACGTTCACTCTGCTGCAGGCTCGGACTGCACATGAATTCCGCATTGGCATAAATGGCGGAGAGATGGTGACGGAGGTCATGCGAGATGGAGCTGGCCATGCGTCCGATGGTGGCCAGCCGCTCAGACTGAACAAGTTCTTTTTGCGACTGTTCGAGTTGAGTGCGCATGCGATCAAACGCACCGGCGAGTTCGCGCACCTCTTCAGCGCCGCCCTTTATTTCCAGTGGATAGCCATAATCGCCTGCGGCCATCGCTCGCACACCTTGCATCAGCGAGCTGAGCGGTCGCGTGATGGATCGCGAGATAGCAAGAAGAATGATGGTGCCAGCACAGAGCACGAGCAGGCTCAGACCGGTAACCCAACGATTGACACGGCGGATAAGAGCCTGTCCCTGCTGAAAAGATTTTAGGACAACCAGGCGTGGTTCTGTGGCATCCGCTACATCTGAACTCAGTGGCCGCGTTGTTGCGAGATAACGCTGGCCATCGAGGCGAATCGTCTCGCCGTCCGTCGTCGATTCGATTCGAGGAAGCTCAGAGATCAGTTGATCATGCAGGTCCGATCGCAGCGTGCCCGCGAGTCGTTTATTGCCGTACGCGAATAGAACCTCTGCCGCTGCCGCTTCGCTTACCTGGCGAGCCACGGTGGCATCGAGCGCATAACCAACGACAAGGTAACCAAGGAGAGAGCCAGTTGTACGATCGCCGAAGACGATCGGCTGCGCGGCGACCTCGTAGAGTGCGTTATCAAGCACAATATAAAACGATTCCTCATCGTTCTTCAGATGTGAGGGAAGAGATAACAATAATTCGTTGCCAGAGGGCGGAGCGCCTTTGCCGTAGACGGCTGCGAGGTCGAGGCTGGAGTTGAAGAGGGCAAATAGATCAGTGTCGCTGGTCTTCCAGAGGGCTGCAGCTCCATCCTCAATGGTATGACGGTCGTTCGATGTCATGAGCGCCTTGATGGTTGGTAAGTCTGCGATGAGCGCAGCCTGGCGGCGCATGAGCTCATGGTGCTGTCGCTGAAGATTTTGGTATGTAGAAATCGAGTGACTGAGATCAGAAGCGAGTTCGTTGCGTGTCTGCTGTTCAACTATGATGCGGAGGATTAGAATGCTCAACAGCGTCCAGCCAAGGAAGACAATGAGAAGCGGCACCAGCAGCGTGGTACGCATGCGAACCCGTTCCAGTAGATTGGCGTTAACCATAATGTCTCTCGACTAAGAAGGCCCACCGACGAACTTATAACCGATCCCGTGCATGGTGCGGAAATATCGGGGATTCGCAGGGTCGTCTTCCAGTTTATGGCGCAACTTCATCACCTGGTTATCGACGGTGCGTGTGGTTGGGTATGAGTTATATCCCCAAACATCAATTAGCAATTTTTCGCGCGTGATAACCCGTTCAGGATGATTGATGAAGTAGCGAAGCAGTTTGAGTTCATGCGCCGTCATGATGACGGGTTCACCGTCTTTGCGGACCTCCATCCTCGCAAAGTCGGCAGTGATGTTTCCAAAGCGCATAAACTCGCTCGGCTCTTCGCGGCGTTGACGTCGCAGCGCGACCTGGACACGGGCGAGCAACTCGCGGGGACTGAAAGGCTTGGTGATGTAATCATCGGCACCAAGCTCGAGCAATAAAACCTTGTCGGCAATCTCGGAGACTGCACTAAGGATGAGGATAGGTATTTCTGGGAGCGATGCCCTGATGGCGCGACAGACATCGCGGCCCGACATCCCAGGCAGCATGAGGTCGAGGATGACGGCGTCGGGGTTGATGGTTTGGGCGGCGGCTACACCTTCCGTTCCACTCCCGGTGATCATGACGCTAAAGCCTTCGACAGTGAACTGACGCTGGAGTGCTTTCTGTATCCGCGGATCATCTTCGATTACTAGAATCTTCTGCATAACACGGCCTCGTCCGTACTCTCAGTGTGGAGTTAAATTAGCTGCAATGTTACGGGGATATCAGCAAAATGCAATCCTGTGACAAAACCCTGACAAATGAAGCCCGTCTGCGCCTGAGTCAACTGTAAGCCTCTAAAAGAGGTTTCGGTTCCCTAATTCGTGACGAACGGATGTCGGTACTAAGCCAACGCTAACGCACACAAGTAGATTGCAACCATAAGACAGCACCGTGACAAGCAGAGGTGTGCGCCGTTCCTATACTCGGCTTGTGCTCAAACAGATAGGGACTAAACGGAGCGACGTTCTCTTCTTCCTCATGATGGCCATGACGGCGAGTGCACAGCAGCCAAAACCAACCGGGGATCATGCGGGGTTTGTGCCGATCATCTCTGGGGGTGCCGGTTATGTTCATAACGTCAGTGGAGGTATTCCCACGCTGGAACCTCAGATCAACCCTGTGCTGCTTGTTCCGTTTGGACGGCATGTTTTGCTGGAGTCAAGAACGGATTTCACGGGATTCTTTGAACGGGAACATCTGACGGACGGACCCTTCAAGGGAAAGGTATTTAAAACAGTCGAGTTCGTACAGGTGGAGTGGTTGGCAAACACCCACTTCATCGTAGTGATGGGAAAGTATCTTCTTCCATTCGGTATCTACAATGAACGGCTGCAACCGATATGGATAAAGAACCTCCAAGATGCACCGATCACGGCCGCGGTTGGAACACGTACGAGTGGCGCCGGTGATGGATTCCAGCTGCGCGGAGTCGTTGTGCAGCGCCCTCGCTACACAATTCAGTATTCCACTTATTTTTCAGCGAGAAGCAATATCAATCAGCTACAGGCAGCTCGCACTGCGGGGGGAGATGTGAGCATATTTCTTCCTGCACCAAGGCTCGAGATTGGAACGTCATACCAACGCTTCCTTCAGGGCCAGCAGATCAACAGTGCCGCGACGTATGTGTCATGGCAGCCACGGCACATTCCGATGGATCTCAAGGCGGAGTTCGACGGCAGCTATTACGGTAAGGGTTACTGGCTTGAGTCGGCATACAACCTTACCGCGTTACCTGTACCAGCATTGATCCGAAAGGCGCAGTTCGTGGGGCGAATACAGCACTTCTCGCCGACGCATGGAGGAGGCAACAGTTTGCCGCGCGTCAACAATGAACGAGTCGATTTCGGACTGAACTACTATGTGCGCGATGATCTTCGGTTTATCTCAAGTTATGGGCGCGCCTTCAGTTCACAGGGGAACACGAATATCTGGAATGTCGGACTCACCTATCGCTTTCTCTTCCCGTTATGGCCAGCAAGGAGGCAACAACGATGACACGATCTCTGCTGAGTATCGCACTGGCAGCAGCAGTGGTGAGCCCGCTGCCAACGATGCAGGATAAGAAAGTCGATACCGCGACGCAGGCTCCGACAACCTCTGCCAACAGAAAAGAAATGACAGGCGACGATGTCTTCCGGGCCAATTGCCAGCGCTGCCATATGCCGCCAATGAGCATCTCTCAGCGCACCACCGGAACTGTTCTTATGCACATGCGGACGCGCGCGCGGCTATCAAGAGAGGATGAACTCAAGCTGCTGCACTTCATGGCTCCGTAGGTCCGGACCGCAGACAGCAAATACACCAAAGGAGAATATGGATGCGGAGACAGTTGTCGATAGCCCTGGTTGTACTGATTGCGAATACATTTGGCGTCGGCGAGATGGCAGCGCAAGAAGCACCCAGGACGATTGAGGTTCATTTGAAGAGATTCGCCTTTTTGCCATCCGAGATTACGGTGAAGAAGGGGGAGACCGTGGATATAAGGCTTATTTCGGAAGATGTAACTCACGGCCTCGCAGTGCCTGAGTTGAACATCAATCGCGAGGTCAGCAAAGGACATCCTGAAGACATTGTAATCACGCCACAGGCGGTGGGCGATTTTCACGGTCAGTGCGCAAGGTTCTGTGGAGTCAATCACGGGATGATGACTTTCACCATTCACGTTACGGAATAAACCATGAGCATCCAGCCCTGTGTGCGTTTTGTCGTCAGTCTGTTTTGCCTCTCCGCACTGGGCTGTCGCGTGTCTTCGCCAGGGAAGCTAGAGAGTGCGTTGATTCAATGGACTAAGCACCACGTAACGGTAGGTGGGAGCCGAGACATCAATCCAGTGCATGTGTCGAACAAAACAGTCGAGGATGGCAAGCAAATATTCGCTTCGTATTGTGTCGTCTGCCACGGTCGCGACGGTCAGAATACGGGGGTGCCTTTCGCGACCAATATGGCACCGCAGATTCCACCTCTGAACTCGGCTGTTGTGCAGAGCTATAGCGACGGACAACTGAAGTGGATTGTGGAGAACGGGCTTCGCCCCTCTGGCATGCCAGCATCCAAAGGCATCTTGACCGATGAAGATATGTGGACCATCGTCGTGTATCTAAGGCATCTACCTCCGGCGGGAAGCCTGGGCGAGCCGCGCGCATATTCAGGAGAAGAGTATGGCAAGTAAGACCGTCACTGTAGTCGAGCCAGAAGTGCCACTGCGCTATACAGAGACCTTTTTCCCTTTGGGCTTCCCGGTTCAGATAGAAACCAATCGCTTTAAAGTGTTGACGATTGCACGGAATGGCTGGGGAATGCTGACTCCGCGATACTCGCGAGAGCCGCTCCGGATAGCACTCGAGATCGTTGACGGTTTCCCAGGGATGTTAAGAGATCGACCCGAATGCCGAGTCGTTGAAAGTTCATTGGAGATCACTTTCAATCAGAACAACAAAGTCATTGTTAACCTTGCGGACGGCGTTGCCCAGGGGCGCTTGGACAGCGCCATTCTGCAGAATCAAGCGAGCTTCCAGTATTACGTGCTTGAAGCGGCTGTGTCGTCAATGATCTCCACGATGCATGCTGTTGCCCTGCACGCCGCATGTGTCGATTGGAACGGAAGCGGTGTCATGCTGTGTGGAGACTCGGGGGTAGGGAAGACCTCATTGGCATACGCCTGCTCCGTTGCAGGGTGGGGTTATTTGTCGGACGATGCGAGTTATCTGCTGCTCAATGGTTCTGATCGCACGGTGACGGGTAACAGTCGGCAGATACGATTTCGCGATGCAGCGATCCGATTATTCCCAGAGCTAGCGGGACGAGAAATAACACCGCGAGCCGTAGGTAAGCCGTCCATCGAGATAGAGACAAACGAGCTCGGTCCTATCCGGTGTATCGAAAGCACGACTGTACAACACATCCTCTTTTTGAATCGTAGTTCCGAATCAGATCCAGGACTCTATCCGATAAAGAGGCAACATGTCCTGGACTATTTCGCAAAGTATCTCCTCTTGCCAACCGAGGCTGACTCACGTGCTCGATTGGCGCTCGACCGCCTGATCAATGCGCAGACCTACGAATTGCGATATCAGCGACTTGATTGGGCCGTGAAGCAGATGCGCAGCCTGGTGGAGGCCGGACGATGATAACTGAATTCGAATCTAGGCTATCGAATAACTCCGTTATTCCGATGGAGATAAAAGCACTGATGGCTGCCCTCCATCTAACGAATAGACAGTTTGATGGCCTGCGAGAACTCAGCGACGAGCAATGGCAGCGCTTGTTTCACTTTAGTGATCTTGCACACGTCAGTCTGTCGCTCGCCGCGCTCGGTATCGAGGGTTTGCCGGTTTGGGTTGCTGATCGACTTCAAAAGAATCTTGAAGACAATCGGAGGCGCTTTCAACGTGTGAGAGATACCTACACTGAAGCGGCCAAGACCCTTCGCTCTGCCGGCGTCGATTTCATTGTGATAAAAGGCTTCACGCTTGCCCCTGATTTCGTGCCTGCGCCATGGTTGCGCCAGCAGTCGGACATTGATCTCTATTGTGCGCCGCAGGACATTGCTCGCGCAGAGGCGGCGCTCGCTACCGTCGGGTATGTCCCCGATAGAAGGTTGAACTATGGATTTGCCGATCACGTTCCAACGTTAATCAGGAAGGGTGAGTGGCATTGGCAAGGCAATGCCTTTGATCCGGACATGCCACTGTCAATTGAGCTTCACTTCTGCCTCTGGAATCGTAAGATCTCGCTACTACCCATTCAGCTAGATGAATATTTTATGGGGCGGTCCGAAGTGCGAGAGATCGCGTGCCTGCCGGTTCCATCGTTTACTCTCATAGATCAGATTGGGTATCTTTCGATGCATATCCTGAGAAATCTATTGGGCGGTGATTGCATCTTGCACCATCTCTTCGAGCTGGCTTCATTCTTGGCAGCGAGAGCACATGATGCAGTTTTGTGGAAAACATGGCATATCCTGCATGAAGAATCACTGAGGCAGAAGGAAGTACTTGCCTTCGAGTTGGCGAGGCTATGGTTTGGGTGTGACCTGCCTGCCACTGTAGAAGACATGATCGCTGAATTACCTGAAGCGCAGCTTCTTTGGTTGAGATATTTTACTTTCTCTCCATTAGAAGGGATGTTCCTGGCGAACAAAGATGCATTATGGTTACATTGGTGTCTGCTTGAAGGTTCTAAACAAAAGGCGATCCTGTTGCGCAGACACTTGTTTCCCAACCAGACAGCAAATCTTAACGTACCATGGGCTGTTCTGAACGAACGAAAGGCTCACGAGGGCGACGAATTCGCTGACAGGCGAAGTAAAGTTGTGCGCCTAATCGAATACTATTGTCGTCGACTCCTTCCGTACTGTGCGTTACGTGCCAGAACGCTATACCGAGGTGCGGTCTGGGCTGTGCAAGACGAACTTCTATGAGTCGTAGTTCAGAGAGCAGACACAACGCTGGCAGGTCGGGTTGCTTTTGACATCGAGTACCTGACGGAAGGCCTTTGCTTCCGATGTGTTTAGCGCTAGATGCAGTGGCAATAATTCCGTACTGCCTATTTTCTTGTGGAAGAAGCATGGTCGAATGGCGCCGTCAACTTCAACGACAGCTGAGACCCATGGCGCGTTGCACATCGGGGCAAGGAGGGGCAATTCTCCGAGGATGCGCCGAAAGTAGCTGACTATTCGTCTTAACTTTTCTGGATTCTCCACGATGTACCCGCTTGCGAAATCTTCGACGTTTTGCGCGATGAGAAGTTCAAGCTCCTCTTCAAGGAGTGCCGCTTCGTAAGATGCGATTCCGATTTCTGCTTGTCGTGGGATGGGCCATATCAAATCTCGATTGAATGCCTGAGATGAAGTGTCGACAGCCAGGAACGATATGGAGTCGGAGCAAATATCTTTCGCTGCATTGACGGTCTCTCGAAGACAGCCGGCATTTGCTTGTTGGATGGTGCTTCGTGCATAGATAGGAAAATGTGGACGAATTTGCCGCAACCTTTGGATTCCATCACGCAGAAGATCGTACGCGCCAGGTACACGACGAATGGAATTGTGTATGCTCCGCGGCCCGTCGAGAGAGACGATCACATCGTCAACACAGTCTGCTATCGTCTCCGCCTTCTTGCCCAGCAGCAAGCCCGTGCTGAGCAGCGTTAGATGTACATCGCACTCTTTCAATATTGTGCAGAGCTCGCGAAGGTGAGCGTGAAGGAGAGGCTCACCGCCGGTAAGGACTATTTGTCGCACAGCAAGTGTGCGAATGGAGTCCTGATATGTGCGAACCCTCTCGATGGAGAGTTGAGAGCCAGCGGGGCGCTTCCAGATATCACACATGCGGCATTTACAGTTGCAGTTTTCGTGCACATTCAGAATCAGAATCGGCAATGAGTCAATGGTGCCTTCGCTTCCGGCCGTTTCCGCCTGCGGGACGGATTGTAATTCAACAGACATTCACGGCCTCGGTCGGTAATTCTCTACCATCGATTAGGGAGCGTCTCCGCACGAGATGCTCAGAGAGAGCATTAATCCATATTTCCCATGGAAAGGAATAGTTTCCATGATCGATCCGCCAACGCACCGGCTTTACCAGAATTTTTCTGAATGCTCGCTGTATCCGTGTGGCCCCGTGAGACGAGCGATCGGCGTGGCGATCGATAAGAAAGTAGTGAAGCATGCGATTGAAGCGGATCAGATTGACGTCCCGCAGCCACGGAAGCATATTGACGCCAAGAGCAAGATCGCCCCACTCCTTCAGGCTGCGCGGCTCGCTAACGCCCATCTGGCGCAGTTGAGGCCAGATAGGAATGCCTGGATAAGGCGTAAAGATATTTGGTGAAAAGCGCGCATTGGAGAAACGTCTGCCGATGTCACTCATTGTTTTGAAAGTGATCTGCCGATCGACCTCTGTCTCTTCTGGGTAACCGAAGATGAGATTGAACGTAACCTTGATGTTTCCGATCGCGGCGCGCCGAGCCGTCTCATACATCTCATCGATATGCTGATGCCGCTTGTTCATCAATTTCAGAACTGTCTCGGAAGCGGATTCCGTACCGAAACCCATATGCATTACCCCGCTGGCACTCAAAAGACGAATCTCATCTTCTGTCATGCGACAGATAAAGTCGGTTGAAGCCTGGAACGTCCAACGAAACTTTATGCCGGAGTCAACTATGCCCTTCGCAATCGCGATTGCACGGCGAAGATCTACAGGAAAGTTCGAATCAAGCAGAGCAATCTCTTCAATCTTGTAACGCCGTACCAGCTCCGTCATTTCGCGTACAACGCGTTCGGCGGATAATGCATTGAATCTACGTTTGTAAAAGACCGTGTCGGTGCAGTAATTACACGCGTACGGACATCCGATGCTGGTTGCGTACGCTAGTTTTCGCATGCCTTCTGCTCTTTCGTATGCGTCGTAGTCAACCAGGTCGAATGCAGGTAGCGGCAGGTCGTCGAGCGGTACAACGGGGCGATCAGGATTATGTGTTCGCATCACACCGGTCTTCCATGAGATGCCGGTAATATTCTTCAAAGAGAGGCCCCCTGCGAAAGCCTCGACGACCTTACAAAATGTGATTTCTCCCTGTCCACGGACTACAACGTCGATGTAAGGTTCTGCGAGTGTCTGATCAGGAAGCAGCGTTGGGTGCCATCCGCCGAAGACCACAGGCAAGTTCGGGTGTAAGGACTTAGCAAGTTTCGCGACTTCTATTGCGCCGCGGATCATAGGTCCGGTCAGAACTGAGATGCCCAGGCACAAAGCATCAGCAAGAGTTTCTGAAATTGCTTTCTTATACTGCGGCACGACAGCAGCATCGATGATGACCGGCTCGAAACCGTTTTGTCGCAAGGTAGCTGCAAGTGCGAGAAGGCACAGAGGCGCTCCTAGAGGCTGACCTTCATACGGTGGATAAAAGAGGATAACCTTATGTGACACGTTACACCTCGCTCATTGAAAGGCGCCGCCCATTGAGAAATAGGTTGCTAACGCCGAGAACTTCAGCAGCTGACGTGAAGAGATCACGGAGTGGGGCATCAATCCAGCGCGACAATCCATCAATGGATATGCACGCGAGGTTCCAGCGTGATTTATAGGGCAGACGAGGCAATATCTCGGGGGATGCCAGCCGCACGACGCCTCGCACCATCACAAGTTCCACGTCGCGCCAACTGATTGAGGAAAGGAGTGTGGCTGGGTCAAGTGCTGTGGTGCGTACAGCGAATAAATCTGCGGGTGAATGCGGCCCGATTCGCCCTTGTCCGCTCTTTAGGCGGAGAATCCTTGCCGGGAGCCGCGTCACTGAGTCGTATATCGTTTGAGCAGATAGACCAATTTGTTCATGGCAGAATCCAATTTCGTCGAGGAGATCACCTGTCGCGGTAAGGGATGAATCGCTTCCAATGGCAAGCCTCTCGACGGAAAGGAGTTGTTGCAGTGAAGGAAACCGCGAAAACAAGTAATCGTTCGATGAGGGGCAGATAATCAGCGATGCACCTTGTTGATTGAGTCTCTGGGTATTAAGCGGAGTCAACGCAGTGCCATGCACTAAGACCAATCGTTCGTCGACTAGGCGAAGCGCTTCCAATTCTTCGAATTCGTTGACCGCCGCAGAGTCGATACCTTCACAAGCATGAAGTATGAAAGGTTGTGAAATGGTTGATTGTCGGTGTGCACCTTCAAGGTTCGTGGCAAAACGAAGAGAATGTTCCCACCCAAACCCTTTAACAACATTGATGGGAAATCGATGATCGTCAAAGACAGGATGGAGAGGATTGTGATGGCACACCGTTGTTACGCCGCACAAGATATTGCGGAGGCCCCCCCACCAAAGCCGTACGTCCTTGGGAACCTGTTTATGCAGGTCGATTTCTCTGGAATAGCGGCGTTGGATTTCCAGTGCCCATTCTGTCGCGTTTTTATAAGGTGGATCACCGAGACGTGGGAAGAGGGCAAACTCGAGATGATCGTGTGCGTTGATCAACCCTGGAAAGAGACTGTAACCAGATAGGTCGATTTCATCACAAGCTGTATCGAGCGGCTTTGCCGTATTGATCGTGATCTCGTCGCGTCGTATGGCAATATCAGCGACAACCGATTCTTGCGGGCCGAGAACGCAGCGGGCATCACTGAGAATGAGCTCGGGGGCGCCGCTCTCTACAGATTCTCGTATGAAGTGAAGGATGTAGATGGCTGGCCTTCCGGCTGCCCTCCTATACTCTGCCTCTTTGCCCTTTGAGCGAAAAATACATCGCTCGGGTTCGCCAAATGACGGCTCATAAAGAGAGGCAAGACGCAGACCGTGATCTGCCATGGCGGTGATGATGCTTGCGAGGGAGTGTGGCCGAGCGTCTAGGCGCACAGGACCTTGTGAAGAATGAAAGCCACGCTTCCAGCCAAGTTCGATGGCTGTTTCGGGATGCATATCTGTGAGGAATAGTTCTCCGCTTCTGCGTAGGGTTCTTGTCAGTTCCTGGGCAAAGAACCCTATCTCAGGTATGTAGCTGAGAACGAAGGATGCGAGTGCGAAATCTATTGACGCAGTGTTGATAGGCAGGTGGGGCAAATTTGCCTTGAGAAGCAAAGTATTGTCCAGATGTTTCCGGCGTGCCACAGCAAGCATCTCGCTGGAATTGTCGACACCGCAAACCGATCGCGCTGATCCAAAGCGTACCAGGCGCTCAAGCCAGCGGCCAGTACCGCAGCCGACATCCAAGATGTCTTTGCCGTCGATGTCTGGGATTACGCAAGAGAGAAATCGCTTTTCAAGCTCAATGAGTGGATTCGCTTGTTGGTCATAGACGCGAGCCCATGCATCGAATGCGTATAGGTTCGAATCAGTGAACTCCTCACGGTCTGTAGCTGTATTGCTCAAAGGCTCTCTCGTTTGGGTTTGCGCAGATTGATAAAGTTATGGGCCCACTGAAGTTCTATTGGGTAGTTATAGATTCGAAACGTATAGCGCCATGCGCTCAGCGTCTTCAGCATGAGGCGGCTCCACCTCGGCGCTCGGATGTCCTGCACGGTAGGCCAGCGTGAAGCGACGACTAGTTCGAAGTTGTCGATGAGCTCCTTGGTCGTTTTGCGCAGCCAGGGGACACTGGTATCGATGCGAAGCGTAAAGTTCATCCACTGTTTTGTTGCCCACTCTGCAGGCGTCGATGGGAATGCGATCTTGTCGTCAACGTTCCCATACATCTGCCCTGGTTGAGGGGTAGGAGTGTAGTGCTGAATGATGATCTCGCTATCAGGATTGATACGCTTGATTCTGCGAATGAAAGCAAGTGTCTCTCGCGTATCCCTATCAGGGTCCTTGGGATTGCCGACGACAAAGGAGAACTCGGGGATTATTCCGAAGCGACGTGTTCGTTCGGCCATGATGAGGGTCTGCTCTGTGGTGATGCCTTTCTGCATGTCCTGCAAGACCCAGTCGGCGCCTGACTCAGCTCCGAAGAAGATCATGGTACAGCCGGCGCGTGCGATTGCCGCCATAGTCTTATCGGAATAACGAGACATAATGTCGACGCGCGCTTCGCACCACCAGCGCAGATTAAGTGGAGCTATCAGCTCGCAGAGCTTCTGCGTATGATCTTCGCGCAGAAAGAAGTTCATATCATAAAACTGAACGGAATCGGCGTCGTATCTCGCGACGAGGTGTTTAAGAATCGATACGGTACGCTCCGGTGACTCCATCTTTTCGTCTCGTCCATAGGCGGCATGGACGCCACAGAACGAACAGTTGAATGGGCAGCCAATACTGGCGTGATGAACCGCGGTTCGTTTGCCGAAGAACGACGGACGGAGATAACGTTCTACTGGAATGCGGTGGTAGGGAGACCAAGGGAAGTTGTCCGGCCCCTTCATCGGACGTTCAGCGTTATTGTGATGCAGCCCGAACTCATCCTTGTACGAAAGACCTCGGATGGAAGACAACATGCGCTGGCCTCGTATCGCCTCGATCAGCTCGATGAGCGTCTCCTCTCCCTGTCCACGGACAACGTAGTCGACGTATCGGGCGTTGAGCGCCGCTGCGGGATAAATCGATGGGAAATAGCCGCCCCATACGATCTTCACGCCGGGACGCAGACGCCGCACTTCACGTGACAGGTCCATGCCAGCCACCATCTGTGGTCCCGGCATCACCGAAACCCCAAGTAGGATTACATCGTTGTTGTCGATGAGCGTAATGATGGCGTCGAGTGGATCATCGTCGAGATTCCCATCAACGATCGTATATCTCTCACGCCCCTCCAGCACAGCAGCAAGCGCAAGCACCGCTAGCGGCATGCGGCAGTTGCGAGGCTTCGTGGCGCGAGGATGGAAGAGGATAATCATGCAGATTTCTTTGCGGTGTAGATGCGAAAAGTTGAAGGCTCGCGATGCTTTTTGAGTCTCGCTACCAATGGGCGCAGCGACCAGCGGAGGCCGTAGTTGGGGCTATGCCGTTGCCAAACAAGATTGAACTGACGAGCAAGCTGTTCCAGGCGTTGATCCGTGAGAAACTCTTGACTGCGAATCGAGTTGGAGAATATGCCAAAACGGCTGAAAAAATGAGAGTGGCGCTCGGCGAGCATTCGCTCGCCGCTCTCTTGGCGGGAATACCATGGCGAGTCTGCGATAATGAGCAGCCCCCCAATTCTCAGGCACCGCAATGCTTCCTGAAGGGTCCGTTCATAGCTCTCTGTGTAATGAAATGAGGCATTGAAGATGACTGCGGCAAATTGGGCGTCTGAAAATGGCAGGCGGTTGCACTCGGCTCTAACGCGCATGAATGGTTGAGGCAGATGTGAATCATAGTGGGCAGATGCTCCAAGCCCATCCATCTCATTGACGAGAAGATCTACGGCGACGGGACGTAGTCCCATTTGTGCGAGTCTGTAGCTAAGCCACCCGTTACCCGCACCGATGTCTAGAACCCGGGGTGCAAGTAAATGAGAGTTAATTTGAGGCAGGATACGGTCTCTTAAAAACCCATACGTAATAGCGCGAATCTTCCATTGATCAGCGTTCACGGCGGATCGACTGACACTTGGAAGCTTCAGGTAGTAGCTGCTGTCGTGGCTTCCGCGTCCCTCCGCCGTGCGTATATATTCATAGTCCTTTATAAAACGCGCATAATATGTCATCCGCTCGACTGGCAGTGCATGCCAGATTCCCTCCTTGAACTCCATCGGGAAATGGCACTCGATGCAGGCAAAGGTTGGGACTTCTGCTTCAATCGTCTCCATTCGTGCAGTGCAACGCGGGCAGCGGATCTTGAGGCCGTCGATTACTGCCGGATGCAACAGCTTGTATGTGGATTGAGTAATCATGCGGGTAGCCTCTCAAGATGCAAAAGCATGTGATCGCCTAGTACGCGAAGCCCGGGAAACCGCCGAATAGCGGCATCAGTTATTTCAAATAAGTGCAGAAGGCGGGGACGCTGAGAGATCCAGGAGTCCGCATAAGAAGGAGGTACCGTAACACCGATGCCGGTGATCGAGATGAGGCGGAAGTGACGGGAAAAGCTCTTCCGAATCCCGCTGCACAAAGGATAGTAAATGGGTAGCGTGACGTCGCTGAGGCAGGTCTCGTGGTAACCGTTCCACCTGCGGAATGCTCGTGAGGTATCGCCACGAAGTAGATACCACACCATCTCCCACACGCAGTAGCGCGCCGAAAAGCACAGTAGTGTGGGGGAACGTGGGAGCAGGAGTGGCGCAAGAGCTTCAGCAATATCGTCCAGGTTTCTAACACAATTGAGGCCGGAGAAATTCGAAAATACGCCACTAAAAGGCTGCTCGTGGGCAACTTCACTGATTCTCTCTGTTGCCTGCACATAGAAACGAACGCGATCAGAGACTCCTTCGAGCAACGCCTTCTTGCGAGCCTCCGCGATCATTGCTGTCGATACATCACATGCTGTGACGTGAAAGCCTTGCCGCGCGAAGTGAAGCGCATCTTCACCCGTCCCGCAATTGAGCTCAAGCAGGCGGCTATGCGGAGTGAACACATGTTGCGCGCATTCCCATACGGCTATGCGCTGTGCGCGGCCGACAGAAGTCTCTGTAAATTTCTTGTCGTAGTCTGGCGCAAGGCGATCGAAGGCGAGGGCAGCAACCCTGTTAGGGATCGCGTGTATCACTGTTCCACCTCGTTGTAAGCGGCCATCATCGCAGTGCGGATGTCGCGAATACTCTTCTGCATGAGTGTAAGATCCTGCGATGGCGAACCCGCCTCATCTTTTGCACGGGAGAGCGCGACTTCTTCGCGAAGTAACATGTCGGCGTGGGAGTAAAAGTTGCGGGAGCGCCTTCCTTTTATGCGAAGTTCGCGATCTGAGGTCTGACCCCATGGAGCAATCTGGATCAATTTATTCGATATGCGATCGTAGTAGGGGGTGCCTTTGATCGGATATGAGACAGTGGTGAAGAATATGTCCGGCTTCGAGGTAGACACGTGCCTGATGGTCGCTTCAATATCCTCAAGGTCTTCGCCCTCGTATCCCCACATCAGGAACATGCCACTCTGCACACCACGTTCTCGGCACATCTCCACTGCCCGATGCACCTGCTCGATCTTGACCCCGCGATCCATGGAATCGAGAATTCGCTGGGAACCGCTCTCAGAACCGATCCACATACGAAAACAACCTAGCTCGGTTAGTAGATCCATCATCTCCGGTGTCAAACGATCCGCCCGCGAGATGCATTCGAAAGGAATGCGAAGGCCTCTTCGTTTCATCTCGTCGTAGTAAGTACGAATCCACTGGTGATTGATGGTGAAGACATCGTCGGAGATCCACACCATGTCTGGAGCGTAGGTTTGAAGCAGCCACTCAACCTCGTCAACGACCTTGATCGGATCTCGACGTCGATGGCTTTGTCCATAGACTTGATGGCTACACCAGTTGCAACGAAACGGACAACCTCGAGCCGTAATAAAGTTCACTGAACCCATCCCGTGGTGTTGGCGCCATGTCTGGACATAGCGAGGCAAGTCAATAGCATCTCGCGCTGGCCACGGCTGACGATCCAGGTCTCGCATTTGCTCGCGAGGAGCGTTCTTGTGCAAATTGCCATCATGATCCAGATAGGCCAGCCCGGAGATATCCGAGAAATCAGATTGTCCGACCCGAAGTGCATGAAGCAGCTCCTCGAGTGTGTTCTCACCCTCACCGAATACGACGAACTGCGCCCCTTCTTGCAGGTACTCCAAGGAGTACGCTCCAGGCTCAGGACCTCCTACGATCGTGGTCCATCCTGCATTCCGTGCCGCTGCGAGAATCTCAACAATATTGCTGCGCGTCATCAGATTGGCGTAGAGGCCGAGCACTGACGGCGGTTCAGAATCGAGGAATCGAAACAGCTCTGCCTTGTTTGAAAACGTGGTATCGAAGACGTCTACATCAAAGCCCTTCGAGCGAAGGTGCGAACAGAGATATAGAATTCCCAGGGGCGCGTAGGGCTTCATGATGACACGCTCCTTCGGGTCCTCGAGAAGAAAATAGCCGTGTGCAAGAACGAGATCGCGCATCATGCCCCCACCTTGATTGTCAGTCGATCGAGGCTGACGAAGCCCATGGAGCGCGAGACGGGCTCTTCTATATTGCGTGCCCGGCTTGTCGGCTCCAGTCTGTGGACCTCATCCCAGAGAAGGTCCGCATCGCGCGATGGTGTTGTCCAGTTATCGACCTCGGCGTGCAGAGCATTGCGGACAGCTCGGTAAAAGTCAGTTGTGTATTCGGCCTTAAACAGCATGCAGAGATCGTCGCTTTCGATCCAGTTGCGTTTTGACCCCAGTTCCGCCCGGGTGCGTTCGTAAAATACCGTGCCCGGCAGAGGATATGAAAATGAGATCCCGATATCGTCTGGGCGCGTATCTCGCACAAATTTGATTGTCTGCTGAAGCTCTGGCCAGCGTTCACCTGGGTAGCCAAACTGCAGGAAGTAGCACGCGCGGATGCCGGCGTATTTCAAACGTCTTCTCGCATCTTCAATGTCAGATATCGTCAGCCCTTTGTCCATGGCGTCAAGTATCTTTTGAGATCCAGACTCGACACCCATCCAGACCTCCTTGCATCCTGCTTGCTTGAGAGCTTCGACAGTCTGATCTGTGATTAGATCGGCGCGGCTCTGAATCTTGAATGGAATCATGGCGTGTCGCGCAGTTACCTCTCGGGCGAAGTCCTGAACCCAATGATGATTGAGCGCAAAGACATCGTCGCTGAACCATATGTGATCCGCATGGATGGTGGATTTTAAGAGACGCATCTCCTCGGCCACATCAGCAGCAGGACGCGAATGGAATCTGTTGCCCGAGATTGGTTTTGCGCACCAGTTGCACCGGAAGGGGCACCCGCGGCTCGCGACCATATTGACTGAAAAGTACCCATGCGCCCGCGTCCATGCCTCTTGATACAGAGCAAAATCGGTAAGATCAAGTGGCGGTATGGAAAGTCGTGCCCATCCAGGATTCAGAGAAAGTGATTGTGCTGGATGGACCGTTGTCCCGGGCCCAGTTCGCAGTATAAGGCCAGGGATTTGATTCGTTGAGCTGTGATTGATGATAGCGAGGCATAGATCGGTCAGGGCTGCCTCGGCCTCGCCGCGCAAGAGGTAATCGACCCCGCGATCGAGAAATATGTCAGGATTATCGCTGGCATCGGATCCATGAATCACCACCGGTATCTTTCGATCGCGAGCCATCTGTGCAAAGGTCCATGCGACTTCGCGCATGCGGCTCAGGCACATCTTGGTAAGAAAGTTGAAGTCATCTTCGTAGATTGCGACGATCTTAGGTTTCGTCTCGTCGAGAAAAGATGAAAACTCATTCGGGTCTCGCATCATCGTATCGAAGAGCGCTACTGTGAGCCCCTTGCCTCGCAAGGCGCTGGCGGCGTAGAGCGTGCCCAGAGGCCGATAGGGTTGCATCTTCTGCTTCTGCTTCGAGTCGTACTGCAGGTGATATGTGTGTGTGAGCAAAATGTCTATCAAAGCATCACCTCCATGGAGCTCGAACGAAATAGAGACGACATTAGCAAGTTGCCTCCGCCGGTGTGTTTGCCAGTCGTTTTGCATCCACTGCCGGTTTGGTCGAGATGTGTTTCTTGATCTTGTCGTTGATCCACAATTCCAGCGGCATACGGTACACGTCATGATCCAGACGCCACCGTGCAGGCAGAGAGATCGCCTTCTGAACCAGGCGTGTGATCCTTCCACGTCGATCGGCGGCGATAGGTATTCGATCAAAAGCGAGCCGCAGATAGTCGCGCGTAGTTTGCAGGCGTTCGTGCTCTCTTCCATCGAGCCAGGGCAGACGCGTATAGCGTGGAAAATAATCCGCCCATGCTTCGAGCGAGGTTGGCAGATCGATCCCTAGTTCAGTTGTCTTGGAAAAGATGGGAGAGCCGGGGTAAGGCGTAAAGATGTTCGTCCAGAACTCGGCGCCCGGAAAACGGCGACAGACGCTCATCATGAAGTCGATGGTCTCGCGCCGCTCTTTGCGCCCTTCTCCAGGAAACGCGAAGATGATGTTGAACGAAGGACGAATCCCTGCCTCGAGACAACGCGCTGCGCTCTCATAGATCGATTCGAAGTCCTGCCAGTCCTTATGCATCGCCTTCAGAACTGCCGGTGAACCCGAATCAACACCCTGGCAGATCTGTCGTAGTCCGGCACGCTTGAGCATGCGCAGGTCTTCAGGCGTAAGACGGGCAACGACGTTGCTGGTGGCTTGAATACTCCAAGTGAAGTGTGAGTTTTCGCGGACCAGGCCCTCAGCGATACCGCGTGCGCGGTCCATGTCGACGAGAAAGTTATCATCGACCACCCAGATCATTTCCAGTGCATAGCGACGGCTGAGGTCTACCGTTTCTTCCACAAACTGCTCGTGCGGCAGAGCGTTCCACTTACGTCCGTAGACTCCGGCGTTCGTACAGTAGGCGCAGTTAAACGGACATGCCAGGCTTGAGGTATACATTGCCCAGCGGCGCCCACACTTGCGTTCGTACGCGTCGAAGTCTGCGATGTGATATGCCTTTGGAGGCATCTCAATAAGCGGGCGCAGTGCGCGCTCCTGCGTCAGGATCATCCTTCCATCACGCTTGAAGCCGATACCAGCAATCAGATCTGGAGCGGCACCCACCTGAAGATGGCTTACCAGTTCGAGAAGGCCGTCTTCTCCCTGGCCGCGCACAATGTAGTCGATATATGGAGCCTCGAGCGTCTGTCCAGGTAAGAGCGAGGGATGCCAGCCGCCGAGAATGATCGGAAAATCTCCGCGCCACGCCTTGATGCTCTTGGCGATATCGACGGTTTCACGGATCATCGGGCCGGTAACAAGGGAGATACACAGACAAAGTGCATCCTTTACCTCGCTTAGGATTTTTTGTTTAAAGTTTGGCGTTATTGTCGAATCCACGAGGACGATCTCGAAGCCGGCCCGCAGCAATGGAGTTGAAACTGCCAAAATGCCGAGTGGGGCTGTTGCTTCCGAGCTCGCGAAGGAGGGAAAGAAGAAGACAATCTTCTTAGAGTTTCGTAGTGCTCTCTCCGTGGCCATGAGGGGAGTCTAGAGAGATGACTTCTAAGAGTTATCAGCGAACTGTCTCTATATCGTCTTCGTTTTGCTGAAGCGCCGTCGTTGTAGGCGACGCTTTTCTTCACGGCCTTGGCGTGCGATGGGAGACCGAGTCCGACAAGGCAAACGGCTGAACAATGGCAGGAATGATTGGTGGATCCGATCGGGATCGAACCAATGACCTTACCTACACGGAAATGGCAAATTGTTGGCTGTAAGAGACTTATAGAGTCGGCATAACCGGTATTTACGATCAAAATGCTACAGTTTTTCTACTGCAAACTTTTTCACCAAGCGGAGCATGGGCTGGCTGTGGGGCCAGGGGAAGATACCCCGCTTCAGGGTTTGACGTCAGATCTGGAGCGGCATAAAGAGCTGATGTATATATTTCACCGCCGTAAGATTCCGCGGCGAGCGGCCATCTCTCGGCCAACCAGATCTTTTTCATTGCGCGACAATACCCCATCAGCCAGAGCAAAAATCTCGGCCTCTTCCATGACAAGATGGCGTTTATAAAGCCTCGTGAGATTGGCTAAGAGAATTCTCATCTGTCGAAAGTCTTCTTGCGAGAGAGCGCCATCTGATAGCCACCGACGGCCAATGGCGTCGACATCGTCATGATCGGCTTCCGCTTGTCTATGATCAACTTCAAGTTTTTCGATCTTTTCTAGTGCCCGACGAACCCTAGGTATGTTCTTGGCTCGCAGAACAGGAAATAGCGACTTCTCTTCATCCTCCGTATGCCTTGGACCTGCTTCGCGGAAGTACCAGAGAGCCTTTTCCAAAACTGTTCGCTGATCAGGAGTAAGTTGCTTTTCAGCAGCCTGTGCACAAACACTAACAAGTACGTTTAGAAAATACCGTATCCGTTGATGACAATCACTCAACAGACCAAGCGGATCACTAAAATCACTCTCGGGTTTTCCGCCTATCTGTGTGAACATCGCAAATCCAACCTCGCCTACTTTCTTACATAGTGTTCTGCGTTGATCTGCACATACTTTTCCCATTTTTCCGGGAGATCGCCTTCAGCATAAATTGCAGACACCGGGCAGGCTGGAACGCAAGCTCCGCAGTCGATGCATTCAATAGGATTGATGAATAGCATGGAGTTGGAGCCAAAATCGCTCTCGCTCTTTTTCGGATGGATGCAATCTACTGGGCAGGCATCGACACACGCAGTATCCTTTGTCCCAATGCACGGCTCGGCAATAATGAATGCCATATGCTCATCCCTTCTTCTGTTCGCCGCCTGACATTACTCAGAATGCAGTAAGCGATTTGTCAGCGACTACCGTCGGATTGTCGATTCTTCCATAATCGTAAGCCTCTCTTGTCACAACCTGGACTTCCAAAAAATTTTCGGTGATGGGTGGTGATTGAGTTGTCCATTCCAATCCTGAAGCGCGCCATGGGTTGTTTCCAGCAATCTCTCCGTATCTCAAAGACCAGAGGAGATAGGCAGCTGGCAATAAATAACCGATCGCAAGAACGGAGGCCCCGGCCGTGGAAAGGGCGTTCAGCACTTGAAACTCCGGAGGATAGGAGTGATAGCGTCGTGGCATACCGAGATAGCCAAGGATGAATTGCGGAAAGAACGTGAGATTAAAACCAATAAAGAGGACACATGCAGCGAGCTTTCCCAGTTGTTCCGAATACATCCTTCCAGTAATCTTTGGCCACCAGAAATGTAGGCCAGCCATATAAGCGCTGATCATGCCGCCGACCATAACGTAATGGAAATGAGCCACGATGAAGTAGGTCTCCGTCATCTGGATATCCATGCCTAAAGAAGCGAGCATTACCCCGGTCATGCCACCCATTGTGAAAAGGCCGATGAAGCCAAAGGCATATAGCATCGGAGTCGTAAAACTTATAGAGCCGCGGTACATCGTTGCTGACCAATTAAAGACCTTGATCGCTGAAGGAATGGCGACCAACATACTCATGAGTGAAAATACCAACGCCGAATAATTGGATATGCCCATAATGAACATATGATGGGCCCAAACAAAGAAGCTAAAGATGGCGATGGCAACCGATGAAAATGCGACTGCGGTATAACCAAAGACCCGTTTTCTGCAAAAACACGCAATCACCTCAGAGATGATTCCCATTCCAGGCAAGATCATGACATAAACAGCTGGATGAGAATAAAACCAAAATAAGTGCTGAAATAGGAGCGGGTCGCCGCCTAGTTTGGGGTCGAAGATGCCGAGCCCTAAGACACGTTCCAGCACGATCAACACAAGCGATATCGCGATGACGGGAGTTGCAAGAACGAAGATAATCGACGTCGCATAATAGGACCAGATAAAGAGGGGCAAACGAAACCAGGTCATTCCTGGGGCGCGCATCCGATGAATGGTGACGATGAAATTGACTCCAGTCAGGATGGAAGAAAACCCTGCGACAAAGATGCCCATGGCCGCGCTGACGACATTACTGTTCAAGTAATGAGTGCTTAGTGGAGTAGTAAAGGTCCACCCCGTATCCACGCCGCCAAAGATCATCGAATACAACTCAATAGCACCTCCAATCATAAATAGGTACCAACTTAGAAGATTGATCTTTGGGAACGCGACATCTCGGGCACCAATCATGAGAGGAATGAGGAAATTTCCCAGCACCGCGGGCGCCACCGGTACAAGGAAGAAAAAGACCATAATGATTCCGTGGATGGAAAATAACTTGTTATATGTATCAGAAGATACTAGATCGCCTGCAGGAGTCAGCAATTCCAATCGGATGAACGCTGCGGCCAAGCCGCCAATGACGAAAAAAAAGCTTGTCGTGAGGATATAAAGAATCGCAATACGCTTATGGTCTTGAGTTAGCAACCATGACTTTAGACCAAATCCGTTATTGAGGTAGGTCCTTTCGGGTAAAGTGGGTGCTATCGCTGGTATCGTTGCCATTTCTTTCCTCTTCTGCTTTTGAATCTAGCTATGTCGTGCGACTTTGGATCTGAACTGGCGAAACGCTTTCTCCGGGTAAGACGTCCTGCGTATTCTGAGGCGAAATCCTCGTAATTTTTATGCGGAATATATTGGGCCCACGCTCGAGGTATTCCCACTCTGCTTGTCCATGTCGCAAACTCTCAAATTGCTGACTCAGAGGCACCGGGTCGTGATCATTGAGAAGCTGGAAGGAACTTCCCACGGCCAACGAATCGAACTTTGCGAAGATGAGCGGATGGCGTTGCGGGCGTGGCACTGTGCGGATATCGATTTCGTCATCCAGGTCGGTAGGCTCCCCTCTGACGGTTCCTGTCGCGAGTACCAGGAGGGCCGAATCTTCATATGCATCAACGTGATGCTTAATTCCGGCTGCGATGCTGACAACTTCTCCTGAATGCAGCTCGCAAGGAACTTCCTGTTCATAGAAAATTACGTGTCCGCGAACGACATATACCGTGACCTTTCCCGATGTCATGTGTTCAGGAACAGACTGACCGGCTTTTATTCCGAGGAGAACCAGACGATAGTCCGGGCTATTGATCAACACCTTGGGCTTGAATTTTTGGCTGTCGAATTCAATCAAATCATTCAGATTATGTTTGAGCATCGTGTCCTCTCGTATCTCGCACCACTCCTCTCGTTTGTCCTGAACTTACTCCGCGTCGATCAGATGTGCTATGACTTGAGTCGTACAAGAAAGCGACACTTGGAGTGAGCAAAATGGAGAGGATCGCTGCTCTGCGGCGCACGAAATTATTCAGTGAAGTAAACACCGAAGGGATTGCCAAACTTGCACAGAGAGCCACAGAAATGCAGTTTCAACCTGGGGAAATGCTGTTTTTCTCAGGCGATACAGCAAAGGGGTTATTTGCAGTTGTAAGTGGTAAGGTGCGTGTTTTCCGGCACAATACCGAGGGTCGAGAGCAAGTAATGCATATGGATACCGCCGGTGCAACGATTGGCGAAGTTCCCGTGTTCGATGATGGGTCATATCCCGCTTCTGCAATCGCGGAAGAAGCTACAGAAGTTTTATTTATCAATAAGCGGGATATTCATGCCTTTTGTCTAGAGCATCCGACTTTCGCTCTGAGGGCGCTAAAGCTGATGGCAGAACGGGTAAGAAGGCATGCTCAACTGGTCGAGGCATTGTCTTTCCATGAAGTTGGCCAGCGGCTCGCTTTGCTCTTGTTGCATGAGGCAAGGAACAACGGGGTCGATGCACGTGGCTATTCGACATTCAAGCTAGCTCTCTCCAATCATGAAATCGCCATCCGCATCGGTTCCGTGCGTGACGTCGTCTCCCGTGCACTGGCACGGCTCCAAAACGAAGGGATGGTGATTATTAAGAGGCGTTCTGTAACGATTCCAGATTTCCATGCTCTCGAGCTCTATTCGGAAAATCGTTGTAAGCAACGAACCGCATCGCCGAGGCTGGCGGTCGGCAAGAACACTGAACGCGTTCAATAATCCATTCAAGAGATGTTGTGGAGCCCTTCAGGCAACGCACGGTTTAGTCCGGACCCTATAGAAAACCCTCAACGTTGGAAAGCGGAGTACAGGAAAATGGTAATACTTGTTTAGATAAATTATTGATTCTAAATGATGGCCAGAGACGGCTTTGTCTAGCATTACACACCGCTGCACGTTCTCTGAATGGCCTCATCCTTTATTCAGCGGCTTGATGTTTGTGCGGGATCTGAACCCGCAGCCTTTGATTTATGAGTGGCTGCGCACTCGCGTATCTAACTGATTCTACGACTAAAATGGCAACACAGCAGTAGTGAAAAGTACCCAATAGGCACTCCTAATAGCAAGTTTTGAACGAAGACGGCTGGCGATCGAACCTACTGGGGAATCGAAGCGGGAGTCGAAACCTGCATCCCGTCCCAGAGTCCTGGTTGCGATCTCGTATTCCTTGACGATCCTAGCTGGTGATCAAGAGCGTAGCACCGACTATGCTGATCTGTGGACACCTAAGACATTTTGGCAGGTCACGATCACCAGCCTTAATTTCGAGGCCGGCTTATCGGCGAGACGGGTTCGTTTCGGCAGTCCACAACATTGCATATCCCACTCGTTGACTCTACACCCACCCTGCTTGATTCCCTGACCTGCAAATTGTCGCGATGGAGTTCATAGCAGCATGATGGCTATCCAGAGCCTATCGAGTGTTCTCTTTGGCGGTTAGATAGACACTGAATTCTAGGTCCTACTTTTTCTTGACACTGATTCAGATGTTTAGCTAGACTCTGCTACACATAAAATAAAATAATTTTTTATATACAAAAATCAAGATGACGATTTCACCCGTTGCGACGACACCGTGTTCCGATGACTGCGAGCCGACTTTGGTCTTCAAGGCCGAGCGATAAATGGCAGCATCGACTCTCCTCTCGAACCCCAGCCGGCACCGAGCTTGCATCAAGACAGCTCATCAAGAGTGCGAATAGAAACAAGGTGGAGAGCAACGGACGATGCCAGAGAAAATGAGTGTGAACGGATCAATAGTCATGAAACGGGTGAAGAAGAAATCTAAAACGAAAAACAGAATGGAGCGGGATAGAGATCAGCATCCAAGCAACAGTGAAAACCATCCCTCTTCCGGTATTCCCGATCATCTTCCATGCAGCTCTGCAAGGGTCCAATAAGCGTTTCGTCGGGTTCATTTCCGCGCTTTAACGCTTTGCTCAGTGCGGCTAAGTTACTCAAATTGCGTCAGAACGAGGATTGGGGTGGTTCGAAACAGAAGATCTATTCGAAATCGGCCAAGGGCTCTCGTTTCACAAGCTTACGTAGACGGATGCCCATCATGTTGTCCTCTTGACTAGACACAAGTAGTTGGTCGGTCATGGGGCACAGTACTGATCATGGGGCTTAGTGCCAATCATACCGACGACAATTGGAATAAGTTGCGTCGAACGCTGCTCCAGGATTCTTGTTGTGTTTGCGTGTGCGCAATTTTTTTGAAATACGCGAGACAAAGATCGGTGAGACAGGCAGAGGACTTGGAGAATATACCTAGTGGGCTGGCACGAGATGCACTAGAGGTTTAGGCGTAACCCAAAAGCCCATCATTTGGGTAGAATCGGTCGACATTCTGTGGGGTGATAAGAGAATGTTTGATGAAGATTGCTGGTGGAAGCTTTTTATCTGTCAGCAGATCCAATGCGATTCTTAGCAAAGCCGGGCCGTACTTCTCGGGAAAGTAAGCAACTGAACCAATGAGACGGGTTCCTGGCCGACGTAATTCTCTTCTCGCCTCAGGCGCCGCATTCTGTCCCATGATCGCGCAGCACTCCAGTCGTCCCGCTTCTTCGAAAGCTTGTAGTGCACCAAGCGCTCCCATATCGCCGAGCGCGAAAACCAAGATGCGCTTCGATTTTGTATACCGCAAATACCGACGGACAACTAACAAGCTTCTCCTCAAATCGTCGTCGCCATCAAGATGCGCAACGGGCCAGTGTTGGCTCTGTGGTAGCGATTCGGCGAGCCCGGCCAGTGACCCAGCAAGACGCGCCTGCGGTAAAGGGCCGGCACGGTGCTGTTCCATGAGAACAATCTCGTCCACGTTCCCCTTCCAGCGCACCTTCGCCCAAGCAGCAAGGTGACGACCTCCGATTAGGCCTGCTTCATAATTGTTGGCGCCAAAATACATCGCGCCTGGATGAGGCACTTCAACTGCAATCAAAGGAATGTTTGCGGCTGCACACTTCTGAGCAACAATCGGAGCGACGCTATAGTCAGTCTGATATTCAATAATGAGGTCGACACGTTCTTTCACGAGGCTTTCGATTGCACGCAAAGCGCGTTTGCGACTAAATCGATTGTCGGCGACAACAATATCGACGTTGTAGTCTTCGGCTGCCTTCATTAACCCTTGCGTAATTTCTTTATTAAAAAGAGATTGGTCCCCGCCGCTTGCAAATCCGATTCTGTATTTCATGCGCTTGCGGAGTTGAATTGGCGCCCCATATTGATTCGTTCCCTGCTTCTCCAGAAATCCACAAGCGCTCAGAGTATGCAATAGGCGAAACGCCGTAGCTCTATCCAAACCCGTTCTGGTGACAAAATCACGCAGATGCAACACCTCACCCGGTGTTTCGAAAGCCGTTAGGATTTCTGCGGCCCGAACGATGGATCTCACCATGTAGCGCCCCGACTGGGATTCAGTCATCTCGTTACTCCTGAAATAATTTCAGTAATTGTAATACTTTCAAATAAGTCCCTCATGATAAGGAGAGGTAAATTTGCTTGTAAAAAGCAATATCTTATTGAATAAGCGAGATAATCTCTCAGTATTTGATCTTTACTATGCATTTCATCAAATGAAATTTATTTAGTGACTCATACGGTGCTTGACCCTAGAGAACATCGTCGATAGGTTCTTTCAAAGACTTAGCAGAGACATAGAAAGAAGCGATCTATAAGACGCGAGAATGTCTTCTAGACGGAAGCGAGAGGGTAAGGTTTGATGCAAAAGAGTCTACGGATGAACCGCCGCGATTTCTTGGGTTCCGCAGCCCTATGTAGCATTGCCGCCGCCGCGCCTAACCGGATCACGGCACAAGGGGTTAATCAGATGGCGGCACAAGGGGTGCTGAGCAATTTAGCTGACCTAGGCGCTGGTACCATCATGCGCTCATTCTCGGCAGACGATCATCGCCGTCGCTTGGAGAACATTGCCGCTTGCGAGAGTCGCATTCGGAAGTGCGGGAAGAAGCACCTTATCACCAACTACATACCCGGGCAGGTCTCTTACAACATCGGCGAGTATCCGTCGCGCACGCCGTACAATCCGGACGAGTATGACGAAGCAGAGCTCGATCGCCTGCATGCTGGCGGTATACGTCTCATCCAGCTGATGGAGGACTGGAATGACCTGCTTCGGTTATTTGGAGGAGACAAGTTCACTGCGGTGAACCCCGCCGGTCTGCGGCGATTCATCAACATGGCTCATAAGAGGGGAATGAAAGTCATTCTCTATGCTTCAACCGGCTACATGCAAGAGGGGGATCCGGATCTCCGCGAGGAATGGGTTCGGGGCGGGCCAGGGAAGCGACCAGTAGTAAAAGGCAATCATTGGAAGCTCATTCGCTGTTCGCCAGCTAGCGCCGGTTGGCGTGCGTATATTCTGCCGCGCACGTTGCAGGTGCTGGACGACTATGGTGCAGATGGATTGTTTAACGATTGGGGTTACATTCCACTCTACAACAATCCTTTACCGCCCACCAAGGATGAGGTCTTAGCGTTTCATGAAAGTAAGGGTCACGACGCGGCTCTCGAGGACATGGTGTCGTTGATCTATTCCGAGGTAAAACGTCGCGGCGGTATCTACAAGCTACATGCTGATCGGAACAATCGCCCGATGTTTGATGCGCAGCTATATGACTATCTTTGGGTTGGCGAAGGAGTTGGAAGCCTCGATAAGACTCGACAGGACACAAAGTACTACCCACCCTATGTGGTGCCGTGTTTTGATTTCCGCAACGGCAAAGTGGATAACCAGGATGAGATGTACCTGCAAACGATCCCTTATATGCAGTTCCCACTTCTCCTTGCCGGGCGGCCTATGACGGGCGAACGTGGATTCATCCCCGGTGTCGAGTACATGCCGGAAGAGAAAGATAAATTACGTCGCGAGTATCACGAAGTATGGGACTACTATCGCGCACATCCCAACGGACCATTCGTATATGGCCCATGGGATGCATTTCCGCCAAACCCGAACGCTCGAGCAACTCACGCTCACTGGCTTGCTCGTTACCTTCCTCTCGTACAAGAGGGAACGTGGGCTTATATCGATATTGGTGATTCCGATCTCTTTGTAAAGCCATTGCAACTCAACGTAGTCACCTCGACATTTGTAAACCTCGAGACCTATCTCGTTCTGGCGAATTATGGCACAGAAGAAGCGACAATCGAGACCGCTGACACTTATTTTTCGGCGTATGACTCGACGAGTGCACCAAGCAAAGTGTGGAAGTTGAAGGGGCGATCTTTAGTCATTTTGCGGAGACAGCACCCCCTCTGATCGCAGCACGGTTTCACGATTAAAAGTACAAGAGCGCATTCGGACGCAGTTCTGCGCCAGTAATCTCTCATACCCAGATAACCCAGGAGGATGGTTATGTTGCCATTGAAAGCCCTAAAGTCTCTCAGCGTCGCGGTGGTCGCTCTATGTTGCGCTAGTGTGACTTTCGCGCAAACGACTGCTTCCATCGTTGGGAATGTGACTGACGCTAGTGGTGCAGTCGTTGGCCATTGCTCCGTACAGGTTGTCGAGACGTCGACTGGGCAAGCGCGAACGACAACCACTGATGAAACAGGAGCATATCTGTTTACACTGCTGCCACCTGGTTCCTACTCCATTCGGGTAGAGGCAGCAGGCTTCAAGGTAGCCATTCGTACGAACGTTGCCGTTTCGGTACAGGCTAACGTGCGAGTGGATATTCCCCTTTCCGTTGGGAATGTCTCCGAAACGGTGACGGTTGCCAGTCAGGCTCCAGCTGTCGATACGCGTCAGGCTTCGATTGGAGAGACCATCGATTCTGAACGGATGGTGGAAATGCCATTAAGTGGCCGAAGTCCTACAGCGCTGCTTTCCTTGATTCCCGGAGTTATCGTAACCGACCCCGGAGTGTCACCCACCAGTTACAACGTAGTTGTACAAGTGGCAGGCGGACAACAGAGCGCGAACAATTTCATCTATGACAATACCCGCTATAACTCGGTCCAGTATGGACAAGGAAACCCGCTTCCTCCACCTGACTTTTTGGACGAGATGAAGGTTATTACGAATGCCTATGACGCTGAGAAGGGACTTGCAGCCGCGGCAACCGTTCAGGTTGTGACTAAATCGGGCACCAATTCGTTCCACGGCAGCCTTTTCGAATTTCATCGTGACAATGCACTAACAGCGAGGAATTACTTCGCGCCAAAAACACCGTTCCTCATCCAGAATCAATTCGGGGGCACCATAGGCGGCCCTATTATTCGCAACAAGACGTTTTTCTTCTTCGGTTACCAGGGGACGGCTATCCATAACTCCGTCTTGAATAACGCAGCGATCCCGCCAACGGATGCGGAAAAGAATGGTGATTTTTCACAATCTGTCGGTGGTGTGCCAGTTGATCCAGCTACAGGTCAGCGCTTTCCCAATGGAAGAATTCCCAGTTCGCGTTTTGATCCGGCGGCAGTCAAATATTTATCCATCATGGCTGCTGCGAATTCTGCCGGGGGCGGCTACACCAGCCTGAGCCCCAGCATAAACAATGGCAAGCAATTCGCGCTTAAGGTAGACCACAATCTCACAGGGAATAATCAACTTAGTGGACGATATTGGTATAGCCGCGGCACATCGAATACGCCCAACGGCAATCTTCCGTTCGGTCAAACCAACTATTCATTGCGTTTTCAGAATCTCAACGTGTGGGACATCCATACATTTACTCCAAATCTTCTGAACATGGCGTCATTCGCCTGGAACAGAAAATTTGAGGCTCAGACAAATGCAAATATGCCGTTCAATAATCCAAAGGATGCCGGGGTAAATCTACCTGACACGTACACTCATCCCTACCCTCCGGCCGTCAATATTACTGGCAGAGTCAATCTGACACCCGGAACCGCAGGCGATCCTTTACGACAGGATGCAACAGAAGATTTCTCAGATACGCTCACTTGGATCAGCGGAAAGAGTACATGGAAGCTTGGAGGTAACTATGACCGAGTCCGCTTCGGACCTGATCGAGCTTCCTTCGATAACGGACGATTTGCATTCAATGGGCAGGTCACAGGTAATGCCATGGCGGATTTTATGCTGGGGCAGCCCAGCTCGTTATTGCTCTACGACGAACAGGAGAATCACCGTACCTATTGGGTTGGATTTTTCGCTCAGAACGACTACAGAGTGTCTAAACGGATCACGCTCAATTTGGGCCTTCGCTATCACTATGAGCAACCAACGGAGCAGGTCGATGGGAATTCTGCCACGTTCATTCCGGGTTTTCAATCGACTCGTTTCCCGAATGCGCCAGCTGGAATGGCTTTTGCTGGGGACCCCGGAATCCCGAAAGGGATCTTCAATCCACAGTATCGGAATTTTAACCCTCGATTCGGTATCGCATGGGATGTTTTCGGTGACGGCAACACGAGCCTTCGCCTCGGCTACGGTATCTTCACCGAAGTTCTTATCAATGGATACTCTCAATATCTGAGCTTGAATCAGCCGTTCCTTGAATCATTCACATTGACGACTGTTCCATCGTTCTCAAATCCATTTGGGACTGGAGGGCTCGGGTTCACTGTAGTTCCTGGTAATCCAGCCGCTCAGTATAATCCCGAGACTGGACAGGCGCAATTCTTGCTTCCCGTTACGGGTTGGGGAGCCGATCAATACATGCCCAATCCCAACCTCCAGCAATTTAGCGTGTCATTGCAAAGGCAGCTGATCAGGGATTTTTCTGTGGAAATCAACTACATCGGTAGCGCGGGTCGGCATCTCCCTTTGGTCTATCAAGCGAATCCGGCAGTCTACCAACCCGGAGCTACGCTGGCCAATGCAAATCAACGCAGGCTGTTTGGGGGTGGAAAGATATCGGGTGTTACCTATTTCAAAGATGCGGGAACAAGCTCTTACAATGCTCTCGCATTGAGTATGAAGAAGCGCCTTTCAAAATCTTACTTGATCGATGTTTCCTATACCTGGGCTCGCTCGATCGACATACAGTCGGGTCAACCTTATACGGCATCGACGATTCAAGACCCATTCAATTTTCGCGGAAGTCGTGGTCTGTCTGATTTTCAACGAAAACATGTCTTGGCTATCTCTGGTTTATGGGATCTACCCACGTGGCACAGTGGTGGTTTCTTTGGGCGCAATATTATCGGGGGTTGGCGTCTGTCAGGAATCTTCGGCGCACAGAGCGGAATGCCATTCAATGTAGTCAGCGGGCGTGACTACTCGCTGACCGCAGTCAATTCGGACCGTCCTAACCTTGTAGGGAATCCGGTTCTTTCTTCCGGAAGATCCCAGGAACAGATGATTGCTCAGTACTTCAATACAAGCGCATTTGTTGCAAATTCAGCGGGTCAATATGGGAATTTTGGCAGGAATGCTTTGGTGGGACCAGGTTTAGTAAATCTGGATTCCGGTCTTTTCAAAGAGATTCGGGGCTGGGAAGACACACGCTTTCAATTCCGCGCAGAGTTCTTCAATACATTCAATCACGCGAACTTCTCAAATCCCGTGCCGACGCTTGTTTCACCGGCATTCGGGAGAATTCAGAGCGCGGGCACAGCACGTCAGATCCAGTTTGCGATGAAGTTTCTATTCTGAACACAAAAGGTCGCCTTCATCGCGTTTTATTAGCGTGTCAGCGGGATGGCACATTCCAATAAACGGACCACAGAGACGATGATATTTTGTTTGACTGTCGACGACGTTTGCCTCGAAGGCTACTCCACTGAAGAGGATATGCATGCCCTACTGCAGTTCTTTAGGTCAGAAGGCATCCTATCAACTTTCTTTGTGGTGCCGCGCGCTGAAAGAATTCGGCTGCAAGAAAGACCTGGATATGTAGAACTGTTGAAACAAGCTTTAGCGCAGGGACATGCACTGGGGCAACATGGTCTTGAACATGATCGTTTTGAGACGGGTATTCCTCCGCGGATGATTTTGGACTTGCCTCACGAATCGGCGTCGCGGGAACGATTGGCGAAAGAGCAGGCAGCGATTGAAGAGGGTCTCGCGGTTCCCAAGCTTCGAGAAAGGCTTTGCCAAGGACGTCAAATCCTAGAAGATGCGCTGGAGTGCAAGATAGGAGGTTTTCGAGCTCCATGCCTTTCGACGTGTGAGAATTTCTTTACTGCGCTGAGCGCAGAAGGGTTTTCCTACGATAGTTCGATGTATTTACAGGAGGGGGGGTGGGACCTTCTTCAAGGAAAGGCACTCGCTCCGCGACCGATCTCGCGTGTCGATTTCGACCGTTCTCAGCATTCAAGTGGAATAAGATCGCTCCCGCTGACTACCGAATACACATGGTATCTCCGGCAAACAGATTTCGAAGCAACGATGGCACTGGCGCAACATGATTTCGATTCGTGCCTACGCGCCGGCATACCATTTGTGACGCTCGCGCATGTTTCTCCGCTAAACCAGTGCGAGGACGGATGCGGCTTCGACTTCTATCGCCAACTCATCGCATATGCGCACGAAGCTACATCTGCTGTAGGCGACGAACTTCGGTTACTCAATCTAGATGAAACCTATGAAGTACTTTTCGATGAAAAGGAGCTTGCCTGAGAATATGATTACGATACCCAAAGCCGAATTCGAAGACCGTATTTCGCGTATACAAGCAGCTTTCGACATACAGAAGCTCGACGGTCTGATGGTCTACGGAGATGAGTACCGTAGAGAGAACCTCCGTTACGTTTCCAATTTTTGGCCGATATTTGAGCGCGGCGCCTGTTTTATTCCCAAGACGGGGAAGCCCATTTTTGCGGGTGCACCCGAAGGAGAGTGCTACGCCAGAGAGATGTGCCCGTGGACCGACCTCAGAAATATTAAGGAATTTGCCTGCGTTTCTGTCCCAGAAGAAATTGAGTATCCCTTAGCCAAATTTTCTTCTTTGCGGCAAATCATTGGCGACGTTCTTCGTGGGGGACAGCGGTTGGGCGTCGTTGGCAAGTTCGATATGCCAGGACCAATCTTGGATCGTGTACAAAATGCGCTTCCGGGGCTCGTGATAGTCGAAGCAGATTCAATCCTCAGAGACCTACGGGTGGTGAAGAGCGCCAACGAGGTTGCCTGTCTGCGGGAAGCAGGACGAATCGCTTGCCTCGGATACGAAGCATTAGTGGCATCGGCAGTACCCGGAAAGAGCGAGCTGGAGGCGACCGGCGCGGCAGAAGGCGTGGCGCGCTCGGCTGGAGCCGAAAGCATCCCGTTTACCGTGTTCGGTAGCGGCCAGCGTACAAACACAATCATTGGACGGCCCACTCGCAAGATCATCCAGGACGGAGAGATGGTGATGGTGGCTTTTGCGGTTCAGTATGAGGGATACATCGCAACGGTTGAGTATCCCTTTGTTGCCGGTGTCGCCACCGATGCACAGAAGCGCTTCTTGAGTGCACTATTCGAAGCTTCCACCATACAAGTGAGTTACCTCAAGAATGGAGTGATATCCGGAGAGATGGTCCGCGCGGTTAAAAGCGTGTTCCAAAAGCACAAACTGGAGCGATACGATCTGTATCCTCCCATGCATGGTATTGGTTTGGCGGAGGCCGAATCGCCCTATCCGGATGAAAAGGCGACATATCCACTACGCGCCGGGATGTGTGTGAACTCCGACATCAGTCTCTTCGGACACCTGGAGGGCTCCAATCGAATTGAAGAGGGATTTGTTATCACCGAGTCCGGTTGCGAATCCCTAACACCCTCTATTCGCGCCGCCTGCGCTGCCGGAGTTTAGCCATGACAAAGCACGGCGCGAAGATTTGGTACTTCGTTGATGGATATCTCCCCGAGAAAATCGGCTCTGGGCCCATGGAAGCGCACGAGGCTCTAATGATTTTGAATCCCAATGCCGCTGCGGCGACGGTCTTACTTGATTTCTATTTTGAAAACAAAGATCCAGTAAAAGGCATCGAGGTGATTGTCGGTGCGGAGCGTGTACGGGCTTTGCGGCTCGATCATCCTGGCGATATTGGCGATCTAAAAATTCCTTCCTTAACGCAATATTCTCTGCGTCTTCGGTCGGATGTGGACGTTGTGGCCCAGTTCGGAAGGTTGGATACCACGCAGGTCAACATGGCGTACTACAGTTGCGCCGGATTTTGCACTAGCAGCGAAAATAACGAGGCAAACAAATGAGTGATGTGACCGTGTCGTTCGAAGCGGGAATTGGTTCCGAGTTCGGAGATATATTGTCGAACAGGCCAAACATTTCTGAAAAGTTAAAAGTGGGTCTTTTGGCATGTGCTTATTTCGAGTATTGGCGTATGTTCTCTCCGGAATTTAGGCAAGACGTCGAAAGTGATTTGGAACGTATCGCGAAAAGGCTTGGGAAGGACGTTGATCTCATCTACCCGGGGGTAGTGGACACGCTCGATAGCGCGGACCGAGCGGGTCGCGCTTTCGCCGAAGCTGGCATCGGGATGCTTATCGTTGTCGATGGCACCTACGTGCCCGACTATATGGCCCTCCAAGCGATCGACTATATCCCGCATGTTCCTGTAGTGATGTTTACGACGCAAGTGGAAGAGAACATCACCCCCCAGGACAATTACGAATATCTCATGCGCAACAGTGCAATGATCGGCACTGCTCAGCTTTCAGCTACGTTTACAAAGATGGGGCGAGAATACGACATTGTGGTGGGCTCGCTTGCCGAAGAACGTCCGTTTGAAGAGATTGCTGGGATAGCTCGTGTACATCTCGTCGTCGCTCGCTTAAAGAAATTGAATATTGGTGTCGTTGGCCATGTGTTTCGGGGAATGTACGATCTGGAAAATGACCGGACCAGAGTGCGAGGTTTCCTTGGGCCCAATGTCATCACGGTTGAGCTTGCACATCTTCTTCGGCAGTGGGAAGGCGTGCAGGACGAAGACACAAGGGAGGTTGCAAAGACTCTAGCTCGGCGCTTCCGCCAGCAGGGACCAAAAGAAGAGGATTGGTACAGATCCGTACGGCTGGCGATCGCCATGGAGCGCTTGGTTGAACATTTGCGCCTAGATTCGTTGTGTGTGCTAGGGCAGCATCACATCGAAAAAGCTACTGGAGCGCCGACCCGACTTGGCGCCTGTATGATGCTCGAAAAAGGAAAGCACCTCGTCGGGTCGGAAGGAGACATTATTGGTCTTACGATGATGCATATCCTGTACTGGCTTACAGGGAATTCACCGCTGGCGGCCGAATGGGGTCAGTACGATGCTGCTCACAACGCGCTCTTGCTTGTTGGACATGGCATGGCCTCACCTGCGCTCGCTGGCTCCGATGACCGCATAACGCTAACCAGCGCCCCGGAAGAATGGGGCTTTCAGGGGGCGGGTATCAATATGGAATTCATTATGAGTCCGGGAACAGTAACAATGGCCCATATGCTCGACACGCCGAAAGGATGGCAAATGCTAATCTCTGGAGGCGAAGCGCTGGATTACCCATGCCTTCCTTGCCAAGAGGTACACGCTCTGGTCAAGGTTGAGCGGCCAGTGAAGGAATACTTAGTGGAGCTACAGCGTCGTGGTGTCACTCACCATGTAGTTGTCGCTCACGGCGACGTTCGGCGCGAATTACAAAAATTAGCGTCGGTCCTGCAGATTGGATCGTTCGTTCTTTAACGAAAAGAGGATATTCGATTGAAAGCACTTGTTCTCGGCGCGCATCTCGATGATAGTGTCATTGCCCTCGGTGGAATATTGCGCAAAATGGCGAATGCGGGATGCGATGTAAATGTCGTTTGCTTCGGCCATAGTGATGAGGACTTTGCGGATATTGCCGACAAAGAAACGGCCGCGGAGCGTATTACGGCTCAGGCTGTCGCAGCTCACAAGATCCTCGGAGTGAAGTCGTTTGAATGTTTCCACTATCCAGACTATGCAGTTCAGGAGAACCGAGAGACATACCGGCTTTGCATTGAAAGTATCCGCAAATACGAACCGGATATCGTTTTTGGTCACTCCTGGAATGAATATTTTCAACATCGGGCGATGGCGCGCTTGAGCTGCGACTCATGGTGGCAGGCGGCTTGGAGTTGCAGTGCCGATTTAGGACCGCCATGGTTCGCAAGGTCTCTTTACCATTTCGAGGTAATCCAATCGCTCTCAGAGCCAAGCGATATCGTCGATATTTCCGAAACTTTCGAGGCGAAGATGGCAGCCTGGCGATGCTTCCAATCGAGTTCGGATATCGTCGAGCCGAAATCAGAGGATGAAAAATCTTCTCGTCGAAACTATGGCTCAACGATGGGATCGCTAACTGAGCAACTTGAAACGCGCGCTCGGTATTACGGAAGTCTAATTGGCGTTAGATATGCGGAAGCATTGAAGAGATCCGATTTCCTCCCCCGAGCAGTACATGACATCAAGCTTCTTTAAAAAAGGTAACGACAATGCCCTATGGATTTCTTTTTCTGGCCGTAGCGAGCCTCGGCATGATCGGTGTTTTGCACAAGGTGGCGGATCATAGGCGATGCCGGCCAGAGGCCATCAATTTATTTATCTTTCTTGGTGGCGTTGTAGTAATGAGCGTACTCTCCTTCTGGCGCTTCGGAGCTGCAGGCGTGCTGGATACCCCCCGTATCGCATGGGTTACTGCTGCGACGTGCGGTCTTCTTGCCTCTCTGGCCATCTTGAGCTTTCAGCGCGGAGTCCGGTACGGAAAAATATCAACAAGCTGGCTCGTTATTAATCTCTCAATGGCCGTCCCTACTGTGTTATCGATTGTGGTCTACCGCGAAGAAATCACGAGACGACGAGCGGTTGGGTTGCTGTTGGCTGTTGCGACGCTTGTTATTCTTTGGCGGGAAAGAGTGCGAGAGGAAGCAAGCGGCGAGGTTATTGCCATTGCCCAAGTGCCGGAGAAATAAATATGTATCAGCGTTACATGGCATTGGCATTTGTTACTAATGGCCTCGGAGCTTATGGGCTTCGTGTTTTGGCCGGCGCGGGCCTCGGGAACCTAGAAACCCGATATTTAGTGATATGGTATTCGGCCGGCTCGATCCTGGCTCTCGCGGTTGCCATACCTCACTTGGGTAAGCTTGCGGTAAGGGAACTTGGCATCGGCATTTTGATGGCATTTTGTAGCGTTCTTGGACAGACCGGTATGGCTCTTGCAATGTCGGGCGGAATTCCAGGCTACGTGGTTTTTCCTGTGGCAGTTGGAGGTGGTCTAATTTTAGTGGTGATGGTAGGTGTATTTGTGTTTGGTGAGCGGCTGAGCCTCCTCATTGGTATCGGAATCGCAAGCGGTCTTGCATCTCTGATTCTTCTCGCACTGCCGAGTTGAGCATCTACTGTTCTAGGAGTTCGCAGCAGGAATAGGACGCATTGCTCTCCGCGGGCCCCTTTGTACTGGACGATAAATCTTGGGTAAATTGGCTGCAGTATTGCATGACATATATCTGCGGTACGCGCCTCCGGGAACTTTGGAAGTTCCTGAAAATCTCAACTTGCTTCCCATAACCAGCTTTTCTTAGATAGTGCTTCTGTGTGCGGCGATCCGATACAGTCTGCGTGACAGAGTTACCCAGCTTGTAGCCAATTGTGTTGACTGTAGGCATGGCATTGGACATCTGCGTCCTGGCGGTCTCAATCGTGAAACGGGAATCATCGCTAGTATCCAGCCGCACAAGCCGGTACTCGGAGCGACAAGGAGAACCATCGTCGCCTTGCGGTATTTTGGCTTCTGAATATCAACATCAGGTCTATCCCGGACTACTGGGAACCCAGGAAAGGCGTGAAGATTCTTCAATTGGGTGGGTGACCTTCCGGCAGCTTGATCGACTAGCTTTCTAGATAGAGTTTCCACTTTCAGGATCTCGCTATATCACTTCGGGCCGAAGTGTATGATGATTTCCTGTTTTCGCGCTGAAGTTGTTCTGGCGGCTGTTGCCACCGTTGGGCAGCAAAGTGAGGAGATAGTCAGCCTGCATGAGGCGCCATCCAATGTGCGTACTCAGGGAGACATCGATGCCTCCACCGGTTGAGGCAGAGAAGGCATTTGCAGAGCCGGAGGAGGAACTGCTTTGGGTATAGAGGCTCCCATTGGCGTGGGCTCCGAAGGACAGTGTCGATTCCGGAACTTTGAGTGGTGCAGTCGACCCTCAAAACCACACTTTCAATTAGGGGGTGCGTGTCATTCCGATCAGCTTGTCGGCTAGCAAGTCGCAAACATCGCAGGACTCGGGGATCTCCTTTCGCCTGTAAACATACATAAGACCTGGGTTCTTTGGAAAGATTGAAGCCGGAGGCGACGATCTCGACTCTTCAAGGAAAAAGCTTAATGACCACGAATTCCGAAGATGCTCCCGATACAGTAAAGCCCGTGAGGAGCATGAAACGTTCAAAGGCCCCTTCCGCCACGTATTTCCTGCGGGGAGTGTGACCGTTATAGCCCTTCGATTTCAATAGTTGAGCCCCTGTCTCACAATCGAGAAGGGGCTCGAAGAGTATGGAGCACCATAGCTAGCCAATGTCGGTCGTTCAATATCTCATTGTTTATTCAAGCTGCGAAGATAGTCGCCAAGCTCGGTGTGGATTTCAGGACGATCCCACATAAACTTTCTGGGGAATTGCCTAGTGAGAACATATGGAGCAGGTTCAGGCGGCATCATCCGTTTCATTTCAGCTTTTGTCGCGCGGTATTCGCCGATTCTGTACCCATACATATCAAGATGGCGTATCCCAAGTTTCAAAGCGACTTCGCATACACTCTTGATCTGAGCAGCCGTCGGGTACTTTGCGGGAGCGGTGCCTAACTCTTCAGCTGTTGGCAGACCAGAAGGTATAGATAATCTTTTTCTTGTCTCCAACCACCCGATGCACACTTTCGATTGCATAAGCGCGTGGTACTGGCTCAACTCCGCTCCCAAGACAGACTGGGAGGGAGATTTCGTCACGATGAAGCATCTAGGATTTACTGATGTGCTTCTATCCTGGGGGCTTGACACAGCGGGACTCATTACTCGCAAAGAAGACACGAAACAGGCAATGCGTTGGGCTCATAGGGCCGGCATGGGTTCTTACGTGATCGTCTGGCAGCCTGAAGCCAATTCTCTGCCACGCATCGCGGAGTTCGTTCACATAAACGCTGACGGCAAAGTGCTCGATTCATTCGATGTCTTTAATCCCACGTGGCGCTCGACTTACTGGAAAAGCTACCTCCAGGAGATCGCGAAGACATACGGTTCCCGGAGGAACCCCGGTGTAGGAAGTCTTCGGTCCAACAATGATGTTCGAGGCTGTAGCAGCCAGATCCATTGCGTGGCGCCCTATGATGGGCAAATTGGCAACTTTTTTCTCGTCTATTGTTTCGCCGATGACTGCGTCGTCGGTTGAAAGAGGCGGATTCGTTGCGGAGATTGTGACAGCAGAGTTTGTTGAGCCCACACGGAGCGTGATGTCGGTGCGCGCTGCTAGATTCAACTGCACAATGGTTCCCTTGTTCACGACCTTTTCGAAGCCGACCATTTCAACGGATACATCGTATGTTCCAGGTGAAACATAGGGTATTGAGTAATAACCCTCTCTATTAGTAGTCCCCGCATACGAAACGTTGGTGGCCATATTGACTGCGCTCACTGTAGCACCTACTATGACGCCGCCCGATGGATCTGTGATGGTCCCCACGAGTGTGGTGTTGTTTGCGATTTGTGCCCAAATGCTGACGGAGAATGAAAGAAGTAACGTTAGGAGAAAACGATGCAACAAGTACATAGATTGTCCTTCCTGTTTGCAGCAATTATTCCGGCGGATAAGCAGAACAGTCCGCTATCGTCGTCGCCCATTCAGGGATATAAGTGAGGGTATGCCGCTCCGCACCCTCGGATGTCTCGTCCTGTAGGTTATGGAGGCCATAATGGGATACGGGGCAGGGATTACAAGCATCTTCAGATCGGAGTTCAGACCGCTGGACAAATTCTCTAATCTCTTATCTCCAGCTGCACGGATTCTCGATTTCGAAGACATATTATGCACTCCGCCTTGAAGGCAATGATTCTGCCATCCCAATCATCGGTGCCGGTGGTAGGGTTCCCACCATTACGAGCCTCTAAATATCGCTTCCAGTCGTACAAGCGGTGATTCGTTATACCGCCAGAAATCATCACCAGCGCATGGATATAAATGAGAGCGTGCAATCTCTTAGTTCTTCATCAGATTGTGCTCAAAACTGTCTGAATGTGAGCGAGACCCCAAGCCTTTCGCACCGATACTTCGTGCATAGGAAACAGAAGAGAGGATGTCCGACAATGCACAGTAAAACATTCAAAGACATTCACCAAAGTGCAAACCTGCTTGTTCTGCCAAATGCTTGGAGCCTGCGACTCCTGGCCGCCTGTTGACCGACGGCTCCAAAATGTAAAACAACTGCCTTCGTTTCGTGCTTAGGAAAGTGTTGACGTCCGATTTCTCAACGAGTGTTTGGCGATGATGCATCAGCCGGCTGCATTACTCCCGAGCAGCGTGTTTCTCGGTATACATGCACATGCGCGTCGTATTGAGTTAGGAGTTACGTTGGCCTCGAACAGCCAGACAAGTGGACGGGAAAAGGGTGGTTTCGTAGAGGAGATGCGGTCACAATCGATTTGGAAGGGATAGGTAAAAATCACGGATCGTCTGAAGGACCTGATCAGGTCGGGCGGGGAATGGATCAGCTCGGCCGACCGGCAGAATGCGTTGGTTGGACACACGGCGATCCGAGAGGCGGCTGTCATTGCTGTGCCCCACCCGAAATGGCAGGAGCGCCCCCCTAGCTCTAGTGGTCCTGAAAGAGAATCTGACCGTTGACCCTTGCGAGGTGCGTTCCTTCCTGCAGCAAAACTTCGCGTCATGGCAAGTGCCCGATGCATTCATGGTTGTCGCGGGGCTTCCACATGCTTCAACCGGAAAGTTGCAGAAGAGCAACCTGCAGGAGCAGCTCAACGATTGGCGATGGGATACTGATCGCGGAGTTGCTGTGTCCTGACTGCTCCCTGACTTTGCTCAAGGGAGGCGCAGGGAGATCCGTTACATGCGCTCAACGAGTGATAATAGGGCAATGCACTCATCGAGCTTGCCCTGTGCTCTGCATTGTAAAATGTGCTCTTGAATCCGACTTTCCCACGCTTTGTCGTCCGTGTCGCGTTGATGCGACCCGTAAGTGTGGGTCCATTTGCGGGTCCAATAAGGGGCCCATAAGCGTTTCGTCGGATTCTTTTCCGCTCTTTAGCTCTTTGTTTTGTGCAGCTAAGTTACTCAAATTGCGTCAAAACGAGGATTGGGGTAGGTGAGATCATAAGTTCGACCATTCCAAGCTCAAGCCGCGATGCGGAGAACCAGCCCTCTAATGGGAATCGCAAAAGGTGTGTAATGCAGGTGGTGGCCAGAGACGGGATCGAACCGCCGACGCCGGCCTTTTCAGGGCTTCCTAGCAAGCGAACTAAGTAGTCTGGAATCAGCGGATATGTTGAGACGGTTAGCGTTATGCCCTTCTCGATTTAGGATCATCTGGGATTGTTTCGACCATACGATGATCGTGTATTGGTCGTGCGAGCCACGACCTCGTGGCGAATGTCCACCCCCACACAAACGTATCACTGGATCCCGATCTAGCGACCGCACAAACATGCGACGCCGTTCGGATCACAAATGGTTGTGCATACTCCCCCATACACTGAAGCAGAAGACGAAGCACATTGAAGATATCAGATCGCACGAATCGAAGAGGACGCCCCTACAGCTTGTAATGGATGTACAGAAAGTGCTCGCGACCCTGATGTCATCATGGATCCGAGCCCACACTCTATAGCTTGCGGCGGTTCCGCATCCAAGTTGTTGATAAGAACCGTGGCTTGACTTTGCGAGCTCTCTCGGAACGTCGCGAGATCCTTGGCTCCATCGTCATCCCAGCGGAGTACCTCGCTCTCTTCCCCACGGCTCAAATCAAAAAACTGCGAAGCAAATGTTAAGTTTGGTGCTGGGCTCAGCTGTACTGGTGATGTAAAAGCCCGACGAGGATTTTCTCACAAGGCTTCTGTGCCTTTGTAGTAGATGCTGGCGGCCCAGGTCTGTGGATTGGGACAATTGTCGTTGTATCCAGCTAGACCGAAGCAGAGTTTAGCGCTGCTGCGTGTGAGTAAGGAGTTGAGGTAGATGGCCATGCCCTCCGGTTCGCGTTCTCCGATGGAGTAGCCGGCATTGGAGCTACTTTGCCAGGTAGTGCCTGTGTTTAGTTATATTTTTGGGGGAAGGTGTGGGGCTGGCTTGTGCGTCATTTCGTGGCGTATGGAAATCTTAGACGGGGGGATAGTTGGCGTTATATACCCGGTACGGGCGGTTTCGATTCGCTCGCGATCGACTTCTATGGTGTTAGAGAGTTGCAAAGACGCAGCTCGCGACTGAGCTGGTTTCGTCGTCCTCCCAACACTGCGCGCGGTGTTGGATCAAATCAAGTACCACCTATAAACAGACTAATGTCCTTTCTTCAATTTTCCCCGAAGGGGCTGGCCTGGATAGTGGGGCATTGATTGACCTGCAGAGAAAGGCGAAAGACTGTGTATGCCTTAGGTCGAAAAATCGTGGCTGATTTTGAGTTCTTAGGATGCCTTCTGTCCTGAAATAAGATTGGCATCCGTATGCTGCGAACTGCGGTTAGTCTTAACGCCTCATTGCTGAGCGATGTGATTGCAGTCTCCATAGGTCCACTCGGGAGTGGCACCCGGACGGCTTGCCACCAGGGCGCCGGCCGCGTTTGCGAAGCGGGCAATATCTTCAGTAAGCCACTTGGAGTGATATCCATGCAGGAACGCAGCTGCAAAAGCATCGCCCGCCCCCACGGTGTCGTGTACCTCGATAGAAAATCCGCTGTGGGTATCTACGGAGCCGCTGCTATAGATCAAGCAGCCTTCCGCGCCTAGCGTTACGCACATCGTATCGATGTCGTATTCGGAGGTCCATTGCTGACAGAAGGATGTGAGATCGAAGGTTTGCGATGAGGGATGAGCGAGTCCAGACAGGATTTTTGCTTCATCGAGATTGAGCTTCATCACATGGCAACGATGGCTCAATCGCTGTACCAGCGCATAGTTCCAATGACCCGTACGAAGGTTCAGATCATAGAAGCAACGAACATTTGGCTGGGTGTAAATGAGTTCCGCGATGAAATCTTCCAGAGCAGGTTCCGTCTGAAGAAGGGTTCCAAAGTAGATCCATTCGATCAATCGCAGAGTTTCTGCGGAGATGGAAGATGTACTGGTGTCGATGCGATCAAATGCGACAGGGCGGGGTATATGGAACGTCGTTTCTCCGCTAGGAGTGGACTCGACGAGCGCGATGCCTGTCGCCTCGCCGGGCACAATTTGAACGGCCTTCGTGCTCAATCCAAGAAGCTTCATTGCATCGATCGCTCGATAGCCGCGATCGTCTGCGCCGACGCCGGTAATCAGTGTGGCTGCGCCACCGAGACGCTGAATATTTGCGCTGAAATTAAGCGAGGCTCCGCCGAGAATCTCTGTGCCGTCAAATATGTCCCAGAGGATCTCACCGACAGCGAGCACACGTATCCCCTCCCCTGTAGTATTTCTCATCTACGCGTGACTCCCTTGCGCAACCCTGTCGGTCTCAGATTCGTTTGGTAGTTTGAGGGTGTAGCTGATAAATGCCGCAAGCAGATACAGACCGGCAAAGACCCAGATGACACCTTCAATACCGAAGCGAGGCAGGCAGAGTCCCACGACAGCAGGGCCAAGCCAGATGCTCATGCCGGAGCCGAGGTTCATGATCGACATGGCCGCTCCGCGCGCTTCGGGCGCCAGAGATGCCATGATCGCGGCGATCGGAACATAACCGGCGAGTGCTATGCCGTAGGCCATGCCTGCAAGCGTGACGAGCAGATAGTTCGGGCCGAAAATGTGCGGCACATAATAGAGGCCGAGCGTCGTAAGTGCACATCCGCACGAACCCGCGAAGGTGATTGTCTTTCTCCAGCCGATGCGGTCGCCGACGATACCCCAGAAGAGATTGAAGACAACGTTGGTGGCGAACATGATGCTGAGGATGCGTAGCCATTGCGGAAGTGTGAAGCCGACCGTATGCACATAGAAGATTGGAAGACAGACAAGGAAACCGAATTCGGAGGTCGTGGTGACGGTTGCGACGATGCCTCCAAGCCCGACCTTAGGTTTTTTCCATGCGATGGAAAGACTGGATAACACGACCGCGAAAGGGTTGGCATCACGGTTTGCCGCAGGGCCCGCACCGCGCGTTTCTCTCACGCCCAACAGTGCAATGAGTCCACCAGCGATAACCAGGGCCAAGGAGATCCAAAGGCTGCGATAAGCGCCGTAGTGCGGAACAGAGTAGCTGGCAAAGAGTGAGCCAAGGGTGGGAAGGCCGCCTGTGCGAGCACACCAGAACCAGCCAACGGCAGTGGCGAGATAGCGCTGCGGCGTGATGTGTGTGATCCAGATGAGAAAACCAAAGGCGAACAGGGGATATCCAAATCCCCTCAACATGTAGCTCGCCAGAATGACAGGAAAGTTATGAGCATGGATCCCGAAGAGCAGGAAGGGGATTTCGAAAACGACCCAGATGATGAGTCCCATCCACATGACGCGCTTGGCTCCGAAGATATCGGACAGTGCGCCGCTGAGCCAGGAGGCGATGGCGGCCGTGACACCATAGAGCGTAAAGATGAGGGCAATGCGTGACTCGCTGAAGTGAAGCTGATCCAGCAAATATGGGGAAAGGAATCCTGCTTCCACGCCGTCGCCGATCATGAACAGCAGCAGGCCTAGATAACCAATCGCCAGTCCAGGATGCATGCCGAGGCGTTCGAGTCTGGATGCTGGTGAATCTGAGCGAACTTCAAGTTCTTGCATGCTTATGCTCTCCGAAAGAGTATCTATTTTCGCGATGATAGTTATGCCTATGAGGCGATAACCGAGGTTATTCCTGCGTAAACGCCATCTTTGCGCAACCGGTCAAGATTCTGTTGCACGTCGTTCACGAACTGCGTGGACTGAGAGGCGATATCGCCAAACACCGAGGTTGCGTTGAGTGCGAGCTTTGCATTACCGCCGCCTTGCGCGAGGAATTCGGTGAAGAGATGGCCCGATGCGTCGGCAATCGTAAACGAATTGCCGCGATCATCCCTGCCCCTTATGGCATGCAACCAACTGGCGATCACAAACGGGATTACTCTTGGACGCCGTTGCTGCTTCAGCAACTCTGGAACAGTGGGCATGATAAATTTCGCAATCTTTGCGGACGCCTCCGAGCAGATGCGCATCACCTGATCGCGAATCGTAGGATTTGCGAATCGGTGCAGGATGCTCGCCTTGTAACTGTTCAGATCGAGACCTGCAATATGCGGAACGGCAGGCGTTGTCTCTTCTAGGTACGTTTGTACAAGCCGATGAATTAGAGGATCGGCAGCAGCGTCCGACACCAAAGTGTAGCCCAGGACCGCAGCGACATAAGCCAGTGTGGAGTGCCCACCGTTGAGCAAGCGCATCTTTGTAATCTCGTAGGGCTTGACGTCGCTGGCGATCTCCGCGCCTGCCAGTTCAAATCGCGGGCGAGCACCGGCGAATGAGTCTTCGATGATCCATTGGCGGAACGGCTCGGTGACGACTGGAGACTTATCCACGATGCCGAATGCAGCATTGATGGAATGACGATCCTCTTCCGTTGTAGCCGGAGTAATGCGGTCGACCATGCTGTTGGGAAAGGCGACATTGGCTTCGATCCATGCGCCCAGCTTGTCGTTGCGCAATGTTGCAAACGCAACCAAAGCCTGGCGAGCGATCTCTCCATTTCCTTGCACGTTGTCGCACGACATAACTGTGAATGGCTTACCGCCATTGCGCATACGCCGTTCTGCCGCAGAGGCAAGATAGCCGAGAAAGGTGCGTGGCGAAAGGGGGAATTCAAGATCATGCAGCACATCTGAGTGCTCAGTACAGAAGCGTCGCGTCGCGTCTTCGATGAAGTATCCGCCTTCAGTAACAGTAAGAGAGACAATCTCGCACTCCGGGGCACTGAGCCGTTGCAGTACCGCCTCCTGTGCTGCGGGAGCGAAAATGTGTTCCGTCAGTGAGCCGATGAGCCTCAAATCGCGTGTACTGGCATCCCGGGTCAAAACGCAGTAAAGATAATCCTGGCTCTTGAGGGCCTGGTGAATCTTCAGGTCGCCAGGAAGCAGTCCTATGCCGCACTCGCCCCATCGCGGCTCTGCCGGATGATGTAGAAGGTCGTCGAGATAGACAGCGAGATGCGAGCGATTGAATCCCCCGACGCCAAAGTGAACGATGCCGGGAACAAGCTCAGCCCGGTTGTACTTCGGCACCTGGGCTCGCCGTGACAACTCGGAGAAGTTCTCCATGCAAAGAGTTATGGGCGGATGATCAGCAATCTTCATCGTTGTTCAGTTCCTTGGTAGTTCTTCATTGAAGGCAGCCGGTGAAAGGGAGCTCTTGGGGTGCGATCAAATTGGATGCAGTAAGTTGATGAATATCTAGCAACAAGATGTATACGTAATAAGTGGCTAAGTTGTCTACATGTACGTTACATTCAAGATGCGACGAGCGGCAGAAGATTACTCATCAAACCAAGGGCCGGCAGCTGTTGCTAGATTTATGGAGAGTTCCATTTGTTGACCAAACTGCGAAAAAACGGGAATCCATTGAGAGCAGAAGACTCAGATCAGCCGAAGTACAAACTGATTTTTGATGCACTTCGACAAGGCATTGCCTCCGGTGAGTACAAGGAGGGAGCCCGGCTGCCCAGCGAGGGAGAGTTGAGCCGACGTTTTGCTGCCTCGCGCATGACGGTGGTAAAGGCAATGCGCGAGCTGCAGCAACAGGGACTCGTAGTGCGCCGGGTTGGTTCAGGAACATATGCGGCTCCCCAGCAGGGCAAGGGAAATGGCCTGTTTGGTCTCCTGATCCCAGAGTTGGGAGAAACGGAGATCTTCGAGCCTATCTGTCAGGGAATGGCGCAGTTCTCCCACTCCAGACAACATTCGCTAATCTGGGGCAACCTAAACTCCGGCGAGAAGAAAGAACAGATTGCCGAGGAGCTTTGCCATCAGTACATCAAACGCGGGGTCTCCGGTGTCTTCTTCGCGCCGCTCGAACTGACGCGCTCCAAGGACCGCGTCAACCACAAGATTCTTGTCGCCCTGGATCGCGCACAAATCCCCGTAGTTTTGCTGGATCGCTGTGTTTCTCCATATCCTCTGCGCAGCCGTTATGACCTGGTAGGCGTTGAAAACCGGCGTACCGCATACATCGCGACCGAGCATCTCATCAACCAAGGCGCGAAAAAGATAGCATTTTTTGCCAAGGAACTTTCCGCTTCTACAGTCGATGCCCGCATCGCGGGGTATCGCGAGGCGCTGACCACTCATCGGCAAAATGGCACGCACGATCTTGCGTTTCGTGGGGAACCGTCCGATGACGCTCTGGTTGCATCGATCCTCGCGAAACACAAACCCGACGCATTTCTTGCGGCAAACGATCATACCGCTGCCAACCTCATGCAGAGTCTTATGCGTTTAGGCCGCAGCATCCCCGACGAAATTCGCATCGTTGGCATCGATGACGTTCGCTATGCCAGCCTGCTCCCGATTCCTCTCACCACGCAGCATCAGCCTTGTCCGCAGATCGGGATGGTAGCGATGTCCACGATGTTGCAGCGACTGGAAAGCCCGGACCTTCCGGCCCGGGACATCTTGCTGAGTTGCTCTCTGGTAGTACGTGAGTCCTGTGGCGCAAGACTTGTGAAATAAGCCCCATTTTCTGAAGCACCGTACCGCTTGCAGGCGGGAGATTCATTGCATGCTTGCTTAATGGCATATACAGGTTTGTGGACATATTCACGGTAAATTGATTGACATTGTCTACTTTAGCTAAGTAGAAATCGATTTGCTTGTGCGTAAGGTCGCAGGACCTTAATCCAACGAATCAATCCCATCAATGTTGACACTAAAAAAAATTGAACAGTTATACGGTCGTTTGGCCGATGGAGGTCGTAAGTGCGTATCTCGTGGTTGAAGCATTTGGTCTATGTGGCGGTCCTCTGCGTAGTCGGGTTTTTCGTTCCCTCTGCGTATGCCCAGAACAGCCAGCTCGTCGGTGTGATTACGGATCCCGATGGTCTCTCTATCGGTGGTGCCGCTGTCGAGGTTCGAAATGAAGGCACAGGAGTCTTTCATCAGACGACCACAACGAACTCGGGAGAATTCACAGTCCCTGGATTGAGCTCTGGTTCCTATACAGTGCGCGTCACGCAGCGTGGGTTTGAGACAGCGGAGCGAAAGGGTATTACCCTGTTTGTCGCGACGACCACCCGTCTCGACCTTCATCTTTCGATTGGCCAGCAGACGCAGACCGTCAGTGTGGATGCCGATACGGTGCTGCTCCAGCCGGACAACGCACAACTTTCCACCACGGTTACGCGAGAGCAGTATGACGAACTCCCGCTTGTGCAACAGGGGAGGATCCGCAGCCCAACAGCCTTTGTCTACCTTGCGCCCAGTGTGCAAGGTAACTATAACGCCACGGGGTCGGAGAATGTTGCGGCCACGAACTACATCTCTGTCAACGGAAGCCAGATGAAGCAGACCGAGTTCTATCTCAGCGGTCTTTCTTCCGGCCAAATGGCAAACGTAGGTAGCTACAACGAGAGCGCTCCGCCGGTCGACGCCGTGCAAGAGTTCAAGATGATCACGACGATGGTTCCTGCGGACTACGGTCACACAGGCGCCGCTGCTGGAATCTTCGCAATCCGTAACGGCACGAACGCCTGGCATGGATCGGTCTACGAGTATTTCCGGAATAATGTGCTAGACGCACGCTCGTGGGGCGCGGTCACGCCGCCGAACACCAAGCAGAATGAGTTTGGCGCGACGATTGGTGGGCCAATCATCCTGCCAAAGCTATATGACGGCCACAACCGCTCCTTTTTCTTCTTCTCCTACGGAGGCTCCCGCAAGGCTGGCATGGACACGCTGAAGACCTCGCAGATTCCTACGCCGGCTCAGATTCAGGGCGACTTTACGGGAAAGAACATCATTTACGATCCGGCAACGACTCGTCTCAACTCCGCGGGTACAGGCTATATTCGCGATCCATTCCCGGGAAACAAGATTCCGATTTCGCGTATGGATCCCACAGCGATGAAGATCGCCTCGTATTACCCAGCTCCTAATGCTCCTGGCACGCTGAACTTCAGAACGTATATCGGCGAAAAACTGCTGAATCCGGATGTTTACACAGCGCGTGTTGACCATAATCTGACACAGGCGCAGCACCTTTACTTCACTCTGGTGCAGACTCGTATTCCGCGCTACAAGCCGGAAGGCTCAGGATTGCCGCAGCCGCTCTCGACGGTGTACAACCAGTTTCTGAGGGCCACTACGACTCGTATCAATCATGACTGGACGCTGAGCAGCAGAGCGATGAACAGTCTTGCCATTGGCTACTATCGTATCTTCGCGAGAACGAAGGACGGTGGCAGCGAGTTTTCTGTTCCCAACCAGATCTCTGCGTCTCGTCCGAACATCACCTTCAGCAATGGGTACGCCTCGATCTCGACCGATAATGGTCAGAAGACCGCGGAGCATCAGTATCTTCTCGGCGACACGTTCTACTGGACCAAAGGCGCGCACAACTTCCGTTTCGGCGGAGAGTTCCGTCGGGTGCACTTCAATGCCAATGCCCCCAACCCCGGCACGAACACACTGGCCATGTCGAACCTCGAGACGGCCAATCCAACCAGCACGGGCACGACGGGTGACGGGTTCGCCAGCTTCCTGCTGGGACAGGTGCACAGCGGTGCTGTGACCGCGCCTGCCATCAATGGAATGCGCTACTCGTATGGCGGTCTTTTCGCCCAGGACGACTGGAAGATCAGCCATACGCTCACAATGAACCTGGGTGTTCGCTGGGAGTTCGAAACCATTCCTACGGACGCGCATGACAGAAGCAGCTCGGTTGATTTGACCCTGGCAAACCCAGGTGCAGGAAATCTTCCCGGTGCTCTCGCGTTTGCCGGAACAGGCGCTGGCCGCACGGGAAGCCATTCCTTTGCATCCACGAAGTACGCCAGCTTCAGCCCACGTATTGGACTGTCCTATCAGGTCAATCCGCAGGTCGTGGTTCGCGCTGGCTATGGCATCTTCTACACCGATCTGGGTTGGAACTTCGGCACGGCGATCGATAACAACGGCTTTACTCCTGCTGCCAGCTTCACCTCAACCAACAATGGAATCACTCCTGCATTTACGCTGGCTTCGGGCTATCCTGGCTCACCAAGCCTGCAACCCTCCATCTCGCCGACCCTGTTGAACGGACAGAGTGCAAACTATCGAGATCGTTCGATTGGCAATATGCCCTACATCCAGCAGTGGAATGGAAGTGTTCAGTACAGCCCGGCCAAATCCTGGATGCTTGAGGTGGCCTATGTGGGGAATACGGGACATCGTCTCCTCGACTCCCAGTTCTCGAACATCAACCAGGTAGATCCGAAGTACCTTTCTCTCGGTTCGTTGCTCACCGTCTCTGCATCTTCCGCGGCGGCGCAGGCGGCTGGAATCAAACTTCCTTACGCTGGATTCACAGGTACGGTCGCGCAGGCTCTTCGGCCGTATCCTCAGTACATGACTCTCACAAGCGTATCGGCGAAGACCGCATACTCGAATTACAACGCAGCGCAGGTGATCGTCAATAAGACCACCAGCTTCGGTCTGCGCTTCTCCGGAAACTATACCTTCGCGAAGAACATGGGCATCAACAGTCCAAGCTGGATGGATAGCACCACCGACAGCGTTCTTCAGAACTCCTTCGACCCTGGCGCGGAGTATGCCATCAGCCCAATCGATGTGCAGCACGCCCTGGTTCTGAACTACTCGTATGAACTGCCGTTCGGGAGAGGAAAGAAGTTCCTGTCCGGAGGAAAATTCACGAACGCGCTGGTAGGCGGATGGAAGGTCTCTGCGATCCAGCGATATCAGAGCGGCTTCCCGCTTCCGATCAAGACCAGCAACTCACTGCCAATCTTCAATCGCGTCATGCGTCCGAATGTCGTTCCCGGAGTTGATCGTTCGACGCATCTTTCTGCGAACGAATATTTCCCTGGATCGAGCCGCATCATTAACCCGAATGCGTTTACACAGCCTGACCAATATAGCTTCGGCAACGCGAAACCGACCTACTCTGACATCAGGGCATTCCCGATCTATAACGAAGACCTTGCTTTCATGAAGGACACTCATATTACCGAGCGAGTGACCTGGACCATTGGCGCAAACTTCTTCAATGCGTTCAATCGCCACCGCTTTACCAGCTTCAATACGACGTGGTCGGATGCCGCTTTCGGTCAGTCAACGGCTGTCAGCGCTCCCCGCTACGTCCAGATCAATACAAGAATCAAGTTCTAGCGACCGAGCACGAACAGCCTCTAGACCTCAACCTGACGGTGTTTCGAGTCTCATAAACTGAAACACCGTCTTTCTATTTATTCCACAGTAGTTCTGGGAGATATCGATCTTGCTTCGCAACGTAATGTTTCAACTTGCTTTGGCTGCTTCGGTGTCGGCAGTCGCTATCCATACAAACGCCGAAACGCCAAAACGTCATCCTGTACTGATGATCTCAATCGACGGCCTGCGCCCCGACTATGTAACGGAAGCGGACAAGCACGGTCTGAAGATCCCCGTCCTGCGCTCGTTTCTGCAAAAAGGCGCGTACGCGGATAGCGTGCAGAATGTATCGCCCACGGTCACTTATCCGAATCATACGACGCTGGTGACCGGCGTTTCGCCGAACGAGCACGGCATCTACAACAACACCGTCTTCGATCCCATGGGGAAGGAGCAGAGCGCATGGAACTGGTACGGAGCGCAGGTGAAGGTTCCCACGCTTTGGCAGGCGGCAAAGGCCAGCGGCCTTACCACCGGAAGCGTTCTGTGGCCCGTCACGGTGCATTCCAGGGGAATCGACTACAACGTGCCGGAGTACTGGCGCACCAAGACGGAGTATGACCACTATCTTCTGGAGGCGGTGTCCACGCCATCCGGCTTTCTGGAAGAGGCAGAGAAAGATGCAGGTCCTTTCTACTCAGGCGAGGGCAATCTCGTTCTGGATGAAAAGATCACCAGAACCGCAATCTCCATGATCCAAGCCCACCATCCGGACCTCGTGACGATTCATATCGTCGCACTGGATCATTTGGAGCACGCGCACGGCCCCTTCAGCCCAGAAGCGAACGAGACGCTGGAGCAGATCGACGCGAAGGTCGGCCGGATCATTTCCGCGGAGCTGCGAGTCCATCCTGATGCGGACATCGTGATTACTTCGGACCACGGTTTTTTGCCGGTAACGCACAAGATGAATCTGAATGCAGCGTTGGTGAAGGCGGGACTCCTTACGGTGAGCGCGGGGCCGAAGCCTCATGTCACCGCCTGGAAGGCATTCGCCTGGAGCGCAGATGGAAGCGCTATGGTCGTGCTCAACGACAACAGCGACAAGGCAACGGAGCAGCAAGTTGCACAGCTGCTAAGTGATCTCGCGAAGGACCCTGCGAACGGAATTAATCAAGTGTTATCGCGTAGCGAGGCTGCTGCTATCGGCGTACCGGAACAGGCAGCTTTCATCGTCGATTGGAAGTCTGGCTATCACATGGGCTCAGGTCTCAGCACGCCACTGGTGGAAGACACAGCACCTGGAGGCGCTCATGGATATCTGGCAACTCATCCCGAGCTGCATTCGTCGTTCTTTATTGTGGGACCGGATATCGCCAAAAGTAAAAAGCTAGGAACAATCGATATGCGTCAGATCGCCCCAACCTTGGCGAGGGAATTGGGTATCGTCCTTCCTTCAGCAAAGATGCAACCACTTACATTGAAATAGGCCGCCGCTAAGCAACCGTAATTGCATGAGTAATCAATGTGCAAAGCTTCACAGAGCTTCGATCTCAGATCGAGAAAACGAAACAGTAGGAATCCATGAAATTAATTTATTGTCTGTTTGCGGTTAGCTTGATTGCAGCAAGGACGGTCACTGCGGAGTCCTTCTGGATTGGTACATGGGCAGCAGCACCACTTCGTGCTGAACAAGCGCATGTTGATAAAGTCAGGATAGGAGAAGCAGAAAGGACTATCCGACAGACCATTCGCATCTCGCAAGGCGGTTCTGAGGTACGCATCTCTTTTACGAATGAATTTGGCCTTCTCCCGTTACAAATCAAGAACGTCCATGTTGCCATTCAGAAATCGAAAGACACTATCGATCCAGCATCAGATCATGCCGTGACGTTCGATAACCTTACGAATATTACGATCGCCCCAGGAGGTTATGTAACGAGTGACCCGATCAAGATGACTGCACCACCATTAAGCAGCCTTGAAGTAAGTGTCGTATTGCCCGAACAGAAAATTGATGGGATCACATTCCACGGCACAGCAGTTTCCAGCACATACATAGCCACTGGCGATCACGCTCAAGATCCATCGATTCCTGTTGCGGAGGTAACTCATTCCTGGTATTTCCTGAAGAACATCCAGGTGAAAAAGGAAAAGGGTTCTGCAGCGATTGTCGCAATCGGCGATTCGATAACAGATGGATCGTTCTCTGAATATGACGTGAACCATCGGTGGACTGATCGCTTGGCGGAGCGCTTGGTACACAATCGAGGGACAAAACATCTATCTGTTATGAATGCGGGCATTGGAGGAAACCGCCTACTACATAACTACATAGGCCAACGAGCGTTGGATCGATTTGATCGAGATGTATTATCGGCACCGGGCGTGAAGTACATCGTGCTGTTAGAAGGTATCAACGATATTGGCTTCACAGGCAAGCCGCGTGGAAAAGGGGATCAGATTACCATCGAAGAGCTTATTGCAGCAATGAAACAACTTATAGATCGAGCTCATGCAAAAGGGTTGGAAATTTTTGGAGCTACGCTGACTCCATATGAGGGCGCTCGCTACTCTACACCCGAAGGTGAACAGATGCGCCAGACCATGAATGCATTCATTCGCAAATCGGGTAATTTCGACGGTGTTATCGATTTCGATAAGGCGGTTCGCGACCCGGGCAATTCGACGGCACTGTTTGCAAAATATGATCACGGTGATCATTTGCATCCTTCCGATGCTGGCTACATAGCCATGGGAGATGCAATAGATCTGTCGCTCTTTTCAGTGAATCCGCAAAAAGCAAACAAGTCGGGTGATTGACATCCTGGGCGCCAATGTTTAGAGCAGTTTCAAGTGAGAACCTTCTCGAACAGATACTCTCCTCGTGCGCGCAGGACATTGGGAATTATATGGCGCCGTCATTGCCGCATTAATTCGAGCTCCGACGCAACAAAAACTGCCGCGAAAGGCCGATGACCTCTTCAGCGCAATATCCCGCACTACCTGGGACGATGGTCTGTCATACAAGGGGCGAAGTCCGTTCCCAAAAAAACGAATCCATTAGCTGCAACCTTCGGGACGGCTTACCCAGGTCGTTTAATATCTAGCCCAATCAGGGATCGCAGAAGGACTACGGCTATGAGTTTGCATCAACCTCCGCGCGGGAAGTCCGAGACATCGTCTCCGACAAGCGGCAGCGATGGTTTCGATTCGATACGAACACCCGTGTAACTCTTCCAGTGTCCGATCTCCCCAAAATAGGCTACGGGGATGCCAGAACAGATTTTCTGAGGCTGGGGAGGGAAATGCAAGATGCATCGGATCAAATACAGCAATCTGCAGTCCCACTTATTAAGGTCCTGCAGGCCGTGGCTGGAGCGGTGTCCAACAGAGTGCCAACGCGACATCTATAGAGAAGGCGGTCATTAAGTGCGCCAGCATAGGAGTTAGTGGCGTGCAGGGAGGCCCGCCAAAGTACTTATTTCTTCGTCGCAGTTTGCATAACTGGTCCCCCAGCAAAAAAGCGATTTTTGAATAGGCTGGCGTCGCCATTCTGAGACCGTGCATCTCGCACATTCCAATAGGCTTGGAAAATCATTTCATCAGCAAGGTAGCTCACGACCAATACACGACCACATCGAAGAGGCACCATATTACTCAAAACAGGGTAGTTATAAAGAAACATGAAAGCCTACCGAACAGGGAGGCTTATGATTGGTTTCTTGTAAGCTATTGATTCTAAATGGTGGCCAGAGACGGGATCGAACCGCCGACGCCGGCCTTTTCAGGGCTCGCCTCCCAATTTGCTAAGCGGTTTAGAATCAACATAAATACTTCAGAATGAGAGGATTGCAAGGACTAAAGATGTAGTACTGAGTGGCATAGATAGGTGCCTTTTGGTACGCAAAATGTGTCCTATATGTGTCCGAAACTTTTAAGTGTGGCTTGGGCACCTCTTGGTGTTGTCTTGACGATTATCGCATCGGCCCTCCGATGGAGGGCGGATGCGATAGTTCCTTGTTCCTCTCTCGAACTTGCCTGAAGCGTGTACGGCCTTCCCGCTCTCCACTACCTATTACAACTTTCCGAATTACATTATGTGTAATTCATGTATACTGAAATAGGAAGCTAAAGAGAGGCTGCACTTGCATGGATGTTCGTTTCAAAGATCCAAAGCTCGATCGGCTGGAGACGGATCCGACCTACGATGCCGGTTTCTCCCAAGCGATCGTGACGGCGTACCGGAGCAGGATGCAGGTCATCCGGGCAGCTTCGGACGAACGGGTCTTTTACAGCTTGAAGTCTTTGCATTTTGAAAAATTGAAGGGCAATCGCAGCTCCCAGCATTCGATGAGGTTGAACAAGCAGTGGCGTTTGATTATCGAGTTTGAAGGAGTAGCGCCCAACAAGCTCGTCGCGGTGATAAGCATCGAAGACTACCACTGAATGAAGCGAAAGAGGTGATGATCGTGGAGGTAATGGACAGAACTCCGGCTGAGGTATTTCCTCCGGGTGAGTTCATTCGGGAGGAGATTGAAGCGCGTGGATGGAGCCAGGTAGAACTTGCAGAGATTCTCGGGCGTCCTCCCCGCTTAGTAAGTGAACTGATTGCCGGCAAGCGGGCAATCACGCCGGAAACGGCGAAGGGATTGGGAGAGGCTTTCAATACCGGAGCACAGTTCTGGATGAACCTGGAAAGTTCGTACCGGCTTGCTCAGGTTAAGCAGGACAGCAGCAATTCAGTAGCGCGACGAGCGAAGCTGTACGAAAAAGCTCCGGTAAAAGAGATGATGCGGCGGTACTGGATTCAGCCGACCGAGAACATCGACGTTCTGGAGAAGAGTGTGATGGACTTCCTGCATATCAAATCTCTTGATGACCAACCGCAGTTGTTGCCTCACGCAGCACGGAAGTCCACTTCTTACATCGAACACACTCCTGCGGAGCAGGCGTGGCTCTTTCGTGCGCGACAACTCGCGCAGGCAGTGGATGTGAAGTCGTTCTCGGAGGCGTCCTTCACCACTGCTCTTGCACGGCTCAAAACCCTGTTGCGTGATCCTGAAGACGTGCGCCAGGTACCACGAGTCTTGGCCGATGCAGGCGTTCGGTTTCTGGTCGTTGAGACATTGCCACAAACCCGAATAGATGGCGCGTGTCTCTGGCTGAATGACAAATCCCCGGTAATCGCAGTGTCACTACGGTTTGATCGCATCGATGGATTCTGGCATACGCTTTTGCACGAGTGCGCACATGTGAAACATAAAGATGGCCTGGAAGCTGGAGGTCTACTCGACTTGGATCTAGTAGGAGAAGGCTCTGGCACCGGCGAAGAAAAACCTGCAATTGAAAAGCGCGCTGATGACTTCGCTGCTAACTTCTCGATTCAGAAAAGCGACCTCGACAATTTCATTTTGAGAGTTCGGCCGCTCTTCTCGAAGACGAAGATTCAAGGCTTATCAGCTCGGCTGAATGTTCATCAAGGTATAGTCGTCGGCCAACTCCAACATCGCAAAGCAATCCCATATTCGCATAGTCGGGAAATGCTAGCGAAGGTACGACACATCGTGACCGAAGCAGCACTGACGGATGGGTTTGGCAGTTTTTTGACAACAGCGGTTTGATCTCAAACTGTGAGGAACGATATGTCCTATAACGAACAGCTCCAGCGAATTGTGAAGAAGTATGAGGACGCAGGAAATCCTCTTCCAGCCACTGCACACGATATTGCAATTTGGGCCATTGAGCAGGGCCTATGGCAACCGCAGCGTTCGACTGTCGTGGATCGCTGCGCGGAGGAGATCGCTCGCGCAATGCGCGAAGAGCATATCACCGATCCTCAAGGTCGTCGCGTCCGCGTGAAGCATGTTGCGACAGTGGAACGAAACGGAAGGCAGGCGGCGTTTTGGGCGGATATGCGCACGGCGCCGCGCGAGCACATGGAAATCGCGTTCCAGCAACGCCGGCAGCAGATTGTCGGGGACTGTCGACAATTGAAATGGGATGTGGATAGCTACAACCAGAACCACAATGACGGCGAGTCACTTCAGATGGTTTTTGACTTCACACTCGATTTGGAGGAAATTGAGGCGCTTGCTGCCATTGCCTGATTTGAGGCTTACTTGCGTAGCTACATTTTTTGAAGGAGGAACGAAATGAAAGAACCCGGACTGGATAATCGACATCGCGATAAGAATCCGCCTAAGGCCGGCGAGATTCAGCAAAAGCGCAGTGACACACTGAATAAAAACCTGCCGAAGCCAATTCCGCAGTTTTCACCCAATGCGAAGCTTGGAACCATGCGCGTGGAAACAGGTAAAACAAGCGTGGAGGCAGTTCGAAGAGCGGCCAAACGATTGCGGCCATAACGCTCGCTCGTCCCGTGGTCAAGCAATCGACCATTTCAATAATCAATTGATTCTTCTGAGGCTGAACTCCAAAGCATTCCCGGAACGGTCTCGGTGATTTGCCGATGGTTGAGTTCTCGTTCCCGCAACGCTTTCTCGGCCAGATTACGATCCTCATTGCGGTTCAACGGACCTTGACTACCAGAGCTTCTCGAACGGCGAGGATGACACGATTTATGAAGTAACGTGCAAAGAGTGTGGACACCGGACCACATCCTAACGATGGGATGGCTCAGACTTGCGCGCCTCTCATCAACGCGGAGAAGCTGATCGCCGGATATAAGCTCTGAGTTCTACGGTAATTTGGTTTGGGATTCTTCTTCTGACGAAGTGTCAGCAAGCCGGTGCTTTCCTCTCGGCAGGAAGAAATTGGCGCGAATCAGGGCAATTGCAGGCTGAATCTTCTTAGAACCGTTGCTTTCTTTGATCGAGAACTCGCGATTTTCGTGGAGCAATTCGTGCAGTGCCAACGCCGTCTCCAGCGTATTCAGAAGCCGCACGATTTCGGTCTTCGTGTTGGGCGGTTCGGTTCTTCCGTGTTGAACGCCATGCCGGGAGAGACCAGCAGAATCAGGAATGTTTAAGGGCAGATTCCCCCAGAGCAGCTTCACGACCTTGAGCAGGGACAGCCAGATCGCGGCGCAGAAAAGATCTTCCTGCGCTTTCTCGGCGATCACACCCTTAGCCCGAAGTGTCTTCGGGACATCTGTAGACGCGTGGAGAGATTCTGGGTTCAGGGTCTGTATGACCCTCTCTAGCATCGCAATAAGATTCGGAACAGCGATGGCGTAGTCTGCTCGCCGTATAGCTCGGAAACATTGCGGCAGCACAGTCTGAAACTCCGAAAGATGCGGATCGGTACAGAGCCGCGCTTCCATTTGCGACCAATCGGAATCCATTGAGTCGAATCGTTGGACCAGATAGGCCGCGGCAGCTTCACCATCTGGTGAGCGAAGAAAATCGATGAGTTCCGAAACCGTGAGTTCGGTAGGGACAGTCCAGCCACAATCAGCCAGCCGCTCCACCTCTCCAAGCATCTCCGCGAACCGTTGGGAGGCCTCGTCCATTTCGACGAGGAAAGTACCTACCTTCGCTCCCACTTCTTGGACCGCTTGGCCAACACGTAGGAACGTTTCGCGGTTATCTTCAACCCAAGTAAACCAAGCGTGGCGAACCATTTCGATCTGCTGAAACAATGGCTGGAGATAAGGAGCAAGAACGGTTTCCAATTCTGATGGCGGAAGATTAGCAGCCTTGCGGAGCTCGGCATCAATTTGCGCCTTCAACTCTGCTCCGAGATTTCGTTGCTCATTCATTCTGATACCAACTATTGCTGTGATTCCACTGCTCGATCGTGCTTCGATTCTCTTATAGAACAGCAGGGGGCGCCACCTAACCAAAGCTGCACCGGCCAACTCGAACCCGGCGTTCGCCCGACGCGGCACCCCAAAGATCCCCTAATCGCCCAGCATGCCCCTCCCATGTCGTGGCTTGCTCTGCCCAGCACACGCCGCGCGGCCCTTATAACTCACGGCCAGCGACGTCCCTAACCACGTCGCGCAAAAAGCGTCTCGGCGTCAGGTCGAGTGCCTTCGTGCCGCGCATGCCCACCCTAGGCCTCATCCCGTTGTCGTAGAAAAAGCGCAGTCCACCCATTAATTGGCGTAACGTGTCGAGGGTCTCCCCAAGCTCCACCCTGTTCGTCTGTTCAAACATTGCGCGGGCGTCAATCCCAGCGGGCCGGTGCCCGTAGTAGGAGTTTCTGATAGGTGAGTAGATTGTCTCGATTCGGCGTAGATGGCTTGAGACCTCCGTCTTCAAGAACCGGAAATCTGTACCGCTGCCGGGGATCCAAGCGCTTGCCAATAAATGACTCGTAAGACTGTCCGTTAGGCCTCGCTTCGCAAGCCTCCGCCCCAAAGCGTCCGTTGAGAAGAATTCGGGATGGTTCATTGCGCCATTAAGTACGCGCGTAACATTGACGGTATCGGACGAATTGTCGCAAAGCCTGCCCAAGCCCATAAACATTGACTCTTGCAGGCAAGCCCGAAAGACGTTCCAGAACAACGGCGTTTTATTGAACGCTGCGAGCGCGATCTCGCTTTCATTGCTGAGTCGGAAGAGTTCCTCAAGGAAATTGAATACGTCGAGAACATGGGTCAGTTGATTGTCTATGTGCTCCAACTCCCTAATCCAATCTGCTTCGGTTAGTTCCCTAATTGGATTCAGCTTTCCTAAATTCTTCCTATTTCCCATTCCAAAATCCTCTTGTCTGTGGACCTGGCTTGGCCAACTGCGGTTTGTCACTTAAGCGTCTGATAGCGTCGAATATATCCAGCCAGCTCTTTTTTCGGCAGCCGGACTGCCGGGTCTGCCGCAAGTTGTGAGAGTGCCTTGTGGAGCTGTGCCGCCGAAGAGAGCTTGCCTTCGAAGAGTTGATCACAGACCCAGAGCACGCCGTGCACTTCGATACGGCTGCTCTCCGCCAGCGACCGAAGCTCTAAATCTCCAGTGAGCAAGATACAGCCGGAGTGTGTCTCGGCGAGAGCAAACGCGAATCCATCGTGAATGCTGAGGCGTGGCCGAGCACGAATGACATCGCGCGCCCGAGAGACCTGCGGTCCCGGCAGGTCCACTACTTTCAGGCCCGCCTCAAACAGAACTTTCTTCTCTCTTGCGGTGAAGCTTAGAAGCTCTTCTTCGAATAGAGTGTTGGGGATGAGAATCTCGAACGGCAGGCGGAGAAAGCCCGCCAGCAGAGCGGCCTTGCGCAGATCAATGAGGCAGCTGGTGTCACTGATGATGATCCGCATGGTCGATCTGCGGTCCTTTCAGGCCGGCCTCGACCTTCGGTAGGGGGATTCTCAGCAGTTCGGCCGCCTTACTCAGCGACACGAAGTTCTCGGCAAGTGCGCGATAACAGAGGCGTTCAAAGCGCCTGGGGCGCTCCCGCTCGCCGCGGATCTTCTCTTCCTCAAGCTCCTCGGGCTCGTGAGTTCGCCAGCCGCGTGCGATCGTCTGGAAAGCGTAGGTCAGAATGGACTCGTTGATTACGCCTATCTGTTTGAGGCGCATGAGCAATGCTGCTCCGCTAACGCGGTAGAGCCGTTTTAGCGCGATGAGTTCCTTGTAGCCCAGAGCGTTGCGCTGCTTGCCCACCTCGCGCAGCAGGTGCTCTTGTGGCATCAGAAAGGCACCGGCAAAAAGGTTGGCGGCCTTCTCTTCTTCTTTGTCGGGAAGGCTGGTTGGGTCGATGACGCGGTGGGCGAGCTCGTGGGCCAAGGTCAGCCGTCGGCGTTCGAGCGAGAACTGCCGGTTTACGACGATGACCGGCAGACCGGGAGAGCCTTCCTCTCTCGCTACGATGCAGGTGAATCCGGAGACACGATCGGGCAGATCGACGATGAGGACCTTGAGCCCCTTCTCTTCGAGCAACTCGGTCATATTGGGGATCGGGTCGGTGCCGAGCATCCACTTCGACCGGACCTCGCGGGCGAGGCCTTCGGAGTCTTCGATTCGCTGAAGTTTTTTGAGGGTCGCGAAGGGCGGCTTCCACTCTGCGCTGTCGAGGTCGAGAATATGCTCGATCTGGAGGTAGCGCTCGATCCATTCGAGGACTTCGGTCTCAACGGTCGCGCGATCAGCCGAGGTGGTATTGGCCTTAGTGCGAAACTCGACGCCGGAGAGCACAAGTCCTTGGGTATCCATGAGGTAAGTGACGGATACTTCGAGGGCTTTAGCTAGCGCGATTAGGACACCGGAGCTGGGAATGTCCTCTCCCCGTTCATACTTGCCGATGGCCTGCGCGGTGACCCGGTTGTCCATCTTAGCGGCCAGATCCCGTAGCGAGAAGCCTGCCTTGCGGCGGGCGAGCAGGATGCGGTCAGCAATCATAGGGCGTCTCCGTCGGTTTACAAATGCAAACCATCTGTATTTACTGTAAACTATTATGTGAACATGCTCCGTAACTACGAAAGTACCTTGCCGCATTCATTTCGGCGCACCTGGATTACCGGATCAATGGAAATAGCAGCATGGAATACAGGCACAAATCCGATTCGGAGCACGCAATGGACCGACTCATTCGGTCCGACATTTTGCCGCACGTCGTCGAGCTTACAGAGGCAATGCCCGCGCTCGCGGCACTGTGGCCTCGGGTTCTTCAGATGCGACTTGTCTTCGACGCGAACCGTGTTCACGCCGAACTGCGCTGGCGCCTGACGCGGCGAAAGAACCCCTCGGATCGCAGCGCCATCCATGAAGCAATCGTTGCGGGTGTGGTGGTCCTTTTTGCGCCGGAACAACTGAAAAGCGAAATAGCAAAATACCTCGAAGACATTGCGGAAGACACCGGTGTCTCGGTCGCGGATGTGCAGCGGGAATGGGAACTCTTCCAGAAGCACCTCTGTTTCTATGAACCGAAGAGTCGGCCTTCCTCCGCTGAATCGTATGCGGATGTCGATGACTTCCCGTACCTCGCGACTTTGCGCGAGGTGGACACGCAGGCTGTCTACACCTCGGACCGTCATCTGGCCGCGATGCACGCTCCGGTTGTCTCCGCTTTTATCGACACCCACCTGCGCGACTACGCCCGCGCAAGCAGCGTTCAGATTGTGCTGCAACTAGGCTCATCATTTTCCGTGATCGTGAGCTGGGAGTTTCTCTGCGCTGCCTACCGCCTGTTTACCCGTTCTATCCAGGCACTGAAACGGCTCCCGCCTGCAGCACAAGTGGTCCTGGCAGGAGTCACCGCCGCTGCTGTCCTTAACCCGAAGAGCCGGGAAAAGCTCATTGCCGGCTGGAACTCGCTCTTTCATTCCGAGGCCGCCGCTCTCGTTTGGAAGGCGATCAACCATCTCGTGCTGACGGCGGACGCGGCGAAGCGAGACGTCGACAATCACTATTCGCATCTGCATACGGTCGTTCCGGCACAGCAACGGCGGCCTTTGCTCCATCACATCCGTGCGGTCTGCGTTGCGGCCGGTTCGGGAATAAACCTTGATGAGTTGGAGCGTCGCGTCCGGCGGGGTGGATATGAAAGCCGGTCGAAGACATCTCGGCAGTACCTTTGCCGAATTCTTCGAAGTGATGAATCGTTCATCGAACTAGCGCCTGGGCTGTGGTCGCTTCGCACCACATCGGGCTCGCCGAATTGAGATGAGCGTGCCCGCTCGATCCTGGCTATTTAGTGCCTGGTACTTGGCGGCGCACAGGAAGTGTAGAAAGCAGCCAGATCATGACTGAAATCGAAACATATCTCCGGTATCAGGATGTCTTCGGGACGGCGTCGAGCCTTGGGCAGTTTGAGACGCTGATGCGCGCGCTCGATCTCGGCCTTATGCTCCGACTCTTCTCTCCGGTCAACACTATATGTGCGCGCAGGGGCCTGCCGAACCGCGACCAGGCGCAACTCGGGCTCATTCGAGAGTTGTTCGATGAGGCTACAGCGCGGAAGACGCTTGCGTATGGAACCAGCAGTGGTCGCGGCATCACCGTCTTCCATCGAAAGCAATGCCTGTTCATCTTGCGTGAAGCGATGCGGCTGTGTCCCGACCTGCCCGGGATGCAGCCCGCAGATATTCGGGAATCGCTTGCGCTGGTCAGCCTCATGGCAAACGACCACGTATCCGCGACGTCCCAGCAGGGCACCTCAGCGCTCGACCAGATTGCAGCTCTGATGTGCGACTTCATTCCTGTAACGGAGGCGAATGAACTCAGGTTCGAGATGGCATCTGTCTCGCGGATGCACAAGATAGTCCATGACATCGCACCGGCGCGAGCACAGGAGCCGGCTTACTTTGATATCGGCCAACTGTTTGAACAGGCAAGCAGGCTTCCCCTGACGACGTACGAGGCCCTCAGTCTCGCTATCATGCCCCGTGTCATTAAAAGTGCTGTCGATGTTCTGACCCACTCGCCTGACTACGGCGTTCATATAAACTTCTTCGACCAAACGCAACTCTCTGAGAGTCAGCGCGATGCGTTCTTTCGTCTGCTGGCGAGGACCCCAGATGAGTTCCGGGCGCGCGTGGAGGGCCGGGTTCCTTCTCTCAGTGATTTCACGATCTTTAAGGAGACACCCTTCCTGCGTAACCCGGATCGGCTCGTCCCGATGGACATGACCGCTTGCATGGAAAAATTTGAAGCCTCCGTCTTCTGGACGATCTTCCGGTCACTCCCCGAGAAGCAGAAGGAACCCTTTACGTCCTTCTGGGCGACTGTCTTCGAGGACTACATCGACTGGCTGCTGACCAATTCCGTTGATCAATCGCTGAACCGTTTTTATCCGTCGCCCCGGTACGCCGATGGCGGCCGCGAAGAGGTCTGCGATGGCATTGTTGTCTCCGGGACAACGGCCATTTTTATCGAGTGCAAGGGAGGTTTCATCCGCGGAGACGCCAAGTATGGAGGCGACCCGGCCGCGTTGAGGGTTGAGATTGAAAAGAAGTACGTCACACCGAAAGGTGTTTTTCAGATTGCCAAGGCCATCCGCACGGCAACGACTCGCGCAAACCAGCGCCCGATCGAGGGAGTGGACCTGAGTCGAGTTACGACAATCATGCCCGTGCTGATCACCCGCGATGACATCGGAGACGGGTTCTATGTCAACACGTATTTGAACGCTCGGTTCCAGGACGCGAAAAGAGAGCTGGACATTTCGAAAGCCATCGGGCCTGTTTACTGCACGCAGCTGATCTGCATGTCGGTGGATGTCATCGAGAAGCTAACGCCCTATCTCATCGATACCCGCCTTTCGGGAATACTCGCGGACCGTATGATGTCTGATCGGGATTTGAGTGCTCCTTTTTTTATGAAGCCACTCTCTTCGCTTTCGGCGAAGGGCACCCGGCCGCCACACCTCTTGAGAGAGCTCAATGCGGAGCTCAGCAGGGTTGCTGCGGCATTTCTCAAGGTTGAACCAACGAGCGAGCGTGACGCTGCCTGATAGAAGCGCCAAGCGATTTGCAGGCAAGGATGATGGGGTTTACGGGAAATGGCAACAGATCTCACCACCGAGGATAGCAAGACGTTGAGGGAAAGCTCATCAGCTGCCGCGACTGGCGGCAAAGGCTATACCTTTGCTGATAAGGTGGCCGCAGGTTTCCTCGTGCAGATGCTTGCCCGTGCTTTCCCGCTCGAAGCGACGCTGGGGTTTATCGCCGAGCTTCATTTCGAAACGAAGGAGTCCGGCAGGAACCTAGACGACCTTCACCTGGTCCTTCAGAACAGCGCCGGTGTTGCCCGCTGGTCCGTCTCCATCAAAAGCAATCGGCAGCTTTCGGGGAATGGGTTCAACAATACGCTGGTGGGTGATCTCTGGGCGGATTGGAGAGGGGAACGAGGCGCCAGCTTCGACCCAAGCTCTGACGTATTCGGGCTGATCACGGGCACGGTTGCTGATGGACCACTGCATGATTGGGAGGAACTGCGGCAGGAGGCAGCAGACCCGACGCCAGTGCGATTCCTGCAACGGATCGATGGTGAGAAGCAGATCTCCGCAGCAAAGAAGAAGATATTTTCCAGTCTTTACCCGACCGTAAGCCCCAACCAGGCACAGCGCGAGGCCACCGTGCGTCTGGCGGCACGGCTGCACGTGCTGCGCTTCGATAAAAACCTGGAAGAGGGGCGTTATATCAATCAGTGCGCCTTGTTAGTTTCTTCGGGCAGTGTCGAAGAGGGCACAAAGCTATGGAATGCGCTCTGTCAGCTTGCGGCGGACAATCGCGGCACCGGCGGATATTTTGATCTGCAAAAACTGTTGCAACGTCTTCGCGGCACCTTTGACCTGGTTGAGTACCCCGACTTCAGGGCGGACTGGGCGCGACTGGACGCGATCAGCGGAGACAATCTAGCGAACGTGAGGTCGGTCCTTGGTTCGGGCATTCATTTCGATCGAACTTCCGAACTTGCCGCTATCTCAGAGAGCATCGGCGAACACAGGATCACCTTCGTGGCCGGCGAGTCCGGCTCCGGCAAGTCTTCCCTCATCGCGCAGCTTGCACGCGAACCTGGCAGGTTCGGCCACACTCTCTGGCTGACGCCAGCCCAACTGTCGAAGACGAGCCAGACCGAGATCGCAACGAGCAATGGCCTGCGGCACACGCTGCTCGAGTTGGTCCGCTCCTCCTCTCGGAGTTCCTCGCTTCTGGTGATTGATGCGTTGGAGAAGTTCGAAGGTGAAGCCCGGTCGCGGGTCATTGAGCTGCTCCGCACAGTTTCTGAGAGAGGCTTTGCCGGATGGAAGGTCGTCATCTCCGGGCATCTTCAATCATGGGAGAAAGCGCAGGGTCTCCTCCGAGAAGCCGGTGTCACTGACTTCGTCAAGACCGATCTTGAACTGCCAAGCATCGCGGCGATCCGGAGTGCGGTTCAAAAGGTTCCGGGAATCAATTTGCTGCTGTTTCGTCAGGAACTGCAGCAAATCCTACGCAATCTCATGGTGCTGGATTGGGTCTTGCGGACCAACGTAGTCCAGAGCTTGTCGAACGAACCCGGAGGGCGGATCGGAGAGACCGGTCTGATCAACCTGATCTGGGAGCACTGGATTGGGAAGGATCGAAGGCTCCAACGCGACAGACTCCTTCGCGAGCTGGGCGAGCACGAAGGGGAAAAGCTGAGCGGCGCGGTGAGCGTCGATGCCATCCAAGACGTCCAGCTCCTCGACCTGCTTGAGACTTTGTCGAATGAGGACCTCGTCAGGATTACCCTGCCGACGGTGCGGTTCACCCACGACCTCATGGGTGATTGGGCACGGTTCCGCGCCCTGTCCAATCTTGACGGGAATTCGATCGCAAGAATCCGGACGGTCGTCCAAAGCCCTCGTTGGAATCGTGCCATACGGCTCTATGCTCAATCCCTACTTGAGGGGAAGGCGGACCTCGCCGACTGGAATAAGGCCCTAGCTGACCTCGATGCGCTGGATGCGGAATCGAAGGTGACAAAGGACCTCTTCCTGGAGGCGCTGATCTTCGCGACCGACGCGATACCGTTGTTGGAGGCAGCTTGGACGAATCTCATAGCCGATAAGGGGAAGCTCCTTAATCGGCTGATGGATCGGCTACTCTTTGTGGCCTCGTTCCCGGACCCACGGCTTCGTTCCTTCGTATCCGAGGAGAATGCTCAGGCATCGGAATCCTGGTTCCGCATTCCCATGCCGCTCCATTGGATTCCCGCTCTTTTCATTTTCTCGGCACACGCGGAAGATGTCGCGACGCTTGCCCTGAAAAAAGGGGCTGAGGTCTGTACGCTCTACTTGCGGAACATGCCGGCAGAGATGCCTGGTAGAAAGGAAGCGGCACATCTTGCGTTTGCTCTGGCTCGCGAACTTCAAGATCAAGTAGCGGCGTGGCCTTATTCCGGACGGGACAGCAAGGTCGTTTACGAGGCGATGCTGTTTGGAGCCGCTGAGGATCCTGACAGCGTAGCCCAGGTGGCCCTCGAAATTGCAGGTCGCAGGGCGGAGCCGGATCACGCAGTAAATCGCCGCGACCGCGCGGAAGAAGAGGCGGCAGCGCGCGAAGCGCGTTGGAGAGAGGAGCATCCGGAAGAGTACGAACAGCGCAGGATCTCTGTGGCATCCCTGCCGGGGGGCAGTTACTTCCCGAGTCGCAGACGATCGCCACTGCCCGATGGGCCGCAACGACGCATTCCCGAGGGTTTCCGCAGCGCGGTTATGGATTGGAGCGCCCTGACGTCTCTGATGCTACTCCGGCCGGATGCAGCGAAGGAGATTCTCCTGGCCGTCTGTCTAGAGGACCCAGGACACCGTGACCAAGAAGGGCCGATTCGCTCTTTTGGTCTTGAACATTGGCTGAACGGCTATCCCCCTATCTACTTCAAGGGTCCTTTCTACACCTTTCTTCAGCAATCGCCTCAGGCCGCTCTGGAGACGATCGTGAAGCTCTCGAATATTGTCACGGAACAAGGGCTGAGAGCCGAGCGAGTCGACCCGCTCAACGCCGACGATCGCGAGCGCTGCGCCCTCAAATTCACGGTCAAGGGGCGGACCGTCTATTGGTTCGGCAACGGACAAATCTACTATCTCCATCGGGGCGGGCGTCTCAATGATGATGTCCTTGTCTGCGCCCTTATGGCGCTTGAGAAGTGGTTGTACGACGAGCTGAGTGCCGGCCGGGAGATCGACAACTACGTTCAGTACATCTTCGAGAACGCCACATCCCTTGCTTTCGCGGGGATTCTGGTATCGGTCGGCTTGTATCACCCTGCGTTGTTTCACGGTTGCCTACGGCCACTTTTAGGAAACATGCACATCTATGAATGCCAGAGCCACGCGGCGTTGAATGAGAGCTCCGAACCGTGGAGGATTTCCTTTGCCGGGCGGCCGCAACAAGAGATCCAGCTCGCTATTCAGTGGAACCGGATGCCGCACCGCTGCGTCCTTCTTCGTGATCTGGTGCCAAGACTCCTTGTTGAGAACACTGAAACGCAGACGTATCTCAAGGAATGCGCGGCAGAGTGGGAAGCAACTGTGAAGCCGACGACCGACGACGACAAGGAGAGTTTCACGTTGTTCCTTGCCCGATTCAAGCCCGAAACCTATGTGCTGACACCGCGACCGGACAACATGATCGAGATCAGGCCGACTCTGCCAGACGAGGTTGAGCAGAAGAGGCAGGAGTCGCAGGCAGAGGCTGAGTTCCGCTTGTTATCGCACGGCATGGCGCTGCAGGCCCGCCAGATCCTCAACACCGGGGAAAGCCTGACCGCAGACAAGCTACCAGAGTTCTTTCAGCAGCTCCAGAGGATACATCAACCCGAGTATCCGGATTCTAGTGAGGACGAAATGCGGATTCGCCTTCAATCGATTGCTGGCGGACTCGCAGTGCTTTTCATCTACCACCGAGCGTGGTTGTCGGTCAACGAGGGCATGCAACAGTGGTGCTTCGATGCGTTGAGGAATCTGCAGGACGCCCCTACCGAAGAGCATGAGGGGCCCGAGTCCGGCAATATGGGGATCTGCGTCGAAACCTTTCTCGGCGAACTTGGCGTCTTCCTCCTGCAGGAACGACAGGACGAGTGGGTCAAGCGGTTGGCGTTTGAAGGAGTGACAGGCTTTTATTACCGCTCAACACGTTTGTCGATGGGGAGAGCATACCTTTGCCGAGAAGGACTCGGCGAGATCTTTGATGAACTGATCTCCGTCGTTCTGCTATGGTCTGCTCTCAGGCGCGGCGCAACGCGGAAAACAGGGCGATACACCCAACGGCCGGTTCTTCCTGGCTATAAGTCGGCTCTCTGTGCACGTTTCCTCGACGGCAGACTCAAGCGGCGTCCGGTCACGGTCGCGATGGCTACTCGTCTCGGGGCAAACCTCGTTGAACGCGTCGAGCGGCTTGACCCCTCAGAGATCGCCAGGAGGCAGTGGGAGAAGCAACGCAAAGCCTTCGACAAGAAGGATCGGGACCGCGATGCAAGCCGCGAAATGGCGCAGGTCGATTATGAGGTGATCGTCGCCGGATTTTGCTTCCTTTCACTCGAATTGACTTCCGGTGAGCAGACCGACCGGAGTCGCGCCACGGGATATATCCGGCAACTCTTCGATCTTGAGATGACGACTCTCCCCATTCTCGAGGGAGAAGACGAAGGGAGAGAGGTCGGCGGCACACCCTATGAGTTTGATCGCTGGATACTCGGTTTGGCAGCCGAACTGCTCGCCACTGTCACCTCGCAGGACCAGGCGCGGGCGATTTATGAACCAGTGTTGCGCCGCGGACCTGCTGCCCACTATTGGACGCGCGATTTTCTTCAATCCTGGATGACCAGCGCACTCCCGCGGATGTCTGACCATAAGCTCTTTGCCGAGATCTGGCAGGGTATGGTGGACTACACGTTTTCGCTTCCGCTATGGGTGGGAAGAAGGCCCGGCATTTGGTTCCATGCCGAGGACCTGTCCGTCGATCTCATGGGCTTGCGCACCGACGCGGTGAAGGTCTTCGGTCGTAAAGAATATGCCGACCTTACAAGGGTAATGGCGCCGACGTTCAAAGGGTGGGGCGATCAGTGGTTGAAGTTCGGTCGCGTCGCGGCATGGTTTGCCAATTATCTCGCCACAGAGTCTGGAAGGTCTCTTCTTCCCCAAGGTATCCAGCAGCTTAGCGAGGTTGTGGGTTTCTTTAGTGAACGTGATTGGGAGGAAGGAGGGCTGCCGCTGACTCTTACGTCTGCCTTGGCTGCGGGCTGGCGGTACGCCTCCAGTGAGATTACAGCAGATGCGGCCCTAAGAGAGGCTTACCTTCGCATCCTGATGGAGCTCTGTTCCCGCTCTGTCGCAGAAGCGATCCATCTGAGGGACCGCATCTCGCACATCATTCCGATGGGCTAATGCACGAGCGTGGGCCCCTGGATCAAAGCGATGCACGGCGTTAGAACGAATCTTCGAGGTGATCTGTTGAACTCCGTAAAATCTCCGTCTCTCGAATCGTTTGAAAAAATCGTAGCAGCTGTGCTGGCGCGCGTACCTGATGGAAGCACGCCGACATTTTCCCTCCTTCCGGAGATTTGGGCCGCTCCACAGGCGATTGCCCCGGAGAAGCTGAACTTGTTGCTTCCGCTACTGCGTGAAGTAAAGCTCTATCCGCAAACATGCGACTTCAGGTTTTCCACCTCGGGCGATTATCTCCATATCTCCGATGGGGCTCTCAACCTGATCTGGTGCTCAAGCTATACTTCGTGGTTCATCTATCAGGCTTACAGTAGAGCTCAGAAAAATGGGAGAGATGTTGTGCGCTTTGACGACGACACAAAGACGGAGGAAGCAATCAATCTTTATCAATGGGCGATTCGTAGCGTGCGCAACAAGACATACACTCCGTGGCCGGAGGGCGCGCCACGGCCGACGAGAACACCTGTGCATGGGAGTGAACTGCATCTGGCCAACGAGGTATTTCTGACGTGCACAGCGTGGATGCTGCTGCACGAGCTAGGACATCTTGAACGAAATCATCCGTTCCTGACATCTTCCCGTTCCCTGGATGAAGAGCATGAAGCTGATTTCTTCGCCACGGATCATGTCCTCGGCGGGGTCACGAATGAGGATGTGCGATTCAAGCGGAGCGTCGGGATCGTTGTGGCGAATGCCATCCTACTTGTGCTCGAACTGATGAATGGCCCGGTCACTTCTCAGACACATCCACCTATCGAGGAGCGTATCAGCCGAAATCTTCGCGGACCCCAACTTGAATCCGACAATAAGATTCATGCGTTCGCAACTGCGCTGCTTCAGTTTCACCTCGGCGTAGTCGGGATCTTCCCGCAGTTGGATGAGCGCGCCCTGTTCGGAGAGTTCGTAGACGATTTCTGCCTAGCGGTCAACCGGTGGAGGAGATCTGCCTGACTCTGGTTATGGGGAAGGCGGCAGCCATTCGTTCTTCTCTAGGAATGAAACAATCATGCGCACGTTCATCGTAATCGCCTGAAGTCGATGAGGGAGCGTGTCGTTCGGGTGGCAAGGAGCCGTCAAGCCATCGAGCCACAAATCAATATCAGCAAGAGGATTGGCGAACAACTTCATGCCACGTTGCCAACCACTCAGCGAAAAACGGGCTGCGGGTCCCTCCATCGAGGACATTGGACGAACCTCAAGCTTCTCAAGCCGCGTGCCCTCGGGAAGCTCAAACAGAGGCCGATCTATTGAAATTCCGGCGATAAGGGTGTGCAGGCGCCGATGCCTGTCTATCCGAGCTAGTTCGTTTAGGAACCGCAGGCATCGATTCGAATTCAAGACCAAGAGAGAGGCTTCGAGCGGCGGCTCGGCGAACGGTTGAGTCACCTCGATGAACCGTTGTCTGCCGACATTTAGCAGTGCGATTTTTCGAGATTGCTTGGCCCATTCTTCCTTCCTCTCGCAAATGGGAAATTCGATGGAAGATGTTTTTGGCGGAGGATTTTGACCAGAGTCTTGAATCGCAGACGCGTAGACAGCGCCGTCGAGCGCAGCCCGCAGCTGATACAAGAACTCTCCGAGTTCGAGTTCGAGATTCTCTGGGAGCGGTTCGACTTGATTGACGTCTAGAGTCCCGGTACCGTCATCTTTGACGAACAGTGTGACCGCGAGCAGACGCATAATGTCGAGACCGTTCCAGATCTCGGCCGTTTCGTTTGAGTGATGGACAGCACGACCGATTCTCGCGTGGCATTTTGAAAAGAGTTCCGAAACACTCGTCTGTGCCATTAGGCAAAATCCTCAACACCACAACAACTGATAGGACAAACTTCCGGATCGCCGAACAGGATAGTGTGGAGGCTACTTCAACCGCATGGTACCTTCGGCGCTGTTAATGAGAATTTCCTTGAACGGCAGACCATCTTCCTTGTGAGCTTCACGAAAAGCCTCAACTTGTTGTGCATCGACCAGCGCCTCCACACCGATCACCAAAGTGAGGTCTTTGACCGCCTCCGGGCCGCCATATCGTCTCAGTTTCAATGCAAGTCCAGCCTCGATCCAGCTGCCATCGTCGGGAAGCTCGGTCGCGACACCTGGGGTGAGCACGAGTACTTCTGGATTGGCTTCATCCCGGAACAGGACGACATTGGACAAGTAGCCGCTCAACTCAGGGTCAATAGCAAATAGTTCCATGAAGTCGAGCGCGCGCGTGTCCTGCGGCGGTTCAGGCTGGCGCGCCGCCAGATAGTCGGCAAGACTTTCAATCTGTGCCCGAGGGATGCCACGCTCCATAGCGTATCCGAGCGGTGTGAAGCCAACGGAGAGGTTGGACGCATGTCGTATCTTGAGCGCTGTCGTCAAATCACGCACGAAGCGCGCAAGGTTCTGATTGTCAGCTCTTATTTGGTAGTCGTGCGGGATGGTCACTACCTGAACCATACGTTCAGGGAATTCCTGGCTTCTGCTGACAAAGAGGACGTCAGCAGGCTCCCAGTCACTTGAAATCACCTCGTAGTCTGCGCCAAGCTCCTGGTTCAGGTAAGCTGCGGCTTCTGTCCCCTCTGCAAGTTCGCGTCGTTTCTTTTCGACTTCCTTCGCGCTCATCAATGGTGCCTGACTCCTCTCTCAATACCAATACAGATCATAAGGTCAGGCAGCCAAACTGCTGCTTATCTGAATGGTGACATGACGTGTTCTACGGAGCAGTAAGACAACGAGGCCGAGATCGTCGAGGACATCATTGTGACCCCCAGGGTATGCGGGGCCAACGATTCGCTCACCACAAGACGGTCACGCTGCGGAGGCTTGGTCCTGCGGAGGGTCCGCCGGAGCTTTCCACTTCTCGCCTGGAAACAGATAGGAAGTGATCGTCTCAAAGAGATTCTGGAGGATCTGCTCCAGCCGCGGCGACGCCTTCCGCCCAAAGTCCTTGAACTCGGATAAATAGTCATGCATCTGGGAAAGGACTTCGACATCCCGCACGGTGCGATGATGCAGCGCGTAAACAAAGTCAAAATCCACCGCCTCGACGGAATGGATCATGCTTTCCAGATCGTGAATGCTGAGAACCGTCAGAGAGCGAACGACGACTCCCGATCGCAGCTCATGACTACGGAGACGCTGCTGAAATCGTAGGTTGAGATACCAGTTGAGGCCGGGCACTCGAAATATGTGATCCTGGAGCACAAGGACGGGTACGACGGCCCGAACTACGTCGGAGTCTATTCCATCTATGGAGTTAATCTTCCGTTCGTCGGCCGCAAACGCAGATGCGATGCCGTCAGCGAGCTGCTCGCAGCCATCCGCGAACTTCCGGTTCAGCTCCTCCAGAAAGACCTTGGAATCGCCGGAGTAGCGCGCCTTTCTCGACAGGAATCCGCCCTTGTACTCGCAGGCCACGAGGACCCCTCCTTGAATCAGAGCACCGTCAAAAGCTTCCTCCACGGTGCCGGCAAACTTGGGCGAAGGGAGATAGCTGACCGGGAGGTTGGTCTTCATGTCCCTGAACAACCAGTGGACATACTCCTCGAAGAGGACGCCCCATACATTGAACAGCGTCTGCCTCATCCGAGATGGCAAGCAATCATGGAGCGTCCACTGCACTCCCGTGTGGCACTTCTCGAGGATGAAAGTGGTATCGGCCGGAGCGAGTTTGGATGACTCCAGACGAATTAGTGGAGTCGACCGCAGCGACACCAAGTCGTACCGGGGGTCAGTCTGTCCCTCGGCAAGAATCCTCTTACGGAGTTCATCCGGTGAGCTCGATATGGTCTGCAAGACGACCTCGAGCTCGTCTTGCGTAATACCTGACTCCCCACGGAAGATAGAGGGGTCGATCTGCATATATTTGACATCAGGTTGGACCGATGAGCCGATGCCTGTGAAATATGCGTAGATCGAGAACACTACAAGAAGCCAGCGTTCTAGCGAGATACCCACGCCCTTTTCGAATTCAGTCTCAAAGTCAAAGCCAGGATACTGACGAGCGATGCGGGACTTTACGGTCGCGTCCCGTAGCAGCATTCGGTACATCACCTCCAGCCGCGGCATCAGGTGGTCGGCCTGGGGCGCATTGGCAAGCTCGAACCCCGCAAGCGTCTGAACAATCAACTCAACCCGCCGGTCGTCCTGGGTTCCTACCGTCAGAGCCGCAGCTTCCTCCTTGCTGACGAGGAGATCGTTCACCATGAGGCACGCACGGCCGATGAGAAAGCGAATCCTTTCATCCTCGTCATCTCTCGGCTGCAGCGCTGGGTCTCCGACGGTCAATACGATGCGGAGAACATTCAGGATGCTGTGGGGCAAAAAGATCGGCCTGTCCTCGCATCTAGCGAAGGGCAGCCGTTGCTTGACCCGAGCGAAGGATTCGTCGTCCAGGTGGCCCGCGAACAGTTGAGCCTGAATCTTGCCAAAATTTTCGCGGCTCTTTTCCTGCATTGCTGCGCGAACGAGAAGATTCATGTAAGACAACACATGCGTAGCATGGCGCAGCGGTATTCCCTTGAGCAGCGACACGAGCCCATTCGTCGTTGGCCTCTCGTCGAAGAGGTCGGAATACGTGATGTAGAGGCCTGGTTTCATCTGGGAGGCCTGCTTCTGGCCCCTCTCTCTGCGCGACGTGCCTTTGCAGCGCTGGACGGCTCCAGTTTACATCAAATACGATTTTCTTTTTATCGTAAACCGAATGGCGACGATCCGAGCAACACTTCGATGACGGCTCCGCAGCTTCTAACGGCTGCGGAACTCAATAGCGATCTTAAGAAGACATGCAGTGAGCACGCCTCAAAGCTGAGGCTCTGGTGCGCGAGTTCCAGTGCGACGGGTTTCCATCGCTGATCCCAGTCACGACCTCTCCATCGAGCAGGGTGCGCGACTTTCTGATTCCAAACGAACTGGAGATTGCTATCACATCGGTCTGCGGCCCCAAAGCCGCCAGCTCTCCTGGAACGAGAAGCGGTTGTTGTTGAGTCGGTTAAGCAACCTAATCAGTTGGCGAGATGATTCTCTCAACAAGACCTCTACATACCACTCCGTACAAGAGAGACCCATTCAAAAAAATTGAGTGTGTCTCATCCAAATCCATACTTTCCGCTAAAAACCCGGGAAATACGGTAACAAAACGGGTGGGAAGACACTTAAATGTGTCCTATATGTGTCCCTTTGAAATATATGGATTTCCTTTTGGGGTAAACTATTGATAATAAACGACATAACAAAGATCAATTAGGGACGCCAGCCTTTTGAGGGCTAAGAAGTCTATGTTATTCAAAACAAATGTCTTACCGTAAAAACGAAAAAGCCACCTGAAAGGTGGCTTGTCTGTAAGTTGTTGATTCTAAATGGTGGCCAGAGACGGGATCGAACCGCCGACGCCGGCCTTTTCAGGGCCGCGCTCTACCACTGAGCTATCTGGCCATGGCTAGGTGCAAACGCTCAGTTTCGGGGAACGCCAGGAGCCCCGGAGCGTACGTCTGATGCATCGACCTTTTTAAGGGAGCTTGTCGCAGGTGAGAGCCGGCAACGCAAACGCAAATCAAGTATAACAATCCGGAGCCATTCTTCCAACTCTCCGAAATTCTCAGGCAATTTCTGGTCGAGTATCCTGCTCATACCGCTTCCATAAGGACACCATATGCTTCGTTCTGCCTTCTATCCGAGCATCGCATTTTCTTTGTGCCTCGCCCTCATGGGAGGAGCCCAGGCCCAGAAACCTGTCGCCTCCAGCCCTCAGGCCACAGTCTCTGCGTCCGAGCAGCGAGCCGTCCGCGCTTTTAATGCGGCTGTGGAAAGCCCACTTCAGATCACGGCCTTTCTTGCCGAAATGCCAAAAGGCGGCGATCTCCACATGCACCTGAGCGGAGCGGTCTATGCCGAGAGCTTCATCCGCCAGGCTGCTGCCGATGGACTCTGTTATAGCCCGAACACTCGCAGCTTCTTTAAGCCATCCGCTACGACTCGCAGCATGCCTCCTCAACCCGTCTGTGGAGAAGGGAACCGTCGCGCTGAAGATGCCTTGAAGGACCAGGTGCTTTACGATGCTCTGATCGATAACTTCTCGATGCGCAGCTTCGTTCCCAGTGCAGGAGTCAGCGCCCACGACCAGTTTTTTGCAACCTTTGCTCGCTTTCAAGCCTTAGGTCGAGCCCATCTGGGGGAGTGGCTCGACGAGGTCGCCAGCCGCGCCGCAGCCCAGAACGAGCAATATCTCGAGGTCATGCACACACCTGACTTCTCCGCGGTTGCCAAGCTAGGTTATTCCATCCCGTGGCCTTCAACTCCCGCTGAGGCTGCCAGCAGCTCCACGGGCAATGCAACTGGCGCTGACGCTGCGGATCTCGCAAAACTCCGCGACGAACTTCTTGCCAAGGGGCTGCGAGAGATTGCCGTCGCCAATCGCAAGGAGTTTGCCGACGCACTCGATGCGCGTAACCGCATCGAACACTGTGGAACGCCCGCAGCAGCTCCGGCCTGCAAGGTGAAGCTCCGTTTCCTCTACCAGATCCTTCGTGGCTTCCCTCCGCAGCAGGTCTTCGCTCAGACTCTGCTTGGCTTTGAGACTCTCCAGGCCGAGCTCGACTCCGGCCATCCCATCGCGATCGGCATCAACTTTGTCATGCCCGAGGATGGTTACCTCTCCATGTCCGAGTACCATCGCCAGATGTTGATGCTCGACTACCTGCACAGTGTCTATCCCAAGGTCCACATCACTCTTCATGCTGGCGAAATCGCTCCTGGCCTGGTTTCTCCCGATGGGCTCCGTTTTCATATCCGCGAGGCCATCGAGCATGGCCATGCCGAGCGCATCGGCCATGGCGTCGACATCATGTATGAAGATCATCCACACGAGCTATTAAAGGAAATGGCCTCGCATCACATCATGACCGAGATCAATCTCACCTCGAACGACGTCATCCTGGGCATTCAAAAACAATGGCATCCACTGCCGATCTATCGAGCAGCCGGAGTTCCCGTTGCTCTCTCTACCGATGATGAGGGTGTCTCACGCATCGACATCACTCACGAATACACCCGCGCCGCGCTCGACTTCCACCTCGGGTATCTCGATCTCAAGCGCATGGCTCGCACTTCTCTGGAGCATAGCTTTCTGCCAGGAGCCAGCCTCTGGGCACAGCGGGATCAGTTCACTGCTGTAAACACTGCTTGTGCTGTGCAACCACTAGGTTCCGAAAGTCCCACTCCAAAATGCGCGGTTTTTTTGCAGGCGAACGAAAAAGCCGCTGAACAGTGGCAGCTCGAACATCGATACAAAGTCTTCGAAGCCACTGTTCAGTAAAGTTGTTTGCATCTTTTGTCATTCCATAGCGAAGTGGAGGAATCTGCTTTTACTATGTTGGCTGTGCGAATCCACCTTCTTTTCACCCTTGCTCTCCTTGTGCTGGTTGGACCTGCACTTCACGCGCAGCAGACTACACTTCCGCTTTGGCCTAACGGCAATCCAGAACCGTATAGCGGAGGCCCGGAGGCAGACATCACCAAGCCCACCGATCCCTTTGTTGCAGGTAAGGTGCTCCAGCACCTGACCAACATCGGCAAGCCAACGCTAGCCTTTTATCCTGCTCCCTCGAACCACAACACGGGAGCCACCGTCGTCGTCTTTCCCGGTGGAGGCTACCGTATCCTCGCCTACGATCTCGAAGGTACCGAGGTCTGCACCTGGCTCAACTCTATCGGCGTCAACTGCGCTCTTGTGAAATATCGCGTTCCGATGGAGAAGCGCTTCCCCGAGAGCACTGCCGATCTCGAAGACGCGCAGCAGGCTGTACGCCTGACTCGTTCTCACGCCGCCGAGTGGCATCTCGATCCCCATCGTGTCGGAGTCCTCGGCTTCTCCGCGGGAGGCCATCTCGTCGTCATCCTCGGCAATCACCCCGATTTCAAGCGCGCGGACGAGCCAGCCAGCGAAGCAGCGATCAGCGCGCGACCTGATTTTGTTGTTGCCATCTATCCGGCTTATCTCGCGGAGCCTCCTGCGCTCACGCAGCTGGCAGAGGGCATCGATCCCAGCGCCAACACGCCGCCGACCTTTCTTCTGCAAGCTGAAAACGATCCCGTTCATGTAGAAAATGTTCTGGTCTATGCCGAGGCTCTCAAGCAGTTGAAGGTTCCTGCTGAGCTTCATGTCTACTCAGAAGGTGGTCACGGCTATGGTCTTCGCCCCTCGGAGCTTCCCATTACGCACTGGCCTTCTCTGGTCGAGACATGGTTGCATACCATTCACGCTCTGCCGGGGCGTTAAGATAAATCTGATCGTCGTTAGAAAGGGCGCACCCGTATGAAGAGAGTCCTCCAGATCCTCACACAAGCCTTGCTGTTCTTTGTTCTCTTTGCCTTGGGAAGTTTTCTGCATCCGTTCAATTTGCACTGGGCAACGACCGTGACTCCAGAGGGAACGAGATTCTTCGTTGCGGATGGCCTATTGCTCGCCCTGGGAGCCTTCCTGGCCATCGTCATCGCTCAATCCTTTCGCAAGCGCCTCTGCAACACACCACGAACGATCATTGCCTTTGTTCTCGCAGTCGTTGTGGGCTACATCGTCAAGCTGGGTTTCGTGACGACCGAGGTTATCCGCAACCAGTTTTAAACCGTCCAACAATTGGATATAAGGAAGTGTCATCCTGAGCGAAGCTGCATAGCAGCGGAGTCGAAGGATCTGCGGTTATCAAAAAGCCAAGGCTCGCATGACTGACTCCAATCTCTTCTCTCTCCTCTCCCGTGCACAGAGTCTTCTCGACAAAGGCTTCGCCACACTTCCTTTGGCTCCTTCTCAGTCGCTTGACTCTCAGGCCGCGGAGATTCTCAACGAGGCCGCTACTCGCCTGCACGATAACTATCCTTACGAGCATCCTCTTTATGCTGGCCAGATGCTCAAACCGCCGCACCCGATTGCGCGTGCAGCTTACGCATTGGCCATGTCGATCAATCCGAACAACCATGCGCTCGATGGCGGCCGCGCCAGCTCCGCGATGGAGATCGAAGCCGTCGCTGCTCTCGCGAAGATGTTCTCCTGGCCACAGCACCTTGGCCATCTCACCAGCGGGGGCACCTTCGCCAATCTCGAAGCTCTGTGGATCGCCGGTCAGCTGGTACCAGGGAAAAAGATCGTAGCCTCCGATCAGGCCCATTACACGCACTCGCGTATCTCCGCTGTGCTCGGGCTCCATTTTGTAAGTATTCCTTCCGATGACACAGGACGCATGGATCTCGTTGCGCTGGAAGCTGAGCTTGCCACCGACAAGATTGGTACTGTAGTTGTCACGCTTGGAACCACGGCAATAGGGTCTGTCGATCCGCTCGATCGAATTCTCGCACTGCGCGAAAAATACGGGTTCCGGATTCACGTCGACGCCGCTTACGGTGGCTACTTTACTCTGGCGTCAAACCTCGCTCCACAGGTACGAGCCGCCTACGACGCCATCCCGCAGGTAGATTCCGTCGTCATCGATCCTCACAAGCATGGCCTTCAACCCTACGGCTGCGGAGCCGTGTTGTTCCGCGATCCTACCGTGGGCCACTTCTATAAACACGACTCACCTTATACTTACTTCTCTTCGAAAGAACTGCACCTCGGCGAGATCTCCCTCGAGTGCTCCCGCGCCGGAGCCTCCGCCGTTGCTCTATGGGCCACGCAACGACTTCTTCCCTATATGCCAGGAGGAACTTTTGCTCGCGGTCTCGAATCCGGGCGCAACGCCGCACTCGAACTAAACCACCACGTTGCCGCAGATACCCGTTTTATGACGCCGCTCTCTCCTCCGCAGCTCGATATTGTCTTCTTCGCCGCTCGCGATCCCCACACCACACCAACACCAGAATCTTCCTCTGCGCTCGCGCAACGCATCTTCGATCAGGCAGCACAACTAGATCTTCACCTCGCGCTGGCGAACCTTCCAATCCGATTCTTTCCGCCCGGCAGTTTTCCAGGCCACTCGACCGGCACAGTCACCTGCCTTCGCTCCGTCCTGATGAAGCCGGAACATTTCGAATGGATTGATCCAATATGGCAGCGTCTCGTCCAGGCCACCCAAGAGGCTCTTCGCTCTTAGAGCTTGCTCTGCAAGGGATAACCACGGTAGTCAGAAAATCTGTGCCACCCTGAGCGACTCCGAGCTGGTCGAGGAGGAGTCGAAGGATCTGCGGTTTCACCAGAAATCCTGCCCTTTCCATCATTACTGAGCTGCTTAGCAACGGGTACCCCTACAAGCTTCCTCATCAAAGGGAGTGGCTCCCTCAGGCGGAGTCTCACCGAAAACAGAAAGCTTCCCATAAAATTCCCTATCCCTAAGAAAACCCTACCGTTTTCACGGAAATGAACCAGAATTGGTGCCTACTCTTGCACAGTCTCAGGGGCATGGTTTGATAAACTCACGCCAAACATACCTGAAACGCTTACGTTCAACCCTTTTGGGTAATCTGCGTGCCAGGTGAACCGGTATAAGGCCTCCGGTTTTAACGAGGATGACCGCCGCATGAGTATTTCCAAAGCTGTTCCGTCCACCGACTTCGATCTCTCTAGCCGAACCATCGCGTACTTCTCCATGGAGATCGCTCTCTCCCCCCAGCTTCCTACCTACTCCGGTGGTTTAGGAATGCTCGCCGGCGACACCCTTCGCTCTGCCGCCGACGCCTCAGCCCCGGTGATGGCTATCTCGCTGGTTTATCGTCGCGGTTACTTCCGTCAGCAGCTCTCCGATGTGGGGCAGCAGACCGAGGTCGATGTCCCCTGGGATCCAGCCTCTCTTCCCATTGCCGGACCGACTGTCTCGATTAATATTCAGGGGCGTCCTCTCCAGCTTCGTGCCTGGCGTTACGACGTCATCGGAACCACCGGTCATATCGTCCCCGTCTTTCTTCTGGATAGCGACATCGAAGACAACGACTCCTGGGATCGCAAGCTTACCGACCATCTCTATGGTGGCGATACCTACTATCGCCTCTGCCAGGAGGCCATTCTTGGCCTCGGCGGAATCGCTCTTCTCCAGGCACTCGGAGCAAGGCCCGAGGTCTATCACATGAACGAAGGTCACGCCGCTCTGCTCACCATTGCGCTTCTCGAAGAACGGCTCAACGGAAGAACCCTGGCCGAGGTCACCGATGCCGATCGTGCAGCGGTCCGTCAGCGCTGTGTCTTCACGACCCACACTCCCGTTCCAGCCGGACACGATCAGTTTGGGCTCGACCAGATGAACCAGGTGCTCGGCCCCGAACGGGGAGCTGCAATCGAGACGGCAGGTGGTCTCCATAACGGCTTGCTGAACATGACTTATCTCGCCCTCTGCCTCTCCCGTTACGTCAACGGAGTGGCCATGCAGCATGGCAAAGTCTCCCAGTACATGTTTCCCGAGTACAAGGTGCACTCCATCACCAACGGTGTTCATGCTGCAACCTGGATGGCCCCATCTTTCCAGGAGCTTCTGGACGATGAGATTCCCGAGTGGCGTACCGACAATAACTACTTCCGCTCGGTCTATGGAATCGACCCGGCACGCATCTCGGCCTGTCATATCAAGAGCAAGCATCGCCTCTTCGCCTGGCTTGCCCGCCGCACCGGACACTACTTCAACCCGTCAGTCCTTACCCTCGGTTTTGCTCGTCGTGTAGCGACCTACAAGCGTGCTGGTCTGCTGTTGCACGATCCCGAACGGCTCTGCGTTCTCGCGGAGAAGATCGGTGGCCTGCAGATTCTCTACGCAGGTAAGGCCCATCCGGCCGATAACGCCGCTAAAGCGCTCATTCGCGATGTCTATGCCGCAGCTGCGAAGCTGAACTCCGGCTCGCTCAAGATCTTCTACATCGAAAACTACGACTGGGAACTCGGTGCGATGCTCACTCAGGGAGTCGACGTTTGGGTCAATACTCCGCGCCGCCCCTACGAGGCCTCCGGAACATCGGGAATGAAGGCAGCTCTCAATGGCGTTCCCTCGCTCTCGGTCCTCGATGGCTGGTGGATCGAGGGTTGTGCCGAAAATACTACAGGGTGGGCGATCGACGACGCCGAGACCGAGGAGATTGAAGCGAACAATCTCTACAACAAGCTTGAAAAAGCTGTTGCTCCTCTGTGGGCAAATCCCAATGCCTGGGCGCGACTCCAGCAGCACTGTATTGGCATCAACGGAACCTTCTTCAATACCCAGCGTATGTTCAGCCAGTACGTCGCCAACGCTTACTTTCCGGCAGGCACACCAACCGACGTGTCGCAATCAGTGGCGGATGAGGCCGCTCTGGTTTAGGCTGCATCAACTAGCTCGATCTTTCGACTCCAGACTCCCGATGGTCCATCAAAAGTGCCATCCTGAGCGAAGGGTGTCGCGTTTCGCGACCCCCGAAGTGAGATGTCCAAATTATTGTCAAGGGGCTTTTCTGCCTAACGGACACAAAATAAAACGGATATCGATTGCAGATCCGCCCTGTTCCCTCCGGTAAAATAGAAATAGCAAAAGAAAGAGCCCGATTCATTGGACCGGGCTCTTTCTTTGCGTCCCACCTGCCGTCAGTCGGCTGGTCCACCCTTATCTTATTTATTTCGAATACTTTGTGAGCTTTTTGGGGAGGGGGGTATAGGAGAGCCCACCCCTTGACCCAACCCCTCAGTCTCCGGCGACTGCCTGCGGCTCTCGAGCAGGACTCTTGTGCGCACTGGCCGCCATTCTCTGGATTCGCAGCCGCAGCCGATCAAAGAACAGATAGACAATCGGAGTCGTAAACAGGGTGAGGCACTGCGAGACGATCAGACCGCCGACAATAGTGATTCCCAGCGGGCGCCGCAGCTCGCTCCCTGTACCAGTCCCGAGCGCCAGCGGCAGTCCGCCCAGAAGCGCAGCCATGGTGGTCATCATGATGGGGCGGAAGCGCAGCAGGCAGGCCTGATAGATTGCCTCTACCGGCGTCTTACCCTCAAGTCGCTCGGCAACCAGAGCGAAGTCGATCATCATGATGGCATTCTTCTTCACAATGCCGATCAACAGGATAATGCCGATCATTGCAATCACGCTCAACTCGACATTGAAGAGCAGTAACGCCAGGATCGCTCCCACGCCTGCCGAGGGAAGCGTCGAGAGAATCGTCAGCGGATGGATGAAGCTCTCATACAACATGCCCAGCACAATGTAGACCGCGATCAACGCCATCAGGATCAGCCACGGCTCGCTCGAGAGCGATGCCTGGAAGGCCTGCGCAGTTCCAGCGAAGCCGCCGTGCACCGACGAGGGCATTCCGATGTTTACCCTGGCCTGTTCGATGGCCACGGTCGCTTGGCTCAGCGAAACGCCCGGCGTGAGATTAAAACTGAGTGTAGTAGCCGGCGACTGCGATTGGTGATTCACCGTCAGTGGAATACGCTGCGCCTCGTAGTGGGTAACAGCCGAGAGAGGAACCATCGCACCGGTGGTGCTTTTGACGTAGATACCCTTTAGCGAATCGGGGTTGCGCTGATACTGCGGCGCGACCTCCATCACGACGTGATACTGGTTCAACGGTCGATAGGTGGTCGAGACCTGTCTCTGCCCAAATGCGTCCGATAGCGTTGCATCGATGGTTAACGGTGAGACGCCCAGTCGCGATGCAGTATCGCGATCGATCACCAACTGGGCCCGCAGCCCCTGGTCCTGCTGATCGGTTGCCACATCTTTAAGTTCGGGCAGCTTCTCCATGGCTGCCATTAACTTTGGAGACCACTCTTCAAGGTCCTTCAGGTTATCTGAGGTCAAGGTGTACTGATATTGGGTTGCCGAACTGCGGCCGCCGATTCGAAGCTCCTGGTAGGACTGCAGATAGAGCATAGCCCCTGGCATTCCCGAAACCTTTGACCGTAGACGGGCGATGATCGCGTCGGCGGTATCGCCCCGCTCGAGGCGTTCTTCGTCTGGTTTCAGCGAGACGAACATGTTGCCCATGTTGCTGCCACCACCACCTGGACCGCCCCCGCCCACAAAGGACATCACATTCTCAACGCCAGGATCTTGCTGAACGATCGCTGCCAGTTCCGCTACCTTCGGCTTCATCGCATCGAACGATATGTCCTGTTGTCCGCGAATCTGTCCTCCGATACGACCAGTATCTTGTTGGGGGAAGAAGCCCTTGGGAACCAGGAAGTAGAGATAAACATTCAGGACGAACGTAGCGATCCAGATAGCGAGCACCAGACCCTGGTGTTGCAGAACCCACTTCAGACCGTGCTCGTACTCCTCGGTCAGCCAGGCCAGTCCCCGCTCACCCATACGGTAGATGCGTCCATGCTTGCGCTTGTCGTGCGACTCCAGAAACTTCGCGCTCAGCATGGGAGTCGTGCTCAACGAGACGACTAGGGACATCATGATCGCGATCGATAGGGTGACGGCAAACTCGCGGAAGAGCCGTCCGACAATCCCTCCCATCAACAGGATGGGGATGAAGACAGCGATTAGCGAGGTGCTCATCGAAAGGACCGTGAAGCCGATCTCTTTGGAACCGTCCATCGCCGCCTTGAAGGGGCTCTTGCCACCTTCCAGATGGCGCGAGATGTTTTCGATGACTACGATCGCATCGTCGACCACGAAACCGGTCGAGATCGTTAACGCCATCAGGCTCAGATTGTCCAGCGTGTAGCCCAGAAGATACATGACACCGCAGGTTCCCAGAAGGCTCATCGGAACCGAGACGCTGGGAATCAGAGTGGAGCGGATCTCCCGCAAAAAGACGAAGACAACCAGGATCACGAGCAGAACGGAGATGATCAGAGTTCGCGTGACGTCCTTGATGGAGGCGCGAATCGTCGTCGTTCTATCGAGTGCCACATGAAGCTGAATGGCGGGTGGGATGGAGGCCTGAAGTGAAGGCAGCAGCTTCAGGACACTGTCGGTCGTTTCGATGACGTTTGCGGTCGAAGTCTTGAAAACGATGACTAGAATGGCTGGTTTGCCATTGAAGAAGCCGCCCGTGTAAATGTTTTCTACGCTGTCGACGACCTGGGCGACATCTTGGATGCGGACGATGCCGTGGGACGCCGCCGCGGGACTCGCACTGGAGGTTGCAGTGTTTGAGCTGGAACTTGGGGTCGAACTTTGATTTGAAGCGATCGCGCTCTGGAGGGAACTGGGGAGACCGCTGGAAGCAGCGGCGGAGCTGACAGGGCCTCGGTCGGTAGCAATGATCAGGGGAGCATAGGCAGCGGCGTCAAAGAGCTGATCGGTGGCGCTGATAGTCCAGCGCGTGGTGTCATTCTGTAGATATCCCTTGGGCCGATTTACGTTGATGGTGCCGATAGCCGCCCGCAGAGCCTCAAGCCCCAGGCCGTAGTTGAAGAGCTGGGTCGGATTGGCTTCAATCCGCACAGCAGGCTTGGCACTGCCGCCGCAGAAGGTCTGGCCGACGCCTTCCACCTGAGCAATTTTCTGCGCCAGAATGCTGTCGCAGGCGTCGTAGATCTGAGGCACTGAGAGCGTATCCGAGGTCAGTGCCAGGATCAGGATGGGCGAATCCGCGGGATTGATCTTGCGGTAGGAGGGATTTTGGGGAAGGTTTGCCGGTAGCTGACTGCGTGCAGCATTGATAGCGGCCTGTACATCGCGTGCGGCACCATTCACGTCGCGACTCAGATCAAACTGTAGGACAATCGATCCGTTTCCCAGCCCGGAACTGGAGGTCATCTCATTGATGCCCGCGATTCTGGCGAACTGCCGCTCGAGTGGCGTGACGATAGCCGAAGCAACCGTTTCAGGATCAGCGCCAGGAAGTCCCGCACCAATAGAGATGACCGGATACTCAATCTGGGGTAAGCTAGCGACCGGAAGCATCTTGTACGCCACAACGCCGGCCAGAATCATCGCGATGGAGAGCAACATGGTGGCTACTGGTCGCTTGATAAATGGCGCAGAAAAATGTACGCCCGCCGCCTTCGGCATCTTGGCTACCTCTTCGCGTGCGTGATTCAGATCGCGATCTGGAGTGAGATTTTCCATCAGTCCGCACTCACCGCGTGTTCATGCTCACGGAACTCCGCATCTGCTTCGGCGGTGTGGAAGTACTTCCTCCCGATCCGGTCAAAGAAAAGATAGACCACCGGAGTCGTGAACAACGTCAACACTTGCGATACGATCAGGCCACCCACGATGGCGATACCGAGTGGCCGGCGGAGCTCGCTTCCGGTTCCGGTTCCCATTGCCAACGGGACCCCGCCAAGCAACGCGGCCATAGTCGTCATCATGATGGGACGGAAGCGCAGCAGGCAAGCCTGGTAGATCGCCTCCTCGGGCTCCATGTTGTGCTCGCGCTCCGCCTCAAGGGCGAAGTCGATCATCATGATGGCGTTCTTCTTCACGATTCCGATCAGCAGGATGATGCCGATCAGAGCGATGACACTCAGGTTGACACCGCATATGAGCAGTGCCAGGATGGCGCCTACACCAGCGGAAGGTAGTGTCGACAGAATCGTGATCGGGTGGATGTAGCTTTCATACAGTACACCCAGGACGATGTACACCACGATCAGAGCCGCAAGGATCAATATCGGCTCATTCGAAAGCGAGGCGACAAAGGCCCGCGCGGTTCCCTGGAACTCTGCGTTGACGCTGGGAGGCAGATTCAGCTCGTCCTTTGCGCGATTGACGGCTTCTACAGCATCGCCGATGGACTTGCCCGGTGCCAGGTTGAAGGAGATGGTTACGACGGGGAACTGGCCCTGATGATTAATCGCCAGCGCGGCCTTTCGCTCTTCCAGGTGGGTGAAGGTCGAAAGAGGAACCTGTGTTCCGTTTGAGCTCTTGACGTAGATGTCGTTCAGCGACGAAGGAGTGAGCTGGAACTTTGGCGCGACCTCAAGCACCACGTGATATTGGTTCTGTTGGGTGAACATGGTTGAGACCTGCCGCTGCCCGAAGGCATCGTCCAGGGTGTCGTCGATGTTCTGAGGCGTGATTCCCAGCCGCGATGCAGTGTCGCGGTCGATCACCAGGTGAGCCTCAAGCCCGTCAATCTGCTGGTCGCTGGCGACGTCTGTCAGCTCTGGAAGCTGACGGAGCTTTTCAAGCATCCGGTTGGTAGCGGAAGCCAGTTCCTCAGCATTTGCGTCCTCGAGCGAGTACTGATACTGGGTGCGGCTGACGCGATCTTCCACTGTCAGGTCCTGCAAGGGTTGCAGGTAGCACTGGATGCCTTCAATTCTCGCCAGCTTCGGTCCGAGCCTTCGAATGATGTCGACTGCCGAAGTGGAGCGCTCTTCGCGGTCACGAAGATTAATCTGGATGCGCCCGCTGTTCAGCGTGGTGTTAGTGCCATCGATTCCGATGAAGGAAGAGATGCTTACAACGTCCGGGTCTTTCAGGATCTCTGCAGCCAGGGCCTGCTGCCGCGACTTCATTGCATCGAAGCTGATCGTCTGAGGGGCCTCGGTGATGCCGAGCAGAACGCCCGTATCCTGAACCGGAAAGAAGCCTTTGGGTACGATGATGTAGAGGTAGATGGTTAGGACAAAGGTTGCGAGAGTCACTAACAAGGTGAGCGTCTGGTGGCGGAGCACCCATCGTACGCCGACCCCATACTTCGCGATGACGTAATTAAAGAACTGTTCACTCTTGTGATAAAACGCGTTTTGTTCGCTCGCGGGCTTATGCTTCAGCAGCTTAGCGCACATCATTGGCGTCAGCGTCAGCGAGACGACGCCTGAGACCAGGATAGTGACCGAGAGAGTCACCGCAAACTCGCGGAAGAGACGGCCGACGATGTCGCCCATGAACAACAAGGGAATCAGTACGGCGATCAGCGAGATGGTCAATGACAGAATGGTGAAGCCGATCTGCTCGGAACCCTTGAGGGCAGCAGTCAGCGGATCATCCCCCTCTTCCAGATAGCGCGAGATGTTTTCAATCATCACGATCGCATCGTCGACGACGAAACCGGTCGAAATGGTCAGCGCCATCAGGCTGAGGTTGTTAAGCGAATAGCCCAGCAGGTACATCACCCCGAAGGTGCCAACGATGGAGAGCGGCACGGCGACAGAGGGAATGATGGTGGCTGCCAGAGAACGCAAGAAGAGGAAGATGACCATCACGACCAGGGCGATGGTCAGCATCAGCTCGAACTGTACATCTTTGACGGAGGCCCGAATGGTATTCGTCCGGTCGGTCAAAATCTCAACGTTGACGCTTGCAGGGAGAGCTGCCTTTAGCTGAGGCAGAAGACGCTGCACCTCGTCGACGACGCCAATAATGTTGGCTCCCGGCTGACGCTGGATATTGAGAATGATGGCAGGTTTTAGCTGGGAATCCCGTCCGGGAATCTCATTGCCGTTGGCATCCTTGCTGGGTGGTTGGGCTGCAGTTCCCACCCAGGCGGCCTGGTAGAGGTTTTCGGGGGCATCGATTGAATTTGCTACGTCGGAGAGCCGAACCGGAGAGCCGTTCCGGTAGGCGATGATCACCTTGGCGTAATCGGCGCTGGAGAGCAACTGGTCATTGGCGCCGATGGTGTAGGCCTGATGTATTCCGTTCAGGTTGCCCTTGGCCTGATCGACGTTAGCGGTGCCGATTGCAGATCGCAGGTCTTCAAGGCTCAGCCCATAGTTGGCCATCGCCGTTGGATTCGCCTGGATCCGGACTGCCGGTTTCTGGCCTCCGTTGATCGAAACCAGGCCGACACCAGAGAGCTGAGAGATCTTCTGGGCCATCATGGTATCGGCGAGATCCTCAACCTTGATCATCGGCAGGGAGTCGCTCGAGATCGCAAGGGTCAGGATTGGAGCGTCAGCCGGGTTGACCTTGCTATAGACCGGAGGAATCGGAAGATCTTGCGGTAGATAGCTGGAGGCGGCATTGATGGCAGCCTGCACGTCCTGCTGTGCAATGTCGATCGACTCATTCAGGTCGAACTGGAGCGTGATAACGCTGCCCCCGCCCGAACTGATGGAAGTCATCTGGGTAAGGCCCGGAATTTGGCCGAATTGGCGCTCCAGCGGGGCCGTGACCGACGAGGTCATGACCTCCGGACTTGCGCCCGGATAGAACGTCATGACCTGGATGGTGGGATAGTCCACCTGGGGAAGAGCGGAGACGGGCAGCTGCAGATAGCCGACCCAGCCGGCAAGCAAAATGGCCACCATCAGGAGCGAGGTGGCCACCGGCCGGAGAATAAATGGCCGGGATGGGCTCATGGCTGGCTGCCTCCTGTACGTCCCTGATTCGCCGGTTGACCGGAACCATGATCAGAAGAACCGGCCCCCACACCTGTATCGGCGCGGTTCGGATTCACAGCACGAGGTCCGTTGGGATTGGAAGATTGCTTGGGGCTGACGCGACTGCCATTCCGCAGCTTCTCCTGGCCGTCGACGACGACCGTGTCGCCAGCCTTCACACCACTATTCAGGATGACCTGCGCCCCTTCCGTCAGGTCGACCTTTACAGTCGTCGCTTCAACATAGAACGGCGGCTGCTTCTGGCTCTGCCCTGAACCTGCGCTGTTGCCCGCGCCTGCATGGCCTCTTCCACCTTTATGTCCTGCCGCAGCGCTTTCCTGCAAATCAGCGGGAGGATTGCCCGGCTTTACCGTGTAAACATAGTTACCCTGCGATCCGGTCAACAACGCGGCGGCCGGAATCACAATTGCGTTCGGACGTTGTTGAAGTACCAGACGCACATTGACGAACTGGTTCGGGAATAGTGCCCCATCCTTATTATCGAAGACGGCCTTCACCTTTACCGTTCCAGTCGTCGTGTCGATCTGGTTATCGACGGTGAGAACGGTTCCCGTGGCGAGATGATTTGTGCCGGAGCGGTCATACGCTTCTACAGTTAGTTTTCTCCCCTGCCGAATCAGATCGAGAACTTCGGGCAAATGGTCTTCAGGAAGAGTGAAGATCACGGCGATTGGTTCAAGCTGGGTAACGACGATCAGTCCATTGGTATCGGAAGCATGCACGATGTTGCCCGGATCGACCTGACGAAGACCGACGACTCCATTGATAGGGGACAAAATCTTGGTGTAATTCACGTTGACCTTCGCGGCCTGGATCGCCGCGAAATCGGCTTGAATGGCGCCACCGGATTGTCCGGCGGCGGCGACCATCGCTTGAGTGTTCTCCTGTGAGACAACGCCGGCATTAAGCAACGCTTTGTATCGATCGGCTTGCGCTTGATCATTGGCATGCTGGGCCTGATCGCGTGCCAACTGGCCCTGGGCCTGGGCAAGAGCTGCCTGATAAGGAGCGGGATCGATCTCTGCGATCAGCTCTCCCTGCCTTACCCGTTGCCCCTCTCGCACATTCACCTTGATGAGTTGTCCATCGACCCGAGATTTAACCGTGACCGTGTAATAGGCAGTCACCGTTCCCAGGGCAGTCAAATAGATGGGCATGGTTTTTTGCTGAACCTGGACGGTCTGTACAGGTGTAGGACGATCCATCATCGCCGCCATCTTCTGGCCTTGAGCGGTCTGGTTCTCGGTGTTTTGGCGGATTTTCCAGACGGCAGCCCCGATTGCCAGGGCAATGACGAGCAGAATGATCCACTTCCGTGCACCCGAACGCTGAGATGGCTCCGGCTCGGGCAGGGAAGGATGCGACTTTGCGGCAGGCAAAGCTGCCTTGGTCTCTTGTTCGCTGATGGGGGCTGATGACATTGGCGCGCTCACCGTGCTCTCTTGATTTCCGAAACTGACTGTAAAGAAATGTTCAAAACAGGGGTCTGAAGGTTCCTGCGGAGCCTCCAGAATAATTAATAATGACGTAGAAGGAGAACTGTTTGTTTCGCCTCGTTTGTGTCAAAAAGAGAGACAATCTTACGGATACTGCTATTTTCGTCCGGTAATCGTTCCTTAAGGAAAGGGAATCAGACCTTTGGCCTATTCCGATTCTGTTCTTAGTTCAACAATTCAATCCGCTTTATGTGTCGATCTCGATGGCACCCTGGTCAAGTCGGATACGTTAGTGGACTCGGCGCTGGCGCTGGCGAGATATCGACCGGAGATGCTGCTCCGGATCCCCGGATGGCTGTTTCAGGGCAAAGCCGCCCTCAAGCGGCACATCACCTCGGCTGTCTCCTTAGATGTCACGCACCTTCCCTACAACCGGGAATTACTACAATATCTTGAACAGCAACATGCGATCGGCCGCCAGATTTACTTAGCAACTGCCGCCGACTCGGCGCTGGCCCAGAGGGTCGCCGATCATCTAGGTCTCTTTGATGGCGTTTTGGCTTCGGATGGTGTCCTGAATCTCGCCGGTTCGAATAAATTGGCCGCCTTCCGGCAGGCTTTCGGGGAGAACTTCTGCTATATCGGCAATGCCCTCCCCGACCTCACCCTGCTCGAGAACTGCCAGTATCCGATGGTCGCGAACCCCACGCGGGGTCTTCGCTCTGCCCTGCGCAAGGCCCGCATTACTCCGGCCCACACCTTCCTCGAAAAAGCCTCGCCCATCAAGGCATGGATGAAGGCCATTCGGATTCATCAGTGGGCGAAGAACATCCTGCTTTTCCTGCCCATGCTGTTGGCTCATGCGCTGCGACCGGCACTCATGGTTGCGGCCGTTCTGGCCTTCTTTGCCTTCGGCTTTTGCGCCTCGGGCACCTACATCATCAACGATCTATTGGACATCGAAGCCGACCGGCAGCATCCCCGCAAGCGCCGTCGACCCTTTGCCTCCGGAGACCTTTCGGCCATCTCAGGAATCGCCGTTGTGATCCTGTTCCTGGTCATCTCGGTTGCAATTGCGATTGCGTTACCTCATGTGCTGTCGCGGTTGGCTCCAGATCTCGCGCTGAAGAGGCCCTACCACTTTTTGACCTGGCTCGGAATCTACGCTGTCACTACGCTGGCCTACTCACTTCGCCTGAAGCGGGCCGTGCTGGTCGACGTTATCGTGCTCTCCGGCCTCTACACCATCCGCATTCTGGCCGGCTCGGCTGCAACTGGAGTAGAGGCTTCGGCCTGGCTGGGCAGTTTCAGCATCTTCTTCTTCCTCTCATTGGCTTTCGTCAAGCGATTCGCTGAGCTTGGAAACCTGCGTGAGCGCGGAGGAGCCACAGCCAAGGGACGCGGCTACCACATTACCGACGTAGAGCAGCTCCGCAGCTTTGGTTCAGCATCCGGTTATGTCTCGGTCGCGGTGTTGACGTTATACATTTCAAACCTCGACGCTGCCCAGCTCTACAGCCACACCAAACGGTTGTGGTTGCTGATTCCCGTGCTTCTGCTCTGGATCAGCCGCTTGTGGCTCAAGGCATCGCGAGGTCAGCTGAATGAAGATCCGGTGGTCTATGCCATTACCGACAGCCGCAGCCTTCTGCTCGGCGCCATAGTCATCGCTATCGTGTTATCAGCCCTGTAAGGTTCGAGGAATAGAGAGAGAGAAGAAGCATTTATCCTGATAACTGAGACATGACAGACACCATTCCTCAGCTGAACAGCTACGACCCCTCCGCCCTCGATCAAGCCTTTGCCACCCTCTCGGAAGAAGTTCGCCAGCAGAGTGGCTCACTGAAGACTTCCGAGGAGCAGGAGGCATTTCGTCTCCACTGGCTTGGCCGCAAGCAGGGCCGCCTGAAGCTGATCTCCGAGGCATGGCTCAAGTCCGCACCTGCCGAGGCACGTAAACCGCTCGGCATGCAATTCAACCAGCTCAAACAGCAAATCGAGCAGGCGCTGGAAGCGCTCGCCGCTACCAAGTCCTCCGCTACGGTGCAAGGGATTGATATCTCTCTCCCCGGCAGCGCGCGTCGTCCGGGAATCCCGCATCCGCTGCTCAGCACTATGCACGAGGTGGTGCGGGTCTTTCACCAGCTCGGATACTCGACCAATCTAGGCCCGCAGGTCGAGAGCGATTTCTATAACTTTGAGGCTCTCAACTTCCCGCCTAACCATCCGGCGCGCGACACCCAGGACACGCTTCAGATCGCTGGCCAGCAGGTCCGGCCTTCGCGTGATCGCCTGCTGATGCGGACCCACACTTCGCCGGTGCAGATCCGCACTATGATCGCGCAGACTCCGCCCGTGCGCATTGTGATCCCGGGCAAGGTCCATCGCAATGATGCCGCCGACGCCACCCACTCGCCGATCTTCCACCAGATCGAAGGGCTTTGCGTCGATACCAATATCACCTTCTCGGACCTGAAAGGGACGCTCGATCACGCCATGAAGGCGCTCTTTGGTTCCGCGGTTAAGACCCGCTTTTTCCCCAGCTTCTTCCCCTTTACGGAACCTTCGGCAGACGTACAGATCTCCTGCATTTTCTGCGGAGGTTCAGGCTGCAGAAAGTGCAAGCACTCCGGTTGGATTGAGCTGCTGGGCTGCGGCATGGTTGACCCAGCGGTCTTTGCCGCTGTCACGGCAGAGCGTCGCAAAATTGACCCAGCCGATGATGCCTACAATCCAGCCAGGATCTCAGGCTTTGCCTTCGGTATGGGCGTCGAACGCATCGCCATGATGCTCCACGGAGTCTCAGACATCGGTCACTTCTATTCCGGAGACATGCGATTCCTGGAGCAGTTTGCATAAAGCTCTTTACCGCAAGCTATCTCGCAAACTCTCAAGATTCTGCGGGTGCACACGAATCACCCCGCGGCGAGGGCTGTCGATATCGGCGATCAGGAAGAACGAGATCGAAACCACCAATGGGAGCACGATAAACAACTTTGGCTGGAGCCGCTTCGCTCCATAACCGAGCAGCCCATTTGCGAAGATAGCAATCAAAAACATCAGCCCCCAGGCAGACTCCGGAATCCTGTTCCACCACGCTGCCTGTGTGTAGCCCTGCGAATTGATTACGTCGTTCATTCCAGCAACAGCAAGCGTGGTCAGAGGAGATGGTTGGGCGGTCACCGGACGAACCACTGCCTGCCACAGCTGGTCTTGGACCGAGGCTCTCTCGAGAGCGATCTTCTTCAGCTCCTCGTGGTCTCGCGTCTCATAGAAGGCGATGCGGAGGTCTGTGTATCTTCGAAGAAGATCTCGAATCCGGTTCGCGTCTGCTTGCGGTAGTAGGTCTGCGCGGACATACTCTGTCCCAATGGCATTAGCCTCGGCCTCTTCGTAGGTTTTGCGCTGGTCGTAACGGCCAATTGCCATCGAAAAACTGAAGCCGATAATCAGGCCCAGCAGGGTCAGCGTCGCTCCCTGAATGAGGTTGAAATCTGTACGCAGATCCTCATCGAGCCTCCGCCTCTGTTGCAGCCAGCCACCGATCCAGGCTGCCAGCCAGAGGACGAAAAACGAGATCAAAAAGACCAGACGTGGATAGTTCAAGAGCGACTCCATCGAAATCTCTTTAAGACTCGGAACGTCCTCCGCGGAGCCCGATGAAGCCAAAAAGGATCTGAATCAACGCCAGGGCTAGCGCGCCGAGAAACGCTGCCTTGAATCCCGTCACTGCAAAGCCGGGGACGAACTTGCTTGAGAACCAGAGCACGACGGCATTGATTACCAGGAAGAACAATCCGAAGCTCAGAATGCCCAGCGGCAGAGTGACAAACTTCAGCAACAGGCCCAGTGTCGCGTTCAATAGTCCAATCACGATGACAGCGATCAACGCCGAGACGAATCCGCTGATTTCAAATCCCTGAACAAAATGAGAGACGATCAGGAGCGCAACGGCATTTAGGATCCAGTGCAGTAACCAACGCATAACGTCCTTTCTGTTGCTGGATTCGGTGCTTCGACCTGAAGCATACGCGAGTCCTATCCTCCTTACCATCAAAAGTTTGGAGAGTCTCGTAGGAGAGGCTCTAAACTATCTCTATGGGCAAAATGTTTTCTGCCATTGAACCGGCCCATCGTGAGTTCATTGAGCGCCAGCACATCTTCTTCAACGCTTCGGCCGCGCAGCAGGGACGGGTAAACGTCTCTCCTCGCGATGTGGCTTCACTGCGCATACTCGATGACCATACGGTGATCTATCTCGATCGCACCGGAAGCGGCAATGAGACGGCGGCGCATCTGATTGCCGACGGGCGCCTGACACTCATGTTCTGTGCTTTTGAGGGTGCACCACTGGTCATGCGGCTCTACGGCAAGGGACGGATCATCGCTCGTCGTAGCCCGGAATATCTCTCGCTGCTTGCAGCACACTACGGCAACATTGAGGCACCCGGAGCTCGTCAGATTGTGCACCTGACGGTCGACTCCATCCAGACCTCGTGCGGCATGAAGGTCCCCTTCTACGACTACGTAGGCGAGCGCGACCAGCTCGATCGCTGGGCTACGGTCAAAGGCGAGTCCGCACTTGAAGAATATCGACGGCAGAAGAACAGCGTGAGTATCGATGGACTACCCACAGGGCTCGTATAGGCCTGCTTATCGACTCACTTCGCTCCATGATGGTCGAAGCTGATTACGCGCGTGACCTTCCAGGCACCATCCCTGTACTGCCAGAGGTGGATAAATTTTGCTTCTCCCACTTCGCCGTGGTCTTGTTTCCACGGATGCGTGAAGCGATGTACGCCGATCTCAACGGCGCCATAGTCTTTAATCGGATAGATCTCAAGCGATCCGGCTACCAGCTCCCGTTGCACCTTGCCGCAGATGTTGTTCCGGACAGCATCAAGAAAGACCTGTCGCCCCACGGCCAGCCCGGTCTTGTCATGGTAGAACTCAAGGTCCTCGGAAACCAGAGCTTTCATCTTGTCGAGATCGCACGTGTTGAAACCATCGAAGAGCTGTTTATCGAGCGCGGTGATGGCGCGAGTAAGCTCAGCATCCGTCTTGATGGTATCCAGCGATGGGATACTTTGTGCGTTCAATGGAGCCGACAAAACAGCAGCGAAGACAAGAGCAACTACAACAGAGAATCTACCCATAGGGAATGCCTCCTTGAAGAACGACATCCCCGATACGCGAATCTCTCACCAAAGGTTCACGCTACAACTACTTCTTTGCTCCCTCCACCAGCTTCGGAAGCCTGCGGTTATGGGTCGCTTGTTCGTAAGCATAGGCGTACCCGAACAGGTCGCCATCCTTCCAGCGCACGCCGGAGATCTCCAACCCGAAGGGAAGCCCATCGGCATAGAAGCCTCCCGGAAGCGAAACCGCCGGAACTCCGATGCGATTGACCCATCCCGTCTCGCTGTAAGGACCAGCCGTAGAAGCTCCGGGAACGGTTTCGTCATATGTCGGGATCTGTAGAGCGGGATACACGAAGCCATCCAGCTTCCATTTCCTTCGTGTCTGTTCGTAGATCTCGAGCGCCTTGCGCTGAGGGCCGTAATAATTTGCCTCAGCCTCAGGATCGCTCTCAAGCAATCTCTGTGGCATCACCTCATTGCCAGTCCTCGTACCGCCGATCATGTAAGCCGGGAATGCATCTCCAATAGCCTTCTCATATTCGGCAACGGAGTGGTACTGCGGCGGTCCAAAGTCACGCAGAAAGTTGTCTACGCCCTCTCTGCGATAAGGCCGCGTATTCACCGAGCGAATCACCATAAAGAAGCTCTCCGGCAGGATCTCTTTGTCGATGATGACCGTTGCTCCAGCGGCCTTTAGTTGTTCCACTGCCTTCATGAAAGCTGCACGCGTTTCCGAAGAGACTGCACCGCTGTTGGGAGGAGCATCAGGCCCGGTTCCATAGATACTTGGCGAGCCTTCCAGCACAAACCAGGGCACACCGAATCGCTTACCCTTCAACGCGCCTTTCTTCAGGTATTGCGTATAAGGCCGAGCCTCAGCCTTTTTCGTCGCGCCTTCGGTCCACTTGTCCAGCGGATCTTCGGCCTGCATCACGTCGAGCGTAATAGCTGCGCTGGTTACATCGCGAGCTAGCGGACCGGTATTGTCGCGCAGCCAGTCCAGCGGATGAATCCCGGCGATGCTGGTTAACCCCCGAGACGGCAGAAATCCGACCAGGCTATTATTCGCCGCAGGCTGACGGATTGAGTTCGCTGTATCTGTCCCCGTACCTACGACCGCGAAGTTCGCCGCCAAAGCAGTCGCTGTTCCACCCGACGATCCGCCCGGAGAGTACCGCACATCGTACGCATCGCCCGTGCGCCCTCCGGCTGTACTGATATTCGTGTCGCTCGCCGCGAAGTCCGGCATGTTGGTCTGCCCCAGAATCACCGCGCCCGCCTCTTTTAGACGCTCCACTACGACGGCATCGCGAGGGGCGACGAGTTCCTCGCCTGGCTTCAGGTAGCCCTCCCACCCTGCGCTCGTCACCAGGCCTTTGACGCTGGTGTTTGTCTTAATCACAATGGGCACTCCCCACAACACACCATGTTTCGCAATCTTCGGCGCAGCATCCTCTTCCGCGGCGCGGCGCAGCGCTCCCTCGCGATCGACATGCAGCAGGGCCCGATAAGTACCGTCGTAGCGGTTGATCCGGTCCAGATACCACTGGGTCACCTGGGTAACGGTGTACTTATGTGCTGCATAGAGAGCTTCGATCTGCGGCACCGAGACCTCCATCAGGTCGCGGTCCATCATCGATGAGTCATGCGAGGGATCCTGAGTCCACACCGGCATTGCACCCATCGCCAACGCCACAGCAAACACACAGATCCCTCGCCTCATCTGTTCCTCCGGTTCTGCCTTTTAAGCACAAAGGCTACCAGAATCGCGTTTCTTTAATGCTTCTTTGCTACTTCGCTCAATATGCCGTCCGGCCTTGTTAAGGGCACGGCTTTAGCCGTGCCAAAGAAGTTTCCTGAGAAAAGGGGCTTTAGCCCCTGAGGTACCTCTTTCAAGCTGACCACTCCTTGTATGCCTACAGTTTCCTCTTGTAGAACATTTAGACTGGAAGCTGCTCATCATGAAAGTTCTTACAAGCTGGCTGCGCCATTATCTCCCCACCCTTACCGTCACTGATCGGCAACTTGCCGACGACCTCACCCTGCGCGGCATCGCCGTCGAAGGTGTGCATCCTCTGGGAGAAGGCAACGGCCATCTGTTCGAGATGGATATCACCACCAACCGCGTCGACGCCATGAACCACTACGGCATCGCCCGCGAGGCTGCGACCATCTATGGTCTTCCTCTCGAACCTCTGCATCCCAGGCTGCCCGTCGGCACGCTGGTGGATAAGCCATTCCCGGTCCGTATCGCGGATGACGCTCGCGGACTCTGCGGTCGTTTTACTGCGCAGGTCCTGCGCAACGTCAACATTGCACCCAGCACTGGGCTCATCGCCGAGTACTTCGCCCTCCTCGGCCAGAAGCAGATCTCGAACGCGGTCGACGCCTCGAACTTCACCCTGCTTGGCATGGGACACCCCACTCATGCCTTCGACCTGGACAAGATTGAAGGCGGCATCGTTGTCCGCCTCGCGCGCAAGGGAGAGAAGCTACGTTTGCTCGATGGAACCGAGCGCACCCTTGAGGCCGACGATCTCGTCGTCGCCGACGAGAAGAAGGCCCTCGCGCTGGCAGGAGTCATGGGCGGTTGGGACTCGATGATTACTCCCGAGACGAAGAACATCCTCGTCGAGGCCGCGTGGTTCGATCCCGCAACCGTTCGCCGCAGCTCGCGCCGGCACCTGTTGCATACCGATGCCAGCCATCGCTTCGAGCGCGGAGCCGACTTTAACGCCGCTCCTCTCGCGAATGCCCTCGTATCGCAGCTCATCCTTCAAGGCGGCGGCTCGGTCGAAGGCGAGTTGGTGGACCTGATCGATTCTGAAGTCGCCGTACGCACCGCCGATCGTCCATCCATCGAGCTTTCGGTTGCTGAGGTCAGACGTCATCTCGGTACCACCCTTGATCCCGAGGGCATCACCAGCGAGATCGTCTCCCGTTTCCTCACCTCGCTTGGCTGTGAACTGGTTCTGCACGGGCTTGATCTCTACTTGGTGAAGCTGCCCTCCTGGCGTCTCGATCTGGAACGCGAGATCGATCTCGTCGAAGAGATCGCCCGTGTCTACGGCTACAACCGTTTTGCCAATACGCTGCCCACGGCGCTGCCGGTCACGGACTATTCTTCTGCCGCCGCCGAGCGCGCAATCCGACGCAGGCTGCTCGAGCTTGGTTTCAGCGAGGCGGTCTCCAGCACCTTTGCTGGTCAGCAGGACGCCGCGCTCTTCTACGAGTCCAGCGTTACGAACACTAAGAAGAAGACCGTTGCAATGGAAAATCCTCTCTCAGAAGAGGCATCGTTGCTGCGTCCCTCGCTTGTTCCCGGCATGCTCGCCATGCTGGCACATAATCTCAATCGCGACGTTCAAGAGGTTCGCCTCTTCGAGCAGGGCGAAGTCTTCACCGGCACCGCCGCGCCTGATGCTGGCTGGATCTCCGAGGTCCACGAGGCTCCGCAGCTCTCGCTCGGCATTACCACCGCGTCGCCCTCTCCCAGCAACCTCTACCCCGCCTCCGACGCGCCCATCTTCGAGCTCAAGGGCATCATCGAATCGCTGGTTTCCCTCTTCGCGCCTCCCGGAGGGGCCGCTGCTCTCACATTTACAGCCAACGGAACTCCTTCGTGGCTCGAACCCGGCCGTGGCGCTGTGGCCCTGCTCGACAATCAGCCGCTGGCCAGCTTCGGTGAACTGGCTACGACCGAGCGCGAATCCCGCAAGCTGCGCCAGCCGGTCTACCTCGCGCAGATTGATCTCGCCCGCCTCTACGAGCTTCCTCTTCGCCGCGCCACCTCGCACGATCTCTCGCGCTTCCAGGCCGTCGAGCGCGATTTTTCCTTTGTCCTTCCCGATACTGTCCAGTGGCACACCGTTGCTGCTGCGGTCGACGCTCTTGCCGTTCCCGAGATGCAGAGCCGCACGCCGGTCGAGATCTGGCGCGACCCGAAGAAACATCCCGGTGTCTATTCGCTGCTGTTGCGTACGGTCTTCCAGTCGCATGAGCGTACGCTGCGCGACGAGGAATTGTCCGGCTGGTCGCAGCGAATCATCGATGCCCTGACTGCCCTTGGCGGAGTCCTGCGCGCCTAAACTTCGATAGTTAGAGAGTGTCATCCTGAGCGATTCCGAGTGCAGTCGAGGAAGATCTCCGGTTCTCATTTACGCGCACGTTCCCAACTGTGTCATTTCGACCGAGCGCGCAGCGCGAGTGGAGAAATCCCGCATTTCTTTGTGACATCAGATGAGTCCCCGATATATTCTCCGCAACCGTTTGTCGTGGAATAATTCGGTTCGTTAAGCACAGCTTCAGAGCCTGCCCCGAGCGCAGTCGAACGGGTGCCGAAAAAACCTAAAAAAAAGGGGCTTTAGCCCCTGCGGGACTTCCAAACTGTTTTGCGACAGTCTCCTGCCAGGCCTATTGCAGAATCCGATGCACCCATCTGGATTCCCCCTGTGAATATCCACTTCTTCGGCATCTATACTTTTCAGCAGAACATTTTTTGAAGTGGGAGTAGATGTCATGAGTACAGCAACGGTCAGCGTCGACGAATTCCAGGCCCTCGAACAGAAGGTGCTTCGCGCCGTCGAGATTATCAAGCAGGAGCGCGAGGCTCGCGCCAAGGCCGAGGCTGAGATCGCCAATCTTCGCGAGCAGATTGAGTTCCAGACCCTCGTGGCTCAGGAAGCCCAGACTGCCGTCAACACTTTGACCAAGGATCGTGACAACGTTCGCCAGCGCGTCGAAAAGATGTTGCAGCAGATGGACGAGCTGGTCTAGGAGAACCGGATGGAATACAACTCCTCCCAGACTGTTGCCCCACCCACTCAGCCAGAAAACCTGCCGGAGAGCAGGGCGATCGCCGTCGAGATCTACGACCAGATCTATCGTCTGCGTGGAACCGACCCCGCTTATATTGAGCGACTTGCCCAGGTCGTCGATGCCAAGATGCGGGCCGTCTCTTCCATGGGCAACACGGTCGACTCGCTTCGTGTCGCCGTTCTTGCCGCTCTCAATATCTGTGACGAGCTCGAAACCCTTCGTCAGCGTTACGAGGCTCTCGCCGGAAGTCTCACGGTCTCACAGGTGACGTTACGCTCCCGTGCCGGTTCATTGGCAGGAATGCTTGACGAAATTCTCGAAGATCGTAAGGTCGGTTGAACGGGAACAGCTTCCTTTCCTATCGGCAAAAGAGGCGGGATGAGCATCGGCGCAAAGTGGGAGGCAGTCTACAGCACTAGGGCTGCAGACGAGGTCAGCTGGTTTCGGCCACACCTCGAAACCTCTCTGGAGTTGATTAACCGCTTTGCGGGTGGTTCTTCTGCAGCAATCATCGATGTGGGCGGCGGCGAAGCCACTCTGGCCGACGACCTCCTGCAGCAGGGATTCCAGAACCTCACCGTACTGGATATCTCAAAGACCGCACTTGAGGTGGCCAGAAAACGAATCGGATCTGCCGCAGATCGTGTGCATTGGATCGTCAGCGATATTACAGAAGTCAATCCGCCTGCATCTGCGTATGACCTTTGGCACGACCGCGCAGTCTTTCATTTCCTGACCATGCCCGAAGCGCGAAAAGCCTATATCGAAAGGGCCACTTCCGCGATCAAGGCGGGTGGACATCTGGTTCTGAGTACCTTTGGTCCCAATGGTCCCACGAAATGCAGTGGACTGGATGTGATGCGTTACAGTCCTGAAGCTCTACAGGCCTTGCTGGCTCCAGCGTTTCGTCTTGTCGCAGATCTGACCGAGATCCACACCACTCCCGCAGGCGCCGAACAGCAGTTCACGTATGGCGTGTTTCAGAAAAGCTGATTCCTTCTACAGAATGAATTTGAAGTGGCATCATCTTTGTTAGTGCATGGCTTCAGAGCCTTTCCGGAGCATAGCTAGGACAGGCCAGAAGTTGGAAGAGACAGAAGACTACGGCGTTACGGTCAGGGTCAGCTGCACGGTTCGAGTGATTCCGGTGGTCATGCCAGTCGCTGTAACCGGTATCGTATATGTGCCCGGCGTCGCCGATGGCGGAATACTGACGGGTGGAACACTGACTGAAGCGCCTTTGCCTCCGCAGCCGCTAAGCATCCCGGCTATACAGGCGAATGCGAGGAAGAGGCCGCAGAGACGTAGTTCTGATCGCATGCGCAAACGAAGTCCAACGAAAGAGAGCAATCCGACTGGACAGAGCAGAACCGCCAGGGTTGTCGCTGAACGGCGAGTGGGATCTAAACGCATGGCGTAGCCGGGAACGGAATTCGTATCCACGTACAAGGAAACAGAAGCTGATCCTCCCGAGGCGAGTGTGGGGGCGGACGGGGTAAAGCTGCAGCTGACGTATTGGGGGAGCGTGCCGCAGGTGAGCGAGATAGTGTCGGCGAAGCCATTGAGGCTCGAGAGTGTGACCGAAGCGGTCGCATGGTGCTGGGTCTGGATCGTCAACTGCGGGTTCGAGAGGACGAGTGTAAAGTCCGGGGAAAGCTGTATGGTCTCGAGCAATGGTGCTGACGTGCTTCCGGTGTGTGTCGCATCGCCAGGATAGGTGGCACTGAGTGAGTGCACTCCAATGGCGAGAGCGGATGTGTTCAGTGTTGCATTGCCCTGGGCATCGAGAGGGAGTGAGGCAATCGGTGCGGCACCATCGAGGATAGTAACAGTTCCAGTAGGGATGCTAGAGGGACTTTTCACAGTGGCGGTGATGGCGACGCTGCTTCCGAGGGATGCTGGGTTCGGTGAAGCTGTGATGCTTGTACTGGTTGGGAGGTTGACGACTTGTAACAAGGCGGCGGTAATGGTTTGTGAGCTCTGGTTGAGCTGAAACGCGGCAGTGATCGTGTGTGTGCCAAGAGCCAGGCTGCTGGTAGAAAGGGACGCGGCTGATGCTGTACCGCTTGTTGCGGTCAATGGCACCGCCCCAATTAGTTTTGCACCGTCGCTAAAGTACACCGATCCGGTAGGCGGGGCCAGGCCGCCGCAAGTGTTGACGACCGAGGCGGTGAAGGTGATGGGCTGGCCAAGGGTCCCCGGATTGGTGGAGGAGACCAGAGTGCCGCATGTCGAGTTGCCGGTGACGCTTACCTGCACAGTCTGACTATCCCCATCGAAGTACGGAGTAGGAGAAAAGGTGGCGGTGATGCTGTGAACGCCTGGAGTAAGGGTACTTGTGGAATACGTAGCCACGGCTGTGTTGCCGGTGCCCGGCACCAGGGTCTGGTTGGAAAGGATAGAAGCACCTTCAGTGAATGCCACGATGCCGGAGGGCGGCGAGGCAGGAGACGCGGTGCTGGTGACGGTGGCCGTAAAGGTGACCGACTGGTTGTAAGCAGTCGGATTGGGGGACGGGGTGAGAACAAGGGTCGACTGCGACGCAGGAACACGCACATAAACGACCATGCTTGTTGCGGAGGAAAGGGACGTGGAGCCGGCGTAGCTTGCTGTGAAACGGTAGATGCCTGCCGGGAGCTTGGGGAGGCTGAGCGTCGCGGTACCGGTTGCGTCTGCATTGACGGGAGGGAGAGGAACATCATTCTGAAGAAAAGTGATGGGAGCGGAGACGGGGCCGCTGGGCGAGCGCAGAATTGCGGTCAGGATAATCGGCTCCGGCCTGAGCTGATAGTAGGTAGAGGGGGTAAGCGTAAGGGTGGAAATGGCCGGAGTCTGGGAGCCTGAGGCTTCGTAAGCACCCATGTCGATGACGGGATAGCCAATGCCTTTGGAATCCTGACGCGTGGGTTTCCATCGAGGTCAGTGCCGGCAATGCCGGCGGCAGAATTGTTCGCAGAGTCCACCGACGGCGATGAGGGGCCCAGGTGCAAGTCCGTAGAGGAGGCAAAGAGGGGATTCGCGGAGATGTTGCCATTGAGCCCGATGAAGGATGCGGGGTATCCGCAATCGTTCAGAAAGAGCGCGCTCGAGGAAGTCTGCATGTTGTAAATGTTGTTGTGGTCGAAGACGGGAGGAGTTCGATTGACGCCAGATACTCCTCCCAGGGAATCGCAGTTGATGACAGGAGAGACGGACGAACTGCCGATGATGAGATTGTTGAACAAGGCCATCCGCGAGTAAAAATCGCTGAGAACGACCTCGGCAAGTGGGCCGCGGCCTGTGTTGTCGTAATACGTACCAGCAGTGAGATTGTTGTAGAGGGTGTTGTTAGTGGCGACCATGGTGACCGGGGCCACGCCATAAGGAACGGAGCCAAAGAAGGGAAAATAGTCGAAGTACAGGCCGCCGTAGCGATTGTTATAGATCAGGTTCTGACGGACGATAACGTGCAGGTTGTCATCGGTGCGCTGAAGATCGCTGACACCGATTCCCTTGGTGGTTCCACGTACGGTGTTGTCCTCAATGAGGACGGGACTGTTAGCGTTGACGCCTATGCCCGAGCCAGAGCAGAAGGTACCATCGCCTTCGATGAGATTGCCGCTGATGCGGGTCTGCGCCGGCGCAATCTGACCAGGGAGCGTGCTACTTACCATGTTGATGCCGTTCAGCGCGTAGACATAGCAGTAGGCCTGACCGGCGTTTGGAGCGGTTGTGACGATATGGTTATTGAGGATGTTTACGCTTCCGCCTTGAACAGTGATGCCGTAACCCCAGTTCGCGCGGATTATGTTGTTCTGAATGGTGGCAAAGCCGTATGCAACGACTCCACCGTTAGAGGGTGAAAGTGAAGTGGCTCCATTCTGAATTGTGAAGCCGTCGAGGGTAATGTTGAACCCAATACCGGCGTTGATGTTAGCGACCACATTGTTCTTGCCGCCGTCCACGATCGTCTGCGCCGCTCCTTTGTCGCTCCGGACAGTGATCGATTTGTTCTGAATCTGGAGATTCTCGTAGTACGTGCCAGGCGCGACCAGGACGGTGTCGCCATTCTGAGCGGCGTCGATTGCAGCCTGTATGGTGGGTTGGTCTGCCGGAACATGTATCGTACTCTGCGCACAAAGAGCCCGCGTTCCTGTCAGGAGAAGAATCGCGACGATCATGGCAAGGAGCAGCGGAGATCTGACGGCGACCAGTGTCGCGCGGGCACAGCAAAACGACCGGCAGGCCCGTGTCGGGGCGAATGTGACAAGATTCATAGGATCTTGGCCACCTTATCATTTAGTCAGCCATACCCAAAATGGAGCCAAAATTCGTTGTCAAGCTAAAAACCTCACAACATACACAAAACAAATAAGATCGATTTGCGAATCCACCCCTACCCACTTGCTAAAATAGAACCTATAAGGATCAGAAGTTCAAAAAGCTGAACCTCCGGGTTAGCCGATCAGGGATAGACCTAGTCCGAACCTAAACCAAATTAATCCAATACTTTGCGAGAAATTGATAGGGGGGAGGGGGCGGCGTATGTACATTCCGAAACACCATGAAGAGACTCGCATTGAGGTGATCGATGGCCTGATGCGGTCGCAACCCCTGGCCTCGCTCATTACCATGGGAAGCTCCGGCCTCTTCGCCTCTCATCTCCCCATGGTGCTTCACCGCACCGACGAAACCCGGGCGATTCTGCGTGGTCACCTCTCCCGTGCCAACAGTCAGTGGAAGGAGTTCTCCCCGGAGATCCAGGCGTTGGCCATCTTCTCCGGCCCGCAGCACTACATCACGCCTGGCTGGTATCCAGAGAAGGCTGAAACCGGCAAGGTGGTTCCTACCTGGAACTATGCCGTGGTCCATGCCTATGGCCCGCTCCGCATCATCGAAGATCCACAGTGGCTCCTCACGCATCTGCATTCGCTCACCGATACGCATGAGTCCTCGCAGACTATGCCATGGAAAGTAAGCGATGCTCCCGAAGATTTCATCGCAGCCCTTCTCCGAGGGATCGTAGGAGTAGAGCTCACCATCGAACGGTTGGAAGGGAAGTGGAAGGTCAGTCAAAACCAGACCGAACGTACCCGCGCTTCCGTAGTCGAAGGGTTGGCAGCCCTCAACACCGAAACCAGCCTCGCCATGCGCGATCTGGTCAAGGGAGAACGCCCCTGATTTTAAGATTGAAATAAATTCACGAACCCCGCATATTTCCGCGCCTTCGTCAACTTGCAAAGCGTCCGCCTCGCAGGTAGCATCACAACTCAAGAGACCGGCCTGCAAAGCAGGTGCGCGATCCACGCTGGTTGAACCAACATTCATTGAACAGGGGCCTGGCTCGTATATATGGTTCGGTGTGCAACGTCCGCCAGTCCGGAATGCCTAAAGAGCCACGGCAGGGTCCCACCGTCTTAGGACGGGTTCACCAGCGCATCTGCGCACGGCCCCGCGGGTCGGTCTTCTTGCTTTCTAACCTAGCCGCATCTTCTATTCGTCTAAATTCTGGATGTGTCATGCTGAGTGAAGCCCGAAAGGCGCGAAGAGCCTGCCCTGAGCGAGCCAATGGCGAGTCGAATGGGAAGGATCTGCGGTTTTACAAAAAATGCACCCCATCTTTCTCCACCTCGGCTTCCTCACCCTGCCCACCTTCGGGGTGCTGGCAGCCATCGGACTGATGCTCGCGCTCAGCCTCAGCCTGAGAACTGCCGTAATTGTGGGAGCCAAACCCGACCCTTTATGGAACGCCGGACTCTTCGCCATCATTGCTGCGTTTGTTCTCTCTCGCGTCCTTTTGGTCGTGACGAATCTGCATACCTTTTTTACCTATCCCATCATTCTGCTGATGGTTCCATCGCTTACGCCGCTTGGGTTGTTGCTGACAGCGCTGGTGACCCTGATCTATCTCCGCGTGCGCGCCATGCCCATCCTGGCTTCACTCGACGCCTGGGCTCCATGCGGAACCTTTGCCTGGGTCTTCCTCGCCCTGGGACATTTCGCAGAAGGCAGCGATCCGGGGCTCCCCAGTAATCTTCCCTGGGCCGTCGCGATGCCCGGAACCGTGCGACAGCATCCGGTCGCGATCTATGCCGCCATCGCCGCCGCAGTAATTACTGTGGTCCTGCTGGTGCAGCTTCCGCGTCGTCACCGCGATGGCGATGCCGTCGCGCTTGCATTTGCTCTGAGTGGACTGGCACAGTTCCTGCTCAGCTTTTTCCGTGAGCCAGCGCTTTACCCTGGAACGCTGGGTAACCTGCTTGACCCGGTTCAGTGGTTAGCTCTTGGAATGATCGTCTTTGCCGGAATCCTCTGGCAGCGACCGCGAAGGATGGCCGCCTATGCCGTCTAAACACATGCTGCCCAAAGGCAAGCGCCGCCAGACGGTGAAGCCGGAGTATCGAGCGACCCGCGGACTAGAGCCACTACCGCAGCCGGTGATTCCTGTACTGGAGATGGAAGAGGAGGCAGAAGATCGCCTGCATTCCTTTTCTGCTGCTTCTGAGGCAGCGGGTCTGCGATTGGATCAGTACCTGGCCCAGACGATTCCCGACATCAGTCGTGCGCGAGTGCAGATGCTCATCGAGCACGGTCAGGTGCGAGTCAACGGCCAGCCTGCCAAGGCCAAGCTCAAGATCCAGGGTGGAGAGGCGATTGAGATTGAGGGCGCTCCGCATCCGCCGCCGCTCCATGCCTTTCCGGAAGATATCCCGCTCAACATCCTTTACGAGGATGACCACCTGGCGGTGATCGATAAGGCTGCCGGCATGATGGTCCATGCAGGTTCGGGAGAGACCGACGACGAGCGCAATCATGGCACGCTGGTGAACGCCCTGCTCCACCATTTCAATCAGCTCTCGCATGTCGGCGGTGAGCTGCGCCCCGGCATCGTACATCGTCTGGATAAGCAGACCAGCGGCATCCTCGTCGTAGCCAAGGACGACAGCACCCATCGCAAGCTGGGGGAGATGTTCGCTAACCGCGAGCTTGAGAAGACTTACATCGCCTTAGTGCATGGCAATCTCTCTCGCGACAACATTACGGTGAACCTCCCGATTGGTCGTGATCTTGTCCGCCGCACCCGGATGACGACGCGTCGACCGTCAGAAAGCGAAGGCGTCCGCCCGGCAGTTTCGCATGTCAAAGTGCTCGAACGCATACAGTCACCCCGATATGGGCAGTTCACTCTGGTTGAGGTTCGCATCGAGACTGGGCGCACGCATCAGATTCGCGTCCACCTCCAGGCGCTCGGACATCCCGTTGTTGGGGATACGCTATATGGCGCGCCCCATAAATTCGGCCAGGAGCCACAGGTACTTTCGCTCGATCGCAACTTCCTCCATGCCGCGCGCCTGGTTTTCCAGCATCCTAAGACCCGTAAAGTGATGACGATGGAGTCTCCTCTTCCGGCAGAGCTCCAGAACCTGCTGGGGTTCCTCCGCGCCGATTAGCAATCAGGTTGGGTAGAATGGTTGTCAGAAACTAGTGAAAAGAATGAATCGTTCTCTCAGGCTTTTATCAACATTTTTTGCATTGATGGTGGTGCCTCTTTTCGCACAGGCGCAAACGCCTTCTTCCTCCACCACAAATCTTCCCGCGGCTCCCAGCGCGAGTTCTAAAGTTTCCGCGCCTGCCCCTCAGCAGTCACCAGCCGTAGCTCCGTCGCAGCCAGCTACGACGACCGCGGCACAGCCCCCCGTGGCTGCGGCACAACAGCCAGCGGTGAATCAGACGCCTGAAGACCAGGCCCCTGTCAACGAAGCGCCAACGATTCGGGTGCAGGTCAACGAAGTTAATCTGATCTTTACGGTCACTGATAAGAAGGGCCGTTTTATCACTGGTCTGAAGCGCGAAAACTTCGGGCTCTTGGACGATGGACGCCCTCCAGTGGCTGTGCTTCGCTTCAGCCAGCAGACCAACCTTCCGCTTCGCGTCGGCATTATGCTCGATACTTCGAGCTCTATTCGTCAGCGCTTCCAGTTCGAGCAAGACTCCGCCATCGAGTTCCTTCTACAGATTCTGCACCGCAATGACCGTGCGTTCGTAATGGGGTTCGATATTGAGACGGACATGTCGCAAGGATTTACTAACAATATCGACCTGCTGAATCAGGGTATCCGCAAGCTGCGCCCAGGTGGGGGTACGGCACTTTACGATGCGCTTTATAAGACCTGCCGTGATCAAATGCTGACCCTTCAGGAAGATGGTGCAGTACGGCGTGCCCTTATCGTCGTCTCGGACGGTGATGATAACTACAGCCGTGCACAGCAGTCGGACGCGATCAAGATGTGCCAGCGTGCTGAGACGATTGTGTACACCATCAGCACCAACGTCAGCCCCAGTAAAGATAAGGGCGACGACATCCTCAAGACTATCTCTGAGGCGACAGGCGGTATGGCATTCTTCCCGGTAAAGATCGAGGATGTTGCCACGGGGTTCCGCAACATTCAGGAAGAGCTTCGCAGCCAGTACTCCCTGGTGTATCGTCCGGCAGACTTCAAACAGGATGGCTCCTTCCGAACGATCTATCTGCAGGCTCTCGATCCTCGTTATAAGGTGCGCGCCAGCAAAGGGTATTTTGCTCCGCGTCCAAAGCCGTAAGTTTTAAAGCTGATCGCGATATTTTTCGATTGCCAGCAAAACCAACTGCGATCGTGTGCGCACTCCAGTTTTCGAGAAGAGTTGCTGCAGTGTTGCTTTGACCGCGCTCTCCGAGATGTCGAGGTTCGCAGCAATCTGCTTGTTTGCCAGTCCCTGAAGAAGATATCGGAGGGTAATTCTCTCCCGCTCTGTAAACCGTATGGTCTCCTGCGGCTGAGCGGCCGCTACAACCGCCTGAAGATATTGCTGATCGATCAGGACTCTTCCTTGTGCAACCTCCAGGATTGCGCGCTGAAGGTTTTCTGGCGACTCCTGCTTGTGAAAGATACCCGAGATACCACCCTTGATGAGAGCCAGCGCGTTCTTGTCGGGAAATCCTGCGGTCACGACCAGAATCTTTCCGGCAAAGTTCATCGATTGCAGCGGGCCGAGCATATCGAGGGCGTTGTCTTTTCCCAGGTCGTAGTCCAGCACAAGCACATCGACCGGCGTTGTTTGCAGATCGGCCAAGGCCTGTGCGGGATCGCCGCTCTGGCCTGCGATGATAAAGCGGCAATCTGAGCCAAGAAGGCGACGTAGCCCTTCGCGAAAAAGCGTGTGATCGTCGAGCAGGTAGATGCGGATAGCGCCAGTTGGGTTCATGCGTGTTCCTACTCGGTCTCCTCTGTTGTGTGAGCTAATCCTTCTTCATTCTGCGCGGCGGTCAAGGTGATCACAAAGCAGCATCCAACCTCCACCGGTTCGAAACGAAGCTCGCCTCCGAAGCTCTCGATCAAGGCGCGAGAGACATAAAGGCCAAGGCCGGAGCCATCTGAGTCCGGCCGAAAGGGTTGGAACAGGTGTTCGGTGGTCTTCATTCCCGGTCCTGTGTCGCAAACGCGAAGCGAGACTCTTCCATCGTGGAACGAGGTATCAATGGTGAGTCTTGGGTTCGGTGAATCCTGAATTGCGCGTAAGGAATTCTGAGAGAGATTTAGAAGAATCTGGATAAGCCCCTGGCGATTTGCGCGGGCTGCGGGTAAGTCTTCCGGAACATGCCAGTTGAATTCACCATCGATATCGATCCAGTCCTGTCCGATGATGATGCGAACTTCTTTGGCCAGGTCCTGCAGGCGAACCGGAGAGATCTCCATACGTACTTTTCTGCGAAGGTCGACGGAGGCAAGATCGCGCAGCCCTGTCGCCAGGTTTTTCAGCGCGGCGAAGTCTGGATGTTCCGCGATGTCGTCGCTCCGCTCCATGTTGGAGGCGACAACAAAGATAGCGGAGCATAGATTTCGTATCTCGTGGGAAACAGCACTCGCGAGGATTCGATCGTGACTTACGATCTGCTCGTACTGCGCGTGCTCTCGCTCTCGTACTTCGTTGGCCACATCGACAACGATCGCCGCGAGATGACGGGAAACACCTTCACCGTAGATCGAAAACCATGTCGTTGCAGGGACAAGAGTTCCATCCCCTCTGCGCGCCCAGGCGCTGGCGGACGTGCTGACATCACCGATCCCGGAAGGGAGTTGCAGAGCGTCGTAGAACAGAGGAATGAAGTTACGAATGTTCTGCCCCAGGAGTCCTTCGGCTGGCTGCAGGATATTTGCGGCCGCCTTATTTGCGGCTACGATCTTGCCATTGGAGTCTATAGTCAGAATGGCGGCGGGGCTGCTCTCCGCCAGTAGCCTTGATTGCTCCTGGGCGCGACGCCTCAAGCGCTGTTCGTAGCGCAAACGAGAGTAGTGTTTGAGAACTACACGGCGGGAATCTGCAATCTGATAGATCCACAGCCCACAACCGGTATATGCAATCGTCGCCATGCTGAAGCGGAGCATGTGCTCGAGCGGCGTTTGGTCGGCGGTGAATCGCCCGCGAACATAGGCGCAGAAGATGGCCGCAATCATGATCTGCCAGCGATCGAGAATTGTTGCGGCGATCATCACCGGAAAGATGTAAAGGATCCCGAGAGAGAAGTTGAAGTCGTAATACCACTCGAGAATGACGAGAAGGACAACAAGTACCAGGGCGATTGCGAAGATACGACCCTGGCCGCCTTCGGCCGTTCGCATGCGAACGAATCGTCGATAGAAGGTATTCACTTCTTTAGATTAGCCGTCGTTTGACCACAGATCGAGGACGAATAGCCAAAAGATAGGTTTTTTGCCATCTTGGGAGTGTTTCGAAAGAAGGGCTGGAAGATAGGAACCTGTCGTGTAGATACAAGGGTCTAATCGGAGTAATCAGGAGTTTGGATGATCGTTCGAGATCGATTACCGTTGAAGCGAATCTGGCCGCAAGCCTGGAAGCGCCTGTTGGTATTGCTTATCTTCGATTGCACGGTAGCCATTGTTTATTCCATCTTTCATCATGAATGGATCTCTTTAAATGGCTTGCCGATTGCGCCTTTGGCCTCAGCTCTGACCATCTTTCTCGCCTTCCGCACAAATGCGGCGTACGGTCGATGGTGGGAGGCCCGCCAGCTCTGGGGGCAGCAGGTGAACACCTCTCGCGCTCTTGCGGTGCAGTTTCTAACGATGTTGGACGATGAGACAGAAGACCCGCACCGTATTCCCTTACGGAACTCCCTTGTCCTGCACCACATCACCTTTACGCACGCATTAAGATGCCATCTACGAAGACAGACCGCGCTACCTGAGGTGCGAACACTATTAGGCGAAGACGCTGCCCGCGAGTTGAGTGTCTACAAAAACCTTCCCGCCGGACTTGTGTTGCGAATGGGTAACCTGCTCCGGCAGGCGCGCAATGAGGGCATGCTGGATAGTTTCCGCTGGACAAAGATTAATGAAAATCTCACCGTATTGACCAACATCCAAGGCGCTCTCGAGCGCATCAAGAATACGCCATTGCCCAGGCAGTTTGACTACCTTCCCAGTATTCTGGTCGATGTTTTCTGCTGGTTATTGCCACTGGGGTTGGTTGAGGGATTGGGACTAATGACTCCCATCGCCAGCGTTTTGATCAGCTTTATGTTTATCGCTGCAGACCTGATGAGTCGCGAGATCTCAAACCCATTTGAGAACACGATTCACGATATCCCGATGACGGCACTCTCACGCACGATTGAACTCAACTTGCGAGAGCAGATGGAAGAGATCGATCGTGAGCGAGGCTGGACGGGAGGCGCGAGATATCGTCGCTCGCGACCAATTACAGATGTTCAACCTGTTGACGGATTTGTGTTTTAGGACAAAGGAGAGCGCTATGCTCGATCAATCCACTGAGATTGTGTTTGCAACGGACTTTTCCGATTCAAGCCACGCTGTTATTCCGACCGTGGCACGCTGGGTAGACACCCTCAACGCAAAGTTGACCTTGCTTCATGTTTATAACCCGAATAAGACGTTATATCGTGAGGCAGAAGTCCTTCTCCGGTCCTTCTTTGCGGAGGCGGATAACTACAAGTATTGCGATCGCGTCCTGATCAGCGGCGATCCCTGCGAGGGGATCATCGCTTACTGCGAACGCCGTCCAAATGTTCTGTTAATGCTTCCTCCGAGTGATCTGACAGGACTGCCACGTCCCTGGCATCGGTCACTGCGCGCCCGGCTCATAAAGCGTCTTTCGATTCCAGTGTGGACCGTGGGACGCGTCAATGTTGGTAACAGTTCGCCCTCTGGAGATCATCATATTGGTGTGTGGCTGGGTGACCCGGAAGATGGTCTTTCGCACTTGCAGCAGGCGGCGCGTTATGCCTCAGAAACTGGAGGTACGTTGCATCTGTTGCATGTAGTGGATGAGGTCAATGAGGGGTCGATGCTCAAGCCTCTTCTTTCGAATGGCCCGATGGGCGAGGAGATGGCGGATACATGGCTGCAGGAGATTGCTGACACGTTGGACGCGGATTGCAGGGTCGAAATTCATGTTGCGCAGGGAAGGATGTCGCGCGAGCTTCCTCAGCTTCTGCGGCGCAGCGGAGTCGACATGCTGATGCTGAATCAACAAAGCGCAGTGCAAAACAGTTGGATCATGGGGCCGGAGATTAATCCTGTCTTCCGGAAGTGTGCAATCAGCTTGATTTGCATGCCGTACTATGCAAAGTTCGAGGAATTGCATCGGCAGATGGCAGAGTCTGCCGCTTAGTCTGTATCAGATGTACTGTTCGACACGCTGCAACAGGGCAAGCTTTCGAGTGGGTTCGAGAAAGCTTGCCTCAACGGCATTGGAGGCAAGTTCACGCATCTGTTCCAGAGTGAAGCCGTAGCGCTCTTGTGCCAGAACGTATTCCCCCAGCAGATCACTACCGAACATCGGTGGATCGTCGGAGTTCAACGTAATCATCAGGCCCGAATCGAAGTAGTCTCGTACCGGATGGTCTTCAAAACATTTGCAACATCCGGTCTTGATGTTGCTGGTGACGTTGATCTCAAGTGGAATCTGTTTTTGTGCAAGAACTTCGAGCAACTCTACGTCGTGTTGCGCAGCCAGAGCATGACCAATGCGTTCCGCGCCGATATTGATTGCAGACCAGATGCTTTCTGGACCTACGGATTCTCCGGCGTGAGCGGTCAGGCGTAGTCCTGCTTCCTTGGCTTCTTTGTATAAATCGCGGAACTGATCGGCTGGTCCGCGAGCCTCATCGCCACCGATGCCGATGCCAACGAGACTCGGATATTTTTCGCGAAGCTCAGCCGCACGCCGAAAAACGCGAGCGCACTCTTCCACGCCGAAATGGCGAACGGCATCGACGATCCACAGCAAGGTAGTGCCAAAGTCTTTTTCCCCACGGATGCGACCGCGCTCGATGGCTTCAACGTAAGGCTCTACGTCGGTCTTCTTCCAGTAGAAAATGATACCGAAGGAAATGTACACCTCGGCATGGACCACGCCCTGATGGGCAAGTTCGCGGACCATGTTATAGGTAATCAGCTCGTAGTCGGCAGGTTCTTTCAGACGTTCAGTGACGGCCTTGAACGCCATCAGGAAACCAAGAAAATTTTCATACTGATAGAGAGCACGAGCGGTTTCGAGCGTCAGCGGTTCCTCATCGTGACGTTTGCTCAACTCAACCAAGGTTTCTGGCTTGATCGTGCCTTCGAGATGAAGATGCAATTCAGTCTTTGGAAGACCTCGCAGCCATTCCATCGGGTCGATCTCAGAGTTCTGTTTTACGAGCCTTCGAGCCATCTTCTTATCTTAGGCTTTTGGCGAGTAAAACTCACTTCGCTTCCGGCTATAGAACGCATAGACGATGAGCCCCACGACGAGCCACACGAAGAAGCGCAGCCACGTTTTGACGGGAAGTCCCGCCATCAGCAAGGTACAAAAGAGGACGCTTAGGACCGGGATCACAGGGCCAAAGGGAACCCGAAAGCCGCGATGCCGCTCGGGTTGCCGAGCGCGCAGGACCAGAACTCCGATCGAGACCAGAACAAAGGCGAACAGCGTGCCGATGTTCGACATTTCGGCGAAGGTCCCCACGTCGAAAAGGCCAGCAGGAATAGCGACAAGAAATCCTGCAACCCAGGTGGCAAAGGCCGGAGTCCGGAATCGCGGATGGACCTTGCTGAACGCGCCTGGCAACAGTCCATCGCGCGACATCGCAAACCACACCCGCGCCTGTCCAAGCTGAAAGACGAGGATGGAAGAGATCATGCCGACGATTGCGCCCAGCAGCACGGCCAATCGAACCCAATGCAGGCTATGACCTCCGGGCATTAGGGAGACACGTTTCAATGCATTTACGACGGGAGCGGCATCTCCGGCGACGGTTTGCCACGGCACTATACCGGTCAATACAACGGCAACGCCAATGTAGAGGATGGAGCAGACGATCAGGGTCGCTAGAATTCCGATCGGTACATCTTTTTGAGGACATCGGCACTCTTCACTCGCCGTGGAAACAGAATCGAATCCGATATAGGTGAAGAAAATGATTGAGCCGCCTGCCAGAATTCCGCTCCATCCATTGGGAGAGAAGGGGACATAGTTGTTGGGATGGATAAAGCTCAGTCCGAAGAAGACGAAGACCAGAATGGCCATGATCTTCACCAGGACCATGATGTTGTTCGTCCGTGCCGATTCGCGAATCCCACGCACCAGAACCACCGTAAGCAGAAGCACAATCAGGAACGCCGGGATATTGAAACCCATGTGCCACCCGGGCGAATAGATATTGTGTCCTTCGAGGTCCTGCAGACCCAGTGGCAGATAGGCCGGTGAAAGCCATTGCGGAGAGATTCTGATGCCGAGCCAGTCCAGTAAGTCGACGACGTGCGCGGCAAAGCCCACACTTACGCTCATGTTGCTGAAGGCGTATTCGAGGATAAGGTCCCAGCCAATGATCCATGCCACCAGCTCACCCAGCGTCGCATAGGTATAGGTGTAGGCAGATCCCGCGATGGGGATCATGCTCGACAGCTCCGCATAGCAGAGCCCCGTCAAGGCGCAAACAATGGCGACCAGCATCAGTGAGACAGCAAGAGCCGGTCCCGCTCCAGGACGTCCAGCTACGGCTCCACTAGTGTGATGCAGCAGACCGACGATCAGGTCGATCACTGGAGAATCCGAGATCTTGACCTCGGTGGCGGGATTGCCGCCGATTGCTGTTCCGATCACTGTAAAGATGCCCGAACCGATTACGGCGCCGATTCCAAGCGCAGTAAGGCTTACCGGTCCCAGCGATTTCTTCAGCGCGTGCTCTGGACGCTCCGATTCTGAGATCAGCTTGTCGATCGATTTAGTTTTAAAGATTTGCCTGGCCAGCGCCCTGCTCCTCAAACAGAATTGCCCGGCAGAAATCGTACCGGACTCACCCAAGAATCACCATACCTTGAAGTAGGGAACTTGTTGGGGAGGAGCGTCCTTCCGGTCGAATCGAGCTCAATGCCCGACTCGCCCCGGAAGGCCTCATGGATTGAACTAACGCTTCGACTGACCACGTACCAGCTTGCGTACCTTTGCTTTGTTCGAGCCACGTGGGGTCGTACGCTTCGCCTTTGGGGCAGCCTTCTTGCGGGAAGCCCGCTTGACCTTCTTGCGCTCAGTCTTATCGGTAATGCTCTTGGTATTTGCCATTCGTCTCTGTGTCGAATCTTTCTCTTTGAATGCTAAAGGCGTTCCAGCTGGGCAAACTTCTCCACCAGCTTCTTCACGCCATGCTGTTGAAATTGTACTGTAATCTTGGCGTCATCCCCATCTCCTTCACGGCGAAATACCGTTCCTTCGCCGTATTTGGGGTGCCGGACACGAGTTCCTTGCCTGAATCCGGTCTTGCCCGTGGGTTCCGGAACCCCCATCTTCGGGCGTCCTGTCGTTGCCGCCGGCTTTTGGCCGCGACCAGCAAAAAAGCTGGCGATATTGTCCAGAGATCCTGATCCGCCAGCTTGTCCACGGGGTACGCTCTTCCGGCTCGTGCTGGCATGGGATCCCTCGCGCTTTCCGCTCTGGTCCTCGTCTTCGTAGCTCCAGTGGCGTTCGCCACCCTCGTATTCATTGCGGCCAAAGCGGTTGGCCTTGGGATATGGTGTCGCATACAGTCCGCTGTAATCTCCACTGAACTGCGGTCTCGCCGGCGGGCTCCCCAGGTCTTCCACCAGCCGAGACGGAACCTCTTCGAGGAACCGGGACGGTACACTCTGCTCCGGCATATCGTTTCCGTAACGTCGGCGATAGCGGGCGCGGGTCATCACCAGCGTATCCATCGCCCGGGTCATACCCACGTAGCATAGCCGCCGTTCCTCCTCCAGACCCGAAGGGTCCATCATGGTGCGAGCGCTGGGAAACAGACCTTCCTCCATGCCTGCCACGAAGACCAGGGGGAACTCCAACCCCTTTGCCGCATGGAGAGTCATTAAGGTCACCTTCGCTTCAGCCGAGTACTGGTCCGCGTCGCTTGCAAGTGCAGCATGGTCTAGAAACTCGTCCAGAGTCTCACCACGCTCTTCCGCATCCTGAGCAGCGTTAGCCAGTTCCTTCAGGTTCTCAATGCGGGAGAAGGCTTCAGGAGTCCCTTCCTCTTCGAGCGAGCGAATGTACCCGCTGCGCTCGTTGATGAACTTAATCAGTTCAGGCAGGGTAGCCTTGCCCCCTGGAGTACGGAACGCGGGGCGCTCGTTGCCTTGGCCAACAAAGGTGTCATCCTGAGCGGAGCGGAGCGGAGTCGAAGGATCTGCGGTCTTCTTTTTCCTCGGCTCTTCCTTTAGCGCAACCGGAGCAAATGGATTGAAGCTCGCAGAGTCAACTCCAAGCCCCGCATCCGAACCCTGAGAATTTTCCGCTGCAATGGTCGAGATCTCCTCGCTCGGCCCGAAATCAAAGGCAAAGTTGAAGCTGGTATCGAACTCCTCATTCTCACCCGCAATCTCCGGAGCTGTCTCGGAGATGGTTTCCTCTGATTCTGTGCCGAACCCCGAGACATCAAACGATTCATCTTCGTCTATCTCTTCATTCACATCCTCGGTCAGTTTCTCTGCAAATCCCGGCCCAAGCATCGCGCGCGCATCGCCAATCAGCCTGCGAAAACCCTCTAGCGAATTCAGTGTTCGCTGCGGCAGCAGACGATCTTCCATGGCGCGGGCCATTGCATCCCACGTACTCATCCCCGAGCTCAACGCCATGCGCTCCAAGGTTTCCATCGTGGTTTTGCCGATGCCTCGCGGAGGAGAATTTACCACTCTCTGCAACGCAATAGAGTCATGCGGATTCTGCACAAGCTTCAGATAGCTCAGAAGATCTTTCACTTCGGCACGATCGTAGAAGCTGAAGCCACCCACCATGTGGTACTGGATCTGATACCGCCGTAGGGCTTCTTCTACCAGCCGCGACTGCGAGTTGGTTCGATACAACACAGCACATCGTGGCTCATCTGCCTGCTGTCCAGCTTCGCGCAGATACTGTTTAATGCGGTCTGCGATAAACAGAGCCTCATTTTCCCCGTCGGGAGCCTCGTAGTAGCCGATCAGCGAGCCACCTTCGCGCGAAGTCCACAGGTTTTTGCCCTTGCGCTGCGTGTTCTGGGACACCACGGCACCCGCGCCCTCAAGGATCACTTGCGTCGAGCGGTAATTCTGCTCCAGGCGAATCGTCTTTCCATTCGGAAAGTCTTTTTCGAAGTCGAGAATATTTTTGATGTCCGCGCCGCGCCAGCTATAGATCGACTGGTCCTCATCGCCGACGACGCAGACATTCTTCTCCGGACCTGCCAACAGCTTCATCAATTCATACTGCGGCCGGTTCGTATCCTGGTACTCATCGATCATCAGGTAGCGATATCGCCGGTTGTATCGCTCGCGGACCTCAGACGAAGACTTTAGCAGTCGCACTGTCTCCAGCAGCAGGTCATCGAAGTCCATCGCATTGGCCTTCGCCAGTTCCTTACGATAGATCTCGAAGATATGCGCGATCTTCTCTTCCATCGGGTTGGTCGAGGCAAGAAAATACTCCTGCGGATCGATCATGTGGTTCTTTGCCCAGCTGATTCGACCCAGCGCCACACGTGGCTTCAAAGATTTGTCATCGATACCAAGCCGTTTTAGCGCCGCTTTCACGACCGCCTGCTGGTCTTGCTCGTCATAGATGGCGAAAGTCTTCGTCAGCCCCACGCCATTTACGCGCAGTGCTTCGATATCGCGTCGCAGGACGCGTACGCAGAAGCTATGGAAAGTCGCCAGCGTTGGTTTTGCCAATGTCGAATGCCCAAGAATCTTCTCGACGCGCTCTTCCATCTCCTTCGCGGCCTTGTTGGTGAAGGTCACCGCGAGAATAGAATCGGCGGATACACCGCGCTCTTCAATCAGGTAGGCGATGCGATGCGTGATCACTCTCGTCTTGCCGCTGCCAGCACCCGCGAGCAACAGTACAGGTCCATCCACGGCGCGGATACCTTCCTGTTGCTGAGGATTCATATTTTCTAAAAGACGACTCAATCTGATACACGCTCCATCTGTTTCTAATTTTAACCTTCACGACACATTCGCATCTTCCACACGCAGTTGGTCACCGTTTCTACACACTTCGTCACTCCACAAAATCTTTGGGAACTTCTGCGAGTCCAATGCGTATCGACTTATCGAAGGGCTTTCTGAACCATGGCAGCAAGCCCATCGTACGAAATGCAAAAACATCCGGGAGCTAACAATGAAATTCCGCAATCTTTGTGCAGCCACTGCTATCGTCGCCACCTCGTTGCTCGCATCGCCTGCTGTTTATGCCGCCACTAGCGTGCATTCACCTGTTCGGGCCATGTTCGCCAAGACAAAGAATGTCAAGCTCACCTTCCTCAACGACACCGGCTCACCCATGGAACTGAAAGCCGGTGAGGAAATCATCAAGCTGGAAGCGGGCAAGCCCACTACGGTGAGCGTGCCAAATGGAACCCGTGTCGTCTCCAACACTGCGACTTCAACCCATCAAGTCGGTTCCCTCATCACAGAGATCAACACTGCGCTCAACGGCGCAACGATCCACATCAAGTAAAACCTTCCCATAAAAAACTCCCGGCCTTTGAGGCGGCGTCCCGATCAGGGCATCGCGTCAAGGGCCGCATCCCTTTTATTCATTCATATACAAAGCCATCAGGCACATCTCCATTTCGCTCAAATAAAGTGTCGTCCTGAGCGAAGCGCAGCGTAGTCGAAGGATCTGCGGTTGCATTTCACACTGTATTGCCAGTTACCTTGCTATTCTCAAAATGTGATCCGCAATGTTGCTATCTTTTGTGCCTCCTCAGATGGCGCAGATCCTCTCTACCGCCAATCTGCCATTGCATTAGGCCGCGCTCTTGCAGAAAAGAACATCGGCGTTATCTACGGAGGAGCAAATGTTGGCCTGATGAAGGCTGTCGCAGAATCCTGTCTCGCCTGCCAGGGCCGCGTCGTTGGAGTTATCCCCGAGGCGCTCGTCGATCTCGAAATCGCTCATCGCGGATTGACGGAGCTGCACATTACGACCACGATGCATACCCGCAAGGCGAAGATGGCCGAACTTGCCGACGCCTTCCTCATTCTGCCAGGCGGTTTCGGAACACTCGAGGAGATGTTCGAAGTTCTCACTTGGCAATATCTGCGTCTACATCAGAAGCCCACCGTTTTGATCAATATCAACGGCTTCTATGACAAGCTGCTCGAATTTCTAGACCACTGCGTCACGAAGGGTGTTCTCAAGCCCCACGCTCGTGAGCTGCTTCAGGTTGCGGATACGATAGAAGAGGTTTTCTCTCGCATTGCACTGCTCTAATTTCGATTATCGACCATTTGTTGCCATAATCGACCAATTCAAGTGAATATGTATTTCAAATACATATTCAGGAGCTAGCATGCTGCCTCAGCAAAAAGACCTCGTCAAAGCTACAATCCCTGCGCTTCAACAGCACGGCGAAGCCATCACCCGGGCTTTTTACGGGACGCTCTTTGAGGAGCATCCCGCCTTGCTCAACGTCTTTAACCCTGCCAACCAGCAAAATGGCGGACAGGCCCGCAGCCTGGCTGCATCCATTCTGGCTTATGCTGCGCACATCGATCACCTCGATCAGCTTGGTGGAATGGTCAACCGTATCACGCATAAACACGCCAGCCTCGAGGTGCAGCCGGAGCACTACCCCATCGTGGGCGATCATCTGCTGCGCGCGATTCGTTCTGTTCTCGGCGAGGCAGCTACACCTGAGATTCTCGATGCTTGGGGAGCGGCCTATCAGCAGCTTGCAACGATTATGATCGGTGTCGAACAGGATCTGTATCAGAAGGGAAGGGAGCAGACCGGCGGATGGACTGGTTATCAGCCGTTGCTTGTAACCCGCAAAGTCGTGGAGAGTGAGACCATCACCTCGTTCTACCTCGCTTCTCCTGAGGGGCGCCCGCTCCCTCGGTTCCAACCAGGACAGTACCTCGCGGTCAAAGCGCATGTCGCGGATGCCCCCTTCCAGCAGATTCGCCAGTACAGCCTCTCCGGGACCAACGATGGAAAGACCTATCGCATCAGCGTAAAGCGGGAGCTCGCCCCGGGACATATCGCCGCTGCAAACAATGGGCTGATCTCCAACCACCTGCATGACGACGTCCATGAAGGCGATACCATCCTCGCGCATGTTCCCCAGGGAGACTTTACGCTGCGGCAGAATGACCGACCCGTTGTGCTGCTGAGCGGAGGTGTTGGTGTCACCCCTGCCATCTGCATGCTGCATCACCTTGCCTCCCAGTCCTCGCGGCCGGTCCTCTTTATCCATGCGGCGCAGCAGGGAAGCCACCATGCCTTCCGCGACGAGATGCGTTCCCTGACTTCTGCGAACCCCCATCTTCGCAGTCTGGTGTTCTACGAGAAGCCTTCTGCTAGTGATCGCGCTGGTGAGGACTACGACCACGTCGGTCGCGTCTCCGTGGAAACCCTGCGCCAGCATCTGCCGCAGCAGACAGCGGATTTCTACTACTGTGGACCTGTGGGCTTCATGGGCGCAGTCGAATCGATGCTCGACTCCTTGAATGTTCCGCTCGAATGCCGTTTCAGCGAAGCCTTCGCTCCCGATCCCTCCTTTGCGACTGAGATAGCGCGAGCTTAAGGGCAGTCTCCCGGCTGCTATCGCTCCCTGAAAGTGCCTCGGACTTCGCTTGTCGCATTCGCGCGGCAAGCGAAGTCAAAGGATCGGCCATCTGCTTCCGACTACACTATTCAGGATCAGCTTAGGAGCAACATCGGCATGAACATTACCCGCTTTTCGGATCTGGCCCTGCGCCTTCTCATGTACCTCGGCAGTCGTGCCGAACCCATGCAGGCCACGGCTACGGTTCGGGAGGTAGCTGAGCTCTTTAATGTTCCCTATGCGCACCTTGTTAAAGTAGCGCATCAGCTGGGGCAGCATGGATATCTCATAACCACCAAAGGCGCAGGAGGAGGTCTTCGTCTGGCTCGCCCTGCTGAAGTTATCCGGTTGGGAGAGGTGCTCCGCATCACTGAAACCTCCGACGCGGTTATCGATTGCACCACGCAACTCTGTCCGCTCGCCGGGGCCTGCATTCTCAAAGGCGCCCTCGATAGTGCCTACGCTGCATTCCTCGACACGCTCGACCAGTACACGTTGGCCGAGGTCGCAAGAACTCCGCGACTTCAGAAGCTCGTCACCTTGAAGATATAGCTCAAAGATAAAAAAGAGTGCCATCCTGAGCAAAGTTTGTCGCACATATTGTGCGGCAAACGTAGTCGAAGGGTCTGTGGTTCCGGCGTTTACTGGTTGCAGTTCTCGCATTGGCATACGCGCCGCAAATACTCCCATGAGTAGATGCCGCTCTCGTGCCCATCGCTCCACTTGAATTTGACCGCGTATTTTCCTGCTGGAATCACCTCCAGCGGCCGTATTGGAGCCTCATACATCGGAAGTAGCGTCTGTGGCTTAGGTTTTGGTTCTCCAGGCTTGCGTCCGCTGTGTCCGCGTTCTTCATGGCAGGTTGCGCAAGGGCAGGCATTTCTTAGCCACGCAAAGCTCCATGCGCTGCGATGGCCGTCCTTCCAGTCGATCTCGACTCCGGTACCCTCGGTCTTATGGACCCTGACCTTAACTGGAGTAACCGCTTCTATGGGAAGCTTTTCCTCCACTGTAGCTCCGCTTGCCTCATCGGCGCTGACGATCCTGATTCCTTCGTGACTCATGTCCCTGCTTCTTTCTTATCGTACTGCGAAAACGATCGACAATTTATCTGTCGGGTTTGGCGCGACGTTGATCCTTATCCCAAACTTCCATTCTTCCAGAAGAAGTAGGCGGCGATGATACATCCTGTTACGACGACGATCGCGCGCAATACATTTGCATTCATCCTTCGCGCATATTGAGCTCCTACATAGCCCCCTGCACCGGCAAAAACCATCGAGACCAAACAGTATCTCCATACCACTGCTCCACTTAGGATGAAGGTCAACACCGCGCACAGATTTGAAAGGCATGCTGCCAGCACCTTCATGGAGTTCAGGGCGTGCATTTCCTCAACACCAAATAGTGCCAGCACCGTCATCACCAGAAATCCTGCACCTGCACCGAAGTATCCGATGTAAAAACAGATCGGCAACAACGCAAGAAATACCGGAACGATGGCAATCTTCCTCTCCACATGCGGTGTCGCAGAGCGGTTCTTCAGCCAGCGCGAAACCGGTCCACTCAACCCGAAGAGCAAGGAAGCGATCAACAGCAACCAAGGCACCATGTGCAAAAAGGTGATCTGTCTTGTATGCAGCAGGACCACGGCTCCGGTGATGCCTCCAGTAATGGAGGCGACGACTACCACCGGCAGTAGATCTCGTCTCAGATCGCTTCGTAGCGCTGCAACGGAGGTCAACTGCCCTGGCCACAGCGCAACTGTGTTGGTTGCATTTGCCTGAACTGGAAGAACACCCACGCCGAGCATGGCGGGAAAAGAAAGGAACGATCCCCCACCGGCCATCGCATTCATCACCCCGGCAATCAGCGATGCAGTAACCAGCCAGGCATAGCGCCAGTGCGGAATTGAATGGAAGAGCATTCCATTCAATTCTATGGGGCGTTCTATTATCGCTCGCTTACAGGCGCATCTCTGGCGTCGCCGCAATCAGTTCGCGCGTATATGTCTCTTGCGGAGCATCACACACCTGCTTGCAGCCCCCCAACTCTACCAGTCTGCCTTTTTGCATCACGGCTACCCGATCGCAAAGATATCGCACCAGTGGCATCGAGTGCGAAATGAACAGATAGGTCAGCCCATAGCGCTGCTGCAGATCACGCAGCAGGTTCACCACCTGAGCACCAACGCTTACGTCCAGCGCACTTACCGGCTCATCCAGGACGACGAACTCTGGCCGCAGCGCCAACGCGCGGGCAATGTTGATTCTCTGCCGCTGCCCTCCACTAAACTCGTGTGGATATCGCTCCAATGCCGAGTTGTCTAACCCCACCTCTCCCAACATCTCGGTCAGTTTTGCTTGCAGGGTCCTTTTCCCTCTTACTTCCTGATGGATTGCAAACGGCTCCGCCAGAATCTCTCGTACTCGCATCCTCGGATTCAATGCAGCAAAAGGGTCCTGAAAGACGACTTGCATCTTGCGCCGCATCGCTCGCATTTCAGATGAGCTCATTGCCAACAAATCGCGACCGTCATAACTCACTTCACCTGCAGTCGGCTCGATCAATCGAAGCAGCATCCTCGCCACGGTACTCTTACCTGATCCTGATTCACCCACCAGCCCTAGCGTCTCGCCTCGGTGAATCGTGAATGATACATCGTGCACAACGCGCACTCCCGCGCCATACTCCTTGACCAACCCGCGAGCTTCGACGAATACATCTGCCACAACCACTCCCCAAAACTGACAACCTGAAACCTGTAACTGACAACTTTGTTGTATCTCAATCTAACTTTGGATGCAGCCGATGAAAACCAGTCTTTTCCTGATAGGCCCAAGCAAATGCAGCAAGACGCGCATCCGAATACAGTCCACCCAGGAATGTTAACGACACCGGAGTTCCCGGTCCCCCTACATTCCTCCGATCGCCATCCTCCGTATGATTCGGCAATGGAGCATCTCCTCCTCTCACTCCATTCGGCACAATCACCGCTGGATGCCCGGTAAGATTTGTCGCAGAAAGCTGAGCCCCATCGCTGGGGGTCACAATCACATCAACCTCATTGAAGAGCCTCTCCATTGCGTCGATTGTCAACGTTCGCGCCCTCTGAGCCTGGATGTAGTCCACCGCGGAATAGAAACGCGCTCGTCGAAATGAATTTGGCCAATCGAAGCTCTGCTGTCCATTCAGCAAGGCATCGCGTCCACTCAGCGTTAATTCATCAAATGCTGCGGCAGCTTCTGCACCAAGCAGACGTGTCTGATCTCCAAAGTGATATCCCTTCGGAAGCTTTACTTCGATTAGATTTACTCCCATCTTCTGTAGTGCCTCGAGCGCTGCCTGTCCATATCTTGCGTCGTATGCATCGCGTGCGGTTTCTCTCTTCTGCTCTTCCGTAGCATCCTTCGACAGGTCCTGCACGACAAACTCGTTCTTCAGATATCCGATTCGTAACTTCTTCCAGTCATACTCAGCGTCCCAGTTGAAAGCCGCATCCTTCACACTACGGTCGTGTCCGTCCGGGCCATAAATCGCGCTCATCACCAGCGCACAATCTTCCACGCTCCGGCAGATCGGCCCGATCTTGTCCATCGTCCAACTCAGTGTCATGGCCCCTGTACGCGGAACAAACCCGAATGTCGGCCGCAGCCCCGTTACTCCGCAACGTGTCGATGGGGAAGAGATTGACCCCAGCGTCTCTGTGCCAATGGCAAACCCCACGCATCCCGCTGAAACGGCACTCGCGCTTCCTGCCGAAGATCCGCTCGATCCCTGTTTCGGATTCCACGGATTCCTCGTCCGTGCTCCGAACCACAGATCGCCCTGCGCCAACGCCCCCATGCTCAGCTTTGCGAGCAACACTGCGCCCGCTGTGTCCAGCCGCTGCACTACCGTAGCGTCATAATCGAACTGTTGTTGCTCAAATCCTCCCGCACCCCATGTCGTGCGATATCCCTTCACCGCCAGCAAATCCTTCGCGCCCCACGGAATCCCGTGCAGCGGTCCACGATACCTGCCCGATGCAATCTCTTTATCCGCATCTGCGGCCTGCTTTAGCGCGCGCTCTTCCGTCAGCGTGATCACGAAGTGCAATCGCGGATCATACCGCTTCAGCCGTGCCAGGTACATCTTCGTCAGCTCCATCGAGCTGACCTTGCGTCGCCTGATGAGTTCTGCCAGCTCTCGCATTGTGGCGAAAGCCAGCTTTTCTTCTTCGCTTGCTCCTGCTTTTAGACCACTCACATCCGGAGCCTTACCAGGCCGCGCTGGTTTCCGCTCCGTATCCAGCTTCATTCCTGCAGGTACCGGATCAAAGACAAACGCCGGAGCCACGTTGTTCGGAATCTTCATACTTCGAATGACCAACACCGAATCACGTTGCTCTTTCAGGTCTTCCAACACCATAGCCTTTTGCTCGGTTGTTAGCTTCAACCCAGCAATCGCGGCGGCGGCATCGATCATCTCCGGAGTGATTGCAGCCAGATGATCGTGATCTACTCCGGCTCCATCAAAACTTTTGGAGTCCGCTTGTACGGCCATCCCCCACAGTACCCCTGGTAGCAATGTCTTTCCTAAACCAGCCGCTGTACACACTCCTAGAAAGTGCCGCCGGTTGAGCATTCCAGATTGTTCGTTCATGCGGGAATTATTGCACTCCATCCGGGATGGACATAGAAGAAAGGCAATAAAAAAGTCTGGCACTTTGGTGCCAGACTTTTCGTTAGTTTTGTTTGCGCTTCGTTTAGATATCCAGGTTCTTTACATCCAGTGCATTCTCTTCGATGAACTTCCTGCGGCTCTCGACATCTTCGCCCATCAGGGTGGTGAAGATCTCTTCGCAGGCCGCAATGTCTTCCAGCTTCACTTGCAGCAGCGTCCTGCGCTCCGGATCCATCGTGGTCTCCCAAAGCTGCGGAGCCGTCATCTCGCCCAGACCCTTGTATCGCTGGACTTGATACTCTTTGCGACCCTGTTCGATCACATATTCGAAGACCTCGCGTGCCGTTTGCTTCTCTACAGGATCCTGTGATCCCTTCGCGGCGCGCTTACCCGGCTTGGCTTCTAGGGCTGTGCCTGGTGCCGCTGCCGTCTCAGCTACACCCTCTTCCGCGGCAACCTCCTCGGCTTCATCTGTAGCATCGGCCTTCGTTGTCTTCGCTGCATACTCGATCACGAATGGCCCAACCAGCTTGTCCTGAATCTGTGCGTGCTTGGCCAGCATCTGTCGTGTCTCAGGAGCAGACGCCAACACCCAGTCGATCTTTCGAACTGCTCCCTGAGCATCCGTAAAGTTCACCGAGTACATCTTGTGCTCCTCGTCGAACTCCACGTCGCCCACATGCTTGAACTGGTAAGTCTTGGCCACAGCTTCCAGCTTTACCTTCATAGCCTTCAGCTTCTCCGGAGACTCGAAGTCAGCACGCTTGGCCGGCTCCTTACCCTCATGGGCAAACAAATCGGCAAATTCGCGCGTGACCTCTTCGTTGCGCAGACGCTTTTCTACCTTGTCGAAGAAGTCGAGATAATCCTTTAGCTGCGACATGAACTTCGTCAGTGCCGCACCTTCCAGCTTTGAGGCTCCTTCGCCGTAGCGGATGATCATGCCGTCCGACGCGCGTTTCACCATCACGTTCACGTATTCGCGGTCATCCTTGATGTATTGCTCGAACTTGCCCTTCTTGATGCGGTACAGCGGTGGCTGCGCGATGTAGACATGTCCGCGCTTGATTAGTTCCGTCATGTGGCGGAAGAAGAACGTCAGCAGCAGTGTGCGGATGTGCGATCCGTCGACGTCGGCATCGGTCATCAGAATCAACTTGCCGTAGCGCAGCTTCGTCGCATCGAAGTCTTCTTTGCCGATGCCGCAGCCCAGGGCTGTGATCATCGCGCGAATTTCTTCGTGGCCCAGCATCTTGTCGTAACGGGCTTTCTCAACGTTGAGAATCTTACCCTTCAGCGGAAGAATCGCCTGGAACTTCCGATCGCGACCCTGCTTGGCGGTTCCGCCTGCGCTTTCACCCTCGACGAGGTAAAGCTCGCAACGGTCCGGCTCACGTTCGGAGCAGTCCGCCAGCTTGCCCGGCAGTCCGCCGCCATCCAGCGCACCCTTACGGCGGGTTAGATCGCGTGCTTTGCGTGCAGCCTCCCGCGCTCGTGCCGCGTCGATGGCCTTGTTGATGATCCTCTTGGCGACCTGCGGGTTCTGCTCCAGAAAGGCTCCCAGACGCTCATTGATGAACGCCTGTACCGTTCCCGCGATGTCCGAGTTCAGCTTGCCCTTCGTCTGGCCTTCGAACTGAGGCTGCGACAGCTTTACGCTGATCACGGCGACCAGGCCTTCGCGAACGTCATCGCCCGAAAGGTTTTCTTTCACGTCCTTGAACAGGCCCATCTGCTGGCCAGCCCAGTTGATCGTGCGGGTCAGCGCCGCTCGGAATCCTTGAAGGTGCGTTCCGCCATCAACAGTGTTGATGTTATTGGCGAAGGTAAAGATCGTCTCGGAGTACGCATCGTTGTATTGCAGCGCGATCTCCATGGCCACGTTGTCACGCTCGGCCTCCATATAGATCGGCTTGTCGTGCAGAACCTGCTTGCCCTTGTTCAGGTGCTTGATGAACTCGGCGATGCCGCCAACGTACTTGAACTCCTGATGCTTGGCTTCACCCGTCTTCGTATCCGTCGTGCGCTCGTCGGTCAGGTGAATCTCAAGCCCCTTGTTCAGGAAGGCGAGCTCGCGCAGCCTCTGGGCCAGCGTGTCGTAGTTGTACTCGGTGACGGTGAAAATCGACTTGTCCGGCAGGAAGTGGATCTTCGTTCCGAGGCGTTTGCTTGGGCCAACCTGGCGTAGCTTGCTGATGGGGTCACCCTTGGAGTAGTCCTGGGTCCAGGCAAAGCCATCGCGCCACACTTCAACATCGAACTCTTCGCTCAGCGCGTTTACGCAGCTTACGCCTACCCCGTGCAGACCGCCCGACACTTTATAGTTCGAAGCGTCGAATTTGCCGCCCGCGTGCAGCATCGTCAGCACCACCTGCACGCCCGGCATAGTCTTGCCGTTCACTGTTTTGTTGTCGACGGGAATGCCGCGACCATCGTCCGTCACGGTAATGGAGTTGTCCACATGGATCGTCACGTCGATCCGGGTGGCATGCCCCGCTAGGGCTTCGTCCACCGAATTGTCGACCACTTCGTAGACCAGGTGGTGCAGACCCTGCTCGCCGGTTGAACCAATGTACATCGCCGGCCGTTTGCGGACCGCCGCCAGACCTTCGAGAACCGTAATGTTTTCAGCGGAATAATTGCCCGTTGCCTTGGGTTCCGCCGTGGTTGCCGTCTTCTCGTGTTCCAAAACCTCTGTTCCGGTGGGGACTGCCGTAGTTGCCATGGATCTCCTGAAAAGTGCGGGGAAAAATCTGCGGGAACCCTGCTCTCCGGAATCCGCAAAAAGCCGCGTCAATCAAGGACTTCCTACAGGTTTCAACCGGGATTTTTCGTAACTTAAGTATAACATGCTCAGGGTATCGAAACCCTCGGGATTGAAAGGGAATCCTGAGCGATTCCTGCCCGTTAAGTAATTGATAATAAAAGATTATACCGCGTTGTCCTCAAGTGGCCTGAATACAGGCTGCCACAGCTTCATCTCATCCTGCCATTCTGAGCTGTAGGTGAAGAATTCCTCTATTCCGAATTCGAGGTAGAGCGGAAATCGGAGTAGGTGGCCCTCCCTTCTGCGTGTTGTTTTGGCCGGATTCGTTCCCCCTTCTTCCCATAGGTGTCATTCCGACCGAGCGCAGAGTGCGCGCGAGTGGAGGAATTCCCGGACCCCGATCTCTGTCAAGTCCTGAATCGCCCCAAACTACACATTCTAAGTTAGATATCGTTTGCAAAAATACGCCTATCTCTCCTGTACCATTTAAGTAGGTTTCCAGAGGATCCCTTCTCTCCTGCTTCTACTCGGCTGGTACGCGGCTAAAGCAAATATTTCGAATACTTTGCGCGAAAACAGGGGGAGGGGTCCCTAGGAGTTAAGGGCACGGCTTCAGCTGTGATGTAGGCGTATTTTGCGATGAAGGGCTTTAGCACGCTGATAGCTTGGCAAGGCTTTCTCTCCCCGTCAGCAGCTGAACTCAGGTATACTCAATAGGTTGTATAAAAGTAGTCACTCAGGAATCACCAATGCCAAAGTTGAAGACACACTCAGGCGCTGCCAAGCGCTTCAAGAAGACCGGCACGGGCAAGTTCAAGCGCGGCCAGTCCAAGATGCGCCACATCCTCACCTCGAAGAAGACCAAGACCAAGCGCCACCTGCGCTCGATCACCCTGGTCTCTGAGGCGGATTCGGCCAAAGTCGCCCGCATGATTCCTTACGCCTAAAGAAAGACCGTGGAAACAGGTCTTTTTAAGCTAAAGGAATTGAACAGTTTTCAGATCGAGCCGCTGATTACAGCAAAGGGTCAGTCAAAGCGTAAAGGCCCCTGGAGAATCGTAAGCACGAGCGAAGCGAACTCCACCGAGATCTGAAGTAGCAAGCGAGTGAAGAGGTATCTCTTACCTCCAGCCGCTAAACGAACTACGCAAAAGGAGAACTAAGATGCCCCGCGTAAAACGGAGTACAAAACGCAGCGACCGCCGCAAAAAGATTCTTAAGCGCGCAAGCGGTTATTTCCTCACGAAATCCAAGCTCTATCAGGCAGCCCAGGAAGCCGTCGAGCGCTCCCTGATGTTCGCCTATACCGGACGCAAGCAGAAGAAGCGCCAGTTCCGCTCCCTCTGGATCGTCCGCATCGGCGCTGCCGCCAAGCTGAACGGTCTAAGCTACTCGACCTTCATCGACGGCCTCAAGAAGGCTGGCAATCAGCTTGATCGCAAGATCCTTGCTGACATCGCCGCCAACGATGCGGCAGGCTTCACCGCCCTCGCCGAGCAGGCCAAGGCAGCTCTCGCTGCCGCGAAGTCCGCAAAGGCTGCGTAAGTTTTAGAAGAGAATTTCAAAAAGAGGCGCAGCCCGGCTGCGCCTCTTTTTGCATCTGAGTCAAAGAATAGAGAAACGCAAAGGAAACTTAACGGTCGTCTTATCGGTGATCGTCTATGCTTGAAACTATGCCGACTGCTCAAAAAGAAACCAGGCAAATGAGCCTCCGCAGTACCGGCGAAGAGTCTTCGGTGAAAGCTCCTTTCGAATCATGGGGTCGTTATCCCCTCTATCGGGCCAACGTTATTCCTTTGCACTGGCAGAGCGACTTTCCTGCCGTTACGCAGAACCTGCACAACGGAATCCTTCCTGTCGGCCTCGGGCGTAGCTACGGTGACGTAGGTCTGCTCAAGGACGGTAATCTGCTCGTTACCACGGGCATGGACCGCATCATCGCCTTCGATCCCGAGACAGGTCTGCTTACCGCAGAAGCTGGAATCTCGCTGGCACAGATTCTTGACTTCGCCGTACCGCGTGGCTTCTTTCTTCCGGTTACTCCTGGAACGAAGTACGTCACCCTTGGCGGTGCCATCGCGAACGATATTCACGGCAAGAACCACCACGTTGCCGGAACCTTCGGTTGTCATGTAACCGAGTTTGAGCTGGTTCGCTCCGATGGAACCGTTATCCGTTGCTCGCCTTCCCAGAACCCTGAGTTCTACGCCATGACGATTGGCGGTCTCGGCCTAACCGGATTCATTCGCTGGGCGACCCTGCGACTCAAGCCCATCGTCTCGCGCAAGATCGATTACGAGGGCATCCAGTTCCACGGTATCGATGAGTTTCTCGCCCTTACCGAGGCCAGCAAAGAGATTGAGTACACGGTGAGCTGGGTCGACTGCACCTCGACCGGAAAAAACTTCTGCCGCGGCATCTTCATGCAGGGCGATCACTCGACAAAACGCGCCGAGTTGAAGCGTTCACCCGAGCCGAAGCTGGTCTTTCCCTTCGACGCTCCCGGATTCCTGCTGAACCATCTGAGCGTCGCGGCCTTCAATACGCTCTTCTTCCATAAGCAGATTCAGAAGCGCCAGGTTACCTTGCAGGATTACGAACCCTTCTTCTATCCACTCGACAAGGTCCTGCACTGGAATCGCATGTATGGAAAGAGCGGCCTCTTGCAGTTCCAGTACGCGATCCCGTGGGACCTCGCGCGCGAAGGTACGGTCGCAATCCTAAAGGAGGTCGCAAAGTCTGGCCTCGCCAGCTTCCTTGCGGTCCTCAAGGCCTTCGGCGATGTTCCGTCTCCCGGTGTGATGAGCTTTCCCAAGCCGGGCATCACGCTTGCGCTCGACTTCCCGATTAAGCCGGATAAGAGCTTTCCGCTTTTCGAGCGGCTCGCCGATATGACGCTTGAGTTTGGCGGACGGCTTTATCCTGCGAAGGACGCGGCAATGACCGCTGCGCAGTTCCAGGCCTTCTATCCGCAGTGGCAACAGCTGGCCCGCTTCCGCGATCCCATGATCACTTCCAGTTTCTGGGAGCGGGTCACCGGAGACCAACCGAATCTATGAGTCAAAGTCAGATCGCAAATACCTCCCCATCGCAACGCAGGATTCTTGTTCTCGGGGCCACCTCGGGAATCGCCGAGGCGACTTGCCGCATCTGGGCCTCGCAAGGCGCGAGTCTCTTTCTCGTCGCGCGGAATGCTGAAAAACTCGCTGCTGTGGCAGCCGATCTCCGCGCCCGTGGAGCCAGCTTTGTCGATACCGCCGTCTCCGACCTCGACGATACGGATGCGCATCCAGCCCTGCTGGCCCACGCGGTGAACTCGCTTGGCGGACTCGATGTGGCTTATCTGGCGCATGGTGTTCTGGGTGATCAAACTCGCGCCGAGCAGGAATTTAACACCGCCGCGCACATTCTTCATACCAACTTCATGGCTCCTGTCTCGCTCGTCACCTGGCTGGCGAACTTCTTCGTTCAGCGACGCTCCGGTGTGATCGCGGTATTGTCGTCGGTCGCTGGTGATCGTGGCCGCAAGTCAAACTATGTCTACGGCTCATCGAAGGCTGGCCTCTCGGCGTTCCTTGCGGGGCTTCGCAACCGTGTCGACCGCGAGGGTGTCACCGTTCTAACCATCAAACCCGGCCCGACAAAGACAGCAATGACAGCCGGAATGAAGGGTGCGGAGAAGTTTGCGGACGTCAATGCCGTTGCACGGTCTATCGTGGCGGCCATCGATAAACGCAAGGACAATCTCTACGTTCCGTTCCAGTGGCAGCCCATCATGTTCGTGATCCGCCACATTCCAGAGCGCGTCTTCAAGAAGCTGAACCTGTAAGGCTCCTTACTTCTCGATGCGGTGGCCTTCTTTGCTGAAGTAGCTTAGCTGGCGGCGATAGCAGCGCTGGTGTTCGAGGTCGAAGGCGATGCAGGAGTCGAAGGGCTTCGAATAGACATGCAGGCTGATGCAGCCGGTTTTCCCGGCATTTTCGATCTGATGAATCGTCTGGAGCTTATCGACAGTCACCATTCCGGTGCCTTCGGCGCAGCTTACGGTGCGGATCTTGTCGAGCTGGATCTCCGTGGCGCCGCCGAGACAGTCGATGTTAACGACGTTCTGGTTCTCAGGAGCGTTGCAGCGTTCGTGGTGGTATTCGTGGGTGAAGATCTCGCCTTGCGATACAGTCATCCAGCCGAGCTGGCCGTTGTGAGTATGGATCGCGGTCTTTTGACCAGGCGACCAGCAGATGGTCATGACCTCGAAGAGTTCATCGCGGTAGATCAGATTGCGTGTGTAGAAACTGTCGCGCCACCAGACGTAGTCGTGCAGCGCTTCGGGACGCAAGGTGGTTGCGGCCATGTATTCGGCGATTCTGTCTTTGGTGATAAGGTCCCGCTCCAGTTCGCGTAGTCCGGTGACGAAGTCCGCTACGCTTGTCCGCAGCGGGTGGGTACAGTCAGCAATCTCTGGAATCGACATGGATATGCTCCTCTACTGAGCTTCCATTATCTCGCGGATAGGCGGCATTCAGCAGGTTTTAACGGAATGCGGTTTCTGGCGGCATCGCTCGGCTACCTGACTGCGGTAAACTATAAGACGCGCGCATTTTCAGTTTTTCCCATCCTTGAGGCGCGAAGACAGGACATTCAGAGCAGTGAGCACCCAGCAGACGATCCGTAACATCGCCATTATCGCCCACGTTGACCACGGCAAGACCACGCTTGTTGATGCCATGCTCCGCCAGTCGGGCACCTTTCGCTCGAACGAGGCCATCGCTGAACGAGTCATGGACTCGAATGATCTTGAAAGAGAGCGTGGCATTACTATTCTGGCTAAGAACACGGCCATCCACTACAAGGGTTCGAAGATCAACATCGTCGATACGCCGGGCCATGCCGACTTTGGCGGTGAGGTAGAGCGCGCACTGAAGATGGTCGATGGTGTGGTGTTGCTGGTCGACGCCTCCGAGGGGCCGTTACCGCAGACCCGTTACGTGCTGGGCAAGGCGCTTGAGGCGAAGCTGACTCCGATCCTGGTGATCAACAAGATCGATCGCCCCGACGCCCGTCCTCAGGAGGTCGTCAACGAGGTCTATGACCTGTTTATCGACCTCGACGCCGACGAGAGCGTGCTCGAGTTCCCGATCATCTACACCAACGGTAAAGCGGGGACGGCAACGATGGACCTGGCTAAGCCGGGCACGGACCTGATGCCTCTCTTCGACCTGGTCCTTAACACGATCCCGGTCGCACCCGGCTCGCCCGACGGCGATCTGCAGGTGCTGGTCACCAACCTCGATTACTCGGATTATTTGGGTCGTCTGGCGATCGGCCGTGTCTTCAACGGCACCCTGCGCAACGGGCAAGAGGTCAACGTCTCGCGCGCTGATGGTTCGCTGGCACCGGTCAAGATCACCAAGCTCTTCACCTACGATGGCCTGAAGCGTATCGATACCGACTCTACCGAAGTTGGCGACATCGTCGCGATTGCGGGCATTGAGAACATCACAATCGGCGATAGCTTCTGCGCAATTGAGGACCCAAAGCCACTGCCGCGCATCAAGATCGATGATCCGACGATTGCGATGGTCTTCTCGGTCAACAACGGTCCGTTTGCGGGCAAGGAAGGCAAACAGGTCACCAGCCGCAACATCAAGGAGCGTCTGGACCGCGAGCTACTGGTTAATGTCTCGATTAGAGTCGAGGACACCGGGTCGCCGGACAGTTTCAAGGTGATGGGCCGTGGCGAGCTGCAGCTCTCCGTTCTGATCGAGAATATGCGTCGCGAAGGCTTTGAGCTGATGGTCTCGCGTCCAACAATCGTCACCAAGCGTATTAACGATGAGTTGATGGAGCCTTCGGAAATCCTCTCGGTAGACGTTCCCGAGGAGTTTTCGGGCACGGTTATCCAGAAACTTGGGCCGCGCAAGGGCGAGATGGCCAAGATGAGCAATCACGGTTCTGGGCGCGTTCGCATGGAGTTCAATGTGCCGTCGCGTGGCCTGATCGGTCTGCGCAACGAGATGCTGACCGAGACCCGTGGCACGATCATCATGAACTCGATCGCCGGCGACTATATTCCATACACGGGCGAGATCCCGCAGCGTCCCTCTGGCGCGCTGATCTCCGACCGTCAGGGTACAACGACGACATATGCTCTTTCGGGCTTGGAGGATCGCGGCATCCTGTTCGTCCCCGATGGCATCGAGGTCTACGAAGGCATGATTGTCGGCGAGCACTCGCGCGATAACGATCTCGACGTGAACTGCGTGCGCGAGAAGAAACTGACCAACATGCGCGCTTCGGGTTCTGACGATGCTCTGCGCTTGACGCCGTACAAGCAGCTGACCCTGGAGCAGACAATCGAGTTTGTGGCTGATGACGAGCTGGTTGAGGTGACTCCGAAGTCGCTGCGTATGCGTAAGAGAGTCTTACAGGCGAATCGCAGGCCACGAAAAGGACAGGTGGAGTAAGAATTACCTTTTCCTGAAACGGATTTGAAAATCCCCCACCATGGACCTAAATGCATGGTGGGGATTTTTGTTTAGGATGCGTGCCGCCGAGTGATCTCCAGCACCTCTTCGGCCGCTTCGAGAGGAAATTTCAGCTTCGGAATGGCAGCACCCGCTGCAAAGCGTGATGCGGAGGCAAGATCAGAAGCAAGGAGTTCTCGTTGAAGAGTACGAGCCTGGTTCTTTAGATGTTCGAGGTTTGAGCGCGCGGGAAGTTCGCGTAAGGACAGGACTCACTCCTTCTTTAGGGTCTGTGATCCGCTTCGTCGGCGAGAAGAGAGTGGTTGAGATGAAACAGGCCTTCAAAAGTAGGATGATCCCTTTCCGCGGACGGGGTGCACCCTTGATGTGCATCTTAAAGCTAGCATTGTGAGTCAGGGAGCGTTCAGATGAAGAGAGCGTACTTTGGGTTTTGCGGATCGCAGAGGTGGTGTCGCGTGCTTGTGGCAGCGGGGATTGTCTTTACGCTGCACGGACAGGTCGCTGCACAGGGAAAAGCTGCATTGAAGAAGGCTGATTGGATGATTGGACCGTTCGAGAGACCGGTGGAGAAACCGGTGATCAGTCCGCTCAAGGAACCGACATTTACCGATCCGATCACGTTGGAGAACGTCCATTGGGAGGCGCTCCATACGTTTAATCCAGCAGCGATTGTGCGGAATGGAAAAATCGATGTGCTGTATCGCGCCGAGGACGACACGGGATCGATGATGATCGGCGGACATACCTCGAGGATTGGGCTGGCGGAGAGCGATGACGGTATTCACTTCGCACGGCTGCCGACTCCAGTGCTCTATCCGGGGCAGGATACTCAGAAGGAAAATGAGGTTCCTGGTGGAGTGGAAGACCCGAGGCTCGTGGAGCGGGAGGATGGTCTGTATGTGATGACCTATACCCAATGGGCGCGCGAACGAAATAGTTACACGGTGGGAGTCGCAACGTCGAAGGACCTGCGCACATGGACGAAGTACGGACCGGCGTTCGGGACAGAAGGCAAATATGCGACCTTGAAATACAAGTCCGCAGGGATTCTGACTCAGAGGGTGGGAGATCGTCTGATTGCAGCGAAGGTGAAGGGCAAGTACTGGATGTACTGGGGCGAGATCCAGATCCGGCTGGCGACCTCGAATGACCTGATCCACTGGACACCAGTGGAAGATGCAACGGGGCAGCCGATCGTTCTGATGCGTGATAGGCCGGGACTCTTCGACAGCGCATTTCCGGAGGTGGGACCTCCGCCGCTTCTAACGCGCAATGGAATCGTCGTGATTTACAACGCAAAGAACGCTGAGAATGGCAGCGGCGATCAGAGTCTGAAACCTGGAACGTATTCGGTGGGTGAGGCGCTGTTTTCAGGGAGTGATCCGAGCAAGTTGCTCGAGCGTCCGGAGAAGCCGATCTTTCAACCGGAGCGGTCGTATGAGAAATCTGGACAGTACAAGGCGGGAACGACATTTGCTGAAGGACTGGTTTTGTTTCACGACAAACTTTATCTGTACTACGGCTGTGCGGACTCGCATGTGGCAGTCGCGACAGCTCCCGTTCCGGATGGGATGAGGTAGCCAATCGCATCATTGCTTGTTGCCGAGGTGAAATTTCAAAGGTAAATTGTTAGTCCTATTGAAACTAGCGGGCCTGGGAGCTCGTACTCGGTGAGGAGTGTGATTGCGATGAAGATGAAGCAGGCGATTCCCGCGTGTGTGATGATGCTATGCGCGATGGCATGGGGACAGAATCCACCTCCTAGCATGGTCGCGGGGATTCCGGTGAACTACGACGAAGCGAAGGTGGGGACATATACGTTTCCTGATCCTCTGATGTTGAACAATGGCAAATCGGTGAAGGATGCAAAGACGTGGTGGAAAAAGCGGAGGCCGGAGATCGTCTCGATCTTTGAGAAGCAGCAATATGGGATTGCTCCAGGACGTCCCAAGGAAGAGAGTTTCGAGGTGGTGGAGAGGGGTACGCCTGCGCTGAAGGGGAAAGCAATCCGGAAGCGAGTCGATATCCATCTTTCGACAGAGAAGAACACGCCAGTGATCCATCTGGTGGAGTACCTTCCGGCGGCAGCAAAGAAGCCGGTCCCGATGCTGCTGAGCATCAGCTTTGGCGCGCCATCCAATTCGGTGGACGATCCGGGGCTTCCGGTAGGTGAAGTGTGGGATATAAAGACCCACGCGAAGATTCCTGCGAACAAGGCACGCACCTTCGGCAAGTTGAATGTAGAGCCGGTTCTGGAAGCGGGAATTGGAGTGGCGACCTTCTACTACGGCGATGTCGACCCGGACTTTGCCGAGGGCTTTGCGAATGGAATTCGCTCGCATTACCTCAAGCCTGGAGAGACAAAGCGTGGCCCGGAGGATTGGGGTTCGATTGCAGCATGGGCCTGGGGGATGAGCCGTGTGCAGGACTACTTCGAGACTGACAAAAGCGTGGATGCGAAGCGGGTGGCGATCCATGGAGTCTCACGGCTGGGTAAGACAGTGATGTGGGCCGGAGCACATGACCAGAGATTTGCAGCGGTGATTGCAAGCTGCTCAGGCGAGGGCGGAGCCGCGCTGAGTCATCGTGACTACGGCGAGACGATTGCGCACCTGACGGCGCCAACGAGGTTTCCATATCAGTTTGCAGAGAACTACGGGAAATGGGCGGGGTTCCCGGACAAGGCTCCGATGGATGCAAATATGCTGATCGCGCTGATTGCGCCGCGGCCACTACTACTGCAAACAGGAAATACGGATTACTGGTCCGATCCGAAGGGAGAATTTTTAGCGGAGGTAGCGGCAGGGCCGGTGTACAAGTTGCTGGGCAAGAGTGATCTGGGAACGGAGACATGGCCTGCGGCGAAGCAACCGATCCTGCATGATCTGAGTTACTACATGCATGACGGCGGGCACGGGATGGTACCGAGCGACTGGGACGTCTATGTGGAGTTTCTGAAGGTGCATCTACATCCGGAACGGTAGGGATTGGATCGCGCGCGTTGCTCGGCTCAGAATGACGATTTAGGGAAACGGTTAATGCAGAAAGAGGCTACCGGAATGGCAGCCTCTCGCGTGTGTTTTTGTATTGAAGTTTACTTATAGCTCTTTGCAGTGGCGAAACGCTTGTTGACCTCATCCCAGTTGACGGTGCTCCACCATGCGGCGAGATAGTCAGGACGCTTGTTCTGATATTTCAAGTAATAGGCATGCTCCCAAACGTCGTTGCCGAGGATGGGGTAGTGGCCCTGCGAGAGGGGATTGTCCTGGTTGGCGGTGGTGACGATCTTCAGCTTGCCACCCTCGAAGATGAGCCAGCCCCAGCCAGAGCCGAACTGCTTTGCGGTAGTCTCGTTGAACTGCTTCTTGAAAGATTCGAAGTCACCGAAGTCAGCCTTGATCTGGGCTGCGACTTCGCCGGTAGGCTCGCCGCCACCCTTAGGCTTCATGATCTGCCAGAACATGGTGTGGTTGACGTGTCCGCCGCCGTTATTCTGCACAACTTTGCGCACATCTTCGGGGATCGCGCCGAGGTTCTTGATGAGATCTTCAGGTGACTTGGAGCCGAGCTCGGGATGCTTTTCGATAGCGCCATTGAGGTTGGTTACGTAGGCCTGGTGATGCTTGTCGTGATGGAGCTTCATGGTCGCTTCGTCGATGTGGGGCTCCAGTGCGGCATAGTCGTAGGGCAGAGGGGGAAGTTCGTAAGCCACTGTAATCTCCTGTCTTGTGTTCAATCCGGTCGCAATCGGCAGGCCGGGGGTTCATTTGTTCAGATGCCTGTGACGCCGGGAGCGATGCAAGCCAGCGCGTTTCGGATTCGATATTCGTAACCCTGGCCATCATAGCGCAATTGCAGGAATTGATTTGCGATTCATCTTCGAGGAGTAGTACGACATCGAGGGATTTGCGTTCTAATAGCAGCTATGAGCATGCTTGCGGCAGGTTACCGTTGGCTGGACGATGAGGGAGCAGCATTTGGCGCACCAGGACTGGAAGGGCGATGGACCTCGAGCCGGAAGGATGCTGTGGGAACAGCGTATTCGGCTTCGAGCCGAGTTTGGTACACGCTCTCGCATGGAATCCTGAACGAGATTTATTTTCCAACGATCGATCGTCCGCAGACGCGCGATATGGAACTGCTGTTTAGCGACGGCGAGACATTCGTACATGAAGAGAAGCGTGACTTGGAGTACGAGTTCGAGTATGTAGATAGAGCTGCGCTGGCAGTCAAGGTGAAGTCGAAAGAACGTGGCGGACGATATTGGGTGACGAAGACCTTTATTGCGAATCCGCACTCGTCTGTTGTGCTGATGCACGTCAAAGTCGAAGGCGAGAAGGCGCTTTTGCAGCGGATGAAGTGCTATGCTCTGCTGGCCCCGCATTTGAACGGAGGTGGTGCGGGAAACTCAGCGCGAAGCATCGATGTTGCGGGGAAACGAAGCCTGTTGGCGTGGAAGGAGAATACGTCGCTGGCGATGGGAGCCAATTGCGGATTTACACGGTCGTCATGCGGCTATGTCGGTTCGAGCGATGGATATCAGGACTTGTTTGATGACATGCGCATGACATGGCAGTTTGGGCAGGCGCTGGATGGGAATATCGCCGTGATGGGCGAGATCGATCTCGAAAAGAATCCTGAATTCACTATTGCGATTGCATTTGGCGACGGTCATCATGCTGCACTGACTGGGATGCTACAGAGTCTGGCGACGCCATTTGAAGATCATCTGAAGCGATTCCTGGTGCAGTGGGAGAGAGCTCGCTCTCCGGAGCATCTGACCAAGGCCGCGACAGATGGAGGATGGCTTGCGAGAATCAGCCAAAATGTCCTGCTGACGCACGAAGACAAGAGTTTCTCGGGCGCATTTATCGCATCAGCTTCGATTCCGTGGGGAGCATCGAAAGGTGACTATGACCTGGGCGGATATCACTTGGTGTGGACGCGTGACATGGTCCAGACTGCGACGGCATTATTGGCCTGCGACCGAGAAGACACGGCACTGCGAGCACTGGTGTATCTGGCTTGTACACAGCGTCCGGATGGGAGCTTTGCACAGAATTTCTGGATCGATGGAACGCCGTATTGGCAAGGCATCCAGCTCGATGAGGTTGCATTCCCCATCATTCTGGCGTGGCGCTTGTGGAAGCGCGAAAAGCTGGGGAGTTTTCAGGTATTTCCTTTTGTTGAGCGTGCCGCGAGTTTCCTGATCAAGTACGCTCCAATTACGCAGCAGGAGCGCTGGGAGGAGACGGCGGGGTATTCACCTTCGACGCTGGCAGCGGTGATTGCGGGCTTGATCTGTGCGGCCGATATTGCGCGTGCACATGCTTCGCTGGAACTGGCCGGATTTTTGGAAGGATACGCAGATTGGATCGAGGCGCACCTGGACGAGTGGACAACAACCGATGACGGTGTGGTACTTCCAGAGGTGAAGCGTCATTATGTGCGGGTTCATCCTCCATGTCCAGGCGAACCATTTCACGATGACAGCGTTCCGGTAGGTTCGTTCCGGATCGCCAATCGTGGACCAGAGGAAAAAAGCGTCTTCGAGGCTCGCGAGGTAGTCGATGGCGGGTTCCTGGAGTTAGTGCGATACGGAATCCGAAGAGCAGACGACCCACTCATCGTAGATTCACTGAAGGTGGTCGATCATGTTCTGAAGGTGGATACTCCGTTCGGTCCATGCTGGCGCAGATATAACCATGACGGTTATGGTCAGAAAAAAGACGGCGGACCTTATGACGGTTGGGGGCAAGGTCGCCCATGGCCCTTGCTGACAGGTGAGCGGGCGCACTACGAACTGGCGGCAGGGAAAAATTGCAGCAAACTGACCACGGCGATCGAGGGGTTTAGTTCGAAGGGCGGCATGTTACCGGAACAGATCTGGGATGAGGCCGATCTTCCGTCGAGGAGAATGTATCTAGGACGCTCCGCGGGAGCGGCACAGCCGCTGGTATGGGCCCACTCTGAATATCTGAAGCTGTTGCGGTCATTGGCCGATGGCGAGGTCTTTGACCGCATTCCCATTGTTGCGGAGCGTTATGCGGTTGCTCCCGGCGAACGGAACTTTAAAAATCATCTGGAGATCTACTCTGCAGGGCGGCCGGTCAGGAAGATTCGGGCAGGATCGACGCTGCGAATTGTGGATATGGGACATTTTCGGGCGGTCTATACGACAGATGACTGGTCGACGGTCAAAGAGGTGGTTTCGACGCTGGTGAGCGCATCAGGAGCCTATGTAGATATTGCAACGGACGCTAAACAGGCAGGGAAGATCATCTTTACGCAGTGCTGGCCCCAGGATGGTGAGCCAGACCGTTGGCTTGGGAAAAATGTGGAAGTTGAGATTGTGTCCTGATCCGAAGATGCGGGAAGGATGGTTCGACCTGTACACTGGATAGGGCTCTTGTCCTAAATCGAAATTTAAGCGAATCGAGCGCCGCGACGAGCGCGCCGGAATCTGAAGAGGAAGAAAAAGAAGAATGAGCGAACAGCAGAATGATCAGCAGAATGCGCTAGACCAGCTCTCCATCAATGCTCTCCGTTTTCTCGCCGTGGATGCGGTACAAAAGGCGAATTCAGGCCATCCCGGTGCTCCTCTGGGTTGCGCCCCGATCGCCTATCTGCTCTACCACAAGTTGATGAAGTACGATCCGTCAGATCCAAAGTGGATCGACCGCGATCGCTTTGTGCTGTCGAATGGACATGCTTCGGCATTGTTGTATGGCGTTCTGCATCTTGCTGGCTACGATTTGCCGATATCGCAACTGGAGCAGTTCCGCCAGTGGGGATCGCACACGCCGGGGCATCCGGAATATGGTGAAGCCCCTGGCGTTGAGGTTACGACGGGGCCGCTCGGACAGGGATTCGCAATGGCCGCAGGTCTTGCAACCGCGGAAAAGCATATGGCAGCTGTTTACAACCGCGATGGGCACAAGATTATCGATCACTACACCTATGCTTTGTGTGGTGATGGCGACCTCATGGAAGGAATTTCGCACGAAGCAGCTTCGTTGGCCGGAACGCTAGGCTTGGGCAAGTTGATTGTGCTGTATGACGACAACCTGATTTCGTTGGATGGTCCGACAGAGTTGAGCTACACCGAGGACGTGACAGAGCGCTTCCATGCCTATCACTGGCATGTACAGATGGTGGACGACGGGAATGATCTTGTTGCGCTTGAAGCAGCGATCAAGGCGGCAAAAGCGGAAACGACGAAGCCTTCACTGATCCGTGTACGCACTGTGATCGGTTATGGCAGTCCCAAGGCAGGCACCAGCAAGGTGCACGGCGAACCCTTAGGGGCAGAGGCCGTCAAAGAGACCAAGAAGAATCTCGGCTGGCCTGAGGATAAAAGCTTCTATGTTCCCGAAGAAGCCGCGAGGAACTGGGCTCAGGCCAAGGAGAAAGGCAAGAAAGCCCACGCGGAGTGGCAAAAGAACTTTGACGAGTACAAGAAGGCCTATCCCGAGCCGGCTGCAGAGTTTGATCGCGTTATCAAATCGAAGCTCGCCGATGGTTGGGAAAAGAAGATTCCGACCTTCCCGACAGAAAAGGCTGTGGCGACCCGTAATGCTGGTCAGGTAGTGATGAACGCCGTTGCCGGAGTTGTGCCTGAGTTGTTCGGCGGGGCAGCCGATCTCACGGCTTCAACCAAGACGATTTTCAAGGACTCGCCAAACTTCCACGTCGATCCCAAGGGGCGCAATGTTTTCTTCGGTGTGCGCGAGTTTGGAATGTGCGCGATGGTGAATGGCATGGCAGCCCATGGCGGATTGATTCCGTTCGGTTCGACGTTTTTCACCTTCTCGGACTACGCGCGTAATGCGATCCGTCTTGCAGCGCTGATGAGCATACACTCGCTGTTTATCTTTACGCACGACTCGGTGGGCCTTGGTGAAGATGGACCGACGCACCAGCCGATTGAGCAGCTGATGTCGCTGCGTCTGATTCCGCACCTGACGGATTTCCGTCCTGCTGATGCAAATGAGACAGCAGCAGCATGGCAGTTGGCCCTTGAGCGCAAGAGCGCAAGCTGGATGGCGTTATCTCGTCAGGATCTTCCAGTATTGGATGCCGCGAAGTACAAGGTTTTCGAAGGCGTACGCAAAGGAGCCTATGTGCTGGAAGAAAAGGGTAAGGACATTATCCTTATTGGCACAGGCTCAGAGGTTTCGCTAGTGATGAAAGCCGCAGAAGAGTTGAAGGCGGCAGGCATTGGAGCCACGGTGGTCTCCATGCCTAGCTTCAAACTGTTCGACGAACAGGACGAGGCATACAAGGTTTCGATCTTCCCCGAGAACACACCGAAGCTGGCGGTTGAAGCAGGTTCGACGATGGGCTGGTACAAGTACGTCGGTCACAATGGTGGCGTGATCGGAATCGATCGCTTCGGCGCTTCGGCTCCTGGACCGGTTGCCATGGAAAAGCTGGGCATCAGCGTTGCACATGTTGTCGAAAAGGCGAAGCAGCTAGTGAAGAAGTAAGAAAGAGGGCGAGGAGAAAATTCCTCGCCCTTTCCTATAACGGACGAATCCGCGTCCGATGGGCGGTGGCGGGCATCCAAAAGTGAGAGGCGATGAGAATCCAGACTCTCCAGGTGGTATTCGATGAAGTTCGTAAGAGGGCGGGTTTCCGCTCTTTTATGGATGCGCCCGAATGTTGAGGAGTAGGAATGGCAGAGACAGGTAAGCCGCGCGTATGGTTCATTACGGGTAGCTCGACCGGATTCGGTCGGCTACTAGCGGAAGAGGTCCTGAAAACTGGAGATGTTGTTGTCGCAACTGCGCGCAAAGTTGAACAGGTTGCCGACCTTGAAGTTCAATATCCAGAACGTGCACTTGCACTCGCATTAGACGTGACGAACCAGCAGCAGGTGAATGCAGCTGTTGCCAAGACGTTGGAGCGATTTGGCCGTGTAGACGTGTTGGTCAACAACGCTGGTTACGGAGTAGCGGGTGCGATTGAAGAGGTCTCCGACACAGAGTTGAGGCCGATGTATGAAGCAAACGTCTTTGGCTTGTTGCGTGTAACAAGAGCCTTTCTTCCCCAGCTTCGCAAACAGCGCAGCGGTCATATTCTGAACTTATCTTCGATTGGTGGACTGACGGCCGGACCGGGGTGGGGGCTGTATCAGAGCACAAAGTTTGCAGTAGAAGGTCTATCAGAGGCTCTTGCCCAAGAGATAGCTCCTCTGGGGATTCGCGTCACGATTATTGAGCCGGGACCATTCCGAACGGACTTTCTGGGGCGTTCGAGCCAGGAGGCTACCAAAAAAATTGAGGATTATCACTCGACAGCGGATAACGCTCGCTTATACCGGAGTGAGCAAGATGGAAAACAGCCTGGAGATCCATTGAAGGCGGTGCAGGCAATGATTCAAGTGGTGGATTCTCCGAATCCTCCGTTGCGTTTGTTGCTGGGCGCAAGCGCACTGAAGCGTGTGAAACAGAAGATTGAAACGTGGCAGAAGGAGATTACAGCCTGGGAGCCGGTAACGGTAGGCGCTGATTTTCCGGAAAGCCAGTAAAGTTCCCCTATAAGTGTTGACGGACGAGTGCAGAAGAGTTTCCAGGTACATCGTCTAGTAAGGAAAGGAAAGAGGATGGAATTAGGAATTATCGGACTCGGCAAGATGGGATTCAACATGGCAGAGCGGCTTAAGCTCGCGGGGCATAAAGTAGTCGGGTTCGACTTTAACAAGGATGCGACGGCGAAGCTGACTGCTTCGGGCTCGCTGGGCGTGAACTCCCTTGAAGATCTGGTGAAAAATCTCTCCGCGCCACGTGCTATTTGGATCATGGTTCCCTCGGGCGATCCCGTGGACCAGACGATCGCAGAGCTCGAGGCATTACTGGAGAAGGGTGACACCATCATCGATGGCGGCAACTCGAACTATAAGGACACGCAACGTCGTCATGCGACCGTGACGGCGAAGGGTTTTGAATATGTCGACTGCGGAACCTCCGGTGGAGTGTGGGGGCTCAAGGAGGGCTACAGCCTGATGATCGGCGGTGACAAGGCTCCTGTGGAACGGCTGACTCCGATCTTTCAGGCGCTGGCTCCTTCGCCAACTGAGGGCTGGGGGCATGTTGGGCCTTCTGGTTCAGGGCACTTCGTGAAGATGGTTCACAACGGAATCGAGTATGGCCTGATGCAGGCCTATGCCGAGGGGTTCTCGATTATGAAGGCGAAGCAGGAGCTGAATCTTGATCTGACGCAGATCTCGCATATTTGGCAGAAGGGCTCCGTGGTGCGCTCGTGGCTGTTGGATCTTACAGCAGGTGCGTTGGACAAAAATCCCACGCTGGCAGGACTCGAAGCTTGGGTTCCAGATTCAGGAGAAGGGCGCTGGACTGTGATGGAAGCGATCGACCTGAACATCTCCGCGCCGGTCATTACAGAGTCGCTGATCCGCAGGGTGCGCTCGCGTGAGGAGAACAACTTTACGGATCGCATGATCTCGATTATGCGTGGTGCATTCGGCGGCCATGATGTGAAGAAGGCGGAGTAAGCTGCAGGGCAGATTGGAAAGAACGAGAGGATATTAATTTATGGCTACTACACAAGTGCAGGTTGCTCCCGATAAGCTTGCGGCCGCGCGTGGCTCTGAAAGGACGCCGGAACCTTGCGTTGTTGTGATCTTTGGAGCGTCGGGCGATCTGACTAAGCGTAAGCTGTTGCCTGCGCTTTATCATCTGGAACAGGCGAACCTGTTACCGAAGGATTTTGCCGTGTTGGGTGTGGCGCGGCGGCCGCTGGAGCAGAGCTTTGCTCCGGACATGAAGGAAGGCATTATCGCGGGTGGAGGTGTAGAGGAGAGCGATCCGAAGCTGGCTCCCTTCATCAACCGTGTGCAGTACTACGCGATGAACTTCGATGATGATTCGGGCTACGACGGTCTGAAGAAGAAGCTGGTGGAGATGGACAGCAAGTTCAATACCCGTGGCAATCGCCTGTTCTACCTGGCGACGGCGCCGGAGTACTTCTCGGACATCATCAACTATCTTGGTCATCACAAGATGGCGCAGCCTGAGTCGGATAAGGATGGCAAAGCTCCGTGGGTCCGCACGATCATCGAGAAGCCGTTCGGACACGATCTTGAATCGGCACGTGCTCTTAACGATGAGGTCAACAAGGTCTTCAACGAAGATCAGATCTTCCGCATCGATCATTACCTGGGCAAGGAGACGGTGCAGAACATTCTCGTCTTCCGCTTCGCCAACGGCATCTTCGAGAACATCTGGAACCGCAACTACATCGATCACGTCGAGATCACCGCTGCAGAATCGATCGGCATCGAGGGGCGTGGGCCGTTTTATGAACAGGCCGGCGCGTTGCGCGACGTAGTGCAGAACCACGTGATGGAATTGCTGAGCTTCGTTGCGATGGAACCGCCAGTCTCATTCCAGGCGGACGCGGTCCGTGCGGAGAAGGTAAAAGTATGGAAGGCGATCTCTCCGATTCATCCTGCCGATACGGTGCGTGGACAGTATGGTCCGGGCACTGTTGACGGCAAGTCAGTGCCAGGATATCGCCAGGAAGATCGGGTTCATCCACGGTCACAGACCGAAACCTATGCTGCGTTGCGAGTGGAGATTGAGAACTGGCGCTGGGCCGGAGTTCCGTTCTATATTCGCGCCGGAAAGCGACTGGCAAAGCGCGTGACGGAAATCACAATCCAGTTCAAGCAGCCGCCGATGCTGCTGTTCAAAGGCGGAGAGTGTCATGACAGCGATGCCATCAAGCCGAACCTGATCTCGATGCGGATTCAGCCGGATGAAGGCATCTCGCTGAGATTCGGTGCAAAGCTGCCAGGGCCGAGCATGGATATCAGTCCGGTGCAGATGAACTTCAGCTATGCAGATGCCTTTGGCAAGTCGTCGGCGAACGGCTACGAACGCCTTTTGCTTGACGCCATGCTGGGTGACGGAACACTGTTTGCCCATCGCGATGGCGTAGAGGCAACGTGGGCGCTTATGACGCCGATTCTTAAGGCATGGGCAGAGACTCCAGTGAAGGACTTCCCCAACTATGCCGCAGGCACTTGGGGACCCTCTGCTGCCGATGCGCTGCTCGAATCCGAAGGGCGCAAGTGGCGTAAGTTGTAAATTGAATGATGGGCCTCCAGTTTTGGCTTTCTGCTGAAACTGGAGGCTTCCGTCGTTTTAGAGCAGTGAGACGGACTCACCACGAAGAGTCAGGAGACCCAGAGGAGATCATGCGGCGTCCTACAACTGTTACATATCGCGTTTTTCCAACCCCACTTGAGGTCGCGAAGGCTGCTGCTGAGCTCTTCACGAATTCAGTTACTACCGCTGCAGCAGCGCGTGGCATTGCACGTGTGGCCATCTCAGGGGGAACGACTCCGAAGGCGATGTTTGCTCTGCTGGCTTCAAATGATTTCGTGAAGCGAATTCCGTGGGACAAGCTGGATCTCTACTGGGTAGACGAGCGCTGCGTCGGACCGGAGGATGCGGACTCCAACTACCGCATGACTCGTGAAGCGTTACTGTCGAAGGTGCCTTTATCTGCCGAGCGAATTCATCGCATGGAAGGTGAACTGGAGCCCGAGGAGGCTGCGGCACGATATGAGGCGGCGATTCGCAATGGATTCCGGCTCGAGGGAGCGGAGACGCCAACCTTTGACCTTGTGCTATTGGGCATGGGAGACGACGGCCATACGGCCTCGCTGTTCCCCCACACAGAAGCTCTCGATGACATGACTCACATCGTTGTTGCCAACCATGTCCCGCAGAAAGATACCTGGCGCATTACTCTGACGTGGCCGGTGATTAATCAGGGTAGGGAGGTAGCATTTCTGATTGAGGGCGCGGGCAAGGCGCAGGTTCTGAAAGAGGTCTTTCAGGGACCATACCAGCCGGAGACTTATCCTTCGCAGATCATTCGTCCGGCAAGCGGAAAACTGACGCTCTTGCTTGATACTGCGGCAGCCGCTAAGCTGCCAGAACCGGTAAATGGAACCGGAACTCTGGAGTTGAAATAAATGATTCTTGCTGGTGATGTTGGCGGTACAAAGGTCCACCTTGCTCTTTATGACTTCACCGGAGGTCAGTTGCATCCGCTCCGCGATCAGAAGTTTCCTGCGCATCAGTTCTCCTCGCTCGATGAGGTGGTCAATAAGTTTCTCAGTGGAGACGAGAGCATCCCGGCTACGAACCGGAGTGAAATTCTTGCTGCCTGCTTTGGCTGTCCTGGGCCGGTACGCGATGGCAGACTGAAGCTGACGAATTTACCGTGGACGTTAGATGTGCGCGATCTTTCTCGCTCACTCCAGATCAAACATGTCCTCCTGATTAACGATCTTGAAGCCAATGGTTACGGAATTCCAGAGCTCGCAACAGACAAAATTTTCACTTTGCATGAAGGTGACAAAGATGCAGTGGGGCATCGTGGTCTGGTTTCCGCAGGGACAGGGCTCGGGCAGGCGTTGCTGATCTGGGACGGCAAAAAGCATAATCCTGTTCCCTCCGAAGGGGGTCACTGTGATTTTGCGGCACGTTCTACGCGTGAGATTGCCCTGCTTCAGTATCTGAAGAATAAGCTGAACGGCCGCGTCAGCTTTGAGCGCGTTGTCTCCGGGCTCGGGATCAAGAACGTCTATGGATTTCTGCGCGATGTCGAAAAAATCGATGAGCCGAAGTGGCTGTGCGACCGCATGGCTGCTGAAGATCCCAACGTTGTCATCGGAGAATGCGCCGAAGATGGCTCGAGCTCTATCTGCTTTGAGACGATGAAGCTCTTTGCTTCGGCATATGGAGCTGAGGCGGGTAACGTAGCCTTGAAGGTGCTGGCGACAGGCGGTGTCTATCTTGGTGGAGGTATTGCGCCCAAGCGTCTGAAGACGATGCAGAATGGTTTCTTTATGCAGGCTTTTCTGGACAAAGGGCGCATGTCGGCGCTGTTGCAGTCGATGCCGGTTCGCATCATTTTGGATGAAACCTGCGCTTTGCTGGGAGCGGCAGCCTACGCAGAGGCGCGTGCTGCAGAGCTGAGCGGGATTTCAGAGCGGGCCGCTTCATTGAAGTAGAGTAGGAAAGCGGGAGAGCCTTGGCCACAAAATCCTGACGGGTTTGGTGGCTTGGCCGCGTTCGTTCGTTATCCTTAGAAAGATATGTCTTCGAATCGTGTCTTCCCTCGCGCTGTCTTTTCCGCGTTTATTTTCTTCTTTGCCGCTACGGTTGACGTTCATGCGCAGCGTCTTCCTGGCGGTGTGCACCCGGAGCACTACTCGCTTACGTTGACGCCTGATTTGAATGCAGCAACGTTTACAGGCGAAGAGACGATTGATGTCGTTCTCGATGCTCCAAGCAAAACGATTACTCTGAATGCAATTGAGATTAAGTTCCTTTCCGTGAAGGCAGGATCGCAAACCGCAGAGGTCTCCGAAGACAAAGAAAAGGAGCAGGCGACCTTCACTTTTCCTGAAGCTCTCCCCGCGGGTAAAACGACACTCCGAATCAGCTATACCGGAATTCTGAATGATAAGCTGCGTGGCTTTTATCTCTCGAAGACGAGGGCGCGCAACTATGCCGTGACGCAGTTCGAGCCGACCGATGCGCGGCGCGCTTATCCCAGCTTTGATGAACCTGCATTGAAGGCGACATACGATGTCTCACTCATCGTCGACGTTGCCGATACGGCAATCTCGAATACGCAGATTGTCTCCGATACGCCGGGGCCCATTGCAGGCAAGCACACGCTGAAGTTTGCGACGACTCCGAAGATGTCCACTTATCTTGTGGCCTTTCTCGTAGGTGACTTCAAGTGCACCAGCGGTAAAGCTGATGGAGTACCGATTCGCGCCTGCTCAACACCTGACAAGGTTGCGATGACGAAGTTCGCCGTTGAGAGCGCAGAGTACATTCTCTCGTACTACAACAAGTATTTCGGGATTAAGTACCCCATGCCGAAGCTCGACATGGTGGCGCTGCCGGACTTCGAAGCTGGAGCGATGGAGAACTTCGGTTGCATTACCTATCGTGAGACCGATCTCCTGGTGGATGCGAAGTCCAGCTCGATTCCTGCAAAGAAGCGTGTTGCCGTCGTCGTCGCTCACGAGATGGCACACCAGTGGTTTGGCGATATGGTGACGATGCAGTGGTGGGACAACCTGTGGCTGAATGAAGGCTTTGCTTCCTGGATGGAAACCAAACCCATAGCCAAATGGAAGCCCGAGTGGAACTTCCAGCAGGATGATGCGCAGGAACTGGATGCAACGTTGAACCTCGATTCGCAGAAGACGACTCGCACGATCCGCGCCAAAGCCGAGACCCCGGACGAGATCAACGAGATGTTTGATGGCATCGCCTATGGCAAGGCAGGCGCTGTTCTGGGGATGGTGGAGAACTACTTGGGCGAAGAAACCTTCCGCCAAGGCGTGCACAACTATCTGGCGGCACATCTATACGCAAATGCGACGGCTGAGGACTTCTGGAATGCGCAGACTGCGAATTCGCATCAGCCGGTCGACAAGATCATGCAGAGTTTTGTGACGCAGCCAGGCGTGCCTCTGCTGACTCTGTCGCAACAGAATGCCGGAGAAGCGCCACTGACGCAGAGCCGTTTTTTTCTTTCAGGAGCAGCCGATTCATCGCAAAGCTGGACGCTTCCAGTCTGCGTGAAGAGCGATGGCAAACCCGTATGTCAGCTCATCACGCCTTCCGATAACGCTCTGAAAATCCCAGCCGGGGCGGACTTCTTCTATGCGAATGGAGCGGGTAAGGGATACTACCGCACGGCTTATACTCCGTCCCAGCTCGAGGCGATTACTGCAAAGGCTGAAACTGCTCTGACCCCGCCGGAGCGCATTGGGCTACTTGGAGATCGTTGGGCATTAGTTCGCTCGGGTCAGGGAACCGTTGGCGATTATCTGAACCTCGTGCTGGCGCTCAAGACAGATCCGAATGGCCTGGTTATGGAGACTGCGCTCGACAAGGTGAGGTATATCGATACTCGCATCGCGACGGATCAGGATCGTCCACAATTTGCCGCGGTTTTGCGGCGTGAATTCTCTCCGGTTTATACCGCTCTGGGCCAACCGCAGCGCGGGGAATCCTACGATCGTCAGCAGCTTCGCGCCGAGCTGATGGGAATTCTAGGAGCTGCGAAAGATCCTGCCGTGCTTGCCCAGGCAAAGATGCTGGCGAATCAGGCTTACGCTGGTGGGAAGAAAGAGCGCGGGCTCGATCCAATCCTGACCGACGAAGCGATTGCGGTTACAGCAAAGAATGGTGATGCCGCTCTTTATGAAAAAGTGATGGCAGCAAGCAAGGATCCGAGCGATCCCGGGCTTCAGTCCGACGCGTTGCGTACTTTGGCTATGTTTCCCGAACCCACGCTGGTGAATCGAACGATGGATTATGCAGTCTCCGGGCAGGTCCGCAATCAGGACAGTTGGATCCCGATGGTCATTCTGCTCTCAGGGCGCGATACCCGCGAGCAGACCTGGTCGTACATCCAACAGAATTGGGACAAGGTCCATGCCCAGTTCACGACAAACTCCGGTTCTCGGGTCGTCGGCGCTGCCGGAAGTTTCTGCTCTGTCGAAAAGCGGGCTGAGGTCGCCAACTTCTTTGCAACGCATAAGGTCGATGCCGCAGAACGCACCCTGGCGAAGGCGCTCGACAGTATCAACGATTGCGTTCATCTTCGCGAGCAGCAGGAGCCAACTCTTCGTGAATGGCTGGCAGGCAAGGCAAAGTAGTGACGACCTCGTCTGAGGTTGTGACACCTCCGCGATCTTTATTTCGTCAGTGGGCTCCAGTCGCGTCAATGACGCTGCTGGGCCTGCTGAGTTATGTGGATCGCAGCGTGCTCGCAATTTTGAGCCCGACGATTCTCTCGGCGCTGCATCTTTCAGCAACGCAGTACGGTTATGCGATTCTCGTCTTCAGTCTGTGTTACATGCTTGCGAATCCTATCTGGGGCTTCTGGATGGATCGCGCCGGCTTATGGATGACCACGCTGTTTGCAGTTGCCTTGTGGTCCGTAGCATCGGGAAGCCACGGCCTCATGGTAGGCTTCGTCAGCCTGTGTGTCGCGCGTGGTGTGCTCGGCTTTGGCGAAGGCGCGACTTTTCCTGCCGGGCTCAAGACCGTGAGTGAGACGCTGCCACCAGAGCAACGATCCTTCGGGCTTGGTATCGCTTACAGCGGAAGCTCTCTCGGTGCCGCGCTTACGCCATTGTTGATCACTCCGATTGCGATTCGTTGGGGCTGGCGCGCCGCCTTTGGTGTCACGGCGGTGCTCGGCCTGCTATGGATTGCGTTGTGGCTGCTGCTGCGAATCTCCGGCTGGTATGCAGCACCGGCGAGATCCACTATTCTCGCCTCAACGACGACGGGCAAATCGCGTTGGAGCAAGAATCTCTTTGCTGCTGCGGTTGTCTATGGTCTTGGAGCTGCTCCTCTGGCCTTCGGACTCTATGCAGCACCGCTTTATCTGACGCGTGTACTGCATCTGAGCCAGGCCTCTCTCGGTCATCTGTTGTGGCTGCCTCCAGCAGGATGGGAGGCAGGCTATCTTATCTTTGGCCGTCTCGCAGATCTCCGAAACCGGAACAACCAACGGGCGAGTCGTCCTGCCGGCATCTTTTGGCTACTATCGGCAGCAGGGTTCCTCATCCTGCTTGCTCCTGTTGCCGCAAACAGCTCAGTTCCCGTTGCGGCGACGATGCTTCTGTTCTTTCTACAAATGTTCGTCGCCGGAGGATTCGTGGTCTTCGCGCTCTCTGACGGCATGGCGGTGTTGCCGAAGGAGCATTCAGCTTTTCTCGCCGGTTTCAGCATTTCGGCCTGGGCCCTTACGACCGGGCTCCTGATGCCAGTTCTGGGCCACCTCTTCGACCATCAGCGCTACAACCTGACGTTCTGGCTGGTGGCGAGCCTGCCGCCGATTGGAACACTCTTGTGGCGAGTGCTGGCATCTCCTTCCGAAAGACAATTCTGACGTCGCGCTTTCTTCAGGAGTCCCCTCCCCCTGTTTTCGTGCAAAGTATTCGAATCATGTATGTTAAGTCCGGACTTCGCTGCGCACGTTTCGTGCCAGACTGATATGCGACAAAAGCAAAAGCCCCGGGTATCCAGGGCTTTGAGGTTTCCTCTATTTCTATTTTAGAAGATTCGATGAAGTAATTCTGCAATGAAGAAATCGTTTTGTTTGTATGAATTAGATCGTTTTGGGACTTGACAGGCCCGATGAGTCTCTGAAAAAGCGGAGATGCAGGAATCCCGTTCCTCAGAGGCTAAAGCCTCTTTTATTCTGCTTACTTACGGCATTATTCGGCTGCTTTCGGGACAGGCTTTGAGCGAAAAAGGGATCGGCTGATCGGCGGACTTGCCGATCAGCCGACTCGCGGTTATGGCTTTACCCGAACCATCACGACACCGTGGCTTGGAACCTCGGCGGAAAACGACCCCCTTACTGCCTTCTCTTCCTTTTTCGTCCACAGGTCACGAACTGAGGCTGTGAGCGAATCCGGATAGCCGATATCGGTCCACGAGGCCGTGATCTTTGTCGGCGTCTTGCCTCGGTTGACGAGAGCAACTGCACGGCCACCATCTGCCAGCTGCTTCGACCAGATGTCAAAGTCAGCTGTTTTTTTCACACGCCGGGCCTGCTGGCCGAGCGGGTCCTGATCGATGGCGATCACATCCTTGTTGAGAAGAATCTCCTTCGTGTCGCTGGACATGTTGGCGATATCATTTCCGGCCAGCATGGGAGCCGACCACATCGCCCACATGCTGAAGTGGGTCTTGTACTCGTCTGTGGTCATGCCGCCATTGCCGACCTCGAGCATGTCAGGATCGTTCCAGTGTCCCGGGCCAGAGTAGCTCTCGATCCCATCCATCAGATCGAAGATCTGAGTCAGACCGCCGCCGCCCCAATTGCGTTTGCAGTCCCAGCAGTCCTGAATATCCGGTGTCGCGCGCCAAAGATTCCCGATTGCTCCGGCCCAGAGCCAGGGTTTAGTCGAGCCCCATTCGCAGATGCTGAAGACGATGGGTCTTCCCGCAGCCTTCAGCGCCTCGCGCATCAATGTGTATGAAGACTCACTGTTCTGTCCGGGCAGGGTATTACACCAGTCTTCTTTCAGATAGTCGACACCCCAGGCGGCATATTGACGTGCGTCCTGGTACTCATGGCCGATGCTTCCAGGCCGCTTGGCGCAGGTCATCGTGCCTGCGTCCGTGTAGATTCCAAATTTCAGACCTTTGGAGTGGATGTAGTCGGCCAGTGCCTTGATGCCTGAAGGAAACTTCTCCGCATCGACGACAATGTTGCCCTGGGCATCGCGGCCAGTTTGCCAGCAGTCGTCGATAACGACGTACTCGTAACCCGCATCCTTCATGCCGTTCGATGCCATCTGATCGGCTGTTTCGCGCACGACCTTTTCGTTAATGCCTTTGCAGCCAAACTTATTCCAGCTGTTCCATCCCATGGGGGGCGTGCGGGCCAGTCCATTGTCGAGCGCTTTGCTCATCACTGGAGTCAGCATCAGAAAAACCGCGACCCAGATACAGGTCCGCTTACGGCCTATATTCATGTTTCCTCCTGCTTTCGCTTTCGTTGTGAGTTGTAACTTTATTGTTTTGCGAAGAGAATTCTACCTCTCTTGAATGAACCTTTCATGCCCGATTGAAACGACGCATCGCCCGGTGAACCTGCGAATCCAATAAGAACCAGGAAGGGAGAGGGTTGCTATGGGGCGCAGGTTTGCTCAGATCGCCTTTACGCCGCACGTCAAAGAGGAGCAGGTGCGGCAGGGAAGTTATCTCCAGTATCAGCGGGCAGAACAGAATGGCCGTGCTGACCATCTTCTGACAGAACATGAGAGCGAATTCATTCAATCGCGGGACTCTTTCTATCTTGCGACAGTATCGGAGACTGGATGGCCCTACGTTCAGCATCGAGGCGGACGGCCCGGCTTTCTTCATGTTCTTGATGAACACACGCTGGGGTTTGCGGACTACCGCGGTAATCGCCAGTACGTCAGTCTTGGAAACATCAAGCACGAAGATCGAGTCGCGCTGTTTCTCATGGATTACCCATCCAGAAGCCGCCTTAAAATTTTAGGGCACGCTGTCGTACACGAAGGAGAGGCCGCTCGCAGCTATATTGATGTGCTGAGCAGTCCGCAGGACAGGAATCTGATTGAACGGGTGATCCTGATCCAAATTGAAGCCTTCGATTGGAACTGCCAGCAACACATCACGCCACGTTATACCGAAGAACAGATCCTGAACCTGATGGACCCGGTACGTCAAAGACTCGCTGCACTGGAAACGGAGAATAAACGGCTGCGGCAGAAGGTTGAGATGCTATCGCAGGCCTCCATTCCGCAAGTGACATAACGGCACTGACTACATGATGCGAAAGCGTTCCCGCATCAGGCGCTGAAAGCGCGGCTTCCAGATTAGATCGTAGGCCAGCTCCTTGCCCGGAAACATTGCCAGCGCAGCCTTTCTGGAATCGGCAATCATCTGCGAAGCCTCGTCGATGGTCAGAGTGCTGTCTTGCGCGATGGTTTGCATCACCATGTTCATCATGAATTGCAGACGCCGTAACCGCTTGTGTTCGGCGGCGCGTTCGTCTGCATCCGGCACAACGAGATTCTTCTCAGGGTCTTTCAGGTCCTGCTTCTGTTCCATGTGATCCTGCCTCCGCTGCTCTCACACTACTCCTTATGGGATGCTTTGAGCGGCGACGAGGTTCGATCAATAGATAGGGATGCGAAAGACGATTCCCGCGGCGAGTTTGAGATCATGCTGAACGTTACTGGCCCCGTTCGGGAACTGTGTTCGCACATAGCTGGCCTCGATGGCGCGAACGGCGATGTGGCGTTTCCAGTCCACATCGAGTCCTCCGCCAGCCTGCATTGCAAAGGCATTGGCCGAGCTGGAAGCTCCGTTTATAGCTGGGAAGGTGGCATCGAAGCCATGCGCCGTACCCAGCAGTGCCTCGCCATAGAACCGCATCCTGCGTAGCGGAACTGTGTAGCGTGGTCCGGCGACAAAGCTGATTTTGCTGAAGCCTCCTTTATCCGTGCCAAGGTTGCCATTGTGTTCTCCGGTGACATTGAAGGCTGCGCCGAGATTTTTGTAGAGAGGGAAGGCGAGTTCGCCGCTTGCGCCCTGTAGCCAGGCGGAATCGCCGCCAGTGGTCTTAATACGCTCCGCCGAGTACATCACGCTCGCATCCAGAATCGGCAGTGGCCCCTTCGCTGGTGCTTTTTGTGCCAGGGCCGTCGTCGCAATCATCAGTGCTCCAGGCAGGAGCATCCTCTTCATTCCTTGCATGGGTCGGTTTTCCTTCCTGTTACTGGAGGTTGAGGGTGTAGTTCATCGTGCGCTGAACGCTGCCGCTGGTTACGGTCACGGTGACGGCGTAGTCCTTTGGGTTCTGCGCAAAGATGCCGGTATCGGAGCCGCAGCCACTGACTCCGGCGGCGCTGATGGCCAGCAGGACGATCAGCACTCCTGCGCGCCCAATGCGGCGGCGGACGTTGCGTACTCCGAGGAACGGAAACAGCAGTAACGCCAACGCGAGTTTGCTCGAAGAGCGAGGTAGCTTTGCTGTTGCGGAGAGCTTGGCTGTCTGAATCGTCATCTGCACCTGGCCACCTGCGGAACCGGTGGGGAAGCCCGATGGGTTGAAGGTGGCTGTTGCTCCGGCAGGTAACCCCGATGCGATGAAGGTGACGGGAGCCGAGAAGGTCCCTGAGGCCGGAGTCACGCCGAAGCTGAAGGTGGCGGCGTTGCCGGGAATTACGCTCTGGCTTCCGCCACCTCCGTTCAGTGAGAAGTCCGGAGAAGCGATGGTGATCGTTGGAGTCGTGATTGTTGTCGCAGGGGCAAAGTTGGTGTCGCCACTGTAAACCGCAGTGATGTTGTGTGCGCCGACCGCGAGTGCAGTGGTGCTGAGCGTTGCCTGACCTGCGCTTAATGTGACTGTGCCCAACAACGTGGTTCCGTCCAGGAAGTTGACGCTTCCAGTGGGTACTCCGCTCGTAGTCGAAGCAACCGTCGTGACGAGCGTCACCGGTTGACCGGCAAAGATAGTGCCCACGTTTGTGGAGAGAATGATGGTTGCCCCTGCCTTGCTGATGGTCAGGATTCCGTTGCCATAAGTGACGTTGTAATTGGAAAGGTTCGGACCCGTCACCGTGGGGACAATGGGATAGGTTCCGGTTGACGAAGTTGTTGTTGCAGTTGTTGTCGCGACGGGAGTGAAGACATCCCCGAGGATGGTTCCGGTCACGGTGGCAGTCAGTGTGGGATTCGCTGCGCCGTAGACCCGCGTTGCATTGCTGGCTGTCACGGTGAGGGGGACAGGATTCACTGTAATGCTTTGCGTTATCTGTGGCGCGGCGTTGTAGTTTGTATCGCCAGGCTGGTCTGCCGCCACCACGATGGTGCCTGCACCTGTGATGGTCAGGGTACTTCCACTGAGAGTGGCCGGGCCGGAGACAACACTGAAACTTACGGTCAGCCCTGAGCTTGTTGTAGCCGAAAGTGTGATCGGAGCATCCCCGTAGGCTGCGGTGGAGGGAGCCGTGAAGCTGATCGTTTGTGTGCCTTGGGTCGCAGTGCCACTGAGCGAGATGCTCTGAGTGGCATAGCCAGGAGCAGCGGCGTTGAGCGCGTTATCCCACAAGGTGACCGCGCCGGTGAAATTACCCGCGGAATGAGGCGCAAACTGCGCCGCCAGCGTGCAGGAGCTGCCCGCAGTCAATGTCCCGGGAGCCGAAGTGCTATACACCAGCGGGCAGGTGGTGTTGCTGCTGGTGTCTATCGCAAATCCCGAAGCTACGCCTGGATTGCTGCCTGTCGATGGAGTCGGGAAGGTCAGGTCCTGATTTCCGAGGTTTGAGACCGTGATGCTCTGCGAACTGCTGGTCGCGTCAACTCCGGTCTGCGGAAAGTTCAGCCTTGCGGTGCTGACATCTACCTTGCGGATGCGGTCGTTTCCAAAATCCGCGATATAGAGATTGCCTGCGCCGTCTACAAAGATGCTATTGGGGTTGTTCAGTTGAGCACTGGTAGCCGGACCATTATCTCCACCATAGCCTGAAGAGCCATTGCCGGCGATGGTGGTGATGATTCCGGTTGCGTCCACTTTGCGAATGCGGTTGTTTCCGGCTTCCGCGATATAAAGATTGCTCGCGTTGTCTATGGAGACACCGACTGAAGTGCGAAGTTGAGCGCTGGTGGCCGGGCCATTATCTCCGCTATAGCCTAAAGTGCCATTACCAGCGACGGTGGTAATGATACCGGTTGCTGCATCTACTTTACGGATACGGCTATTTCCGTAATCCGAAATATAAAGATTGCCCGCGCCGTCTACTGCAACTGCATTGGGATAGTTAAGTTGAGCACTGGTAGCCGGACCATTGTCTCCACTGTAGCCTGAAGAGCTATTGCCGGCGACGGTGGTGATGATGCCGGTTGCTGCATCCACTTTGCGGATACGGCGGTTTAAGGACTCCGCGATATAGAGGTTACCGGAACCATCTGCCACAACATCATTTGGGATGGCCAGATTGTCGGCAGCGGTGGTGATGATTCCGGTTGTTGCATCCACTTTGCGGATACGGCTGTTTCCGACATCTGCAATATAAAAGTTGCCCGCGCCGTCCACGGAAACTCTGATTGGATTGTTGAGTTGAGCAGCGATCGCTGGGCCATGATCTCCGCTATAGCCTGCAGAACCATTTCCGGCGACGGTGGTGATGATTCCGGTCGTTGCATCGACTTTGCGGATAAGGTTGTTCCCATAATCCGCGATATAGAGGTTGCCGGAACCGTCCGCGGAAACACTGCCTGGAAGGCTGAGTTGGGCGCTAGTCGCTGGATTGTTATCTCCGCTATAGCCTCTTGTGCCATTTCCAGCTATTGTGGTGATCGTGCCCGGAGTAAACCCGACCTGGGGTCCCGTACCGGAACCATAAAGATTCGTCGTTGCGAGGGCGTTTCCGGAGCTGTCCTGGATGATGATCGCTCCCAACCGTTGGCCCGGATATCTGGGGGTAAAGGTGACATCGACCGTACACATCGTTGTGGTGTTGTAGGTCTGCACCTTGCACAGAGTCGTGCTGCTATCGTTGGGGGTCGGGTTGAAATCCAGGCCGGTCGCTCCCTGAGTAACGACCTTGACCGCTCCAATAGTGGTGCCGCTGGTTACCTGATAGTTGACTGTTATCTGCTGGCTGCATGGGGCGGGAGCCGTTGCTCCAGCGAGACAGACATTCGCCGTCCCCATGTTTTGAGCTCCAGACTTCCATGCCCAGGTATCGTTGACAGCGCTGCTACTGGAAAAACCTCCGAAGAGGATGACCTGGCTATGCGCCGCATCGTACGCCATCGAAAGGGCGGTTCGGCCCGAAGGGGCGTTTGTCTGAGATTGCTGTGTCCAATTGGTCCCGTCCCATGCCCAGGTAGCGTTATTGCCGGTGAATCCCCCGAAGAGGACAGTCTGGTTGTGCGCAGCATCGTACGCCATCGCAATATAGTAAGTGCCGCCTGTTGGTGAATTGGCTGGTGTCTGTTGTGTCCAGTTCGTTCCATCCCACGTCCAGGTATCGGAAGGGCGATTGCTGGAAACAGTTCCGCCAAAGAGGACGACCTGGCTATGCGCTACGTCGTACGCCATCGTAGCTGCATATCTTGCAGAGGGCGAGTTGACCGGTGTTTGTTGCGTCCAGTTGGATCCATTCCAGGTCCATGTGTTGTTCGTTTCAGCATAAGAGGTGTCCCGACCGCCAAACAGAACGACCTGGCTGTGCGCCGCATCGTAGGCCATCGAGGCATAGGCCACAGGTGCGGGGGAAGTGGCTGGAGCCTGTTGCGTCCAGTTGGTTCCGTCCCAGGTCCAGGTGTCCGCCAGAAGGTTGTTGCCGTTATTATTTGCAGAACCGCCAAAGAGAACGACCTGGCTATGCGCTGCGTCATACGCCATCGTTGCCCCCATTCTTGCAGGTGGCGAGTTCGTTGGAGACTTCTGGGTCCAGTTGGTCCCATCCCACACCCAGGTATCGCCCAGAACGGAGTTGTCCGTTCCTCCAAAAAGGACGACCTGGTTGTGCGCTGCATCGTAAGCCACTGCAGCTGAACCTCGTGGTGACGGCGCATTGACTGGATTCAACTGAACCCACATCGGAAGCTGTGTAACCTGCGCCTGTGCGCTTCTGGTGGTTGTGCCTACCAACAGGAAAAGAGCCAATCCTGTCCAGAGAGAAAGACGAGGTGCCGTCTGAAGTTTGCGTAAAAGATTGTTCTTACGAATGCATGCGAAGAAAACCTCAACAGAGAACCACAAAGCAGAAAAACGCATGAGAAACCTCAATCCATCCTGGAAAGATGAAGCCAGCCAAATCAGAAGGTGACGATGTAGTAGATCTTTAGCGACGACAGAAGAACCCGCAGAAACCATCCGGAGCGGTTCTTCGGATGGCCAAAGCAACAATCCTGCAATCTTTTGCAGGTTAAATGATTTCTTTAGCTTGTCAAGTAGGAATGGATTTTGCAAATCAGAGGAACGATTAGACTTAGGGCATCCTGCTACAGCGTGGCGGAGTTTAGAGGGTAATCATCACTACTGCCGCAACCGCTACCACCATTCCGAATCCCTGTCGTCGTGTCGGACGTTCATGCAGCATCCAGGCCGCCAGCAGGATTGTCGATGCAGGATAGAGCGAGGCCAGCACTGCGGCGACATCCAGCCTTCCGGCTCGGGTGGAGGCGATAAAGAGCAGGTTGCCGCAGGTGTCCAGAAGCGCGGTCGAAAAGGCCCAGAGCACTGCCCGGCGGGGTAACCATCTATCCGCGCTATACCGGTTACCCGTGATCGCCATCAGAATCAGGAAGAGCGAGCATGTCGTCAGGCTCCCGATCCTGGCTGTTGCCATGGGCCAAATGATTCCAGCGGTTCCGGCAAATTTCAGCAGGGTAAAGTAAACACCGAAACCTGCACCTGAGAGGATCGCAAGCCAGGTCGTCTTTACGGGAACCGGTTTGGCCTCGGGATTTTCCCCCGCGGCGATCATCCAGATGGCAACTCCGGCTACCACGAAGCCGGCGATTCGCCTCCCCCCGGGCCAGCCTTCTTGAGCGCTCGAGATCGCTGCGGGGATGGCTGCTGCCAGCAGGCCGCTGACCGCAGCCGGAACGCCCATCGCTCCCTGGGCCAGCGCAATGTAAAAGCCGGTGAGTGAGAGTCCGCCCATGACACCGGCCAGGAGCCCGCAGTAGAGCGGTATGCCATGAGGAAGTGGATCTCCGCGCAGAGAAGCGAGGGTGATCAGTACGCAGAAGCTGACCGCATGGCTGGTGAGGACGACGCGCAGTGTTCCCGGGACGGAGCCACCGGCGCACTTCGTCCCCATGCCTCCAGAGAAGTCACCGCCGCCCCAAAGGACGGCGGCGGATAGTGCCAGAAGTGCGTTTGCTTGAAAGACCACCAGTCTATTTATCTGGAGTGACGGTATTGACCGGGCGGGAGTCACTCGCCGAGGGATAGTAACCCTTCTTGGCGATGACCGTCAGATCCGGCCGCAGGATGCGTACATCGATCGTGCGGTACTTGCCATCGATAAACGGCTGATGGGTGTAGTAGCCGATCAAGTACTGTGTCCGAACCTCTTCGAAGATCTTCTGGAAGCTCTGCTCGATGCCACGCTGACGGAACTCTGCATCCAGATTGCCTCCAGTTTCAGAGGTATAGATGGGTAATACGTTGTCGCGCATGGTGTATGGCAGGTGGATCTTGTCGAGGAATCCAAGGACGGGGAGCGAGGAATCGCCAACGAGGGTGCCGAATACGGAGATCTGGTGTCTCAGAAGATAGCTAACGACCTCCTTCGTCTTGACCTTCGATCCATACTCCTTACCGTCGCTGATCACGTAGATCACGCGCCGACGGCCTCTCTCGCGCGTGGTCAGCGACTTGGCCGCCTCGAAGATGGCGTCGTTCAGGGTATGGACTTCCTTCGGAACCTTCAACTCGATGGCCTGGCTGTTGCGGATAGGCGCGGTATTTGGGTCAAATTGACGTCCATTGATTACCGTGGTCTGTGCCAGCGGTCCGCCCATGTTCATGTAGACTTCGCGACCCGTGCTCTTGGAGTTGTTGAGTGCATACTCCAGACGGGCGCTGTTTGCGGCGGTAAAGTCTGTCCTCTTCTGAGGTCCGTTGTTGTAAGTGTAGACCGCGACCTCGTCGTAGGGGGCGAAAGCTCCCTGGAGTGCTGCCAGAGAGTTATTGACCTTGGCCATGTTGTCCGGTGTCAGGCTCTGATCGATCACGATAGCGACCGAGAGTGGTGCAGGATCCACGGAGAAGTTGGTAATCCGCTGCGGTTGGCCGTTCTCATAGACCCGGACTTCGCGCCAGGTAATGCCCGCAACCTCTTGTTGTTTCTTATCTTTGACGGTGAAGGGAACTTCGACAAAGTTCGTCCGCACAACCAGTTTAAAGGCGTTAGCTCCCATATCTGGCGGTGGACCTTCGTCCGGCTGTTGCTGCTGAACGGCAGGAGCCGCGGGTTGGGCGGGTGCTTGCTGATCGGCTGGAGGATGATCGCCGTTAGAGGTTGGGGTCGTTCCCATGCCCGGCCTGACGGTATCAAGAGTGGGCAGGCCAACCTGCGGTCGTGGCGCATCCGGAATCTGTTGCGCTGCCGAGGCCTCCTCGGTCGCTTTTTGTGTCTGCTGTCCCAGCGCCATAAATGCCAGAACTCCCGCCAGTACGCTTTGTCTTACCAATCAACCCCCCTGCAAGCTTCCACCGGCAATCTGCTCCGAATGTTAGCAACTACCAGAGTACCAGCGCCGGGGTGCTGAAGCTATCCCGGCGTTACCCTATCTTTAGACTTCTCCCACCTATTGGATGTTGTGCTTTGTTATATCGTTACACCGCCAACGCCAAGAGGGTCCTCTGGATGATTTTTTCGCTGACTTAGAGGCCGTTTCGCTCGTCTATCCCCATATGCGCCCTTTTCGGAGTGTCCTGGCTGTCTTGTGTCTCTTATCTTTTGGCCCTATTGTTCTGTCCGCCCAGGAAGCTCCGTCGCCCGGAGGACCTCCACCTGCCAGCAATGCTGCTCCAGAGCAGCCGGTGGACATTGGCGATACCCAGACACTGAAGGTAAACGTCAACCTGGTGAACGTCTACTTTTCGGTCCGGGATAAGAACGGCTACATCACAAACCTGCACAAGGACGACTGCCAGATCTTCGAAGACAAGGCCCTGCAGAAGACCAAGAACTTTACCCAGGAGAAAAACCTGCCGTTGACGATTGGAATTCTGCTGGACACCAGCGGCAGCCAGCAGAACGTTCTGCCTCTGGAGCAAGATGCGGGAGCAGAGTTTCTGAAGGACGTGTTGACTCCCAAGGATGAGGCATTTCTGATTTCGTTCGACATTAATGTGGATCTGCTGGCCGACTATACGAACTCACCGAGTGAACTGCGACGAGCGATGCAGAAAGCCTCGATCAACACAGGCGCGGGGACAGGCTCGGTCACGGGCAACAGCACGCCTCGGGGAACACTGCTTTACGATGCCGTCTACCTGGCGGCGCACGATAAGCTGCGCCAGGAGGCAGGACGAAAGATCCTCGTCATCCTGACCGATGGGCAGGACCAGGGATCGCAGGAGAACATCAGAACCGCCGTAGAAGCTGCACAGAAGTCCAACGCGATTGTTTACGTCATCCTGATTGCGGATCGTGGCTTCTATGGCGGATTTGGCTACTATGGCGCGGGTGATATGGACAAGCTGGCGAAGGAGACCGGCGGCCGCGTGATCAATGTAGGGAACAACGGCAAGAAGCTACAGGACGCCTTCAACCAGATTCAGGACGAGCTGCGAACGCAATATCTTGCCAGCTATACGCCGACAAACCTGAAGGCTGATGGCACCTTCCGCGCCCTGAATATCGATTGCGGCAAGGATACGAAGGTGCAGGCGAGGAAGGGATACTACGCTATCGCGGACTCAAACAGCGAGTAAGAAAGTTGCAGGTTGTCGCGGGTATCGATAAAGGGTGCCTGTTTGTTTTCGGCAGATACAGGGATTCTTTGCCGCCGTTTTGCCTGGCTCAGAATGACGATGACAATCCGCAGATCCTTCGGCTTCATTTGGGCGCGCGAAAGCATACCCGAATGAAGCTCAAGACGACATCTTTAAGAGGTAAGCGAGATTTCCCCATACCGCCTAGTTATAGGTTGTCAGTTGAACTACTTCTTTTCCACACAAATGACAAACTGCAACCCTGTAACTGACCACTTCCTAGGCATCCATCGCTCCGCTATAGACGGCCATTCCTGCGACGGCATCGACGCCCATCTGGTCGAGCGCATCGACTTCGGCGCGTTCCTTGATGCCGCCCGCGACGATGAGTTGTTTGGCTGTGGTGGCGCGCAGGATTGCGGCAACATCGATAGGGAATCCAGTCATGGTGCCTTCGGTATCGACGTGCGTGTAGAGGAAGGCTGCACAGTAGTCCTCAAGCCAGGTGACGGCCTCTTCGGGCGTGAGTGCGACGTTTTCTTTCCAGCCGCGCACGGCGACCTGACCGCCTTTGGTGTCAACGGAGAAGACAAGCTGCTCTTCACCGAGGGCATCGCGCAGTTTTTGAGCGAAGTCGAGATTGATGAGCGGATGACGCTTGCGGTCGGCCTCGTTGTCGCCGCCAAAGAGTGAAGAGCCATAGATGAGGCGCCTGGCGCCAAGATCGAGCACGCGCCTGCCGTCTTCAGCAGTGCGCAGACCGCCGCCAACCTGGCAAGGCAACTTCGAGGTGAAACGCGAGATCAGATCTGCGTTTGAACCTTGGCGCATGGCAGCGTCGAGATCGATGAGCTGCACGAGCGGGTATTTCGAGAAGCGTTCGATCCAATAGTCGAAGTCGTCGAAGGCGAGCTTGAGTTTTTCGCCCTGGACGAGCTGGACGATGCGACCTCCCATAAGGTCGATGGATGGAATTAACAAGGGTCCTTCTCCTGTGTATACGTGATCGGTCGGGAAACAATGACTTCAGGGGCTGAAGCCCCTTTTGCTGCGTTTTTGTTCGGCACGGCTAAAGCCGTGCCCTTAACAGGGCAGACGCACAGAGACTCCTGTGCGCTGAAGTTCTGCTTTAAGTTCACGTGAATCTGTTATGCCGAAGTGAAAGATGCTGGCGGCGAGTGCAGCGTCTGCTTTGCCGCGGCTAAAGACGTCCGCGAAGTGTGCTGCGGAACCCGCACCGCCAGAGGCGATGACGGGGATTTGCACGGATTGGGAGACAAGCGCGGTCAGCTCGCAGTCGAAGCCCGACCGCATGCCGTCGGTGTTCATGCTGGTCAAAAGGATCTCGCCTGCGCCGCGCTGTTCGGCCTCGCGTGCCCATTCGATCACCTTGCGGCCCGTGGGCTTGCGGCCACCGGCGACGAAGACCTCGGCATCGCCTACGGGGTCGGCAGAATTTTCGGCGCGTCGTGCGTCGATGGCGACGATGACGGCCTGCGCGCCGAAGCTGGCGCCGATCTCGCTGATCAGCTCGGGCCGCGCGATGGCGGAGGAGTTGATGCTGACCTTGTCGGCTCCTGCGTCGAAGACGGCTGCGGCATCTTCGGCAGAGCGGATGCCTCCGCCGACGGTGAAGGGAACGAAGAGCGTTGCGGCAGTGCGCTTCACGGTGTCGAGCAACGTGCCGCGGCCCTCATGTGTTGCGGTGATATCAAGCAGCACGATCTCGTCGGCTCCTGCAGCAGCGTGGCGGTGCGCGAGTTCGGCGGGGTCGCCCGCGTCGATGATGTCAACGAACTGGATGCCCTTGACGACGCGTCCGTCACGGACGTCTAAACACGCGATAATTCTCTTCGTTAGCAAGGGATGTTCCTTCCGCACTTTGCGTCAAGGCAGGCGATGATGCGTTTGGTCAGCATGGTTGAATCCTTACGGGTGTGGAGGCGCTTACGACGCGCTCGGCTCCTTCGGCGACGATACGTGCGATGGGCTCATCGGGCGAGAGGGTATCACCGGTCGATGCGAACCACTCGGCGACGAGGCCTTGCAGTGGCGCGCGCAGATGAAACTCGTTTTTGCCGTCCATCAGTACGGCGATATTCTGGCCGGTTCCGACGAGCGTTCCTTGAGGTATAAGTTGCTGCGTGAGTTTGTACGCAGGCTGAGGCGACTCTTCGGCGAGTTCGAGTTCGTAAACAAAGGGCATTCGCTAAAGCTCCACGAAGTTCTTGAGTATCTGGAGACCAACGGCGCTGGACTTCTCGGGGTGAAACTGCACGCCCATCACGTTGTCGCGCTCGACGACAGCGGTAAAGTTGCCGCCGTAGCTGGTGGTAGCGGCGGTATCGGCGCTCACTGGCGCGCGCCAAGAGTGCGTGTAGTAGACGAAGCCGCCATTCTGGACTCCACGCAGCAGGCGTGAGTCCTCGCGGATGTTCTCGAGCGAATTCCAGCCTACGTGAGGAGATTTGAGTTCTGCTCCATTGAAAGCGGCGGGGAAACGCTCGCATTTTGCGGCAAAGTGCCCGAGGCCTGCGGTGTCAGGTGCTTCGGTTGAACCTTCGTACAGCCACTGCAAGCCCACGCAGATGCCGAGGAAGGGAGTGCCCTTCGCTACTACCTCGCGTACTGCGCCGGTAAGCGAAAGGTCCTCAAGCAACTGCGTCGCCTGAAAGTGTCCCACGCCGGGAAGGACGATCTTCGTCGCGTTACGCACGTCGTCCGGCGACTGCGTGACGTGCGTCTCCGCGCCGAGGTAATTCAGCGCTTTGAGTACGCTGGTGAGATTGCCCGCTTTGTAGTCGATGACTTGAATCATAGGCACTCCGCGCCAGGGAGCAGAGGACGGGGAATAGGGAACAGTCGTCCTATCCCCGCGTCCATCTGTTTGCGGTTCTCCGGCATTACAGTAGCCCCTTCGTACTCGGTAGAATCTCTGCCATCCTCTCATCGCGCGAGCAGGCTCCGCGCAGGGCGCGGGCGAAGGCTTTGAAGATTGCTTCGATCTTATGGTGGTTGGAGCGGCCGTACATCGTCTTGACGTGGACGTTGGCCTTGGCTCCGCGGGCGAAGCCGTCGAAGAAGTCGGCGAGCAGCTCGGACTGGAAGTCCCCCACCAGGCGCACCTTCACTTTGTCGTCGACGACGTAGGCGACGCGGCCCGAGAGATCGACGGCGGCGACGGCGAGCGTTTCGTCCATTGCCATGACGAAGTAGCCCGCGCGCAGGATGCCCTTCTTGTCGCCGAGTGCTTTGTTGAACGCCTCGCCCAGCGCGATGCCCACGTCTTCGACGGTGTGGTGCTGGTCGACGTCGAGGTCGCCGTTGCAGGTGAGCGTGAGGCCGAAGCCGCCGTGGCGGGTGAAGAGCTCGAGCATGTGGTCGAAGAAGCGGATGCCTGTCGTGACCTTGTAGACGCCGGTTCCGTCGATGTTGAGCTTCAGGGCAATCTTGGTCTCGGTGGTGTCGCGCTTAATTATTGCGGTGCGTGCTTTTGGCATTCTTTCCCTCAGGGGCTAAAGTCCCTTTCATTTCAGCTTTCTGATGGCACGGCTAAAGCCGTGCCCTTAACAAAACCAGATGATCTAAAACAAACTTCGCCAAACGGTGTCTTTCTCTAGCTTAGTTCCATCCTAAAACTCGGACTTCCAGCCGATCTCATCAAGCGATGCCTTGAGCGCTTCGAGGCCGCGCGTGACGTGCTCGCCGATTCCAATCGTGATGCGAACGTAACCATCGCAGCCGGGGTCGGTAGAGCGGTCGCGCAGCAGTATGCCGCGTTTGCGCATTGCAGCGACGAGCTCTCTGTGGAGCGGGCCGATTTTCATCAGCACGAAGTTGGCGGCGCTGGGGAAGTAATGCACGCCCAGCTCGTCGAGGCCACCCATCATGCGTTCGCGCCCGATGCGAATCTGTTCGGCGTACCAGGTGATGTAGGCATCGTCTTCGATGGCAGCCGTGAGACAGTCAAGCGCTACGCCGTTGACGTTGTATGGCGACGAGACCTTGTGCAAGTAGCCAATGAGTTCGGGGCTTCCAGCGAGCATTCCGATGCGAAGGTTTGCAAGACCGTATGCCTTGGAGAAGGTACGGGCGACGATGAGGTTCGGCGTGGTGGCAAGGTCGTTGAGCACAGTTTCGCCGTGGAAGTGAAAGTAAGCCTCATCCACCAGGACAACAGCGTGGGGAGCGGCATTGGCGATGGCCAGAATCTCAGAGCGGCCGACGGTGGCTCCCGTGGGATTGTTGGGAGAGACTATAACGATTAGCTTGGTGCGTTCATTGATGGCGGCGAGAAATCGCTCGAAAGGGAACTGCAGCGTCTCGTCAGCCTGCACTTTGACCAAGTGACGAGTCATCATGGAGATGGAAACGTCGTACATGAAAAACGACGGGGGAGCGATGATTGCTTCATCTTCGGGTTCGAGAAATGCGCAACAAACCAGATGAATCGCTTCATCGACTCCATTGGTCAAAAGAAGCTGATTTGACGGGAGGCCGAGGTGCGCGGCGACCTGGCGCTCAACCGGTTCACGCTCAGGATAGACCGTCAGTCGTTCGGCAGGGATCTGCTTGAGGCGGTCCATCACGACCGGCGATGGCGCAAGCGTGTTCTCGTTGAAGTCGAGGCGGAGTGCGTTGTCACGCCCGGCAAGCGGAGGGTGATACTCGGGCATCTCGAGGATGAGGCGGCGCGGCTTGACGGTGACCTTGCTCGTAGGTGTGCTCATCGGGTGGACCTCATTCTGACGCTGACGCTTCGGGCGTGGCCTGTGAGGCCTTCGGCGGTGGCCAGTGCGATGGCATGCGGGCCTAGTTTCCCGAGGCCCTTGCGAGTGTACTCCTGCACGGTGATGACCTTAACGAAGTCCATTACACTGAGGCCCCCACGGACGCGACCGACGCGGCCGGTAGGAAGAACATGGTTCGGGCCGGAGATGTAGTCGCCCATCGACTGCGGAGCGTAATCGCCTACGAAGACGGAGCCAGCGTTCTGGACCCATTTGAGATCGGCGGCAGAATCGACGGTGAGGTGCTCCGGAGCAAGACGGTTGGTCAGATCACGGGCCTCGGCAATCGTTTTGGTGATAAAGATGGCGCCTTGTGCGGTCAAAGACTGTTTTGCGAGCTTATTGTCCTTGGCCTGAAGTTTGACCTCGGTCGCAACTTCTTTCGCGAGGACTTCGTTGCTGGTAATTAGAACGGCGAGTGTCTCGGGGTCGTGCTCGGCCTGGGCGACGAGGTCGGCAGCGATGCCAGGAGCGTAACCTTGATCACTCGTCACGACGATCTCCGTGGGGCCGGCGGGCATGTCGATACCGCACTCGGTGGAGACGAGTTGCTTGGCCGCAGTGACAAAGAGATTGCCGGGGCCAACGATCTTATTAACTGGCTGCATCAAGGCGGTGCCGTAAGCAAGCGCGGCGATGGCCTGGGCTCCGCCGATGCGATAGAACTCGTTGACTCCGGCGAGGTAGGCGGCGGCGAGTGTCTCTCGTGCTGGTTTGGGAGAGCAGACGACGATCCGTTCCACTCCGGCGACCTGAGCGGGAGTGACAGTCATCAGCAACGTGGAGGGAAGGGGATAACGTCCGCCGGGGACGTAGCAACCTACCGAGCCGAGCGGACGAATGATCTGGCCGGTCTTGACTCCGTCGGCGGTGGAGATGCTCCACTCTTTCGGCAGCTGGGCTTCGGCGAAGGCGAGGATGTTGCCACGCGCGACCATCATGGCTGCCTGTAGCTCAGGAGCTGTAGCTTCCCACGCCGCCTGCATCTCTTCGCGGGTAACGAGAAGGGGTTGATTCTTCTTCAGGCTGTCGAACTTCGCGGCATATTTCTTGACTGCTGTGTCACCGCTCTTGCGAACATCTGCGAGGATGCGGCGAACGACAGGCTCAACCCGCGCAGTGCTGACTGCGCCACGCTGCTCAATAGAGGCGATCAGCGCAGCAGCGATCTTTGCGGTTCGGCCATAGGTTTTGACCAGCTTCATCATGGCTCCAGTATTGCTGCTCGTGTTGAATCGAAGCTTACATTGTGCTGACCAAGGGAACCGCAGATCCTTCGATTGCGCTCCCGTTGGTCGCTCCGCTCAGGATGACACGATACAAAGATGCCGTATTCGGCATAACAAGCGTTATAAAACGACTTTGCTCAACGGATATTCGACGATGCCGGTGGCTCCGACGGATTTCAGCTTCGGAATCACGTCGCGGACTTCGGCCTCATCGAGAATAGTATTGAGGGCAACCCACTGTTCATCGCTGAGCTGAGAGATCGTTGGCGAGTTGAGAGCAGGAAGCACCGCGAGCACGAGGTGCAGGTCCGCCCTCTTGGCATTGAGCATCAGACCGACTCGACCCTGAGCGGCGATGGCAGCGTTGAGCATGAGCGAGATGTTGTTGATCTTCGCCTTCTTCCAGTCATCTTGCCAGGCGGCCTTATTGGCGATGAGCTGTGTCTCGCTCTCCATCAGGGTCTCGATGATGCGCAGGCGGTTGGCGCGTAACGAGCTTCCCGTCTCGGTGACTTCGACAATGGCGTCGGCAAGCGTTGGAGGCTTCACCTCGGTGGCGCCCCAGCTGAACTCGACCTTGACGGGGATGTTTTTGGACGCAAAGTAGCGCTTGGTGAACTCCACCAGTTCGGTGGCGATGATCTTGCCGGCGAGGTCTTCAGGCTTCTGGAAAGGAGAGTCCTCCGGAACAGCGAGCACCCACTTTACCTTCTGGCGACTCTGCTTCGAGTAGGTGAGGCTGGTGACGTATTCCACGTCGGTCTCGTTCTCAAGCACCCAGTCATTTCCGGTAAGGCCGGCGTCCAATGCACCATGCTCGACGTAGCGCGCCATCTCCTGGGCTCGAACGAGCATGCACTCAATCTCGGGATCGTCGATGGTTGGAAAATAGCTGCGGCCATTGGCGAAGATCTGCCATCCTGCACGCTGGAAGAGCGCGATGGTGGCGTCCTGCAGACTGCCTTTGGGGATACCGAGCTTCAGTTTCTTGATCGTGCTCATTAGTTCTTCTCCGTTTCGATCTTCTTGGTGAAGCAGCTTACGGTGCCTTCGTGGCAGACCAGGCCATCGCCTTCGACCTCAACGCGAAAGAGCAGGGCGTCGTTGTCGCAGTCGGTCGAGGCTTCGATGATGCGCAGACGGTTTCCGCTGGTCTCGCCCTTCATCCACAGCTTGCTGCGGGTGCGACTCCAGAAAGTGACGAATCCTGTTTCCAGCGTCTTCTGGTAGCTGGTCTCGTTGAGAAAGCCCAGCATGAGCATCTCTCCGGTCTTGTAGTCCTGGACGATGCCTGGAACCAGGCCATCCATCTTGGCAAAGTCAATCTTTACTGCTTCTGACATTCCGACATCTCCCGTTTCTTTTGTTTTGAACAAGAAAAAGCCCGCTCGCGGAGTGCGCGTTAGCGGGCTTTTTCAGAATCCTGTGATCTGCGTTCGTTACTTCGCAACACCGGACATAGCCGCCAACACGCTTTGCGCATGGTGATGGTGATGATACCCGTGATGGAGGTTCAGCGAACGCATCGCAGTTTCAGAGTAGCGTTGGTGCCGTCGGAAGTCAACTATGGCGGGAGATTTCCTGATTGACGCCGTTCTTCGACTCTCGTAGTCTTCCGGTGGAACTGCTGTCCACCCCTAGTGCAAGGAGCTGAATCCACTATGCGCATCTTTCGAAAGACCCTTCTGGCGGCATCGCTTTTGTTAACACTTCCTCTCACCCTGACCGCGCAGAAGGCTGCTACGACCAAGGCTTCGACGGCAAAATCTGCCCCGGCGGCGGCTACCCCGGACAATAAGCTCGATATCAACACCGCCACGGCGGACCAGCTGAAGGCCTTTTCTGGAATCGGCGAAGCCTACTCAAAGCGGATTATCGATGGGCGCCCGTATACGGCAAAGAATCAGCTGGTCTCTCGCGGCGTTCTGCCGGAGAACGTCTATAACAAGATCAAGGACTCTATCATCGCCAGCAAACCGAAGAAGTAGGCAAGAATAGATCTTTCTGATTAACCAGGGCTGGCTGCTACTATGCAGCCAGCCTTTTTCTCTTATGTGGCAACGATCTGCACGTCTGCAATACATATTTCTGGCGCTGGTGGCAGCGTTGGCGCTAACGCACGTCTATCTCGGCATTCAGAACACTTACCAAAATCTTGCGAACGGACAACTTCGCTCCAGGCTTCCTTTTTATGACAGCTATTATGGGCCGTTTGTTGCTCATGTAAATCCGGAGGGAAGGGCAGCAGGGCTTGAGAATGGAGACCCTGTTCTTGCAGTCAATCAGCGTCCATACAGCGGAGGCATCGTCCTTTTGCAGGCGGTCCGCAGCAGCCAACCTGGTCAGCCTCTGGAGATTACCTACCGCAGGGGAGAATCTTCTGCCGTGCTTGCATCGGTTGTTTTGCGCGCAGAACGCGATGCTCCTTCTTCGATGGTCGCATGGGTGCTTCACTTCGCTTTTCTGCTAATCGCTCTGCTCTGTCTGCTGGTCGGCATCTATGTTGTCTTTGCCCGGCCTCACAGCTTGAATGCGTGGCTGATCCTTGGCATTCTCGCTTATTTCGATCCGCTGTTTATCGATGCATCTCAACTTAGCGGATCGCTGAGACTGGTCGCCCAGGTGTGGAGCGATCTTGCGCAGACCGCGATGCCTCTCTGCCTGATGTCGTTTGGGATTTATTTTCCGGAGCGATCGTCGATCGACGTCCGTTTTCCCTGGATTAAATGGGTGATCGCGATCCCGATTCTGATCCTGTTTCCGACGGACCTTCTCTACATCTATGGGCATGGATACAATTTTGCGGCTTCTGCATGGCTGGATCCCTGGTTCTACCGGATTGCGATCGTGGAGGATGTCTTTGCCGCGCTCGCCATCTCCTGTTTCTTCCTTTTTCTGGCGCCTAAGCTGGTGCAGAGCAGGGGAGACGCGCGTCGTCGTCTCCGCATTCTTTATTTTGGGTCCTTCATTGGACTGACGCCTGCATTTGTCCTATTCCTTGTTTCCCTGATTCGGAAATCGGATTTTGGCCAGGACATCAGCAACTGGATCATGGTTCCAGTGCTGGCTGTCCTGCTGCTTTTTCCGATTTCACTGGCCTATGTTGTTGTGGTTCAGCGGGCGATGGATCTTCGCCTGCTGATTCGCCAGGGAACGAAGTATTTCTTTGCACGTAGCACGATCTTTGTGGCATCCATCCTCCTGGCCGGATGGATGTCCTATGCACTCAGCCTCTTTTTATCGAGTGCGAGTCATCGCCACCCGATGGACTTCGTTCGTATCTTTGCGATCATCGGCTTATTTTTTTTCTTTCGCTTTGTTCTCTCCAGACGCCTGCAGCAGCGTATTGATCAGAAGTTCTTTCGTGAAGCCTACTCCTCTGAGCAAGTGCTTTCCGAGCTTTCTGAAGAGGCCCGTAATTTCACTGAGGTCGAACCTCTGCTGCACACCATTACACAGCGGATTAGCGATACATTGCACATTGATCGGATTGCGGTCTTTCTTCATGCGGGAGATCACTATCGTCTGCAACTCGCTACTGGCATTCCTGTCACAAGTTCCATGATGCCTCCCATTCTGGGGTCGCTTTCTCTGGCCGAAACTTCGGCGACGATTACGAACCTTACTCGCGGGCGCGCCCCTGCGACGATCTACCGCGATGATCCATCGAGCTGGCTGCTTGAGGCCACCGAAACGGAACGGACAGCACTGAACGATCTCTCCGCGGAACTGCTGGTTCCACTGCCGGGGCGCAAAAAGCTGGCTGGAGTGATGGCTCTTGGGCCGAAACGCTCGGAAGAACCTTATACGAGGATGGATAAACAACTACTGCAATCCGTGGCTACCCAGGCAGGTCTGGCGCTTGAGAATGCGGAGCTTTTGGAGAGCCTGAGCAGCGAGATTGCGCATCGCGAAAGAGTTTCGCGTGAGATTGAGATCGCCCGCGAGGTTCAGGAACGCCTCTTCCCGCAGGGATCTCCCCGGATCGAAGGAGTCGACTTGGCGGGGTTTTGCCGTCCAGCGCAGGTTGTAGGAGGGGATTACTTTGACTTCTTCCTTTTGTCCGGGAGTCCGGTTACTTCAAGTGAGCCTAGTAACGAGAGAGCGCGACTGGCGCTGGCATTAGGCGACATCTCGGGCAAGGGAATCTCTGCGGCTCTGTTGATGGCAAGTCTTCGGGCTAGTCTCCGCAGTGCGGCACAACTGCAACCCGGTGATCTGGCAACGCTCATGAATCACGTCAACCGGTTGGTCTATGAGTCCTCCACGGCGAACCGCTACGCGACCTTCTTTTATGCAGAGTATGATCCGCATCTCCGCCGGTTGACGTATGTGAATGCCGGGCATAATCCGCCGGCCATTCTTCGTGGAGAGACGGTTTTGCGGCTTGAAGCGACTGGTACTGTAATCGGGCTTCTTCCCGATACCGATTACACTTGCGGGAATATCTATCTTCAGCCAGGCGATGTATTTCTTGCCTTTACCGATGGAATCTCGGAGGCGATGAATGCGGCAGATGAGGAGTGGGGCGAAGACTGCATGATCGATGCTGCGCGAGCATTGCTGCGCCATCCGGACTGCATTATCACGGCAGACCAGTTGCTGCAATGCATCTTTCAAGAGGCGGATCGTTTTACCGCAGGTGCACCGCAGCACGATGACATGACCTTGCTGGTTTGTATGATTCGCTGATTACTTCAGTTCCATGACGACGATGCGGCCGTCGGATTGGAAGCTCCCACCGGTCGCTGTCTTTGCGTCGAGCAGCGGATTGGTTGGAGTAACGTAGGCAGCACTGGAGAAGACTCCGGCGGCATCGAAACTCTGCAGCAGGTAATCGCGCTCCTTATCGATCTCGGGATCGATCTTGTGGGTCACGCCACCGTTGCGCTGATCTTTTTCAAAGCCGATATCGTGTGTGGCAGAGCCTACCCAGAGCGGCCGACCTGCGATTGTCTGGTCCGTTTGCCAGACACGGAGGTGATGACGTTCAGCAGCGACCAAAAGGGGATCAGCGCGAGCGAAGGACATATCTTGCGGACGACCGAAAAGATAGAGGGTACTCATCGGCATCGCGGTGTAAGCTTCTTTGCTTAGGGTTTTCAGCAGGCCATTGAGGATGGCATCCTGGACGGACTTATCGACGGCAACCCAGCCTGCTGCCTTGAAGGCATCCTGGACCTGCTCTTTGGTTCCGACCATTGCGAAGTTCACCATGTCCCCGGGATTTCCTTCCCCTGAGGCAACATCGGAGACGCGACGCGGAACATCGTCGAAGGCAGCGGGCGTAATCACTGTATTGATGGGGGCAGTTGGAGTAGAGACCGCTTTGGGCTGGACCTTCGGTGCAGCAGCGAATTTGATCTTTACGGTGTAGTCTCCCGTGAAGGTGAGATCGCTGCTGGCGTTTACACGAAGATAGAGTTCGCCGGTTGTCGGCATCGGAACCTGGCCAGAGGCTCCGATGGAGAAGGGAACAGAGGCTCCCATATCGCTGACTCGGCCGATCACTGCACCGACTTTTGCCTGGTTGAGAGGGAACTGACGGATCAGGTCCTTCCACCCGCGGTCTACGCCATCCGGTGTGGTCTTGCGTCCATCGGCCAGGCTGATCTGTCCGGTCGTGGTGAAGGTGGCTACTTCGCCTGCGGCGACGACTGCTCCGGTGTCGAGCCACTCGGAGTCTTTGAGCTTGAACTCATAATTCTGTTTGTGAGCAGCCACAGCAGCGGCAGTTTTAACCTGCTTGTCGCGCATACTCACAATGGCCTGTACTCGAGGTCCGATCGCCGGAGCGGCTGTTGCCGGTACAGGGGAAGGTGGTGTTGAAGTTGTAACCGGTGGCTGTGGCGGAATCGGGTTCTGTGATGTAGGAGTATTTTCCTGCGCTTGGACTGAGACGGTACAAATACCAGCTCCCAGCAGGAGTGCAAACATGAGCGAAGAGGGCGATCGCCGATAGTGGGGAAAGCGGTTGCAGGAATTCATAGCGATTCTCAATCTATGATGCTGAACCCGGCCCAGGGGCTCTTGTCGCTCTATTGTTTCACCAAAAGATCTCCAGAGATTCAAAGGGAAAGCCGCCGGGTGATCCGGCGGCTGGATACTTTGGTTGAGCAGATTTTAGTAACGATACTGCTCGGACTTATAGGGACCATCCACAGAAACTCCGAGATAATCGGCCTGCTTCTTCGAGAGAGTGGTCAGCTTCACGCCGATTTTCTCAAGGTGAAGACGTGCGACCTCTTCGTCGAGCTTCTTGGGAAGAATGTAGACCCCGGGCTTGTAGATGTCCTTGTTCTTCCAGAGATCGAGAGCGGCCAGCGTCTGGTTGGAGAAGCTGTTCGACATCACGAAGCTCGGATGGCCGGTGGCGCAGCCCAGGTTTACGAGACGGCCTTCGGCGAGGACGAAGATCGCGTTGCCACCGGGCAGGGTGTATTTGTCGACCTGCGGCTTGATGTTGAGCCGGGTGACGCCCTTGGCTTCGTTGAGCGCATCCATCTGGATCTCGTTGTCGAAGTGTCCGATGTTGCAGACGATCGCCTGATCCTTCATCTGTTGCATGTGCTCATATGTGATTACATCTACGTTACCGGTTGTAGTCACGTAAATGTCGCCTGTCCCGAGCGTCTCTTCGATCGTCGTGACCTCGTAACCTTCCATCGCGGCCTGTAGCGCGTTGATGGGATCGATCTCGGTGACGATGACACGAGCGCCTAAGCCGCGTAGTGAACGGGCGGAGCCCTTACCTACGTCACCGTAGCCGCAGACCACAGCGACCTTCCCGGCGACCATCACGTCCGTGGCGCGCTTGATGCCGTCGACCAGCGATTCACGGCAGCCGTAGAGGTTATCGAACTTCGACTTGGTGACTGAGTCGTTGACGTTAATGGCAGGGACGAGCAGCTTGCCCTGCTCCATCATCTTGTAGAGACGATGAACGCCGGTCGTGGTTTCTTCAGCGACGCCCTTCCACTCCTTGGCGATCTTCTGGAAGTGAGTGGGGTCTTCGGCGTGAATCTTCTTCAGCAGGTTCTTGATGACCTGCTCTTCCTGGTTGCCTGAGGGCGTATTGACCCAGCCGTCGCCCTTCTCGAGTTCGACGCCTTTATGGATCAGCAGGGTGACGTCGCCGCCATCGTCGATAACGATCTGTGGGCCGAGGCCACCCTTGTGGCGAAGTGCCTGATCGGTGCACCACCAGTACTCTTCGAGCGTCTCACCCTTCCAGGCGAAGACGGGCACGCCAGCGGCGGCGATGGCGGCGGCGGCGTGGTCCTGCGTAGAGAAGATGTTGCAGCTTGCCCAGCGAACGTCGGCTCCCAAGGCGACCATGGTCTCGATCAGCACGGCCGTCTGAATCGTCATGTGCAGCGATCCGGTAACGCGTACACCTGCCAGCGGCTTCGACGGAGCGTACTTGTTGCGGATAGACATCAGGCCGGGCATCTCCTGCTCGGCAATGTCGATCTCTTTACGTCCGAAGTCTGCGAGCGACAGATCGGCAACCTTGTACTCGGTCGCTACTGCAGTTTTATCGATCGTGGCTGACGCCATGGAAACACCTCTTTTGGGGATAGATTACTACTGAAAATATGACGACGTTCTTCTCTTCAAGGATACCATTCATAGTTCTGGTTCAAGGTCAGGAAAGAGAGTTGGGTGCTTCCTGAAAAGAAAGGGCGCGGCGGCTTCAGGATTGAGTTTGCTGTTGTTTGAGTCCGCGAGTTGCAATGCTTACTAGAGCCGCGATCAGAGCAAGAACACTCACTGCATAAAGCCCATTGGAGAAGCTGTGTGTTGCTTCTCGAAGTCGTCCAGTAATGTAAGGTCCCAGAAAGCCCCCAAAACCTCCAAGGGTGGTGATCAGAGCGACTCCCGCAGCGGCTGCTGTTCCGGCGACGGTGCGCGTCATCAAAGCCCAGAAGGGCCCCATAGTGCTCCATAGACCCATCGCCGCCAGACAAAATGCGCATAAAGCGATGGAGACGCTACCTGCCATTGCGGCCCAGGCAAAGCCAGCTGCGGCTAACGCCATGCATCCAGCCAAGTGCCCACTTCGTTCGTTGGAGCGATCTGAACTCCAGCCGATGAAGACGGTGAAGGCCGCCGCAAGAAGATATGGCAATGTGGAATAGCGTGCAATCATGCTCGCGTCATGTCCGGCATTGCTCGAAAGACTATCGAGCATGAGCGGCATCCAGAGATTAACGATGTAGACGCCAATCTGGATCGAGACATAGACAAAGGCAAGCATCCATACCGCAGGAAGCCGAAAAGCATCGGTAAAGGCGTGATGTTTCGTTGCACCATAACGAGCGCGATCCAGCTCAAGCTCGTTGGTCAGCCAATGTCGTTCTTCCGCAGTCAGCCAATCGGCCTGTTCCGGACCATCCTTGAGGATAAAGAGCACGGAGACGCCTAGCAGTATGGTGGGAATCCCCTCAGCAATAAAGAGCCACTGCCATCCATGCAAACCCCAGAGTCCATCCAGCTTTAGCAGAGCGCTGGAGAGTGGACCACCGACGACTCCGGCCAGCGAAGTTGCCGTCATAAACCAAGCTACGGCACGTGCACGCTCGTGGGAAGGAAACCAGTATGTGAGATAGAGCAACATGCCAGGGACAAATCCCGCCTCGCCGACGCCGAGGAGAAATCGGAGCGCGTAGAACGAGCCGGCTGAATGGATGAATGACATGCAGGAGGCAATCAGACCCCAGGTAATCATGATGCGTGCAATCCAGAGGCGTGTGCCGACGCGCTGTAGCACCAGATTGCTCGGCATGTCGAAGAGGGCATAGCCGAGGAAGAAGATTCCGGCGCCGGTTCCATAAACGGTGTCACTGAAGCCGAGCTGCCGCTTCATATCCATGGCGGCGAAGCCTACATTGACGCGATCGACGTAGGCCACGATGTAAAGCAGAAACAGGTAGGGAATGAGCCGCCACGTGATCTTGCGGTAGAGAGCGCGCGCATGAGTGGAGTCAATATCGGGTGTATTGGTTATTTCGCTCGGCGTCACGCTCCCTACTGTACCGGATCAGGAGGAGAGTGCGAACTTCTTCTCTACCTCCAGTAGCTTGCGTTTGCGTTCAGTTCCCCATCGATATCCCGTCAGTGAGCCATTCTTTCCGACGATACGGTGGCAAGGAACGACGACCGCGACCGGATTCGCGGCGCACGCTCCGGCGACGGCTCGGGTTGCCGTCGGCGAACCAAGTTCGGCTGCAAGCTGGGAGTAACTACGCGTCTCACCGCGGGGAATGGCTTGTAGCGCATTCCATACACGCTGTTGAAATGCCGTCGCACGCACGTCGAGCGGGAAGGTGGCTGCGGTGGGATGTTCGCCTATCTGGTTGATGATGTACTCGACCGCTTCAGCAAGCCAGCCTGACTTCGGCGTCTCGACTATTAGAACGGCATTCTGAAAACGCTGCCGAAGGATTTCAATGACTTCACCATCGTCTTCTCCGAAGGCGATGGTGCAGATCCCCTTGTCGGTTGCGGCTACGAGCATTCTGCCGAGAGGGCTGTCAGTCGTTGTATAGCGGACCCTGATTCCCTGGGCGCCGTTCCTCATCTCGCGCGGAGTCATCCCCAACTTGGCTGCACTGTTTTCATAGAGCCTGCTGCTGGATCCAAAGCCAGCAGCGTAGATTGCATCGGTTACTCGCATGGTGGACTCCCTGATGGATTGATTGAAAGTTTTGAGGCGCTGCTGTCTCGCATACTGCACGGGGGTGACCCCGAAGATGCGCAAGAAGGCGCGATGTAGAACCAATCGGTTGGTTCCTGCGGCCCTGGCTAAACCGCTGGTGGTGATCCGTTCGCCGACATGCTTTTCGAGGTAGCGTGCGGCGCGAGCAACGGCCCTGGCCTGCGGATCGGGAGCCGGTATCGTTCGTTCCGGATGACACCGTCGGCAAGGGCGAAATCCAACTTCAATTGCCTCGTCGAGAGTCACAAAGAACTGAACGTTAGCCTGCGTCGGTCTTCGGCTGGGACAGGTTGGGCGACAGACGATCCGGGTGGAGCGGACAGCATAGAAGAACTTCCCATCGGCACCAGGATCTCGCTCTAATACCTGCTGCCAGCGCTTGGCGGAGAGTATGTCGGTGATGTTGCCTGTGGTCATGCTCATATCTAGTATCTTCCCGCGAATGGCGAGTCGCTACACTCCGAATTGTTCGTTCAATGTAGGAAGGGCGAGCCCGGAAGGACTCGCCCTTTTACTTACTTTACTATGTGCGATTTACTTCGCGACAGCGAGTGCTCCTGCCTGTTCCTTGAGAGCAGCGGCCTTGTCGGTAGCCTCCCAGGTGAAGGCGTCGCCAGTGCGGCCAAAGTGACCATAGGCCGCTGTCTGCTTGAAGATAGGACGGCGCAGCTGAAGGCTCTCGATGATGCCCTTGGGGGTCAGCGAGAAGTTCTTGCGAACCAGTTCGACGAGCTTGACCTCATCGACCTTGCCGGTGCCGAAAGTGTCGACCAGCACGCTGACGGGCTCGGCGACGCCGATGGCATAGGCGAGCTGTACTTCGCAGCGGTCAGCAAGACCGGCAGCGACGATGTTCTTGGCAACGTAACGCGCCATGTAAGCAGCCGAGCGATCGACCTTGGTGGAATCCTTGCCGCTGAAGGCTCCGCCGCCGTGACGGCCCATGCCACCGTAGGTGTCGACGATGATCTTGCGTCCAGTCAGGCCAGTGTCGCCCATCGGTCCACCGACGACGAAGCGACCGGTCGGGTTGATGTGGTACTTGGTGTTCTCGTCGAGCAAGTTGGCAGGAATGACGGCCTGGATGACGTTCTTAAGAATGTCGGCGCGAAGCTCGTCGTTGCCGACGGTCTCTGCATGCTGTGTCGAGATAACTACGGCATCAACGCGTACCGGCTTGTGGTTGGAATCGTATTCCACCGTGACCTGGCTCTTGCCATCGGGACGAAGGTATGACATCAGTCCGTTTTTGCGGACCTCGCTGAGCTTGAGTGCGAGACGGTGCGCGAGAGAGATGGGAGTCGGCATCAGCTCGGGGGTCTCGTTGGTCGCATAGCCGAACATCATGCCCTGGTCGCCGGCGCCGCCGGTGTCCACGCCCATCGCGATATCGCCAGATTGCTTGTTGATGGTCGAGATCACTGCGCAGGTGTTTGAATCGAATCCATAGAGAGCGTTGTCGTAGCCGATCGACGCGACGGTTCCGCGAACGAGGGCCTGAAAATCGACGTAGGCCTTGGTGGTGATCTCACCGGCGATGACGACGAGGCCAGTGCAGGTCAGGGTTTCACAGGCCACGCGGCTGTAGGGGTCCTGCGCCAGGCAGGCGTCGAGAATGGCATCAGAAATCTGATCGGCGATCTTATCGGGATGGCCTTCGGTAACGGACTCGCTGGTAAACAGAAAACGCTCGTGTGTAGACAATACAAACTCCTTCGGGGCGGGCTGCAGAGGACGTATTCCCCATGCTTTGATAGAACCCTCTTATTTTACCTTTGGCGAAAGCGGCCTATCAAAGGTGTACAGTGACCCGTCGCGTTTGGGTTCTCAATGGCAAGATTCCGCATTGAATGGATGTGGTGAAAGAGAAAGAAAAGGTGTCACCGAAGCAGACGCCGAAGAGATAAGAAACCAATAACTTAGAAGATGAATTTTGCTCCAAGTTGAAGGGTTTGCTTATCGCGATACTCTGTGATGTTAGAGGAGATCTGCGGCGCGCTAGTCGGTCTGCATTGACATCAGTTTCGGCAACGCAGCGCTTTGTTCAGAATTTTACGAAAGAAACAGTCGACCGTGAAGAACATACTTCCAGACGCCCCACCCAAGAACAACGAGAGCGCCAATCATAACAACAATGCCGATCCAGCGAGGATCGATGCGGGATCCGATGAGGCCGCCACGATTTTTGCGAATATTTTCGGCAAATTCGGCCCACTCTTCTTCTGTCTCCACTGTACCGCTCGACCTTAAGTCGGCCTCGAACCGTTTCAGCCAGTCACCTTCTTCAAGACCTGCAGCACGGAGATAGCTTCGTACGATCCCCTTGCGAAAGACCCCTCCAGGGAGCTCGTTGTATCTTCCAGACTCGAGCGCTTCGAGATGACGCACGGAGACCTTTGTGATCTCGCAGATGGTTTCCAACGTAACCTGCCTGCGTTCGCGCTCTCTTCGTAACTCTTCGCCGAATCGTTCCATTTCCTTGGGCCCGTTTTTAACGTTTCAGACTGCCGTGGTTCAACCTCATGGATAGGTGGTTTTGGGGCAGGATAGTCTTCTTTCCGAATCAAGTCAAAGGTTGAATACCCCTTAGTCCCTTGGAATCAAAGTGGTTAGCTCATATAAGTATGAAATGGTCCTCGATTCAGAAACAGAAGTTTTGACGGCCCTTTGGTAGCCCTTCTATGATTAAGGTGCCCCAGAACTGACTTTCCTGGTCGTCTTCAGGCCGGATAGTTCCTTGTCTGTCCTTTATCTTCAACGGCGGTTCCCCGGAAGACGCGGAGGTCGAAAAGAGAACGCGTGCGCATCCCTTTCCCCGTTCACATCCCTTTATCGCGCGTAACTGCTTTTGCTGCAATGCTTTTGATGGTCCAGCTTCATCAAGGGACTTCTCCTGAATTTGCCATCTACAGTTTTCTCTTCATTGTTGTAGCGGGGGTTACATTCAATGTCGCCGGAGGGTTCTCTCGTACTTCGGGCGCGTATGTTTTCTGCTACGCAGTTCTGGCTGTGATTTTGGGACTTTGCTGGAAGGCGGTCTTGGGAGAACCCGCGGATAGCAATCTTAAAAATCCAGCTCTCACTATGCAAGCGTATGTGGGGTCCATTGTGGCGATGCTAATTGCAGTCATCATTAGCAAGAGGCTGACCCCGCGACGTCCTTTGTTAGGGGAGTTATTAAAAGGGACAACGATTCAAAATGCGACGGTAGGGTGCCTGGTGACGGGAATAGCGGTCACGTTCCTCTTGTACGTGATACCGACCAAAGAGGGGAGTATTCTCAGCGCATTAGCCCAGGTGAATCGTTTTCTTCCTATTGCCCTCATTCTGGGGGTCATGCATACGGTCCGATCGAGTGGCGGACGGAAAAGCATGAATACTGCCGCCCTGATTGCGGGCGGAGTATCCCTTGCTTCGGGATTGGTTTCCTTTTCCAAAGAAGGCATTTTTACGCCTTTCGCTTGCTGGTTTATCGCCGCAGCTTCGCAAGGGTACCGCCCGTCGAAGGCGCGGATTGCAGGATTGATTTTTATGTTTTACCTGATGGTGCACTATCTAGTGCCCTACTCGCAGTATGGAAGGAATTTTAGAGAAGATGCCACGTTGTCTGAGAAGGCTGCTCTAGCAGTGGGCTTTCTGGGGGACCTGGGGCGAATTCGCACCGACTACGAACAGTTGAATCAGGAATACGAAAACACTCCGATCCAGGCATATTTCAATGCTCCGCAAGGCTTTATGGATCGTTTGCAGATGATTTCCATGGACGATGGCTTGATTTACGTTACGGAACAGCGCGGACCTCTTGGACCCTACCCTCTTCTAATGGGATTTGCGAACCTTGTTCCGCGCTTTCTATGGCCCAATAAGCCGTCAATCAACTTCGGAAACTTCTATGCGCACGAGATGGGAATGCTCTCGCCCGACGATGTTACGACCGGAATCTCCTTTTCCCCAACCGGAGAGGCATACCACGTAGCCAAATGGTTAGGGGTCTTTTTCTGGGCCCCCCTGCTTTGGATATTGCTCTTTGTTATTTTTGATACTTTATGCGGAGATACGAGGAGTTCTCCCTGGGGTCTTGTAGTGTGCGCATATTTCGCCCACCTTGCACCAGAAGGGGCATTAGGTCAGGTTATTTATTCGTATGTATATGTGACGGTGGGCATCATCTTTGCTGCACTTTCCGCAGCGTATTTCATGCCCATCCTGGGAACCTTGATTAAGGGGCCGGAGAAGGCACGCATGCATCGTGTGGCGGCTGTTCGCAGCATTCCCCGACGTCCCGACCCATTGCCGCCTCAATAAACCAGGATTCCGGGTTCAACTGCCATACACTAATACATGCATGAATAAACTTGTTGTCGGCAATCTTGTCCATCGTCCCCTTCGTTCTTTGATCAGCGCGCTGGCGATCGCGATCGAGGTCATTATGATTCTCTCGATTACGGCGATCCTGCTGGGCAAGATCAGCGGATTCAAGGCCCGTCAGAACGGGATTGGAATGGATATGATTGTGCGGCCCGCAACCACGAATAATTTTCTTGGAATGAGCTCGGCGGCTGCCTCCATCAAGATTGCCGATCTGCTGGCCAAGGTTCCCCATGTGGCCGTAGCAGCCCCCGTAAATATTAATCTGACCGGCTCGCTCGATAGTATTTATGGAATTGACTACAAGAGCTTCAATGGTCTGGAACCATTCACTTATATCGCTGGCGGTCCTTTTCAGGGGCCCGATGACGTCATCGTGGACGATTACACCGCGACCGGAAAGAAGATCGGCGATACGATCTCGATTCTGAATCACAGCTTCCGAATCTGCGGAATCGTAGAACACGGCAAAGGGGGACGAAAGTTCATTCCCATTGAAACGATGGGGAATCTGACAGGAACCGAAGGGAAGGCTTCGCTCTTCTATCTCAGGACAGATGATCCTCCCCGCTACCAAGAGGACGTTCGCAAGGCCATTCTTGCCATTCCGGGGATGAGCCAATACAACGTCAGCACGGCGGAAGAGTATCTTTCCATGATCTCTCCAACCCGGCTGCCGTATATGGCTACAGCGATTCGTGTCGTTGTAGGCATTGCGCTGGTGATCGGATTCCTCGTGATCTTCCAGTCCATGTATACGGCAGTGATGGAGCGGACACGAGAGATTGGCATCCTGAAATCCCTAGGAGCTTCTCGGCTCTATATCGTTTCTCTGGTTCTGCGTGAGACTGCTTTTATCGCCGTCGCAGGCATCGTACTCGGGATCGTTGCCAGCTATCTGCTAAGTTCGGCGTTGAGCGCGCGCTTTCCTACGTTGGACTTTGTCATCGATCTGCCTTGGGTATGGAAATCGGCGATTATTGCTTTTGTTGGCTCAGTCCTGGGAGCGCTTTACCCGGCCTATAAGGCAGCGGGGAAAGACCCAATTGATGCACTGGCTTATGAATAGGCTTTGGTCGCCGCCGCATCTCAGAAATCGGAGCGATCTCTGCGAATGATGGCGCGGATCTTTCAGGTCAGAAACATGGGCTCTTATAGGCAAACATCACATCGTAGTTTGAAGCGGATCACGCTCCGCCGTTCGGCAGAGTTATTTCTGCTTGCCATTGCAGCAGCCTTTCTGCTGTTGCACCTGGTTCATCTCCGCGCTGATTTTCCTAACCACTCCCCATGGATGGACTGGGCGAAGTACACCGATGAGGGATGGTACGGCGATGCAGCCATTCGGCACTTCCAGCGTGGAGGCTGGTATGTCCCTGGAGATTTTAATCCGGCTGCCGCGCTTCCTGTCTGGCCTCTGATTGAAGGCGCAGTCTTTCGCGTTACCGGAGTCAATGTGGTCGCAGCCCGCGCGTTAACGGTGGCCATCTTTGGACTTATCCTGGCGAGTGTTTATCTTCTTGTGCGGCGATGGCAGGGGCGATCTTCACTGGCCCCTGCCGTGGCTGTTCTGTTGCTGGCGGTTAGTCCGTACTGCTATGCGTTCAGCCGTATGGCCATCCTCGAGCCGATGCTGATCCTGCTGACCCTGCTGGCGCTCCTGGCGGCATCTTCTTTGCCTGACGCCGATGCGGTGAGAACCTCATGGTTCGACTGGAGGCGAAGGGCGCTCCCTTCCCTGGCTCTGGGACTTTTGCTGCCACTCATGATTCTGACCAAGACGACCGCAATCTTCCTGTTTCCTGCCATCGGATGGATGGTCTTCGCTCGGTCAGGGCACAAAGCAAAGAACGCTCTGAAGGTCGGTGCTCCCATTGTGGCATTGGGGATCCTGGTTTGGACCGCTTATTACGGACTTGTCGTTCGTCCGCATTTCCTCAGCGATTACCGATATCTCTTCAGTGCCAATGCCTATACCGGCATTACCGCACAGAATGCCCTGGAGGTCTTACGGGATACCTTCCAGGATGGAATGTGGGTCGGAGATCTGCTTTATCCTCTCGGACTCCTTGCCATGACCGCGACGTTCTTTTTTCGCCCGCAGCTGTTGAAGAATCCTCTGCTCACCGCGTTGCTGTTGTGGATTCTTGGCTATCTAACATTTATTGCCTATCACAATAATCTGCAGCCCCGGTACTACCTTGTGCTCGCGGTTCCGTTTACGGTTGTTCCTGTCATCGTATTTGCCAGCTTCTGGAGTCAATGGCAGGGGCGCCCAACGGTCTCCTCCGTTGCAGGAGCCATTGGAGCAGTAGCATTGTTGATTGTGGCTGTAACGGATGCGGGCCAGACGATCAGCTATGTGACTCACCCGGAGTACACCTTCGCCAGTGCGGCGGATCGTATCCGTCAGATCGTCGAGTCAGACCGTACGCATAATCCGTTGGTGCTTTCGATCAGCGGCTCGGACCTGTCTTTGATGACCGGGCTTCCTTCCATCTGCGATGACTTTGGCACGATGGAATTAGAAGATAGAGTGAAGGTATATCGCCCCGGTTGGTACGTCACCTGGAACCAGGTGGATGATGACAAGATGGATGCCTTGACGCCGATCTATCACTTGAAACGGGTAGCGTCCTTTCCTGCGATGGATGATCCTGAGCGGAACCTGATGATTCTCTACCGGCTCGATCCACCTGAGGCCACGCCGCGACGTCGTTCCCGTCCGCGGCCGATTCCGCAGTTTTTGCGCACTGGCTTTGGGCAACAGGCAGATCCTCTTCAGCTTCAGCATTGAATTTTCTGCCCCTAAATCAAACCTGCTGCATCCGAGACTTTCTACTCCGCATCCATCTCTTGGCGAGGTAATGTATTCTCTGAATTGTCAGGAACCTGGAAGCCGAGCCTGAACTAAGTCGCTGTTGTTTGCGAAGTTAGAATCTGATTTCAAGGAGAGCTATGCCGAATCAGCAGGAGGTGCGGTGGTCACAGTTGAAAGTGGGCCTCATCGTCCTGATGGCTTCGGTCATTCTGGTCACCTTGCTTTTTTTGATGACCAGCTCGGCGGGTCTCGGAATCTTCTCGCATAAGCTGACCATTACTACCTACTTTGAGAACTCCGCAGGCTTGAAGCAGGGAGCTGCGGTCAATCTGCAAGGCGTCACCATCGGGACCGTCAAGACCGTTACGGTGGTAGCCACACCCGAAAGAAAGCTGACCCCCGTCAGGGTGGTGATGAAGCTCAATGAGAAGTACGCAGAAGAGCTTCACAAGGATTCGAAGGCATCCTTAACTACGATCGGTGTTCTGGGCGATACCGTCATCGATATCAACAGTCAGTTTGCTGTCGGTCCGCCACTACAGGATGGCGACGAGCTCAAGACGCTCGAAACCCCGAGCCTGACCGATGTTGTTAAGGCGAGCCAGGGAACGATTGAAAGCCTCAATGTGATCCTGGCCAAGATGAATACGATCGTCGATAACCTTCAGTCAGGAAAAGGGTCGATCGGGCAGCTGATCAATAATCCTGATCTTTACAACAAGCTCAACAGTACAGTGGACGAACTGCACAAGCTGACGGTGAACCTGAATCAGGGTAAAGGAACGGTTGGTAAGCTCGTCAATGACGATACCCTTTACAATCGTCTGAACGAGACGACGGCGAAGCTGCAAAATATCGCGACCGAGTTGGACACCGGCAAGGGAACTGCGGGCAAGCTGTTGAAGGATCCCGAGCTGTATGACAATCTCAACTCCACCCTAAAACATGCCAATTCGTTGATGGCTGATGCGGATGCCGGCAAAGGCGGACTGGGACTGATGTTGAAGGACCCCAAGTTCCGCAAGCAGCTCGACGATACCTTTACACAGGTAAATCAGCTGGTCACGGGAATTAATCAAGGAAGAGGCACACTCGGTAAGCTGGCGACGGAAGATACGCTTCACACGAACATGAACAATCTTCTGACTAACAGCAACGATTTGGTGACGGCAATTCGTCAGAATCCCAAGAAATACCTCACCATCCATCTAAAGATTTTCTAGCTTTTTTACGGGGCAAAACGCTCATCCTCGCCTTTCCTTTGCCGAATCGCGGGAGTAGTGTGAATACATTCAAGGTTTGATTGTTGATCTGCTTCAAGGAGAACCATGAGAAGAATCGCGTCCAGGTTTTTGCTTCCAACCCTTTTGTTATCCGTTGGCTTATTGTCTGCGATGGCAGAGGACGCATCGGGCCCCAAGTCTGCCCCTAAAAAGCCCGTAATCTTCGATCAGTCAGCGATCGATACCTCGGTCGATCCGTGTGTGGATTTCTATCAATACGCTTGCGGAAACTGGCGCAGGAATAATCCCATCCCGCCAGATCAGACGCGCTGGGGGCGTTTCAACGAGTTGGCGGAGTACAACAATTACCTGCTCTATTCGGATCTCAAGGCCGCAGCGGATGCTCCCAAGACGCCTCTGCAGAAGAAATATGGTGACTATTTTGCGGCCTGCATGAACTCGGATCTGGCCAACCGGCTGGGTGCGAAGCCGATCGAGCCCATCCTCAAGACTATTGATGGCTGGAGCGACCGCAAGCAGTTCGCAACCCTGATGGGGGCGATCGAGAACAAGTATGCGCTCAGTTACTTTTTCACCTTTGCCTCCGATCAGGACCAGAAGGACTCCAGCAAGCAGATTGGCGAGGTTGATCAGAGCGGTCTGGGGCTGCCTGATCGTGACTACTACCTGAATCAGGACGATCGCTCGAAGAAGCTCCGCGCTGAGTATGTGGAGCATGTCACAAAGATGTTCACGCTGACAGGTGACAACCCTGAGCAGGCTGCAAAAGAGGCCCAGAGTGTCCTTGCCATCGAGACGGTACTGGCCGAGGGGTCCATGTCGCGCGTCGATCGCCGTACTCCGGCAAATGTCTATCACGTGATGACAATTGCAGAGTTGCGGGCATTGACCCCGGAGTTCGATTGGAAGGTCTACTTTGCAGCCAAGAAGCAGAGTGCACTCAAGACGGTCAATGTAGCTTCGCCTGGATTCTTCAAGGCGCTGAGCCAGGAGCTGTCCTCAGCCGATATGGATGCCCTGAAGAGTTATTTGCGCTGGCATACGATTCATCGCTACGCTGCCAGCCTGAGCGATGCTTTTGTGCAGGAAAATTTTCATTTCTATGCTGCGACGCTGGCTGGGCAGAAGGAGCTTGCGCCTCGCTGGAAGCGCTGCACGCAGTCGACGGATCGTGCTTTAGGTGAGGCTGTGGGCCAGGACTGGGTCGCGAAGAACTTCCCTCCTGCAGCAAAAGACAATATGGAGAAGCTCGTCAAGGCTCTCGAAGCTGCGCTCGCAGAGGACATTAAGCATCTGGATTGGATGAGCGATGCAACCAAGGTTGAGGCCCAGAAGAAGCTCGCTGCTTTCCGCAACAAGATCGGCTACCCGGAGAAGTGGCGCGACTATTCTTCCGTGAAGATCGATCGCAACAACCCTATAGGAAACGTGCAGCAGATTTCCGCCTTCAATGATCGTCGCGATCTGGCCAAGATCGGCAAGCCGGTCGATGAGAAGGAATGGGACATGACTCCGCCGACGGTCAATGCCTACTACAATCCTGCGATGAACGACATCAACTTTCCCGCAGGCATCCTGCAGCCGCCGTTCTATGACTTCAAGATCGATCCTGCGGTCAATTTCGGCGGTATCGGAGTCGTGATCGGGCATGAGATGACGCACGGCTTTGATGACCAGGGAAGCCAGTATGACCCACAGGGAAATGTGCGGAGCTGGTGGACCTCGGAGGACAAAAAGAAGTTTGATGAGCGCACCGACTGCGAGGTTAAACAGTACAGCAGCTTTGAGGTGGCACCTGGCCAGAACCTGAACGGCAAGCTGACGTTGGGCGAAAATACCGCCGACAACGGAGGGCTCCGCATCGCCTATCAGGCTCTCATGAGTACCCTCGCTGAAGAACATGCGTCCCAAACGGCAAAGGTCGATGGCTACACGCCGGCGCAACGCTTCTTCCTTGGCTTCGGACAAGTGTGGTGCGAAAACGTAACGGAACAGGCGGCCCGGCTGCGTGCGAAGACCGATCCTCACTCCTCGGGTCGTTGGCGCGCGAACGGCACGGTGCAGAACTTCGACGAGTTTGGCAAGGCCTTTGGCTGTAAAGTAGGGCAGCCGATGATGCCGGTCAATGCCTGCCGCGTCTGGTAAGACCTGTGGGGGAGGGAGGGAGTCCCTTCCTTCCCCATACCTTCGGGGTTTTTCGTAAAGTCAGTGCTCGTCAATATTCGTGGAACGAAGGTGGCACAAACTCGTCTCACCTTCTACAATGTCCAAAGGAATTTATCCCTAGAGATTGGCTCGCGGGCAGTAAGCGGCTTCAGGAAATGCCTGGCGTCGGCGAGGATTAAGGAAACGCATGAGGTTGAGCAGGGTTGGCCGTTTTTCGTTGGCCTTAGTAGTATCCGTTGCGATAGGTCTGGGCATAACAGCATGCGGGGGCGGTACGGTCGCCTATATCTGGGTGCTTGGTACGCAGTACAACCAGGTCGGTGCATTCAAGGTCGACAACTATTCAGGCAACCTGACCCAGGTGGTGGGATCGCCTTTCAGTTCTAATGGCACCAATCCGATCGCGCTTGCGATCAAGCCTGGCGGCCGTTACGTTTACGTGGTGAATAAGGGAGTCCCCGCTGCAGGAACGACTGCCGCCACCCCTGGCAATATCGCGCTTTTCAGCGTGGGCGGAGACGGTACGCTAACCTTCCAGCAGACCTATACCAGCCGCGGCAGCACTCCGGTCTGGGCTACAGTCAGCAGCGATGGTAATTACCTCTACGTGCTCGATACGCTGTATCCGGACACTCCGGAGTATCCCAATCCCAATGGACTGGGCGATATTACGGTCTTCGCCATTGACAACAACACTGGCCGCCTGCAGCTTGTGCCCAACCAGCAGTTTAAGGACAGCAACCAGACCCAGCTGACCTTTTTCCCAGTGGGCAAGGTGCCGACCATGATGCGCGTTTCTAACAGCTGTCTCTTTACCATCAATACTGGCGATCAGACGGTTACACCCCTCGCTGTGGGAACGAGCGGACAGTTAACCATAACGGCAAATTCGACCATCACGACCGGTGCCGGCAAGCTCACTTCGATCAGCACCAACGGCAACTACGTATACCTGACTGATGCAGCCGCGACTGCTGACAGCCCCGGTGGACGTATTCTGCCTTATACAGTCGGCGCGGGTTCCTCGGCCTGCTCCCTCAACACCCTAACCGGCGGTCCGGTGAACAATCTACCGCTGACTTCGAATCCGGTTTATTCCATGACGGACAACAAGGGCAAGACACTTTATGTTCTGAACCGTTCCTCACTCGATCCAAACAACCCAACCAGCTCAATCTCGGCGTTTACGATTGATCCCACGACAGGAAAGCTGTTCGTTCTGGGAACTGGAGCAGGCGGTGGCACTCCCCTGCCTGGCAATCCGTACGCAACGGGTTCCGGCCCGGTCTGTATGGTGGAAGATCCTACGAATCAGTGGGTCTACACCTCGAATAATATCGACAATACGCTCACCGGAAAGAGAATTAACTCGGTCTCTGGTGAACTAGGACCGTTACCACGCAACTCGACCTTCCCGACCGTGGGTCAGCCTACCTGCATGGCGTTGAGCGGAAGCGTCAACTAGCCGTTGTGAGTTAATTAAATCCGCCGCATTCTCTTTCAAGACAGGAGATGCGGCGGAAAGAACCGCTTCCTGGATTGACAGTAAATGGAAGCGGTACTGGAGTAAGAGATACACATGAGCTTGAAGACGATGGGCCGTGGAGCATTAGCCTCAGTAGTGTCCGTGATGATGGGGCTTGGCCTGACGGCATGTGGCCGCGACTATACCGTCGGCTACGTCTACAGCGTTTCGTCGCAGGCGACGGCTGGCCTGGTCAACGGTTACAAGGTCGATTACCAGCAGGGATACCTGGTTCAGCTTGCGAACTCTCCCTTGCCCTCTGGAGGGAAGAACCCCGTCGCTGTGGTCGCTTCTCCCGATCACAAGAGCATCTATGTCATCCACCGCGATGACTCCAATCTGGTTCACTTCCTGATCGGAGTCGACGGTAAGCTCTATCCGCAAAAAACCTATAACATCAGCGGTAGCTTTGCGACGGACGCATCGATCGATGCCTCCGGCAAGTTCCTCTATGTGACGTACACGTATCAGAACTCTCTTACTTTCAATCCGGATGGAACGGTCGCAACGCAGGGACAGCTCTATACTCCTGCCAACCCTGGCCCTGGCGGCGTGTCGGTCTTCCCCATCAACTCGGATGGGACGTTGAATGCTCCGCGAAATGTCAATGTGGGGCGCAATCCGGTCAAGATCTCTGCGACGAATCCGAACCATTTTGTATATGTCGTGGATCAGGATGCCGAGACCAATTCAAATCTCTTTGGCTTTTCGCAAAATTCGGACGGTACTTTGAACCCCTTGCCTGGGGTCACGATCAATCCCGGCAATGTAGTTTCGACAGGCTTTCCGTCTGGAATTACTCCTGCGGGCATTATTGTGGACAGCACGGGTTCCCATCTTTACGTCACAGACCAGACCGCAAATACGGTCATGGGATACTCGATTGCTTCCAATGGAGTTCCTTCCATGTTGGGAAGCGCCACCACTGACTCCGTTCCCGCTGGTATGGCAATCGATCAGACCGGAAAATATCTTTATGTCGCAAGCAATGGTGCTGGAGCCATCAATGGATACACCTTTGCTTCCAATGGTCAACCGGTCCGTTCCAGCACAGTCGGAAGCTATCAGGTCGGTACCGGGCCAACATGCCTCTCCTTTATTGGAGCTCCGAGCAGTGGTGAGCCGACTCACGCCGTTTATCTTTACACTTCCAACTACCTGGCCAACAACATCTCGGGAATTCAGATGAGCCCGTCGGACGGGAGTCTCCGGCAGATTCAAAAGACGCCGTTTACCACGAACGCATTACCCTCCTGCCTTGTGACTGTGCCCGCTATCTCCGGGAGTTGATCCACTAAGGTTCAGGTGTGCAAGATTAGAATGAGCATGGCGGTTACCCGCCGGATGAAGGAAAAGGATGAGTTTAATAGGGAAGATCTTCGAATCGACGTCGACGGATGTAGCCGTTATGCCGGTGATCAGGAAGACCTCGGCGGTTTCACGAATCGTTTCGGTCCTGCTGTTGACCGGTGCCTTCGGGCTGACGGCCTGCACTCGCGACTATACAGTTGCCTATCTTTACGCAACTGCTGCTGGTGCTGGAATCAATGAGTACGCCGTCGATTACCAATCCGGCGCCCTGGTTCCCATCTCTGGTTCTCCGGTCGCCGCGGGAAATAACCCTACCAAGCTCATCGCGTCTCCTAACGGACTCTTTATTTATGTTCTGAACCAGGGGGATTCCACGGTTCAGGAGTTCGCTATTGACGAGGGGTCCGGCAAGTTGACCTCGAAGAATACTTATCCCACAGGATCGCGCCCCACTTCGTTGGCCATGGATGCCGCAGGTAAGTTTCTCTATGTGACCTTCACCTATCAGCAGGGATACTCCGATGCCAACCCAGGTCCGGGCGGCGTAAATATATTCCCGGTGAATGCCGACAATTCGTTGGGCAATCCTACCGTTCAGGTTGTTGGAAATAACCCCGTTGGAGTTGCCACAACGAATCTCAGCAACTTCGTCTATGTTATCGATGCAGAGCCGGCCATCGGCTCCGGATCGCCAGTAGGCTACATCCTGGCATTCTCCCAGAACACCAGCAATGGGGCCCTGACTCCGATCGGTAAGACCAACATCTCTACTGATACGAGCGGAAAAACGGTTGCGATTGGTTATGGCGCAGGAACTGTACCCAGCGCGATTGCTATCGATCCGACGGCCCGTTTTGTCTATGTTACTGATCGCGCCACCAATCAGCTCTATGGAAACGTCGTAATCTCGGGTGGGCTCCTGCAGCCAATGCAGAACTCTCCTTTTGCTACGGGACTGCTGCCTATGGCTGTTACGGTCGAGCCGCGCGGAAAGTATATGTTTGTGGCTAACTATAACGACAATACGGTCAGTGCCTATGTGATCAATGGGGCCACTGGCGCTCCTACAGGGGCAGTCGGCTCCAGCGCGACCAAGGTTGGTACCGGACCGCTTTGCCTTTCCATCGAGCCTGCTCTTGGCATCTACCTCTATAGCTCTAACAGCCTGGACAATACGACCAGCGGCTTGAAGATGGATGCTCACAACGGAACGCTGCAGAATGCGCAGAACACTCCGTACCCCGCGTCGGGAACACCGAGCTGCGTCGTCGCTGTCGCTAATGGCTCGCACGCAACCCAGGTGGTCAACCCCTAATCAGGGGCGCGAAAGATCCCAAGATGCAAACCAAAAAGATAGGACTCGCTTTTAGCGAGTCCTATCTTTTTGGAGAAGGCGGTCTGAGATCTCCAAAATGAATCCTCTCTTCGGAGAGGCTTTATTTATGCAGTCCTGCGTGAAGTTGGTGGAAAGCGGTTGAGAATGGCTCTGCGAACCGGGTTTTCGAAGAACTTGTAGATCAGGATCGACAGGACCAGCAGTACGGCATAGGAGATCCAGGGATCCAGGTTCGCTACATGTAGCCTTTCCGGCAAGTGGTATTGGTGAATCATGACAAAGAGATTGAAGTGGAGCAGGTAGAGGCAATAGCTGCTCTCTCCGACCAGTAGCAAGGGACCCCAGGAGAAGACCTTCGCGATCGCATGCTTTCCGCTTAGACCGAAGACCAGCAGCGTAAAGAGTGGCAGCAGGAGCCCGCCATGCAACACGAGATAAGGCACATGTCCTGCTGCCAGATAAAAGAACAGCCCAAGTCCAGCAAGCGCTATAGCAGCAAGGGTCATGCGTCGTCGCTCCGAGACCGTGACCAGGGTTTGCAGTCGTGAGAGAGCAATCCCGGAAAGAAACGTCGGCGCATAGGGCAGAGGCGTGTACTTCAGAAAACGAATCAGTGTGGTCGAGGTGTAACGGTCGACCGGTGAGGTCAGATGCTCTGGGTTGAGCCACAGATAGAGCATCGCTGGGATCAGATCAACTACCCAGAGCACAAAGATCGCCAGGACCAGCCGGGAGGGTTTACGTGGCCAGGGAAGACGAATCAGCCAGGGGAAGGCGGCATAAAACGCCATCTCGCAGGAGAGCGTCCATGCCACCGTGTTCCAGAAGGTGGCGAGGGAAGGGCTCCATCCCTGGAGGAGCAGGGGGGTCATCACCAGTCCCTGCCAAAACTCCGAGGCCGAGCGGGCATGCCACTCCAGCTCGAGCATAGGAAACGAGATCAGGAGAACGAGCAGGTAGACCGGGTAGAGACGCGAGAACCGAGCCATCCAGAAGTCGCGCTTCACGAGGTTGGCGCCGCGGTCAAAGTAGTTGTAGGAAAGGATGAAGCCCGAGATCAGGAAGAAGACATTGACGAAGACAAATCCATGCTCGACGAACGGACGAATTGGGCCAAGGTACGGGGGAGTGAAATGAAACAGAACGATATTGAAGGCCAACAGGGTCCGGATGCCCGTCAGTGCCGGCAGGGGAGGCTTTCGGGCTGGTTTCACCAGGGGCGTCGTTGCAGTAGAAGCCAAATTCCAGTGTCCTGTATAGATTGAACGCGCTCCTCGGCTATTTGATGCGCGGAAATGGAAGCACGAGATGATTCAGGCGGTGACTAGGGAGCCGATCTTCTCGCCCGAAACCACGCGGACGATGTTGCCCGGTTCTCGCATACTGAAGACCATCATGGGCATATTGTTGTCTCTGCATAACGAAACCGCTGCTGTATCCATGACACCCAGATTCAGGCGGACAATATCGTTATAGGTAATCTGATCGAACCGCGTTGCTGTGGGGTCCTTCTTCGGGTCGGCGCTATAGATGCCATCGACCGAGGTTGCCTTGAGCAGAATGTCTGCCTTGACTTCCATGGCGCGCAATGCTGCGGCTGTATCGGTCGAAAAGAACGGATTTCCCGTCCCGGCGGCAAACACTACGATGCGGCCTTTCTCAAAATGACGAATGGCGCGGCGTCGGATATATGGTTCCGTCACCTGATGCATCTCAATGGCGCTCATCACGCGGCAGAAGATGCCTCGCTTCTCAATCGCGTCCTGCAGAGCAATAGCATTAATGACGGTCGAGAGCATCCCCATGTGGTCCGCCGCAACCCGGTCCATATCGATAGCCTGCTGGGCGACACCGCGGAAGAAGTTTCCTCCTCCGACCACGATACCCACCTGGCAGCCCAGGGCGTGAACAGCAGCGATCTCTTCGGCTACTTTGTGGATGAAAACTGCATCGATACCGAAGCCTCTGCCTGCGGCCAGGGCTTCTCCGGAGAGCTTGAGGAGGACTCTTTTGTACATGTCAGGTTCTAGTATCGCATGGCGGAACAGCCGCTTCAGGCAGGGAAACCGCCCTTGCCTGGATCAGGGAGTTCTTGCGAGGAGCAACTTCACAGTTTCCTGTGCAAACTCCGCACATGTCTCACAGCTTGCAGGTGCCACACGGCATCCGCATCGCTCGATGATGGAAGGTCAGGGCGGTCAAAGTTGCTGTAAAGGCTCCTCCCAGTAATGACGGTCGGAAGGGAATACAAGATTTGCAGCAGGCATGGAGAAACGACCAGTGACTGCGGCAACAGAGCCGTTTGCACACTGAGCACTCTCGATGTCCTACGCGGGTTTTTTTACGGGAGGCGAAGTTAAATATGATGGAAGAGATCGAAGGAGCCAGCATGCTTTCAAAAGCGGTTGGCTTGACAACACTTGCTGCGCGGATCATCGTTCGTCCCGCTTTCCTGCCCAAGGCATAAGAGATAAAAACTTTCAAAAACTTCAAAACTGGGAACGTTTATACCCAACAGAATTGATTCCTGTCGAGATGTCATGTTTTGCATAGTGGCATGAATCGTCAACATTGCCAGAGACAACCTTCAAAGCTGGCTTAGAGAAGAAAGAGCCTGGGAAGTCCCAGGCTTTGGATCAATCCTTATACGGATCGAATTCATTCGCCCCTGCCATGGCTACCCCCAGAGGGGTGAGCGTGTGGAGGACACGAATGGTCTTGTCGTGCGCGGTTAGCACCTCAGGCAACCACGCAAAGTTGTGATGGTTATGCACCTCTTCGACAATAGTGGTTCCCAGCAGACGCGCGACACGAGCGTAAACCCAGTCGCGACCCGCGTAAGCGTAAACACCACCGAGCTGTATCGCAGCGACGTACTGCGCACCGAGGTCAGCGCTCATCGCGTTCAGAGCAAAAAGAAGAGCCCAGGCTGTCGCCCGGGCTCGTTGGTCCTGCGAGTCTGAGGTCAGCTTATGCTGAAGCCTCCTCCGAGGAGGTCTGGGCGGTGGTGGCAACAGTCCAATTGGGGTCGCCTACCTTGAAGCGGGCGAAGCGGCGCACGCTGATGTTTTCGCCGAGCTTGCCGACGCGGGCAGCGATGATCTGCGAGATCGTCTGGCCCTGGTCTTTGATGAACGGCTGGTCCAGCAGGCAAACCTCTTCGTAGAACTTGCTCATCTTGCCTTCGAGCATCTTCTCGATGATGTTGGCCGGCTTTCCACTCGAAGCAGCCTGGGCGCGATAGATGTCCTTCTCACGCTCGATGTCTTCGGTGGTGACATCCTCGCGGCGAACATAGCGCGGGTCGGCGGCGGCGATGTGCATGGCGATATCGCGCAGCAGCTCCTGGAAGTCAGGCGTGCGGGCCACGAAGTCGGACTCGCAGTTCAGCTCAACCAGGACACCGATCTTTCCTCCGGCGTGGATGTAGGTTCCAACGGAGCCTTCGTTGGTCGTGCGCGAAGCCTTCTTGGCGGCCGAGGCCATGCCACGCTTACGGAGGACGACGAACGCCTCCTCCATGTCGCCCTTGGCTTCCTGCAGGGCCTTCAGGCAGTCGCCCATCGGGGCGCCAGACTTCTCGCGAAGCTCTTTGACCAGTTTCGCATCGATCTTTACGGCAGTTTCAGACATTGGTAGATCCCTTCTTCAAGTAGAACGAAATTCAGACAAAAGGGGCGCGGGATTTACCCGCGCCCCCATGATTCCAGATGACGGTTACAGCACTGCGAATGCGGTGCCTGGGGGCTTAGGCTCCTGCGTCGGCGACGGCCGAGTCCTGCTCGTCGATCGAGGCGGCAGCCGGTGCCTTGCGGATGTTTCCGCCCAGAACGGCAGCGAGATCGACGTTGTCGTCCTCGTCCTCGTCTGCAGCGGTGATGGTGGCCTGGATCTCGGCAACTTCTCCGTCTTCGCCAACGAATTCAGGCGAGACCTCGGTCTGCTGAACGTCGGCAACCTCGTCCGAGAAGGCACGTTCAGAAACCATCTGGGCGCCCTCGTAGGCCGAGTCAGCAATCTTTGTCGTGAACAGGCGGATCGCACGCAGAGCGTCATCGTTTCCGGGGATCACGTAATCGACTACCGTTGGATCGCAGTTCGTGTCCACGACCGCGACGACCGGGATGCCGAGCTTACGGGCCTCGGAGACGGCGATGGCTTCGTTGTTCGAGTCAATGACGAACAACGCATCCGGCAGGCGCTTCATGTTCTTGATGCCGGCGAGGTTGGTCGAGAGGTGCTTCCGCTCACGCTCGAGCTTGATGACTTCCTTCTTGGTCAGCAGCTCGTAGCGTCCGTCGGTCGACATCTCGTCGAGTTCCTGCAGGCGCTTTACCGACTTCTGCACCGTTACCCAGTTGGTCAGCAGACCGCCGAGCCAGCGCGAGTTGATGTAGGGCATTCCGGCGCGGTTGGCTTCTTCGGCCACGGCATCCTGCGCCTGGCGCTTGGTGCCGACGAAGAGGATGAGCTTGCCAGTGGAGGTAAGGTCGGTGACGAACTTCGACGCGTCCTTGAACATCTTGAGCGTCTTCTGCAGGTCGATAATGTAGATTCCGTTACGCTCGCCGAAGATATACTCCTTCATCTTCGGGTTCCAGCGCTTGGTCTGATGCCCGAAGTGAACTCCGGCTTCGAGCAGCTCTTTCATCGTAATAGTAGCCAAATCGATCTCCTTGGTTGAGGCCCAAACGGAGTGTGTTCATCCTGGACCTGTATTGATCCCCCGTAGGGGAGATTGGACTCCTTGCCGCAGAAAATATTTCTTCTGCGGGTGTTGCGAACAGGAACCGAACCCCTAGGATCCGATTCCTGTCAAAGCTGAAATTCTCGAAAGCAAAAGCAGCAGCCAAAAACTTTGCTGAGGAGCTTTTCTATCGCTTCGAGAACTGGAACCGTGCGCGAGCGCCCTTCTGCCCGTACTTCTTGCGCTCCTTAGCGCGCGAGTCGCGGGTGACGAGGCCTTCGCTCTTGAGCGCCTTGCGGAGCTCAGGGTTGAACTGCATCAGAGCGCGTGCGATGCCGAGCTTGACCGCATCCGCCTGACCCATCACGCCGCCGCCACGAACCGTGGTGATGACGTCAAAGGTCTCGCCGATATTTTCGATGCCGAGCGAGCGCTTAGCGGCAGCACGCTGCTGCGCCGTTACGAAGTAAACGTCAACGTCCTTCTTGTTGACGGAGAATTTGCCGCTGCCCGGGCGCAGAAAAACGCGCGCAATCGAACTCTTGCGTCGGCCGGTGCCATAATACTGGACGAGATCTGCCATGTTGATCCTCAAAATCCTTTTCAAACGGGGCCGAAGCCCACAAACTTAGTTGCAAACCGCCAAACTTAGACAGTCGCTTCGAGAGCCTCAGGCTTCTGCGCCTGATGCGGATGCTTGTCGCCCTTGTAGACCTTCAGCTTGGTCGCCATCTGACGGCCCAGCTTGGACTTGGGGAGCATGCCTTTGACGGCCTGCTCAATCACGGCTTCAGGACGACGCTTCAGCAGGTCCACGAAGGACTCTTCGCGAAGACCGCCGGGGAATCCGGTATAGCGGCGATAGAGCTTCTGGTCCGCCTTGAGGCCCGTCAGAACGATCTTTTCGGCATTGACAATCACAACATGATCGCCGGTATCAATATAAGGCGTGTAAAGCGGATTGAGCTTGCCCGACAGCACATTGGCTGCCTGCGTAGCGAGCCGGCCAAGGGTCTTGCCGCTCGCGTCGAGGACAAACCACTTGCGTTGAATATCTTTGGGGCTCGGGATTCTGGTAGACATCGTTGTATTACTCCTTGCTTCTGCCGTCTTCCTTGGTCGGCGCACTACGGAAGAATCCTGGAACAGATGGGTGCTGCAAAAAACTGAAGATGAACCAACAAACGCCCTAGCCATCTCCCTGCAAAAAGAATATTTCGCAGAAACGAACTGCCGGATTGCGCACAGAACCTGGTTCGTGGCCTGAGAATGTGGGTGCTTTAGGGCTTAGAAATCCAATCGCCCGGGTGGATCCACTCAATGTCTCGCAGGTACACAGAAGCGTACACGCAAGACTGCGCGAGGTTTAATCATATCGGAGGGGATACAGAGAGTCAATGATCGAAGGGGGGCACCCCCCAGATTTCACCCAAAAGGGGTGCGAAGCCCTAGACCGCACGCTTCACACGCTTTATCGCTAAGCCATAAAACTGATAAACAACACAATCTAATATAGATAGTTAGTCTATCTCTGCTCCTTACGGATGGGAGGAGAGGGATGGATCAAACTCCTTCGCGGAACAAATCTTCCGAAGAGCAAGTGACAGGAGCCATCCATAGCCCCCGATCAGGGCCAGTTCCAGTGCCAAAAATACGAAATATACAGTACGGCCCGACAGGAGACCGAGGTGAAGTTCCTGGGCCGTCAATTGATTGAGAATCGTTGCCCAGTAGCTATGCTCGACGACTGCAATCACACTGAATCCTGCGAGTCCCGCAAGGTGAAGCCAGCGCCGTGCATCGATCGAGAGGCAGATTGGAAACAGCGTCAGCATCAGGTACGGAGGCCAGGACTTCTTCGAGAAAAACAGCAGAGCCAGCGAAAGAGCGGCGACTGCAAAGACGATTCCTCGCAGACGCACCTCCGGGGTAGCTCCTCGAAGGGTTCGAGCAAGTAAGAGGAAGATTGCAGCGAGGACTGCGACCAGCAGAAGGTCCCAGATTCTGGAAGGAACCGTAACTCCCAGAAGCGATTCCACTACGTACGGAAAGCTACCCGCTCCTTTTTTGTCTCCTTCGATCTGCAGAGGGACAAGGATCGGAAGATGCATGGCAACAAAGGCGCCATAGATGAAAAGGATTGGAATGGCCATTCCAACCACCCAGCGCCATCGTCGCGGAAGAGCGAGAAAGAAGGCCGGTACATAGAGCAGCGGAAGGAATTTGATCGCTGCGACCGCCGTTCCGATCGTAGCGCCGGAAAGCAACTCCTTTCTTCGCGAAAGGAGAAAGAGAGAGAGCGTCACGAAGACGCCTACGATCACCGTATCCTGGCCATCAACGGCGACGAACTGAAGGCCGATTGCGCTGCAAAGATATAGAAGAGCTCCTGTACGAATCTCCGTCTCCGACAGAATCCTTCGTCCAAAACGAAACCACAGCGGAAGCAGGGCAATCTCGGCAAGGATGGAGAGCAGGATGATCGCAAGCGGACTGTGCCAGATGCGGATTACCAATGCATCGAGGTAAGGGTGGAGTGGAGCATAACTGCTGGGGAAATCCCGGTAGGGAAGCAGGCCGTGGAGAATCGATTGGGCCTCAGGCCAGTAATAGGCCGGTACATCCCCTCGCGGAGGAATCCGGAGCAGGAGAAAGATCAATCCAAAGAGTCCCAGCCGGCTGACTGCGAAGGCAAGACTTATACCGCGATCAAAGTCTATTTTTGAAAGCCGTCTTGGAAAGGAACTGGAGCAGGTCGCCACAGAGGCGATTCCGGCGAAGACTCCAAGAGCTCCACGGGCAATAAGGGTCTGTTGGCCGGTCAAGGTTGGGGAGGTCCTCCTTCAAGGGATTATGGCATCTCTATGTCAAGGATGATGAAACATTTTGCAGACTCCAGATTTTTAGGCGGTTTCAGCAATGACAACAGCCAGGGCGAGGTCTCGACTGTGGGTCAGACTGAGAGAAAGTCGGGCAATTCCTAGCTCCTGCGCCCTCTCCTGCGCGCGTCCGGTCAAGTGCAGGGTGGGGCGCCCGCTTGGTTCGCGCTGCACCTCAATCTCCTTCCAGGTGATTCCACGACTGATGCCGGTACCGAGCGCCTTCGCCCCAGCCTCTTTCGCTGCGAAGCGCGCAGCAAAGCTCTCGGCCGCATGTTTCTTCTTTCTCTGGCAGTAGGCGATCTCGCCGGGAGTGAAGACCCGATGCAGAAAGCGTTCTCCGAACTGATCGATGCTCAGCTGAATCCGGCTGATCTCGATCATGTCGGTTCCTACGCCGAGGATCATCGAGTTACTCCCGTGTGTCCGTTCGTCATATGACCACCGTACTGCGAACTGTATCAAGCTACAACCTGTTAGTTCCGATAAAGGAGGAGACGGCCATCGGTTTGTATCCCCAAAGGGCCCAATGATATTGATGACATCGCTTGAGATTCAGAGTTTCAGCTACGACGAACGTTCCGGAGTTCTACCGGGTTTGATCGCCTCGCTCGCCGACTGTGGCGGCTGGGTCCTGGACCGGCGAACGCTCTCTACCAGCATGACTGAACTCAAGATTGAGGTTCAGCTTCGGTCGATCCTCGATCTCTATAGCTCTATTGTTGCCATCGGCCTCGAGCTTACAAGGTCGTCGCATATCGCGCTTACCGACTTGTGTACCTGTCGGAGAAACCTGACGTCCCTGACCGATCTTGGGCAGGTCATCACGATAAGGATGGAAATCAGCTTTCTTGAGGAAGTAACCTTACACTCGCTCCTGAACTCAGGCAGTCCTCCAGCCTAGCCATGAGGAAATCTCTCACTCGTGAACGCTGTTTTTGAAGATGCGAACGCCACTCTTGGGAGTCCACAGAGAACGACGAATTGGCAATCCGACAGAGAATTGCAGATTCGGTGTGTCCGGCGTCAGTCCGACCCCAAAGCTCAGGTCGAGGGTCCTTCCAGGCGCGTAGAGATACGACATGCCGAGTCGCAGGGAACCTTCAACGAGATATGAAGCAGGCACAACCTGCCCATTCACAGTCGTGGATTGAGTGAAGCGTTGATCCCAGCCGATCGTCATCGAAGTTTCGGGATTCAGAGAGAGGATGGAGCCAAGCTGGAAGCCGATAGCATTACCCGGGTTGAAGTGACCCGGAATCGAAATCGGCTGGCCGTTTGAATCGGTCGACTGAATCGTATGGGTTCCTTTCAGGTTCGCGGTGTACGAGAGATTCCCGAAGAAGACAACGGGGTCATTCGACTTGGCTGCCGTTAGATTTCCCTGGACCGCATAAAAACCGGTACCGAGCGCAGTCTGGCTGCTATTGAGGTTGAAACTGTCGATTCCAGTGGTGGTCTTGAAGCGCACGTTGGCCAGCAGGTCAGGGACGCGATCATGCTCCATGGTCAACTGGCGCGAAAGGCCGAAGGCGATATCGCCGAGCCCGAAAGTACTCTGCGAGGTCTGGTTGTTCTCGGCATCGACCGTACGATTCAGTTGGTAACCATAGGGAACATAGGTATCGAACTGTAGCTTGTGGGGAAGTCCGAGGCGAGCGGTGAAGGTCGGGAGCAGGAGATCCTGGCGGACGCGTTCCGAAGTAATGTCTCCTACGACAAGCACTGGCAGCAGGGCAAAGCCGTCGATGGTGAGGTGATCGGAGGACGAGCTGAAATATGAGGTTGTATTGTCAAGCTCAAGAGTTCCTGAGGGAAGCAGAAGGCCGCCACGAACGATAAGTGCCTGATCGAGTGCCTGGCTGGCCTGCCGCTCTTCTGCGTCGTATCCGGAGTTGCGCACCACGGCTGTCGCCGCTGCCAGCGTGTTCGCATGGGGAGTCGCAGCCGCCGGTGCGCTTACGCTGGAAGAGGCCGGCTGAGCCGAGATGAGGTCGCGAGGAGACGACGTAGTAAAGTTGCCTCCATTTACGCGCCACTCCAACTCCTGTACGCGTTGCAGAAGATTGCGAATGATTGCATCGCGCTCGCGTAGCGCATCGTTCATACGTTGATTGACTTGCATCAACAGTTCCTGTTGTGAAAGAGGCTGCTGGGGGGATTGCGGTTGCGCATGTGTTGGCTGCGGATTGGCCGATTGATTCTGAGCCAGAGATGTATGTACCCCACAAAACAGGAGAGCCCAAAACATCAGCCTTGCGGAAGAGAGTTGCCGAAGAGAGTGCATCGATCTGGCCTTTGTTTGCTGCATCGTTTGTTGGATCAGTAGAGATAGTTCGGCGGAATCGCGACTCCAATCTCGCGTTGAATGATGCTGGGATCGGGAATTGTGCGGGATGCGATCGAAGGTCTCTTTTCGGTCAACATCAGGTCTGTCGGCGGATGAACGATGAAGACGATGCCTTCTTTCCATAGCGATTGAAAGCGATCGACCCGCATGGTGATGTTTCCGAATCCGGGATCGGCGATGATAACGTGCCCCTCCACGATCTTGTGTACGACGATGAAATGATCAAAGCCCTTCATACGGATTGGCACGATGACAGAGGTTTTCTGTTCGGCAAGTTCTTCGATGGACATCCCCGTGAAACCCTCTGCGTGATAGCCGCGTGCCTGGGCGAAGCGTTTTAGATCCAGCAGCGAGAATCCGCCGCGGGCACGCACTCGAACCGGATCAACTCGATGCAGGATCCAAACGACGACTGCAGTTTCCGGGGTATTGTCTTTGAATTCATAGGTCAGCAGCGTGCTGAGAGCAGCAGCACCACAACTCATGTCCCACTTCTGCCGTATTACACCTTCTTCGCGAATCTCTTTGAGGCTGCGGATCGGTTTGCTGTATTCGTCTTGAGCTTGAGAGAAGACCACACTGGGAAAGATCAGAGCGCCCGCCATGACCAGCGCAAGCGCTCTGTACCAGGACCTGAAACGAACTGCGAAGAGCGTCATCAGTGTTTCCCGTTAAGGTTCGACTGCGTCAGAGTTCCGACAGTCGAGTTGATATTGACGTTGAGATTCAGCAGGACATTGATCTTCGAGTTCACTGCGTTAATATTCACCAGTGAACTAAGATTTTGTTCTGCATTGCCATTCATGCTGAGTGTGCCCATTGTGGTGCCCCCAATAGGGCCGCTCTGCAGGGCAAGTGAGCCATCACTCGAGACCAGGCCGTTTGGAGTCTGAGCTTGGCCTTGGAATTTAACAACTCCATTGGAAACCTCGGCAGAGATTGTGCCGGCGGTCACTTTGTCGAGCGCGGCATCGTTCATGGGTTGTGCTTTGGCGCGCGCCTTGGATTGGACCTTGGTTTGGGCCCAGCCTGTCGGCGTCACAGCAAAGCTGAACAGCATCAGGATCGCTATCACGAAAGTTCGTCGCATAACCTGCTCCTTGCATTCGGTAATGCAAGGCGTGTGTAAGAAACTCGATGCTTCTTACACACGCCTGCCTGTTAGCGATGCTGCGAGATGCTGTTGGTCTGGGTCAGCGTCGGAGTCGAGTTCATATTCGAGGTCCGCGCTACGTTGATTCCATTGGCAACCATGCCGCCGGCTGCATTGACGATGTTCATCGCCGTCGCATTGGCCAGTGCAGAGCCTGCCAGGGCAACGGTGTAGTTGTTGGTGGTTGTTACGGTCGAGCCGTCCACAGCAACATTCTGTGCGCTTGCATTATCGAAACTCACTGCTCCCTGAACGTTGTAGACCTTGCTCGAGGACGTTACTGTGTGATCCGAATCAGAATTGGAGTCGGTTGTGGCCAGGCTCGCAGATGTCGACTTAGCGGAGCTGGTAGAGTGCGTCGTCGTGCTGGAATTGGAATCATTCTTCGCCGACTGAGATGCATTGGAACTCGCACTGTTCGAGCTGGAAGCGCTCTGCTGTGCCTTGTTCTTATTGGAAGAGTCCGCATTCTGCGATGCATTGTTGGAAGCAGAATTTGAGGACGAATTTGCGCTTTTCGCAGCATTCGAAGCCGAGCTCTGGTTGGAAGCAGAGTTGTCAGTGGATGCCGACTGATTCGCGCTGCTGGAACCATTGCTTGAAGTCGCGGAGTTGCTGGCGGTGTTATTGCTGGAGGATCCGCCCTTCGATGCGGACAGATTATCTGCTCCATTGCCTGTCGTCGTAGAGGTTGCGCCGTTGCTGGACGATCCATTGTTGAAGGCCGAGTTTCCTACGGAAGTAGCGCTGCCGTCAGGAGCATTGGCGGAAGCGGTGGCTCCGCTGGCGCTGGCCGACGAAGTCGCGTTGCTGGTCGCGCTCTTGCTGGCGGACGAGTTATCGGTCGACGAAGCCGATTTCACGTTGCTGGCATTTTGCGCGTTATTCGAGGCAGAAGCATCCGTTGCTGAGGCCGACTTGCTGGCTGTATTGGATGCGGACGAGGTGGTCGCTGAAGAAGAGCTCTTGCTGGCGCTCTGCTGCTGAGCAGCATTCTTGCTGGCGCTGGAGCTGTTCGACGAGCTACTGTTTGCCGACTTGGTGTTCGACCAATTGTCGGTGTGGTTGGAGGTGTGATTGAACGAGGCGTTCAGGCTTGATGACGAGGTGCTGGTCGTCGTCACATCTGATGCGCTCGAGGTATTGAGCTGTGAGTTTGCCCCACGTTTGTAACCGGTCAGCGAAGCGCCTGCCGGATCGGTTTGGGTGATGGCATTTCCCTGGCCGACGTCCGCGCTGGCAGTATTGCCTTGCGTTGTCAGGCTGCCGTTATAAACATTGACGCCATTGGCAACTGCAGCATCGGAGGAGCTGACGATATTGATACCCTTCGCAGCATTCAGCGCGCTTCCTGAGAGCGAAACGCTGCCCGTATTGTTTTCTGTTACGGTCGAATTGTTTGCTGCCAGTGCGGAGCTTTCCTCGCCAGCTGCAGTGACTTTATCCATCTGGTTGTCGCGCAACGCGTGGGTCTTGCTCTGCTTTTGCGGATGCGAGTTCGATTTGCTCTGACCGTAAACCTGTCCAGAGACGACTAAGGCGGTTACGAGAGTGGCGGTAGTAACAAGATTTTTCACTTCTGCCTCCACGGCTTGGATTTTGGCAATACTTCACCGTCTATGCAGCGCAGACTGCATAACGGCCAAAATGATGCCGTTCAGGCTTTCCCACAAGCAGCCAGCACAGCATCGCGGATTCAGTCCCAGGGAGCTTCTATTCAGAAGCGCAAAAACATTTCGATTTCCACTCGCCTTCACTGCTCTCAGAAAAACGTGCAGCGATCATGGAAGGAAAAGAGCCCGATTCACAAAGCTGTTGTAAGAATCAGCTTCACATCGCTTGTAGCTCGACGCGTGTGAAATGGTGGCCCAGATGACGGTTTCGCTCTAGTGCAATCTCTGTGCCAATCCTATGTCTTTCAGATCCTGCGTAATTGAGCAGCCGAAAAAGAGAAATTCGCAAAGCTTTGCAGGCAAAATGTGAAAATTCAGTTTTCCAGCAATTCTTTGCGTATAGATATACAGAGATAGTCTGGATCAGTGCTGAACCTCAAGCCGGATGTAAACCGGAGAGTGCAACAAGCTGTCGCGATCGCCCAGCAGAAGAAGGTAGGGGAGCCTGTGTCCGTGCGTTAGGACGAGTCGAAGATCCGTTGCATCCTTTGCGATCTTGAAGACGGGCTGGCTCATAACTGAATCGCCCGGCAGAACCGTTGTCGACAGGCGAACGCCTTCCAGTCCGGACCCCTGGTTCCAGACCCGGCCCTGCGAATCGACGAGATAGGCTTGCAGAGTTTTGTCGCCTTTCCTCTGCTCATGGGAATGATTGGTGATTCGGATGGAGACTCGTAGGACCTGTTCTCCCTCGTTGGCAAAAGAGCTGGGGATACTCTCGATTCGTACCACGGTAAAACAAAGGCTGCCAAAACATTGCTCCTGCCCCTGTGCAAGGATGCGTGGTTTGGTTGAGAGTGAAATCGTCAGCAGTATGGCAATGTAAAGCAGCCAGATGCCCCCAATCCAGACAAGATGCCGACGCGCCTTGGAGCGCTCTTGCCGCAGGAATGAGATCGTTACGCCAGCAAGACCGATCAAGGTCCAGCCGATCAGCCCCCATAGCGCCAGTTCGGTCCAATTTATCCCTGATCGCATAGAAAGGTCCCGGTCACGATAAACTCAAAGGTAACTCATGGCGACTACTTCTTCCTCTTCTTCGAGCACGGCAGCCACAGTTCAGCCCATCATCGTAGCCCAGGACCTCGGCAAAACCTATCGATCCGGAAAACTTGAGGTGCAGGCGCTGCGAGGAGTCAATTTTTCAGCAGATCCAGGCGAGTTTGTGGCCATTGTCGGGCCCTCCGGATCAGGAAAATCGACATTGTTTTATGTCCTTGGAGGACTCGCGCAGGCCAGTTCCGGGTCGCTATTTATTGATGGCGCTGAATTTTCGCGGCTTTCGGATATCGAACGCACGCGAATGCGTCGCGCCAAGATCGGTTTCGTCTTTCAACGGTTCAATCTTCTTCCAACACTGACGGCAATGGGGAATATCGAGATCGCACATGATATTGCGAATCTGGGAGCAACAGAGAAGAAGCCTCTGGATCGTCCGCTACTCGATCACCTTGCCGACCTGATGAATATCAAGGGCAGGCTGGAGCATCGGCCGAACGAACTCTCAGGAGGCGAACAGCAGCGCGTCGCCATTGCCCGCGCATTGATCTCGCGTCCGGCAATTGTGTTGGCCGATGAGCCGACAGGTAATCTCGATACGAAGAACTCTGATGCTGTACTTAGCATGTTGCGGCGTTCCAGCCACGAGCTGAACCAGACCGTGCTGATGATTACTCATAACCCTGAAGCTGCGCAGATTGCGGATCGCATTCTGCATATGCGCGATGGACAGATTACGAGTATTGAAAAGGGAACCGGGCGCGTTGTTCACGAAGCGTGAGGAACCTTACTACTTTGAGCATCCCATTTGGACTTCCAGAGTAATAGTCGTTTCTATCCATGCTGCTGAGCCATTCAGCAAATAGGGTTTATAGACCCAATTGTGAACAGCGTTTGTCACTGGCTCTCTGAAGGCTTCACGGCCTGAGATATAGTCCAGTCGATTAATTTTTCCCTCAGGATCTATGAGGGCGTGCAGTACGGAGACACCACTGCCTTTCCAGCTCTCCGGCAGAGGCTCACCGCATCGGGGTGGAGGCGGATATTTAGGTATATCGCGCCGGATTGAATTGCTAAGCATAATTCCCGAGGAGACTCGTACAGGATGCTTCTCACTTCCTAATGGAGCCTGAAGATCAGTTGTGTAGGAAAGAGGGGCTTTTGAGGAGATGCTGGTCTGGCTATCCATCGGGTACTGTATCGGTGATAGTCCAAGTGCGATACATAAGAGTAACTGTAATCTCATGGGACCACCTCAGCCTGACGTCGCTATTATGCAGCAAAAAGCCGCCAGCTTTGCACCGGCGGCTTTTTGTTTATTCGGCTGATTTTGTATTGTTGCTGCGATCATCATCTGGCAGCTTGTGATCAGGGTCGATCGTAACCGAAGCAATCGGCTTCTTATCGTCGGACGACCACACGTATTCGCCCTTGCTGAGCCAGGTCTCCCATGGCAGGCGGAAGCGCTCCGAGGTGCCATCCTTGAACTTCACCTCGACTGTTGCTGGAAGCACAAGCTGGCCTTTGTTCTGGATGGTCATCGTAGCGCCATCGATCTTCTCGACTGCCATATCGAACTTCCAGTGGTTCTCGTACCAGCCGCGCCAGAACCATCCCAGGTCTTCTCCTGCCTCGCTCTGCATGGCGCGGAAGAAGTCCGAGGGCGAAGGATGTTTGAAGGCCCAGTCGCGAATGTATTTGCGGAAGGCCCAGTCGAAGCGGTCCGGTCCTAGGATCTGCTCACGCAGTAGTACCATCCCATAGGCTCCTTTGAAGTAGCTGACTGGATGGCCGAGTCGTCCGGGATAGCCGTCAGCAGGGAAGAGAACAGGCGGTGCAGCCGGGTCGTCAATCACCTTCAGGATCATGTCCGGTGGTTCGCCACCAGCGGAGTACTCGGAGTCGCGCTTGGGGCCATATTTGCCCTCGGCATACTCGTCCGATTCGAAGATATCGATGAAGGTGTTAAAGCCTTCGTCCATGAAGGCATTGCGGCGCTCATTGGAGCCGACGATCATCGGGAACCAATCATGGCCGATCTCGTGCGCCGTCACCCAGAAGAGGAACGAGCCTTTGTCTGGAATACCATCGAAGACGATTCCTGGGTACTCCATGCCGGTGGAGAAGCCTGCGACGTTGATGGCTGCGGGATAGGGATATGGATACCAGCGCTTCGAAAAGTTTTCGACCGAATTCTTTACGTACTCGGTGGATTTTGTCCAGGCATCCTCGCCCACGCTCTCGGGCGGATAGACGCTCATCGCCAGTGACTTCTTGCCATCGGGAAGATTGATCTTGGCCGCATCCCACACGAAGACCGGTGAGGCGCTGAAGGCGACATCGCGAGTGTGATCCATGTGGAAGTGCCAGGTTAGAGCCCCATCCTGTTTCGGACGGCTCTCTGATTTTCCGATTTCCTCCGGCTTAATAATGTAGACCGTCGAGTCGCTGTTGCGGGCCAGTTCCAGCCGTGCGACCTGCTGCAAGGTCAGAACTTCCTTCGGATTCACAAGCTCGCCCGAACCTGCAACGATGAAGTTTGAGGGGACGGTCACGTAGTAATCGAAGTGGCCGTATTCGAGATAGAACTCACTACCGAGATAAGGCAGCGTATCCCATCCGCGCAGGTCGTCGTAGACACACATCCGCGGATACCACTGCGCCATGTCGTAGATCTCGCCCTGTTGGGACTTGCCCCACGAGGTGCGCCCACCCCATATGCCCGGGATCTGGTAGTGATACCTGATGTGGATCTTCAACTGGCCGCCCTTCGGCTTCAGTGGCTCGGCAAGACGAATCTGCATGCGTGTGTCGGAGATTATGTAATCGGCCTTGATGCGCTGTTTTCCAGCTTCGATCTCGACTGAATCGAAGATATAACCTTCCGATGAAGGACGAGGTCCGCTCTCTTCCGTATTGCGTCTCCCTCGCAATGCAGCGCCATAGGCCAGACGTGAACGCGAATCCTTGCGATAGATGTTCTGTTCTACATGCAGCCACAGGCTGGTAAGCGTATCGGGACTGTTATTGATATAGGTAATGGTCTCAGTAGCGCTGAGCTGCTTCTTCGCTGGGTCAATCGTGGGGTGGAGCTCGTAATCCGCTTCATTCTGCCAGTAGCCTGGTCCGGGCGCTCCATTACTGGAGCGATAGACGTTGATCGGATCCGGCATGATGAAGGGCGCGAAGGTCTTGACCGGATCGTAGGAACCCTGCTGCGCCAGGGCGAGAGGTCCGGCTGCGGCGAGTAGAAACACGAAAACGCTGCGGCAGTTTATCAATGGAGTGTTCCTCGTGCAGAATTTTGGGTGAGCTTACCCTGAATATACGCCGCAGCCGGTACGATGGACGCATAGAAAGCGACTGTTTCAACGGGAGATCAGGACCTCATGCCGTGGTATCAGCTCGATGATCCTCACGATCCAAAACTTGATGAGCTTGCGCAGAAGTACGGCCTGCACCCTCTACACATCGAAGACGTGCGCAGCGCAGATGAGAGCGTTAAGGTCGACTCCGGGGCGAACTATACCTTCGCTGTGCTGAAGCCGGTCTATCTCCGGCCTGATCCCGATTCCCCTACTGAACAGATGCCGACCTTCACCACCATCGACATCTTCGCGGGCAAAGACTTTTTGATTACCATCGTCGATCCCGTTTGTCCCGCGACGACAGAGGCTCTGGAACGCGCTCGTCGCGATGGAGATGATGAGCACCCTGCCCGGCTGCTCTATCTGATCCTCGATACGATCGTCGATCGTTACTTTCCTGCGATCGATCACTTCGACGACCGTATTGACGAACTGGAAGATGCGGTTTTTGATTCACCCTCTCCCCAGATCCTTAGTCAGGTTTTTGCCATTAAGCGCGAGTTGATAGACCTGCGGCGTGTGCTGGTGAATACGCGGGATGCCTGCCTGCATCTGCAACGCGATTCCACCACCATCATCGATACTGAGCATCAGCTTTACGTGCGCGATACCTATGACCACGTCGCTCGCCTGCTGGACTCCGTAGAAACGCAGCGCGACCTGCTCAACAACACGCTGGATATTTATCTCTCTTCCGTCGCCAATCGCACCAACGAGGTGATGAAGGTGCTTACTGTGTTAGGCACCATCGCACTCCCTGCGCTTGCGATTTCGAGCATCTACGGCATGAACCTCAAAGGGCTGCCCTTTGAGGAATCTCCTCATGGAGCGCTCATCGTCGGTCTTCTCGCACTTGCCTGCACAGGGCTGCTGCTTTATCTTCTTCGTCGTATGCGCTGGTTCTAGCTACCAGAGAATATCGTTGACCGGAACTGTAGGAGAAGAAAGCTGAGTCTCTCCAAGCATCTGCCGCAGATTGATCTCGATGACCCGGCAAATCGAGGTCAAGGGGATATCGTTAATCGTATTGTCGAAGGGAGCTTCAAGATCGCGGCCGATCTTATCCAGTGCAAGAAAGATGAAGCCGACCAGTGCGGATCCTAGAGGAGTGAACCATCCCATGCTTGCTCCCATGGCGAGCGGAAGCAGAATACAGAAGATCTGTACGCAAAGCTGGGGGAGATAGTCATATTGGCGGGGCATGGGAGTGTTCTTGATGCGCTCGGCACCTCCCTGTGCATCGACCAGATCATTCAGTGTTTCGTCCAGTGCTCGCCACTGCATCGCGTCGATCCATCCGCGATCGAGCAGGTCGTTTAGAGCAGTGCTCTGCCACTGCTGAATTGCTACAGGAACGTTTTTCTCACCACGCAGCCTGGCAATTTCTTCTGGAGAAAGAAAGTCTTCAATCTCATTCCACGGCTCAAGCTTCCGCAGATGCTGGCGCAGAGCATGGGTCCAGGCGATCTGGTAATAGACCATCTTCTGTTGTATCGCCTCAATCTCGCCGGGGTGGGCATTCGTCGGTCTTCGAATCGTCGTGGTGATCTGACGCGCCCAGCTTCGCGAGTTGTTGACGATTGTCCCCCACAGCGTTCGCGCTTCCCACCACCGCGCATAGGATGTCGTATTACGAAACGCAACAAGAATGCTGATTACCGAACCCAACAGAGAGACCGGAATCATATTCAGGGCAGCCCAATGCAAATATCCTGCCTTGTATGCTGCGACGATTCCAATGTCGTAAATCAGCAATACCACCAGAGGCCAGCCGATATATCTCACAGTGAGCAGCATGAGCCGCCGGCGACGAAGAGGAGAGATCATCCTTTATGCTTCTCCTGGCCGATCGAGTGAAATCCCCGTTCGCCATTTTCAGCAATACGAACATCGCCGGCGCCGATGTCATAGACCCATCCTGACAAGGTCAGCTCCTGGCGTGCCATCGCGCCAGCAACAGAAGGGTGTGTTCTGAGGTGCTGGATCTGCAGAAGAACATTTTCTTCCGTCAGGCGCTTCAGTCGCTCGCTTGGCTTCTCATCCTTAGGTGCGAGCGAATCCGCTACGCTCATGGCTGCATCCGCGTTTCGCATCCAGTTCTTCACGCTTGGTAAGGTCTCGAGGCTCGCCGGATCCAATAATGCTTTCATCGCGCCGCAGTCACTATGTCCACAAACCGCAATGTGGTTCACCTTAAGCGCAGCGACGGCGTATTCAATCACGGCGCTGACGCCGCCCATCATCTCGCCGTAAGCAGGAATAAGGTTGCCAATATTGCGCATGACAAAGAGCTCGCCGGGGCCGGACTGCGTAATCAACTCAGGATCAATCCGTGAATCCGCACAGGTAATAATCAGCGCTGCCGGCTTTTGCGGCTCGCTTTCCGCCTTGCGATAGGTCTCAGTTTGTTCGGGATAGACCTCGGCCTGAAACTGTCGAATCCCTTTCTTCAGCTTCTCAAGAACCTTATCCATTTGCTGCCTCCGCTAATTTCCAGATCGTTCCCTTGGTTATTGCTTCCACTTGATATTGCATCCAACAGCAAACCTTTGATTCGGATCCGGTCTTTTGTCTGCGATTACGGCATCAATTGCGGCTCTCAGATCCTTACCTGTGACCGGAATATCATTGCCGAAGTCTCCGCGTCGCGGCCTGCTGTCATCGAGTTGTCCACGATAGACAAGCTTCATCTCACCGTCAAAGAGAAACAGATCTGGCGTACAGGCAGCATCGTACTCGCGGGCGACCTCCTGGGTCTCGTCATAAAGATATGGGAAGCGAAAGCCCAGCCGTTCCGCCTGCTTCTTCATCTCCTCCGGGGAATCCTCGGGATACGCTGTGACATCATTCGATGAGATAGCCACAATCCCAATCTTCCCTTCGTAATCTTTACCGATACGCGCCAGCCCTTCTTCCACATGCTTTACGTAAGGGCAATGGACGCAGATAAACATCACAAGCAGTCCCTTGCGCTCTGCGGCAACATCGTCGCGCCCGACGGCCTTACCCGTAACTACATCGGTCAATTCGAATGGCGGAGCCACCGTGCCCAGCTCGACCATCGTCGATTGCGTTCTCGCCATAACTCCTCCAGGTGCTCGAACTATTCTAAGCGGTTCGGATTAAACTCAGCTCATGGTCATTCACACCTTCCTCTTTCGCTGGAAGCCCAATGTCACCTCCAGTCAGAAACAACGCGTTCTCGAAGAGATCCAGGCGCTTCAGAGACAGATTCCTGGCCTGCTCGAGGTCTATGTCGGGCACAATTTCTCTCCTCGTTCGCAGGGGTATGCGTTTGGTGGTGTCATGAAGTTCGCTGATCGTACTACTTTCGATGCCTACAACGATCATCCTGCGCACCAGAAGCTCTTAAGCTGGCTGATGCCTCTGATCGAGCCGGTTGAAGTCGACTTCGAAATTTAATCCGATACTTCACGCAGCATGATTCCTTCTCGCACACTTCCCGGAGGCCGCACCCGCCGCAGCGATCTTCCTGTTGGCCCCAGCGGTCTTCCACTTTGTCGCTGGTGCGAGCTTGAGATCGTTGCGAAACGCCGTCGGACCTTCTGCAGCGACTATTGCGTACACCAGTGGCGCCTGCGTACTGATCCCGGATATCTTCGCGATCAGGTCTTCGCTCGCGATCGTGGCCATTGCGCCACCTGCGGAATCGACACTATGGCCGCCTACGCTGCACTCAAGCGCGCACGAGGAGTGGCGCGCGAGGCCGGGCTTCGCCTCTATGGCATGAAGACCATCTCAAGTCGTCGCAGCCTTTGGGACGCCGACCATATCGTTCCGGTCGCAGAAGGAGGAGGCCAGTGCGACCTCGACAACCTTCGTACGCTCTGCCTGCTATGTCATCGCGAAGCGACGGCACAATTGAGGGTCCGGCTTCAACAGAAGAAGAGCAAGGTAACGAACTCGTCTCCCGCCGATTAAAAAGATCGTGACTTGTCTACGGTCCGCTCTGTTATCGTTGCTTCCACCCCTGGGTCTTAAATTCAAAATGCACGTATGCTGCTGTGCGTGTGATCGCACATGGCAGGAGGCTTCATGGCATCATCTCCGGAATCCCCATTTGATCCGGTCTTTCAAGAAGCGGAGTTGCGCGATGGTGCTGCCAAAGCCTACTGTGACCGGCTCGCGCAACAGATCAAGGTGCATCACACGGCTCTTGCTCCCCATACGGCCAAGAGCGCATTCGCGCAGTCCTGGGCAGAGGCCTTCCCCCATGCCGTTCCTGAACTGGAATCGGCAGCCCAGGAACATATTGCGACACTCCTCCACACCACGCCACGAGCACAGGCGCGCATGGCGACGCTCATCGAATATCCACCCGCCAAATGGCTCCTCGAGCAGGAACTTGCGGCGAAAGGTCACTGGCCTCCCGTCGATCCCGCCAAAGACGCTTATGCCGTAGCCGATCAGCTCGGTCTCGCCGGCATTTGTTTCTCCGGCGGAGGAATCCGCAGCGCAACTTTCAATCTCGGCATCCTGCAGGGTCTTGCTGCCGCTGGCCGTCTCAAATCCTTCGACTATCTCTCCACTGTCTCCGGCGGAGGGTACATCCACCAGTTCCTCGCCTCCTGGATCGCCTGCGAGAACATCGAGAAGGTTCAGCAGCAGTTGCAGCCGCTTCCCGGACCTCCCGCTACGCGTGACTTTTGGCCCGAGCCTCTGCGCTGGCTGCGCCGCTACTCCAACTACCTCACGCCGCGAACCGGCTTGTTTACTGCCGATACCTGGGTTGCCTTCGCGATCTGGGCGCGCAATACCTTCCTCAATCAGATCGTCCTGATCTCGTCGATTCTGCTCGTGCTTCTGTTGCCCCACTTCTATCTCAGCTCGCGCGGGCGAGTAGCTCACTTTCTCCTCGATCATGGAATCGTAACGGCGGCGATCGTCTTCGGAGGTTTTCTCTTCGCCTCCTGTGTCATCTTTTTTACCCAGCTCAAACATCCGTCGTCCGATCACTGCCATCCCGTCGAAGAGGCCGGCTTTGGCCAGGGCGGGGTGCTTGGACTGGTCTTCGCTCCCATCCTGCTCTCCATACTCGTCTTGTGTCCGTATCTCTACCGCTCCTCCTTCTGGGCGGGGAACCGGCTTCCTGAAACCACGCCTCATTCCACGTCGGAGGTTCGTCACTGGAACCGTGTGCATCGCGTGATCGGCACAGTTGCCTGGCCAGAGAACACCGGCATCGTCCCCCCCAGCACTCGTGTCTACATCAGCCATCTCCATCGGCTGGCCCAGAGAGAAGCCAAACCCACTCAAAACCCGGCTGCCACGAAGCCTTCGATCCCACCCCCTGGCGAGCCGGATGCGATGGCGAATATCCATGCCTGGCAGTCCGCCTATTCCTTCCACTGGTGGAGACCCTTTACCGGATTCGATGAAGACACCTCTACTTCCTGGGTCTTTACCGCCCTGCTCGCTGGAATCGCTCTTCTGGTTTTCTCAGCAATGCGCGCCATTCCGAAAAATTGGCGAAGGCTCATCGTCCTTCTCGGTATGGCTGGCGCCGTGGGATGCGGCTACGTCCTCATCCATCTCTCCCGGCTGGCCATCTTCATCGTCTCGTTCTTTCTGCCCCTTGAGCATGTCACGCGCACCGCGATTCCGCTGCTGCCATGGCTTGGCTTGACCATCGTTTTCGTCTCCATCGAGATTGCAGGCGGTCTCGTCGGCAACCTCGTCGATGGTTCAGTCCGGGAGTGGTTCGCCCGTCTGCGCGCCTGGAGCTTTCTCTTCGGCATCGTCTGGTTCGCCGTCACTGCCAGTTCGCTGTTAGGAGCAGGCCTCGTCTCCTGGCTCTTCCATGTCGCTCACGCCGGAAAATCTCTCAGTATTGGCTGGATCGGGACCACGCTGTTCAGCGTCATTGCAGGCAAAAGTTCCTTGATCAGCGGTACATCGAAAGAGGAAAACTCAAAATCCTCCAGGCTGCTGAACGCTCTGGTCCTGATCGGTCCACCCGTCTTTATCGTAGGTCTCGTTCTTGCGCTCTCCTGGGTCACGGAAAAGGCGCTCGCCACCATCCAGTCGCAGATCGGAAACTCTATCCTTCCCCACAGTGACTTTCTGTTCCTGCTCGCTCTTCTTGCGGCGACGGCGCTGCTCTTCGGCTGGCGCATCGATATCAATGAGTTCTCTCTTCATGCTTTCTACCGCGATCGCATCGCCCGCTGCTACGCGGGGGCGAGCAATCCCGACCGGCGGCCCAATCGCTTTACCGGCTTTGCCGCCAGCGATAAGCGCCTTCGCCTGATCGACCTTCTTCCTTCGCGCTTCAACCATGAAAGCCAGAAGGACCTCTGGGCCAACGACTGCGGACCGGATGCGTGCTCAACAGAACCCCAGCCGCCCACCTACCAGGGGCCGTTCCCCATCTTCTGTACCACCCTCAATCTCTCCTTCGGGCAGGACCTCGCCTACCAGGAGCGCAAGGGCGCTTGCTTTGCTTTTACACCGCTCTACTGTGGGTATGACGTTGGCTGGACCGAGGCTGATACCAATCGCGTGCAGTTCAACGGATATACGCCCACACGCAGCTTCGCCTATGACGACGGCGGTCCGCACATGGCCACGGCTGTGGCAACTTCAGGCGCTGCCATGAGCCCCAACTGGGGATTTCATACCAGCCCCACGATGGCCTTTCTCCTAACCATCTTCAACGTCCGGCTGGGCCTCTGGATTCGCAACCCCCGACATAAGCGCTTTCGCCTGCGCGGCCGGTACAGCAATCCCTCTTCGCCTTGGTTTGGGCTCTTCTATCTGCTGGCCGAGCTCTTCGGAATGGTCAACGACGAGGCCGCCTTCGTCTACCTCACTGACGGAGGGCACTTCGAGAACATGGGACTCTATGAACTCGTCCGCCGCCATTGCGCCACCATTGTCATCTGCGATGCGGAGCAGGACGGAGATCTCACCTTCCAGGGAATCGGTATGGCCATCCGCAAGTGCCGTATCGATCATGGCGCCGAAATCTCTCTGGATCTAACGCAACTCGAGCCTGCCGGGACCCCTCCAGCCAGCCCCTACTGCTGCATCCCCGGAACGATCCGATACTCCAACGGCACCGTCGGCCAGGTCCTCTACATCAAGTCGGTGTTTACACGCGATCTTCCCGCCGACCTGGTCAACTTCCGTCGGGAGAATCCAACCTTCCCCAACACCAGCACTGTCGACCAGTGGTTCAGCGAGTCTCAGTTCGAAAGCTACCGCCGCCTCGGACAGCAGTACGCTAGCTCCGATCGCGTCCATACCTGGCTCGACCGTTACCTCCCGGAACGTCCGGTATAAGAAACTTCCGCGACCTGAATTGACGATAGGTCTGCTAAACCTTGGACGCCGTTTAGAAAGTGTCATCCTGAGCGAAATTTGGCGCGCAGGAGCGCGACCTAAACGGAGTCGAAGAGCCTGCCTTGGAAGGGATCTGTGTTCGTTCTTATTCGTCATTCTGAGCGTGGCGAAGAATCTTTGTACCAAGAAGCTGCTCGGAATCGGCACTAACCTCTATCTGCAACAAAAGTGTTAGACTCTCCGGCTGTTTTTGCGCTCGCTCCCCCTTCCTCATCTACGCTTGTTATCGAGCGATTCCACGACTTCCACAGCAGAATCACCGATTTCCACGCCCCTCGGTGATTTACCCTCTTGTAAAGAGCGGTATTCCCGCAGACAACACAAGATGTTGTGCTTTATACTTGACATACCCTATAGGCGGCGTTACTTTCACGACTGCAAGTAAAACGTGAGATCTCGTTGAGGCCACGCCAAATGAGTTCCGCCTGACTTCAGCCCGTTGCTTCTAAGGTTTGCGCCAGTTCGTTGACGCGCCATCGTCCCAACGCCCTGAAGCCCCCAAAAGACCCGCCTCGCCTCATTTTATGAGCCCGAGGCCAAGCACAAACCGGAGACGACAGTCGCTCCGGGCATCCAATTTAAAAGAAGGAGCCAGCTCCCCCAATGGCAACGATCTCGAAGAAGACGACCCCTGCTGCCGCCGTAGAACAAACCACGACACCCACTTCCACTGCTGCCACGAAACGAGCCCCCGGCCTCGCCTTTTCGCGTCACTTCACGCGCGCCGGAGTTTCGCCCTTCGATGAGGTCACCTGGGAGCTGCGCGATGCCGTTATTCAGGACTTCAAGGGTCGCACCATCTTCGAGCAGAAGAACGTTGAGGTTCCCTCCGACTGGTCGATGACCGCGACAAACATCGTCGCCTCCAAGTATCTCCATGGCCAGCTTGGAACTCCCGAGCGCGAGACTGGCGTGCGCCAGCTCGTCACACGCGTCGCCGAGTCCATTCGCGATTGGGGCCTCGAGGGCGGTTACTTCGCCTCTGCCGAGGACGCGACTGTCTTCTTCGACGAGCTTAGCCATCTGCTTTTAAACCAGAAGGTCGCCTTCAATTCGCCTGTGTGGTTCAACGTCGGCTGCGATCGTCTCGAGCCCAACTCCGACGCACAGAACTGGCACTGGAACCCACACACCTGCGCGATCGAGTTTTCCGTCACCGGCTACAAGAAGCCGCAGTGCTCTGCCTGCTTTATCAATTCGGTGAATGACTCGCTCGACTCCATCCTCACCCTGGCCAAGACCGAGGGCATGCTCTTCAAGTGGGGATCGGGCACTGGCTCCAACCTCTCCAGCATCCGCGGTTCCATGGAGACTCTCTCTGGGGGCGGAGTCGCCAGCGGTCCGCTCTCCTTCATGCGCGGCTTCGACGCCTTCGCCGGCGTCATCAAGTCCGGCGGCAAGACTCGTCGTGCCGCCAAGATGGTCATCCTCAACGTCGACCATCCCGACATCATCGACTTCATCGAGTGCAAACAGAAGGAAGAGGCCAAGGCCTACACGCTCGTTCAGGCGGGCTATGATGGCTCCGGTCCTGACTCCGAGGCCTACAGTTCCATCTTCTTCCAGAACGCCAACAACTCCGTCCGCGTAACCGACGAGTTCATGCAGGCCGTCGAGGCAGATGCCACCTTCTCCACCCGCACCGTCAAAGGCCGTACGCCCGTGCAGGAGTACCGCGCCCGCGACATCATGAACAAGATCGCCGAGGCCACCTGGCAGTGCGGTGATCCCGGAATGCAGTACGACACCACGATCAATCGCTGGCACACCAGCAAAAATACTGGCCGCATCAACGCGTCCAATCCCTGCTCCGAGTACATGTTCCTCGACGACTCGGCTTGCAACCTTGCATCCTTCAATCTCCTGAAGTTCCTCACTCCGGGAGGCCAGTTCGATATCGTCGCTTATCGCAAGGCAATCGGCATCGTCACCACGGCGATGGAAATCATCGTCGACTCTGCCGGTTACCCCACTGAATCCATCGCGAAGAACTCGCACGACTACCGCCCGCTCGGCCTCGGCTACGCCAATCTCGGCGCGTTGCTGATGGCCTTCGGTCTGCCTTACGATTCCGACGCCGGACGCGACTTCGCCGCCACCGTCACCTCCATCCTCTGCGGCGACGCCTACTGGCAGTCTTCGCGCATCGCCGAAGTTTGCCCGCCGCTCGGAGCGGCCACGCCGCTCACCCAGCAGGCCGGAAAGAACACCAGCGAGAACTGGGACGGTTCCACCGGAGCCTGCCCTGGCTTCTACGTCAATCGTGAGCCTTTCCTTGACGTCATCCGCATGCACCGCGCCGAGGTCAACAACATCGGCAAGTCGAAGTCTTCGGCTGAGCCTTTTGTCGCGCCGCAGCTTCAGGAGCTCATCGACGCCAGCCGCGACGCCTGGGACGGCGCACTTTCCCACGGCGAAAAGTTCGGCTACCGCAACTCGCAGGTCACCGTGCTCGCACCCACCGGAACCATTGGCTTCATGATGGACTGCGACACCACCGGCATCGAGCCCGACCTCGCCCTCGTCAAGTACAAGAAGCTCGTCGGCGGCGGCATGATCAAGATCGTCAACAACACCGTTCCCTCCGCGCTCTTCAAGCTCGGCTACACCAACGCTGAGGTCGATGCCATCGTCAGCTTCATCGACGCCACCGGCACCATCGAAGGCGCTCCGCACGTCAAGCCCGAGCACCTCGCCGTCTTCGACTGCTCCTTCAAGGCCGCCAAGGGAACCCGCTCCATCCACTACATGGGCCACATCAAGATGATGTCGGCCACCCAGCCCTTCCTCTCCGGAGCCATCTCGAAGACCGTCAACCTTCCTCACGACGCCACCGTCGACGAGATTGCCGAAGCCTACATTGAATCCTGGCGTCAGGGCCTCAAGGCCGTCGCTATCTATCGTGACGGATCCAAAGGCTCGCAGCCGCTCAACGTCTCTGCCGATGACAAGAAGTCGGAGAAGAAGACCGAGGCCGTCGCCAGCGAAAGCACTGCTGTTCTCGCCGCCGCTGAAGCCAGGCTCAACGCCCAGGCACACCAGATCGCCGAGCTCGAGCTTCAGATCAAGACCATCACCGAGGCGGCCAACCGCAACTCCGACGCCATCGACGCGCAGGCCCCGCCTCGCGCCGTTCGCAACCGCCTGCCCGCCGAGCGCGCCAGCGTAACCCACAAGTTCGGCCTCTCCGGACACGAGGGCTACATCACCGTCGGCCTCTATCCCAACGGCCAGCCCGGCGAAATCTTCATCCGCATGGCCAAAGAAGGCTCCACCGTCTCCGGACTCATGGACTCCTTCGCCACCGCCGTCTCGCTCGCGCTGCAACACGGCGTGCCTCTCAAGGTGCTCTGCGAGAAGTTCGCGCACACTCGCTTCGAGCCCTCCGGCTGGACCGGCAACGAGCAGATCGGCTACGCCAAGTCGATCATGGACTACATCTTCCGCTGGCTGCAGATCCGCTTCCTCTCCGGCCAGCAGCTCTCACTCTTCGCCGGACTCGCACCGCAAGCGGCAGTCCCGGTCGAAGGAACGGTCAATGCACCCGGCAACCACGTCATCCCCTCGCTGAGTGCCAGTGTGGATGAAGGTGTCATTCCGAGCGAGCGTAGCGAGTCGAGGAATCCCCGCATTCCTTCGGAAGCGCCGAGCTTCTACGCCCCCGAAAACACCTACACCACCACACCACCCCAGCAGGGAATCGCCCCCGATCCAACTAGTCCCTCGGCCCTGGGCTCTAGTCCCTTATCCATGGAGGACCGCGGAATCTATCACGCAGCCAATGCGCTCAAGTCCATGGTCGACATGGGCGACGCCCCAAGCTGCGCCACCTGCGGAGCCATCATGACCCGCAACGGCTCCTGCTACCGCTGCATGGAGTGCGGAAGCACCAGCGGCTGCAGCTAGTACCTGATTTTCTCAGGTCGACACTTCGAAGAAAGGAGGCGAGTAGCTTGGCAGGAACGAATAAAACACATACCGGGTATCGCGACTCCGGCAATGGTCAGTTTATTAGTAAGACCAGCTTTGAACGTCGTAACCCGAGCACAGTTGAAAAAATCCGGATTCCTAATCCAGGACACGGAAATAGTAAATAAGTCGATTCCTAAAAGAGCCCCGGTAAGGGGCTCTTATAGCGTAGGAAAAGCTTTGAACGTTTGGTATTGGAGGCGGTGTGAGCAATCAAACCCATTCATCTCCGGAAGACAGCGAGATAGTTGTTGGATTGGTCTGTGCTGTTGGTGTGAATTACAAACAGTGCGTACATGTCATAGAAGCTGAATTCAGAAAGATGGGGTATGTACCGCGGCTGGTTCATTTGAGTGGCCTGATGGATACTTTGGCTCAGCAATTTGAGCTTGAACCAATAAAGAGCGGATTGTCTGAACTTGAACGCATTCGTGCAAGAATGAATATGGGGAACGCTCTCCGTGAAAAAACAAAGAAGAACGATCTGATCGCATTGTCGGCGATACAACAGATTAATAGTTTGCGCGAGAACAATGGCCCGGCATTGGGAACAGTCAATATTTTGGCAACACTCAAGCGCCCTGAAGAAGTGAGAGCTCTCCGACGAGTTTATGGGGCTGGTTTTTTTCTAATAGGTCTTCACGACAGTGAAGCTGGTCGAATAAATTACTTAGTCGACAATCAAGGAATTGATAAAGTATCTGCAAAACGCTTAATGGACGATGATCAAGACGATCACAAGTCGGCAGGTCAACTAACTCGTGAAACTTACTATCTGTCGGATGTATTCGTAAGTCTGGAAAGAAAGCGTTATAAAGAGCAGATTTCGCGGTTTGTGGAATTGTTGTTTTCGCATCCCTATCACACACCAACCCGCGATGAATATGCCATGTTTATGGCGTTTGCTGCATCGCTGAAATCTGCTCAGCTAGGTCGCCAAGTAGGAGCGTCAATTGTCTCAGAAGTGGGCGACGTGGTCGCATTGGGTTGCAACGATGTCCCTAGACCCGGTGGCGGTCAATACTGGTGCGAAGACTCAGATGATAAGAGAGATCATGTCTTGCGCAGGGACACGAACGATGTTCAAAAAAAGCTTATTCTCAGAGACCTTCTTTCGAGATTTGGTTGTGATGGACAGACTGATGGGGAGATTGAGGAAAAGGCAAAAGGTTCGCTGCTCGCAGATATTACAGAATTTGGACGTGCGATGCATGCGGAAATGGATGCGCTAATGTCATGTGTGCGCAATGGGATTACCGCGAGAAATGGAATCCTATATACAACGACCTTTCCCTGCCATAATTGCGCTAGACACATATTAGGGGCTGGCATCAGCCGAGTTGTCTATATTGAACCATATGCCAAGAGCGCTGCCCTAGATTTACACTTTGATGGCATCACAGTTGATAAGTTTAACGACAATAAAAAGAAATCAACAGCTGGAAGTCGAGGTAAGATTCCATTTGAGTCGTTCGTAGGCGTTGGTCCAAGACGATACAGCGATTTGTTCATCATGAACCCTAGTTATGGGTTGGGCATCAAACGTAAACGTGACGGAAAAACAATACCGTGGCCAAAGGATGGCAAGAAACCGAGATTGCCAATGCACGTCACTTCATATCTTCAACGTGAACAACTGTCAGTTGACGAAATGAAAGTGCTAACCGCCGAAGGGAGACGGCGAAATGGCGACAAAAGCGCAAACAGCAGAATTTCAAAAGTTCCAGCGGCATCTAGAGCGAAACGCTCGTGATTTAGAAACTTGGCCGAACTGGATGCGTGACGCTGGGCGAGCGTCGATGGGACTTAAAGCAGATCGGTCGTCTAAAACCGATAAATTTGTAAATAGCGAACGCCCTATTCCCTCTGTTAAAAAAGTTTCTAAGTAAGGTCGTGCTCTCCAAGATAGATGGTCACATCTAACTTCACAATTGGGTGGGGTGAGTGCCTACATTTGTCCCATCCTTGTCGTGGAGCGAAGCTCGAACTCTGGAACCTCCATCTCATCTACGGTGTCCAAGCAAACATGGAGGACTCACCTCATGTCTAGCAGGAAACTCCGCACCGAAATCAACGTCACCCCGCTCATCGACATCCTTCTTGTACTGCTGATCATCTTCATGGTCATCCAGCCAGTCGCGGTTCGCGGTCTCGACGCGCTTCTTCCTCAACCTCCTAAATCTCCCGATCACTCGGATCAGTCGCAGGCAATCGTGGTTCAGCTCCTCGGCGATAGAGAACATGGCGTCACCTACAAGATCAACGAGACTCTCTTAGGCAAACGCGAAGTCGAACAGAAGCTCACCGAGATCTTCGCCACCCGAAGAGACAAAGCGATGTTCATCAAAGGCGATGCCGACCTGGACTTCTCACAAATCGCCGAAGTCATCGACTACGGTCATCAGGCCGGTGTGGACAACATCGGAATCATCACTCCACGAACCACCAATCCCCAATAAATCCGGGGTGCGTTCGAGCTGATGCTCGAACGCCTTGTTAAGGGCACGGCTTCAGCCGTGCCGCAACAGTCACTAGAGAAAAGCGGCTTTAGCCGCTGAGGTACGTTTACAATCGCCGCATGGCGATCCCGAGCCGCACCGCCAAGCCCGGCACCTACTTCATCACGACAGCTACTCACAATCGTCGAAGACTCTTCCAGGTCGAGAGCAATGCCGAACTCCTTCTCGAAACCATCGACCACTACCGTGCCAGCTATCTGCTGCATGCCTATGTCGTCATGCCTGACCACGTCCACTTGCTTATCACTCCGACTGACATCACAATCGAGCGAACCATGCAGCTCATCAAAGGTGGTTTCTCCCACGGCATGTCCTCGAAGCTTCCTGTCTGGCAGCGAGGCTTCACCGACCATCGCATTCGCGACGTAGACGACTATGTCATTCGCTTGAACTATCTTCATCAAAATCCAGTCGAAGCCCGCCTGAGCGACACACCCGAAACCTACCCTTTCTCTTCCGCTAATCCGAAGCTTCGTCTCGACGAGTACCTCAGCGGCTAAAGCCGCTCTCCTGTGCACAAGGCATCGGCACGGCTAAAGCCGTGCCCTTAACAAGTCTGTGCATCAAAGTGATGCATACAAGCTCGTTAGAGTGTGTTCTCGAAACCTTCCCAGAACCCCGCTGACGCATCTAATCAGAAGGAGGGCTATCCGTGCGCTACCCATCTTCCACTCAAACCATCTCGCTCCTTACCTTAGCCTTTGCCATCTACAGCCTGAGCGCCTCCGCCCAGAACACCCAGACTCCACCGGCCTCCTCCCAACCTGCCAATCAAACTCAGACCCAAACCCGCAGCCCTGGCGGAGACGTCGGCAGTGGAGCCGGTGATGTCGGCAAGGGCACTGCCAAGGGAGCAGGAGCCGCAGCCAAGGGTGTCGGCAAAGGCGCTGGCGATCTTGTCACCCTCCATCCTATCGACGCTGCCGGTGACGTTGGCAAGGGAGCAGTCGGCGCCGGAAAAGACGTCGGCGTCGGAGCTGCGAAGGGGACCGGAAAAATCGCCAAGGGTACAGGTCGCGGTATCGGCAAAGCCTTCCACCACGGCCATCACAATGAGACGACCTCGTCCTCATCCAACCCACAAAACTAAAGTCGCCAATTGCGCACTTGCCCCTCTATCTCGCGCAGATTAATCTAACTCCGGTTCTATTGTTTCCATCTTGCGGTACGGAGAGCGATTGATGCGTCGTCCTGTCTTTGTATTCCTCAGCCTTGTTCTTCTCACCGTGTCGTGCGCCTTCGCGCAGCAGCAACTTACCAACGTCTACGTTACGGGCGACAATAACGGCTTCAGCGCCGCAGGTGCGAACGACTCCGCAATCGATCTCAAGAAATCCCTGACCAACAAGAAGACCCTGCGCGTTGTCGACTCCCCGGCAGAGGCCGACATCATCGTTCGCATCGACTCCCGCGATTCGCACAAAGAGGTGGATGGTTACACCACGAATACCAATCGAAGCGACGACGGTCGATCCTCTACTCGAACCACCACCACGAATGACAAGACCGTCCGGAATCTCCACGCTACGCTTATGGCTGGCACCTTCACCCAGGCTCTCACCGCTCAAAGCGAGATGAGCTGGCGCTTCGCCGCCGACAACATCGCCGGACAAGTCGAACGCTGGACCCGCGAAAACTATTCCAAGCTGATGGCTCGCCGTGCCTCAGGAGGAAACATCGCTCCTCTTCCTTCATCGTCCGATCAGACTTCCGCACCGCCTCCGTCTCCCGATTCATCTGACCAGACTGACGAGTCCACGATCCACCCCGGCATGACCCCCGACCAGGTCACCAAGGCCCTCGGGGAGCCACAGAAGAAGGTGAACTTCGGAACGAAGTCCCTCTGGACCTACAAAGGTATGCAGGTCGTCTTCGAGGGTGGAAAAGTTACCGATGTAAAGTTCTAGCCTCTCCAAAACCTGTCAAGCCCCAAACCTGCATAACTCCATGAATTCAGAAGAGAACCACGTTGCGAATTTACCCCTCTCGTCTCGCTACAATTAAAGGAGATAAAGGAGACGCAGGAATCGCCGTTTCGAAAACCTAAGATATTCGCAAACTGTAGTCCGGACCTATGTCTTTATTTTGGAATACTTTGCGCGAAAAGTGACGGGGTGGGGTGTCCGGTAGCAGTACGATAGAACGGAACCCAAAGAAACGAGTACCTGCACCATGAATCGAAGAAAGTTTATTGGACTCAGCTCGACGGCTGCCCTTGCTGCTGTGCAACCGCGTTCGGCCCATTCGCTTCCACCCGCCTCCGCCGATCAGCGCCCCAACTTCCTCTTCATCATCGCGGACGACATGATGTTCCGCACCATCAACTCCATTAACAACCCTGAGGTCCATACTCCGAACCTCGACAAGCTGGTCCATTCTGGCTGCCACTTCACCCACTGCTTCCATCAGGGAGGATGGTCCGGCGCAGTTTGCGTTCCCAGCCGCACCATGCTGAATACGGGACTCTCAACCTTCCGCGCCCACCGCAGCGACTCTGACAATCAGGCAGTCGCCACTCCGGTCTGGGGCCAAACCCTGCGTGAAGCCGGTTACGACACCTATATCGCCGGCAAGTGGCACCTCGATGCTGTCTCACTCCAGCGATCCTTCAGCGAGATGGGCCCCGTGGCCCCCGGTTATCTTCCCTCGACACCGGACATGTATAACCGCCCTGCGCCCGGCAACAACTGGAGCCCAACAAACCAATCCCTCCTGGGGCACTGGTTGAAAAAAGGAATTTGGCTCAATCATCGCGGTGACGAAACGATCCAGCACTCGAGCGAGCTATACGCCGACGCAGCCATCGAGCACCTGACCAAAGCCGTGCCCAAGAAGACGAATCCCTTCTTCATGTATATCGGCTTCAACGCTCCTCATGATCCGCGCCAGGCCCCGCAGGAATATCTCGACATGTATCCCGTCGAGAAGATCGCCGTTCCTCCGAACTTCTTGCCGGAACATCCCTTCGATCAAGGCGAACACAAGACCCGAGACGAACTGCTGGCTCCGTTCCCGCGCACCGAATACGACATTCGTGTCCATCGCCGCGAGTATTACGCGATTATCACGCACATGGATGCGCAGATTGGCCGCATTCTCGATGCACTGAATGCATCCGGTAAAGCCAAGAACACCTACGTCATCGTCACTGCGGATCACGGACTCGCCGTTGGCGAACACGGCTTGATGGGGAAGCAGAACCAGTACGAGTGCTCAATGCGAATGCCGTTCATTATGGTCGGGCCCACGATCAAAGCCGGCAAGCGCGTGGACGAGATGGTCTATCAGCACTCGATGTACGCCACGACCTGCGATCTAGCAGGAGTAGAGATTCCGAAGCACGTTGAGTTTCCTTCGCTGAAGCCGATACTCCACTCCGACAATCCCCAGCCCATCAACGATGCGATGTACGGCCGGTTGACCGACCTGCAACGTTCTATCCGGACCAAGCAGCATAAGCTGATTTTCTATCCTCGCCTCAATCGCTATCAGGTCTTCGACCTTGAGAAAGACCCATGGGAGATGCACGATCTCGTCGACGACTCCTCCTATGCCGGGGTGAAGCAAGACCTAATCCAAAAGCTCAAAGAAAAACAAAAGGAATTAGGAGATCCGTTGGACATCGACCATCCTTCCAAGTCCACTGCATAATGCCTCCTCTGGAGGAGGCAAACAGACACGTAAGCGACGAAGTGCCCATTCATGCGATGAAGTCGCATGAATGGGCACTTTCGCTTAAAGAACGAAGGTGGTTTTCCTTTCGACTAACTTTGAAAGTGCAACTCTTTGCGCCTTGTGGATAATTTTAAATAACCTCTAAATCACTCTGGCTCAACACTTCCACTTCAAGCTAAGATCGTTGCATTTCTCGATAAGGAGATTTGTCGATGCCTGTGAACGTGAACCGGCTTCTTCGACATGGAGCAAGTCTGCCTGCGCTTCTCGCTTTTCATTCTCTAAACCTGCCGTCAATAGAGAAGCGGCTTTTTCGTTCCCATATTCGAGCCAAAGAAACTCATCAACCCAGATTGCCTGAGCTTTCTCTGGTAGAGCGCAGAATCGTTCTCGAATTGAAGAACGAAGGGGTATCCGTTACCTCTCTTGCAGAGCTAGCTATCGATGGAACAACAGAGATGGTGATTGCCGGTACCGAGATCTCTCGTGCGCTCTCCACGCTTGCAAAACGCCCGGATCATTTCAGCGGCCGGAAGGCGGTCAGCGCGGATATCGCGAGTACAGCCAGCTATCGGGCCATCTTTAACTGGGGACTTAACCTGTCTTTGTTGCGCATCGTAGAAGGATATCTTGATCTTCCTCCTGCCTATGATGGTCCTAAAGTCGCCTATACTCCCGCAGATGGCCGTCAAGCGGGAACCCGTCTATGGCATCGTGACCGTGAAGACCGCCGCATGTTGAAGGCTGCGATCTATCTGACGGATGTTCCTGAGAGTGGAGGGCCACTTCAGTGTCTTAAGAGCCAGATCTTCGATGGGCCGATCGATCGCGAATTCAGTTATCCCGTATTGAGCCATGAAGAACTGGAACAGAAGCTCAAGCGCAAAATTGCGGAAGAAGACATCACCTCATGCACAGGGCCCGCAGGAACCATCGTTTTTATGGATACTGCTCGTCTTTTCCATCGCGGAAAACCAGCTGTCTCTGTTGATCGTCGTGCGATCTTTCACAGTTACTTTTCTCGGAATCCCAGGCATCCTTTCTTTTGCGAAAGGTCTGATCTCTCTCGGGGCGAACTCGAGCAGTTTGCGGCAGGAATGTCTCCCATACAGCGGGATGCAGTCTTATGGCGAAATTATCTACCCAGTCTCGCCAGGATTGTTCCTGCTAGCGTTACATAAAGAGAACAACGAAGTTCTCCGTTTCGATGATGGTTTGCGCGAACCACGGAATGCTCTTTTAAGTGGTCATGCCCGCAAAGGTGAAGTATTAGTTCGTGGAGATGTAGGTAAAAGGAGGGTGCGAGTATTTTGTAAATCTGCTACTTTGCCACGATCTCCGCATAGCAAAACCCATTTCTCTCGATCCGTTTTTCGGCGGCTACAGGAATCGGTTGTTTAAACATTGGCCCTGCATATGCGAAGGTATGAAACTCTCCGTTTTCTCCGCATGGATCAACCCCGACCGGTAGCTCCTTTACCAGCTCTGCATTCCAATCCCTTCCCGCAAAGTTTGCAGGAACTCGTTTCGGGTCGACACAGGTCAACCGCGCCCTTAGGCCAGCTGACATCATCTCCTGTGTCAGTTGGTCCGTTGGAACTCTCCATAACGGAAATATTGGCTTTAATCCTGTCCCTTTGAGTTTATTCTCGCGGTACGCTCGAATCTCCTCCAGAAAGAGATCCCCGAATGCAATTCCGGAAAAACCCTCCTGGATTGCCTGCTTACACACAATTCCCATCCGTCCCTCGTACTCCTCGTTCGAGCAGGGGAAAGGGAGCGGCACCTTCCATAAAGGTAGTCCTGTCGCTTCTGATTGGCGTTCCAGCAAATCTTCGTGGAATCCATGGATGGCTACTCGCCTGAAGCGCTCATTTATTGTCGTCAGCAGCCCCGCAACCTCATACTCATTCTGAAATAGACGGGCCTGCCGCAACACATGCAGCGCCCATGCTGAATCCTTTCCTCCGCTCCAGCTCAAAAGAATCTTCTTCATCTTTGTTTAATCGCTCTCCGCCAAAGTTATCCCTTTGTAAGAGGACTGGATATGATTCGCTATTCTAAGCAGGAGTTATAGCTTCGAACGATGACCAATCCCTGGCTTCATTGGTGGACCGACTCCGTGCCTTTGCTCGATCAATCGAGCTTTCCACGGCTTTTGTTGGCGTTGATTCTCGGAGCCTGCATTGGGGCTGAACGGCAATGGCGGCAACGCGCTGCCGGACTTCGGACCAACACTCTTGTCTGCTTCGGAGCCGCAGCCTTTGTCGACCTTGGCCTGACCGTTGCTCCTGGAACCACACAGGTTATTGCCTACGTTGTCTCGGGTGTAGGCTTCCTCGGTGCCGGCGCCATCATGAAGGACGGTGGAAGTATCCGCGGTTTGAATACCGCAGCTACATTATGGTGTTCTGCCGCTGTTGGGGCCTGCGCTGGCGCTGGTGAGATGCTCGATGCTGTCTTTGTGACGGTACTCCTGATCGGGATCAACTCCGTCCTCCGTCCACTCTCTCGCTATATCGACCAGCGTTCTCTCGCGATGATGGATACGCAGGCGCTATACCGTCTCCGTCTATTTTGCGAAAGTGACTCTCAAGTCGACGCCGAGTATCAGGTAACCCGCGCGATCGCCTCCCGCCTGCTCGTCCTGCGCGAGATCCGCGTCGAAAAGGTGGAGGAGACAGATACCTCGGTAATTCAGGCCATTCTGGAATCGCCTGCCCATGACAAAACCGATTTATCTGCCATTGCCGAGGATCTGCGGAGCTTCTCCTGGACCCGTTCTGTCGAATGGATGGAAACCAGCGCAGAAACCGAGTAAAATTATTGTTTCCAATGAATTACTGAGAAAGTCTTGAAAAAGAAGATTACGTGCGTAATTATGTTTTGGAAACTTTAGTTCTGCCATCTTTTCATCCAATTTAGGCCTCTTCATGTCAGCTGAATCTTCAGCAATAGCGCAATCTGAAACCTCGGCTTCGAACGTCACACAGGCATCCCGTTCCAAGCCACTTTCTCCAGTTGTCTGCAAACGCTGTGGGAATTACCACACGGTGCGCGCATTCCGAAAGACATTCTGGCAAAAGGTGGTTTGGGTCCGTTTTGGGTACTATCCATGGAAATGCCTTGATTGCTCAAATCGCTTTCTTTTTAAAAATCGAGGTCACTTCTAAACCAGGCTCCATTGACGCATCACATTCTTTGGATCCGGGTTTTATCCCGGTGGAGACGAAAGATGGTCAATAGACTCCTTCTGACTGCCGGCTGCGTCTTGCTATTTCTCCTGGCATCTGCTCAGGCCCAGGCTCCTCCTCCGTCATATCCTCGTATAGCTCCTCCACCTCCTCCGCGCGAGGCTATCCCACCTGTTCCTCCGACTCATCCTATGTGGGTCTGGCGCGGAGGCCATTATCGCTGGTACAGCGGCCGCTACGTCTGGGTGCCTGGAGCATATATCCGCCCACCACGCCCGGGTTATCGCTGGTATCCCGGACGCTGGCGTGAGACTCCTCGCGGCTGGGTCTGGGTCGAAGGTCGCTGGCATTGAACTACGGCGCAGTAAGGCCTTCGCTCCATCGCTATATGATCAAGAGATGATAGCTGAAGCCCGCGCAGAGAAAATCAAAGTTCTCATCTTCGACGTCGATGGTGTTTTGACCGATGGACAGATCTTCGTAATTCCCGGTTCCGATGGAAAGGGAATTGAGTCCAAGGGATTCGCTGCCCATGATGGTTTAGGAATCTCCCTGGCACGTCTTGGAGGGCTGCGTGTTGGAATCATCACCAAGCGCAACTCGCAGACAGTTGCTATTCGTGCCCGTGATCTGAAGCTCGAGTTTGTCTACCAGGGCCAGGCGCACAAGATGAATGCCATCCGCGAGATTCTCGAGAAGACCGGTTATACCATCAACGAAGTTGCCTATGTTGGAGATGACATCATCGACCTTCCCGTGATGCGCCAGTGTGGGCTCGCAATTGCTACAGCCAATGCCCGGCAACAGGTGAAGGATGTGGCGCATTACATCACTCCAAACCTCGGAGGCTTTGGGGCCGGTCGCGATGCCATCGACTTTATCCTTTCGGCTCAGGGAACGCTGAAACAGGTCATCGAGCAGTACCTTGATGAGGAAAATCCGGCAGCTGGAGTTGCCGACGTCGGCGTGGGAAATATGTAGTGCCTGGCAGGGCGGCGAATGAGTGGGTAGCCACCTGCTAAGTTGTTGGCGAACAAAGATCGAACAAATCCGCGCTAAAATATCCCATGCCTTTGGCTGCCGAAGCGCTGGAAATCCCGACCTCGCTCGCATGGGCGCATCCGGTTACGGCTGAATGGTTCCTACGCCGGTTTGGTTCGCCGACGGAGCCGCAGGAAGAGGGGTGGCCTAGCATCCTGGCGGGGAATGCCACGCTCATCTCGGCTCCTACAGGAAGCGGAAAGACACTTGCAGCTTTTATGGTCTGTATTGACAAGCTGCTTCGTGAAGCTATCGCGGGAACATTAGCTCCGACGACACAGGTCGTCTACGTCAGTCCACTTAAGGCGCTTTCAAACGATGTACAAAAGAATCTTGATCAGCCGCTGCGCGAGATTCAGCAGCTTGCATTAGAGCGCGGATATCTTTCAACTGAGATTCGCACAGCGGTAAGGACGGGTGACACCTTGCCGAAGGAGCGCGCTGCGATGCTGCGCAATCCGCCGCATATCCTCGTCACCACACCGGAATCGCTCTACATCCTGCTTACGGCAGGGAAGTCGCGCGAGCACCTGCGTCGTGTGCATACGGTAATCGTCGACGAGATTCATGCAGTAGCCGACGACAAGCGTGGCGCTCACCTTGCGCTTTCATTGGAACGGCTAGACGCCCTTGTATGCGGAGAAAACCGACTTTCGCCTGGAGCGTATCTCACGGGACTTGCTGCGACTCCGCAGCGCATTGGCCTTTCGGCCACACAGAACCCGATTGAGTTAGTGGCTGATTTTCTTGCGGGTGTTCATCCGGAGAGAAAGCGCGCAACCATCGTGCAGGTAGGGCAACGGCGCGAGCTTGATCTTGCGATTGAGGTTCCGTCTGACGAGCTAAGCTCTGTAGTTACTACGAAGATGTGGGAAGAGATCTTCGACAAGCTCGCCGCTTATACAAAGACGCATCGTTCCACGTTGGTTTTCGTAAACACGCGGCGTCTGGTGGAGAGGATTGCGTTCGCTCTTGCCGAGCGTCTGGGGCCGGAAAATGTGGCGGCTCACCATGGCTCGCTTTCTCGCACTCTCCGGCTCGATGCCGAGCAGCGATTGAAGAGCGGCCAGATCAAGATTCTGATTGCAACGGCCTCGCTCGAACTGGGAATTGATATCGGTGATGTCGATCTTGTCTGCCAGATCGCAACGACACGTTCTGTTGCCGTCGCCATGCAGCGGATTGGTCGGGCAGGGCACTGGCGAGGAGCTGTTCCGAAGGGCCGCCTTTTTGCAACGACGCGGGATGATCTGGTGGAGCAGGCTGCATTGGTTCGTTCGATTCGTTCTGGATCTCTCGATCAGCTCGAGATTCCACCAGAACCCATCGATGTTCTGATGCAGCAAATCGTAGCGTCTTGCGGATCCGAACCATGGGAAGAGCATGCTCTCTACGCGATGTTCACTCGAGCCTGGCCCTATCGCAATCTCACTCGCGCTCGCTTCGACGAGATTGTTGCGTTGCTCTTTTCGGGAATCGAATCGAGTCGCGGACGGTATGGTGCCTATCTCCTGCGCGATGGTATTAACGGTCAGCTTCATCCACGACGTGGGGCGCGGATGATCGCGATCTCGAACGGTGGCGCAATCCCTGAGACGAATCTCTACTCCGTCATCCTTCAACCTGAAGGTGTGCAGATCGCGACTCTGGATGAACACTTTGCAGTGGACTCTTCTCCCGGCGACATTGTTCTGCTCGGCAATTCAAGCTGGCGTATCCAGCGGATCGAGGCAGCAGGTCGTGTTCTTGTTGAGGATGCGCACGGCGCGCCACCGAGCCTGCCTTTCTGGGAAGGAGAGGCACCGCAGCGCACCGCTGTACTTTCCTCTGGCGTGGCAGAATTGCGGGAACAGATTTCAGCGCTTGTCCCGAATGTTGTTCCCGGTCACATTTCCCCCGCCGATTCGGAGGTCGCAGCTGCAACCGCATGGTTGATGACGGAGTGCGGCCTCTGTCCTGGCGGAGCGCAGCAACTGATCGAGTACATCGTTACAGGGCGAGCGGTTCTCGGTGCGGTTCCATCGAAGACGACAATCATCGCTGAGCGCTTCTTCGATGAAGGCGGTGGGATGCAACTCATCCTTCATGCTCCTTTCGGAGGGCGGATCAACAAGGCTTGGGGACTAGCGTTGCGAAAGCGCTTCTGCCGTGGATTCAACTTCGAACTGCAGGCTGCTGCGACCGATAACGGCATTAACATCTCGCTTGCGGAGCAACACAGCTTTCCATTGGCTGATGTCTTCCAGTTCCTTACAGAGCACACAGCGAAGGAGCTTCTCGAACAGGCATCGCTGGCTTCACCCATCTTCAAGACTCGCTGGCGGTGGGCTGCGGGGCGGAGTCTGCAACTTCTGCGTTTCTCTAAAGGCAAGCGAATCGCTCCGCAGATCCAGCGCACGCGCTCTGAGGATCTACTAGCCAGTGTCTTTCCCCAGGCTGCGGCCTGCTTTGAAAATATCGAAGGAGATATTCAGATTCCCGATCATCCTCTCGTCGATGAAGTGATGAAAGATGTACTCAGCGAGGCGATGGACCTTGAGGGGCTTATCGAGGTTCTTCGCGGAATCAATGATGGGCGCATCCGCTGCTTGGCAGTAGATACTCCGATGCCATCGCAGTTTGCCCACGAGCTGCTCAATGCAAATCCCTATGCTTTTCTCGATGAAGCTGGACTTGAAGAGCGCCGCGCTCGTGCGGTTTCTTTATCGAGGACACTGCCCGCTAGCGTTCTCGAAGAAGCGGGAAGGCTCGATCCTCAGGCGATCGATGAGATTCGCCGCGAGTGCTGGCCTGACCTTCGCGATGAGCACGAATTGCATGACCTACTGCATTCGTTGATCGTCCTTCCAGTTGAGTTCTTCGCCAGCCGAATCGAGGCTCGTGACTGGCCCGTGTTCTTCGACCGTCTGCTCCGTAACGGCCGTGCCAAGGTTGTTGATAGCAACGGGATCATCTGTTGGGCATCAGCAGAACGAACGGAGCATCTGGCTGCGCTATGGCTTGATAATTCAAGCGTCGTTTCAAAAGAAGAGGCTCTGCGGCAGTGTGCTCAGGGATGGGTGCAGGTGCTTGGCCCTACCACAGCCTCCTCTTTTGCAGAACGACTTGGGCTCAATTCTGCCGAGGTCTTCCAGGCATTTCTTGCGATGGAGATGCAAGGTTTGCTGATGCGAGGAATCTTCGAGTATCAGAAATCTGTACACGATCACGAGATCGAATGGTGCGAGCGTCGCATCTTGCAACGCATTCATCGTCGCACCCTTCATTCGTTGCGCAAACAAATTGAGCCGGTCTCGCCCGCGGTCTATATGCGATGGCTGCTCGGCTGGCAACATCTTGCGCCACAGACGCAGCTGAGTGGCGAAGATGGCGTGCTTGAGGCTTTACGTCAGCTCGAGGGATTCGAAGCTCCGGCGATTGAGTGGGAGCGCACCCTGTTGCCGTCGCGGGTTGCGAACTACGATCCCCGATGGCTGGACGCTCTTTGCCTGTCGGGTGCTGTAGGTTGGGGACGCATCTCCCCCCACCCCGCCTGGTCGAATGCTGACGGTGCGGGGCCTCGACGTGTTGTCCCTACCAATGCAGCGCCTATCACGTTTTATATTCGTGAATCTGCCGAATGGCTTCCCCATGCCCTTGCACGCGAACGAGTCGAAGAATCGCGGCTGAATCAGGCTCTCAGTCCCGAGGCGTTAAAGGTTCGCTCCCTGCTGGAGCAGCGTGGTGCGTGCTTTGCGAACGACATTGGAAGAATCCTCGGACTCTCAAGACAGTCGACGCAGCAGGTTCTATGGGAGCTGGCGACCGCTGGGCTGACCTCTGCTGATGGATTTGATCAGTTGCGGGCCATGATGGATCCTCGCCGGAAGTCATCCTCTGCCGACACGTCGGCTCGGCGTGCGGTACGCACAACCGCTGGAAGATGGTCGTTGTTTAACGAAGCGATTCATGCCGCTCCCGATCCTATTGAGCGGGCACGTCGCAATGATGAGGCGCTGGAGTCTTACGCACGTATGCTACTCGCTCGTTACGGTATTCTCTTCCGTGATTTGCTAACACGTGAGTCGAATGCTCCTAAATGGCGCGAACTGGTTGGGGTTCTTCGCCGCCTGGAAGCTCGTGGAGAAGTAAGAGGCGGGCGCTTTGTTACCGGATTTGGCGGTGAGCAGTATGCCTTGGCGGAAGCAGCGGATTCACTTCGCACCTCACGCTCGCGTGAGTGCAGTGCGGTGATCGCAGTTGCAGCAGCCGACCCGCTCAATCTCGCAGGGATTGTTCTTCCGGGAGAGCGCGTAGCCTCAGTACCTGGCAGGCAGGTTCGTTATCGCAATGGCAAGCTTTACGAAGAAGGCTCTCTCGTTACCGCAGAAAAAATGGAAGAGGTCGCAATGCCCCTTACTTCAGAGTTGAACCCAGCCGCAGCTGCACAGCTTTTCTAGTGATGCCGCATCGAGTTCCCAAGGCGGACGAGAAGGTCACTTCGCAAGAGAGGCAATCGGAGGATGCACCTTCAGACCTTGCGCCGGAGGACTTCTATTACGAGGGCCCTTACCTCGTCTTTACGGCGGCCTATCACCTCAAACGCGGATATTGCTGTAACTCCGGCTGCCGCCACTGTCCATATCGCTAAAAGTAACGATCAATGTTTTTCAGGAGGCAATGGTGGGGGAGGTCCTGATCCTTCCGCGATCGTCGTCTTTCTCTCACGAAGTTCCTTGCTGTTCTTTACGATGACAAGGATGCGTGGATCTTTCCGATAAGAAGCAAAGACATCATCCGAACCCATAGCGCTCAGAATGTCGAATCCCGCCTCGCTGGCCATCGTCAGATATCGCATTGTTGTAGGATCATCGCCTCGTTGCGCGTAAAGGCGGGCGAGTTCGAAACAGAAGCGGGCGTGGTCTTCAGGAGACAGCATCCGTGTGGTAATCCCGAGGGACCCATGATGCTGCAGCATATCTGGATCAAGCTTTAGAGCTATGTCATATTCCTTGCGCGCGCGGTCGAACTCTTTTCTATCGAACAGAGCTGTCCCCATATTGGAATGATAGGTGGCAGATTTTTTATCTAGCTTGATGGCACGCTTGTAATTCCCGATGGCAGCGTCGAAACGTCCACTTAGATATTCGATCACGCCAAGATTATTCCAGCCTTCAGGATTTTTCTTATTTGTTTTTATAGCTCGCTGAAAAGATACGCGCGCCGCAGAAAAATCGCGTAGTTCCAATTGGGTGACACCCATCTTATTGAGCAGGCGGACGGGATCACCGCCACGATTCAATGCATAGCCGTAGTAGTCCAACGCATCTTCAAGAAAGCGACGAGCGCGCAGAATATCGGCGGCAGATTCCAACTGAGCTCCGGAAGAAACTCCTGGATCGGGAAGGTGAGCGCGAACAGAACCCCATGCCGGACTCTGATGATCGAGCGCACGTGCCTCTTCATGCGTCAAAGGCTTCTGCGCGAGGGCCTTCGCGGGGAGAAGCAATAAAATGCCCAAGCCAGAGATGAATAAAAGGAAACGGCGGAAGCGAGTCATAGCACACCTCCGAAAGCTACGCTCAAATCATCCGCTTCGTTGCTGACACTGTCAACGGCAGTTCGTCACTGAAAAAGCTATCGCGATTGCTCGATGGGAGTGCTCACCGCTGTTTGCCGTGGAGCTGCGGCTGGCGGTTCAACTCGAAGCGCTAGCCGTGGGAAACTGAAGCTGCCACCGGCATCGTCGATTACGTTGATCTGGCAGATGTATGTTCCTGGTTTCAATTGTGTTAGCGGCACATCGAACTGAAAGGCCACAGCTTGTCGCTCAGGTACGTTGATCGCATCTGCCGAAACCAGCGGCGTCTCATACACCTTTACTCCTCCACTTAGGAACTCAATGCTGGTCAGCACTTTGATCGCCCCCGATGGCCTTCGCGTCAGCCCCGGAGATGCCTTTGGCGCAGATCCTTCATTCTTCTGCCGCGTTGGATCATAGACCTCATAGAGGAAGTAGAGGTGCTGGTCCTGGCGAAAGACGTGAGCTACGTTCGGAATCCACGCCACCCCGTCCCGCACCAGCGGATTGGTGCTTTTCTTGGTATCAGGGGTCTGTTGGCTGGCCAGAACGATAGAACTCAGCTTGAGTGGGATTTTCTTGAGGTCCGGGACCTGGAGGTCAGTCTCGAAGCTCCCCATGCGTCCGGTTTGATTCTCTCTTATGACGAACTTCAGGTGATAGCGTCCTGGAGCTAGCGTAAAGCCCGTGGAATATTGAATATTCTTTCGCGTCACCTGTTGCGAAGAATTGAGTGCCAACTTCACGGTATCGCGTACGTTCCCTACAATGATTCCCTGGGCGTTCTTTACCTGTCCCATAATGTCGATGCTGGCCTTATCGCTATCGCCGTTTTTCAGGAAGGGAATCTGCGAGCCAGGCACAATCAGTGAGACGGGGATAAAGAACCGGTTATCGTCCATGCGGAAGTAAAGTGCCTGCAGATAGACCGCGACGTCAGTTGCGGGCAGGTCGCTTCTCATCTGCTCGGTCAGCGCCAACTCTCGATCTTCGCTCTTCTGGTGTTGGAAGTCTGCCGCTGCATAATATCCAGGCCGGTAATCCAGCTTTATGTCGTTGCGGTTTACTTTGATTGTCAGCTTGCGATAGCTTCCATCGTGCGTCGTATTGGTCGAGCGGAAACCGACAATGTAATACGCCTCTGTGTCGTTCTGAATCTGCTGAAAAGCGGGAGCAAAGTCGTTTGAATCGAAAAACGCCTTTCCGCCGGTATCGCTTGAAAGCGTCCCCAGCACCTCCTGCGAGCCGAAGTTCGAATCGAGCTGACTCTGCATCGCCCCGCCACTATAGGCTGTTGTTCCACGAAGGCTTCCCTTGGAGGCATCGCCGACCGGCGGCAGGGCTTGCAAGCCGCGCGAGTCCACGCTGTAGATCGCCATATTTGCTCGCACTGCGGCGTTCGTCGCTGCACGCATACTGGCCTGATTCTCGACCCCTTGCCTTGTCAGGCCGCCGGAGAAGTAGAGCAGGCTTTTACGCTGGTCCACGCGTTCCAGACTCTTGGCAATGGTGCGGATCGCATAAAGTTCTCGATCTGTGTTCAATGCGTTGTACTCCGAGTCATCAGCAGTAAATGAAGATGCATCGTCCGAGGTTCCTCCGGAATTGCCCCCTTCGTTTCCATTCGCAAAGCCGGTTCCTTCGGTGCCGTTGTAGCGTCCAACCGTCCTTAGCAGGGCGGCTTTATCCGAGGTAAAGTCCTGGTCCATGCTTAGCGAAGTGTCCATGCTGACCACAGCGACAAGATCAGCAGGCTGCATCTTCTTATTGATATAGTCCTGTGCGGCTTCAACTGCGCGATCTACATCTTCAGGTTGCATACTGCTCAGATCGAAGAACATCACGATCAGGCGATGATCTTTGAGTTGCGTCGGATCTGCAGCAAATTCACGATTCACCAGATCTGCAATCGAACTCTTGCCGCTGACCGTTGTCTTCTCGTGCAGGGCAACGGCTTCGTTGACATCCTGATAGTCAAAGCTGGCGATCTTTTGCGGCTTACCGTTTTCGAGAACGGTAAAGTCGTTTGCAGTAAGTCCCTTTACGATGGCTCCCGTCTTCTTGTCACGAACTACGACATTCGTGAGCACGATATCGCTCTGCACCTTGAGGGTAAAAGTGCCATCAGGACCCGCCTGCTGGGCTACTGCGGGAAGGCTGTATCCAGGGAAACCTGCCATCGCTCCCGCCAGGATCGCTGCTGTAAATCGCCGCATATACCTGTATCCGTCCTTCCTAGAACCTGTACCGGGCAGTGAAGGTAAACTGCCGCATATTGGCCGTTGAGGTCACCTGTCCGAAAGTTCGCGAGTTCAAAGTTGTATCAATTCCCGAGTACTGCACTGTATTGAAGACGTTATTCGCCGTGATGCGCGCTTCAAAGGAACGCATCTCTCCCAGCGAGACTGTCTTCGAGAGCGATCCATCTACAGCCACCGTACCAGGGCCTTCGATCGATCCACGGGATGCTGTGCCAAAGACGATTGTCGGAGAAGGTGTAGTAAAGGCGGTCTTGTTGAACCAGTTCAGAATCGTCCCCGAGCCTGCAATGGGTTGCGAAAAGTCCCGGTTTGGTCGTAGAGAGTTATTCGTTCCAGTGGCTGTTGCATCGATCGTAGCCGTATAGTGCGGTGTGTAATAGGTGCCGGTAGCGAAAGTAAAGTCTCCCGAGGCGGAGAAGCCGTCCAGCGCCTTCGACCAGAAGCCACCTTGAGAGAAGAAGGCACGGTTTGGCCCAAAGGGAAGTTCAAAGACCCAGTTTCCCGTCAGCTTCTGGCGAATGTCGAAAGAGCTATTGCCTTCCTCTGCGTTCAGGTCGAGATCATTCTGTGCTGGGACTGCAGTAGAACCCCCAATGGACGAGGCATTGTCGATCGAGTGTCCATATTGATACGTGGCCTGCAGAGAGATCCCCTTTTGCATCCGCTTGCGTGCATTGACCCTTAGCGCATTGAAGCGGGAGAAGCCAAGAGAGTCCTCATAGTTGAACGGTTGCGCAGTGGGATTGAGAATCTCGGTGGCCGTGCGGTTTGGGGCGCGAACGATATCGAGATTGCCGCCCTGAGCGCCGTTATACCCAACATTCAAGACAATTCCCATCGGCAGCGTTCGTTGGATATCGAGATCCCAAATCTGCACGCGCCCCAATCGGTAGTTCAGATTAACGCTATAGTTGTTCTGCACTGTCGCAGTGGAGCAGTTGAAGGCATTGGCCAACGCGAGCGTGCTGCAGCCCTGTTGGTTCGCAATATTTGTCTGCGTAACGGAGAACGGTGGTTGAAACGCAAGTTGCCGTGCAAAGGTACTGTATTGCGTCGTGTTGTAGTTAATTCCATAACCGCCACGAATTACCATCTCTTTGAAGAACGTTCCTTTTGGACGATAAGCAAAACCAAAACGCGGAGAGAACATGGTGCGATCAGGATTAACCAACGAGCGCGGGAATCCGCCGCTATACGGCCCCACCTCATCAGGTGTTACTGGCGTGATCAGGGTAAAGTTTGCATTGTGATCAAGATTAACGAGCCGGTTATCCTTTTCGACATAGGGTGAGAAGTATTCATACCGTATCCCATAGTTCAATGTCAGGCTTGGCAGAACCCTCCAGTCGTCCGTTGCGTACAGATCGAATACATTGGCGCGTAGATAACTCTTCTCCAGCCCGGCTTGGATGGCAGCTTGTTGTGGCAGTCCAAGCAGGAAGTCGGCAAAGCCGTAACCGCCGGTCTTTTGGGTAGACTGAGTCGCATAGCCGGTGAAGGTGAAGGCACCGAGAGGACTTGCTCCACTCTGCAGGTTGCCTGGAGCCGTCAGGCTATCGGAATGCACACGACGGATATCGCCACCGAAGCGAAAGTTATGTTTTTTGTGCATCCAGCTTACGAAATCACTGAACGAGATGGTCTGACTGATCGAGTCGCTGGGGGCGGTCTGATTGATTCCGCCCAGTCCCGAGAATGTGAGTGAAGGCACGCCAAAGTAAAAGGGATTCGCCGCAACCGCTGCGTTGCCAATCAGGATGCCGGAATCTGCCGCTGGGCTGACGGTGCCGTTCGTAAAAGAATTCAATGTCGTGGCGTGAGAACGGTTCCATGTGATCGTTGCATTATTTGTGAACCGGCCGTAGCCAATGGTGTATCCCGCGGAGATGTTGTATCCATCTGATGCCGTCTTTCCGCTCAGTGGTAGAAAGACGTTCGGAGCATCGGAGGCCGAGTGGCTGTAGTTGAATCCGACATTGATGTTCTGGCGAAGACCCTTCGGCGCATTGGCCTGCTGACGCCGTCCAAAGTTACCGAACCCAGCATTCTGACCAAAGTTCCGAACGTAGCGGCTGTTGATACTCAAGCCATTCTGTCCTGCGGAAGTGATTGTCTGGTAGTTGTATCCCTGTGCTCCAGTAGCTGTGATATTGGGAGCAGGATAGAACTTCAATAATGAATTGGCTTGCGATGTGATGCGATTCGCACAGATTACATTCAATACGCCATTGCATTGGAACTGCTGTCCGGTCAGAGGGTCATAGATCGGTGTAGCGAGCAGTGAGAAGTCTCCGCTGCGTTCAGCCGCGGATGGAACTGTTGCATATAAATTTTGCGGAGTCGTATTCTTCTTCCCCGTGATATTCAGGAAGACAAATTGTTTTGTGCTTGGTTTGATTAACCCGGGAATAAATGGCGATCCAGCAAAACTCAACCCAAACTGGTTGCTGCTGTATGCAGGCTTAACGACTGGCGCTCCTGTGAGAGAGAAGTTGGTGGCATCCAGCGCTCCATTTCCTCCCTGGTAAAAGAGTGCGCCATGCGGTTGTGTAGGGTTGAATCCTCGGCCACCTCGTCCTCCTCCCCCACCGCGTATCATGAATCCGCCTCCGCCAGGTCCTCCACCATACCCACCTCCGCCTGGCCCTCCACCCATAACCATGATGCCGCCCAACATGCCAGCGACCGCATTCGCCATATCCGCGTTTGTGCCACCTTGCTGTCGCGCGCGCGCCATCGCATCTTCCACGCGCTGCCGGATATCATCCTCGCTCAGGTTGGCGAGTCCATTAGTTTGTCCCATCTGCCCGCTTACAGCCACAGAATCGGCCGATGCCGCATCGCCCCCCAGTCCAGACAGCGTAGGCAGCTGGACGCCCGTATTCCCAGTACCCGCGCTCGCATCGGAGAGATCGGATGCACCCTGGTTTACGCTCAGCGATTGCATACCTCGACCGACCGCGTTCGCCAGCGCAGTTGCTGCCGCGCCTTGCTGGCGCTGCTGCTGTTCCTGCTGCTGCTCTACCCTTGAGGCCAGCTGCATCGTAAAGTCGGCCGTCTGGTCTGCCTTGCCGCCATTCTGTTCAGCGGTGTTGACCAGGACTTCCTTGGTCTCGCCAGCGAAAGCGGCAAGCTCTGCCTTAACAACATAGCGACCATTCTTCGGAATCGCCATGGCGAACGAGCCGGTGATATCGGTCGTCGTCGCATACTTTTTCCCGGTTAGCGTATTGATTGCGGTGATGGAGACTCCAGGCAACGGGAAAGCGCCGGTCTTTACCGTTCCCCGAATGGTGCCACCGGATACGGGTGATGGTGTAGGAAGCTGGGCCGGAGCCTGCACAGTGCTCTCGTTCTGCGCGTAAACCAGGGGAATCCCTAGAACGAGCATACACAACGTCGCTGCTCGAAACGTTCTCTTCACAAAAGACCTCACGTCAATCCGGGGAACATCATTGCTTCGAAGAGGCAGGCGCTGGCACTGCACTACTTTGGGGAGTGCCCTCACCAGTGCGCATCCGCATACCCATTGCACCCTCTGCTCCCTGAGGCAAAATTGTCAGGTTTGTGGGTACGAAACTTCCATGTTTGACCGATCCCTGACCCGCGATCATGTCTCCCACTTTTACATCTGCAAGCGTTACGATCTCGTTGTTGCCAGAGGCTTCAGTTGGATTTGCGCCGCCGTCGGGGGAAGCCATTCCACCGCGGCGTCGTCCGGCTTTGCGGAACGAAGTCGTTTCATCAACTTCAATCGTCTGGCTTACGTGATCAGGCCTCATGATTGTGAGTTTCACATCATCGATTGCCGTTACCTTGCCGGTGATGTAGATCTTGCCTAATCCCTCGCGCATTTTCTTGACTTGCTCGGCATCCATGACTGCAACAAACAGGGCATGTAGCGTCTTTTTGGAAGCGTCTAGTTCGCCCATGGCTCCAACGCCGTCACCCACTTTGACATCGGTCATCTTTACGGGTTGGCGATCTTTCATCAGGCGGGTATTTGGAGTAACTGCAATCTCATAGGTATTTCCCTCGTCTGTTTTGATCGAAAAGTGATCAGCCGTAACGGCGGTTACCGTTCCCCGAACCATGGGGCCACGCGCAAAGGCAGGCGCGCCGCTCCCTTCCTGCGCCCTTATCTTTTCCGCTCCAGAAACGGCAATCGCAGCCGCTAAAATATACCCCATCCATCTCGTTCTCATCGGTCTTCCTTAGCGTTCCAGAAACCTGTGCTCATACAGACGTGTATTTAGCTGGAAAGACGCTGGTATAAGCAAACAAAATTCCTACCTGAATATCCCCACGGACCCTTCGGTCTACACTAGCTGCATGTCTGAACCGGTTCGCCCAAATACTCCTGTTTCTTCTCGTCAAACTCCCTCTCTTGAAAACGGGCAGGTTCACGAAGAAAAGCACTTCGAGTCTGGTGCAATGGTGCGCGATATTGTGATCGGCCTCTCAGACGGCCTCACTGTGCCCTTTGCTCTTGCTGCAGGGCTTTCAGGTGCGGTGGCTTCTTCGAGAATTGTTGTTTTAGCTGGTCTGGCCGAGATCGTTGCCGGATCAATCGCAATGGGTCTTGGCGGATATCTGGCTGCTCGCGGAGATGCCGAGCACTATGCCTCTGAGAAGGAGAGAGAACAGCGTGAGGTTATTGAGATGACTCACGACGAGGAAGAGGAAATCTACGAGATCTTTGAGCAATACTCCGTTCCTCGTGCCAATGCTGCTCCTGTACTGGAAGCCCTTAGGCAAAATCCGGCAGCATGGGTCGAGTTTATGATGCGTTTTGAACTTGGGCTTGACGAACCTCCGCCTGGCCGTGCCTACCGTTCCGCTCTCACGATTGCCTTCTCCTACATCGCAGGTGGGCTCATTCCGCTCATGCCTTATATGCTTATCGCTGAAAATAGCCTGGCACTGCAATTTTCTGTTGTGATTACGCTGGTAGCTCTGGCTATCTTTGGCGCACTGAAGGGGAGAATCGTCGGAACAGGCTGGCTTCGCAGTGCAATCCAAACCGTATTGATTGGAGGATGCGCGGCGGCGGCAGCCTATCTGTTGGCCCGCTTGCTGAATCAGTACGCGTAATAGGTGCGGAAGAGAAAAAGCAACAAAACCGATACCAATCCCATCCCATAGAACAAACGGCGAAAGGATAATCGTATGCCTGCTTCTATCGAAAATGCCGCCCTCGCACTTCTTGCCCGCTTTAAAGCGGTTCGAAGCGCGACGCTTGCTCTCTGTCGACCGCTCTCGCCGGAAGACATGATGGTGCAGTCCTGTCCGGAAGCGAGTCCTGTGAAGTGGCATCTTGCCCACACCAGTTGGTTTTTTGAAACCTTTGTCCTCTCGGAGTTTCTTGCCGGTTATACCCCCTTTCATCCGGACTTCCGCTGGCTCTTCAACAGCTACTACAATTCACTCGGAGAGATGCCTGAAAAGAAGTTGCGCTCCTCTTTTTCCCGGCCACCTGTGGATCTCATTCTCGCTTACCGTACGCATGTGGATACAGCAATTGAACGCCTGCTGCAATGTCCAGCAGAGGACGAAGCCGCGCGTCGTATCGGGCTGGGGATCGAGCACGAACAACAGCACCAGGAGTTAATTGCAACCGACATCAAGCACGCTCTCTTCACCAATCCTCTTCATCCTGCGTATATCAATCCTGTCGAACCAATACCTGCTGCCGCCATTGCTCCTCCACTCGACTGGGTCGAGTTCGCGCCAGGTCTTACAGAGATAGGCTTCACGCCTGATCCTTCAACAACAGACGCTTTTGCCTTTGACAATGAGGCGCCGCGCCATCCTGTCTACATTGCTCCTTTCCGTCTTGCGACTCGCCCTGTAACCTGCGCGGAATATCTCGCCTTTATCGATCAGAACGGCTATCAGAGGCCTGAGCTTTGGCTTTCCGAGGGATGGACGACCATTCGCTCTGAAGGATGGCAGGCGCCTCTCTACTGGCAGCGCGATTCCGAGACGAAGTCCGGCTGGTCGATCTATACACTTCACGGGCTCATTCCTCTCGAAGACCTCTCTGAGACTCCTGTCTGTCACCTCAGCTTCTTTGAGGCTGACGCTTATGCACGTTGGGTGGGTCATCGCCTTCCCACGGAGTTCGAGTGGGAGTATGCAGCGTCGCAACTTCAAGCGCTGACAAACAACTCCCCATCGCAACCACAACTCCCGATCGCTCCTCTTTCCACTCCATCGAATGCGCAATCGGCTTATGCCAATCTGCTCGAAACCGGACACCTTCATCCCACGGTGGCCAGTCATCTTCCTGGATTGCAGCAGATCTTCGGAGATACATGGGAGTGGACGGCCAGTCCCTACACGGGCTACCCCGGCTACGCTTCTCTCCCTGGCGCGCTCGGCGAATATAACGGAAAGTTCATGAGCTCGCAGATGGTCCTTCGTGGTGGTTCCTGCGTTACGCCGGCAACTCACATCCGTGCGACCTACCGCAACTTCTTCGCGCCTGCTACGCGTTGGCAGTTCTCTGGAGTCAGACTGGCGCGAGACCTCGCGAAGTAGATAGCAAAGGGAAGAACTATTTCTCCAGCGATGCGTTTCGGATAGCGTTCTTCGTCTGTCCAATCCACACAATCGCATCTTCCATCATTCGATTCTGAATATCGCTGGTGAAGATTTTGTCGCCATGACCCATATTCATATAAAGCATGCGATAACGCGTGTTCGTCCACATCACTGGAAGATCGCCGCCACGAAGAATATCCTTCATCCCCAACGGATAGTTGGAAGATGCCAAAGTTAGCAGCACCTTTACGTCCTTGTTCTCACGTGGAGATGGCTTCCAGATGTACCACTCGTTCGCGGGAGATAGAAAATTGGCAGGCAGATGTCGCGTTACCGGATGTTCAGGGTGATCGACTGTGAGGGTTGCCGGCAACGGCGGCCAGTTATTCCCGTAAAAGACGCCCCCTCCAAGAAAGCGAACGAACCACGGCCATTGCGTGTTCTTGTCGTTATAGGCGGCAATATGGAAGCCCAGCCATCCGCCTCCGTTTTCCATATATTGCTCAAACGCTGCTCGCTGTTGCGGAGTATGGGGGAAATCATCCAGCCACAAAACGATCTGATAGTCGGCCAGCTTCTTTTGATTTAAATCATTCCAATCGTTCGTTGGGGTGAATTCAAATCCATCATGTTTCGCAGCGCCCTCGTAGAACCGGATCGCCTGGTGGGCGAATTCAACATGATCGTGCTCGACCGTATCGGAGTAAAAGGCGAGTACGCGAAATTTTGGCGACTGTGCGAATGCTGTGATGCTCAATGCTGCTAGCGCAGCAAGCTGTAAAACTCGTCTCATTGACTGTTCCTGAAGTCTGCCCTGTAAAATTTCATCTCATTGTAGATAAGCTATACGCAAAAAGCTTTATCAAGACTTTAGAGGTCAGGATGCGCGCCGGACTTTTCTTTCTCAATTTTGTATTTTCCGTTGTATTTCTACCGGCCTTACACGCCCAAGCCCCTCCACAAACGGCGCTCATCAACCGCGATGCAGCGATGTATAACGAAGACAACCAGAAGCTCTATCTTGTGGACCAGATCCATAATCAAATCGTCGCAATCTCTTCCAGCGATTCGTCGCAAGTAATTCCTGTCGGCTCTGCCCCTATTGCACTTGCTCTCAATCCCACGACCGGCATGCTTTACGTCGTCAACTCCGGAAGCCGCAATGTTTCTGTCATTGATACCCACAAAGATGCCGTTGTCGCTACCGTTCCTACAGCGGCGCGACCGTATGCCATTGCTGTCGATGTGTCCTCCAATAGGGTTTACGTCTCCAATACCTTTAGCAACATGCTGACCGTCGTGGATGGAAAGACAAATGCCGCGAAAAATCTGCCCACAGGTTCAGCGGACGTCATCCTTGTGGGGGATCGTCAGCATGTTTATCTCTTCGGATACGAAAGCGATACGGTTACAGAACTCAATCCCGATACAGGCGTCATGACAAAGCTCTCGGCCGGCGCCATGCATCTCTGGGGAGCGGTACTCGATAAGCAGACTCTCTATATCTCGCACGTTCAAGGTAAGAGCCTGGCTACAATCGACCTTGCCACGCATTCCATTCAGAACTTCACCACCGGAAACATGCCCTGTGCGATCGTACAAAGCAAAAAGACAGGGCATCTCTATGTAGCAAACTATGCAGATGGAACCGTTTCGGTCTTTGGCGAAAATCGCAAGCTCGCCACCATCCCAGTCTCTCCTCACCCACAAGCACTCACTTTGGACGAAGAAGTTGGCCTCCTCTACGTGGCTAGTCCGCAACAGAACTCCATCACGGCCATCGATACCCGAACCAACCATGTTCGCAAGACCTATTCCGGCCTCGAACACCCGTATGCGGTCGGGGTAAATCTCTCAAACCATCATGCATATTCCATCAATCTGGCGGAAAATTCATGGACAGCCCTTCAGCCGGCAGAGGCCTACTGACACCGTCTCGTCAGCAGCATTACCGATTTTTCGTTCTGAAGGGCGAAAACCTGCATCCAATGGCTGTGCGGTTTGAAGGCCGCCCATGCCAAAAAGGAGACATCCGTACAGTGCCTATGCTGCCCGCGGCTACTGATCCGCTCTCTCTCAGCACTTCTCTTTGTACCCTGTCCCCCATCGATGCTGTCGCTGCTGAGGCGCGTTCCGGCCTCTTGAGCGCTCCAAAGACACTCTCTCCCTGGCTCTTCTACGACGAAAACGGTTCCCGTCTCTTCGAACAGATTACCGAACTGCCCGAGTACTACCTAACCCGTACCGAACGAGGTATCTTCCACGCATATGCGGACGAGATGATTGCATTGGCATCGGAGCCTACGGGGAGCGATCCCGCTCCCATCTTGACCCTTATCGAGTTGGGTGCTGGTACTGCAACCAAGACTGGGATTCTTCTTCGGGCCGCCGTCCGACGACAGAAGACGGTAGTTTATCAACCGGTCGATGTTTCAGAGACAGCGCTTGCAGAGGCCACAGAGAATATCCGTGGCCAGATCCCTGGCGTTACAGTGCGATGTCAGGTCGCCGATTACACAACTCAGCCGCTTCCTCTGAACCGCTTGCCAAACACTCGTACGCTCGCCCTTTATATTGGTTCGAGCATCGGCAACTTCTCTCCTGAACAGGCACGCGATGTTCTCTGGAATCTCCGTTCCCAGCTATTGCCCGGAGACAAGCTTTTGCTCGGTACAGATCTTGTCCCAGGAAACTTCAAGAGCATTGCGGACCTTATTGCCGCCTATGATGACGCTTCAGGAGTAACCGCTGCCTTCAACCGCAATGTTCTCGCTCGCCTCAATCGCGAGCTGGGTGCTAACTTTCATTCCGAAACTTTTGAGCATCAGGCGCGCTGGAACGCCTCTGAATCCCGTATCGAAATGCACCTCGTATCAAGTCGTGCGCAACAGATCCACATCCCTGCCAACTCTTCTGGCCCCTCGTTCACGCTGGGGTTTGCACGAGGAGAAAGCATTCACACGGAGAACAGCTACAAGTTCACTCCAGAACGCACTCAACGCCTGTTGCAGTCCGCAGGCTTCGCGCTGGATCGTACATGGAAAGATGAGCAGCAGCTCTTCGCAGTTAACCTGGCGACTGCCATTTGAATCAGGGGCGGCGCCACTCTCCGCTCTTTCCGCCACTCTTGCTTACCAGTTCTATCTCACGGATACGGATTCCTTTGTCGAGCGCTTTGGTCATGTCGTAGATCGTAAGCGCTGCAACAGAGGCTGCCACCATCGCCTCCATCTCGACGCCCGTTCCTGCAACTGTTGCGGCGGTGGCCCCCACAGAAACTCCTCCCTCGAGGATATGAGTCTCCACATCAATAAAACTCAGCGCCAGCGGATGGCACATCGGAATCAAAGTTGAAGTCTGTTTAGCTGCCTGGATTCCAGCAAATCGCGCGACTTCCAGCGGATTTCCCTTCGGGTTCTTTGGCAGTGCAGCAAGCGCCTCTGGCGAGAGTTCGACAAATGCCCTGGCCTTCGCCTCGCGCTTCGTTGCAGGCTTCGCGCTCACATCGACCATGTGGGCCTGCCCCTGATCGTCATAGTGCGATAACTTCGTCAATCGGAAATGCCTCCCAGCATCAAACAGAATTCCTGCCTCTACTTTAGGCTGATCTTCAGGCAATCATCGCAAAAGAACCGTGACCACATCATCTGCCCTAAACCCTGTGGTACCTTCCGGCAGAACGGCATAGCAGTTGGCTCGCGCATTCGCCGCCATATCGCCGGATCCCTGCCAGACCACCAGCTTCACCTCAGGACGTTGCCGGGTCGACGTAAGCCGAGCTGGTAAAACTCTCGTCAGGCCGGGTTTCCCTGGAATTTCTTCGCTCAAAGTAGCCTGTATAAAACGCGGCCCTTCTACTGGAGCTCCTCGCATCGCCCGCAGAAGCGGCTCGACAAAGCAAGCAAAAGTGACCTGAGTTGAAACAGGATTGCCCGGCAGCCCGAAGAAGTACATCGCATGCATTCCCTCCCGTTCAGGCAATCGCCCAAACACCGCTGGCTTGCCCGGCTGCATCTTCACGCCCGTAAAGAAAAACTCCGCGCCAAGAGATTGCAACACCGGCTCGACTAGGTCATACTCCCCCATCGAAACGCCACCGCTGAGTAAAAGTAAGTTTGCCGTCCTTGCCCCTCGGATCCTCTCTTCGATCACCTCCTGTCGGTCCTGTGCGATCGGTTCGCGAACAGCTTTGCCCCCCGCTCTCTCCACCAACGCAGCCAGCCCATAGCTGTTCGAATTCCGAATCTGCTCAGGTCCCGGAGTTTCTTCAATGTCCACCAGTTCATCACCCGTAGCGATAATCGCGACGGTGGGTCGCACAAATACCACCACTTTCGCTGCTCCACATGCTGCGGCCAAGGCAATCGTTGCAGCGTCCATCTCGGTTCCAGCCGCCAGGACTTCGTTGCCGGCGTGAGCTTCGCTTCCGCAGGGGACGATGTTTTCTCCAGCCGCCAGTCTGCGATCCTTGTGCAGGCGAATCGCAGAGTCATTTCGCTCCACATGTTCCAGCATCACCACGGCATCTGCGCCTGGAGGAACCGGTGCTCCAGTCATGACCTCAATCGCCTGGCCTACAGCCAACGGAGAACCTTCCCATTGTCGCCCCGCCTGAACCTGCCCCACGACGGAAAGCCATCTTTGTGCCATCACATCCGTTACCCGGACTGCAAACCCATCGCGGGTTGAGCGATCAAAGGGCGGATGGTCCCGATCTGCAACAACAGAAACTGCCAGCATTCTTCCCAGGGAATCGCCAAGCGATACCGTTTCGGTCGGTTGTTGTCCAACATGTGCCGCCTCGGCCAGGACAATCCTTAAAGCATCATCGAAGCTCACGAGACGTTCACTCTCGCCTCCACGCACACTGGCTAATTTCATCCATTCTCCTTCTATCGGGCCAAATGAAGAAGGCCCCGGCAACGCCGAGGCCTTCTGAGGAGTAATTGAACAGCTTACCTCTTACCGCCCTTACCGGCCTTGTAGCTCGACTTGATTTCTGCTCCAATGCCCGACAGAATGCCCTTCACCTCTTCGACGCGAGCCTGCTCATTCGGAGAAGCCAGCTCGATGTACTCCTGATAGGCCTCGACGCATCCTGGGGGAGCGACGATCTTCTGCGTCTTCGGATCAACCGTTGCCTTGGGGATCAAGGCCTGCCCCTTGATGTAATACGCATCGGCCCGCTTCGGATCGGCAGCGATGGCCTTGTCAGCGGCCACAGCGGCTTCGTCCAGCTTGCCTGCGTTGTACAGGGTCGCAGCTTCGTTGTAGTAGTACATGCCTGCGTTGGCCGGAAGAGCCTTCGCTGCCTGCTCATAAGCGTCTGAAGCCCCCTTACCATCGCCACTCTTCGCCAGGGCCTGTCCCATCTGGTTATAGGCCGCAGCGGTTGTCTCCACGTTGGGCTTCTTCGAGGCGGCATTGGCGTCAATGGCCTTCTTGTAAGAAGCAGCAGCATCGGTGTACTTCGTCTGGATCGTCTGATCGACGGGCTTACCCGCAGCCTTTGCTGCCTTCGCTGTTGCATCTGCCGAACCCAGTTGAGCGTCACCCAGTGCTACCCACAGAATGCCTTCATCCGGCTTCTGCGAGGTGGCTTGCTCCATAGCGCTGATGGCGGCATCGAAGTTCCCGGCTTTCGTGTCTGCACGTGCCTGGGTCAGCATTGCGTTCAGGTTTGCAATCTTCGCGTTGGCCTGCGTAACTTCAGAGTTCTTTTTCTTGAACTCCTCCAGCTGTTTGCGCTCTTCCGGAGTCATCTTGTCGAGGTACTCTTTGCGAGTCATGTCGAAGTTCAACAAGTGGTCTTCGCCTGCGGCGAAGTTCACATTGTCCAGGTAATCGACACTCTTGCCTTCCTGAAAAACGATCGCAAGGTAATTTCCCGGAGCGATTCCTGTCCCCTTGAAGTTACCGGATGCATCAATCTCAAACGTATTCGTATATTTACGGCTCTTCTCATCCGAGGAGCGGTCCTGGGTCAGCTTAACCTCGCCCTTCACGACGGGAGCGCCGATGGCATTGTTGACGTGACCATGCACACTGGCAGGAGCAGGTTGTTGTGCCCGTCCGTTCTGCGCTACGAGCGCGAGCACGAGCGCCAGGCAGGCCCCCAGACCTACGCTCCATTTTCTTCCGATACGATTCATGAGTTTCGTTCTCCTGGTTTCAGTTCTCATCTGACCCGCCAATGGCCGGCCGTGGCTGGTTCTCAATCCTGCAACACTATGTTACCGATTGGATGCTGTTTTTGGGCTGGCATAGGGTATGGGATCTACAGCTCCGGCCTCACGAAACGCCCGCAGACGCAGAACACAGCTCTCGCAGACGCCACATGCCTCCCGTTCACCGGAATAGCATGACCAACTTACATGGAACGGTGCATCGAGTTCAACTCCCAGCCGCACAATCTCGCTCTTTCTCATTGCAATCAAAGGGGTCTCGACCCGAATATCGCCCTCTTTTGTGCCGCGCCGGATCAGTTCATTGAAGGCGTCATAATAAGCGGGCCTGCAATCCGGATAACCGGAGCTGTCCTGTTCCACCGCTCCAATAAAGATTTTTTTCGCTCCCACGACCTCAGACCAGCTCACGGCTGCTGAGAGAAAATGCGCATTTCTGAACGGGACATAAGTGACCGGGATCTCCGCTCCGATCTCCGTCTCTTCCGCCGGAGCATCCGGAACCGCGATCGAGCTGTCCGTCAGGGCTGAGCCTCCGATCCTGCGGAACAGATCCATCTTGAGTGGCAGAAACTCCTTCGCTCCGGTAAGCCGCGCAATCTCAGTTGCAGAGACAAGCTCCTTCGTCTCGGTTCTCTGTCCGTAGCTGAAGTGCAGGGAATAGACCTCGTAGTCCCGTGCCGCCAGTGCCGCGCATACGGTCGAGTCCATCCCGCCCGACAGGCAAAGCACTGCCCGCGGACGTGTAGCATTTGTGGAAATCGTCATTCTCCATCCTCCGCAGCGCTGGGATCATAAACCTCCGGAGCTGGTAGCAGCTCCCGCGCTACGTCTTCATCTCTTCGATGTACCATCAATCGCGCCCGAAATGCTGCCCCAAGCAGCTGGTTCGCGCTCTCGCCGTGCAGAAAACACTCCAGACCGGCGGCCTCTAGCATCCCTTTAGCCATTTGCGCTTCGATGGGGTCCTCAAAACGTGCTACGGCTACATACTGTTCGGGATCGAATCCTGCTGCCGTTAGTTCGTTCATTCCATCCCTCACTTTGTCTCGTAAGACTGGAGTCGCGCCGTAATCGTGCCCCAGAACAGGCTGGCCCGTACCTGCACCGGAATATGACGGGCATCGTCCGTGTACCAGATCCAAATCTTGCCGCGGTTCTTCACAATACCTTCATCAGCGGTCGGTTGAACCCGTATCGTCTGGAACGTCCCGGCAGGAGTTTTAATCTCCTCTTTGGCCTCAACCTTCATCGTTACAGTGACCGTTCGCATGGAGTCTGCCAGCGGAAACCGGAAGTCCTGTCCGACAACCAGCGGATGCGAGCCCACATAAAAGATCGCAGACAGGGAATCTGTGACGCAGGCAGGAATGGAGGCCGAAAGCTGTTTCGTCGTTCCCTTTACCAGATTGCGCTCCACCAGCGACTGTTTTCCTTGGTTGTAATTGAAGCTCAGATCACTGGAAATCTTTCTTCGGCCTTCCAACGTCTGCTTCGAAAAACCGCCTGAGCAACCCGTTTTTGTATCGAAAGACGATTGAAACTTATCCACAACTGGGAAGAGCATCGTCACTCCACCGACAGTATCCGCCGTGGCCGAAATCTTCTGGGTGGTGCCCTGTAGTTCTGTCTGGATGACAGCCACTGCTGCCGTAAATACTCGCCAGTCCACCGAGTAAGTCAGGGTCTGTTTTGTAGGAAAGACGTACCCGGCAGGAGGAGGTTCCAGCGTGGGAATCGGTCCCGTCTGCGGCGGAGAAGGGAAGAGACGCTGCGTCAGCGACTGTGCCGTACAAACCGTGCACGCCAGCCAGAACAGGACAGGGAGAAAAAAGATCGTGGAACGTTTCGACAGAGCTAACTCACCGGGATTGGAATGGATGGGGTATTCGAACCGCCATAAAACTCGTTCACTGCCATCACTTAAAGAGTTTCTAAACCTCTGAGAATCGCTCTCCGGCGATCTTCACCTACCTTAGCAGCAGAAGACGGGCTGCCAGCACGGCATAAAGAGCTGCAGCACCCATAAGGGCATTGTACTCGCGGTGATGCAGGTATCTCTCCCGCGAAAATCTTCCCGCCGGAAGGTCGTTCTTTGCCGCAGTCAGCCGGGGAAGTAGTCGCGGCACTTGGCGGGCATATTCCTCAAATCCGGCAAAATGAGAGCGCAGATACTCCTCCTCCGAGCGAATCGTCGGCAGATAGATCCCCAGGAACCCCGCCGCAAGCGCCACAAAAATCACCCAGCTCCCCGACGCCCACGCAAAGCCGAAAGCAATCATCATCGAACCCAGGTACAGCGGATTCCGCGTATAGGCATATGGGCCGGTCTGAGTCAGTTCTGCGTTCTTCTTCACATATCCGGCGGCATAGCCCCGCAACCACACCCCTGGAACCACCAGCAACAGGCTCAAAGCCATCAATTTCCACGTCGGCCGCGCCAGCCACAGAAATGCCACTGCGAATACAAATCCCAAAGGCACCCGGATACGTTGCGCAATGCGCTGCCAACTCGTTCGTTCACTCACTCGTCTACCTTACCTTAGCAACCATAAATTGGGTGCCCTATCTTCGGCTCGCGTAGCGAGACTAAGGTGGGGCATTCGCGCTAGACGCGAACCCTAGAGGGCCATCTCGTCAAAACCATCGAGTAATCCCATTGCCGCTTCCACAACCTCCTCCACCGTAATCGCTAGTAGTCCAGCCTCCGGTTCGTTCAGTCTTCTGTGATCGCGACGCTCGCCTCCATGGCGCAGCACACGTGCCTGTGTTCCATATGGACCATTCCGCGCAGGGTCTGTCGGCCCAAACAACGCCACAACGGAACGTTCCAGCGCGGCAGCCAGATGGAGTGGCCCTGTATCTCCAGCAATCACCACACTTGCTCGCCGCGTCAGTTCAATCAGCTGCGGAAGGTTCCCCGCCACCGCCGTTGCATATCCTTCACTTGTTCCCACTACCTTTTGCGCGACTACATCGCCTTCTCTCGATGCATTGACGATCGACCGAATTCCGCGTCTCCCCAACTCCGCTGCGACCGCCCCAAACCTCTCTGCTGGCCACTGCTTTGCTCCCCATCCTGCCGTTGGAGCCAGTAGCGCAAACCCGTCCTTTGCATCAGCAAGGGACTTCGACAAAACCGCATCACACGCCCGTGCCGCTTGTTCGGAGACAGCAAACCTTACCTGAGCTGGTTGCAGTTTCTCCCCCACAGCTCCGCCAAGTAACTCGCATCCCTGCTCGATTACGTGGGGCATTCTCGACTCGATGCGTTTGCCATATAGCCACCGTGCAGGCCGTTCCTTCGGGTCCTCAGGACCGACTAAATTCCCAGCTCGGGACATCCGCCCGATCACTGCCGATCGGATCGACCCCTGCATATCGACACACAGGTCAAATCCTTCTGCAAGCATCTCCCCGCGTAACGTGGCAATTGCCTTGATTGTCTCCATGGAGACTGGCCGCCGCTTCCACTCTCGCGTTGCAGCCAGGATTGTCCTGTCCACCAGCGGCCTTCCCGAAGCCAACTCCGCAGCCTCCAGCAACGGAAGCCAGCGAGATTCTACCACCCACCCAATCTCCCATGCTGGATGTCGTTCGCGAAGCGCTGCCACTGCGGGCATCGTGTGCAGAATATCGCCCATCGCACCGATCCGCACGATCAGTACGCGTCGTGGCTCTCCTTGCATGTCGTTCCGGTTTGCCAAGCGCTCATTCTCTCATGACCGTTCCGGTGCTTTTCTGCGGTCCAGTTCCGAAACCATGCTGATCAGTTGTGCCATTGATTCCTTTTCGTTGATCAGTTCGACTTGCAAACGGGCTAGGATCACCGGTCCTACTGCTTCCAGGCGCTGAAGCATCGGAGCAGTAAGCTTCACGGCATCTTTTTCGGTGGTTACAAAACCGTTGGCTCCCTTTTGCCGAGCTTCCTCCAACAGCCTCGATATATCGCGCTCCTGGTAGCGATAGTGATCCGGGAAAACAACCGTATCCAGCGCTTCATACCGCGAGCTCTTTAGCATCTGGCTGAAGTTCTCCGGCCGTGCAATCCCACAGAACGCCAGCGGCAGCGTCGGCAGCGTGCTTTCCTTTTCTGCCAGGCTTAAAGTTCTGCGAATCGTCCAGACAGCGAATCCATTCCCTCGATCCTGCAAATCTTCGAGAGCCTGTTTCAATTGCGCAGCTTCGTCTTCGCGAACGACAACAACGTCCGCTTCGCTGACTGCTGTCAGCGGTTCACGAAGATTTCCTGCCGGCAGTAACACATCGTTGAGATCGTCCACCGTAAGCAGCACGATATCGATATTGCGCGACAGTCTCAGGTGTTGAAACCCATCATCCAGCAGGTGGACTCCAATTCTGTCGCCGCGCCACTCCTGTTCCGCGAGAAGTCCCGCGCGATAACGTTCGACTCCAGCAAATACGGGAACGCCCGTACGCTGCGCCAGCAGCACAGGTTCATCTCCATGCCATGCCGGATCATCGAACGGCTCGACTCGTTCCACCAGGTTCGAAGCGCGTCCATATCCGCGTGTCAGGATACTCACACCATAGCCTCGACGCCGCAGAATCCCCGCCAGCATCGCCACCATCGGAGTTTTACCCGCTCCACCCGCCGAGACACTTCCGATGCTGATCACCGGCGAAGACAGCCGGTTTCGCTTCAGCCATCCCCAGCGATACATCCTGCGCTTTATGGTCACGATTGCGCCGTACAGCGGCGACAACGGAATCAGCCAGCTTCTCCGTGCATTCATCGTCTAGCCTCTATGCAATCGGCCCAATAGGCCCACAAGAGCGTCCAGAGTTCGTCTCGTCGCTCCTGCCTGTGCTGTAAATACTGCCTGGCCCCGCTGACCCATCTCTTTCGCGCCATTCTCGTTCATCAGCAGATCGGTGACTGCATTCGCTAAATCCGGTGCTGCAACGATACGAACCGCTTTCGCGGCCTGCATCGACACAACAATCTCGCGAAAGTTCTCCCACGATTCTCCCATAATTATGGGAACTCCAAAACGTGCAGGCTCCAACGGATTGTGTCCTCCCATCGGCACCAGGCTGCCCCCCACAAACGCCGCTGTTCCCAAGGAGTACACCGATGCCAGATCTCCAATCGTATCCAGCAAAATCACTCCCTCCTGACCCAGTGAAACTTCTCCTGGCTGCAACTTGCTTGCGCGGACGACATCAAATCCGGCCGCTTCTACCAGTCCCGCAACAATATCGAACCGTTCCGTCCGCCGCGGAGCCAGAATCAACACCGCCTCCGGTGTCACCTCTAGCACCTTCGTCCATGCCTCCAGCAGCATCTTCTCTTCGCCATCCAATGTGCTCCCTGCGACCAGGACCTTCGCTCCAGCAGGAATCTTCTCTCGCAGCAAGGCCGTCATCGCGCTCTCACCCGCGGCCTTGATGTCGTACTTCAGGTTCCCGCTTGTGCGAACCCGTTCTTCCGGAGCCCCTATCTCCACCAGCCGTGTCGCTGTCTCCTCACTCTGCGCTAAGAACAATGAGACGTGTTTCAGAAGCGGTTTCCATAGCGCTCTCAATCGCCGATATCGAGGAAACGACCGGTCCGATACACGCGCATTGATCACTGCAATAGGAATCCCCTCGTTTGCGCACTCCTGCATCAAATTCGGCCACAACTCGCTCTCCATCAGAACCAGAAGCTCAGGGCCCAGCGTCTTCAAATACCTCCGTACCAACACAGCGAAGTCCAGAGGCAGATAGAACACCGGCGACTCCCCGCCCAGCCGCTCACGCGCCAGCTTCTGCCCCGTCTCTGTGGTAGTGGAGACAGCAATCACCCAACCCGGAAGCGCCTTGCGCATCTCCCGTATCAACTCGGTTGCAGCCACCACTTCGCCCACAGAGACCGCGTGCAGCCAGATCGTTCTACGCCCCGCGACAGCGCTCCTCAGTTCGTCAGGAATCCTTCCCAGGCGCCCAGCCAGCCCTGCGCGATACCGTCCACTGGTTGCCATCCGCAGCAGCCACCATGGAGCGCCCAAAATCAGAACGAGCGCCAGCAGCGCGCTATAAATCGCCAGAATCAACCGAAAGGCTCTCCCTTGCTTTACCGGGTGTATCAGCGAAGATGATAATCAACTTGCCTATGAAGTCCTACTTTTTCCGTACGTTACGAAGGTCACTAGCGTTCCTGGCCGTCATGGTTTTCCCTCTGGCAGCAGCTCATGCCGGTAGCAAAAAAGCTCCTCCCGTGCGGCCCGCGCGCGAATATCCTGCCTACGACGCCCACCCTCAGGAGCACGTCACCGTCGCGATCGACCCCTGCACCGAACCTCGCGACTGCGACTTTTTCCGGCTTCCTTACATCCGTCACTCTCTCATACCAGTCCGGGTCATCATCACCAACGACAGCGATGCCGCTCTCAACCTTGAGGAGGTGCGGATGCAGTTCATCTCCGCCAATAACGACAAGCTTCCCGCTGCCACTCTCGACGACATCAACCGCCGCCTCTTCTCCACCAAAGAAGCCAAGGGAACCAAAGTTCCTCTCATTCCGCTCACCATCCACCACCCACCCGTCGACAAAAAGATCACCCAGGACGATCAGGACTTTGGCTTTCCTTCCACAACCGTCGCCCCCCATTCCACCGTGGGCGGTTACCTCTTCTACGATGTCAAGGGTCTCGACGATCCGCCCCTCAAAGGTGCCGAGATCTATGTCAAGATGATCCACACTGCCGCAGGAAAGGAGCTCTTCGCCTTCTCTATCCCCTTCAACAAGTGGTTTGCGGCCAAATCCGGAGCTTCTAGTCGTTAGCGCAACAGCCTCGTCCATCTTCCAAGTGGAGCGACAAAGAATTCCTTATTTTCTTCTAAACCGTTTAACGCTCATAGATTAAACTGGCAAACCTGAACGTAAATCCAAGGAGAACCTGTGCGAAGAAGAAACTTTCTCAAAGCTGCGCTCGCTACCACGGCTGCGTCCCTCACTACCACGGCTGCGACTGCACAAACCTCTAACTCCCCACGAGAGTATTACCAGTTTCGTAAATACATGCTGCGTAGCGGCCCCCAGACGCGCCTGGCCGACCAGTTCTTCTCCTCGGCACTGATTCCTGCGCTCAATCGCCTTGGCCTCTCTCCCATCGGCGCCTTTCGCGTAGAGTTCGGTCCTCAGACACCTACCATCTATCTGCTTATTCCTGGCACAAATCTTGAAACTCTTGTCGACGTCGATCTCCTGCTCGCCAAAGATAGTGAGTTTCTCAAAGCGGCCGAACCCTTCTGGAGTGCCCCTGCAAAAGAGCCTTCCTTCGAGCGCATCGAAAGCACGTTGCTCAAATCTTTCGAGGGTTGGCCAAAGCTTGTTGTACCCGCCGCTGCTGCCAAAAAGGAAAAACGCATCTTTCAGCTCCGTACCTACGAAAGCCCCACTCTTGCCGATCACGTCCGCAAGGTCGAGATGTTCCATCACGGCGAATTCGAATTCTTCCGTCGTTCGGGATGTGGTCAGGTCTTTTTTGGTGACGGGCTTATCGGTCCCAATCTGCCCAAACTGACCTATATGCTTACTTTTCCTGATCTCGAAGCCCTCAACGCTGGATGGGACCGTTTCCGCGCCGATCCGGATTGGAAGAAGCTCTCCGCTGATCCTCGCTATAGCTTCGAAGCAATCGTAAGCAACGTTGACAGCCTTGTCCTTTCTCCCGCGCCGTATTCTCAGGTTTAGAGGCAAGTTAGCATCATAAAAACTAATGTCATCCTGAGTGCAGCAGGCTGCGGTTTTCGGAGTCGAAGGATCTGCGGTTGTGTCGTTCAATAAACCATTGTTTTCTCAAGGTGGGATCCTCCACTCGCAGCCGTTGTAAAGTGGCTGCGAGTGGAGGATTCCATCGCCGTTTCTCATCTGTGAAATCCTGCCATTGCTGCCTACCGTCATTCTGAGCGGAGCGAAGAATCCCCGTATTCATCTCTCTGAAAGCACACTTCACAAACCCGCCCTCCGACACCTGTCAAGCCCTAAACTCGAATAAGTAACTGAATACAATAAACTTATTCATTGCGAACTCATCCTGTTGTAACTTCTATAATGGAAGTAGCGTTGGAAGAGCTCCTCGAAGAGATCAAAACAGTCTGCGCGTGGCAAGTCCGAGCCTAAAGTATCTGGATCGAATACTTTGCGCAAAAAGGATAGGGGGGCCTCTAATATTCCGCTTCCACGTCCGAGGCCGTATACTCAGAAACTGCCATAAGAAGACCGAAGAGTCCTCAGGCTGTCAGTAGCGTCCAATCTCAAGGATCGACTCTAAGAGACTAGGATTTTGCATCTTTCAGGAAGTCAGATGGACGGGATACTAAACAGAATCAAATCTCCAGCAGACGTTAAGAAGCTCTCCATGCCTGAGCTGGAGCGGCTCGCGGAAGAGATTCGTGAGCGCCTCATTACCTCAATAGCCAAGACGGGCGGGCACATCGGCCCTAATCTTGGAGTGGTTGAGTTGACCATTGCGCTCCACTATGTCTTCGATACCCCTGCTGACAGTTTCGTTTTTGACGTCAGCCACCAGGCCTATGTCCATAAGCTGCTCACCGGACGCGAAGATCGTTTCCATACAATTCGCCAGCCTGAAGGACTCAACGGCTTTATGCTGCGCACCGAAAGCGAACACGACAGCTACGGCGCAGGCCACGCCGGAACCGCGCTTTCCGCCGCTCTGGGGATGGCGGTTGCGCGCGATCTCGCAGGCGGCAAAGAACACATCGTCGCTCTTGCCGGGGACGCCGCCTTTACCAACGGAATCTCCTTCGAGGCCCTGAATAATATTGCCGCGCAGACGCGCCGCATGATTATTGTGCTCAACGACAACGCCTGGTCCATCGACAAGAACGTCGGAGCCATCGCCGAGTACTTCCACAAGATCACTGCCAATACCACCTTCAGCAATCTGCATGACAAGGCGGCCGGACTGATCGAGAGGTTCGGAGGAAAAGCTGCGCGCCACGTCGTTCGTAAGGCTGAGGAAGCGGCCAAGGGACTGATCGGTCCGGGCATGCTCTTTGAGGAATTTGGCCTCAGCTACTATGGCCCCATCGACGGCCACAATCTTCCGCTGCTAATCGAGACCTTTAAGTTCCTCAAGCAGCAGAACAAGCCGGTTGTGCTTCACGCCATCACGCAGAAAGGCCGCGGCTTCCAGCCAGCTCTGGAGAAGCAGAAAAAGTTCCACGGCCTCGGACCCTACGACCCCGAATCCGGAGAAACCAAGTCTGCGGGCCAGAAGACCTACTCAGAGATCTTCGCCGAAAGCCTGACCAAGCTCGCCGGGATGAACGACAAGGTTGTCGCCATTACTGCGGCCATGCCCAACGGAACCGCACTGGACCTCTTCCGCCCGCATCATCCTTCCCGCTACTTCGACGTAGGAATCGCGGAAGAGCACGCCGTGATCTTCGCTGGTGGCATGGCGACCAAGGGTTACAAACCCTTTTGCGCTATCTACTCGACTTTTCTGCAGCGAGCCTTCGATCCTATCGTCCATGACATATGCCTGCAAAACCTCCCCGTCGTCTTCTGCATGGATCGCGGTGGACTCAGCGGTGACGACGGTCCCACGCACCACGGGCTCTTCGACATCAGCTATCTCCGCAGTATCCCGAACCTCATCCATATGGTTCCCAAAGATGAAGATGAGTTGCAGGACATGATGTATACCGCCATGTTGCACGACGGTCCGTCAGCTGTTCGCTACCCTCGTGGTATCGGGCCAGGAGTTGCTATCAAAGAAAAGCCTGCTGCGATCGAGATCGGCAAAGCCGAAGTCGTCCACGATCCGGGCCGTGTCGATGTCGCGATCTTTGGGCTCGGAGCCATGTTCTCCGAAGGCACTCGCCTGAAGGAGATGCTTGAACACGAGGGGTTCTCCGCAGCATTGATTGACCCACGTTTCGCCAAGCCCGTCGATCGCAGCTGTCTTGCAGACTTCGGTTCACGTGCTGGTCTGCTGATTACGTTGGAAGATCATGTTCTCGCTGGAGGCTTCGGATCTGCTGTGATGGAAACACTGAACGAGCTGGACCTCAATGTTCCCGTCGTCCGGATCGGATGGCCCGATAGCTTTATCGAGCATGGCAAAGTCGAAGCTCTGCGAGCGAAGTATGGCATCACTGCGGAAGCCGCGCTCGAGAAGGCACGGCCGCATCTTACCCGGCTGATGGAGCGTGTTCTGGCGAAGCACTCATAATGGCAGGATGCTTGAATTAACGCTCCAGTCACAATGTTTCCATCTTGTTTTGTTCGGGTTCTCTGGCTCCGTTGACAATTCGCTTGTTAGCCCGTCAACTGAGAATCAGGATGCCGACTCAATACAGCACGGATCGCGAATGGACGGAGACGATGGAGAAAACCTCCAACGCGAATGAGCATCACCACCGCGATCGCGGCCTGCTGATGATCGGTCTCTTCAAGCTGGGAAAAGCTATCCTGTTCTTCTTCCTGGGAATGGGCGCGATCCATCTGCTCCACAAAGATCTCGGCGACGAGATTATGCGTCTGGCGCGAGAGTTGCGGTTCGATCCCGAAAGCAAGATCGTCTCTCTGATCCTCGAAAAGGTCGACTTGATCGACGATCATCGACTGAAGCTGATCAGCTTGGGGACCTTCGGATACTCTGCGCTTGCTCTTACAGAAGGCATCGGTCTGATGCTCGAGAAGGTCTGGGCAGAGTACCTCACTCTGATCCTGACCGTCTCCTTCCTTCCCTGGGAGCTCTTCGAGCTGAGCCGTCACCCCAACTGGTACCGGTTGAGCCTCCTCCTGATCAATCTCGCGGTCCTCGCCTATCTCGTCTGGCTTTTGAAGAAGAAAAGGGTCGGAGAGAAGAGCCGGGTTCTGTCACGTGAATCCATTTAAAGAAGGGTTCTCAGGAGGTTTCGCCTTTATTTCGCCTATCAAATCCATCTTGCGCTACGCAAGTAACGTTCTTGACATGAACCGGATTAGTAAACCCAATATGTAGTAGTTATCTAGTCAGCTAACCCAATTCGCTGAGTTATCCACATCCCATTGTGGGAATCCCGCTCTTTTTCCTAAATTCCATGCTTTACATGACCTTCTGACTGGAGGACTATGTGGATGGAAGTGGTAAAAAGTGGAGTAAAAGGGACTGGGATGAGCAAAGATTTGCAGAAAGTCTACCTCACGCGGCCCTCCTGCTTCGAAGGTTGAGTAGAAAAAGGTATCGAGGTTGTCATGTTCAGGGGAAATCACCCAACCCGCGTGGACGAGAAAGGCCGGCTGAAGCTGCCGGCTGAGTTCAAGCGCCGGGTGGACGAACTGTACGGGCCCCAGTTCTACATCACCAGCAAGGACGGGAAGCGGGCGGAGGTTTACCCGCTAAAGGAGTGGGAAAAGATCGAGGAGAAGCTGGCCGCGATCCCTTCCATGAACCCGGCTAAGAAGAAGTTTCTGGACGTGACGAACTATTACGGCCAGGTAGCAGAGATGGACGCGCAGGGGAGATTGCTGTTGCCGCAGATTCTGCGGGAGTCGGCAAAGGTTGTGGGAGACGTCGTTGTTCTGGGCTCTCAAACGTTTCTAGAGGTCGTCAACCACGACTCGTTCAAGGCCGAGCTCGAGGCTCAGCCGATGACCGAGACCGATATGGCGGCGCTGGCAGATTTTGGTTTATAGGAAGTCCGGCAAGCTGATTTTTCAGCTTGCTGGAAAACGAAGTTGGCCCCTAGGGGCAGCACAGAAGGCGGGAAGTGATGATGAGACCGCAACATGTGCCGGTTCTTTTAGATGAGGTAATCGAATACCTGAATGTGCGACCTGGCGGAGTAATCGCCGATGCCACGCTCGGTCTTGCAGGCCATTCTTCGGAGATTGCGAGGAGGCTTGGGCCAAAGGGAAAGCTGATCGCGTTTGATCGCGACCCCGAGGCGATGGAGCTGGCGAAGGCGAGGCTTGAAGAGCTTCGCGCGGAGCTGGGCAACGAGATGCCGGAGGTGAAGTTGATTCCCAGGGCATTTTCCACGGCGGCCAGCGAGATTGAACCAGCAAGCCTGGATGGATTGTTGGCAGATATCGGCGTCAGCAGTCTGCAACTGGATGAGGCGCACAGAGGATTTAGTTTTCGGGCCGATGGGCCGCTGGACATGCGGATGGATCCGCGCAGCGAGTTGACGGCCGAACAGGTGGTAAATCAGGAAGACGAAAACGAACTCGCCAACCTGATTTACGAATTCGGAGAGGAAAGGAGGTCGCGGAGAATCGCCAGAGCAATTGTGAGGGCCCGGCCGATTACAACGACGGCAGAACTTGCCAGAGTGGTATCGGCCGCGGCCCCAACAATAAACAGATCTGAGCGAGGCCAGATTCATCCGGCGACGAGAACCTTTCAGGCGCTCCGAATTTATGTGAACGACGAACTGGGAGAGATTGGGAAGCTGCTCGAAAGCGCACCCTCTCTTCTGAAGCCGGAAGGAAGACTGGTTGTCATCAGCTTCCACTCTTTAGAGGACCGGTTGGTTAAGGATGCATTCCGCGAGGCGGGGCGTTCTGAGGTATACGAGGTTTTGACGAAGAAGCCGGTAACAGCCGGTGAGGAAGAAGAAAGAAGAAACCCGCGGTCGAGAAGTGCAAAGCTGCGGGCGGCAATGAAGTTGTGATGGTAATGCTTGGTTCTGAATGGTTTGCGGTACGGAAAAAAGTGATCGGGCCGGGGTTGTCCCACCGTGCTTTCAGGCGAAAGACAACCAGTAGCAAAAAGTCCCATCCTCTATCAACGATCCCGGCCCGGTTTCGTTTTGAGGTGTGAGGCGAAGAAAGAAGTTTTGAGAGGTGCGCGATGGCAGCGTCGGCGATGGCAGGACAACAGATCGAGATCATGGGAGCAGCGGCAGCAAGACCGCAACGCCGCACCGTCTCCATTGCAGAGCGTAATCGCGCCCTGCTCGAAGCGCAGCGCAAAGCCCGTCGCGGCCCCACACCTGAGGTCTTCTTTGCCAAACATCTTGACAATACGCGCCTGGTGAAGGCCGATGATCCGGAGCGTCGCCGCGAGATGCGCCAGTTCGCCACTGTGATGAGCATGCTCTTTGTGCTGGTGATGGTGTACGTGTGGCAGCACTTCATGGCTATCGAGATCGGCTACAAGGTAGAGGCTCAGAAGCAGCAGGTGGAGCAGCTGCGGGAGCAGAACCGCCAGTTTCGTTTAGCTGAGGCACAGCTTACTGATCCCGAGAGGATCGATACTCTGGCCAAGCAGCTTGGTCTCGATGCACCTCAACCCGGCCAGGTAGTACATCCTGATGCAAGCCTGTCGAATGCGCCGGTATGGGCAGAGGCAACGGCTCCGGCGATTGTGGCCCGGTAGGGAAAGGCAGTTGAGAAACAGCGTTTCAGCAGAACAGGATTGAGATGAATCAAGCGCCACGGCAGACTTTAACCGCTCCGATCCGGAGGATACGGTTTGCCCACGTGGCGCTTTTTTTCATGTTCTGGACGGTGGCAGTCAGTCTGCGTCTGGTCTGGCTGCAGGTGGTGCGGCATGGTGAGTTTGTGGAGCGGGCCGCCCGTCAGCAGCAACGGACCTTTGAAGTGGCTCCCCGTCGCGGTATGCTTTACGACCGCAACCTGAAGGAGCTGGCGATGACGGTGCTGGTCGACAGCATCTATGCGGTGCCCAGCGAGCTTGGAGAAAATCGCGCGTCAACTGCGGACCTTCTCGCGAAGATTGTTCACTCCGACCCACTTGACGGTTTTACTACCGAGAAACAGATGCTGGCGCGCTTCAATGCCTCGCGCAACTTTGCCTGGGTGGCAAGACGCGTTTCGGCCGAGACCGCCACGCGTGTTCGTGAGATGAATCTGAAGGGCGTCTACTTCCAGAAAGAGTTCAAACGCTTCTATCCGAATAATGATCTCGCTGCGCAGGTGCTGGGTTATGTCGGTATCGACGACACGGGGTTGGGCGGGCTCGAGCGTGAGTTTGACGACGAGATGCATGGAACGCCCGGTCATGTGCTGACCGCGATCGATGCCAAGCGCCATGTTCTGGGTAGCGAAGAGAGTCAGCCGATGCCCGGTGAAAACCTGGTGCTCTCCATCGATGCGAACATCCAATACATCGCCGAGCGCGCGCTGGATGCCCAGATGGAGAAGATGAAGGCGGCGCATGGGACGGTTGTGGTTCAGGATCCGCATACCGGGCAGATCCTTGCTTTGGCTATCTCGCCACGCTTCAATCCCAACGACCGGCATCACATCGACGCCAGCGTGCTGCAGAATCTTGCCGTAAGCGATGTCTATGAGCCAGGCTCGACCTTCAAACTCGTAACCTATGCAGCGGCACTCGATGGAGCCGGAGTAGAGCCCACGGATATTGTTGACTGCCAGGGGGGGGCCATGACGATGTATGGTCGCACCCTGCATGACGACAAGTCCGATCACTTTGGCCGAGTGACTGTGCAGTATGCGCTTGAGCACTCCAGCGACGTGGGCGCAGCGAAGATGGCGTTGAAGTTGGGGAACCAGAAGTTCTACGACTATATGCGCGCTTTTGGCTTTGGCGATCGCTCGGGAATTGAGCTTCCCAGCGAGACGCGCGGTTTGTTGCGGAACCCGAAGAAGTGGGACGCGACCAGCATCCTTTCGTTGGCAATTGGGCAGGAGATCGGTGTTACGCCGGTACAGCTGGTCACCATGGTCAGCACGATTGCGAATGGTGGAGTCTATATGCCTCCGCATATTTTGTTGAAATCGACCGATCTGATGCGCGGCGATCCAAAGTTGCAGGCTATTGCGTTTCGCCCAACGAATCAACTTCCCTCTCCTCTGCCCGATGGCTCACGCCGTGTTATCAAAGAGCTGACCTCGGCGAAGATGCGCATGATGATGGCTAGCATTGTCACGCAGGGCACTGGTAAATTGGCAGCGCTTAATGGGTATAGTGCTGCGGGTAAGACGGGGACTGCTCAGAAGATCGATCCTGCAACCCGGACCTACTCTCATACAAAGTTGGTGGCCAGCTTTGCAGGTTTTGCTCCTGTAAGTAATCCTGCAATCTCGGTGTCGGTTGTGATTGATACCCCCACAGTGGGTACACGTTACGGAGGCACGACCAGCGCACCTGTCTTTGCAGAGGTGGCACAGCAGGTGCTTGAGTATCTCGGGGTTCCGCACGATCAGCCGCTCAAGACAACGAAGCAGCAACAGATGGTATTGGCGGAGAAAGATATCTCCGAGGATTCGCTGCGGGATAACGGGGCAAATCTGAACCAGATGTTCGCCGACATTAATAATCTTCCAGCAGATGACCCGCTGCGTGCTGCGGCAAACGGTGCTGCGCCTGCGACTTTGGACGTCGAGGATAAATCCATTGCCGCAGCTAAGCCGCCAGTTTCAGCATCTGCGAAACCTATTCCCGCGGCCGAGACAAAAAAGGGGTCCAAGCTCTTTGAACTTCCTGCAAAGATGCTTGCTTCACTTCGCGAGTCGAAGAATGATTCGTCAACCGAGCCTTCCGTGTCTGCACCGAAGGTGAATCCCGCAGTGCAGGTTCGTGATGATGGCGGAGTTGTGGTTGATTCTACAAAGCGAGTTGCGGTGCCTTCGTTTGAGGGCAGCTCTTTGCGAACGGCCGTCGAACGTGCTGGACAGGTGGGGCTTCGTGTGCAGCCCGTCGGCAGTGGTCTCGCGAAAGAGCAGGCTCCTGCGCCGGGAACGATGGTTCCAATGGGAACAGAGATTGTCGTAAAGTTCGCCCGCTAGGATTGCAGCCCGTTTCAAGAACCCCACCTTTAGAATCGTGAACATGAACTGGAAGGATGTCCTGCACGAAGTCGAGACGATAAGCTCCGCAGTGCTGGAGGCTGCCGTTCATGGTGTCCAGTACGATTCGCGCCGGGTGCATCCGGGCGACCTTTTCGTTGCCATGCGTGGTGGCACTGCGGATGGAAACCGATTCATCGATGTTGCGATCGCTCAGGGCGCGAAGGCAGTTCTGACCGATTCTCAAGAAGCTTACGATAAGCTTCGACGCGATCATGTGAACGTAGGTGCTGGGTTGGTCGAACACGGGCGCCGCGCTTTGGCTGAGGCGAGTTCGGCAATCTTTGGCCATCCGCAGCAGCATCTTGCACTGAGCGGAGTCACAGGGACAAACGGAAAAACTACGACGGCCTTTCTGCTCGAAGCGATGCTGAAAAACGTAGGTCGAAGCTGTGTATTGATTGGCACCATTGAGACCCATATCGCTGGAGAGGTGCGTGAGTCCCCGCATACTACGCCTGAGTCACGCGATGTACTGGAGCTGTTTGCCGAGGGAATTAGGGCTGGTGCAACGGAAGCGGTGATGGAGATGTCCAGTCATGCACTGGAACAGGAACGTGTCTGGGGTTTGCCGGTTGACGTGGCGATCTTCACCAATCTGACGCAGGACCATCTGGATTTCCACGGAACGATGGAGCGTTACTTCGCCGCGAAAGCACGCCTGTTTGAAGGAGTTGGCGCACCACCTCCGCGCGTCGCCGTGGTGAATATCGATGATCCTTACGGCTCAAGGCTCGCAGAGAGCCTCGAGCGTTCGCAATTGGTGCGGTATGGATTAGACCCGGAGGCCGATTTTCGTGCAGAGGACGTACAGATTCGTGCGGGAGAAACGAGGTTTGTGCTGAGGACTCCCGCTGGCTCGATTCCGATGCAATCTTCCTTGACCGGACGGGTGAATGTCTACAACCTGCTGGCTGCTTCTGCAGCGGCATGGGCGCGTGGACTCACACTGGAGGAGATCGCCCGTGCAGCTTCCGCAGGCACGCAGGTTCCCGGTCGGTTTGAGGTCGTTCCTTCCAGCAATGGAGTGGCCGTTGTGGTCGACTATGCGCATACCGACGACGCTCTGCGCAATCTGATTGCGCTGGCTCGGGAGTTGGTGCGAGACCACAACGGGCGCGTCATTACTCTCTTCGGCTGTGGTGGCGATCGAGACCGCACCAAACGACCTCGCATGGGGAGAGCAGCAGGCGAGGGAAGCGATCTCGTTGTTCTTACCAGTGACAATCCTCGCAGCGAAGATCCTGAGGCGATCATTGCCGAGGCGCTCGTTGGAGTAAAGGAGACTGGGACGGAATGCATCGTCGAGGAAGATCGCGCAGCTGCGATCGCAAAAGCAGTCCACGCTGCACGTGAGGGAGACATTGTGTTGATTGCGGGCAAAGGGCACGAGAAGGTACAGATGTTGAAGAACGGCGCAATTCCGTTTGATGATGCAGCAATCGCCGCTCGCGTGTTGAAGGAGATTGGATGAAGTTGACGTTAGGCCAGATTGCTGACTGGATTCATGCCGAGGGTGATTTCGATACCTCCGCCGAAGCTCTGGGATATGCCATCGACTCGCGGACCATCGGTGCTGGCGAGCTTTTCTTTGCCGTAAAAGGCGAACGGTTTGATGGCCACGACTTCGTCGCTTCTGCGCTCGCTGACGGAGCAGTCGCGGCCGTTGTAAGCAATGGATGGCTAGTCCCGGCAGAGGTCGACGAAACAAAGCTGCTGCGTGTGGCTGCTGACTGCGAAGACTGCGTACTGAATGCCTTGCAGCGGCTAGCCCATGCTGTGCGCAAAGATTGGGGCGGCCGTGTTATTGGTGTCACCGGTTCTGCTGGAAAGACCACTACGAAGGAAGCGGTCGCCCAGGTGCTCAGTGCGCGCTTTCATGTGCTGAAGTCGGCCGGGAATCTGAATAATGCCTTTGGCGTGCCGTTGCAGCTGTTGCGACTTGAGCGGGAGCATGAGGTCGCCGTGATTGAGATGGGGATGAATCATGCGGGTGAGATCGCGGCACTCGCGAAGATTGCTGAACCCAATTGGGCCGTGGTTTCCAATGTCGCTCCTGTCCACATTGAATTTTTCCCTGATGGCCTCGCTGGAATTGCTCGGGCAAAGTACGAGCTGGTTGAATCGCTTCCTCCCGACGGTATCGCCATCCTGAATGCCGATGATCCCAACGTGAAGGAGTTTGGTCGTGGCATGGGGAATCGCGCCATCTTCTACGGTCTCAGCCAAACCGCGCAGGTTCGTGCCGAGAAGATCGAAGTAGCAGGCATAGAAGGAGTGCGTTTTGAGGCTGTCGTCCACGGCGAGCGGGCTGTAGTACGGCTTCGCCTTTTGGGGCGCCACAACGTATTAAATGCTCTGGCGGCAATTGCTGCTGGCGTGCAAAGCGGAATCCCGCTCGGTGAATGTGCGGCAGCGATTGCAGAGCTTCATCCTGCCGACAAGCGCGGCGAGATACTGTCATGGCACGGCGCGACCTTGATTAATGACTCCTATAACTCCAATCCGCGCGCTCTCGACGCGATGGTTGATGCACTGATGGCGATGCCGGCAGAGCGCCACATCGTGATCGCAGGAGAGATGCTGGAGCTGGGCTCCGAGTCGGAGTCACTTCATCGGGCGTGCGGAACGCGGATGGCCGAACGCGGCGTCTCAAAGGTCCTGGGAATTCGAGGGGCCGCTGCTGCGCTGGTCGGGGGTACTGTTGAGGCTGGTGGAGATGCCACTTTCCTTGCGACTCCGGAAGAGGCTGGCACGTGGATGCGCTCGAACCTGCGCGCCGGAGATGCCGTTCTGCTCAAAGCCTCTCGTGGAGTGCGTCTGGAGAAGGCGCTTGCCGAACTTGGAGATTGAGCCGGTGGAATGAAACTTGGTTCGGGGTGGAAAATCCTGAGGAAACAGGCGAAGTTAGCCTGTTAATATACCTCTAGCCTTGCGCTTGGTGCGTTGGCGATTTTATGTAGCTATTCTTGCGGATCTCACTCGAAGGCGGACGTTTTGCTCTATTGGCTGCTGTATCAGAAGCTCTTTCCATACTTTCGCCTGTTTCGCATCTTTCGTTATCTGACGTTTCGCACGGTCTTTGCCAGTCTGACGGCGCTCCTGATTGGCCTGCTGATTGGGCCGTACGTCATTGAGCGACTGCGCGAGTTCCAGATCGGCCAATATATCCGCGAAGAAGGGCCGCAGTCCCATCAGAAGAAGAGCGGCACGCCGACCATGGGCGGCGTGCTCATCTGCATCTCGATCCTTGTGCCCACGTTGCTCTGGTCTGATCTGTCGAATCCTTTCGTATGGCTGGTGATGCTCTCGACGCTTGCCTTTGGCGCCATTGGGTTTGCGGACGATTACATCAAAGTGGTGCACCGCAGGAACCTGGGTCTTACCGCTCGCGCAAAGCTCGGTCTACAGCTTCTGGCCAGCGCTGGGGTCGCGGTTGCTCTGTTGCAGCTCCAGGCTCACGGCAGCTACTCCACTCGCCTGCTGTTTCCTTTTCTCAAGCACTTCCGGCCCGATCTCGTATGGGAGTCACTCGGCCATATTCCGCATCTTCACTGGCTGGCGTTTATCCCGTTCGTCCTCTTCGTGATGATCGTGATCGCAGGCTCCAGCAATGCTGTGAACCTTACCGATGGACTCGATGGGTTGGCGATAGGCTGTACGATCATCGCAGCCGCCGCTTTAACGGTGCTCACCTATGTCAGCGGCCATGTTGTCTTCGCCGATTACCTCGAGCTACAGCGCATGCCTCTTGTCAGCGAACTGACCATCTTCTGCGGGGCCATGGTCGGAGCGAGTATAGGCTTCCTTTGGTACAACGCACATCCGGCGGAGATCTTCATGGGCGACGTTGGATCGCTCGCTCTGGGAGGTGCGATTGGCACAGTTGCTGTCGCGATTAAGCAGGAGCTGCTGCTGCCGTTCATCGGCGGAGTATTCATTCTCGAAGCTCTCAGCGTGATGCTTCAGGTTGGAAGCTATAAGCTGCGCAATGGAAAGCGCATCTTCAAGATGGCTCCGCTGCATCATCACTTCGAGCTTCTTGGATGGTCCGAATCGAAGGTGATCGCGCGGTTCTGGATTCTAGCGCTGATCTTTGCTTTGCTGGCGCTTACTACGTTGAAGCTGCGTTAATGGGTGTGGTCTGATGGAAGCCATGGAACTGAAGAATAAGCGCGTCTTAGTGGTGGGATTAGGGAAGTCGGGCATTGCCGCGGCGATGTTTCTGCGTCAGCAGGGAGCACAGGTTACAGTCAGCGATGCTCGTAGCGCGACGGCGCTTGCGAAGGAGATTCCTGCGTTGCTTGATGCAGGCATCATGGTCGAAGCCGGTGGGCATGGTCTGTTGACCTTTCGCCGCCAGGACCTGATTGTCATCTCTCCCGGCGTGCCGCTCGATACACCCGAGGTGAAGCAGGTGATCGGTTACGGGATGCCGGTCATTGGCGAGCTTGAGCTTGCCAGCCGCTTCCTTAAGGGGCGGATCGTCGCGATTACCGGCTCGAATGGCAAGACGACCACGACTACATTGATCGGCAAAATCCTTGCAGAGGCACAGCTTCTTACGCTGGTCGGCGGAAACATTGGGACGCCCGTAATTGACCTGATTCCTAAGAGCACTGACGAGACGATCGATGTACTCGAGGTTTCGAGCTTCCAGTTGGAGACGATTGAGCAGTTCCGTCCCTGGATTGCAGTTGTGCTTAATATCACGCCCGATCATCTGGATCGGCATGGCAGCTTTGAGAACTATGCGGCCATGAAGACTCGTATTACTGAGTTGCAACAGGCGGATGATTTTCTGATCCTGAACGCCGAGGATAAACCGACACAGATGGTTGCGGTCAAGACTAAGGCGCAGATCTTCTGGTTTTCTCCGCGTAGACCCATCAAGCAAGGGGCGTTTGTCCACGGTGAGAGCATCGTTTTCATCCCGCGTGAGGGCGCTAAAGCGGAGCCGATCATGCCGGTTGCGGAGATTCCGCTCAAAGGCTCGCACAATGTGGAGAACGTTCTGGCAGCGGTCTGCGCAGCTCGGCTTGCCGGGGTTCCGGCGGAAAAGATCCGCAGCGCGGTCACCAGCTTCAAGGCCGTTGAGCACAGGTTGGAATTTGTCCGCTCCCTTCATGGCGTGGAGTACTTCAACGACTCTAAGGCAACCAATGTCGATGCGACCATGAAGGCAATCGCAGCTTTCCCAGGCGGAGTTCACCTCATACTCGGCGGTAAGGATAAGGATTCGGATTACACCTTGTTGGTCCCTCTACTGCGCGAGCGGGTCAAAGCTGTTTACACGATTGGTTCTGCGGCAGAAAAGATTGAGCGTCAGCTTCATGGAGTCGTGAAGATGGTGGAAGCTGGCACGATGGACGCCGCCGTGCGCGAGGCGCAGAAGGTGGCGGTTGCTGGCGATGTTGTGCTGTTGGCTCCGGCCTGCTCGAGTTTCGATCAGTTTGAGAACTATGAGCATCGCGGCCGGGTCTTTCGGCAGATTGTGCAGGAGTTGAGCTGAAGTAGGGAAGTGAAGTGAGATGGCGAAGAGGGTAGGGGTCGATAAATGGCTCTTTGGAGTGGTGCTGCTGCTGGTCCTGTTCGGACTGGTGACAGTCTTTTCTGCTTCGGCTGTGATGGCGAAGTCGACCTTCGGCAGTCCTTATTACTTCATGATCCGGCAGGGACTCTGGGCCATCTCGGGCCTGGTTGCGCTTACTCTGCTGATGCAGGTGGATTATCGCCGCTATAACAATTCCAAGTTCGTCTACACCGCCGTTGCAGTCACCATGGTGCTGTTGATCGGCGTCTTCGCGATGCGCGACTCGCACAATACGCATCGTTGGTTCCGTTTCGGATTTGCGAGCTTTCAGCCCGCGGAGCTGGCCAAGCCGACACTGGTTCTGTTTCTTGCCTACTTCCTGCAGACGCGCATCCATAAGATGGATGACTGGAAGGGCACTGTTCTCAAGGCGGTGCTTCCTCCCATGATGTTTGTCGGGCTTATCCTCATGGAGCCTGACCTTGGCACAGCTATCGTTTGCGCTGCGGTCACTGCGCTGATGCTCTATCTTGCCGGGATGCAGGTGAAGTATCTGGGCTTCGGTCTGCTCGCTTCGGCCCCGGTTCTTTATTACATGCTCTTTCGTGTGCCCTGGCGCAGGGCGCGCATGCTGGCCTTTGTGAATCCTGAGGCTGATCCACGTGGCACAGGGTTCCATATTTTGCAGTCGCTCATTGCGGTTGGAACGGGAGGGCTGCGTGGACTTGGGCTGATGGAAGGCAGGCAGAAGCTCTTCTATCTGCCGGAGCCGCACACCGACTTTATCTTCGCGAATATCTGCGAAGAGCTAGGACTCATCGGGGCGTTGTTGGTCATCGCTCTCTTTGTGTTCCTCGGCTATCGCGGTCTGCGCGCAGCGTATCTTTCGACCGATCCCTTTGCTCGATTCCTTGCTTTTGGCCTTACTACGACGGTACTGATCCAGGCGTTCTTCAATATGAGCGTCGTTGTTGCCCTGCTTCCTACGAAGGGAATCACGTTACCGTTCATCTCTTTCGGTGGGACCTCTTTATTTGTCATGCTCGCCTGCATGGGGGTCCTGCTGAACGTTACTCGTGAGATCGACTAAGGTGGCCGCTGGGCTGCGAGTTCTGATTGCAGGAGGCGGGACCGGCGGCCATGTCGTTCCCGCATTGGCAATTGCGCGGGAGTTGCGAGATGCACACGGCGCGGAGGTTCGGTTTGTGGGAACCGCTCGCGGGTTAGAGACGCGACTTGTTCCTGAGGCAGGTTTTCCGCTCGAGCTGATCAAGGTTGGTCAATTGAAGAATGTCAGTCTTGCGACCCGAGTACGGACCTTATTTGATCTTCCTCTTGGCATCCTGCGATGCGTCGGGCTGCTGCGAAGTTTTCGGCCCGATGTGGTGATCGGGGTGGGTGGTTATGCTTCCGGTCCGGCGATGATGGCGGCGATCCTGTTGCGTGTGCCAACACTGGCCTTTGAGCCGAATGCGTTCCCTGGGTTGGCGAATCGCTTGGTTGGCAAGTACGTCAGCGCTGCTGCGGTGAATCTTACTGAAACAACGAAGTACTTCCACAACGCTCGTGTGACCGGAACTCCGGTACGGCCGGAGTTCTTTGCGATCCAGCCGAAGATACCAGGAGAGGGGAAACGGCTTCTGGTCTTCGGTGCGAGCCAGGGCGCGCGCGTGCTGAATGAGACGATGCCAAAGATCATGGAGCGTCTGTTTGAGGCGTTTCCTGATCTCACGGTGGTGCACCAGACCGGCGCTCGACATGCGGAGACGACCGTTGCGATTTATGAGCGCGAGAAGGTCGGCTTCGAACGCGTTCGAGTGACTCCTTATCTCGACGATATGGCGGCTCAGTTCGCTGCTGCCGACCTGATTCTGTGTCGCAGCGGGGCCAGCTCAGTCGCAGAGGTCGCGGCTGCAGGGCGGGCAGCGGTGCTGATTCCGTTTCCACAGGCGGCGGACGATCACCAGCGGAAGAATGCGGAAGCGTTTGTCGCTGCCGGAGCGGCGGAGCTGATCATCGAAGCCGAGCTTACTCCAGAGCGGTTGTTGCAGGTGCTCTCGGGGTTACTGGCCGACGACCGTCGGCGAGCAGAGATGGGGCAGCGAGCCAGAGCGCTGGCGCATCCAGATGCGGTTCGAGAGATTGCCGGAATGGCCGCCGACCTGGCTCGGTAAGGGAACCCCTCCCCCGTCAAAAGTGCGCAAAGTATTCAAAATACACAAGTTAGGTTTGTACTTCAAGTGCTTTTGAGTGGCGATCGTGAGGTTGTGTGCCTTCTCTGAACCTCTTCTTTAAGTGTAGCGGGAAGGCGAGGGGTAATCTGCATTTCTCTAGTGGATTTATCTCGTTTACTTTGTGTTGGATACGGAATTGAGAGGCTTGACAAATCTAGGAGATGTATTTTTGCATTTGGGGACTCTCGAAGGAAATCAGTCGCTTCACCCTTGGGCTCCGCTCCGGCCTTCGGCAGAGCGGAGGCCGCTTTCGCGGCGGCATTTATGGCACCCATTCGACTGCGCTCAGGGCAGGCTCTGAAGGCGTGCCCTTAACAGTTCGATTTCAATCAGCCAAGGCATACGATCAGCAACTGAGATGATGAAGGCATGGCATTGAGTATTCAAGAGCAGTTTGGGCATATTGATATTTACGTTTTCGATCAGATTCTGCGAGGAAATATCGCACCTGGAATGCGTGTTCTTGACGCTGGATGCGGATATGGTCGCAATCTGGTCCATCTACTGCGCGAAGGTTGCGAGATCTTTGCAATCGATCTGGACCGCGATGGTGTGGAGCACGTAAGACGGCTTTCCGCTTCGCTGGGAACCGGGCTTCCAGTAGAAAATTTTCAAATTGCTCCCATTGAACAGATACCCTTTCCAGATGCTTTTGCCGATGTTGTGATCTGTAACTCGGTACTTCACTTCGCTCGAGATGAGGAGCATTTCAGGGCGATGCTGGCGGAGTTATGGCGAGTTCTAAGACCTGGAGGAATGCTGTTCTGCCGCCTGGGCTCGAGGATTGGCATGGAGTTCGAGCGAGTACGGGGAGGTCGGTTTTTGGTGGGAGACGGTTCGGAGTGGTTCCTGGCAGATGAGGAAATGCTGATGGAACTCACGGAAGAGATGAACAGCGTACTTGTGGACCCATTGAAGACCACGATCGTACAAGACTACCGCTGCATGACGACCTGGGTTCAAAGGAAACAGCGCTAGATGTCTCTGCTTTAGTCATCACAAGGGCGTTTTAAGGGACTCGGCGGAAAAAGAATCAATAAGGGTGGTGGTCGGTGGGGATTCAGGTCATTTAATAGGGCTGCGCAGACGCCGTCTGACTGGTTTAGTAGGGGATAAAATTGCCCGCATTTGGATCTGGATAGCGGAGCCTGTCATTTTGTGCGATGCCTCGTTGCAGTTCAGCCCTGATCTCGGGAGTATCGGGGAGGATGAGGCAGCGCTCAAGATTTAATGGCTCCGGCTTCTTTTCGCCATGCATTGACAGAAGCAGGAAATGCTCTCCAGGAGTGAGGGGCGTCTCAATTTTCAATGGTGTGTATTCAAATTGACCGTAGTACCTGAAGGTACTAGTTATTACATCGATAGATTCGCCGGGGTTATATTCGGCAGAGCCTTTGAGAACGCTGTCTAGGCGCACGGTAGCTTTCTCATCCACCTCAATTAGTCGCTGCTCCTGAGATTCCCTTAAGGAAGTTACGCTGAATATCTGATCCGCTTCGCGACCGCGAGCGAAAATTGGAACACGGCACTCGACAGGAAGCACAGTTACCTTGGAGTTCACTTGATTTGCTGATCCAGGACGGTCGTCATAGAGATGCCAGCCTTCGGATGCGGGATAGATGTCCTCAAGATAGCGGCAGGGCATGAAATTCGTGAGGCAGGATAGATTGAAGGTAGTCAGCCAACGTATCTCCGATTCGGGAGCGTCCGGAACGAACGATACCCTTACCATGTTGCAAAAGGAGCAGCCTCCGGGACGGTTGTACGTATAGTACGGATGTTTGGCTAGCTGGTCGCTATAGGTGAGGAGATACTCGTCCGAGCTTAGGCGACTCGCGGCATGGCTGGTGGCGATGAGCGCGTATCCGTCATTCACGTGAAAAGAGGGAACCTGGTAGCTGAAGACAGCGCTCTTTCGCGCGACGATGGCGTCCTGAACGACGAAGGTCGTTCTCAATGTCGCAGGTCTGCTGGCGAGGAAACTGAAAGGAGTAAAGATGCGTGAGGCTGCTAGGACAATAGAGCTATTCTCCCACGCTCCATGAGGTAGTCGCTGTGCCATTCTTATCTCAGGACTCTGCAACTCGATGGTGTAGCGACAGAAAGAGGCGTTGCAGTCGCCCTGATAGTGTCCGTACTTACCCCATTTACGAGTGAGGTTTTCTGCTTCGGGCCACTTGGTTTGGCGGAGCTTTAGAGCTTGGAAATCGGCCATCATGTGCTCCGCCTGCCGCCTGAAGAGGTAGGTTTGAATGCGGAGAATGGCCGCAAGGAGAAGGAAAAGGACGATCACCGTTATGGCTGCGCGGCGAAGTATACGAACTGTAGTGGCCCATTTCATTGCGTTATCTAAGATCACACAATTGTTTCCTATCCGCATTAGAAAATATCGGATGGCGAGTTCAGCTTCGATATGCCGAGTTCACAGAGGCAGTGTGCGGTTCGCATCCCTGTCGGATCACGAGCGTATCGTCGGGAATCCGGAAGTTTCAAACTGATCGTAAGCACCGCGCCAGCCAAAGGCAGAGATTAGTCCCTTAAAGTCGGCTTGTGGGAAGTAACGAAGCAAGTTTCTCTCCATTCAGGGGTGCTCGATCAATCGATGTCAAAACCTGACCCTTTAGAGCGGAGCGAGCAAAGCGCCGCAGATCCTTCGACTTCGTTTGGCGTGCTCCAAACTCCGCTCAAGATGACACTTTGATCGTGCCAGGAATTTCTGGGACGGACAGGAGAATTAGAAATACAGGGATCCTTCGTCCTTCGGTTTATACCTCAGTCCTCAGAATGACGGCGAGGTAGTGGAAACGGCGCACGGTAAGAACGTAAACAGCAGATTCCTCCGCTTTCTGCCCCAGCGAGTAAACTCGCCGGGGACCTGTTCTCGATGGAATGACAACGAGAGAGAAATTGTCGGAAAAGCTTGTGCAATTTTTTTGACGAAACCTAAATCTTTTGCCGTTCCGGGACGCTGGAGCGCAGCGCTTCGAGACGCTGTTCCAGATGTGTCTGGATGGCAGCATGTTCGGGCTTGTTGTAGAGGTTGTTGCGTTCGCCGGGGTCGGCCTTCAGGTCGTAAAGCTCGCCCTCGCTGGGGTTCATGACATAGCGAATGAGCTTGTACTGTTCGGTTCGGATTCCACGATGAGGCGCGACCTTCTCCGGGTTGGGCCACTCGTAATACTCGTAGTACCACTCCTTGCGGAAGCCGGGATCAGCGTTGGCAGAGAGAGGGATCATGCTCTTGCCTTGCATGTGTTTCGGCGTGGGAATACCGGCGATGTCGAGCAGCGTTGGAGCGATGTCGATGTCGAGAACCATTTCGTCGCGCACGGTGCCCGGTTTAATGCGCTCGGGATAACGAACCATCATGGGAACGCGCAGAGAAGGCTCGTGCATGAGGCGCTTGTCGAAGAGACGCCACTCGCCGAGGAAGTATCCGTGGTCGGAGGTGTGGAGGACGGCGGTGTCGTCGAGGATGCCCTTCTTTTCGAGATTGTTGAGGACGCGGCCGATGTTCTCGTCAACGGCGACGAGTCCGGCGTAGTAGTCCTTCGACATGCCTTCGAGCGAGCCGCAGGCAACGTGAGAGTTTGTGGTGCCGATTTTGTTTTCGGCGTCGATGAAGCTTTGTGGCTTGCCGGGATAACCTTTGAGGTCATCATCGAAGGTTGCAGGCTTGGGAATCGGAGTGCCGTTGTAGAGATCGAGATGGCGGCGGGGGCGGAAGAAGGGTTCATGCGGAGCGACGAACCAGACGAGAAGGCAGAAGGGCTTGTCGCCGCGATCCTGATCGAGCCACTCGAGTGCCTTGTCGGTGGTGAGGTCGTCGGGATAGACGGCATGATATTGCTTCTCGGGGCCGACGACTCCGTTACGCCCTTCTTTGAAGAAGGGATTTTCATAGTTATTGCCGGGATCGTTGTGGCCGAAGTAGTAGTCCCAGTTACGCTCTTCGACGCCGTTGTGCATGTGAACCTTGCCGAGGATAGCGATCTCGTAGCCGGCCTGCTTGAGAAGGTCGGTGAAGAGAGGAATGTCGGCGGGCAGTGGCTGGCGAAGATGTTCGTTGGAGAGGGCTCCAGTAGAACGGGAGTACATGCCAGTGAGAGCAGAGGCGCGGGCGGGAGCGCAGAGCGCATTGGTGCAGAAGGCGTTGGTGAAGCGCATTCCTTCTTTGCCGATTCGGTCGTGGTTCGGAGTCTTCAGAATCGAATGTCCTGCGATGGAGAGAGCATCGGCACGCTGGCCTTCGCCAAGGAAGTAGACGATGTTGGGACGCTTCGTCGTTGCCTGTGCAGCGTGAGCCGAGGGGATGCCGGTGGCGAGAGTGCCTGCGACGGCGAGCGCGCCTTGCAGGAAGTCTCGGCGGGTGGCCTTTCCTCCTTCGGAAAGAGATTCTTCAGGTGTGATCGGCTCGGACTTCGACATGCATTCTCCTTGAGGGGATGATTCGTGTGTTCCTTCAGTGTAGAGAAAATAGCGGGCCGACTGATGCGTTTTTGTGCATAGTGCACGAGACGATAAGGGTTTCGTATGCGAAAACGCAGATCCTTCCCCATTCGACTCGCTATGCTCGCTCAGGGTAGGCTCTTCGCTTGCGCTTCGCTCAGGATGACATTTTTCTATGTCGCAAATTTTTGGATGCAAAGCGAAAAATTAGAAATACAAAGAAAAACGGGCTGAGATTTTGATCTCAGCCCGTTTGAATCACAAGGCAGATTGCTGGTTGTGTTTATCGGTGACCGCCACCACCATGGCCGCTGCCACCGCCGTGGAAACCACCACCGCCGCCGCCATGGAATCCGCCACCACCGCCGCCGCCGTGGAATCCACCGCCGCTGTAACCGCCACGGGGCGCGCTGCTGAAGCCGCCACTATTGCCACGGAAGCTACCGGAGTTGCCGCCGAAGCTGGGGCGTGCCTGGTTGCTGGCGTATCCACCACGGTTTCCATAGCCCTGTGACGGGCTGGAGAAACTGCGGTTGTTATAGTTCTGCGAAGGAGCCGAGCCGCGGTTGAAGTTCTGGCCGTTGTTGCCAAAGTTATGTTGCGAACCGGTCGTGCCGCGGAAGTTATTGCGGTCGAAGGAACCACGGGAACCACGCGTTGCGGAGACATTGGTGAATCCGTTGCGGGTTCCCGAGGCGTAGTTGTTGCCACGGTTATTGAAGTACGACCCGCGATTTCCGGCGTAGTTATTGCCGCGGTTGACCCAGCTTGAACCTCCAGGGCGTCCGTCAAAGTGGCCGGCATAAGGACGGTTATAGACGTAACCGCCACGATAGCCAGGGCCGAAGCGGTTATAGCAACGGTTGTACCAGAAGTGTCCTCCACCCCAGTATCCGCCGTAGAAACCTACACCGAAGTAGCCGAAGCCATAGTTGACTCCGCCGTAGTAACCGACAGTGGGACCCCAGTAACCGGCGTTCCAGAAGTATCCGCTGGAGCCATATCCCCAGTAGCCGGGGGTCCAGAGCGCACCGACGTAGGGAGGAAGCACCCAGGCGCCGTCGACCCACTCATAGCCTTCGCCAGTCCAGGCCCAATAACCGGGGGTCCAAATGTAGCCGTCACCCGGCATTGCGGGCTGAGCATATACAGGGATTACGGGTGGAGCGATTGCAACAGAGACGAAGACTCGAGCGTGTGCGGTCGCAGGAGTTAGAAACGCTGCGCCAGTAAAGAAGGCCGCCCCTAAAATGCCAGCGCCTACAACGTTGCGAATTTTATCGGAGAGGTTCATTGCCTACCTTCGCCGAGGATTCTTCGTTTTTGCCCGACCGGGCTGGGCTTCGAGAATCACCAGCTGAGGTTCCTGCCCGCTTTGCGGATCAGGCACTCGATCTATTAGACCCGATTTTTTGAAGTTCGTTGCACAAATATGAATGAGGATTCAGTGCCAGAGAATTTGTAGGAAAGGAAAGACCTTATTTTGTGTCTCATAGGCAAAAAGATGCCCTGCCTAGGAGGCAGAGCATCGGATGATTTGGGATGGAAAGAAGCTAGTCTGCTCCCCCTAATGCTCCTACAGTCTGTTGCGACTTTGGCTGGAAGTAGCTCTTATCCCAGAGTGCGCGATAAAACTGCCCGGTGAGCTCGGCAGCCTTCGGGCCAAAGGTGGGACGCCCACCTTCGAGGAAGAAGACGGTTACCAGTCTTCCATTGGGAGTGTCGGCGTACGAGCCGAACCAGCCGAATCGTGTTCCATTGTTGGAGCAGGTTCCGGTTTTACCCATGACGGGGAACTCGCTGAAGCTGGTACGCAGCGAACGTGCTGTGCCGTACATGACTGCGCCCTGCATTCCATCCACAATCTCAGGAATCAGAGGCGCGATATTCAGTTGACGCTTTACGCGTGGCTGGAAGGTCGCGATGTCGATGGAGCTTTCAGGATGTTGCAGATAGTAGAGCGTTCCCCCATTGGCGATGGCGGAAACGATGGCTCCCAGTTGCAGGGGAGTCATGGAGACGCTTTCGCCAAAGGAGCACATTCTTCCTACGCCGCCGAGCTTCGCGGGCAGTTCTTCGTCCGGGTAGATGCCGAGTTGTTCGCCCTGAATGTGATAGCCCGCCAATTCACCGAGACCGAATTCATTAGCGTAGTGTTTGACCCGTTCGAATCCAAGGGTCCGGCCCAGGGTTTCGAAATAGGCGTTGTTCGAGTGAGCCAGCGCATCGGTGAGATTCATGCGGTAGCGTCCGCCCAGGTTGACCGGCGTATCCCGCTTGATGATTCCTTCTTCCAGGGCTGCGAGGGCGACGGTGAGCTTGATGGTGGAGCAGGGCTCCGCGCCCCGCGAGAGCGCAAGCTTCTGGTTCACCATGGCGAGGATGCGTCCGTTCGAGGGATCGATAGCGAGCGCGGTGCCGTTCATGTTGCCCAGAGCTTCAATCAGAGCTGCCCGAACGTTTGAATCTTCCCCCTCGGTTACATCGCCGAGCGTTAGATTGTCGGCGTAGGAACTGGCGGAGAAGTGCTCATAGTAGCGCGTCCGCCGGACTGCAAGCTTCGTTCGTGTCCCATGGCGTCGGCTGGAGGCTGTCGTTTTGACTGCAACCTTTTTCTTCGAAGTGACCTTACTTGTGGAAGTGACCTTACTTGTGGAAGTGACCTTACTTGTGGCGGCCTTCGTTTTAGCTGTGGTGCGCGAGGTTTGCTTTGTGGCAACGCGCGATCGTCCACCGACGGCATGCGCTGTCCCCGAGGATTGATGTTTCGCAGACCGCGACGAGGTCGTCGCCGTTGCCTCTCCTCCGGAACCTACAACCAGGCCCAGAAGGACTCCGCCCAAGATCCTGACCCAATTCGACACCAGGAGCTCCTTCTTAATCAGAAACAGAATGTGCAATCAAGTTGCCAAAGATGCAGGCAAAAATCTGGGAACAAACTCACCGATCCGTTATTCCCGTCCTGCAAACATGCTACCGTGCCCCGCTTTTTGCTGTGGGGCTTTAATGACTACGCCTTAGAAAGGCTGGAATATCAAGCTCATCCGACTCTGCGGGATCGGGCTGCGCTGCGGCGCTAAACGGAACACGAGCAGCGGCTTCGACGGCCGGACCATCCACTTGGACGTTTTCAGCAGTTGAAAAGTAAGCACTTTCCCGCACTCCAGTTTCGACCCGAGTCGGTTCTTCGAGGGGACGTGGAACCGCCCTGACCGGGGTGGCCTGGAAAAAGTCGTCGTCGAAGACAGAGGCAGGCACAGGGACCAGCTCTGGTGCTTTTGCCTGGGGCTCGGGTGTAAAGGCTATCTCTTTCGGTTCGGCTGCAAGCGGTCTTGGTTCTGGTTTTGCGGGCTCTTCGCTGAGAAACTTCGGCATGGTGGGACGGGAAACAGAGATGCGGGGTTCGATCGGCATCTCGTAACGGACTGTGGGGAGGGTCGCCTCGGCCAGCATCCTTTCACGGCGCGCAGGCATCTCCTGTTGCTTGAATCCTGTGGCGATGACGGTGATCTTTACCTCTTCACCCATCGACTCATCCTGAACGGCACCGAAGATGATGTTCGCGTCTTCATGCGCGGCGTTTTGGATGATCGTCGAGGCTTCGTTGACCTCGTTGAGTTTCAGACTGCTCGATCCGGTAATGTTGATCAGAATGCCTCTAGCTCCATCGATTGCACCAGATTCCAGAAGAGGAGAGGCCATCGCAGCCATGGCTGCTTCTACGGCGCGATTCTGTCCCGCACGCACGGCTGTACCCATGACGGCATAGCCCATTCCGGCCATCGTCGTCTTGACGTCGGCAAAGTCGCGGTTGATCACGCCGGGGATGGTGATGATGTCTGAGATGCCCTGAACGCCCTGCCGCAAGACATCGTCGGCAATGCGGAAGCTTTCGAAGAAGCCCGCGTCTTTCGCGACTGCCAGCAACTTCTCGTTGGGGATGACGATGACGGTATCGACGGATTCGAGCAGTTCCTGCAGGCCGCGTTCGGCCTGCGTCATACGGCGCTTGCCTTCAAAGCCAAAGGGCCGGGTGACTACGGCGACAGTCAAGGCACCCATTTCGCTGGCAAGCGAGGCAATCACAGGAGCTGCACCGGTACCGGTTCCTCCGCCCAGGCCGGCGGTAACGAAGACCATGTCCGCGCCTTCGAGAGCCTCGATGATTTTGTCGGAATCTTCCAGTGCAGCTCGTCGACCTACATCGGGATTTGCGCCTGCTCCCAGACCGCTGGTGAGCTTGACGCCAAGCTGCAATTTCACAGGAGCGAGCGATGTCGTGAGAGCCTGCACGTCCGTATTCGCCGCGATAAACTCGACGCCTTCGACCTTGGCCGCGATCATACGGTTCACGGCGTTATTTCCGCCTCCACCGACGCCGATGACCTTGATCTTCGCGCCACGGGGAACTTCGTCGTGATAGTGGATACGGATATCGTCTTCAGGCAGATTCGACATAAGATGCAGTGCTCCTTCGTTACCAATTCTCACATCATCGCAGTCGCAAAACATCCGCGTTTTCCACCCCCCGTACCATCGTTGGTTCAGCCAGGAGAGGATGATTTGTTTTCAGGTCGTTGAGGCGACCTTTTCTTCGATAGAACGACTCCTCCTTCGGAAGGGGGAGGGAGAGGCAGCAAAAGTTTTCCTGAGGGGGCGTTGTCGGAAATAAAAACGGAATTAGGGCGCAGCTGATTTTAGAGTTGACGTGTGTGTAGAATTAGTTCTACATTGCAGAGGTAATGGCGATTGGAGAATTTGAGTATCTGCTGCTCGCAGTTGCGAGTTCCTTGGGGGAGGATGCTTATGGTGCATCGATCCGGAAGCGACTGATGGCCTATGGATACCCGCGATCCGTTGGAGCGATACAGACTGGTCTTGACCGGTTAGAGAAGAAGGGTCTCATTACAACTCGACTGGGAGAACCCACTGCGGAACGCGGAGGCCGAGCCAAGAGAATGGTCCAAGTTACGACAGCAGGCACGAAGGCAGCCGTTGAGTTTTACGACATGATTCACACTGCCAGCTGTGGTGTGCAGTGGATGGAGAACATGCGGTGAACCGATTTCTGTTTTCGCTAGTTCGGCTATTACCCCCTTCTGACCGCGAAGTGGTGTTAGGTGATCTATGCGAATGCGAGGCAACAAAAACAGAAATCTTCCTCAATCTCTCCGAGTTGGTCTTGCTACGCACTTTACAGCCATATGCTGATTGGAGAGTGTGGGCCTGCCTGGGACTTATACCGTTTCTCGCAATGCTCCATATGGGAATCGGCATTGCATTGGCAACCCAGTTCCGGCATTGGCACATGAGCAATTACGGCGGCACATCGCCATTCCTAGCAGAAGTCTTCCGTTTGAGCCTCCTATTATTAACAACTTCTGTGACATCGAGCATGTCAGCTGTTTTGATGGCTCGTCGTACGCCAATTGTATTGTTGTTTGCAGCCCTGTTGCCGACCATGCTTTGTTTTTATCAATACCATCAAGCTGTTGGAGCTTCATCCTTCTGCATACTTTTCTTTCTACTGCCAGCAATTGGTGGGGTATGGCTTGCTTTCCGAAGGCTACATCCGTGGTTTCTCTGGTTCACGACGGCCGCTCTCTTCCTGGCTCTCGTGACGGATCCGCGTCTCGCCAATAACAGATCGACATTGCTCAACGCGTCTCTTCTGATGTTGCCCGCACTCTACTGCTCGTTCACGCTGAATTATCGAGGCCGCAATGCTCCTGCATAACGGAATACACAGGCTGCCAACGCTCCTGGTTCTAGTGTTTGCCTGTCACTTTGCTTTCGCACTCGATGAGGGGACTGTTATTGAGCGGCAGATCCAATCGACGAGTTTGAAGCAAAACAAGATTGGTACCGACACTGTAAGAAGATTGGCGATTTACCTGCCACCCGGTTATGAAGTCTCCCATCAGCGATATCCCGTAATCTATGTTCTTCAAAACGGAAGCTATCGTGGGGATTTCGATCAGCATCACGCATCCGCGGTCTTCGATCAGGCGATTGCGAAAGATGTCATTCCCCCTTCCATTGTCGTTGCGGCGGATTTCTCCACGCCATTGGGACCTTCCTGGTACGTGAATTCACCTATAACAGGCAATTGGGACGACTTCGCTGTTAAGGAACTCGTGCCATATGTCGATGCGAATTTTCGTACGCTGACCAGCAGGTCTTCACGAGCCATTATCGGTAGCTACTTAGGTGGATATGGGGCCCTTCGATTGGGCATATTGCATCCTGATATTTTCGGTACCGTTTATGCCATGCATCCAGTAGGAACAGGTTCCGGTGTTCAGGTGTTTACTGCTCGCCCAGATTGGGCGCTGCTTATGAGTGCGATGTCAATCGATCAGGTAAAGAATGCAGGATTCTCAACTCTTTTTCTCACGATGTTTCAGGCTTTTCTTCCGAACGAGACCAATGCTCCTCTGTATGCCGATCTTCCAATGAAGGGCTCGTCCGGCTCTTATGCTGTCGACACAGAGCGAATGAAGATATTGCGATCACGGTTCTTCATCTCGGAGCTTGTTCCTCAACATCTTGAACAAATCAAAGAGCTGGGAGCCATCAAGATGGACTGGTCACGAAACGATGCGATTTATGACCATATTTATTCGAACCAGGCGTTTACCCATCTTCTTAACGAATATGGAATCGAACACGAAGCCGAGGAATTCAATGGAGTGGGTGATCCATACTGGGGAAAGCAGTCAAGAATGCTGAAAGAAGTCTTGCCGTTTCTCGCGGAACATTTGCAAACCGATTCGAAATAATACGATTCGTGCAAACTAAGAACATGCTTTTCACATTTGATTGACCATAAGCAGATTTATCGGTATCAGTTGGAAGTCATTTTCGGATTAGTATCGATAGACGCCGATCGATCAAATCGCGCTTAGAGAGGACCGCAGGATGCGAAAAGGATTCACGAGGCGACCGAAAGCAGAGGCGCCGACGGTGAACCACGACAAAAACTACATCACTCCAGGCGGAATCGAACGCCTGAAAGCTGAGCGCCACTTTTTGCTCACCCGGGATCGCCCGGCCGTAGTGGAGGTCGTAGCGTGGGCTGCAGGCAACGGGGATCGTAGTGAGAACGCCGACTATCAGTACAGCAAGCGGCGACTACGTCAGATCGATGGACGAGTTCGCTTTCTGACCAAGCGAATCGAAGCCGCGGAGGTGGTCGATCCGGAAGCCCCGAGAACGGGGCAGCGGGCGACAAGGGCGTTTTTTGGAGCCACCGTGCGCTTTGCGAATGTCGCGGGGGCAGAGCGAGTGGTGAGCATCGTCGGCACAGATGAAGTCAATCTCGACCGCAACCACATCAGTTGGGCTTCCCCCCTGGGGCGCGCATTAATGAAAGCGGCAGAGGACGACGAAGTGGTTCTTCATGCGCCGGGCGGCACTGAAGTCCTAACCGTGCTGGAAGTACGGTACGAGCGCATCTCCGTAGAACCGTTCCGCGAACCACCTGAGTCCGAAGTCTAGATCAAGCGACGATAAACACCGTTGTCGCCATAATGAATTACTGATTACCGAGATAGATATCGCCAATTCCGGACCCCTTGTGGGGATTATCAGGCCAACTATGAACCTGATGGCGGAATTTTCGAAATGGCTGGAGACGGACGAAGAGGTTCTTTTCTCTTGGGAATAACGAAGTCTGTCAGGTGCTCCTGTGAACTGCATGAAGCTGCGGCCAGAACTAAAAACATTCCAAAATAATCTTTCGTTTGTCGAATTCCGGTCTGGCCGTTCGTTGTATTAGTGAAGGCCGGATAAGTGATCCGCCTGAAAGATCATTTATAGGAGAAGCCATGCCGCAATATCTGGTTGCGATTCATCATCCCGACAACTATGACCCGTCCGTGGAAACGGAAGAGATGGGCCGCGATATCGATGTGCTCAACGAAGAGATGAATGCTGCTGGTGCCAGGTTTTTTGCCGGGGGCCTGCAATCGGCTCTCCGCGCGAAATCATTACGTAAGCAGTCCGGTGGAGAGGTGCTTATTACCGATGGACCCTACCTTGAGACCAAGGAACACATTGGCGGTTTTTGGATCCTCCAGTGCGCCAATATGGATGAGGCCGTGGCGTGGGGGCGCAAAGCCGTTGTCGCCTGCCGTTCATCGGTCGAGGTGCGCGAGTTCCACTTCCGTCCACAGAATGATAGCCGGGCTTAGAAAAGGAGACTCAAATGAGAAAGCTCAAAATCATCGAACACATCTCTTTGGATGGCGTAATCCAGCACTCCGCTGATGACAACGATTTTCCCTACAGCGACTGGACCGCGCCCTATCGGACCCCCGCTGGCAGAGATGCCGTCCTCGCAGCGCATGGCGGAAATTTCGATCTGCTGCTTGGCCGCCGCACCTACGATTCCTGGTCGGTCTACTGGCCGAAGGTGCCGAGCAGTCCTCTGTCTGACGGCCTCAACGCAGCGAAGAAATACATCGCAACCCATCGACCGGAAAGCCTTGAATGGGGCCCGTTCGAGGGCCTTGGACCGGACATCGTCGAGGGAGTTCATCGCATCAAGTCGCAGGACGGTCCGGACCTAATCCTATGGGGTAGTTCAACGCTGGTATCAGTGTTGCTCGAACGTGGGCTCGCGGATGAAGTCCTGCTGCTTGTCTATCCGGTTCTACTTGGCACGGGCAAGCGCTTTTTTGCGGAGGGAACGCCGGCACGCTCCTTCGAACTCATCAGCACGAAAGCAATGCCGTCCGGCATCGTCCTCAATCACTACAAGGTCGCCGGACCTTTGAAAACCACATAGATTAAAGCCCGTACTATGAGCACTATAGCCTGTTGAGAACTTCCCCTTGACCTTGGGAAAAAGCAGGGCTAGGCTCGTTATATCAAGGCGAATAAATGGCGAAAATACTCAACACCGCTGAGCCACTTTTTCCCATCCTGAATCAGCCCTCCGCCAGGTTGCTTACAGGAATCGCCCGACACGCCTTCGAGGCGACACATGCGGATGACGGCCACCTGATTGAGTTCCGTGCTCTCAAGGTGCGCAGCATCCTCAGCCGTGTCGCCTCGAAGCGCTTAAACTGGATGGCCTGGGGGATCAATCCCTATCGCGGGTGTGAGTTTGCCTGCCGCTATTGCTACGCCCGTTATACCCACGAATTCATGGCTCCGGCACCGGGACAGCCTCAGCCGGTAGGACAGCCTGATTTTCGTGATCCCATTACCTTCGAGCGCCTCATCTTCCTTAAGCAGAACGCCGCCTGGCTTTTGGAACAGGAGCTACGCCGTCATCATCCGGCTGACCATATCGCAATCGGAACCGCCACCGATCCATGGCAGCCAATCGAACGTCGCGCCCGCATCACCCGCAGTCTGCTGGAGGTCTTCGGCCGCCATGCAGGCTACAACATTGGAATCGTCACTAAGTCTCGTCTCATTCTCCGCGACACGGACCTGTTACAAGAGATCAATCGACGTAACCGTCTCACCGTTCACATCACCATCACAACGCCGGATGCGGAACTTGCGCGCAAGCTGGAGCCGCGCGCTCCTCGACCCGATCTTCGCCTGGATACGGTTCGCCGCCTTCGCCAGGCGGGTATCGCCACGGGAATTCTCTGCTCGCCGCTGCTGCCGGGAATTACCGACACCGAAGAGGCCATCGATCGCATGGCCCGGCACGCAGCTGAAGCTAACGCGAGTTTCTTTGCTGCGAGTCCGCTGTTTCTTAAGCCGTGCTCCCGTCCTACCTATCTGAGCTTTGTTCGGGAGCACTTTCCTCATCTTGAAGCGGACTATCATCGCCGGTTCGATCATGCCGACTTTGCTTCGCGGAATTATGCACAACACCTGAGCCGGATCGTTGCAGAGGCGCGTGAACGTTACGGACTCAATCGCCGTTGGAGAGATGATCCCGAGGAGTCGAGTGAGTCAGACAACATTTCACTGTTCGCTCAGAACACTTCTTCCGCGGTAGATCCACGTCCTCGTGATCCCGCGCTCCAGGCACCGCCGCTACGGAAGTCAGCGATGTCTGCCAGGGTGGCTACGCAACAACGTCTCTTCGCCTGAGGCTTTCGGTCATTACGTCTGTCAATTCCAGCGCACACGCATCTCGCGCTCGTCACCGCCATTTTCGCCATGTGCCATCGCAATCTCGGCGTCCATCCGTGAGACGATGCTCTCGAAGCGCTCCCCCCATTCGACCAGGACCAAAGCATCCGGCTCGGAGATCATCTCTTCCAGCCCAAGTGTGGCCAACTCACGCTCGGTTTCCAGACGATACAGATCGAGATGGTAGATCTTTACCTTTGGTCCGTTGTATTCATGCACCAGCGTAAAGGTGGGTGAGGTGACATCTTCTTCGGTGGCGGCACCGAGAGAAGCCGCGATTCCTTTGACCAGGGTTGTCTTTCCTGTACCGAGTTCGCCTCGCAACACCACCAGCTTTGGTGTAGGTAAAAGAATTTCAGCGATCCTTTCAGCGAGTGCCAGCGTGCCCGTGACGCTGCGGGTACGGAATCTCTTTTCCAACGAAAACTCTTTAGTCAATATTTATCCTTATTGATCATTTATCTTTATTTATCCTTCTTCTTTCGGACACTTTTATCTTTCTTCCCTCAGCGTAGCCCGCAGATCCAGACCAACCCATCCTCGTCCTTTACGCGATAGCGGAAGGCATTCGAGAGATGCATCACTGTGTCGGTTGCCAGCACGGTGTGCTCGTCCATCTCCCGTACTGCGAAGTCTGCCGCGAGGCCATGCAGATAGACCGCTGTTTCAACTGCATGTGCTACATCATCAGGATATTGCGCCAGCATTGCAGCAACGATTCCTGTCAGGATATCGCCGCTTCCTCCCTTGGACATGGCCGGGTTTCCTGTTGTGTTCACGGCGATTCGCCCATCGGGATGCGCAACTAATGTTCTCCAGCCTTTGAGCACCAGCGTCAGCTTGTGTTCGGTTGCGAATTTGCGCGCCAGGCTGATGCGGTCGGCTTCGACGTCCTTCACGGTCAGTCCGGCGAGTCGCGCCATCTCTCCGGGATGGGGCGTCAGCACCAGCGTTCTGCCAGCTCCATTCAGCAGTTCATCTTTTCCGTCGAATGCATTCAGTCCATCGGCGTCGATCACGATGGGCAGCGTCGTCTTCTCCAGCAGCTCTCGCGCTACGGCACTTGCTTCGCCTCGCTGCGAGAGTCCAGGGCCGACGGCGAGTACGGTCATCCGCTGGAGTAGTTCTTCCAGCTGAGAACCTTCAACGTTCGATAGCGCGACTGCGCCGTCGGAGCCCTCCTCCAGGGGTTTCAGCATTAGCTCGGGCGCGATTCCGGCGACCAGATCGGCAACTGACTTCGGAACCGCGGCGGTCACCAACCCAGCTCCAGTTCTGAGCGCAGCCAGCGAGGACATCGCGGGAGCACCAGCGGTTCCATAACTTCCACCGACGATCAGCACGTGACCGTACTTTCCTTTGTTGGAGTTTGGGCTGCGAGGCTTCTCTGCAATTGCTTTTGAACTGCCCGTCCAGTGCAGTCCATCGCCTGCGGGGATCGCTTCTTCAGGGGAACCGATGTTGGCGACGACAACAGGACCCGTGGTCATATATCCGAAGACGTGGGCGAGTTTAGGAGCCGTAAACGTCACGACCGCATCTGCACGGAAAGCACCTTCGACTGTCTGATTGGTCGAGTCGGCGTCCCATCCGCTTGGAAGATCGACTGCAACTACGGGCACGTTGCTCTGATTTATCCAATCCCGCGCTACTGCGGCGAGGTTGCGTAGAGGGGGGCGGAATCCTGTGCCGACGACTGCATCGAGCAAAAGATCGGCAGGATTTAATTTGAGTTCTACGAAGGTTTGCTGCAATGCTGCTTTGTCGTCGATCTCGTAGATGGGAACCTTTGTCTCTGCGCGCAGACGGGCCATCGCGTCAGAGGCTTCTCCCTTGATGGCATCGATTTTTCCGAGCAGTACAACCTGGGTCTTGAGCCCCGCCTGTGCCAGCACACGTGCCGCGACGACGCCATCGCCACCGTTGTTTCCTTTTCCGCAGAGTGCAACTACGCGTCGCGTCTGAGGGAACCTGCGTTGCACGAAGGTCGCCACCGCATGGCCTGCGGCTTCCATTAGCGCGCTAAGAGGTGTCCCGAACTCCTCGGCGGTTCTCCGGTCCACCTGGCCCATCTCTGCCGCGGTAAGAACTCTCATTATCTTCTACTGTCCCATCTTCTATTTTCTCTTCTATTCCATCTGCTAATTTTCTACTACCCTATCTACGGATTGCAGGCAAAACAGGCATTTTTATCCACGGATTCTGCTCTCCTCGACTGCTAAAGTTGTGAATATGCCGCACACGCCTGCCTCTTCCGCTCCGCTCTTCTTTGCTCCGACGCACCGCATCCACTTTATTGGGATTGGCGGGATTGGGATGAGTGGGATTGCAGAGATTCTACTGACGATGGGATACACCGTCAGCGGGAGCGATCTACGACGCTCGGCGGTGACGGACCGGCTGGTAGGCCTGGGCGCACGGGTCTTCGAGGGACATGCGGCTGCGAATGCTGCCGGAAGCGATGTCGTGGTGACGAGCTCGGCGGTGCGTCCGGATAATCCGGAGGTGCTGGAGGCACGAGCACGGAAGATTCCCGTGATTCAGCGTGCAGAGATGCTGGCAGAGCTGATGCGGCTGAAGTATGGGATTGCAGTCGCAGGGATGCATGGAAAGACCACGACGACGAGCATGGTGGCTTCGGTGCTGGCTGCTGGAGGGCTGGACCCAACGGTTGTGGTGGGTGGACGTGTGAATGCGCTGGACTCGAATGCGCGGCTGGGGAACTCGCAGTACCTTGTGGCCGAGGCGGATGAGAGCGATCGCTCGTTTCTGAAGCTGTCGCCGGTGCTCGCCGTTGTGACCAACCTGGATCGCGAGCACATGGACTGCTATCGCGATATGGCGGATGTGGAGGCAGCGTTTTTGGAATTTATGGACCGGGTTCCGTTTTATGGAGCTTCGATGGCTTGTGTGGACAATCCGCTGCTGCGGTCGGTGCTGCCCAAGGTGAGGCGGCGACTCTACACCTATGGCGAGAGCGAGGATGCGGACTTTCGCGTTAACTCGCTGAAGCGGGATGGAGAGGGATTTTCTCGGTTCGAGGTGATCTATCGCGGAGCGACACTTGGTCCGTTCACGCTACACGTTCCAGGGCGGCATAACGTGTTGAATGCCACAGCGGCGGTGGCGATTGGGGTACAGCTCGGTATGGCTCCGGAGCAGATTGCAGTGGGCCTGGAGAGTTTCCGTGGAGTCGACCGTCGCTTTCAGGTGAAGGGAACGGCACGCGGAGTGACGGTGGTGGACGACTACGGCCACCATCCTACGGAGATTCTCGCTACGCTGAAGGCCGCACGTGAGTGCGACTATGGACGGGTGCTGGTGCTTTTCCAGCCGCATCGTTATACGCGGACCCGCGACCTGATGCAGGAGTTTGCCGGAGCATTCGGCGATGCGGATGTGGTCGAAGTGCTGGATATCTATCCGGCGAGCGAGGCTCCGATCGCGGGGATTACGGGTGACACGCTGGCCCGGTCCATTCAGAGCAAAGGGGTGGAGTATGCAGCGTCCATGGCCGAAGGGGTAGAGCGGCTAGCAAGGCAGGCGCGGGAGGGCGATGTAATCCTGACGCTGGGGGCGGGGAACGTCTCGCAGGCGGCGAGGATGTTGCTGACGGCTCTGGATGAAGGGAAAGAGGATAGCAGAAAGGTGGGAGTAACGGACGAGGTGAGTTCCTGAAAGGGTACAAGGCAAGAAGTTGAGGGATAAGGAACTGGGGTTGCGGGGATATAGTCAGAATGGCGATTCTCGCGGCCCTGCTCGGGTTTGCGAAGTAGCAATGAATCTTCGAGGCATGGAGTTGGGGTGCTGGAGGCGCCAGAGCAGGATCACGTCTCCGAAACAGCCTCGGCTGGTCGAAGAACATCTGCGCCGAAGAGGATGATGGCCCGAGAGTTCACAGATTTTGAGGACGAATTCGACGACGAGCCACTGCCGAGAAGGCAGAGCGGCATTCGTGTGAAGCTGCGTGGGGGCTTACCTCGGTCGCGCGGAGGCAAAATCGCGCTTGTCGCGATTGTTTTAGTCCTGATCGGTCTATGCGGAGCGCTGGCAATGACTGCACGGACTGCGATTCTGCACGATGAGCGCTTCCTGATTCCTTCATCGACTGCGATCGAGACGACTGGCAATACGAATGTGACGCGAGCGCAGTTGGTGGCCCAGTTCGGCGAGGATATCGAGCGAAACATCTTCCGAGTGCCGCTGGAGCAGCGTAAAGCTCAGTTGGAGCAGTTGCCCTGGGTCCAGCAAGCCACAGTGATGCGGCTGCTGCCGAATCGCTTACGGGTGGCTGTAGTGGAACGGACGCCGATCGCGTTTGTGCGGCAGGGAAATCGCATTGGGCTGGTCGATGCCAATGGAATTCTGCTCGATATGCCGTCGAACGCGCAGGGAGCAGTGCACTACTCGTTTCCGGTGGTCACGGGGCTGGTGGCAAGCGATCCGTTGTCGCTGCGGGCCGCTCGCATGAAGCTGTATACGCGATTCACCGGTGAGATGGATGGGGGAGGGGAAAAGATCTCCGAGAAGCTCTCGGAGGTGGACTTGTCGTATCCGGAGGATGTGCGAGCGGTGATTCCGGACAAGAACGGCGAGGTCCTGGTGCATTTCGGAGAGGACAACTTCCTCGATCGATACAGAAAGTTTGAAGACCACCTTGCAGAGTGGAGACAGCAGTATCCGCGTCTGGCCGCGGTGGATATGCGGTATGACCGGCAGGTAGTGCTGGAGATGCAGCCGGGACCATCGGCTCCGGCGACGACCGGCGGACAGCGGGCTCCGGTCGCAGAGAACAAGAAAGCAGTGGCTCCTGCGGTTCCGGCAGCGGCTCCGGCTAAAGCGCCGACGCCGGCGCATTCAGGTGGGGCGGCTGCGAGTCATGCTGCTCCAGCAAAGAAGACAAAAGCAAAACCACCGGTTAAGGGCAAGAAACCGGTGGCGAAGAAGGGCGCTTCCGCGAAGGCGGTGAGAACAAGTGGGGAGTCATTTTGGGTCCATCCGAAACAGCAGTTAACGGCGGTAGCAGGGCAGAGCTCGAATATTCATCCGGCGCAGGCGGTTCATCCATGAAGAATCAGAAGCCAGAGAATCTGATTACGGTGTTGGACGCAGGAAACACGAAGAGCAGCGTGCTGGTGGCAGAGCTGCACGATGGCGTATTGCGTTACCGAGGACACGGCGTGGAGCCGTCCCGAGGAATGCGCAAGGGCCTGATCGCGGAGCTGGGTCCCGCAGCTGAAGCCATCAACCGCGCGGCACTGACGGCTGAGCGATCCGCTAAAGCGGCGATCGAAACCGCTGTTGTAGGCATCGGCGGAACGCATGTGCGCGGAATGAACTCGCGTGGTGGAATCAGCCTGGGAAGCCGAATGCGCGAGATCACGCGCGAAGAGGTCCGAGCCGCCGTTGACCGTGCGCGCAGCGTAGCGTTACCTCCGGACCGCGAGGTGCTCCATCTGTTGCCACAGGAGTTCATTCTGGACGAACAGCCCGGGATTCACGATCCGATTGGCATGGTGGGGAACAAGCTGGAAGTCAACCTTCATCTCTCCACCTGTTCTGGAGGAGCGGCGCAGAGTGTTATCACGTGCGCGAATCGTGCCGGACTTGAAGTGTTGGACACGGTCTTCGAGGGAATTGCGTCGGCGGAGGCGGTACTGGGCGCGGACGAACGCGAACTGGGTGTCTGCGTGGCAGATATCGGTTCGAGTACGACTGAGCTGGCGGTATTCTTTGAAGGCTCGGTAGCGCACACGGCTGTGCTGCCGATTGGCGGAGACCATTTCACCAACGATCTTGCAGTGGGCCTTCACGTCACCGTGGAAGAAGCCGAACATCTGAAGAAGAACTACGGACACTGCGTGGTTACAGCGGTTCCTCAGATGAACGAGATTGAAGTTGGCGGCGATCTGGCAATCTCGGGCGGTCAACCGGCGCGAACGGTACGGCAGCGTTTTCTGGCCGAGATCTTGGAACCGCGGGCCCGCGAACTGTTCACCATGATGCGCGATAACCTGCGTCAGGGAGGCGTGTTGGAGGCGCTGGGAGCAGGTTGTGTGTTTACCGGCGGCGGCTCACTCATGGCGGGTTTGTTGGACAATGCGGAGAGCCTTCTGCGCGTCCCTGCGCGAATCGGATATCCGGTACCGTTGTCGAAGATGCCGGAGGAACTGGTGCGTCCAGAGTTTGCAGCGGTGATTGGGATGCTTCTTTACACTCATCGAACGCAGGTTCGGAGAGCCAGCGAAGAACAAGGACTGAAATCGAAGCTAAAGGCTATTTTTGCAGGGAGCTTTTAGACAAAGTAACGGAACTTTCTAAAGGGGAGCTTGCGGCGACCTGATAGTGATGGGCCAGAAGTTCGACACGACTCAGCAGATGTCGGGCCTCGGGTTCAAAGACAGCAACTTCATACTCAGGACCGGCAAAACGCTTTACAGAGTCAAGCGAATCGAAGAGGTTGATGACGACAAACTCGACTTCTGAGGGCGTATCTTTCCGCAGGACATAACCGCCGCGATAGCCTTTGATCTTGCGAAGGTCAGGGAGGACGGTGGTTTTTAGCAGATGCTCATAGGCATCTGCGTTGTCGGGTTCGGTCCATCCTCTCCAATGTCGCGCAATCATGTGTTTTCCTTTCCCGGAGCGTGTTTTCTGGCGAAGAGCTATGTGTTGCATCTATAGATGATGCGATGTCATCCAATGGAATACATCCTTTCAGATTGAAAATCCGGAGTGCGTGAGATGGAGCAGAGACGGCTTGGCCACGAAGGACCACTGGTGTCGGCGATTGGATTAGGCTGTATGAGCATCGGTATCGCCGATGTCTACACCAGTAGCGTGCAGGATGACGAGAAGGCTGTGGAGTTGATCCATCGCGCACTCGATCTCGGAATCAATTTTCTCGATACAGCGAATATCTATGGCGATTCTGAGTTGAAGGTTGGCAAGGCGCTGCGTGGGTGCCGGAATGAAGTCGTTCTGGCGACGAAGTTCGGGATCGTGATGGGATCCGATCTACACAACCGCGGTGTAGATGGTAGTCCTGAGAGCGTACACCGCAATTGTGACGAATCGTTGAAGCGATTGGGAGTTGATCATATCGATCTTTACTACCTGCATCGTGTCGACCCCCAAGTTCCTATTGAGGAAACCGTGGGGGCAATGGCAGAACTGGTCAAAGCAGGAAAGGTGCGCCATCTGGGGCTTTCGGAGGCTGCTCCGAACACGGTGCGTCGTGCGTACAAGGTCCATCCCATTGCCGCACTACAGAACGAGTACTCGCTGTTTACTCGCGACCCGGAAGAGGAGTTGCTTCCGGTTCTGCGTGAGTTGGGCATTGCTCTTGTGGCATATAGCCCGCTTGGACGTGGGTTTCTCGGGGCCAGATTCCGCAGCGTAGATGATCTTGCTCCAGGAGATTGGAGGCGAGGAAATCCACGTTTCCAGGGAGAGCAGTTTGCACGCAACCTTGCGATTGTTGATCGATTACAGGAAATTGCCGAGGAAAAGCATTGCACCGCCGCGCAGTTGGCGTTGGCCTGGTTGCTTCACCGCAATCCAGATGTGATTCCGATTCCGGGAACCAGTAGCATCGGGCGCTTGGAGGAGAACATTGGAGCGGTGCAAATTTCCTTCAACGACGAAGACTTCAACCGAATCGAAGCGGTGTTGCCGAAAGGGGCGGTTGGAGGAGAGCGGTACGCGCCGGAGATGATGAAGATATTGAATGGTTGATGTACGCGCGATCGAAGACCAATCGCCTGTAATGTGTTATTTTGGTTGACCTGCCCATCTCCTTCTGGCATACTCAAAAGAGCGTCTCAACTCGCCGTTGAGACCAGTCGATAACCACGCCCCGGAGAAGCAGATCCGAGAGGGGTGGGAGATGAGGGAAGATGGCTAGGAAGATTTCGAAGAATCTGGCGAAGGCGCGTGCGTTGGTTGAGCCCCGTCCTTACGTTCTGGCGGATGCGGTTCCGCTGCTCCAGAAAGCAAAATACGCAAAGTTTGATGAGACGGTTGACCTGACGATGCGTCTGGGTGTCGATCCCCGTCATGCGGACCAGATGGTTCGCGGCACGGTGGTTCTACCGCATGGTTTGGGTAAGACCAAGGTTGTGGCTGTTATCGCTTCTGGCGACAAGGTGAAGGACGCGCAGGCCGCTGGCGCCGAGTTTTTCGGTGGTGAAGAGTTGGTCGAGAAGATCCAGAAGGAGAACTGGACGGACTTTGATGCTTTGATCGCGACTCCCGACATGATGAAGTCGGTTGGTCGTCTGGGTAAGGTCCTTGGTCCTAAGGGGCTGATGCCGAATCCGAAGACGGGTACCGTGACCACGAACGTGGCCGATGCGGTCAAGGAGATTAAGGCTGGTAAGGTTGAGTTCCGTACGGACAAGACTGCTCTGGTGCATGTTCCCGTGGGTAAGCTTTCGTTCGATCCGCAGAAGCTGATCGACAATGCGACAACGGTGATCACCAGCGTGGTTAAGGCGAAACCGGCTGCCGCCAAGGGCAAGTACATCAAGGGCGTGACGCTTAGCTCTTCAATGGGCCCTGGAATTCAGCTGGATTATGCGGCGGCCGAGGCTGCTGGAAAGGCGTAATCGCCTCTCTGTTCAGGATTTGGTTGCGATGGCGCAGCCCACAATTTTTAGCTAGCAATAAGGGCTAGCAGTGAAGGCTAGGATTTTATGGCACTGTCCAGATCACAGAAGTCGGATAAGGTAAAGAAGCTCGCGGCGGAGCTTGAAGTTTCGACCTCGGCTATTATCGGTACGTTTACCGGGCTGACGGCGGCGAAGGATTTTGATCTCCGCAAGACGGTTCGCGCGGCGGGTGGCCACTATCACGTGGTGAAGAACAAGCTGGCTGCGAAGTCGGCTGAGGGGACGAAGGTCGAGGAGGCCCTGAAGGGGCTGAAAGGTGTCACTTCGGTGGCGTACACCTCGGGCGATCCGGTTGCGCTGGCCAAAGCTCTCTCAACTTGGGTGAAGGACAATTCAGAGTTCACCTTCAAGTTGGGAATCGTAGACGGCAAGCTGCTCACGGTCCAGGAGCTTGGTGAACTGGCGACGATGCCGGGCAAGGAAGAGATCTTTGCCAAGCTGTTGTTCCTGATCAATGCTCCGGCGCAGCGTCTTGCGACGGTCATCAATGCCACTGGACGCGACCTGGCGGTTGTGATCAACCAGGGTGTTGAAAAGGGTAAGTTTACAGGTGCGGCTCCTGTGGCTTCGATTGCAGCGGCCCACGCCGAGGAATCGTCGGCAGGTGAGCAGCCTTCCGGTGCGGCTCAGCCGGAGAATGCGACGGCATCTCAGGCGGGCGAGGCGGCGACCACGGCTCCTGTCGAGGGATAAAGAAGTTTCGTTCCACCCTTTGGGTGCGTCATGTCTGGGCGCAACGGAAACCTGAAAGGCGGGACAACCGGGGCGAAGCGAGCTTCGGAGAATCATCGGTAACACAAAGTTCAGAAGTATTGGAGAAGAAAAATGGCGGATATTCAGCAGTTGGAAGATCAGATTGTTAGCCTGAGCCTGCTTGAGGCATCGGCTCTGGTGAAGAAGCTCGAAGAGCGTCTTGGCGTCTCGGCGGCAGCGGCAGCGGTTGCTGTTGCTCCGGCAGCGGGCGGCGGTGCGGCGGCTCCGGCAGCCGAGGAAAAGACCGAGTTCACCGTGATCCTCAAGGATGCGGGCGCGAACAAGATCAACACGATCAAGGCTGTACGCGAAGTCACCAGCCTGGGCCTCAAGGAAGCCAAGGACCTGGTCGATGGCGCTCCCAAGCCCTTGAAGGAGAACGTCTCGAAGGACGATGCAGCGGCGATTGCCAAGAAATTCGAAGGCGTTGCCACCGTCGAGATCAAGTAACTTTACCCCAGTTGCACGGCCGGGCGGAACGAGTTATTCTTGAAGAGAAGCTTCGTTCCGCCTTGCTGTGTTCTGCTGGCGGACGTGCGGAAGATACGGCGGTATTCCGGTCCATCCTCCTTTTTGGGAGGCTAAGGGGCCGGCCATTATGCGTCTCAAGCGGCGGATGCGCATAGTGAAACGGCATTAGGCGGACGGCAGCAGATTTTGGGGCAGGCGAGCCTCAAATGGCGGCGGAAATTTCTATTAATACGATCGAAATAGTGCACAAGTCGACCTTTGCGCTCGTGGGACACGCTGTCTCTGCGAGCGCTTTGCCGCGTCTCTGATGGATGCCTCCTCTGGGGAGCAGTTTGAAGCGTGGATGCACGAGATGTTGTGAGAGTTTTGAAGATTTTGAATTTTTCAGAGCCAATGCGCCGTAGTTGAGGCCAGCAGGATATTTTGCGCGCGGGTGAGTTGGGAATCGAGGACCGACAAAACCCGAAGAGAGATAGGCGCAACAGAAGCAACCAGGAGAGTCAGGACCGGGGCTCTCCCCCTTTGAGGACGGTACAAAACGTCTTTCCGAGGGTCCTCGAAGGTACTGATTCAGGGAGAGAGCATGTCCAGCGAAATGCGCGCGATCCGCAGTCGTCTTGATTTTTCGAAGATTCCAACCGCAATTGAAATTCCCAACCTCATCGAGGTCCAGCGCCGCAGCTATGAGCGCTTCCTGCAGATGGACAAGCTGCCGCAGGAGCGTGAAGATAACGGTCTGCAGTCAGTTTTTACCTCAGTCTTCCCGATCACTGATTTTCGCAATGTGAGTGAGCTTGAGTTTGTCGATTATTCCATCGGCAACTGGGAGTGCAAGTGCGGCTACCTCAAGGGGTTGAATCACCTGCGCACGGCCTGCACCCACTGCGGCCACATGGTGATTACTGACCCGTTCCACCCAGGCGATGTGCTTTGCAACTTCTGCGGAACGTACAACAAGAACACCCCAGACTTCTGCACCAAGTGCGGCGATCCGGTCGGTCTGCAGTTGAAGTACGACCAGGCAGAGTGCGAAGAGCGCGGCATGACCTATTCGGCCCCGCTGAAGGTGACGATCCGCCTGAAGATTTATGACAAGGACCCGGAGACGGGCACGAAGACCCTGCGCGACATGAAAGAGCAAGAGGTCTTTTTTGGCGACATTCCGCTGATGTCGGCCAACGGAACGTTCATCGTTAACGGCACCGAGCGTGTCATTGTGTCGCAGTTGCACCGCTCGCCCGGCGTCTTTTTCGAGACGGCCAACAACCGCACCTACTTTCTCGGCAAGATCATTCCGTACCGTGGCAGCTGGGTTGAGTTTGAATACGACCAGAAAAACACCCTTTACGTCCGCATCGACCGCAAGCGCAAGTTCCTGGGAACGATCTTCCTACGCGCCCTCGGTCTGCGCACGGACGAAGAGATTCTGAAGACCTTCTACACGGTCGATACCATCAACGTGAAGGACGGCAAGCTGAGCTGGAAGGTCGTCGCCGAAGGCACCCCGACGAATCTGCAGGGAACGCGCCCTGCTGCTGCCATCACGATCAAGGGGGAGGAGGTTGCTCCTGCGACTCGCAAGATTTCGGCTCACTCGTTGAAGGCTCTCCGTGCTGCGAAGGTCGAGGCGGTTGAGGTCGAGACGAGCGAGTTCGACGGCGCGATGACGGCCGCCGATGTTGTGGATCTGACCACTGGCGAGCTGCTCTATGAGGCGAACCAGGAGCTGACTGCCGACAAACTACACAAGATTCAGCAGTCGGGAGTCACCAGCTTCGAGGTCTTCTTCCCCGAGCGCGACGACGTGGGCAACATCATCACGAACACGCTGCGTCGTGACTCCGTTCGTAAGCCGGAAGAGGCCCTGATCGAGATCTACCGCAAGCTGCGTCCGGGTGATCCCCCGACCCTCGATACGGCGACCGCGCTCTTCGAGGGCATGTTCTTCGATCCGCGTAAGTACGATTTCTCGCGCGTCGGTCGTCTGAAGTTCAACATCAAGTTGTACGAGAATGCCGAAGCTACCGGACTGGATCACCGTACGCTGACCCCGGATGATTTCTACGGCACGATCAAGTACCTGCTGAAGCTGCGCAAGAATATTGGTGTGGTCGACGATATCGATCACCTCGGCAACCGTCGCGTCCGCGCTGTCGGTGAGCTGATGGAGAACCAGTTCCGTATCGGCCTGGTCCGTATGGAGCGTGCCATCAAGGAAAAGATGAGCGTGTATCAGGAGATGTCGACGGCGATGCCGCACGACCTGATCAACGCGAAGCCGGTGATGGCCGCGATCCGTGAGTTCTTTGGAAGCTCGCAGCTTTCGCAGTTCATGGACCAGACGAACCCGCTCTCGGAGATTACGCACAAGCGTCGTCTCTCGGCCCTTGGGCCGGGCGGTCTGTCGCGCGAGCGCGCGGGCTTTGAAGTCCGCGACGTGCACCCGACGCACTATGGTCGTATCTGCCCGATCGAGACCCCGGAAGGTCCGAACATCGGTCTGATCTCCTCACTGAGCTGCTTTGCCCGCATCAACGAGTACGGCTTCATCGAGTCTCCTTACCGCCGTGTTAAGGAAGGCCGGGTACTCGACTACGTGCAGGTGACCAATGCTGGTGAGAGCGGTCTTCGCCAGGGCGACTACCTCGAGATCAACGAGGCGAAGAAGATCAACGACCAGCTGAAGAAGGACAAGAAGCGCTCGATGGAGGTTTCACCCTTCAGCTTCTACCTGTCGGCTTGGGAAGAGGACCGTCATACGATTGCACAGGCGAACATCGAGCTCGACGAGAAGCAGAACATCGTTCAGAACATCGTCGACGCCCGTCGCCAGGGCAACTTCGTTCTCGTGAATAAGTCTGAGGTTGATTACGTCGACGTTTCGCCGAAGCAGCTGGTTTCGGTCGCTGCCTCGCTGGTTCCGTTCCTCGAGCACGACGACGCGAACCGCGCTCTGATGGGTGCGAACATGCAGCGCCAGTCGGTTCCGCTGCTGGTTTCCGAGGCTCCATTTGTCGGAACCGGTATGGAAGGCGTCACGGCACGCGATTCCGGCGCCGTCATTCTGGCCAAGCGTAATGGCATCGTGGACTCGGTCGACTCTGAGCGCATCATCGTCCGCGTGGAAGGCGAGCATCACCCGACGCAGCTGTCGCGTGAGGTTGGTTCGGACATCTACCAGTTGACGAAGTTCAAGCGCTCGAACCAGAACACCTGCATCAACCAGAAGCCGGTAGTCCGCAAGGGCGACCGCGTGCTGAAGGGGCAGGTCATCGCTGACGGTCCGTGCACGGAGCAGGGCGAACTTGGTCTCGGTCGTAACGTGCTGGTGGCCTTCATGCCATGGCGCGGATACAACTTCGAGGACGCGATCCTGATCTCGGAGAAGCTGGTCCGCGAGGACTACTACACCTCGATCCACATCGAGGAGTTCGAGATCGAGGCCCGCGACACCAAGCTGGGACCAGAAGAGATTACGCGCGATATTCCGAACGTCTCCGAGCACGCTCTGCGTGATCTGGATGAGTCGGGCATCATCCGTATCGGCGCCAAGATCAGCCACAACGATATCCTCGTTGGCAAGGTGACGCCGAAGGGCGAGACGCAGCTTACTCCTGAAGAGAAACTGCTGCGCGCCATCTTTGGTGAGAAGGCCGGCGACGTTCGTGACGCCTCACTGACGTGCCCTCCAGGAATCGAGGGAACGGTTGTCGACGTCCGTATCTTCTCCCGCAAGGGACAGGAGAAGGACGAGCGCGCCAAGCAGATCGAGACGGAGCAGATCGAGAAGCTCGAGCGCAACCTTGCCGATGAGATCCGTATTCTTACCGACGAGCGTCTGAAGCGGTTGGAAGCCATTCTGGGCGGTAAGGAAGTCCAGGCCGATCTGCACGACGAGCGCACCAATAAGAAACTGCTCTCGAAGGGCGAGATCCTGAATCGCGACACGATCGAGCTGATCTCGACGCGTAACCTGAAGCGTATTCGTTATGCTGACAAGGACCCGCGTGTCAACGAGCAGATTGATGAGATCGAAGAGATGACCTCGCGTCAGATCGACGTTCTGCGCAAGATCACCAACGAAAAGATCACCAAGATGGGCAAAGGCGATGAGCTTGCGCCTGGCGTGATCAAGATGGTGAAGGTCTATATCGCGATGAAGCGTAAGCTTTCGGTCGGCGACAAGATGGCCGGACGCCACGGGAACAAGGGTGTTATCGCCCGCATTCTGCCTGAGGAGGATATGCCGTACCTTCCGGATGGAACGCCGGTCGAGATCGTCCTGAACCCGCTGGGTGTGCCTTCGCGTATGAACGTGGGACAGATTCTCGAGACGCATCTTGGCTGGGCCGCGCATGAACTGGGCCAGCAGGTTGCTGAGGCTGCTGCGAAGATGCAGTCTGCCAACGAGGTCCGCGAGCTCTTCAAGGCGCGCTTCGCAGGAACAGCAGCTCTCAACCAGCTTCTTAAGCTGGACGACGAACAGACTCTGCGCGTCGCCGCCGGCATGAAGCGCGGTATCTGGTTTGGAACGGCAGTCTTCGACGGCGCCCGTGAGAACGAGATCAAAGCGTTGCTTGGAGCTGCTGGTCTTCCGACCTCGGGTAAGAGCCTTCTGTTCGATGGCATGACGGGCGATCAGTTCGAGCAGCCCGCCACGGTCGGCTACATCTATATGCTCAAGCTCTCGCACCTGGTCGACGACAAGATCCACGCTCGCTCGATCGGACCGTACTCGCTGATTACACAGCAGCCGCTGGGTGGTAAGGCGCAGTTCGGCGGACAGCGCTTCGGTGAGATGGAAGTCTGGGCGCTGGAAGCCTACGGCGCAGCTTACATCCTTCAGGAGCTGCTTACCGCGAAGTCTGACGACGTTTATGGCCGTACGAAGATCTACGAGGCCATCGTCAAGGGCGAGGCTGCGATTGAGCCTGGTGTGCCGGAGTCGTTCAACGTGCTGATTCGCGAGTTGCAGTCCCTCTGCCTTGACGTTGAACTTGTCAAGCAGGGCGAGCAAAAAAAGCAGCCGCAGCCCGCAATCGCCGCAGCCGACTAACGATCGCTTCCGCGGTCAGGTCTTCGATCGAAGACCTGGCCGGTCAGGAAGCAGAGAAGAGATTGAAGAAGTAGCAGCGACGAAGTTGAGGTCGCTGAAGTAGAGATAGCAGCAGTAACAGGCAGTGAGGCAAAGGCTAACGACCGGAAGCCAAGAGCTGCATACGGAGAGACAAAAATATGTTCCGCTCCAGCCCATTTGAACTGACCAGCCCGATCGCTGACTTCGACGCGATTAAGATTCAACTTGCCAGCCCGGAGAAGATTCGCAGCTGGTCGCACGGCGAGGTCACGAAACCCGAAACCATCAACTACCGCACCTTCAAGCCGGAGCGTGACGGCCTGTTCTGTGCCCGCATCTTTGGTCCTATTACGGACTGGGAGTGCCTCTGCGGCAAGTACAAGCGCATGAAGCATCGCGGAGTGATTTGCGATAAGTGCGGAGTTGAGGTCACACTGTCCAAGGTTCGCCGCGAGCGCCTTGGCCACATCGAGCTGGCCAGCCCCTGCTCGCATGTGTGGTTCTTTAAGGGCCTGCCTTCGCGTATCGGTCACCTGCTGGACATCTCGTTGCGCGAACTTGAGGCTGTGCTCTACTTCGAGAGCTACGTTGTCGTCGATCCAGGCGACGCTCCGGTGAAGGAGCGCGAGATCATCAAGGACGAGAACCGCTTCCGCGAGCTCGACCAGCAGTATCGCCCCACGGGTTTCCGCGCCATGATGGGTGCCGAGGCAATCAAGGAGCTGCTCAAGCGCGTCGATGTCGCTGAGCTGGCGACCGAGCTGCGTGAGCGCATGAAGCAGGAGTCGTCGCTTCAGAAGAAGCTCAAGTACTCCAAGCGTCTGAAGATCGTTGAGGCCTTCCGTAAGTCTGACAACAAGCCGGAGTGGATGATTCTCGATGTGATCCCGGTTATTCCGCCTGAGCTTCGTCCTCTGGTGCCGCTGGATGGCGGACGCTTTGCGACTTCGGACCTGAACGATCTGTATCGCCGCGTAATCAACCGTAACAACCGCCTCAAGAAACTCATGGACCTCCATGCGCCTGAGGTCATCGTGCGCAACGAAAAGCGCATGCTGCAGGAGGCCGTCGATGCTCTGTTCGACAATGGCCGCCGTGGCCGCGTGCTGCGCGGTGCGAACAACCGTCCTCTGAAGTCGCTCTCCGACACCCTCAAGGGCAAGCAGGGCCGCTTCCGTCAGAACCTGCTCGGTAAGCGCGTGGACTACTCGGGCCGTTCCGTAATCGTCGTCGGTCCAGAACTGAAGCTGCATCAGTGCGGTCTTCCCAAGAAGATGGCGCTCGAGCTCTTCAAGCCCTTCATCTATCACCGTCTTGAGCAGACCGGTCACTGCACGACCATCAAGCAGGCCAAGGAGATGGTGGAGCTGCAGGAGCCCATTGTGTGGGACATCCTTGAAGAGGTCATCAAAGACCACCCAGTTCTGCTGAACCGCGCTCCGACGCTGCACCGCCTCGGCATTCAGGCCTTTGAGCCTGTGCTGGTGGAAGGTAAGGCGATCAAGATTCACCCGCTGGTCTGCACCGCCTTCAACGCGGACTTCGATGGCGACCAGATGGCTGTGCACATCCCGCTCTCGCCTGAAGCACAGATCGAGGCCAGCGTGCTGATGCTCGCTTCGCACAACATTCTCTCGCCTGCCAGCGGTCACCCGATCACGGTTCCGACGCAGGACATGGTGCTTGGCCTCTACTATCTGACCAAGTCCAAGGTGAATGCGAAGGGTGAAGGACGTGTCTTCGCGAACATTGAAGAAGTGCTGATGGCTCTCGAAGCCGGACAGGTAGAGACGCTGACGCCAATTCGTCTGCGCTACACCGGACATGTGCTCGACATGACAACGGCCTACGATGATCAGGACATCCTGCACACCGAGCCGGTTGAATTCAACAAGCAGTACGTCAATACCACGGTAGGTCGCGCCATTCTGAACGACGCTCTTCCCGAAGGCATTCCGTACATCAACGGTCTGCTCAAGAAGAAGGGAATCGGTCAGCTGGTCAACTACTGCTACCTGAACCTCGGTCTCGAATCGACGGTCAAGACACTCGACAGGATCAAGGACCTTGGCTTCCGTTATGCGACGCGTTCTGGTCTGTCGGTCGGTCTGGACGACATGGTCATCCCGGAGTCGAAGTACACCACCGTTGCCGAGGCTGAAAAGCAGGTCATCAACGTGCAGCAGCAGTACCTCGATGGTGCGATCACCAACGGTGAGCGGAACAACAAGGTCATCCAGATGTGGTCCGGTATCACCGAAAAGGTTGCCGATGAGATGTTCGGCAACATGAAGAAGGCGGACAAGGAAGGAGCCATGAATCCGATCTACATCATGGCCGACTCCGGCGCCCGTGGTTCGAAACAGCAGATCCGTCAGCTTTCGGGTATGCGCGGTTTGATGGCCAAGCCCTCGGGCGAAATCATCGAAACTCCCATCACGGCGAACTTCCGTGAAGGACTTACCGTGCTGCAGTACTTCATCTCGACGCACGGAGCCCGTAAAGGTCTGGCCGATACCGCTCTCAAGACCGCGGACTCGGGCTACCTCACACGCCGTCTGGTCGACGTTGCACAGGATGTCATTATCTCGCAGCACGATTGCGGCACCGTGGAAGGCATCTACGTGACGCCGATCATCGAAGCTGGTGAGACTATCGAGCCTCTGCGCGACCGCATCATCGGCCGCGTCTCGCTTGAGCGTCTCAAGGACTTCGAAGGCAACGTTATCGTCGACGTCAACCAGGAGATCGACGAAGATCTGGCCAGCGCGATCCAGGCTGCCGGTATCGAGCGCGTCAAGATCCGCTCTGTGCTCACCTGCGAGTCCAAGCGCGGCGCCTGCATCCTCTGCTACGGCCGTAACCTCGGCTCCGGCAAGATGGTTGAGATGGGCGAAGCCGTCGGCGTTATTGCGGCACAGTCCATCGGCGAGCCCGGAACGCAGCTCACCATGCGTACCTTCCACATCGGTGGTACGGCGTCCCGCGTCTCTGACACCTCGCACATCGAAGCGAAGAATGCTGGAACTGTTCGCTTCATCAACCTCGTCACCGTTCGTTCCAAGACGGGCGACCTGGTTGCGATGAATCGCAATGGCTCCGTCGCGATCGTCGACGAGAAGGGACGCGAGAAAGAGCGCTACGCTATCGTCTACGGTGCCAAGCTCAAGATCGAGGACGGCGCAACCGTTGCTCTCGGCGATCGTCTCGGCGAGTGGGATCCTTACACCTTCTCCATCCTTACGGAGATTGCAGGAACGGTCCAGTTCAAGGATCTGCAGGAGGGTGTCACCCTGCACGAAGAGATCGACGAGGTCACCGGCCTCTCGCGTCTCGTCGTCGCGGATTCGCCTGACGAGAAACGTCAACCAACCATCGTCATCAAGTCCGCGCAGGGCAACAAGCGCTACCTGATGCCGAGCCGCGCTCACCTGATGGTGGCCGATGGCGACGAGCTTTCTCCTGGCGATGTGCTGGCGAAGATCCCGCGCGAGACGACCCGCACCAAGGACATCACCGGCGGTCTGCCGAGGGTTGTCGAGCTCTTCGAGGCCCGCAAGCCGCGTGATCCGGCAATCATCTCGAAGATCGATGGTGTCGTTCGCTTCGGCGATGTCTCCAAGGGGCAACGTAAGGTCTACGTCACTGCCGACAACGGACAGGAAGAGGAGTACAGCGTACCGCGTGGCGTCTACGTCAACGTGCAGGAAGGCGAACGCCTTCGTGCCGGTGATGCGCTCATCGACGGTCCGCGTAACCCGCACGACATTCTTGAGGTGCTCGGTGAGCGCGCATTGCAGCAGTACCTGGTCAACGAGATCCAGGAAGTCTACCGTCTGCAGGGTGTGGCTATCTCCGACAAGCACATCGAGACGATCGTTCGGCAGATGCTTCGCTGGGTCAAGATCGAAGAGGTGGGCGATACCAACTTCCTCATCGACCAGCAGACCGACCGGTTCCGCTTCAACGAAGAGAACCAGCGCGTGCTGATGAACGGTGGCAAGCCGGCGATTGGCCGCTCGCTTTTGCTCGGCATCACCAAGGCGTCGCTGTCGACCGACAGCTTCATCTCGGCTGCCAGCTTCCAGGAGACGACGCGTGTTCTCACCGAGGCCTCGATCAACGGCGCGGTCGATACGCTGCGCGGTCTCAAGGAGAACGTCATCGTCGGACGCCTCATCCCCGCCGGTACCGGCATGGAGTACTACCGCAACGTCCAGCTCAGCCCAGAGCTGGAGGAAGTGGCAGCTCAGGTCCAGGCCGAGGTCCAGGAAGCGCACGACGCCGAAGAGCGCGAGCTCGAAGCGATGCGCATGGAAGGCGAGCAGGAAGAGATGGCCGCCGAGTAGGACTAGCTGTTGAGGCATACACGCCTAGCGGCGCAAAACTAAGGGTGGACTCGAATGAGTCCGCCCTTTTTATTGTTATCGTTATTATTTTCGTCATGAACGGCCAAATTTGGGGAGCTGTTGTTGCCGACGCCGGGCATGGGAAAAGAAGAATACGATTGTCAATGACTTTATTTTTAAGAATAAACCCACATTATTTTCAATAATTTGTGAGGAATATTTATTCCCTTCTATATCGATCGAAGAATCCATATTTTGGATGAAGCTGACCGTAAACGATGGCTGCTTTCATTGTTGCGAGAGAGGAGTGGTCTCTGCCTGTATGCTTTTCTCCATGAAAAATGTTCTCGTCATCGACATCGGCGGCACTCACATCAAGGTGGCATCCAACACGCAGCGAACTCCGCTGAAGATTCCTTCGGGCCCGACGATGACTGCGAACCAGATGGCGGAACAGGTCATTCTTGGAACAAAGGGATGGAATTACGACTGTATTTCTATCGGCTATCCTGGGCCGGTTGTGGATGATCATCCCTTAGGAGAGCCCCATAATCTTGCTCCCGGATGGATCGACTTTCCTTATCAGAAGGCGTTCAAAAAACCGATTCGATTTATCAACGACGCGGCGATGCAGGCTTTGGGAGGATATCGCGGTGGGCGGATGCTCTTTCTGGGCATCGGAACCGGGCTTGGCTCAGCAATGATTCTTGAGGGAATCGTGGTCCCACTGGAGCTGGCTCATCTTCCGTATCGGAGAGGCAAAACCTACGAGGAGTATCTTGGCCTGGAAGGGCTGGAGCTCCGCGGAAAGAAACGGTGGCGCAAGTCAGTCCTGGATGTTGTCGAACGGCTGATGGCGGGGCTGGTTTGCGAGTATGTTCTTCTGGGCGGCGGGAATGCGAAGCTGATGAAGCGTTTACCACCTCACGTTGTGTTGGGCGCCAACAGCAATGCGATTGAGGGCGGCATTCGGCTTTGGCAGAGTGCAGAGGAGAGGAATATTATCCGGGTGCCGAAACAGGACATTCCTGTCCGGCCCAATTTGGGCCAGAGACGACACTAGAAGTAACTGGACGAGTCTTCGTGCCGAAATTCGGGCTGCTCTTTCGGTAATTGAGACTTCTGTTTTAATCAGAGATAGCTTGTCGATAAGAGGAGTTTGTATCGCTACGCCCTCCATTCCCGATCTCTCGGCTGTATTGCAGAACACGACTGCGCCGGTGGCTGCCGCACCGGCAACCCCGACTGCAGTTGAGGAGGTTGTTGCAGCGCTCAAAACGATTCCTGCGCTTGAAGGGTTGACTGATCCGGAGTATCGCTGGTTTGCGCATCACAGCACAGAGCGCGTAGGGCCCGATGGCGCTCTCATCTTTCGTGAGGATGAGCCGTGCTTCCACATGATCATCATTCTGCGTGGCGAGGTGATGGCGCAGCGGCGCAAGTCTGGCCCGGTAGCGCGTTTTGTCGGACGGACTTCACGAGTGACCGGCAAACTCCCTTTTTCACGCATGAAGGCCTGGGGAGCAGACGGCAGTAGCGTCGGCCCGGTCTGGGTGCTGGACATCCATGAAGATCTTTTTAACGAGATGTTGCAGGTAATTCCTTCGATGACGCAGCGGTGCGTCGCTCTTTTGCTGGATCGTGTCCGGGATTTCACGCGTATGGACGAACAGGCAGAGAAGTTGATTGCGTTGGGCAAGTTGGCGGCGAATCTTTCGCATGAGCTTAACAATCCGGCGTCAGCGGCGCAGCGTTCCGCCACGAGCCTGTCAGCAGAGCTACGCAATGCCGATGAAGCTAAGTACCGGCTTGGCCTCTTGTTTCGTTCTGAAGAGGAACTGGAGCAGTACAACACCTGGGCCCGGCAGGCGAGAGAGTATACCCGCGCATGTGCAGGGTATTCTCCCATCCCAAGAAGCCCACTCGAAGCTAGCGATTATGAGCAGGAGATCGTACGCTGGCTGGAAGAGCATCAGGTTGCGTCGGCATGGAGCATTGCGCCTACGCTGGCCGAGAGCCGCCTTCCCGTAAAGATGCTGGATGCTTTAGCGGAAATGCTAAGTTCTGAGAAGCTTTCATCTGCAATTGGTACGTTCGCCAGCTCGCTTCGTGTGGAGCGCATGGCCGATACCGTCGTCGATTCCAGCGACCGTATCTTTGAGCTGATCAGTGCGATTCGAGGCTACTCCTTTATGGACCAGGCGCCGGTGCAGGATATCGATCTGCGTCAATCGATTGAGAATACGCTGGCGATGTTCCGCTCGAGAACAGGAAGGGTCGAGATTCATGTGGAGTCGGAACCGAGCCTTCCTGCCGTGAGCGCCTATGGGAGCGAGCTGAACCAGGTATGGTCGGCCTTGATTGAGAATGCCTTGGATGCGATGCATGATCATGGCATTTTGACGATCTCGATCCGGGTGACCGGGCAGACGGCGATTGTAGAGATTCGCGACAACGGTTCCGGCATTTCGGAGACGATTCAATCCCGCATCTTCGAGCCCTTCTTTACGACGAAGCCAATGGGGACTGCGATGGGGCTTGGCCTCGATACCGTGCAGCGAATCGTCAATAAGCACTCCGGTTCTGTCGCGGTCGATTCCAAACCACACGCCACCTGCTTTCAGGTTCGCATCCCGATCAATCGGCTGCGAGCGTATTAGAGGTGCGAAGAAGAGTTGTCGGCAGGCCCAATCTTTTCGGACTGTAGCTCTGCAAACAGCGATTTCAGGTCGAGAGGCCGGGTGTACATGGCAAGATCGCCATTCGCGTCGCGAGGCCATTCCTCCTGAGGCTTGTCCCAATAGAGCTCGACGCCGTTGCCGTCAGGATCGCGGAGATAGAGCGCTTCGCTGACGCCATGGTTGGCGGCCCCTTCAAGCGAGATGCCGGCATGGAGAAGACGTCGCAGGGCATCGGCCAATGCAGCACGCGTGGGATAGAGTAAGGCAAGGTGGTACAGGCCCGTTGTTCCAGGAGCAGGAGGTTGCCCACCGAGGCTCTCCCAGGTATTGAGAGCGATGTGATGGTGATATCCGCCGGCGGAGAGAAATGCAGCAGAGTGTCCAAACTGCTGAGTGACCTCGAAGCCCAGAACGCCATGATAGAAGTCGAGAGCGCGATCGAGGTTCGCGACCTTTAGGTGGACATGCCCCATTTTGACCTGGGGATGGATGGCGGGCTGGCTCATACCGAATTAGATGATTGGGGAAGAAAGAAGAAGCATCGAGCCGCCTACAAACAATTCAGGAGCAATCTTTACGGGGTTGGAGTATGCTGGTGCGCACCACGGGGTTGTCCGGGCCCCTGACCTCGTAAATCGAGTTCTGGAGGAGTACCTATGTTTAGCCTGCTTTGGACCGCGATTATCGGATTAGTCGTTGGTGCACTTGCCAAGTTGATCATGCCGGGGAAAGATCCTGGAGGGATCCTGGTGACGATGATCCTGGGAATTGCCGGTTCGTTCCTGGGAACTTTTCTAGGGCGTCTGGTGGGGCATTACCAGGAAGGTCAGTCGGCGGGTTTCATCATGTCGCTGATTGGAGCCATCATTTTGCTGGCGATCTATCACTTTTTCAAGCGACGGAGCGTCGCATAAAGAACCGGTGGGGTCCTGCTCCACGGGTGTAGAAGCGATCTCATGATCGACTAAATATTCTGCATGACATCGATGCTGCCGTGCATGTGTACGGCGGCAGCCAGTTCCTTTGCGGGCACAGGGAAGCCAAGGTAGTTTCCTTGCGCTTCATCGCACTTTCGTCGGATGAGGAAGCGAAGCTGTTCTTCCGTTTCGACGCCCTCAGCGACGACGCGGATCGCAAGGCCATGCGACATTGCGATGATGGTTCTGACGACAGCCGCAGCATTCGGATCGATCTCGGCCTGCTTGACGAAGCTCTGATCGATCTTAAGGCGATCGACCTGGTACTGCAGAAGATACGAGAAGCTACAGAAGCCTGTGCCGAAGTCGTCGATTGAGATGCGGGCCCCCAACTCGCGGATGCGTTGCAGCTTTTCGAGGTTGTTGCTGGAGTTGACCATCAGGATGTTCTCCGTGATTTCGATCTCCAGACAGCGCGCAGGAAGTCCGCTCACAGCGAGCGCATGTTCGATCATCTGCACCAGGTCACGCTGCTGAAACTGCCGCGGCGAGAGATTGACGGAGATGGTCAGATCGGTGCCAAGCTCGTCCTGTAGCGCCTTGCCTTCGCGACAGGCGGTCATAAAGACCCATTCTCCGATGCTGAGAATTAGCCCTGTCTCCTCTGCAAGAGGAATGAACTGTCCAGGGGAAACGTTGCCCAGCTTCGGATGACGCCAGCGCAGCAGGGCCTCTACGCCCGTGATAAGCCCGGTCGAGAGCGAGATCTGTGGCTGGTAGTTCAGAGAGAGTTCGTCGTTGGTTAGGGCATGACGAAGAGCGTGTTCCAACGAGAGACGATCGGCGGTCTCTTTCAGCATATCCTCGCTGAAGATCTGGTATTGGTTTCTGCCATTCTCCTTTGCGGCGTACATGGCGGAATCCGCCCGTTTTAGAAGGTGCTTGGCGTCGGCGGCAAAATCAGGATAGATGCAGACCCCGATACTCATGGTGACGTTCAACAGGTGCTCATCGACACGGATCTCCGGCGACATTCTGGAGATGAGGTTCATGGCGCAGTGCTCGACATCCGCGACGGTAGTGATGTCCGGCATAACGACGACAAACTCATCGCCCCCCACACGAGCCACAATGTCGGTACCGCGAACGGACCGGCGGAGGCGCGAGGCTGTTTCGACGAGGATCTGGTCCCCCGAGGTATGGCCCAAAGAGTCGTTGATTCGTTTGAACTGATCGATATCGATGACGAAGGCTGCGACCTTGGTCCCATAACGCCGCGCTCGCTCCACAGCCTCGACCGTCTTATCACGGAGCAAGGCGCGACCGACCAATCCGGTCAACTGGTCGTGGGTTGCCAGGTGCGTGACGTACTGCAGCATCTGACGGCGCTCGGCGATATCAACGGCGATACCGACAAACCCGCTGACGTCGCCCGTATCGGAGGTTACGGCACGCATAGCCAGGGTGATGGGAGTACGGCTACCATCACGCTTCACCAGCGTCCACTCCTTCTCCTCCATCTCGCCGGCGAGTGCACCTGCGGAAAGAACCTCAAAGCCATTGAGATCCATCGTGTCATCGGTTGCTGCCGAATTTCTGGCTGCTGCCGCTAACTCGCGTTCATCGTGCAGGGTTGTCAGAGAAGCCTTGTGCACCAGCTCGTCGCGACTGTAGCCCGTAAGCTTCTCGGCTGCGACGTTCATCGCTGTAATCGTTCCCTGGACATCGGTGGCGACGATGCTGAAGGGAGCATTCTGAAATACGGATTCAGTGAACTCTACGAGTTGTTCGTACTGGGCTTGGGTGGCCTTTGCGATGCTGATGTCGCTGCATGTGACCGCAAGCCGATCTCCCAGTTTGACGACCTTGTAACGAATCCATGTGACCTGTAATAGGTTTCCTTCGGGTGCCGGGTATTCCTGGTCCAGTGGAACGCCGGTTTCGATCACTTCGCAATACCGTTCGAACCGTTCCAGTAGCTTTGCATCGATGTTGGATTCGCGGAGGTTCTTTCCGATCAGTTCCGTGCGAGACCTTCCGATGAGCTTCTCCATCATCTCGTTCAGATATTCGATGCGGAAGTCGGTAATTTGCCCGGAGGCAGAACGAACCGTTTCAAGGATCGAAAGTCCGTCGAGGCTGGCTTCAGCGGCCGCAATAAATCTGGATTGAGTCTGTTCGAGCTGTCGAATCAGTTCTTTATGCTTGCGCTCGCGATAAAAAGATAAGATCGCGAAGAAGATACTAAAGGCAGCAATCACCCCTGCTGCAAATTCGAGGAGAACCGCGCCTTCGACGCGCGAAAATCCTCCGGCGATCATGCAAACGGGAAGCACAGAGAGACTCGACTTCCAGGTCCGCGGTTGCGAAAGGGCAAGCACCCGATGCTTCAAGAAATTACTCCGGAAAATAGCGCATTTGATGGACAGCAATGCTATGCAATAGCGTAAACCGGTTTCCACTGCTTTTCTTCAATGATGCAAAGTAGCATCTACGCTTTCGTTTTGAAACATGTTTCGAAAGAAAATCATCTACCCGTATTGATTCCGGTGGGTCAACCTATCTTTTTTGTTGGAGATCGGGGTGCTTTGGCGATGAATTTCTACGGCATTTGCCCTGTGATTCGTTACTAAAGTCTATAGACTGATGGTCAAATTTGTCCTGATCGGATTGCACACATTACTCCGAAACACTCGATATGAAAGCCGGGTTATAGAAGCATGATCCATAAGGCTGCATTTGTTCTGTTATTTTTGGTTGGTATTTTTCCTCTCCCCGCCGTGATTGCGCAACAGGCTGGCGCAGACATTGCCAAAACTGCTGCGGATCTCTCTGTTGACGCCCGTCTGGTCAATCTTCCTGTCGTGGTACGGGACAAAAAGGGCGTTCTGGTTCAAAACCTTACCAAAGCGGACTTTAGCCTTCAGGTCGACGGTCATCCACAGGTCATCCGTTACTTCGATATCGATACGGATCTTCCTTTGACACTCGGGTTGCTGGTCGATACAAGTCTTAGTCAGCGCTCGGTCATTGATGAGGAACGCGATGCCAGCAGCTCATTTCTTGACGAGATGCTCAAAAAGCCAAAGGATCAGGCGTTCGTCATTCAGTTTGCCCGGCAGGTTGAACTTCTCGGAGATCTGACCAATTCGCGTCCCAAGATTCAGGCTGCGCTGAAACAGATCGATACTCCATCTCCAAATTCACGAGCTTCATCCGATCCGGATAGTGATAACAGTTCTGGAGATCGCGGCGGCGCGAGGCGTTCTCATGCCGGAGGAACGGCACTTTACGATGCGGTCTTTCTCGCTTCCGATGAGTTGATGGAGAAGCAAAAGGGACGTAAGGCCCTCATCATCTTGTCAGATGGTGTTGATCGCGGCAGCAAAGAAACCTTGAACAAAGCGCTGGAAAGCGCACAACGCGCCGACACAATCATCTATGCCATTTACTTCAAAGGAGAACAGCCGCAGCAGCAGGATTGGGGACGTCGTGGTGGTGGAGGCATGCGTTTTCCGGGCGGAGGCGGCTATCCAGGAGGGCGGGGAGGAGGCGGGTACCCTGGAGGTGGTTCTCCATCCCCGAGAAGCGAGAACCAGGTAGACGGCAAAAAAATCCTCCGCCAGCTGTCCGAAGAGACTGGCGGCAGATTATTTGAAGTCTCGAAGAAGCAGCCTGTGGCAAAGATTTATGACCAAATCGCTGAAGAGTTGCGTGCGCAGTACCGGCTCGGCTATACGCCGGACCAGTCTGCTTCGGCAGAGGGATATCATCAGGTCGATCTGACCGCGCATCAGAAGGATCTCTATATTCAGACGCGTGACGGCTACTATATAAGCAAATAGGCATTGGACATCTTTGCGATCCTGCGGTAGCTCGGGCATCATGGAAGTTAGGTAAAACCAAGTGCCCGTCAAGGAGACTGCATATGCTCAATCGATTCCGGACGATTCCAGTTATGGCTACTGTACTGGTGAGCATGGCAACTTTTCCGGCTGCAACGCAGATGAAGACGCCTTTTGTTAAAAAGCATCTATATTCTTCGACTGCAGACCCGAAGGCCGATATCGCCGCCGCGCTGAAACAGGCAAAGGCTGAGAAGAAACGGGTCATTCTGGACTTTGGCGGTGACTGGTGTGGCGACTGCCAGGTGCTGGACATTTACATGCACGAGAGCCCGAATACGGAATTGATTGCAAAGCATTTTGTGGTTGTCCATATTGATATTGGGCGTATGGACCACAATGTTGACGTTGCGGACAAGTACAAGGTTCCAATCAAAAAGGGTGTTCCGGCGCTGGCTGTGCTCGATGCCAACGGCCGTCTGCTGTATTCGCAGCAGAACAAAGAGTTCGAGAACATGGAAAATATGAAATCGAGCGACGTAACGGCATTTTTGAGACGCTGGAAGGGCTAATCTCAACCAACGTTGTATGCTGGGGGCCACGGATCTGGACTCGGTGAGACAACTCCTGCGCATCCCCATCCTTCTTCATCGCGCTGCGTTGCGCGCGATGAAGCATGACGTTCTGAATCTTGCCCAGTCCTCAGCCTATTCGGCAATAGTGGCCTTGTTTCCCACCTTAATCATTGCGGCTGCGGTGATTGCGCTGCTGCCGGATACGGCTCCTGTTCGTTCGCAGTTGGGCGCATTCTTCGATCGCGTGCTTCCTCCAGAGGTGATCCCTATTCTGGGAAGCTACTTTACGGCCGCGCCGCACAAGAGCAAGTCGGCCCGAGTCGTGCTTCTCTCCCTTCTTGTTTCCGTTACGGGAGGTTCGAGCGTAATTGCGACCTACATGGAAGGCTTCCGGCGCGCCCATAACCTGCCTTCGGATTGCTGGACCTTCTGGGGAAGACGTGCACGAGCGTATGCTCTGGTTCCACTCTCACTCGTTCCGCTTGCGATTGCCAGTTCGCTGATTGTCTTCGGACATCTGATCACGCTCTGGCTCGCCCTGCATGTCATGCCATCGGTGCGAACCGAAGTCTACATCATGGCGATTTTCTTCCGTTGGCTGATTGCCCTCACGGGGTCCGTGGGACTCATTGCGTTGATCTACCACATGGGGACGCCGATCCGACAACCCTGGCACAGAGTTCTCCCTGGAGCCATTGCCGCCACGGCCATGTGGTTTGTGACGACGCTGGTCTTCGGCTGGTACGTCACCCGGTTTGCAAATTATTCCCAGGTTTATGGCTCTCTGGGGGCAGGAATTGCATTGCTTTTCTGGCTCTACATCGTCTCTTTAAGTGTGCTTTTTGGCGCTGAATTCAATGCGGTCTTTCTGGCAGGAGAAAGCGCTGACGTTGCATCCTGAAGCGTTTTACCCTTAAAGGCCTGCGCACGGTTAGAATGGCCAACAACAGGAAAATCATTGGTCATACCTTCGATTCCTTCGCGAAGGCCACAAAAAAGGATCCAGCAGCAAGTTATGAATACCGCGAATCCCCTGCTTAACGACGCCTACTCAACCGATAACGGGCGTCTCCGCCGCGCCAAAATTGTAGGGACTCTGGGCCCCGCCTCCAGTTCAATCGAGGTATTCCGGCAACTTGTTCGTGCCGGGTTGGATGTGGCCAGGTTGAACTTCTCTCATGGATCTCATGCGCAAAAGGCGGAACTGATCAAGATGGTTCGCCAGGTATCGCGCGAAGAAGGGAAGCCGATCTGCATCCTGGCCGACCTGCAGGGACCCAAGATTCGTACCGGCAAACTTAAGGACCACAAACCAGTTCAGTTGATCGCTGGTAAGCAACTGATTATTACTCCGCAGGAGATCGCTGGAACGGCCTCGATGGTCGGGACAACCTTTACCACTCTTGCTGAAAATCTCGAGCCCGGTTCCCGCATCCTGCTCTCCGACGGACTGATCGAGTTACGTGTCGAGCAGATCAAAGGCGGCGACGTCGTCTGCAAGATCATCAACGGCGGCGTGCTTGGCGAAAACAAAGGCATTAACCTTCCCGGAATCCCTGTAAAGGTTCCTTCGCTTACGGAGAAGGATGAGGAAGATCTGGTCTTTGCCATTGGCGAGGGTGTCGACACCATTGCAGTCTCTTTCGTGCGTACGGCTGATGATATCCGCCACGTCAAAAACCGCTTGGCGGCCCTGAAATCCAACGCGTGGATTGTCGCCAAGCTGGAGAAGCCCCAGGCTATCGAGCATCTCGACTCGATCCTGGAAGCTACGGACGCCATCATGGTGGCTCGTGGTGATCTCGGTGTCGAGGTTCCTCCGGAGAAGGTTCCGGCGATTCAGAAGCACATCATCCGTCGAGCCGCGGAGTATCGCAAGCCTGTGATCACGGCGACCCAGATGCTCGAATCGATGATCGAGAATCCTCGTCCGACCCGCGCCGAAGCCTCCGACGTCGCCAATGCGGTCTACGACGGAACCGATGCCGTGATGCTCTCGGCTGAGAGCGCTGCTGGCAAATATCCTGTCGAAGCCGTGGCTATGATGGCCAAGATCGTTGCTGAGACCGAAGAGCAAATTCATCTCGATCCTCCGGCGGATTCGCGTCACCCACGCGGGCTTCGCCTGTCTGTCGCCGAGACGATCTGCGAGTGCATGGCGCACGCCGCCGATGATCTTGACGTTGCGGCAATCGCGATCTTTACCGAGACCGGTGCGACGGCGCGCCTGCTCTCCAAGTACAGGCCCGATCCTCCGATCTATGCGCTCAGCCCCTTTGAGGAGGTCATCAATCGATCGATGCTTCTCTGGGGAACATATCCCATCCTCTGCGGCCGCTTCCACGACACAGACACTCTGGTCAATATGGCTGAGGAGATTCTCGAAAGCCGTGGGAGTGTGCAGGAACGACAGATCGTAGGTATCGTTGCCGGAACGCGTACCCGCTCCGGAGCGACCAACTTTATGCGCCTTCACATGATTGGTGATCGCGATACGGAGCCGGTAGGCGCTTCGAAAAAATCGAAGAAGCCAGCGAAGAAACCCGCAGGGAAGACCGCGAAAAAGAAACGGTAGCTTGCCTGTCTTTGTGGGCAATAGAGAAAGCCGCCTTCACAGGCGGCTTTCTCTATCTGCAAACAGTTCTACTCTGCTTCGAATGCACTCGCAGTTTTGTTCATCTCCTCAGGCGTCACGGCATGAGACGAAATCACGATGCGGTACTTGAAGGTTGCTGAAGTTCCTTTTTCAATCGTGTAATCGAACTGCGATTGCTTGGGATCAAAGATCTTCCGTCCTAGGGGATTCGCCGCAAAAAGGCCGTATCCTCGTGCGTGCCAGTATGTCGGATAGCCAGGATTGCCAGTGTGGTCGAAGATCGCAATTGTCTCGGTATGGCCATCCGGAGTGTGTCCGGTCAACTCGCACCACTTACCACGTGTCGACCAGACCGCATCGCCCTCTACACCTTCGCTGGTGCGATAGACCCCTGTCGCTCCGGCTGTATTGCCCATCACCTTGGTGGGCCGACCGCTGGCATCGGCAAAGGTGCCGCCCTTCTCGGTCGGTGATTCCAGGAAGTGGGCTACGCGGATACCGAGTACGCCCTCTTTGTCGTCGTGAAAGACGACCTTGTCGAGCGCGTGCAGCGTAACCGTCATATCAATGGTGCGTGCATCGCCCTTCTGTGAGAAGACATACTTCGTTCTCTGGTTGAAGATCTTCTCGCCCGCACCAGTCTCCCACATAGAGTCGACAATCAACTCGCCCTTGGGTCCACTCTTTGCGGAGACGACACGTTCGTGATGAATGGTGCCCATCTTTGGCCGCTGCTCCGGCTTGATGGCATCCGAATTGTTCCAGAAATCAAAGCCATTCGCGTTGCCGTAGTTGAACCACAAGCCAGCATGGTGCGGATGGTCCACACGTTCGGTTTCGCGCGGAGCTAATGGATACCCCCGCGTTACCGTCACGCCATCGGAAGCAACCAGCGGAAATAGAACTGGCTTCTTCAGCGTCGATGGCCACATATACGAGGTGAAGGGTTTGCCGCCGATGGTCACATCGACGCGCTGGTGCGCGTCATCTGTGACCACCTTGACTGTGTTATCTGCCGCCATTGCCACCTGCAAACTGCCAATTGCCAGTAAAGACCCGAGAAGCAGACTACGCATAGACCTTGCCTCCAGCCAGAATCTGCTCTGTCTTCGGATCGAAGGTGACGCGTTGGCCGGTCTGGATCGCCGCGACGTTCATGCACAGTGCAACGGAGTGGCTGTATCCGGCATCGACGTGCGCATTCGGCTGCTTGCGCGAGCGAACGCACTCCATCCAGTTCCGCATGTTTGCTGAGGTCTGCTTGTCGACTCCGGTGTTCGCCGCGGTGGAGGTCGCTTCAGCCTCGCCCAGTGAATAAGTGCCCAGCAGGTCTTCCTTCATGCCCATCTCAGCGGCAGCCCTTGCGGTCAGACCGCCAGTGGAGTTCACAATTTGCTTGTCCATATCCAGAGAACCACCATTGGAGTAGTAGATTTCCTTCACTCCTCCTGCGGAGTTCGTCTGACGCGAAGAGTAGAGCACCTGGAAGCCCTTGCTCGGATCATCAAACGGGCCGTAGTCGAAGACTGCCGTCATCGTGTCCCAGTTTCGGCGGCCATCATGCCACTGGTAGATTCCGCCATTGGCGACGACGCTGCGCGGAGCCTTCAGTCCTGTAAACCAGTGCACGGTATCGATCTGGTGCACCAGCCACTGATCAGGAATTCCCGAGGAGTAAGGCCAGAAGAGACGGAACTCCAGATACTTCCGAGCATCGAAGGGTTCGTAGGGCTGGTCCATCAGATAGCGCTTCCAGTCCGTGTCTTGCTCCTTCAGCAGCGGCACGACATCGGGCCTGCGCCAGCGGCCAGGCTGGTTCACGTTCCAGGTCATCTCCACCATGTTGATCTCGCCAAACTTACCCGACTGGATGTACTCGTAGGCCCTTTGATAGCTTGGCGTCGAGCGGCGCTGTGTGCCGATCTGAACGACCTGTTTACTGGCGTGGACCGCCGCACGGATGGCCCGGGCATCCTTCATGGTGTGGGCCAGCGGCTTTTCGACGTAGGCATCGCGTCCGGCCTTGACCGCTTCGACGCCATGTTTGGCGTGCTGAAAGTCGGCGGTAGCGATGAGTACCGCATCGACGTCCTTGCGGGCATACAGTTCATCGTTATTCTTCACGGTGTCGACCTTGCCACCGCCCTTCTTCTCGATATAAGCGACACCCTCTTCACGACGGCGATTCCAAAGGTCCGAAATAGCGACAAACTCAAAGTTCAGCTCCTTGCTGTGCTGCAGGAAGGAGGGAATCAGGGAACTTTTCATCCTGTCGCCGCAGCCCACCACGGCGGTCCGTACACGGTCGTTGGCGCCCACAATCTTGGCGTAGCTGGTTGCGTTCCACGTTGCAACCGTTCCGGCTACCGCCGCTCCCATCTTCACGAACTCCCTGCGGTTCGTCCTCTCGAGTGTCATTCGATCGCTCCTTATCTCCGTTGTTGGAGAAAATGCCTGTTTTTTGATGCCAGCGAAGTGTACAGAAAACTTAAGAGGTCTGGCCACTTTTATCCGAAAAGGACAGACAGACTCTCGAAAAGATGGAGTTGCCATAACGTTTCCCTTGAGAGGCGCAGAAAAGGGAAAAACATTTCCTTTTTAGTGGCTTTGAACGGCCAAATAACCAAAAAGAAGGTTTTTGAGGAGGGTTTCCGGCCAAAAATGAAGTTGCAGAGTTTGGCACACAAGATGCTTACAGGTAAGGCGTAACGAAAAATTCCCCTCTCCCGGCGGACAAAAAATGCGTTTTTTCAAGGCTCTGGCTCTTTCTGTGGTTGCTCTGGTTCTCTCGGCTTCAGCACTTCGTGCAGATACCGTTACCTATAACCTCACCCTGACCCCGTATGCGGGCTCGATCTATGGCGGAACCGGAACCCTGACTCTGGAGGGTGCTCCTTCGGCGACCGGCATTTCGGACTATACCGTTGCGGCTGGCAATCTCGATGATGTCACCTTCAACATTGGCGGTCAGACCTTCACACTCGCAGGAGCGGACGGAAACACCCTTGTCCGCTTTCTCGATGGCCAGTTGAACGACATCACTTTTTCCGAGATGATCGGGGCCTCGCCCTATCGCTTTACCTTCCACTCGACCAGCGGATATGCCTTCTATTACAACGACAACCAGGCGGCGTCCTACGGTAGCTTCACCGCTTCGCTAGCGCCTTCTACCTCGCCGGTACCCGAGCCTCAGTCCCTCGCCCTCTTTGCAACTGGACTTCTCGGCGGTGCCGGAGTGCTGGGCCGCCGTTTCCGCTCTGTCAAAAGCAACTAAGTTTGAACGTACTTGTTCTGCGAGCCTCGACCCGTTCTATGGGGTCGAGGCATTTTTTTGATCAGCGCAGGAAGGGAAGATAAGCCGGAGTCGAGAGTTTGTATTGACGGAAGCTGTCCCCAAACCGCTCCTCCAGCAGACGATCTTCAATCCGGACTCGGATTTCGGTCCCGGCCAAGAAAATCATGGTGGCAATCACAAGGAGCAGCGTCGGCGCTGTTATGAATCCGATGGCCCACAGCACGCATAGCATGGATGTGTAGATCGGATGACGAACGATCCGATAGGGACCGTTGCGAATCAACTCATGCTCGACGCCGATGGCAGCATCGAGGCGAAACTGCTTTCCCAGAGTGCGGGTTGCGGTCCAGGAGAGCAGGGCAGCGAGCAGAAAAAATGCTATGGCGATCCCGATCCGCCATGAAGGACGTGGTTCGCTCCAGTAGCCGCCTGCAGCGACGAGCCCAATGCCGACGAACTCGAGCAGTATCCCCCAGCGCGCCTGTCGATCCACCGAAGCCAGATTACTCGAGCCCTGCTTCGCGATAAGAAAGGGGGCGAACCACAGGGCGACTCCTCCAGCAACAAACAATCCGAGCATAGACCTACCATGCTACCGCCGCCTTAGTGCCGCTTGAAGTACTGGATCTCCCGTTCGTGTTGTTCGGCCTTCTCGCGTGTTGAAAAGGTCCCGAGATTCTTCCGCTTTTTGGTCCTCGGATCGACATGCCGGGAATAAATCCTGAACTCTCCGCTCTTCAGTTTGCGAATCATCTCTTTTCACCTCTCTCTTATGAGATGCGTTGCAGTTTCGGCTCTGTTTTCCGCATCGCGCCCTCGCCATACAATCGAGAGATGGGCCGCATCCGCATCCTCTCTGACCAGGTGGCAAACCAGATCGCCGCCGGCGAAGTCGTCGAGCGTCCGGCCTCTGTCGTCAAGGAGTTGCTGGAAAACTCGCTCGATGCTGGAGCCACACGCCTTCGCATTGAAATCGAGGGCGGCGGCCGCAAACTCATCCGCATCGCCGACAATGGCCACGGCATGATGGCTGACGACGCTCTGCTCGCCTTCGAGCGCCACGCTACCTCGAAGCTCCGTACCTCGGATGATCTGCTCTCCATCGCCACGCTTGGATTCCGTGGCGAAGCCCTGCCTTCTATCGCTTCCGTCTCTCGTCTTACGCTCGAGACCCGTGCCGCCGAGGAGGACTCCGGCACCATGATCGAGATCGCCGGAGGCAACATTCTTCGCGTGGAACCCGCAGGTCTGCCGGTTGGAACGACGATCACGATTCGCGACCTCTTCTTCAACACTCCTGCACGGCGCAAATTTCTTCGCTCTGAGCAGACCGAGCTCTCACATATTGCCGCGCTGGTTACTCACTATGCTCTAGCGAATCCTGCGAAGCACTTTGAGCTGCACTCCGCCACGCAATCTCTTCTCACTGCGCCGATCGCCGCAACCAATGCCGACCGCCTCTTCCAGATCTTTGGTAAGGAAACCAGCTCGCACATGATTCCCGTTGTGGCTGAGATCGATTTTGCCCGTGCAGGCATTCCCGAGCCACCTCCCTGGAAGCGTGAAGCAGACTATGAGCCGCCTGCGCCCGGTTTCCTTCGTTTCTCCGGCTTTGTTGCGAAGCCCGAGCTGCAGAAGCTCAATCGCAACTCGATCTACATCTTCGTCAATGGACGTCTCATTCGTGATCGCCTTATTCTGCACGCGCTCACCGAGGCCTACCGGAACATCATTCCGCCGACCTCTTATCCCGTTGTGCTGCTCTTTCTCGAGATGCCGCCGCAGGAGGTCGATGTCAACGTACATCCTGCCAAGACTGAGGTTCGTTTTCGTCAGTCTGCGTTTATTCATGACTTTGTTCGCGATACTATTCGAACCGCGTTGATGCATGCTCGTCCGGCAGCCAACTTCCTTCAGGCGCTTCACAACTCTCCGGTCGCCAGTGCTTCGCTGCTCGTGGATGTCAGTCCGCTTCCCGGTGGTTCAGACCAGCAAGGACTAGCCCAACCCACCTTCGATCCACAGTTTCCAGCAACGGGATTCGGCTCCGAGCCCGCTCCGACCTCAACGGATGTAGCCGCTTTTACCCTGGAGTCAGCCGCGGTTCCACCCTCACCCGGTCGACTTAGCTTCAACGAAGGTTCAATCCCCGTCGGTTACGACGAGTCCTCATCCATCCCGCTCGAACCAGAGGGCGAAGCCCGCACCCTCAATGCTCTCGCCACACTCAGACCTCTCGGACAGCTTCAAGACTCCTTCATTCTTGCTGTCAACGAGGAAGGACTTTGGATCGTCGATCAACACGTTGCGCACGAGCGCGTTCTCTTCGAGAAGATCCTTCGCGAGCGCGAGGTGGAAAAGGTGCAGCGCCAGCGCCTGCTGATGCCCATGCTTGTCGATCTTCTCCCTGGACAGATGATTGCTTTCGCTCGTCTTACCGAGGAGTTGGAGCGCAATGGCTTCGAGGCCGAACCCTTCGGTCCGCAGACCATCGCCATCAAAGCTGCTCCCGTCGGTCTCGAAGGTCGCGAGCTCGAACGCATGCTCGAAGAAGTCCTCTCCGTTCCCGAGCGGGAGCAGCAGGTTGAGAATGCAGAAGCCCGTCGCACCCGTATCGCTGCGTCGATCGCCTGTCACGCGGCCATTAAGATCAACACTCCGCTGGAGCCAGCCAAGATCAACTGGCTACTTGCCGAGTTGGCCAAGACCGACCATCCCACGAGCTGCCCTCATGGCCGTCCTATCGCCTTGCGCTACTCGCTCAAAGATATTCAGCGAGCCTTCAAACGTATTTGAGCGGACTGATTCTCTTCCTACGTTCCCGGTTGAGCGGGAATGACATTGAGGGTCAGCTTCGTTCCGCTTGCGAGTGAAATGTTGTCGCCATTCCCATCCAGCACTCCAGCGCTGTCCGGTGTTGTGGGTGCGCTCAGAATCACATTGGGTTTATTTCCAACGGCGACGCGGTCCTGCGTACTCTTCAGCATCTGCCCTGGTGTCGATTGTGCTTGAGATCCTGTGTTCGTCGACATTGCAGGAGCACTTGGAGTCGGTGCAGTCGCGCTCGTCGATCCTCCTCCCGGAGAAGCTCCACCACCTGAAGGTGCTGACATAGACCCTCCGCCCGCGGAAGGCATTGCTGCCATACCATTTGAGGCGTTCTCGGCTGGAGCCGTAACCGACGTGACGGCAGCTCGAATTGGAACCTCCTGCCCATCCTTCAAGACAGCACGATTCAGTGCCAGCACCAGGTGCGAATTCTTATCTTCTTTTGTCTTCGCCTTCACATCGACAACATTCCCAACCAGTTTGGTTCCCTTCGGGAGGTCGGTTCCGTTAGGAAGCTTAGCTTCCGTTGTTGTCTTTGCATTGACTGGATCTCCCACTTTTGCCTTTTTGCTATCAATGCTTTTCGTAAGTTCCGCCGTTAGGCTAGCAGGCTGAACTTTCAAAGCCTGTGAGGAGTCTGGGGTTGTAGCCGGAAAATTGGAACCCGTTTGCGTGGTACTTGGCGTCATTCCAGGAGAGGTTGGGGTCTGCGCTTGCAACGTGACTGCCATCACCGCGAGCGAGACAAGGAACAAAGTTTTCGTCATAGCGTCCTCCTTTCCTGGTAGCAGATGTGCTACCTGTATCCCTCCTCAGACGACACCTTGTGCAAGACCGTTGCCTCCCGCAAAACTGTCGTAAATCCGCAATTTACAAGGGTCTGGCAGCTCGGCGCATGGAATCTTGCGGTATCCTAGAAGAGACATCTTGCGGAGACGCCGTCGTTCATCGCGCTCCGCTCCTGCTGAAACCGGGAATCGTCATCCATGGCCCAGGCTTGTGGATTTGCCATTGCGCTGAAGTAGCGCGGGCAGGAAGGCTTTATTTTGAATACGTCCATTGTTCCCACCGCAAGTCAGCTTGCCGCGACGCGCCTCGTCCATTGGCATCACGACGCGCAGCCGCTTCTTACCCTCGATCTTCTGCGAGAGTGGGTTAACACCTGTGGACTTGTTCTTTACACGCCGCGCCCGCATCTTGCGGCCCCTGCGCCGACCTTTGTAGAAGCCGTACTCGGTTCTGCGAATCCTTCACCTGCGCTTCAGGACCTGGAGCAGCCACGCATTCTTCTTGCTCGCCTGATTGCAGAAGGTTCGGTCATTCCGCTGCATCTGTCTGGTTCTCCTACAGGAGCAGGTACCGAAACCCCGGACTTCCTGGCCTCTCCTGCTGTTCTGTCTTACATCTTTACCTTGCGGGGCGATAAGGCATGGAAGCAGCCACCCGTCACCAGTGGAGCAGCCAAGGTCTCTCCTCTTGCGCTGGCCACCTACAATATTCTCGCTTCGAAGGGCCGTCTTACCGTGACCGAGCTCGCCAGCGAACTCGCCAATGAGGTGACCGAGGCCGCGACTCTTCGTGCCCTGACTGAGCTGTGGGGACATCTTCGTGTTCTTCCTGTCCTGCAGGCCGATGGAAGCGCCACGCTCTGGGAGCTTACAACCACCCGTCATTCTCGACAGATCAAGGCTGGCGCCAATGCTGGTGTACCCACTGCTCTCTCTGCCTTGGTCTCGCTTTATATCGGCCAGGCAGTTCTTCCATTGGAAGAGGAGATGGAGACCTTCTTATCTCCTCTGTCGGCACGCTCCCGCATTCGTGAGGTCGTTCGCGCTCTCATCTCTGCCCGTCAGCTCGATTCGCTTGTCATCGACGGAAAATCGCACCTCTACATTGCAGACGAGCTTCCTGTCTTCGCTCCTGTTCCCGAGTCCGTCGTGGTTGAAGCCGGCACAGAAGCTACATCTGCTGAGGACAATGCAGGAGAGGGATCCTCGGAACGAATCTCGAAGTTTGTCTCTTCCACACGCAAGCCGTTTGAGAAGAGTGGACGGGAGAGATATGTAGCAGAGAGAAATATAAAAACAGAAAGAGATACAAATAGGCCCGATGCCGATCGTAGGCCAAGGCCATCGCGCCCTCGTGGTGATTCTGAACGAGAGCGACGCCCTTTCCGCCGCGATGGAGAACGTCGTCCTGTCGAGCGCTCCGGCGGAGATCGTCCCGCGCGTCCGAGTTTTACCCGTCCATGGGACGAAGAAAAGCGCGACCGCCCCGCTCGCCGTCCATACTCGCGCGAAGACCGTACCGGCGACGACTCCAGACCTGCCAGACCTCGCTTCGATCGCGAAGACAAACGTCCCTCGTTCGGCTCGCGTCCGTTTTCAGGTAGGCCGTCTGGCGATAAATTTTCAAGCAGACCCTCTGGAGATAAGGTCTCAGGTAGATCCTTTGGCGATAAAGAACGCCGTGACTTCAAAGGGAAGCCTTCTTTTCGTCGCGATGAGCAGGACCGTCCATCGCGCCCACCGCGTGACTTCTCCGGCAAGCCCTCCTTCCGTCGCAATGAGGACCGTCCGTCGCGTCCGCCGCGCGATTTCTCTGGCAAGCCTTCTTTCCGCCGCGATGAACAGGATCGTCCGCAGCGGCCACGTCGCGACTTTTCGGACCGTCCACCACGTCCGTCGCGCGACTTCTCCGACAAGCCCCGATTCTCCCGTGAGCGTGATGGAGCAGGGAGCAACGAGCAGGGCAGGCGTTCTGCTCCCCCTTTCCGCAAGTTCGATGCGCCGCGCGAAGGTTTCCGCAAACCGCGTCCGGAAGGGCAGAAATTTGATCGTGCCGCAGAGACAGAAGGTTCTGAGGCACGTCCGCGCCGCAACTTTGGACCGAAGAAGCCTTTTTCTTCGGAGAAATCTTTTGGAGGCAAAAAATCCTTCGGTCCGAAGAAGAGCTTTGGAGGTGGAAGGTCGGAGCGTCCTTCAGGAGAGTTCAAGCGTTCCAGCTCCGGCGGGTCGAAGTTCGCAAAGAAGTCATTTGGCAAACCGGGCGGGCGATTTGCCAAGAAAACCGATGGAGCGCCTTCTGCGAACCGTGGTCCCTTCGACAAATTCAAAGGCAATCAAAAACCTTTTAAAAAGCGTTCAGCTCCACCGCATAAAGGCAAGAAAAATCGCGAGGAGTAGCTTTCTGGGAACCCCGTCAACTTCCTTGTCGCGTATCGAAAATCAAGGTTTAAGATAAGCCCGAATGAGTGAGAGCAGTCACGCAGTTTCAGATTTGGCCAGCACTCCCGCCAGCCGCCGTGCGCGTCCGGTCATTGCTATTGACGGTCCTGCCGGCGCGGGAAAAAGTACGCTTGCCGCTTATCTCGCGCGTCGTTTTGGATTTCTCAATCTTGAAACAGGTGCCATGTATCGTGCACTCGCTCTCAAAGCCATTCAAAATGATCTTGCTTTCGACGAAGAGCAACCTCTTCTTGATCTTGCCGCTTATACGCGCATTCAGCTGGAACCCCAACTGGAAGGCAACCGCGTTCTGCTCGATGGCATGGATGTTTCCCGTCGTATCCGCGATACCGATGTAACGGCCGCGGCCTCGCGTGTCTCGGTTCATCCGCGCCTTCGCTCTTGGATGGTGGAGCAGCAACGCGCCCTGGGCGCCCAGGGTGGAGTGGTGATGGAAGGCAGAGATATCGGAACAGCGGTTTTTCCCGACGCCGAGGTCAAGATCTTTCTCGATGCCTCTCCGGAGGTCCGGGGAGACCGCCGTTATCGCCAGGTCTCGCTTCCGCCCTTTCCAGATCGCGATGATCCTGAAGACGTGCCTGTTACCAAGCCTACGAGTGAACAGATTGCAGCCCATCAGAAAATTCTGAAGGAGCTGAAAGAACGGGATGAGCGGGATCGAAGCCGGGCCGAATCTCCCCTTCGACCTGCTTCCGATGCGGTCATTTTGGACTCGACTACGCTCTCGCTGGAACAAGTACTCGAAGAGGCCGAACAGATCGTCCGTTCGCATATCACCGACGGTAATCTGGGCAGCAAATAACTCTCCAACTCTGCAAATCATCTGGAATGAGGATCTGAGCCTCGTTTTCCTCAATGCTTGAGGTTGCCTCATGAACGGTGCAAATTCAAAAAGTTTTCTAAAAAAAGTTGTGGGATATGCTAACCTTCTCACATCGTTTGAAACAGATTGGTTTTGCAATGCTTGTCTGCGCGAATCCCCGATTTGTATCTAGCGGCAATTCTTTAGTTGGAAACGAAGGAAAGAAACAACATGGAACAGGGAACAGTGAAGTGGTTCAATGACGCAAAAGGGTTTGGCTTTATTAGCCGCCAGAACGGCGAGGACGTGTTCGTGCACTACTCGGCGATCAATTCGAGCGGTTTCAAGAGCCTCCAGGAAGGTCAGGCAGTCCAGTTCAACGTAGTTAAGGGGCCAAAGGGCTGGCAGGCTTCTGACGTTCAGCCTCTCTAAGCTACACACCGGATTGCAGTTACCGGTTTACAGAAGGGGATAGCTTCTGGCTATCCCCTTCTGTATGCACCTAAGATCTTCGAAAATCCGCTGTCAAGAGCTATTCTCTATAAACCATGTCTTATCAGCAGCTTGCTTCTGCAGATTTGTGCCGCTCAAATTGGTAAGATTAAAAGAAGAAGAACAAAGGCCCATCCTCAGGATGGGCCTTTGCTTTGCATGAATATTGATCAAGAGAGCTGAGGTCCGAAGCTAAATCTTTTCTTCCAAAGACTTTAGAGCTAAATGAGGGGGAGGGGGCTCCCCTCATCTTTATCGGTCTCCCGCAAACCCTAAGGCCATATCGACCAGGGTCTTCTCCTCAATATCGTGTGCTTTGGCTGAACCGGTCGCCGGAGTAGCGCTGGCGCTTCGCTTCACGCTCAGCACTGCACGATCGCGGGCCACGCGACGAAGCAGAGGCATCACGTAGGTGTAAGCGCCCATGTTTGCCGGCTCTTCCTGCACCCAGACGATCTCCTCGGCATTCGGATACTGATCGAGTGCGGCAAGCATCTCCTCTTCCGGCCAGGGATAAAGCTGTTCCAGGAAGATGATGCCGACGCTCTTGTCCTTACGCTTCTCGCGCTCGACACGCAGGTTGTGCCCGATCTTGCCGCTGCACACCAGCAGCCGCCGCGGATTCTGTGCCTCATGATCTGGAAGTACATTCAGGAAGCGGTCTTGCGCAAACGCCGCAATCGGAGACGCTGCATCCGGGTGGCGCAACATGCTCTTCGGGGTAAAGACGACCAACGGCTTGCGCCACGGACGCATTACTTGACGCCGCAGCAGATGGAAGTGCTGGGCCGCAGTCGAGGGTTGACAGATCTGCATGTTGTCGTTGGCTGCAAGCTGCAGATAACGCTCGATGCGGGCGCTGGAGTGTTCTGGTCCCTGTCCCTCGTAGCCATGTGGAAGCAGCATAACGACACCAGAGAGCAGGCCCCACTTCGCTTCACTGGCTGCGATGAACTGATCGATGATGATCTGCGCTCCGTTGGCAAAATCGCCAAACTGAGCCTCCCAAAGTACCAGCGCCTCGGGATAGTCGCGAGCGAATCCATACTCGAAGCCAAGCACTGCGGCTTCAGAGAGAAGCGAGTTGTAGACCTCGAACTTGCCCTGCTTGTCGCTGAGATGCGAAAGCGGAGAGTAGCGAACTTCGGTCTCTGTATCCACGAGAACTGAGTGACGCTGATTGAAGGTTCCGCGCTGCGAGTCCTGACCCGTCAGACGAACCAGCGTTCCATCCTCAAGCAACGAAGCATAAGCGACCAGCTCGGCCATACCGTAGTCGAACGGTTTCGCTCCGGAACCCATCTCCTGGCGCTGTTCGAAGAGCTTCTTCACCTTGGGATGGATATGGAAATCCTTCGGAACTGTAGTGAGCTTCGTCACCAACTCGTGGACGCGCTCAGCAGAGATTCCGGTGTTCACCTCGTAAGCCGGATCGTACTCGCCGCCCTTGTACTTGTCCCAGTACGAGGGAAGGGTGGCCATGTGAGGAATCTGATCCGCCTGGGTTGCTACCTTCTGCTGATCGAGATACTCCTGCTGGATCGCCTCAGCTTCCTTCGTTGGATTTACACCGATCTTTTCTGCGTAGATCTGATAGAGCGGCTTGTGGTCCTTGATGATGGCGTAGCGCCGGGGCTGCGTGACAGTCGGATCGTCGACTTCGCTGTGACCATGACGGCGATAGCCAATCAGATCGATGACGACTCCCGAGCCGAAGCGCTGACGGTATTCGGTCACGATGGTCGCAACACGAACGACTGCATCCGGATCTTCAGCATTGACATGGATGATGGGCATCGGCAGGCGCTTGGCGATGTCGGTCGAGAAGCGCGAGGAGTTCGATTCCTCAGGGTTTGCCGTGAAGCCCAGAAGGTTGTTGACGATAACGTGGATGACTCCGCCCACGCTGTAGCCCGGCAGCGTCTCCATGTTGAGAGTCTCGGCCAGAATGCCCTGTCCGGAGAACGCTGCGTCGCCATGGATCAGGATGGGAAGCACCTGCTTTTTGCCTCCCTCGCCGATACGCTCCTGGCGCGCGCGGGTGCGACCAATCAGTACGGGATCGATCGCTTCAAGATGGCTCGGATTCGAGGCCAAGTGAAGGCTGATGATCTTACCGCTCGGCGAGGTGTAGTCGCCGGTCGCGCCGAGATGGTATTTCACATCGCCACCGCCCAGAGTGCTGCGCGGATCGACGTCTTCAAACTTGGTGAAGATCTCCGATGCAGGCCGGCCGATGGTGTTCGTCATCACGTTGAGGCGGCCGCGATGGTTCATTGCAATCATCGCCTTCGTGACGCCCTGTGTGGAGCCGGTCTCGAGAATCTGATCGAGGAAGGGAATCAGCGCGGTGATCCCTTCGAGAGAGAAACGTTTGGTGCCGAGATATCGCGACTGGATGACCTGTTCGAACAGGTCAGCGTGGATCAGTTGTGTGAGGATCTTTGCCTGGTTCGGTTTGGAAGAAGTTTTTTCAAACTGCGACTGGAGCCACTGTCTCTGCTCCAGGTTGGCAATGTGCATGAACTCGACTGCGATTGTTCCACAGTAGTAGCGGCGGGCTTCCGCGGCGAGTTCTCCCTCAGGAACAGTAACGGGAAATGGTTCTGGGGGAAGGTATTGTCCGAGTGGGTCCAGCGAGGCCTGCAGGTACCCCCATCGGCGAAAGCTGTCGAACACGGATTCGCGTTCTTGTTGATTTGGTGTGGCGGGTGCTTGAGTCAACGCCTCTGCCTTGGTGGCCATTGCTTCCTCGATCTCTCTTGTCAGTCGCGGCTCGACTCCAGCTTCTCCTGCGCCGGAGACGGCTCTGCTTCTATGCTAGTCCTTTCACAGAACGACTGCACACGGATTCCTGCAACTTCTGTTGATGCAGGTCTATAAAGTGGCACTTTGAAGCCACGGCTGGAACTCTTCTTCGCCGAATCCGTGGAGTTCGCTGCGGGTTAATTTGCCAGAAGCAATTGCAAGAATCTCCTTGAAGATTGCGGCTCCTGACTGCTCTACCGTCTCCTCACCATCGATGATGGAACCGCAGTTGAGATCCATGTCGTCCGACATTCGACGAAACAGTGCGGTATTCGAAGCAAGCTTGATTGAAGGGGTTGGCTTGCAGCCGAATACCGAACCTCGTCCAGTGGTAAAGCAGATCAGGTTGGCCCCGCCGGCAACTTGACCAGTCGCAGAGACTGGATCGAAGCCGGGCGAGTCCATGAAGACAAGGCCACGCTGTCGTACCTGCTCTGCGTAGAGATAGACCGCATTCAGATTCGTTGTTCCGCCCTTAGAGACGGCGCCAAGAGACTTCTCAAGGATGGTGGTCAAGCCGCCAGCCTTGTTGCCGGGCTGAGGATTGTTGTCGATCGAGCCTTTGTGCCGCGCGGTGTACTCCTCCCACCAGTGGATGCGCTCGATCAGGCGATGTGCGATCTCAGGATGTGCGGCGCGGCGGGTGAGCAGGTGTTCGGCTCCGTAGATCTCCGGCGTCTCCGAGAGAATGGCAGTTCCCCCGGCACGCACCAGGCGATCCACCGCGACTCCCAGCGCGGGATTGGCGCTGATTCCCGAGTACGCATCTGATCCACCGCATTGCAGACCAATCACCAGGTGCGAGGCTGGAACTGAGGAGCGTGTAACCGCGTTGGCCTGTTGAAGCATCTCGTAGATTTTTGCGATTCCACTCTTGATCGTTGCGGTTGTTCCGCCTTCTTCCTGAATCGCCAGAGCAGCGACCGTGCCGGGTTGGCCGATGAGTGGAACCAGGTGATCGATCTGATTTGTCTCGCAACCCAGTCCAAGCAGAAGGACCGAGGCGAAGTTTGGATGAGTTGCGTATCCGGAAAAGACGCGGCGCAGGAGATTGGCAGGCTCGCCGTGCTCTGCCATTCCACAGCCCGTGCCGTGTGTGATCGCTACCACGCCATCAACGTTTGGGTAAGCGCTTAATATCTCGGGCGTAAAGTGTGCAGCGATGCGGCGGGCGACCGAAGCAGAACAGTTCACAGTGGTCAGGATGCCCACATAGTTTCGTGTCCCTACGCGGCCGTCTGGTCGCACGAAACCATCGAAGCTGGTTTCATGCTGGGTGAGCTGTGGTGCATCGGTGATGAAAGTATTTGTACCGATAGCGTAGTCTCGCTCGAAGTCAGCCACCGCAAGATTCTGAGTATGGATGTGTTGGCCCTTGGCAATCGGTTGAGTGGCAAAACCAATAATCTGGTCGAACTTGCGCACGGGGCTTCCAGTATCGATCGCTTGAAGAGCTAATTTGTGTCCAGCAGGGATATCGGAAAGCGCAGTGAGTTGCAACTCGGGAATGAACTCACCCGCATTCACAGGCTGGAGGGCCACTGCAACATCATCATGTTTCCCGAGCTTGAGGACGTGAGCCACTATCGATAGGTTCTCTTCAGCGGATATATGCGCGAAGAGTGGTATGACCAAATTTACTCTGAACTGGTCGTTTCTCCTAATGGCCTCTGTGGGGTGAGTTGCGAGAGAGCTAATGTTTGCGCTCAACCAGATAGCTGGCGAGGGCTTTTAGAGGGTTGGCTGCCTGACCGAAGGGCTCGAGAGCAGCAAAGGCGTCCGCAATCAGCTCTTCCGCATCTTTGATGGACTGTTCGATCCCGAAGACGGCGGGCCATGTTGCCTTGATACTGGCGGTGTCCTTTCCTGCGGTCTTGCCAAGCTCTTCAGAGCTCTGGGTCATATCGAGGACGTCGTCGACAATCTGGAAAGCCAGCCCAGCCTTCTCTCCGAAGGTACGAAGCCGTCCGATGGTATCGGCGTGAAAGTCATGATCGATATGGGCGAGGCCGAGGATGCCGCCGGAAACGATCGAGGTGGTGATGAGAGCTCCCGTCTTGGCACGATGGATCGATTCGACGAGTTCGGCGGTAGGCTGTTTTCCTTCAGATTCGATATCGACAACCTGGCCACCGATCATGCCGGGAGGAAGTGGACTGTTTGTCCCTACACCAGTCCCGATGGCCAGGGAGACTTCGCGCAGGACAGAGACGGTGGTGGCGGGCGGAGTGGGGAGCTGTGCAAGGGTCTGGAAGGCAAGCGTCTGGAGCGCGTCTCCAGCGAGGATGGCGATGGCTTCTCCAAAGACGACGTGGCAGGTAGGCTGCCCGCGACGGAGATCGTCATTATCGAGTGCGGGCAGGTCGTCGTGAATAAGGGAGTAGGTATGGATCATCTCCAAGGCCGCACCAAGATCAGCGGAGCCATCGGGAATCTCTCCAGTCTGCGAGGTCATGCGGGCAGCCTCCATTGCAAGGATGGGACGCAGGCGCTTACCACCGGCAAAGACAGAGTGGCGCATGGCGCGATGAATGGAGTGAGGCAGGGTATTGGGGGAAGGCAGCAGGCGTTCCAAGGCAGCGTCTGTAAGTTCAGCGCCAGCGCGAAGTAGATCTTGTACAGAGGGATTCATCTGAACTCTGATGATAAATCAGATGACCGGGCTATTTTGCGATGCGGCGGTGTGCTGCCTTCTGCGAAAGAGCAGAATAAGCGCGGCGAGAGAAAGACCAGAGAAGAGGTTGCCGAGCCACTGATCGGGAAGAGTCGCATAGGTGATCTCGATACGCGATGGACCGGCAGGAAGCGGAATGGCGATCAAACCGTCTTTGCGGTGCAGAAGAGTGGTGATAACGGTTCCGTTTCGGGTGATACGCCAAGCGGGATAGTTGCGCAGATTGAGGATAAGGGCCGCAGGGGTCGTTGGGGAGAGTTCGAGGCTATGTGGAGCCGGTGCCGGAGTTGCGGAATCAGGCGCGGAGGCACTTGGGGATGGTGCTAACCAGTATCCGGGGTTTCCCTGGTTAAGGGAGTCGTTGTCGGCGGTGGTAGGAGTGTACTCGTCGGTAGGGTCAGTCCCAGGATTCGAGGAACGGAAGATGGCGAGACGTTCGGGGATTGTGTCTTCGGGGTAGCAGTACTGATGGAAGAAGTGATAGCTGGGCAGAGCCAGGAGGATCGCAGAGAGTATGACGCACAGACTTGCGCGGCGCGGGATTCTGGGGAGAGCTGTGGCGACGGTGAATCCGAAGATGCATGCAAGTACAGCCAATAGCCGCCATGGGAACTGGAGGAAGCGCAGCTCCGGAAGATATCTCCAAAGCGGAATGGACCACGGGGTCAGCATGAAAGAAATGACGAGGGCCAGGAGGAGAAAAGTAAAGCGGAGACGGCGTAGAGAGGAACTATTGGGCGACTTCGTCGAAACCCTATAACTCCAGAGGAACGCGAGAGCAGTAAGAGCAATAAGAACGACGGCGACGATGGATGCCGTGAAGAGAACCTTATCGTGCTCAGGATCGGCGGTGTGTTGAAAGAGGAAGTTGTCCCAGGGGCGTAGACCGGGAAGGATGGCAAAGTTGATCTGGACGAAGCGTCGCTCCCAGGCGGCAGGGATCAGGTAGAAGGAAGCGAGGCCAAGACCGAGAAGCGCGCCAAGCGCTGAGTTCAGAGCAAGCGATCCAGGTGGGGAGGAGCTCTCGTTGCAGTTCTCGCTTATGGTGCTCTTGCCTACTGGGGTAACGGCCATAAGGATACGAATGAAGATGAGGAGAGCCATTGCATAGCTGCCCATGACGGCGGCGGGAGCGTTGGTGAGCCAAAGCAAGGCGACGGGGATGGCTACTCCTGGGATGGTGACTCGTTTTTTGAGGACAGCATAAAGCGCGAGAGGCATCCAGGCGGCGGCGAGGAGTTCGGCGTAAGCGGAGCGTTCGAAGGCTGTGTAGAGAGTGTAGGGATTTGTGAGATAGATTGTGGCAGCGATGAGTGCAGCATTGGGAGAGACGAAGCTGCGTGCTGTGTAGTAGAGCGTCAATCCGGCTCCGGTAAGAGCGAGCCAGGTATAAGCGATTGGTGTCCATGTCCAGGGCAGGATCAGGCCAAGGAGAGATCCAATCCACCAGGAGAGCGGAGGATAGAAGACAAAGCGCGGTTCTCCTGCATTCCAGGCAGGAGTCGCAGCCCAGTGGGGGAAGAAGTTTCCGTGGGCGAACTGATGTGCCGCTTCGAACCAGTTAATGATGTGGAAGTCGAAATCGTGGCCGCAGGAGCAGCCATGAACGAGGAGCGGAGCGATAGCGATGAGCGCGGCCAGAGGAAGAAACAGGAGTGGCCGACGATCATCGAGCATAGAAAACAGGGTACTAGGAGCCAGCGAATAGGGGCTAGGACTAATTGGGCTTCAGGATCAGCGAGTGTTTTGTCGCTGCGTTGACGGCGGGAGTGGTGAAGGGCATCGGAAAGGTGGTGCCGTTGTACCATGCTGGCCATTGGTCAAGGAACCAGGGGCTAGCAGGATTGCCGGATTCTCCAAGCACGAGATTCAGAGTCGAGCGGTCGAGATCGGAGAGGTCTGCGGTAAAGCGCTCAGACGGACCGAAGGCTCGCCCGACTTGTTTGATAGTGCTGCCATCGCCACTCTGTGGTTTGACCCCGGTTCCAGTGGGCATATCGATGAGGGCGTGAAAAATGGCCGAACGTGAATAGATGGGGTGCTCGATGTCGACAGGAGACGCTTGCCCTTGTTTCCAATGCGAGAGATCGCTGGGTGCCTGGGCGTCGGTGAGGCCACGGCTGACGGCAGCGGTGAGAAGTTCGTTCCAGTTAGTAAATCCGGGTGGCAGCCAGCGATCGGGCGTATGCATGATGATTTGTTCGGCCGCGTAGCTCTTTTCCCCCCAGGAGTAAAGCTTCCAGAGCGGAACCATATTGCCCTTCGTATCAGGATGAAGTCCGGCGCCGACACGAGGCTCGAGGATCAGCTGCCAGAGAGCTTCGCGGGCAGCGTTCACGATGGGAGGTGCGGAGGAGTTGGCATCGACCTGCCCGTTCCAGTTCCGAAGAATATCGGCGGCCTGGTGGAGTCGCTTATCTTTTGTGGCGGAGTGATCGATGGAGTAAGCGAGGCGCTGCGCGATGTTGCGATCGAGATCAGAGTAGATATCTGTCTGGAGGGAGAGCATGTCTGCGGCGGTGAGGTGGTCGCGGCCGAGAAGCACCTTCCAGATGCGTTCGTTGCGATAGGGAGCAGCCCAGTTGAGGGTAAGGGTATAGGGGTAGCTGTCGGAGGTGACTCTAGAGTTTGCTGTTGCCAGAACACCGTTCTGTGGGTCGAAAGACTGCGGAAGCTGGACGAAGGGAATGTATCCGATCCAGTCGTAGTGACCGGTTACGGTGTCGACGGGAATAGGGCTCAACGGGCTGCCGGGTGGAGGCGTAGGCGCAGGTTGGTCAGAGTTTTGCTCCGGGGGATTTTTTGCTGATATAGCCGGAACAGGGGCAGGTGAATTAGGAGCCAGAGGATTGCCACGTAGAGGGATTGCGCCGACGGCGTGGTAACCGATGTGTCCCTGATCGTCGGCATAGACGACGTTTTGTGCAGGGCCGCCGAAGTGTGAGAAGGCTTCGAGGAAACTAGGCCAGTCGCTCGCTGCGTTGATGTGGAGGAAAGGAGCGGCAAGTGCCGTGGGATCGTAGATGACCCAGCGAAGTGCCAACGTCCTCTTTTCAGAAGGGAGAAGTGGAGAGATGACCGGAGTTGGAATGCCACCGTGAAGAGTGGAGGCGACATCGAGTGTGACGTCGGCTTTGCCACGGATGTGGATGATCTCGGTTTGATGGAGGACAGGGTGCCAGGTCCCATCGGCGGACTGGAACTCCTCAGAGGGACTGGACCCGCGAAGGTGTTCGATGAAGATGTCCTGAACATCGGCGCCGAGGTTAGTAAATCCCCAAGCGATGTGATCGTTATGTCCGACGACGATAAAGGGGAAACCGGGAAGAGATACGCCTGCGACGTGGAAGTTGCCGAAGGGTGCGGGTGCGGAGAGATCTGCCTGATACCAGACTCCCGGAACGCTGTGGGCCAGGTGCATATCGTTAGAGAGCAGAGGCTTGCCGGTGGTTGTGCGGGTGCCGGAGACGACCCAGTTATTGGAGCCCGAGAAGCAAGACTCGCAGACAGGTCCAAGAGCGCGGGCGAGGGCGAGGATATCGCCAAGCGATGCTGTGGGGATATTCGGCGATGTGAGCTTTGATTGCGACTCGTCCAACGGAATGTCAGGGAGTTCCTGTGGCGCGGTCAGGTCAACGATGGGTTGTTCGGGCGGATGGTCTCGCCATGAGCCGACGGGATAGAGATCATTAACGAGTTCGGCCGGCAGGCGGGAGGCGATAGCCTCGCGGCTGAGTTTGGTGGGGAAGCTGTTCGTGAGGTCTTGAAACATGACCAGGCCGATAAGGATGGAATCGCGAGGTGTCCAGGGGGTGGGCTTGTAGCGAAGGACGCGGAACTCCAAAGGGAGATGATCGCGTTGGACGGCAATGGATGCATTGACTCCTCGGGCATAGGCTTCGAGGTAGTGAAGCTGTTCTGCTGGGAGGGAAGAGATCGCCCGATCAGCGGTGGCTCGGAGCTGGAGGATGCGCTGGATGCGATCGTGATCGAGAAGACTCGGTCCCATGATCTGTGCCAGCTCGCCGGCGGCGTGGCGACGCAGGAGATCCATCTGGAAGAGACGATCTCCTGCGGTGACAAAACCCTGCGCGAAAACCAGATCGTCGAGAGATGTGGCGCGGATATAAGGGACGCCATGCGCATCGCGCTGAACCGTAACGGGAGCCGAGATCCCGGAAAGGACGAAAGTGCCATCGGTCTGCGGCAGCGAGGAAACCAGGATGTGATGCACATAACTACGCACAGCGAAGAAAGCCGTAAGTCCGACGATGAGAAGAATGGATATGGAGATGGTCAGGAACCGCGGAAGACGGCTGGGACGATGAACAAGGGGCTGGCTATCGCTGCGCCTGCGGCGGGGGACCAGGGTGGGCTCTGCGTTGGGTTCGGAGAAGCTCATTTCGCTATGCAAAAGTCTAAATGCTGGCTCGAGATCTTTTGTGACAGGACGAGGGCCACGAGACACGAGTACTCCAATTTTGATTTACTGAATCTGTAGAAACCCATGGGAGCAAGGAGGAGGTTCATTTGGAATCAGCGGCCAGTCTCCATGCGATCGAGAGAATGGTATTGCTGCTGCTGGTGCTGGTGGCAGCATTTGCAGTAATCGCTCATCGTTTGAAGGTGCCCTATCCCATTGTTCTGGTATTGGCAGGGTTGGGACTAACTTTTCTGCCCCACATGCCGCATATTCCACTGGATCCGAATCTGGTGTTCGTGATCTTTCTTCCGCCGTTGCTGTACTCTGCGGCATGGACGGTCTCGTGGAGAGACTTCCGGCGAAACCTACTGATCATCTCTTCGCTTGCCATTGGTCTGGTGGGTTTCACGGTCTGGGGCGTGGCGGAGTTCTCCGATCGCTTTATTACAGCACTGAACTGGAAGTCTGGTTTTTTGCTGGGAGCTGTGCTGGCTACGACGGATGCCATAGCAGCGACTTCGGTGGCGAAAGCGCTGGGTCTTCCGCGTCGCATCGTCGATATCCTTGAGGGCGAAAGCCTGCTGAACGATGCTACAGGCCTGTTGGCACTTGAGTTTGGCTTACGTCTGCTGGAACGAGGTGATCTGCCCACCTTGGGTGCAGGAACGGCTCGCCTGGTTTACCTGATCGTCGGCGGTCTCGGGATTGGCTTGCTGATGGGCGTTATCATTGCGGAGTTCGAAAAATTTGTCGATAACGGCCCGGTGGAACTAGTCCTAAGTCTAATTGTTCCGTATGCAGCCTACCTGGCGGGTGAAGAGGCGAAGGCATCAGGAGTGCTCGCAGTGGTCGCGTGTGGGCTCTATATGAGTCGACAAAGCGCGCGTGTCTTTTCGCCAAACGTACGGATTCAAATTGTCGGAGCCTGGGAGGCGATGACATTCATGTTGAATGGCATTGTCTTTCTGCTGATCGGCCTGCAGATGCCCTATGTATTGGCGGGCATTCGCGGCGACCACAATTTCATGATGCTACTGAAGTATGGAGCGATCTTCAGCGTAACCTTGATTGCGCTTCGTATGATCTGGGTTGCTCCGGCTGTGTGGTTGACAAACTTTGTGAATTGGATAAAGGACCGCAAAGAACACATCACTCAGCGAGAGACCTTCGTGATTGGGTGGACGGGAATGCGAGGCGTTATCGCTCTCGCCGCAGCATATTCGGTCCCGGAGACGATCAATGGCGTGGAGTTCGAGCAGAGAAACCTGATCATCTTCCTGACCTTCTGCGTGATTTTGGTCACATTGGTACTCCAGGGACTAACGTTGCCTCGAGTGATTCGTACGCTTGGGCTTGCGGGCGAGACGGGCATGGAACCGGAGGAGCGTGAGGCGCGAACCCTTGCTTTGAAAGAAGCTCTTAACTTTCTCGAGAAAAATCGCCAAGGGAAGAGCGATTCGCTGATGCATGCATACGATGATCTGATCGATCGTTACGAACACCGGCTGGCAGAGTTTACAGAGGATGATTCGGAGCACGGTGCAACCAAGGCGCAGATTTATCAGGAATTGGTGCGAGCCTCACGAGGCGCGTTGGAAGCAGAGCGAGCGACAATCATTCACCTGCGCGACGAAGGTGCGATCTCAGACGATGTCCTGCGGAAGTTGGAACGAAGACTTGATCTAGAAGAGAGCAAGTATCGGATCAGCTAGCCGAGAGACACTTCTTCTGTTGACGTAGGTTGGGTTGTTGGCATCAGGGAGGCGTAGCTGCTTGCGCTTCTCGGTTGGGTAAAGTGGATTGCGGCTGCCAGCAACAGCAGGGGAATGAGGCAGAGGATGCTGCCTTCCGGTCCGGTGGTTCCTCCACTGAGCAAAGGTGAGCCTATGGGGTGAGTCTCCAAGAGGCGATGTTGGAAGAGAGTCCCACTATCAGCAACGCCGTAAAGAAAAGACTGGCCGTAGTCCCATGCTGCATGTAACCCTATGGCCCACCAGAGCGATCCGGTTCGCCAGAGACTGAAGCAAAAGATGAGAGAGGCGAGCCCTGCGCAGACAAGTCCGGCGGGACTTTCGCCAGGGTTCGAGCCGTGCACCGCTCCGAACCCGAAGGAGACGAGAAAGGCGGAGATCCAGAAGCCAACGGCTTGAGGATCTGGTTTGCCTGGAAGATAGTTGGCTATTCCGGACAAGCCGCGAGCCAGGGTGTATTGCAGATAGCCGCGAAACAGATACTCCTCAAAGAAGCCAATCGCGAGGAACCCAGGGATCCAGAGCAGGGCATAACGGAAGATGGCTGATCCTGTGAGGAGACGGCGATCAATCGCAAGCAGGTTTGCTTTGAGAAGGATGAGGATTAGCAAAGAGATTGCGAGAAGGCCGAACAGTACTCCGACGAGGAAGCGGGTGGTTTTGTGAACGCCCCCCAAGCCGTAGAGGTGGACAGGGCGTTGCTCTATCCTGCTCATGATCCAGGTGACGAGAGCGATCGCGAGGAAGGAGACAGCTTCAACGATGAAGACGGGCAGGGGGCCAGGAACGCGCTCCATCGCGTGAGGCGCGACCAGGCGCGTTGCGTGAAGCAGAGAGGTCATCGCCCAGATCGATGTGAAGAAGAGCGTAACAGCGACCAACAGGCTCCAACCGGCGCGAAGGCCATGGGGTCCGAAGAGGATTGGGGAAGACTGCGGGGAGGTCGGCGTGCGAGGAGTGTCGGGAAAGGTATCTGGCAAAGGGGGGCCTCGGTGCTTTCAAAGAGCATATATGACCGGTGTGTAAAGACGCTGCAAAAAGAAAGGCAAGGATTCTTCGCTGTGTGATGCTTCGTTCAGAATGACGGAGGAAAGAGAAAATGCAGGTCATTCGACCTCTCTTCCTGCGGTCACTCCTCCCAGGAGGACACTCCGAGGGGTGAATGAGCCGAGAGCTGCGATATTCTAAAAACTTCGAACGCGATCGTCTTGCGTTCGGCATGGGAGTCACACGTTGGACTGCAAGATCTTTTATCACGACAAGTGTTTTGACGGAGCCTGCTCGGCTTCAGTCTTTACGCGATTTCATCGCGAGTGCATTAAGACAGCTTCATCGTTCTCCTATCACGGCCTGGTGCATCGGGCAGGTGCGCTGTTTGACGAGCACGAGTTTATCGACGGCGAGAATGCGATCGTCGACTTCAAGTACTCAGCTTCGAAGAAGGTGACCTGGTGGTTTGATCATCATCTGAGCGCATTTCTAACTCCTGCTGACCAGGCAGACTTTGAGCGGGGACAGGCCGATGGCTCTCAGGCGATGCGAAAGTTCTACGATCCGAAATACATTTCGTGCACCAGCTTGATTGCGCACGTAGGCGCAACGAAGTTCGGGTTCGATGTGAAGCCCCTGGAAGAGTTAATCAAATGGGCCGATATCGTGGACGGCGCAAGGTACGAGAGTGCTAAGGCTGCGGTGGAGATGGCAGCTCCTGCAATGAAGCTGACGATGGTGATCGAGAGCACGCAGGATGAATCACTCGGAAAGAAACTGATTCCGATCCTTACTGAGATGCCGCTGCAACAGGTGCTGGATCAGCCTTTCGTTCAGCAGCTGCTAGGACCGCTGATGGAAAGACACCATGCCGCCCTGAAGCTGATCGGCGAGCGCGCTTCGATGGAGCGTGGCGTGATCACCTTTGACATTACTGACCATCCGACCGAGGGATATAACAAATTTATTCCGTACTATCTTTTTCCGAATGGGACGTACAATGTGGGGCTAAGTAAGTCGAGTTTTCGGACGAAGGTGGCTGTGGGCACCAATCCTTGGACCCCGTTGCCGGCAGAGAAGCTGGTGAATCTGGCGGCGATCTGTGAGCGCTACGGTGGCGGCGGACATGCCAGGGTCGGGGCGATCAGTTTCCCTCCGGATCGGGAAGAAGATGCTCGTAAGGCGGCAGGTGAGATCGTTGCCGAATTGCGGGCAAAAGAGGTCACCGGGCAGTAAGCAACGCAAACACCGCATCGGGGCCTCAGAAAGAACGTGGAGGTATGCGATGAATCCTGTCCTGTGGGGTGGTGTCGTCGTAATCCTGCTGGTGCTTGTGGCTGCAATCACGATGGGCAAGACGAAGTGGGGCCGTTCGGAACTCGATCAGTCTTCAGCAGGACGACCTCGGAGTCATGGCCGCGTGAGCGGAGGAGATGACGACTAGTGAGTCGGTAAGAAATCAAAAGCGGTCAGCACAATATCATGCTGACCGCTTTTGATTTCTTGATATGTTGCTGTTCTATGGTTTGACCTTGTTGAAGATATCCAGCTTGGTGATGTCATTGAAGATGACCATCGCAGCGAAGACCAGGATACAGACAAAGGCGACCTGATAGACGCGCTCCTTAAGCTGCTGGTTCAGATCACGGCGCATGATGGATTCCACCGTGAGGAAGAGGATCATTCCACCGTCGAGGATCGGAATGGGAAGCAGATTGAAGATACCGAGATTAAGCGAGATATAAGCCATCAGGCCGACCAGAGGCATCCAGCCGGGCATCGATGCCGCCTGATGGATCTGTTGGCCGATTCCGATAGGGCCGGAGAGCGAGCGTACGGAGACCTGGCGGGTGAACATCCGCTTGAGGACCTCGACGATCAGCATCGAGCCTTTCTTGTTGTACTCCCACGACGCGACCATGGCCTTGCCGAAGGGGAGCCGCTCCACCTTGACGGGAGGTTGTACAGGACGGAAACCGAGGCGGTAGTCTTTGGAGCCGTCTCCAACTTCAGCAAGCTGCGGTGTGATTTCCAGGGGAACGGTGCGGCCTTCGCGAAGGACAAGCAGTGAGGCGGGCTTGCCGGCCTGGTCCTGCAGGAAGGCGAGCAGAGCTGGAACGGAGTGGAGTTGGAGACCGTCGATAGAGGCAATCTGATCGCCGGGCTTGAGGCCAGCGCGAGCGGCAGGCATGTTGGGTTCCAGAGAATCGACCTGGACCGGAACATTCTGCATCTTGGGGATGAGGCCGAGCCTGTCGAGAGAGAAGTTGTCGGCTCCCTCTTTGGCCTCGACGAAGAGCCTGGTATTCACTCGCTGCCCATCGTGTAGGTACGAGAAGGCAATGTTCTGATTGATGTTGAGCAGGGAACGGACTGCAACCTGGTCCCAACTGGGGCTTTCGATCGTATCGTAATGAACGATCAGGTCGCCGGAATGGATTCCGGTGCGCGAAGCCGGGGTGTTGACCGGGATGTAGTCGGTGAGGGCGGGGCCGGAGATGTATTCCTGCACCTCATTGTGCAACATGGAGACGCCGGTCATCAGGCCGAATGCGAGGATGAAGTTGGCGAAGGGGCCGGCAAGCGCGACCAGGATACGTTGCCATCGAGGATGGGCATTGAAGTCGCCCGGATCCGTCGGAGCTTCACCGGGGTTGTCCCCGGCCATCTTGACGTACCCGCCAAGAGGAAGAAGCGAGAGGCGATAGTCGGTATCACCGCGGCGGAAGCCAAAGAGGCGCTTTCCGAAGCCAATGGAGAAGGTTTCAACCCGGATACCGCAGAGCTTGGCGACGGCAAAATGGCCGAACTCGTGCACAAGGACCATAATGCCGAGCACGATACCGAGTTGAATGATAGTGGACATGAGAGAGTAAAGACCTCGTTCGGAGAATCGATGCGGCTACCGCAGGACGCCGGAGAACTGTTGGGAGATTACATCACGGGCACACGCTCGTGCCGCAAGATCGGCTTCGAGCACCTCCCGGATAGACGAAGGATGCCGACCTGAGGTTTGTTGCAACACCTTCTCTATTGTACGTGGGATGCCGAGGAAAGAGATGTGACCTTCAAGGAAGGCGGCTACAGCGATTTCATCGGCGGCATTCAACGCAATACATGCCTCTCCACCGGTTGCGGCGGCTTCGTAGGCGAGACGCAGGCAGGGAAACCGCTCAAGGTCCGGAGCGGAGAAGTCCAGTTGACTCAATGTGGTGAGGTCGAACTGAAGGCCGGAAGCCGGGGTCGCGTCGACACGTTCGGGATAAGCGAGCGCATAGAGGATGGGGAGACGCATATCGGTGACTGAGATCTGCGCGAGGATGCTGCCATCGATAAACTCCACCATGGAGTGGACCGTGGACTGAGGGTGGACGGAGACGCGAACCTGGGCCGGAGGAAGTGAGAAGAGGCGGCAGGCCTCGATGACCTCAAACCCTTTGTTCATCAGAGTGGCTGAGTCGATAGTGATTCGCTGACCCATGACCCAGGTGGGATGCTTGAGGGCCTGGGCGGGAGTGATGTGCTCGAAGGCTGGAGCAGGCGTGTTGCGGAAGGGACCCCCTGAAGCCGTGAGCCAGATCCGGCGCACCTCGCGGGTTTCACCACCACGCATGCATTGATGCACCGCGTTATGTTCGGAGTCGATGGGGAGCAGAGCGACGTTATGCTCTTTGGCAGCGGCCATGATGAGTTCCCCGGCGGCGACCAGGCACTCTTTATTGGCGAGGCCGATGGTCTTCCCGGCTTTTACGGCGGCGTAGGTGGCCTCGAGTCCAGCAACGCCAACGATGGCGGAAACGACAAAGTCGACCTCGGGTAGGGTAGCAACGCGAACAGTTCCGGCGGTGCCGTACACGACCTCGATGCTGGAGATTCCAGCCTCTTTGAGGCGCTGCCGGAGCTTTGCCGCGAGTTCCTCCGTGGCGATCGAAATCACTTGGGGGCGCCACTTCGTGCACTGCTCAAAGGCTGCATCGAGATTCTGACCGGCGGCCAGAGCGATGGGCCGGTAGCGATCGGGAAAGGACTCGCAGATGGAAAGTGTGGAAGTTCCGATAGAGCCGGTCGAACCGAGTATGGCGAGTTTTTTCACGATGGTTATTGTCTCAGAGGCTTCCAGTTGACGCTTTGCTGCGGTTACGGTGAGGGGCCCCCCCCCTGGTTTTTGATGCAAAGTATTCAATCTATGTAGTTTAGGTTCGGACTTGATGGATATGCGAAGAGCCGTTTGTCCGAGCCCTTTGATTTAAGTCGAGCCCTTTGATTTAAGTATAGCGAATGGAAGACAGAAGAACTGCAAATCGATATGGCTTGTTTTCAGTGATTTAGATGAATTTTTGCTTGACACGAAAAACAACCATAGATCCTTCGACTCCGCTACGCTCAGGATGACACTTCATATTTTATGGCAAAGCATTTTTAGGGGAAGGTCCCTTGTGCGAGTTAAAACCTACCCAGGCCGAAGTCGTCCTTGAGCAGGAGAGCGAACCAAAGGACGGGAGCGGCGACCAGAAGAGCATCGATGCGGTCGAGAATGCCGCCGTGGCCCGGGAGCATGGTTCCTGAATCTTTGACCCCGGCTCCGCGTTTGACGGCGGATTCGAGTAGATCACCGAGCTGTGCGGCGATATTGATAATGGCGGCAAGAGTCAGAGTTTGCCAGATGGGTTCGGTGATGTGCAGAATCAGATTGCCACGGGCGGTCAGCGTGTCGCCAATCCAGATGACGAGTCCAGCAGCTGCCATGCTGCCAAGAATGGAGGCGATGGAACCTTCCCAGGTTTTGCCCGGGCTGAGTCGAGGCGCCAGCTTATGCTTGCCGAAGGCTTTTCCAACATAGAGTGCTGCGATGTCGCCAGACCAGACGCAGACCATCAGGAAGAGAACGAGTGCGGGACCGTCCTCCTGCTTCCAGAGCATGGGGACGATCGTAAGGGGATAGGCAATCCAGATGAGGCCAAACAAGCCTTGGGCGGTATCCGGCAAAACCTGAATCAATGGGGCGCGGAAGCCGTTCCAGACAAAGAGGATCAGAGTCAGAGCGCTAAGAACGGGGAGCTGCACCTCCACCGGAAAGTTTGGCAGAGTGACGACAAAGGCCAGGGCGGTTGCGATGACCATCCACCAGACGGGAATCCTCAGGTGCGCGTTGTGAGCTTCGGCTCCAACGGCTGCGAGCTTGAGATATTCGTAGGCTGCCAGTTCGGCAACCAGCGCAGCTCCGAGTGTGATCATCCAAAGCTGCCCAAAGAAGATCAGAGCGAAGACAGCCAGGATCAGGACGATTGCGGTGAGGATTCGCTTCATGGAAGACCAAGGTCAAGTGTATATGCAAGGTTTGTTTTATTTCAGACGACTGTTGACATATAAAGATATATCTTGATACATTCTTTTCAAATGGAGGTATTCATTATGTTTCATAAACATTTCAAAGGCTTTCGTGGAGGATGTGATCCCCGTGAGGCCCAGCAACAGTACTTTGAGCGGATGCGCTGCGGACAGGAACGCTTTGCCGCTGGATTTGGTGAATTTGGCCGCGGTCGTCATGGACGGGGGCGAGGGTTTGGGGCTGGTCCCTGGGGCGGCCGCATGTTCGGCGGACAGGACCTGCGCTACGTGATTTTGCAATTGATTTCGGAGAAGCCGAGCTACGGTTACGAGATCATCAAGTCGATCCAGGAGCGATTGGGCGGCGTCTATGCTCCCAGCCCGGGAATCGTCTATCCCATGCTGACGATGCTTGAGGAGATGGGATATGCGAGCGTAGCCGAAGAGGGTACGCGGAAGCTGTATTCGATCACCGAGGACGGAGCGAAGGCTCTTGCCGAGAACAAGGCGATTGTCGATGCGATCTTTACTCGAATGGAGCAAAGCCGCAGTGAGTATGCGCGCCAGCGTCCGCAACAGATCGAACGTGCCATCGAGAACCTGCGTATGGCATTGCGGATGAAGATGGGGTCCCTGACGACGGAACAGGTCCATACCGTTACGGACATCATCGATGCTGCTGCCAAACAGATCGAGAGGATTTAGATGAACTCCTACCGATACCGTGTAACGGTGGAGAAGCTGAGCGATGCCAGGGGCGAACCTGTCCACGGGCAGAGCCTCAGCTTCTACACGGCGAACCATGATGACATTTTGGCTATCGTGAATCAATTGCAGAACGAGTTTCCGTTCGATTCGGGAACAGCTGCTTCGCTGGGAGTGGGCCTGAAGCTCTTCAGCGAGGTTACGCTAACTCGTCGAAGCGATCCTATGTTCGACAATATTCGTCCGGCATTGGCGGAGTTTATCCAGCAACTGAAGCAATCTCCCATTGAGACAGCTTCTTCGCTGAATGAACTCCTAAAGTGAAATGAGTCGCTCGATTTCAGAGGCAAGCGTAGTGCATCTGGAATCGGTCTTCTTTGCGTGGTTCAGTAGTTGCATGATTGCTTCCTGTGCGCCGACTGCTGTCAATTGCAGATTAAGCCTTACGAAGGCTCCTTCCAGCAGCTTCTGGGCTTGTTTCGGTTTGCCACGTTTGCATGCCTTGATGGCAGCCACCGCGTTGGCAAGTGCACTCTCGGTCAGAGACCAGTCAGATGGTAGATCAGAGGCCCTGGGGTCGCAGTCAGGATTGCGGAGCGCCGAACGTGCAAATATTTCCAAATCGACACGCCAGAATGGTGGAAGATCTTCGAACCTCAAAAAGATGAGGCGGTGTCTGGGAGAGTTGCGAAATTCCGGGTCGATACGGAGCGATTGAATAACGTGTATCTTCGACAGGCAATCATGGATATTGCGTACGGCAGACGGAAATTGGGCGTCGTCGACCTCCCAGAGCACATCGATATCGCTATATGCATCCGAGGTGCCGTTTGCGAGCGATCCACGCAGGCAAGCCGTCGAGCTGGGAATGTTCTCGCGCAGGCCGTCGAGAATTTGGCAGGCAATCGTTGTCCTTACGGACAGATCAGGCAATTGTGGTTCGGGTAAGAGGCAAAATGCCGGAAGACTAGCGGCGTGTAAGTTCACGCGGCGATAGCTCGGTGGCAATCTCGGTTTCGAGTTCGGAGACGGGTTGCAGCGTGTCGATCTTCTCGTCAGAGTTTTCGTTCAATCCGCCGAAGCGGCGATCGCGGCGCTGATAGTCGGCGATGGCTTCGAGCAGATGGACTCCACGGAAATCGGGCCAGAGCCGATCGGTGATGTAGATCTCGGAGTAAGCAATCTGCCAGAGCAGGAAGTTGGAGATGCGCTGCTCACCTGAAGTGCGAACGATCAGATCAGGATCGGGCATGTGCGCGGTGTAGAGTGCGCGGGAGATTGTAGATTCGTCGAGTGAATCCAAAGCTCCTGCGCCAAGCAGATCTTCGACTGAGCAGCCGCGAGTGTGGGCCTCGGTGGTGAGGTCTGCGAGGATGCGACGAACGGCATCGACGATCTCGGAGCGGGCGCCATAGTTGAGTGCAAGGGTCAGGGTCGTCCCGGTGTTCTTTGCGGTGGCCTCCATGGCCCACTGCATCGTGTCCTGAACTTCCTGGGGAAGATCATAGGTTCGGCCGATATATGCCATGCGAACGTTATTGTCGTTCATCCGCTTGACGTTGCCGATCAGGTAGTTCTTGAGCAGCTTCATCAGGAAGCTGACCTCGGATTTTGGCCTGCGGAGATTGTTTTCCAGGGAAAAGGCGTAGAGCGTAAGGAAGGGAAGGTTGATGCGAGAGGCGGTTTCGACGACGTATTGAACGCTTTCCGCTCCCTGTTGATGGCCGAGGAAACGCTTCAGGGCACGCTTACCTGCCCAACGCCCGTTCCCATCCATGATGATGGCAATGTGCTGGGGAAGACGGGCGGGATCGAGTTGCCGGTAGACACTCTGTTCCTCGGCAGAGAGCTCGTGTACGCGGCTGGGATGATTCGACGGCAAAAACTACCTCACAACCCATGACGCTAGCACACTAGAGTAGGCGGCGCAATGAAGGCCGTTGTGGGTAAAGAGAGCAAAAGTTCAGGTAAACGATGCGATAAACAGGTTCTGCGGATCGTTTTGCTTGAGGATCTTACACGTTGGGTGTTTGTTTCCGTTGCCACTTCTCATACAGGCCTATACGCGAGCTCAAACGGACCGGAACATGGTTAATCTTCATTGATTGTTCGGAAAAGGGTTTTGCCATTTCTTCATAGATCTTTGCGGTTGACAGTCCGAACGGCGTCCCGTCGTCATTGGAATAGGCATAAACAACCTCGCTGATGCCAGCTAGCCGCATTGCAGCCATGCACATCGGGCATGGCTGGCCACTCGCATAGACTGTGCAGCCAGCAAGATTGGCGGAATGGAGTTTCTGGCTGGCAGCACGAATGGCGTTTAGTTCTGCATGTGAGGTTGGGTCATTCGTTCTGAGAATTTCATTGACTCCGGTAGCCAGGACTTCTCTGTCTTTTACGACAACTGCGCCAAAGGGTCTGCCATTGTTTTCGACGTTGGCGTATGCAAGTTCGAGTGCATTGACGAGGAAACGCTGTTCATCGGACATAGATCTATTGTGCTCTTCAGATCCGTGAGAAGGGAGATTGGATCATCTTTGTGAAAGAAAGTCTCCATGAAATCAGATTCTCCAAAGTCGTTTTAAGGAGGAATGCCGCGCCTCACCCTGTCAGGGGATTGGCGCGGCGCGGAGATGATGGAGGGCAGACGGCCAGCGTCTGTCAGGCCGTGCGACGGCGTCCTGCTGCCAGTTCGCGTACGTGATTCAGGAAGATGGAACGCTGAAGTGCGTCCAACTGCGAGGTGTACGCAGCGATCTCAGCCAGAAACGGATCCGTCATAAGAACGGCGGTTTCGTCACGATGGCGGGTGCTGGAGTCACGCAGCAGGGTAGAGATATCAACCTGCAATGCCCTGGCGAGACGGTCGAGCGAGGAGAGCGTAGGCATGGCCTTGCCGTTCTCGATCTTCGAGATGTAGGTGCGGGGCACGTTCATGCGCGTCGCCAGTTGACGCTGCGAGAGGTTCCGAACCTGACGCAGCTCTCGAACCGCAGCAGCGACCTGCAACCCATCGGATGACTGGCTTGCGGGGGGAACGATGGATAGTGGGGTCGGAGCCACCTCGGGTTCTTCAACCTCGAGCGACTTGTGGCAGCGGCGGCACAGGGAGTTGGCTGTACGGAACTGCACCAGGCTGCAGTGGTCGCAACGCAGAACTTCACGCTGCTCGACGGGGGCCATCATAGTTGCCATAAATTGTCTTGACGCGGGCGGGCCCAGAGCAAGGAACCGCGGCGCACGTCCGATAACGAACGATGCGATGTGCCTAGATTGACACCGGGTTCCTTTGGAGTCAAGAGGAAAACGGAAGTTTCTTAGTAGAATGTCGGGAAAAACCAGAAGAGAACCAAAGTAGTAACTTGTCGGGCGAGAGACGAGAGAATAAAGGGCCAGAGGAGATGAGCATGAAGAACTTTCGACGGGACGATGCGCAGGCGTTGCTGGAAGAATGGACGAAAAGCGAATCGCTTCGTAAGCACGGCATGGCGGTATCGATCTGTACGGAAGCCTATGGCCAGCGAGAGGCCGAGAGGCTGGGGCTTAACGGAGCGGAGGCTGAGGCTTTTGTGGAGCAGTATGCTTGCGCGGGACTGCTGCACGATATGGACTATGAACGTCATCCGTCGCTCGAAGAGCACCCATTTGTCGGTGTGAACCATCTGCGTGAACTGGGCTGGCCAGAGCCAGTGCTGCACGCCATCCTGGCCCATGCGGATTACTCAGGTACGCCGCTGGAGTCGCATCTGGACAAGGCACTCTTTGCTTGCGATGAGCTGGCAGGCTTTCTGACGGCGTGTGCGTTGGTGAAGCCGACCAAGTCGGTCCGCGACGTGGAAGTTGCCGGAGTGAAAAAGAAGATGAAAGACAAGGCGTTTGCGCGGGCGGTGAAACGCGAGGACATTACGACTGGAGCGGAACTGCTGGAGATTCCGCTAGAAGAGCACATTGGGAATTGTTTGAAAGCGATGCAGGAAAGGGCAGAGGAGTTGGGGCTGGCAGGAACAGGCCGGCAGGTTAGCTAGTCAACACGTTGGCCTGGATCAGCTGGACATTTTTGTTGGCGAAAGCGGCTTGGGTTTCTTCGACCGAGCCTGATATTCCAACTGCTCTTGTCGCATCCTCAATCACAATGCACTCAAACCCCGCAGCGGTTCCATCGATTGCAGAAAAGCGAACGCAGAAGTCGTAGGCCAGTCCGCAGAGAAAAATGCGCTTCAGCCCTCTTTCGCGTAGGTAGCTGGCGAGGCCGGTGGGAGTCTTGTGATCGTCTTCGAGAAAGGCGGAGTAGCTATCGATCTCGCGGCGGAAGCCTTTGCGCAGGATCAGCTCCGCATGGGGGATGTCGAGGCCGGGATGTAGGTCTGCTCCAGGAGTTCCCTGAACACAGTGATCGGGCCACAGGGTTTGGGTTCCGTAGGCGACCTCGATGGTGGTGAAGGGCATTGCGCCAGGATGTGATGAGGCAAAGGAGATATGTCCGCGTGGGTGCCAGTCCTGGGTGAGGATAACGTGTTCGAATCGCTGGCTGAGCCGGTTGACGATGGGGACGATCTGATTGCCGTCTTTAACTGCGAGTGCGCCTCCAATTCCATCAACTGCAGGGCAGAAGTCGTTCTGCAGATCGATGACGAGAAGAGCGTCGGTAGGCTGGGGAGTGATAGACATAGCTATTTACCCTTGCCGGCTGTGTTCTGGATGGTCCTAATCTTGATCTCTGATTGCTTGCAGGTCTTGTCTTTGCAGATTCCTGTGATCCAGACCTCGCCGGAACCGAGCATGGCTCCCTGGTAGTTGACGAAGAGGTCTTCGTACTTTTGCTTTGTGATCACCTCGGCGATGTGCGGGGTCATGATTTTGTCGTATTGCGTGATGAAGCTCTGCGGGGTGCGGATGGTCATTGCGGCCTTAGTGCGTGGGTTGACCGTGATGGGATAGCTGACCATCGCCGCTACAGCAGCGGCATCGTGCTTTTCGACGGCTTGTTTCAGGCTGGCAAAGAACGTCTGGAATTTTGCGGCATCGCCGATGTTGTCCGTGATGGATTTGTCTATTTCAGCGTGGCTGCTTTGCGCAACGACGAATTGCGGCGCTACAAACAGAGCACCGAGGAGAAGGATCAAGCGAGGCGCTGTGACGCGGAGCTTCATGGGTTCCCTCCAGGAATAGGGTAACTTGAACATGCTATGCTGGCAGGTCTTCTGTGGATGGTGGAATGGCAGAGCAAGGAAAGCTGGAAAACACACTTGAGTCGAAGCTGGATGTAAAATCGGCGCGGTTTGCCGCGAACAGAACTGCGATGCTGGCGCTGTTAGGTGGCTTTCGGGAACAAGAGGCGGCGATCCGTCAGGGCGGTGGAACGAAGGCAGCAGAAGCGCAGCGAGCGAAAGGGCGGCTGACGGTGCGAGAGCGTCTGGCGCTTCTGTTAGATGAGGGAACCGAATTTCTGGAGCTGGGTTTGTGGGCGGCGCATGGGATGTACGAGGAGTTCGGCGGCGCTCCAGGTGCGGGAGTCGTTACCGGGCTGGGCCGCGTGAGCGGACGGCTGTGCATGATTGTGGCTAACGATGCAACCGTGAAGGCAGGGGCGTTTTTTCCCATGACGGCAAAGAAGGTTCTGCGGGCGCAGACGATCGCACTGGAGAACCGCATCCCGACGCTGTATCTGGTGGACTCTGCCGGAGTGTTTCTGCCGTTACAGGAGGACGTGTTTCCTGATCAGGACGACTTCGGTCGGGTCTTTCGCAACAACGCCGTGATGAGTGCGCTTGGGGTTCCCCAGATTACGGCGATTATGGGGATGTGCGTCGCGGGCGGAGCCTATCTTCCGGTGATGACCGACACGGTCCTGATGACGGAGGGCTCGGGCCTGTTTCTTGCCGGGCCATCACTGGTGCAGGCGGCCATCGGTCAGAAGACTGATCCGGAGGAACTGGGCGGAGCGTCGATGCACGCAGAGATTTCGGGCACGGTCGACTTCAAGGAACCAAACGATCATCTGTGCATTGCGCGTTTACGATCGTTGGTCGAAAAGATTGGAGAGCATCCCGAAGCTCCGTTCAGCACTGTGCCGTATACGGCTGCGAAGGATGCACCGAAGTACACGGCAGAGGATCTGTATGGCCTGATCGATCCCGATCCGGCAAAAGCTGCGACAAATGTCTACGACATGCGCGACGTGATTGCGCGAATTGTCGATCGCTCTGAGTTCGATGAGTACAAAGCGGACTTTGGGCGTACTGTGCTGTGCGGTTATGCACGGATTGGGGGCCGCGCAGTGGGCATTGTCGCCAACCAGAAGGTGCATCAGCAGCAGACTGTAGCGATGGGCCCGCAGGCAGGCACGAAGCGCACGGAGTTCGGTGGTGTGATCTATACCGAGAGCGCGCAGAAGGCGGCGCGGTTCATCATGGACTGCAACCAGAGTCTGATTCCACTGATCTTTCTGCATGACGTAAATGGCTTCATGGTGGGCAAAGATGCGGAGTGGAGCGGGATTATTCGCGCTGGTGCAAAGATGGTTTCGGCGGTGAGCACGAGCGTGGTTCCGAAGATTACGGTGATCGTCGGTGGCAGCTTTGGCGCAGGGCATTATGCGATGTGTGGCAAGGCCTACGACCCACGTTTTATCTTCGCCTGGCCAACGGCGCGTTACGCAGTGATGAGCGGAGCCTCGGCAGCGAATACGCTGGTCGAAGTTCGAGTGAAGCAGATGGAGCGCGGCGGGAAACATCTTTCGGAAGATGAGAAGAAGGCGATCTTTGAGGAGATCAAAGCGACGTATGACTCACAGGCTGATCCTCGGTATGGCGCGGCACGGATGTGGGTGGATGCGATCATCGATCCGGCGAAGACTCGTGAGGCGCTGATGACGGCACTGGAGGCTTGTGCGCTGAATCCGGAGGTGGCGAGGTTTAATCCTGGGGTGTTGCAGACGTAAGTTCTATGAGAGACAAATACAGGGATTCTTCGCTACGCTCAGAATGACGAAGAATGTAAGTTGTAGGGGTAAAAAGTGGCGACCAATGTAGTAAAGATCATTGAATGTCCGCGCGACGCATGGCAAGGACTGCCCTTGCATATTCCTGCGGAGGTAAAGGCGGACTATCTTCGTCTGTTAATTGCAGCAGGATTCAAGCACATCGACGCCGTTAGTTTTGTCTCTGCGGCAGCAGTGCCGCAGATGACGGATTCCGAGAAGGTGCTAGAGTACCTCGACGCTCCGGATGATACCGAGATCATCGGGATTGTCGTTAATGCGAAAGGTGCGGAGCGCGCCATCAAGACCGAGGCTGTGCAGACGCTGGGGTTTCCCTATTCCATCTCACCGGAGTTTTTGAAGCGCAATCAGAACCAGACGCCTGAGGAGTCCTTGGAGGCCCTCGAACAGATCGGCACATTAGCGTACAAGTCCGGGCTCAATGTGGTGGCATACATCTCGATGGCTTTTGGAAATCCTTATGGCGATCCGTGGTCGATCGACGAGGTGGTGGATGCCTGCGATCTGCTGATTGATTCGGGAGTGACGCAGGTGTCGCTTGCCGATACGGTTGGTCTTGCAACTCCGAAGCTGGTTGCTGATGTGGTGAGCGATGTTCTCGCAGTGCATGATGGAATTGAGGTCGGTGTGCATCTGCATGCGCGGTACGAAGGTGCGAGAGAGCGGGTGCGTGCGGCCTACCAGGCAGGATGTCGCCGTTTCGATGCCGCGATCGGCGGGTTGGGAGGATGCCCGTTCGCACAGGATGTCCTGGTGGGAAATCTCGCGACTGAGATGGTATTGGAAGAGTTGCGAGAACTGGGAGCGGAGCTTCCACCTCTTACTCCGTTAGAAAGTATTCAGACAGCAAGCGCGGAGATTGCACGGAAGTATGGCACTAAAGTGCAGTGAGTTGTCGTATTGCGGTAGGATGCGGTGGGCAGCGAGGGAACGATGAGCTACAAGACGATTCTGGTAACAGAGGCGGATGGTATCAAGACAATCATGCTGAACCGGCCAGAGCGTCGTAATGCGATGACTCCGGAGATGCAGGATGAGCTGATTACCGCACTAGAGAAGGCTGCTTCCGGTCAGTGCCGAGTGGTCGTATTGACGGGCGCAGGTGAAGCATTCTGTGCCGGTCTGGATATGGTGCATCTCCAGACCATTGCAAAGAAGTCACAGCCTGAGCATGTTGCCGATGCCGAACGTGTGTCTCGTCTCTTTCGCACACTCTATGAATTGCCTAAACCGACCATCGCGATGGTGCAGGGGCCGGCGATTGCAGGAGGAACAGGGCTGGCCATGATCTGCGACTTCACGCTGGCCGCGTCGGGTGTGAAGTTTGGGTTCACTGAAGTGAAGATCGGGTTTGTGCCAGCGCTTGTATCTGCATTTCTTACATTGCAGGTAGGAGAAAAGCGTGCACGGGACCTTCTGCTGAGCGGTAGGCTTTTTTCGTCAGAAGAGGCTGAGCGTCTGGGGCTAGTGAATCATGTTGTGCATGCCGAAGAGCTGGTTGAACATGTCATGTCATTGGCGCGATGCCTCAAAGGGAACAGTCCACAATCGATGGCTGCGACCAAACGCCTGATGGCTATGCAGAACCGCGCCTGGCTGGATGCTGCGCTTGCTCAGGCCATGACGGCCAATGCGGAGGCCCGCGCGATGCAGGATTTCTATGAAGGCGTAACGGCGTTCCTTGAGAAACGGAAGCCTGTCTGGGGCAAGTAAGTGAATTCCTTCGATAGACTGAATAGATGAGCGAAGGAACCAGCAGAGAACCTGTGATCAGTGAATCCCGCTTGCGGGTTCGCTACGCTGAAACCGATCAGATGGGCGTGGTCTATCACGCGAACTATCTCGTCTGGTTTGAGGTGGGTCGCGTGGACTTTATCCGTACCCTGGGCATGGATTATCGGTCGATGGAGCGGGAGGACGGTCTTGGGATTGCTGTGGTGGATGTTTCGGCACGTTATAAGTCACCTGCCCGGTACGATGACGAATTGATCGTTGAAACCCGTTTGCTTGCTGCCCGAGGGCCAGTGATTAAATTTGGTTACAGGATTGTGAAAGCTGCTGACCGTGCAATCCTTTGCGAAGGCGAAACGGTGCATGTCGTGGTTGGCAAGGACATGCAGAAGCGCACTCTTCCCGAGAAATATGCGAAACGTTTTGCCGAAGTCCTCATCAGATAACCTGAGTCGATTCGATGGATATCGAATGGATAGGAGCGATTTGCGATGAGCACAAAGAAGGTAGCGCTGATTTCCGGCGCAAATAAGGGAATTGGTTTCGAAACGGCACGTCAGCTGGGAAAACAGGGAATTACGGTTTTGGTAGGAGCACGCGATTTGGGTAAGGGCGAAGCCGCGGCTTCGCAGCTCAAGAAAGAAGGCATCGATGCTCAAGCCATTCAATTCGATGTTGTCAATCCAGCCGACATCAAGACTGGTGTGGAGAAGGTCGAGAAGGAGTTCGGTAAGCTGGACATCCTGATCAACAATGCCGGGATCATGTTGGAAGGAATTGGCGGCAATAATTCCTCTACAGTTTCGGAGGAGATTCTGCGCAAGACATTTGATACGAACTTTTTCTCAGCCATCTCTGTAACGAGAGCATTTCTTCCTCTCCTTAAAAAGAGCGAAGCGGGTCGTATCGTCAATGTGTCCAGCATACTTGGCTCGCTGACCCTACACGCAACCGAAGGCTCGCCGATCTATGAGGCGAAGTCGCTGGCTTACGATGCTTCGAAGACTGCATTGAATGCGTTCACAGTTCACCTCGCGCATGAGCTCAAGGGAACAAAGATTAAAGTGAACTCCGCGCATCCGGGGTGGGTGAAGACCGATATGGGGACGGATGCTGCTCCTATGGAGATCGCAGACGGAGCGAAGACAGAGGTTGAACTAGCGACTCTTGGTCCGGATGGTCCCACAGGGGGTTACTTCCATCTCGGTGAAGCAATCAGCTGGTAAGCAGGCCGCGCGGCTTTACGTTCTCGCGAATAAATTGAATTGTTGTCTCAAGCGGCGTCCCGGGGCCAAAGATGGCTGCAACGCCGCTTTCTTTCAGGAGAGGGAAGTCTTCCTGCGGGATGGTTCCACCGACCACAAGAAGAATGTCGTCTGCGCGTTGCGCGTGAAGTAGGTCTCGAATGCGCGGGACAATGGCGTTGTGTGCGCCGGAGAGGATCGAGAGGCCGATACAGTCCACGTCTTCCTGGATGGCCGCAGAGACGATTTTCTCCGGTGTTTGTCGTAGACCCGTGTAGATGACTTCCATTCCTGCATCACGAAGGGCTCGTGCGATCACCTTGGCCCCACGGTCGTGACCGTCGAGGCCCGGCTTTGCAACGAGAACGCGAATCGGCGGTTTTGCCATGCGCCGCGAGTATACGTTCTCGAACCTGCTTAACGGAACTCCGTTCGTCCAGCTATTTTGCGGGCTCGCTCCCAGCAGGGAGAAATTGGATCGTTTTGTCGGAGCTGGCCAGATCGGCAACAGAGAGATAGACCAGTCGCGCGATTTTCGTCAGCTTGGGATAGTTGATGCGATCCCAGGTGTCGTTCTCGGTGTGGTAGTCCGGGTGCAGGCCGGTCTGGAACTCGACTTGGGGGATGTGCAGTGTGGCGAACCAGAAATGATCACTGCGCGACCAGAGCGAGTCGGGATCGACGGTATCCATTTTGTAATCGAGCTTCAGGCCTGCCTGTTGATTTTCGTGATCGATGATCCGGCGTAGCGCAGGGTTGTAGCGCGTTCCAAGAACATTGACCATGTTGACGTTGCGATCCGCTGGTGTCGGCCAGTTCGCATCGTCTTCATTGCGGCCGATCATGTCGAGGTTCAGCGTTGCGACAGTCTGGTTCAGCGGAACGACAGGGTGGGTCACGTAATAGTAAGAGCCCAGGAAAATTCGCTCTTCGGCATCATAGGCGAGGAACAGAATACTGCGTTTCGGTTGAACTTTGCCTTTGGTGAATGCTCGCGCTACGGAGAGCATTCCGGAAACGCCCGAGGCATTATCGTCAGCGCCATGATAGATATGCCCGTTGGAAGTTCCCATGTGATCGTGGTGTGCAGTCAGAATGATGGTCTGGGCCTTCAGTTTTGGGTCAGATCCCTCGAGCAAAGCCACAACATTTCGACCCTTATGTGCTTCGATTCCTGTGTAAGTCTTCGAGACGCAAGCGGAACTCTTTGGCAAATCAAACGAGCTCGGTTGTAAGGAGCGATCGATTGCGGCTTGAAGACTATCGGCAGTTTTTCCGTTAGGTGCGAGAAGCTGATCGGCGATCTCCCGCTTGATGATGAAGACAGGAATGTCCCACATCTCGCCTGCTAGTGCGTATGACGGCTCTCCAGTAGGACGTGGTGATGTCGGAGGAATCGGCTTTACATCGCGAGGAATACGATCCTGAACGATGAGGATGCCGGCCGCCCCACGCTTTCGCAGCTCTTCGACTTTGTGCCAATTGAAAGCGTGGTAACTGTCCCAGGTCCCCATGAGCCTTGAATTGGGGTCGTTGGCTTGCGGCTCACGAGTGAAGACCATAGCAATCTTTCCCTTGAGGTCGATTCCTGCGAGATCGTCGTAGTGGAACTCCGGCGCGCTGATTCCATAACCGGCGAACGCGAGTTGGCCGCATGCTTCTGTATTGCGCAGACTCTGGCGAGCGAGCTGAAAGTCGTGGCCGAGTGAATAGCGATGTTCTTTCCCTTCGATGGTTGTAGTCAGCGTGGTACGTTCGGCATCCGGCCTGCCAGTCAGGATCTCCATGTTCTGGAAGAAGGTCCCGTTGTCTCCCATGGGCTTGAGGCCGAGGCGCAGGAATTCGGAGGCGATGTAGTCGGTCGCGATGTGGTCTTCCAGGCTGCCGCTGTTACGGCCAGCAAGATTATCCGAGGCAAGAAAGTAGATGTCGGCCTTGAGGTCGTTCGGTTGGATGAGATCGGCAGCCGCGTTGATGGTCTTGCTGGTTTGTGCGGAGAGCGGAACGGTGAGCAGGAGAAGACAAAGGAAAGGACGCGAGAACATCCGTCCTTTGTAGCATGGCTTGGCGAATCAGTCTTCGGACAAGGTTGTCTGCCAGGCTTTGGCGTACTTCCAGCTCGTATATGTGGAGTGATAGAGGTGCAGCAGAAAACCTTCGCGGCCGTCGAGAAAGCCGAAACGGAAGATGAAGTTCCAGAGGAAGGTGAAGAGGGGAATAATGGCGACGTTATAGAGAAAACTCCACAAGGAGCGACTGGTTTTCCCTTTCGAGACGATGATCTCGGCTCCGAGCGTGCTGTATCGATCCATGTGTTCGATGTAGCTCTCAATTGTGGGGTAGGCGTGGTGGATGAGATCGTGGTGGAGTGTGTCGAGCGTTCCATCGAAGGCAATTGTCTCGTGCACAGGCCGCTCGGTGAAACGGGCAGGCGGTGCAAAGTTGGCCGTGTGACGACGGAAGAGGCGCAGCTTGGGATCGGGATAGTAGCCGCCGTAGCGAATCCATCGCTTAAGGAAGAGATTGCGGCGACGGATCATATAGGCATCGGCCGCGGGCTTACCGCGCAGAAGTTTTCGAATCTCCTGCTGAAGCTCGAGAGACAACTCCTCATCGGCGTCGAGGGAAAGGATCCATGTGCCGGTGCACTTTTCGATGGCCGAGTTTTTCTGAATGGCGAAGCCTTTCCAGGGTTCCAGAAAGACCTTTGCGCCAAAGTTTCGCGCGATCTCGAGGGTGCGATCGGTAGAACCGGAGTCGATGACGATGATTTCATCGGCGAACTGCACGCTGGATAGAGTGCGGGCCAGGTTGGCTTCTTCGTTCTGCGTGATGACAGCAATCGAAAGCGTCTGGCGAATCGGGAGCTCCGCCGATTGATTTTGATCAGACAGAGGCTGTTCCGCAACTCCATCAATGGAGGTGCGGGAGGGGGATTGCGACGGAGCTTCGTGATCGAGGTTCAATAGTGGGATTGTGCCACATCCATTCCGCTTGTCTATCCCCTGAAGCATAAAAATCTCCTCCCTCTTTCGTGGAGTTGATCAGGAGAGCGAGATCGAAGTGTCCCCCAGATGCTCCTGCAGGAGTCTCTGGGTAAGGGTCTTGAGATTCTCGCCGGTCTTGGGGAGAACGAAGGCGCGGGCTTCGTCCGACCATTCCAGTTTGAAACTGGTGGTGAGGGCGGAGATCCAGATCTGGCGGACCGGAGTATTGGGGGTAAAGACGAATTTACTGTCGTCGTGCTCGAAGACGACGTTGAGGACGCCGTTTTTTTCTTCGGTTTCAAAGGGAATCTCGTCTGCCTCGCTTTGTTCTTCTGCCCGGATGAGGGACTGTTTCAGAGCATCGAGAGCTTGGTCGGATTCGCGGCGGAAGGTGGCTTCGTCGAGCATACAGATAGTGTAGCGGTTTAGATTTTCGGCGGATTGAGTAAAATCGAGGGATCATAAAGCTGGAAGAAGGATTCCAGTAGCTGAATACCTCCACAACATAAACGGGATAGAAGGAGCTTTTTTGCGCAGAGTTCTATTGCCGTTTGTTTTTCTGGTCCTGTCGTTGACTGCTTACGGTCAGGACGGGTTTATCCGAAATTTGGCCGCCCAGTGGGAGGCGCGCGCGACCAGGACTCAGGCTGCTCAACCGAAGTGGAGCGTGCCGATGTTTTCTCCTTTTCCCATGGTGGCGCAGGTCTATCGAGCAGACTTTATCCGCCAGCGTACCGCCGCAGGTAAGAGCAACTGGAACATGGGCGGCGGCAAGGGATTCAACCTGATTCCGGCGAAGAATACGCAGGTCGATATCTTTGTGCCGGGCTACATGATACGTGGCGATGGTGGCCAGGACGGGTTCGGCGACATGATCCTGCTGGGCAAGTACCGGTTCCTCTCCAAGACGGAGAAACAAGGGAACTACATTCTAAGCGGGCAGCTTTCGTGGCACATCCCTACAGGGAGTTACAAGAACGGCGCTCCGGCTGCTTCGTTTACACCGACACTGGTTGGAGGGAAGGGGTTTGGCAAGCTAGCCCTCATGAGTTCGGTTGGTGGCAGTCTACCGACCTCACAGACCTCGACTACTGGAAGGGCGATCCACTGGAACTCGGTTGTGCAGTACAAGGTGGGGCGCTATTTTTCTCCTCAACTGGAGATCAACACTACCAGCCACATTGGCGGCAGTCGTGACGGGAAGACGCAGACGTTCCTGTCGCCTGGAATCATGGTTGGTAAATTGCCGATCCGATCGATAGACAACAGCCGGTTAGGGGTTACGGTCGGGGCCGGGTTTCAAATTGCGACGACCGGCTTCCACACCTATAACCATGCTCTTGCTACCAGCGTGAGGTTTGTGTTCTAGAGATCTTCCCCCCCCGGCCATTTTGGTGCAAAGTATTCTATTCATATAACTTAAGTTGGTACTTCATATACAGAAAGCCCCGGAAGAGTCTCCGGGGCTTTTCTGTGCTGATTTAAGAATATCAGGATGAAGGGTGCTGTTCTGCATCGTAGATGTGGCTTGGTTTGTATGGGTTAGACGGATTTTGGGCTTGACAGGGATTTTAGGGGAGGCCGCTACGCGATGCTTCGCTCAGGACGACGTGGAAGAGGAGATCTGATTTCGGTCTATTTCGACTGTTCTTGGGGGTGAGGGTTCGAGCTGCGCTCGAATGTCCCCACACATGCCTGAGGCATGTATGGGACACCCGACTTGACTGAGACCTTGGAGAGAAACAAAACAAATTCGGGTATTTCTCCACTCCGGCCTGTGGTCTCCGGTCGAAATGACACTTCAGTGGGGTGCGTGGGAATAGTTCGCACTGATGCGCGAATGGCCCACTTTGGTCTCGTATCGACTTGCGTCATCCGTACCGAAGATGGAGTCCCCGGGAGTGGTGTTAGGCTGCTAGGTAGCAGGTCTGCTTAAGATGGTTTCTGGCGAGCTCAAGGATCGCGCGGAAGCACTCGAACCGGAAGTGTCAGGAGCTGCCTTCTGGCGGCTGTCTGATCTCTGGAGCTCTCACTGTAGCTTGTTGCGGTTCCGCGCGAAAGCCGACCGTTTAAAGAAACAAACCCCTTTCCTATCAATCCGTATCCGTGCGGTGAATCTTAAGCTCGCTATACCTTTTTGCGACGATTCAGTATTGTGCCTATCGAGCAAACCGCAGATCCTTCGGCTTCCCCTTCGACTCGCTACGCTCGCTCAGGGGCCGCTCAGGATGACACATTTATGGCAATCATTTCAGACTCAGAACCCTAGCTTCTTTTGGCAGTTAAAGGCTTGCGCTGGGGCGTTCGTACTTTCTTCTCCGCTTTTGCCCGTGGTTCATTTTTGCAGGAATTCCAGGAGATGCTCATGAGTCCTTATGCGGCCTATCCGCATCGCAAGCCCTCCCTTCAGGGGCTTGGAGATTTCACCACCACTGTGAGGGTGATCCCGATCTCGCTGATTGCGATCGTAGTTGGTGTGATAAGCACGTTTGTGGCCTGGGTACTGTTCAAGCTGATCGGATTTTTTACGAATCTTGCTTATTACCATCGATTGGATACCTCCTTTGCTTCTCCTGCGGGAAATCAACTGGGCGTTTATGCCGTCCTAGTGCCGGTTGTCGGATCGATCATTGTGGGTCTGATGGCGCGCTATGGTTCCGAGCGTATCCGAGGCCACGGGATTCCGGAGGCGATCGAGTCGATCCTGATGAACGGAAGCCGCGTTCAACCGCGACTGGCGATTTTGAAGCCATTGTCTGCTGCGATAGCAATCGGGACGGGCGGCCCGTTTGGAGCCGAGGGGCCGATCATTATGACGGGTGGCGCCTTCGGCTCAATGATCAGCCAATTTTTCCACTTTACGAGCGTGGAGCGTCGCACCTTGCTGGTGGCGGGCGCATGCGCCGGTATGTCAGCGACTTTTGCGGCTCCGCTGGCTTCGGTGCTGATAGGCGTGGAACTACTGTTGTTTGAATGGAAGCCACGCAGCGCGGTTCCAGTTGCACTGGCGAGCGCAACTGCCTACGTGGCCAGGAGCTATTTTCTGGGACTGGGGCCGATGTTTCCAGTTCCCACACACGCGGCCTTCATCGGACTTTATGGCATTTTGGGATGCGTCATTGCAGGCCTTGCTGCTGGTGGGCTCTCGGCCCTGTTGACGTTGGGGGTCTACGCCGCCGAAGACCTGTTCCGAAAGCTGCCGATTCACTGGATGTGGTGGCCGGCGATTGGTGGCGTGTTCGTAGGGTTGGGAGGGTTGATCTTTCCGCAGGCGCTCGGGGTTGGGTATGACGTGATCCGGGAACTTCTGCAAGGGAATGTTCCGATCAAGATTTTTGCCGGGGTCCTGCTGGTGAAGTCGGTGATCTGGGTGATCTCGCTTGGCTCGGGAACCTCGGGCGGCGTGTTGGCTCCGCTATTGATGATGGGAGCTGCCCTTGGTGGTGTCGAAAGCATCTTTCTTCCGCACCTCGGTCTGGGGTTCTGGCCTCTCATCGGCCTGGGCGCGATTCTGGGCGGTACGATGCGCTCTCCGCTTACGGGCATCGTGTTCACCCTGGAGTTGACCCACGATTTCAATATGCTTCTGCCGTTACTGGTGTCTTGCTTTATTGCTCATTTATTCACGGTGCTCACTCTGAAACGATCGATCCTGACGGAGAAGATCTCGCGTCACGGCTATCACCTGAGCTGTGAGTATGCTCTTGATCCTCTGGAGATTCTGTTTGTGCGAGAGGTGATGAGGACGAATGTTGTCGTTCTGCCTTACGATCAGACGCTGGAAGATGCTTATAGCCTGATTCATTCGACCGACAATCCCAAGGGACAACATCTTTTTCCCGTACTCGGGCCGGGTGATGAGCTGGCTGGAGTGGTGACTCGAAATCAGCTGGTCCAGCTTTATCAGAAGATGACCGCTCGGGCCTCAACGATCAAGCTTTCTGAGATCGCAACCCAAAAGCCTCAGGTCGCTTTTGCGGATGAGCCTCTCAAGGTCGTGGTGAATCGAATGGCCGATTCGGGCTTTACGCGCTTTCCGGTTCTCGATCCAGAAGGAAACGGAAAGATCGTCGGTATGGTGGCGCTCAATGATCTGTTGCGCGCCAGGACGAAGAACCTGGAAGATGAGCGTGCCCGGGAGAGGGTATTGCGGATTCGTATGCCGTTTGGAGCAGCACAAAAGAGCGAAAAAACTACTGACGAGGAACTCATCCCCAAAGGGAGCTCCTGAAAAGGAGCGACATGTGTCCATCCAAGAATGTTTTGGAAGCTGCTCGCCCACTGTTGCCGACACGAGAATTTGGGTTATTCCTGGCGCACAGACCGAAACATATGTCGCACGATTACGTCTGTCTCTAGAGGCACTGCACTCGTCAACAACGGTTTGGTCCGATGCATGGGGCAGAGCCATTCGTGCGTAGCGAGGAAAGGAATCGTGGGCAAGATTGATTCATTCACGTACTGATGTGCTGATTGTTGGGGGAGGTCCCGCAGGTCTTGCTTCTGCGATCGCGCTCCAGCAAAGAGGGATTGACTGCGTTGTAGCCGATGCGATGCCACCGTCGATCGATAAAGCCTGCGGCGAGGGGCTTATGCCCGACGCGATTGAAGCCCTGCAATCGTTGGGGATTACGATGACAGGCGAAGATGGGCATGCTTTTCAAGGCATTCGATTTTCAAACTCCAGCCATCGTGTGGATGCCACCTTCCCTGAAGGACACGGCCTCGGAGTTCGCCGCATTCGTCTGCATGATCGGCTTGCACAATATGCGCATGATTCTGGTGTCCGCCTTCGATGGAACAGTCACGTAAAGCTTCTTGATCGTCGCACTGCCCTTATCGATGACAGAGAAATCTCGTTCCGATGGCTTGTTGGAGCGGACGGTCAAGGCTCTTCTGTACGTCGCTGGGCTGGCCTCGATCAAACACTCAAGAAGCAACTGCGATATGGTTTTCGCCGTCATTACCAGATTGCTCCGTGGAGCGGCTACGTTGAGGTCCACTGGGGTGCAGGTGGTCAACTCTACATCACCCCTGTTTCGGCGGAATCTGTATGCGTCGTATTTGTCACCCGCGACCTAAAGCATAACCGTAGCGACATGTTTTCGGCATTCCCTGAGATTGCAGACCGTCTCAAAGATGCCCCGCTGATTTCGCAGCAGCGCGGTGCTGTGTCGGCCACACGGAAGTTGCGACGAGTGGCCGATGGGACGGTTGCTTTAGTGGGGGATGCGTCAGGTTCCACCGATGCGGTGACGGGGGAGGGGCTCGCGATGTCTTTTCGGCAAGCGCAGGCTTTAGCAGAGGCGATCGAGGCCGGGTCGCTCGAACAATATGATACTGCACATCAGAAGATCGGCAGGCTTCCCCACACCATGGGCTCGCTGATGTTGACGATGGATCGCTGGCCTTCCATTGAAGCACGTGCTATGCGAGCATTTGCGTTGTCGCCAGAGATTTTTCGTGAATTGCTTTTTGTTCATATGGGGGCAAGTAGCCTGATGGAATTCGCATTCGGTTACGGCCCTCGATTCGGCTGGAAGCTGATCCATCAAACCTAGTACAGATGAAGGATTCGTCGATGCAGCAGCCAATAAAAACGATGATCCGCAAGATTGAAGTCTTGGTCGTACAGAGCATGTTCCTGCTGCTCTTTGTCGGTACTGCATCGGCACAGACGGACCGCCAGATCAGCATTCATCTTGATCCTGCAGCAACCAATGTTAGGTGGACTCTCGGTGATGTCCTTCACGTAGTGCATGGCACATTTAAGCTGAAGCAGGGCGTGATCAGCTACAACCCGCTTACTAAAGAAGCAAGCGGGCTGATCGAGGTTGATGCGACGAGTGGTGAGAGTGGTAACTCAGCTCGCGATCATAGAATGCACAAGGACGTATTAAACAGCGCCCAATATGGGGTTATCACTTTTCGCCCCAACCGTGTCGAAGGGACATTCGATCCGACAGTTCGCGGAGACTTCGTCGTTGATGGGATCCTCAATCTCCATGGGCAAAACCATCCCATGAAGATAAAGGTATCTGCTCAACCCAAAGGAGGGGATGGACTCTCAATCGAAACCCATTTTGCTGTTCCTTATGTTGAATGGGGTTTGAAAGATCCGAGTACCTTCGTTTTGCGAGTCAGTAAGGAAGTCTCAATCGACATTGACTCCGCTGCAACGATCACAAACGAATCCGGCGCTAGAACGCAGCCATGAAAAATCGGTAAAGCCCAGTAAAGGAGTTTACCGATTTTGTCTCAATCTCTATCGAGATGTTTTAGAAGGGGATGTCGTCGTCGGTGATGCCCTGATCGGCGAAGTCTTCAGCGGGAGCGGATGGCCGTTGATCAAAGCTGCTGGTGTTGGAGCGAGAGTAACCACCACCACCGCCAGTGCTTTCGCCGCGTCCAGCGCCGCCGCCGAGAAGGCTCATTTCGTTGACGATGATCTCGGTGCGGTACTTCTTCTGGCCGGAATCCTTGTCGTCCCATGAACGGGTCTGAATCTTGCCTTCGACGAAGATCTGTGTGCCCTTTTTGACGTAGTCACGGATGATCTCGGCGGTGCGGTTGAATGCGACGAGATTGTGCCACTCAGTCTTGTCCTGCCAGTTTCCCTGCTGATCTTTGGCTCGCTCAGCGGTCGCGAGAGAGAGGCTGGCGACCGTAGTGCCTCCTGCGGTAGAGCGAATCTCAGGATCTTTGCCGACGTTGCCGAGAAGAAAAACTTTATTGACGCCTTTTGCCATGCGGATGCTCCGATTGTTCAGGTTCTGAAGGTTGAGGATAGCAGATGGGGCGAGCATAAAGGGGGCTTAACACTGATCTTCACCGAAGACACCGATTTCGAAAGATAACAAATACAGGGATTCTTCGTCCTTCGCCTGAAGGCTCCAGATTAAACGCAGATCCCTCGACTCTGCTGCTGCGCAGCTTCGCTCAGGATGACACTAAAGGGGAATCGAGAATATGAAGCTTCGATATAGCCAGGAACCATCCACCTGCAACTAGCGGCGGCGGTCGCCGAAGACCTTCAGGATGGCCAGGATAAGGGTGAGCGAACCGGTGGGGAGGCATCCCATGGCAACCATGAGGGCGAGCCAGCCGGAGTTGGTGTGCGGGCCCTGGTGGCCGATTCCTCCGAAGAAGAGGTGGATCGAGATGACTGCAGTAACGCCGGTTCCGAAGATCCAGAGCCCTGTGCGGAGAATTTTACGAGTATCAGCTTGCATGAGGACCAGAGTTGCGGGTTAGTGGATGGCCGACTGCATCCAGTAGACGACGACGCCTGTGATCGAGACGTAAAGCCAAATAGGCCAGGTATACCGGGCGAGTTTGCGATGCGCAGGAAAGCGTCCGGTGAGCGAGAGAAAGAACGTGATAAGGATCATCGGCAGGGCGATGACCGAGAGAAGGATGTGGGAGAGCAGGAGCTTCCAGTAGAAGGGCCACCAGGGGCTTAGACGGTTGAAGTGGGTCTCTCCGTGGAGGGTGAAGTTCACCAGGTATGAGACGAGAAAGATCGTGGAGAAGATGAACGCCGTGAACATGGCGGCGCGGTGCTGGGGAATCTGTCGCGCTCGGATGAAGCGATAGCCGAAAAGCAGGGCGATGGTGGAAAGCCCGTTGAGGATGGCGTTGACGAGCGGGAGCGAGCGGAGCTGGGTTCCAGCGACGTCGGTGGGGGTATGGAAGTAGACCAGCCAGCAGATGAAAGCGCTGGCCGCGGCACTGACCAGAATGATGGCCGCAATGACAGAAGGAGGCGTGCGAAGAGTCGCTGGTGGAGGTGTCGTGCGAATGTCCATCAGAAGAGCAAACGTCCTTTCGCGTCGAGCATGAGAGCGGCCATGAGTAAGGGGAGATAGATGACGGAGGCTTTCAGGAGGTCGCGGGCGTAGGCGCGGGATTCTGGCGCAGCAGGGTCGCGCGTGATACGGGCAAAGCGGACGGTGTACCAGAGATAAGCCAGCGAAAGGGCCACAGCGAAGATGGCGTATGGGATTCCTGTGACTCCAAGCCAGGTGGGCCATATGCTGATGGGAACCATCAGGACTGCGTAGAAGAGCGACTGGATGACAGTGGAGCGGGCGGCAAAGTTTTGATCGGGTTGCGTTGGAGTGAGCCGGATTCCAGCGGAGGCGTAGTCTTCGCGGTACATCCATCCGATGGCCATGAAGTGAGGGAACTGCCAGACGAAGAGAATAGCGAAGAGCGCGATGGCGGGCCACTCGATGATGCCGCGAGCGGCGGTCCAGCCGATGAGTGGAGGAAGGGCGCCGGGAAATGCTCCGATAAAAGTATTGACGACGGTAATGCGCTTCAGTGGGGTGTAGATGCCGACGTATCCAACGGCAGTGATCAGGGTAAGGGTTCCAGTCAGAAGATTGGTGACGTGAGCGAGATAGAGCGAGCCGAAGAAGATGGCAGCAAAGCCGAGGAGGAGTCCGTGGGCGAGAGAGATTCGTCCTGCGGCCATGGGGCGATTGGCTGTGCGGCGCATGAGGGCATCGGTGCGGCGCTCCAAGGCCTGGTTGAGGGCGCTGGAGCCGCAGGTGACGACGCCGATTCCGATGAGGGCCTGGATGAGCCCGGCGTGAAAGGGACTGATACCACTGGCTAATGAGCCGAGGTAAAAGCCGGCTCCAGCGGTAATGACCACCATGACGGTGACACGGAGCTTGAACAGGGTTGCGTAATCGGCAAGCAGACGCGATTCTGCCGCGGCTTTCTGGGCGGAGAGTGCCGTCGGGGTTGTTGCGGATTGCGCCACGATATAAGGATAACGCGTTTGGATACTGAGCGGTCTGAGAGGACGATTAGCGCACGGTGGATGGGTCCGAGCTGCGCTCAAATATCCCCCAGACATGCGGCGATAAAACTGCGTCATGTATGGGGCGCCGCATCCGACAGACCCTTCGTTTGTCATGTTTATGCGCGCCAAACTTCGCAAGGGATGACAGGATTGGGCAAGGCGTCAGTTCAGGAGTGTGGGCGTAGCTGCGTGAGCAGGGCTTCGGCAGAGGGTTGGGTGTTCAACACATCGGCGGCAGTAAGCCAGGCGCGGCGGAGTTGGGTGATTCCGTAGCGGACCTGGTCGAGCTCGGCGGTGGAATGGGCATCGGTGTTTACGACAATTTTGCAGCCGTGTTGTTTGGCCAGACGCAGGTGGAGGTCGTTGAGGTCGGCTCGGGCGGGGCTGGCGTTGTGTTCGACGGCGACTCCAAGTTGAGCAGCGCGTTTGAGGATGGCTTCGATATGGACGGCATAAGGATCGCGCTTGAGGACCTTGCGGCCAGTGGGATGTCCAAGGATGCGGACGGAGGGATTTTCGATCGCACGGAGGATACGGTCGGTCATTTGCTCGACGGGCTGGTCGAAGCGGCTGTGAACGCTGGCGATGACGATGTCCATTTGGGCGAGAGTTTCGTCGGACAGGTCGAGCTCACCTTCGGCGAGAATGTCGACTTCAACTCCGGCGAGAATGTGAATCCGTCCCTGCATCTCGGTGTCGACCTCGCGGATGCGCTGGATGTGCGCGAGCGCGCGGCGGTCGTCCATGCCGTTGGTCATGGCGAGATTTTTGGAGTGATCGGTGATGGCGATGTATTTGAGGCCACGAGCGAAAGCGGCTTCAGCCATTTCGCGGATGGTGTTCGCGCCGTCGGTCTCGACAGTATGCATGTGCAGATCGCCGCGGATATCGGTGAGAGTGATGAGCTCAGGCAAAGAGTGATTGGCAGCAGCTTCGAGTTCGCCGGAGTTTTCGCGCAGCTCGGGTGGGATGTAGTCGAGATCGAGAGCGCGATAGATAAGCTCTTCGGTTGTGGCGGCGACGATGGAATTGTCTTCGACGCGAAGCAATGCATACTCGTTGAGGGTCATGCCACGTTTGATCGCGCGCTGACGCAGAGCGACGTTGTGCATCTTCGAGCCGGTGAAGTACTGCAACGCTGCACCGTAGCTTGCGCGGGGGAGAAGACGGACGTCGACCTGAAAATTGTTGCGGAGGGTGAAGCTGACCTTGTTCTGGCCACGGGCGAGGAGCTTGTCGATGAGAGGGAGCGTGGCGACGTGCTCGACGGCTGCCGCGACGACATCGGGTTCGCAGGCTGGACCGGTTACGAGCAGATCGAGATCGCCAACCGTCTCGCGTCCACGACGGAGCGAGCCTGCGGGAGTGATCTCCTCGATGCCGGGGAATTGGCGAATGAGTTCGGAGATACGATCCGCCTGCTCACGAGCCTGATCGATACGAAACCGGCTTGAGTTCTTGCGGTAGTCTTCGATGCCTTTCAGAAGTTTGACGGTAAATTTTTCGCCGAGGCGGGGCAGGGTATTCAGTTGGCCTGCTTTGGCCGCCTCTTCCAATGCGTCGATGTCACTGACCTGGAGGGCGGACCAGATGAGGGCTACGGTTTTGGGGCCCATGCCGGGGAGGTGCAACAGCTCCAACATGGTGGGACGGTATTTCTTGAGCAGCTCTTCGCGGAGGGTGGTGGTGCCGGTATTGACGATGTCAACGATATTTGCTGCCATGCCCTTACCGATTCCTGCAATGGCGAGGAGCTGTTTGGGATCGTCGGCTAATTGAGCGAGCTGGGTCGTTTGCTGTTCAACGGCTTCAGCAGCGCGACGGTAGGAGCGTATGCGGAAGGGATCCGCCGCATCAATTTCCAGCAGAGCGGCGGTTTCTTCCAACACACGTGCAATCGAAATATTGTCCATGAGGATTGACCCGGAGTCGGCATGCCCAGCCGAACTCCTGAGTCAGTATGCAGCATTCTGTTTCGAATTGCGCACTCTGGGGAGGACGCAACAAGGGCAATGGGGCAGACCTGGATTCCGCAAAAGATTTCTGCAACAGAAAAGTCTGGAATCAGCTGGCGATTTCCTTGATACGGAAGACCTGATCTGCCTGCGGTCCCTTGGCGCCCTGGATGATGTCGAACTCGACCTCATCCCCTTCTTTCAAACTTTTGTAACCATCCCGTTGGATGGAGGTGTAGTGAACGAAGACATCGGCCCCGCCATCCCGGCCAAGAAAACCGTATCCCTTTGCATTGTTGAACCACTTTACGATGCCTTTGTACTGTGCCAAGATCCTGCTCCTTACAACGAACGATTCCGAGTGCCCCCGATTTTGCTCGTAGGGGAACCCATGGAAAATCTGACGCCAAAGAGAGGAGCAGGGTTTTCTGAAGAAAGATTCGGAATCTTGGTAAGTGGTGATCTCCCGTCAGTAACAATATTTGGCTAGAGACGGTTTTCCCGGCGCAGACGATCGAAGAGCATTAGTCCAATCAATGTTTTGCCGTCATGGATCTTATTTGAAGATGCAAGGGAGAGGGCTTCGGACAGAGGCATCCGAACGATCTCGATCTGCTCGTCGGCCTCGGGCTGTGCGATGCCAGCACGGACGTCGCGGGCGAGGTAAATCTGCATCCATTCCCCAAGGAATCCGGGACTGGCGAAGTACTTTGTCAACAAGCTCCAGCGCTTGGCACGGTAGCCGGTCTCTTCGATCATCTCGCGCTTCGCGGCAGCGAGGGTCGATTCTCCGGGTTCGACGCGGCCAGCTGGAAGTTCAAGCAGAAACTGACCGGTGGCGTGGCGGTATTGGCGTTCGAGGATGACGTCGGGATCGGCGGGATTCTTTGATTCGTCGACAGCCAGGATTACGACAGATCCGTTATGACGGATGACTTCGCGGACATTCTTGACTCCGGTGGGCTCGATGACCTCGTCGCGATTGACGGAAAAAACCTTTCCTTTGAAGACGACCTTCGAGGAGAGAACGCGAGTTTTGGCTTTTGAGCGGACCGCCGTAAGCTTTGCAGCGTTCATTTTTGAGGATGTGGTTGCCTTTGGCGAAGTTCCGACACGCCGGGCGACTTTTGTCGTGCTCTTAGTCTTGAGAGGCATAAGGCTACGGTATCATCCCTGCATCGGAGATTGCGGTAAATACATCCAACGAAACAGGGGGCCGGGAGATCGGAAGTAGTGCATCAGATCGTTTCCGGGTTGCATCTGATAAAGGACATCAAGCAAAGTAATTTAACAGGATTTTCAGACGAGGAAACCAGGGAAGCTCTGCTCGCGGATTCAGATCGAGTCTGCGGAAGAACGAGGACTTGAGGATGAAGGCCGGCGATGAGCGTTGAGTGTTATCCGATAACGGTATTGCCCCACATCTCGCAGCTGTATCGCGATTATCTTGTGATGGGCGAGAATGCCGATTCGCCGGTGCGCGGGTGGTATGGCTCGGGAAATTCCGGGGGGCCGTTCGCGGGTGGATGGATGCGAACACCGTCTCCTGGTGTGGACGGCAATCGCCTGGGCGATGAGCTTTTGCGCCAGAATCAAATCTTTGGTGCTGGGCAAGAGACGCTGGCCAATATTGAAAAACTTCGTGCTGGAGCCCGCGCCGTGGTGACCGGTCAGCAGGTCGTCTTGTTCGGCGGTCCTTTGCTGACGCTTCTAAAGGCCGCAACGGCGATTTCTCGTGCGCGGGAGGCGACCCGTATTACGGGTGTGGAGCATGTCCCGGTCTTCTGGATGGCGACCGAGGACCATGACCTTGCTGAGGTCGACCAGACTGCACTGCTGACGAAGACCGAGGTGGAGAGGCTGAAGGCGGGCCTGCGGGTTCCGCACCCAGTGCCAGTGGGTGATGTGGGGTTGAACTCCGAGACGGCACCTCTGTTGGAACAGGCGATTGAGCGCGCGACGGAGCTGCTGGAGTATGCTCCGGTGTCGGAATGGATTCGCGAATCTTATCTGGCGGAAGGCGCGACCCTGGCCACGGCGTTTGGCAAGTTGATGGCGCGCATCTTTGCCGAACAAGGGTTAGTGATTGTGGATGCGGCGAGCCGCGAATTCCATGCGATGGGCGCATCGACTTTGCGGTATGCGATTGAGCATGCGGATGAACTGCACAATCATCTGCTTGCCCGAACCGAAGAGCTGACGAAGGACGGATATCACGCGCAGGTACTGGTGGGAGAGTCGTCCTCGTTGCTGTTTCTGTTGGATGGAGAGACAGGGGAGCGTTTGGCGCTTCGTCGGGTGAGTGATCCTGCAAGCCAGGAGAGGCAGTGGCGTGCAGGTCCGCATATTTATTCCACGGAACAATTGCTGGAAGTCCTCGAGCGGTGTCCGGAACATCTGAGTCCGAACGCATTGCTACGTCCTGTGTTTCAGGACACGGTTTTGCCGACGGTGGCATATATCGGTGGGCCTGCGGAGATTGCGTATTTTGCGCAGAGCGCTGTGTTGTATCGAGAGATCCTGGGGCGGCTTACTCCGGTATTGCCACGTCTGAGCGCCACTCTGATTGAGCCTGCGATTGCAAAGGTGATGGAAAAGGACGAGGTACAGCTTCCGGATGCGATGACGACAGCATCGGAACTTGCTTTGCGCCTGGGTGCCCGGGCCATGCCGATCCAGCTGAAGCGAAAACTAGCTGCTGCGGGCAATGCACTAGAGACAGAGCTGGACGCATTGACGGAGTATCTGCGCGGTATTGATGCCTCGCTGGGAACAACGGCGGAGACATCGGGATCGAAGATGCTTTACCAGATGAATCGGCTGCGCCGTATGGCGGCGACGTATGAACTGCAGAAAGAGGCTTCGTTGAGCAAGCATGCTGCGACGATTACTCTGAACGTCTTTCCGGACGGACATCCGCAGGAACGGCTTCTGGCCGGCGTGTGGTTTCTTGCACGCTATGGCGATGGTCTGATCGAGCGGTTGGTGCAAGTGGCGAATAATCAGTGTCCAGGCCACGTAATCGTTCGGCTGTAGGTTGCTCTTTCGATTCCTCTGTGCGGAGCATTAGAATGACGCACGAGGGAATTTGTTATGGGCCTGAGTGATCAGCCATTTGAAGTGATGTGTCCGGACTGCGGCGGCATGTTGAAGGTCGATCCGGTGAGCCGCGCGATCATCTCGCACAAATCTGCGCCGAAGAAGAAGATGTTCGAAGACTTTGGTGAGGCGGCGAAGGCGTTGCGTGAGGCTGACGCCAGGCGAGATTCGATTTTTCAGCAATCAGTAGAGGCGCAGAAGAACAAAGAAGATGTGCTGGCGAAGAAGTTTGCCGAGGCTGTGAAGAAGGCGAAGGAGACTCCGCTGGGAGATCGCCCGTTGCGAGACTTCGATCTGGATTAGGTTTCTAATCTTCTGCATGTGCCTGCGTGGAGTAAAAACGCAGATCCTTCGACTTCGCGATCTTCGATCGCTACGCTCAGGATGGTATCTGTGGATTGAAGTACGGTACAAGATCGCTCTGGGCGTTTAAACTTGAATCATGCCACCGATTTTGAATGCGCAGGGGCTTTCGAAGAGCTTCGGCGCTGTGCCCCTCTTTCGCGATATTGCATTTACAGTCTCCGATGGAGATCGAATTGGACTGATTGGTCCAAATGGAGCGGGGAAGAGTACGCTGCTGAAGGTTCTCGCGGGTGAAGAGGATGCGGATGCAGGCGATGTCGCTGTTCGCAAGCGTGCCCGTATTGGGTATGTGCGACAGGAATCGACGTTTGCTCGGGGAGTGACGGTCCGGGAGATCCTTGAAGCAGCACTTGCGCTGGGACATGTTGCTGAGGCTGAACGGGAAGGAAAGCTGCGCGAGGTGAGTGGGCGGATTGGCCTGCCGGATTTTACTGTCGAAGCTGCAACGCTGAGCGGAGGATGGCGTAAGCGTCTGGCCATTGCCGAGGCGATTGTGGCCGGGTCGGATGTTCTGCTGCTGGATGAGCCAACGAATCATCTCGATCTGGCCGGTATCGCATGGCTCGAAGAGCTGTTGAATGCGGGTGATTTCGCTTCAGTCATCATCACGCACGACCGCTACTTTCTTGAAAATGTGTCGACGGAGATCGTGGAGCTGAACCGCATCTACGCCGATGGCTTGCTGCGAGTGCAGGGGAGCTATTCCAAGTTTATCGAGGCAAGGCAGGCTTATCTGGAATCGCAGTCGCGGTTGGAGGAGTCGCTACGCAATCGTGTGCGAACGGAGATTGAGTGGCTCCGTCGCGGTCCGAAGGCGCGAGCGACAAAAGCGAAGGCGCGCATCGATAACGCACATCAACTGATCGATCAGCTGAAGGAGGTGTCGTCGCGCAGCCAGAGTTCTACCGCGACGATTGGGTTCGAGTCGACGGACCGGCAGACGAAGCGGCTGGTTGAGTTGGATGATGTTTCCGTTGAGTTGGGTGACAGGAAGATCGTCGAACACCTGAATTTTCTGATCGCCAATGGAACGCGAGTTGGACTGGTGGGGCCGAATGGAAGCGGGAAGACGACGATCTTGCGTATGCTCACGGGAGAGCTTCCGCCGTCTTCGGGAGAGATCAGGAAGGCGGCATCGCTGCGAATCGTTTATTTCAGCCAGATGCGCGAGCTTCCTGAGGGAGTTACGCTGCGGCGTGCGTTGGCTCCCGATTCCGACTCCGTCGTCTATCAAGGACGCGTGATCCATGTTGCCAGCTATGCCCAGAAGTTTCTGTTTACGGGCGAGCAACTGAATCAGCCTGTAGAGCGGTTAAGCGGTGGTGAGCGCGCCCGCATCCTGATTGCGAGGCTGATGTTGGAGCCTGCGGACCTGCTGCTACTGGACGAGCCCACGAACGATCTTGATATCACGACGCTCGAGGTGCTGGAAGAGAGTTTGTTGGAATACAAAGGCGCGCTCGTGTTGGTAACACACGATCGCTACATGCTGGACCGCATCTCGACGACTGTTCTAGGTCTGGATAGCAAAGGGAACGCTGCTGTATTTGCAGATTATCCGCAGTGGGAGCAATGGTTTCTCAGTCAGCAATCGGAGCAGAAGCCGGAGCGAGAGGAGCAACCGAAGAAGTCTCCTGCTGAGACAAATATAGTATCGGCGAAGAAGAAGCTCTCGTACCTGGAGGCTCGGGAGTTTGCTGGGATCGAGGCGAAGGTAGAGGCAGCCGATGCGCGATTGGATGCAGCGAAGACGCGAGTGAATGATCCGGTGGTGGCAGTGGATGCGGCGAAATTGACTGGGGCGCTGGCAGAGATGGAGGCGGCACAGGCCGAGGTGGATACTCTCTATGCTCGCTGGGCGGAGCTGACCGAGAAGGCTGGTTAGCATCCCCTGCTGTATGCTGCTGGCACTATGAAAACACTCACCGCTGGATTCTTTCTTGCGCTGGCGATGTCCTCAGCGTCTGCTCAGCAGACTTCCACTGCGAAGCATCCGATTGTCCTACATGCGGCGCACATGCTGGATGTTGCAGGGGGCAGGATCATCAGCCCTGGAGAGGTTCTGGTTGAGGGAGACAGGATTCTGGCAGCGGGTAGCTCTGTGGAGCATCCTGCGGGTGCGGAAGTGATCGACCTGGGGAGTACGACGCTGATGCCCGGCTTGATTGATGCTCACGTTCATCTCTTTCTTCATCCCGGAGCAGAAGATCTTCAGACCGTAGAAGAGAGTATTCCGCAACGAACCTTGATGGCAGCAGAAGCTGCGCGGCTCGATTTGCTTGCTGGTTTTACTGCCGAGCGAGACATGGGGACGGAAGGCGCGGGTTGCGCCGATGTCGCTGTTCGAGACGCGATTAATTCAGGTCTGATTCCGGGGCCGAGAATGCGAGTGAGTTGCAATGCCATCGATATTCTTGGTGGGCATGAGGACGCGATTGGCTATAACCCGGCGCAGCATGTGCTCTCGAACGCCGATTATGCGAACTCGGCTGAAGAGCTGGTGAGAGTGATGCGCGAGCAACGCAAGGGAGGAGCGGACTTTACGAAGATCTACGAAACGGGGAAGGATTCGATCGAAGGCAATCGATTTATCACTCCGTATCAATACACGACGGAGCAGCTTGCCGTTGCGGTTCGCGAGGCGGAGCGCACGGGCGGAGATCGAAACTCAGGACGTGGAGTGGCGGTTCATGCAACCGGAGAGCCTGGAGCTGGATTTGCTGTAGCTGCTGGCGTTAGTTCCGTGGACCACGCTTATGTGCTGAGCGAGAGCACGATGAAGGCCATGCGTGAGAAGGGCATCTTTGCAGTTCCTACATTTGCTATTGGAGAGTATTTTGCAGGCCATGCGGCCACTCCGGAGCGTGCGTCACAGCTTAAAGCAGAACAGGCACTTCACGCAGCCGAGTTCAAAAAGCAGATGGCTGCGAGTGTTCCTTTTGCCGTGGGCAGTGATGTCGGGCCATTTCCTCACGGTACACAAGCACGAGAGATGGAACTGATGGTTCAGTTCGGAATGAAACCCGAAGACGTGCTTCGCGCCGACCTGTTGAATGGAGCAAAGCTACTCGGGTGGCCAGGCCAGATCGGCGAGCTGAAACAGGGCTACTTCGCAGATGTAATCGCAGTGCAGGGGAATCCTCTGGAAGATATTTCCGTGTTGCGTAAGGTGAGCTTTGTGATGAAAGGCGGCGTTGTGTATCGCCGCCCCTGATCCAAACGCAGATCCTTCGACTCCGCCCTTTGGACTTCGCTCAGGATGACAATTTAAAGCAGCAACGATTGGCTTATTTCGGCGACCACTGTTCGTCTGCTGAGGGGCCGTAGAGAGCAGGAACAGGGATATCGTTGAGACGCAGGTAGACGCCGAGCTGTGCGGTGTGATGGACGAGATGGTTGAAGCACATCTGACGGAAGGAAAGCGCGCGCGAGTTGTTCGAGATTAGGTGTTCGCCATAGGAGAATTTCCAGAGAGCGGAGAGAGCATCATCAGAGGAGGCTGCGATTGCGTCACGGCAAGCTTTTGCGGATTCGTCCAGGCGCTGAAGGCAGGCTTCGCGGGTGGTGAACTCCAGCGAGGCATGAGGGCGCTTCGGATTCGCCAAGTCCATGTCATCGTCGAGCATGATGTAGGAACCGAAGAGGGGGAGTGTGGCGCAGTGCATGGCCAGCTTGCCCAGTTCCATCGATTTGTCGTGACACTTCCAGTTGTTCTTGCCCTCGGGAACGCGTTCAAGAGTGCGGCGGGTATTGGAGATTTCGATATCGAAGTCCTGTAGGAGAGTCTCAGAGATCTTCATGGCTATCCTTTTCCATATAGATTTTCAAATTTCATTGAGTCTGTTTTCAAAGCAGCGAGAAGCATAAAGAGAGGCTGCTGACATCATCCTGTCAGCAACCTCTCTGTCTCATGATTTTGTTACAGGCCGGTAACGTTGTATCCGCAATCGACAAAAGTAACTTCGCCCGTGATACCGCTGGAGAGATCGCTCGTAAGGAAAAGAGCGGTATTGCCGACCTCGGCAGTCTCGACGTTGCGGTGCAGAGGCCCACGCTGTTCGACGGCTGTCAGGATGGTGGTGAAGTCGCTGATCCCACGCGCGGCGAGCGTCTTGATGGGGCCGGCGGAGATGGCATTGACGCGAATCTTCTTTGGGCCCAGATCGGCAGCGAGATAGCGCACGATGGATTCCAGGGCGGCCTTAGCTGGGCCCATGATGTTGTAGTTGGGAAAGACTTTGTCGGAGCCGTAGTAGGTGAGGGTGAGGATGGAACCACCGTCGGCCATCAAAGGTTCGGCAGCGCGAGCGAGAGCGATCAACGAGTAGGCGCTGATATCGAAGGCCACGCGGAAGTCTTCGCGGGCTGTCTGGAGAACGGTGTTCTTGATATTCGGCGCGAAGCCAATGGAGTGGACGAGGATGTCGAGCTTGCCGTAGGCCGTTTTGAGCTGCTCGAAGACGGCATCGATGTCGGCGTCGATGGAGACGTCGCATTTGAAGGTCTTTGCGGAAGGAAGCTCGGCGGCGAGCTCATCGGCATCGCGCTGAAGGCGCTCGTTCTGGTAGCAGATGGCGAGGGTTGCACCGGCCTCGGAGAGCTTCTGGGCGATGGCCCAGGCGATGCTGCGCTTGTTGGCAAGGCCGAAGACGACGGCGACTTTCCCTTTGAGATCGATCATATTTCTGGCTTGTCTTCTCCTATGGACTACGCAGCTAAGGATAGCAGGCATGGTGCAAAGGAACGGAAGTGTGGATTAGTAGTTCTATCGGATAATAACTTTTATTGTTTTTGGTATACTGGAAATGTGCACCAGACCTCCTCAAACTTTCGTCAGCTCTGCGCCGATCATGGAATTGCCATGACCCATCAGCGCCAGGTGTTGTATGAGGTGATGCATGGGATGGAGGGGCATCCCAGTCCGGAAGAGGTCTACGCCAAGGTCAAGAAGAGAATTCCGGCGATCTCATTGGCGACGGTCTATAAAAACATTCATTTGTTTGTGGATAGCGGGATCTTCCGCAAGATGAGTCTGCACCACGGCTCCGTGCGTGTGGAGATGAACGATGAGCCACATCATCATATGGTGTGCTCAAGATGCAAAGCCATCACCGATATCGGAGAAAAGGAACTGGGGTTGACCCCGGCACGGCGAAGACTCTCCGATGGCTTTCTGGTGGAACGATATTCGGTAGATGTGATTGGCTTGTGCGCGAAGTGTCAGCAGGCGCAATAAACAAGAGCTTAGTCTGCGCTAAGTGCCTGCATAAACTACAGCGCTGAAAGCGGCTTCGGCAGCGATAACCCGCCCGAGTTCAGGTAGGACAGAAGTCGTGTTTTCGACGTAACTGATTGATAATAAAAGAGAAATACATTTACATCGAGAACTTTTCTTGTTAGAATAAGACATGCGGCTTAAGCACGATTTTTGATGTCATGAACGTTGAAAAATTGATCACTACAAACCCTAGAGAGGAGTAAAAACTATGCTACAGATCGGAGAGAAGTTTCCTGATTTTGAGCTGACTGCTACGATTTCGACCGAGAAGGATGAGGCCAAGGCTTTTAAGGCGATTACCGGAGATACGTATTCCGGCAAGTGGAAGCTGTACTTCTTCTGGCCGAAGGATTTCACCTTTGTCTGTCCGACCGAGATTGCTGCCTTCGGTAAGCTGAACAGCGAGTTTGCGGACCGCGACTGCCAGATTCTCGGCGCAAGCACCGACAACGAGTATGTCCACGCTGCATGGCGCACGCATCATGCGGACCTGAAGGACCTGCCCTTCCCGATGCTGTCGGACATCAAGCGCGACCTGAGCGGGCAGCTTGGCATTCTGGACGAGAAGGCCGGCGTAGCACAACGCGCGACCTTTCTGGTCGATCCGGACAATGTCATCCGTTTCATTTACGTGACCGATCTTTCTGTGGGGCGGAATCCGCAGGAGGTTCTGCGCGTGCTCGATGCATTGCAGACGGATGAGCTTTGCCCCTGCAACTGGCAGAAGGGCGAAGCGACCCTGGCCTAAACGTTGTTTGTTGAAAGAGGCGCGGCTCGGTGGGGCCGCGCCCGATTTTTAGGAAGAGAGGGGAAAGATGGCATTAGAAGATCTGATTGGAAGTCTGCCGGTTTATGCGAAGGACCTGAAGCTGAATTATTCGTCGCTGGTGAAGCAGAATACCGAACTGACCCCGCAACAGCTGTGGGGGACGGTGGTGGCATCTGCCATTGCAACGAGGAATCCTGAACTGACGGCTGCTGCGATTACTGAAGCGGAATCGGCGGGTCTGACTGGCGATACGATCGATGCGGTTAAGGCGGCCTCCGCAATTATGGGGATGAATAACATCTACTATCGTTTTCATCATCTGACGAAGAATGAGAAGTACGCTACGTTGCCAACACGTCTGCGCATGAACGCTTTGCGCGGCCACAAAGTCGACCATGTCGACTTCGAGCTATGGTGCCTGGTGGTGAGCGCGGTCAATGCCTGCGATAAGTGTGTCGATTCGCATGAGCGAGTGCTTCGCGAAAAGGGCGCGACAGAGGAGCTGATCAATGCAGCGATTCGCGTCACGTCGGTGATCCACGCGATCGGAGTTGTGCTCGATTCGGAGAAAGCTGCTCCAACTCCCGCTGTAGCGATTGCGTAAAAAGATTGCAAAATAAAAAGAGGCACTGAATAGTGCCTCTTTTTGCATGCTGGCGGAAAACGTAGCCGAAGGATCTGCGGTGGCAAAGATTGAAGATAGTGGCCAAAACGCAGATCCTTCGACTTCGCGATCTTCGATCGCTTCGCTCAGGATGACACCTTTGTGGGTTTGCTTTTCCTCTCCATGAACTATGGAACTAGGGCTGTTTCGATGGAGGGTTGGTCTGCGGGTTGCCTCCAGGATTCCATGCAGGTTTGAAGGTGGAATCGGCCAGCCAGCGAATCGGGCCAACCATGGAGTGGATGGCATTGGTCATGTGAGTGAAGTCGATGGTGCGGACCTCGTCTGAGGGCTCATGGTAGTCGTGGTGGAGTCCGAAGCTCGATACGGTATGGGCGATGATGCCCTGGCGGGCGAGGGCATAGTTGTCGGAGCGCTGAAAGAACTGCTCCTTTGGGTGGGGATCGTTCATGAGATGAGCGCCGTGTTTTGCGAGCTCGGGGCCGAGGTTGGAGCGGTCAAAGCCGGTGAGCCATAGGGTTCCTGCAGGGACTGCGGAGTCGGGTCGGCCGATCATCTCAAACTCGAGATTGGCGATGATGTTGGACAGAGGAACGGGAGGATGGGCAAGAAATGCCTGGTTGCCGAAACCGCCGATCTCCTCGGAGCCGAAGAGTGCAAAGACGATGGTGCGCTTGGGGCGAGGACCGGATGCAAGCAAATGGGCCAGCGTGAGGACTGCGGTGGTTCCAGAGGCGTCATCGTCGGCGCCGTTATAGATGGGATCACTTTGTGGGGTCGCGGATACCCCTAGGTGATCGAGATGGGCGGTCAGAAGGATGACCTCATCTGGCCGCGAAGAGCCACGAAGAATGCCAATGGCATTCCAGGTCTCCTTGCGCGGAACATCTTCATACTTTGAGAGGTACTTCTGGAGACGTGACGGAAGCGGGTCGGGAAGCTGGGCTTTCTGGAGGTAGGTCCCATTGTTACCACCCGGTTCGAGTCCCAGCGACTGAAACTGCGAAGCCGCAAAAAGAGCAGCCAGGTGCTCGTCGCGAGTGGCCGAACCACGTCCGCGAAGCTCGTCGCTGGCAAGGAAGTTCATGTCGGCCTGAACCTCTTGTTTCAGAGAAGAGATTGCAGGAGCCTTTTTCGTTTGTGGAGAGTCGAATGAGTGGGCGGGTTTCTGTCCTGCAATCAATACAAGACACAGAAGCGCGCTGGAACTGCAAAGTGAAAGACGTTTGCCGGTGGACATGCGGGCGATTATAGATCAAGGGTAAAGTTGAAGCAGTGGGGAACAGGAAAGCATTGGTAGACGCGCAAGAAAGAGGTTGGTTCCGGCGAGTGTTATTGGCGGTTGTGCCGATGATTTCGGCATTGACGGGCTGTGGAGGCTTCTTTGTTCCTCCGAACAATGGCGGCGGAGGCGGCGGAGGCGGAACCACGACGGGACGTGTTTATGTTGCAAATGCAAAGACCGCGACGACGAGCACGATCTCCGGATTCACGATTGGAACCGGAACCCTGACAGCGGTCAACGGGTCGCCATTTACGTTGAACTATGTCCCTGTAGCGCTTGCGATCTCTCCCAATAATTCGTATCTCTATGCTGCCGGGCCAAGCTCGATCAATGTTTATTCGATCAATTCGGACGGATCGCTGACACAGGTTAATGGCGGAGCTGTGATCAGTGTCGCCTCGCTGGATATATCTCCCGATGGGCAATGGCTGTTTGGTCTCGACCAGCTTTCTAATGTTCTGGACGAGTTTCAAATCAATTCATCCACGGGGGCATTAACGCCGGTTGCCAGTAATATTCAATATCCCGTTCCGAGCGGAACGACCTCGTGGCCCCGGATGATGGTAAAGGTAGCCCCGTCTGGCAATTATGTGTTTGCAGCGCTCGGTACGATAGGGGATATTGTTTTCAGCTTGAATACAACGACGGGCGCAACGTCCTGGGTGCAGCAGCTTAGGTTGAATTCTTCGAGCACAAGCGATAATGCGCTGGCAGTCGATAGCACCGGCTCGTATTTGTATATAGCAAGGAGCGGAACTAATGGTGGTGTGGCGGTTTATACCATCGGAGCGAATGGAGTTTTGAACTCCATCTCCGGTTCTCCGTTTGCCGCAGGATCGCAGCCGTTCTCTGTGACGCTGGACACGACGGGCAAGTATCTCTACGTCGCTAATCGAAATGCTGGAACAATCTCAGGCTATTCGATCGGAACAGGATCGGCACTGACGGCGCTCAACGGTTCTCCCTATGCCAGTGGAACTCAAGTGAACTCGCTTGGTGTAGACAAAAGCGGAAAGTATCTGCTGGCCGGTGCCGGGGGAGGTGGTCCCGATTTATCGATGTATAGCTTCGATGCCACCACGCTCGGGAAGCTCAATCTGACTACGAGCGTTGCGACCGATACAGATCCGGCTGGAGTGGTGGCGATTGCGGTGACCCACTGAGAGGTATATGAACCGATAACATCCCTTGATTTGCAAAGATCGTCCAAAAATCAGGGTGTAGGTTACCAGTAAGATAAAGAAATACTCGACAGAGTTGTGGAGCCAGAGGTCATCGTTTCACCATTCCGACAGATCGATGCAACATTGCACCACAGACCAACCATGTCGCTTCGACAGGGGTTTCTAGCAGGATGCCTTGTCCTGGCGCTTAGTGGCTGCTCAAAACTTCGGCCTAAGCCGGAGACACAATATGTGTATGTCACTTCAAAGCAGACGTATCTGCGTGACCGAGTGGCTGCTGTTTCGAACCGTACCGCCACGGTGGAGAACGGTGCGAAATTGCAGGTCCTGGAAAAAGGGCGCAGGTTCTATCGTGTCCAGACACCGAAGGGCGAGCAGGGGTGGATTGACGAGAGAGCAGTTGCAACCCAGGAGATCTTCGATCAGTTTGAGACGCTTGGGCGCGAACACCAGAACGATTCTGTCGTCGCGAATGCGGTGGTCCGCGATGACGTTTACCTTCATACAAAGCCGGGCCGTGATACAGATCGCCTGTTTCGACTGACCGAAGGCGAGAAGCTGAAGTTGTTGCGACGAGCCACTTTGCCGAAGCCACTGCCGCCGGGACAGCGACCTCCGGTCAAGCCAGTTACGACTGCCGCCGGGACCACGAAAGATAAGACTGGAGCGCAGAAGGAAGCCGCTCCTGCTGAACCAGCGCCACCTATTATGGAAGATTGGTGGTTGGTTCGTGACTCCAGGGGAGATACGGGATGGCTCTACAGCCGCATGATGGATGTTGATGTTCCGGATTCGATTGGCCGCTATTCTGAAGGCCAGCGGATCGTAGGAGCGTACATCCTGACGAAGGTCAACGATCCGGATGCTCCACAGGATGACAAGAATATTCCCGAGTATGTGACGGTACTCAGTCCATACAAGGCCGGGCTGCCGTATGACTTTAACCAGGTGCGTGTATTTACATGGAACGTAAAGAAGCATCGATATGAAACGGCCTTCCGGGAACGGAATATCGAGGGGTATCTTCCGGTCGAGATCAAAATGGCAAAGGACCCCTATGCGAAGAATCCTGCCGGCCTGATGGAGGCTCCAACCTTCAGCTTCAAGGTGTTGTCAGCGGATGCGCCTATTGTTATCCCCGATCCGGTGACCGGAGCAATTGTTCCAGGAAAAACCAACCTCAAGACGTATCGGTTGGAGGGCAGTATTGTGCGCCGTATTGTGGACCCGACGATTCCTCCGCCGGATGATGCTCATCCCGACCCGATGCCAGTGAAGAAAAAGAAGGCAGCGGCTGTTTCGAAGAAGCCGCGCCGTAGACGATAGCTACAGCTGACGCGCCAGGACCAGGGTGATATCGTCAGGCTGTTCTGCTGCTCCGATCCAGGCATCAAGAGCCTGCATCACCTGACTCGAAATCACATGCAGCGGCTGATCGCGATAGCGACGGACGACTTCCATGAGCCGCTCCTCTCCGAACTCGCCGAAATCATTCTCTGGTTCGGTGACGCCATCGGAGTAGCCAACGACGATGTCGCCTGAGTGCATCTGGAAGCTGTCTTCTTCGTACTGCATTCCATCCATCAGGCCCACGACCGTGCCGCCGCGGTCCAGGCGGCGCACCACACCATCTCTACCCAGCACCAGCGGTGGAAGCTGGCCGGCATTTGAATAGGTCAGCATCGACGACCGAGCATCATAGTGAGCGAGAAACAGGGTCGCGTACTTTTCTGGTTGGGTGCTCCGATAGAGGTGGCGGTTCAGGAGTGACAGAATTCGCCCCGGCGATTGGAACAGCTCATCGCAGTCGCCTCCGCGCTCGTCGCGGCTTGCCAGCAGACCGGCCAGCGCCGATTCGCTGTAAACCAGCTCCTCGCTGGCGAAACGATATGCACGTACTGCTGAGTGGAGTGTTGCCATCAGCAGTGCAGCAGAGATTCCCTTTCCGCTGATATCGCCGATCGCGATTCCAACACCGGTCTCTTTGCGGTTCGGATGGCCATTATGTGCCGCTTCATGAAAGACAAGAAAGTCGTAGTAGTCGCCACTTACCGATCGCGCCGGTCGACAGATGCCATGCAGCTCAAGTGTTGGAAGACTTGTGATCTGGCGTGGAAAGAGGTTGGCTTGTACTTCCTGTGCGATGGAGATCTCGTTCTGCAGCCGTTCCTTCTCTTTTTGCTCTACAAGAAGGCGCTGCAAGGAGCCAGTCATCTTATTAAAGGAACGGCTCAGTTCGGCGAGCTGGTCTTGACGTGTGACGCCGATTCGATGGCTGAACTCTCCGCGGTCGATCTGTTGCGTTGCCTCGTAGAGATCGGAGACGGAGGCGGTCATGGTTCTGCTCAAGCGGATTGCCATGATTAAAGCCAGCAACTCGATCAGGGCAAAGAGAACGCATAAGGCGATCAAGCCGATTCGATAGGCATCGGTGACGAGGCCGCCAAGCGATGCTCCAAAGAGCTGGTTGTAGAGCAGGGATGGACGAGAATCCATCCGGATGGGGACATTGTCCCGTTCGCCGGTCCCCCAGTCTGTAACGCCGACCGTCGAGAGAAAGTGCACCTGGATATCGGCGAGGTTGACTCCAGGAACCTGCGTCCCTCCAGAAACTGAGTTTTCGCGCGCCTTCTGGGCGGGTCTTCTTGTCGGCGTCCTGGAAGATTCCGCTGTTTTTGCAGCCTGATTGGAGCTCGGTTCGCTGCCTCCAAGCCGTTCTGCAATCAGTTGTGCCCGTCCTACGCCGCGGGCGATGGAGTCCATCATCTGGCCATCAACGATAAGGCTGGTGACGACACTCAGGAGCCGGCCATCATTCAGTCGCTTCTGGTTAACGACAGCCAGGTAGAGTTCTCCACCATCGAGCACGAGCCCCTGGAATTGTCCTTCCTTGAGTTCGGTTGCCCATGGAGGTAAACCAAGAGGTGCCTTCCCCTGGGGGACACCAAGAAGTACAGGGGCGCTGTTGAGATAGATCGATATGACACGATGCAGATTACCTCGAGTCATATCGGGGTTGTCCCTCAGCTCAATGGCATTTGCTGTCAGCGAAGCGGGGTTTTCCTGAATGAGAATGGCAATATGCTGCAGTCGATGAGCGTTATCGCTGCTCATTTGTGCCAGTTCTTCTTGCATGCGTGAGTTGGCCAGATGGATTGCAAACTGGCCTGCGGCAACATAGGCCGAAATCATGACAAGCGTAAAGAACAGTACGACCGGAGCCAGCCCGATCAGCAGGTAGGTGACAACGAGCTTGTTTCGCAGGCTCCACAACATCCGTCGGCGAACAACGCGGACCAGCAGGGGGATTCCTGTAGCGACCAAGGCTATTCCCACCAACACCTGAACCACGGTGAAGAAGGTCCCGAACGAGCCGGGAATCATCCGCAGCACAAAAAGCAGGCCAAACCATATCGCCAGCCAGAAAACGGCGGCGGGCAACCCCGTGGGGGGCTTTTTGCCCATCCATTCCGGCCAGTTTTGCTTGCTAGCGATTTGCATTCTTTTTCTCTGCCTCCAGTGTCGCTCGGCGCTCTTCCATTTTGGCCTCACGCGCAAGCCGGAGGGTAAACCGTGTTGCCGAAACCTGCGCTCCTGCCAGAACCAGCAGGCCCGAGAGAAACGCCCACATCATGAGTCCAACCGAGATATAAAACGGCCCATAGACCGATTGAAAGTCGAGCCAGGGCAAGGCCCGCACATAGAGATACTTTGCCAGTTCCCAGAAGATTCCTACCATGAACGCTGTCGGAAGAACCGCCCGAGCGGGAATCTTGCGATTGGGAAGAATCCAGTAGATCAGAAAAAACAGCAGAATGCTCAGGATGATGCCACAGCCCTTCAAAAACCATGCGGCGGCGAAATCGTACGCAGGGGTTTCGGTATGACCAAAGAAGACGAAGGTAAGAAGGCTCCTCGAACCTGAGCTGAAAGCGACAGAAGCGAGGGCAAGAACGCCGACAGCGAAGGCCAACCCCAGGGAGACTACCTGGTTATGGAGATAGCTGCGATTTTTGGTTACCCCCCAAACGTTATTCAGCGCTACTTCCAAAGGAAGAAAGACTCCCGTGGAACTGACCAGAAGCATCACTACAGAGAAGACCTGAACCCCTTTGCGAGGATGCGCGAGCAACTGCATGTTCCTCATCACAAAATCCTGCCCGACGGGGAGGAAACCGCGCATCATATCGCCGACGACCTGTTCCATTGCCCGGGAGTGGAAGACCCTTCGGCAGATGGTTAACAGAAGCACGATAAATGGAAAGAGCGACAGAATTGCATTTGCCGCTACGCTGAAGGCGTAGGTGTGGACTTCAGTTTTAACCATGTAACGCAGCAGGGCTGCGATCTGAGGCCAGAAGCCAGGCTTTCGTACTGTTGGAGGAACCCGTTCAATTGGCAGATTGGGGCCGGTCTTCTGCTCGTCAGGCTTCAGCGACATCGCGCTGGCCGCTCGAGGGACTTCAGGTCTATCTGCATTGGGTGGAAGGATCGAAAACATAAGAGGTAGAGAAGGTATCTGATCGCCATTTCGTGGTGTCAGCATTTCTCTGCAATCCAACTCTGATGCTAGCAGAGAGATGCATAGATAAATCAGGCGTCCGATGGTTCTGGTTTAACGTTCGTGAGTTGAAGAAGTAATCTGCTGGATAGCCCAACGTGCGCTTTCGGCTAAGACCTCATCTTCGCTTTGGCTCCATGCTTCAAGGTGAGGCAGAAAATCACGATCATGACTGTTTCCCATTGCAATTGCTACATTCCGATGCAGCCGTTTGCGGCGAGTTCGCTCCAATGGGGAACCCTTGAAGAGTTTTTTGAAGCCTGCCGAATCCAACTCTGCCAACCATTCCAGCGCGGGGTTGATCAGCTCTGGTCTGGGCTCCATACCCTCTCTTACGGTGATGGGAGCGCGACGGTTCCATGGGCACACGTCCTGGCAGATGTCGCAACCAAAGATCTGACGTCCGATAAGATTTCGCAGGTCTTCAGCAATTGCACCTTTCTTTTCGATTGTGAGATAGGAGATGCAGCGAGAGGCATCCATTTGACGAGGAGCGATGAGAGCCTGCGTCGGACACGCATCAAGACAACGCGTGCAACTTCCACATCGATCGACTGTAGTATCAATCGATACTTCGGCTGCGACTGGAATGGAGGTCACAATCACCGAAAGCAGAAGCCAGGATCCGAGATTCTGGTTGATGAGACAGGTGTTCTTTCCTGTCCAGCCAAGCCCAGCCTTCACGGCTGCTGATCGCTCCACGAGGGGGCCGGTATCGACATAACATCGTGTTTCGCAGGGCACACGTTCCTGCAAGGCAGACTCGATCGTTCGCAGTCGTGTCAGCAGTTCGTCGTGATAATCGGTTGGGACCATCTGGTCTTCGCTGTTTCTGCCGCTCCAGGCATAACGCGCAATCCAACCTGTCTTTGGAGGGGCGGGAGCAATCGAAAGCGGAGCCTCAACGTTGTAATTAAAGGCACAGACGATGACGGAACGAGCCCACGGTATGGCTACTTTTACACCGCTCCGTACCAGGATCCCTTCCTGATCGCGGCGTTTGAGATATTCCATCTCTCCGGCGCGGCCAGCATCGATCCAGGCTTGAAAGCGATTGGCGTCACGTTCAGCAAGTTCGCTGTGCGGAGAAGGTACGGGAGCGATGCTAGCAGTATCAAAGCCCACATTCCTGGCCTGCTCCTGCATCCACCTCACCAGCTCAGAAGTCCACTCGACTGACACTTCGCATCCTCTTCACAAGCACTTTCCGCATGCCTGGATTCAGGGTAAACTGAATATACGGAGAGTTGGCAGAGCCCGGTTGAATGCACCTGACTCGAAATCAGACATAGTCGCAAGGCTATCGGGGGTTCGAATCCCTCACTCTCCGCCATCAACCCCTCACAAATCCCTTATAAATCATATAAATTCAGAGAAAATAGACTTAGAGTTTTCTCTAATTTTTATGATGGAGAAAGTGCGACAGAAGCTTCGCTGGTTAAGACTCGGAAAGTAAATGTCTCCTGAAGGTACAACTTCACGGTGGAATCGTTATGGCTGAGATAGCCGATCGAAACATCCTGTCCAAGGTTGAGTTGGAAATCGCCACCTCGTGTTGTCAGAATGAATGCACCCTCAATGGCTGGTGCCCAAAGAATATTGCCGTCGATGATACGCTTCACGTGTTCAAGGACGGGATAGCCTTGATCGCGAGTTTCAGCAAGTGCCGTATATTCATTGGCTCCAAGCACAACCGAGTATGGACCGTTAACTCCGACGAGCCTTAGCTGGCTCAACGCGTGTGCTACGGCGTCTGGGTAATCTCGCACATCCGCAGGGAGCATGCTAATAGGGTTGCTGGTGCTTTGACGAATACCCCGGATGCTTGCTTCGCGGTAGCCATTGAAGATGGCTCGGTCTTCTGCAAAGGCTAGTTTCTTTGCAGCATCCTTGGCAGGCTGCCAATCGGAATCATTTGATCCTCGCTCGACATCGTCAATTGTTTGGCGGGATAACTCGAAAAAGACCCGCAATTCAACAAGGGATTGAACCTCGCGCAGGTTGGCAACAATGCCATCAGCAGGAGCAGAGATCGATTGCAAGTGGCCGGTTCCGACTCCAGGCATAGCAGCGCCACCGGGAGTTGGGACATCCACAACTCGCCGCCCCGCTAGATACCTTTTTAGTGTTCTTGTCGTCTCTTCTTCAATTTGTGACCAAGCGGCGGCAGAGATAGGCGCGAGTTCTTTATGGAGGTTATTCATCTTTTTTTCCCTCTTTTCCCTCTAATGACAATGAATCCCTTCGGTTCTCTTCTTTGAGCGATCCAATGCCAAGTGAGTCATCGTGATCAGGTAAAACCGAAGGCGGCTCAGGTGTGAGTTGTGCACCTGTTGCTCTGACGTTCGGTGTGTTCGTGCTGATATTGTCGAGAAATGTTGCGGCCGGTACGAAGAACAGTCCACCAGTCACCGGTTGGCTGAAATCAAGTAGGCGATCATAATTACCAGGAGGGTTTCCCAGGAACATGTTCTCAAGCATTTTCTCCGTAACTCGTGGAGTACGGCAATAACCGATGAAATATGTTCCAAACTCACCTTGCCCTGGCTTGCCGAAGGGCATGTTATCCCGCAAAATCTGAAGCTGTTTTCCATCTTCTTCGATGGATGTCAGTGCATTGTGCGCATAAGGAGGCTTTTCGGCATCGCTTAATTCGATATCAGACAGCTTTCTGCGGCCGATGATAAGTTCCTGTGTCTCGACGGGAAGGGCATTCCACCTCTTCATATCGTGTAAGTATTTCTGCACAATTACATAGCTGCCGCCTGCAAAGGATGGGTCTTCGTCACCTACAATTGCAGCATCACGGGCAGCATCTCCTCTTGGATTTTCTGTGCCATCGACGAATCCCATGAGATCGCGATCATCAAAATAGCGAAATGCCTGGACTTCATCGGCGACTGAAACTGTATCTCCAAGGGCATCCATAATCTGAGTAGCTAGTTCAAAGCAGAGGTCGGGACGCTTGGCACGAATATGAAATAAGATGTCGCCCGGAGTGGAGACTGCATGACGGTTTCCTGCATGCAAATCTCGAAAGGGATGAAGTTCAGCAGGGCTTGGTGACCCAAAAAGATGGTTCCATGCATCCGAACTGAATCCGACGACGCATGTAAGACCGGCCTCGATATTTCGAAATTCGACAGCGCGTATAAGTCCCGAGAAATCTGCAAAAAAAGAGCGTAAGGCTGGATAGTTGTTGCTCTCAGACCGAATACAAAGAACCAGGAAAATCGCTGAGCGCGTTAGCGGGCCGACTACCGGTTGGGGTAGAACAACTTCATTTAGCGCCTTAGAAGTACCCATTTATTTATTCTCAAGCCATGATCATTCTGGCGTGCTTTCTATCTTAGGTCGTATGCATCATCATAAGCCTGTATGCCTCGGCACCCCCTGCGTGGCACGCAGCAAGTGCCTCTGAATGTTTTTCTCATGCGATCATTGTTCGCAATCAGCAGGCCAAGTTTAGCAGATGGCATTTTCGAAGAAATAATTTCAGTGGAGGAGGCTGCAGGATGGCGAGAACGTTTAAAGTTGGCGATCACGTAGGTTGGAATTCTGAGGCGGGACAAGTGTCAGGAACGATTATTGCTATACACACCGGCGATTTTATCTACAAAGGGTATGTACATCATGCGTCAGAAAGCGATCCCCAGTATGAGATCAAAAGCGATAAGACGGATCATATTGCTGCTCATAAGGGGAGTGCTCTAAAACTTCTGCATGGAGATGGTGAAGTGTGAACAACGTCGCGCCTACATTGACAGGAACTATCTTCATCGCAAGAGAGCAGAAATGCAGTCTTCAATGATGATGGCGTCGCTGGCCGGTCTTTGCGGGTTTGCTAGTATGAACCGAATTGTCCTGCCACGTCTGCGTGCCCTTCCAAGGGCGTGTTGCCGTGAGGTCGATGTGAAAGAGCCCTGTTGTAGGACTCTTCGTGGGAAGTGCTTCCAGCAGACCTTTCCCCAAGGGTGGAAACGCCTGGGCCAAAGTTGTGAGGCGCTCAAGGGTGGCGTTTCCGGCCAAATGTAGCGTATAGCCAACGGAGTCCAGATGCCCAGAGAGAAGGACAGGATCGTGTCCTCCAAGCTGCAAGGGGACAGGATCTAATGTGAATCCCTGCTTCGGGCCAGTTGCAGAAACTGCATTTCGAGAATGGGGCAAGGGTAAATGAGCCAATGACTCTAGATGGACATCTCCTGAGAGGAGTGGAGTTTTTGCTTCTCCAGTGGTGACGGCTGCATTATCCAAAGTGAGTTGGCCTTGCCATTGATTTGCAGATGAGGCGGGTTGGTCTTGGGAGACAGAGCCAGTTGCCCCATAGGTCAGCGTTCCGGTGAGCATTCCGCCAATGGCAAGGTTCTGCGGAATCGTGGAATTGGTGGCCCTCAACCATGTGAGAAGCGTAGAGCCAGGAATCTTCGGAGCCGTGATCTGTATTGATGCTTCACGGGGGAGATGGACATTAGGGATATTTCCCGTGAGGACGATGGACGATATTTGCGAAGAACTGGCAGGAGGCCAGCTGCAACGGAGATCCTCAAAAGCATGAAATATCCCCGTAGCCGTGGCAAAGCACTCCGCTTCCGTGGTGAGAGGTTTCTCAGGGATGAAATCGGCAGGGCGAGCATCAATAAGTCGGAGCCGTGTGGAGATCGCGCTCTCGCCAAAGGTCCCTCGAATATGAGTTGTGAGGTTCATCTGACCGCGCCAGCCAGCATCGTGGCCGAAGAGAACGCGAGTAGCCTCGCCCAACTGAGCGTTTCTCCATTGGCCTTCAAGGTTCAAGGGAATCTGGCTAAGAGAAGGGGCGGCTCCCAGAGTTGTTTCAAGCTCGATGATCCCGGTATCGGACACATTGGAGTCCGTTCGTGTTGGTCGTGCCCGAAGACGAAGATGCCATTGATGAGGATCGGGAAGCCAAAGAGCAAACTCTGCTTCGACGAGTGAGAAAGGAAGTTTTTCTTGCTCCTGCTTGATATTCAGGCGAGCTCCCGTAGCTTCGATATAGGGGAAGCGGGGAGCGGGGCCAGCTCGGCGCTGAGCGGTCGGAGCCGTCTCGATCTGCGAAGCATGAAGCATGATGCCTTCGATGTTCCACTGACCGTTGGCAGCATGGACAAGATTGACGCTCGGATCGGTGAAGCTGATCGTGGAGAACTCTACGCGGCGGCGCCATAGAGAAGACAGACGAAGCGTCGCGCGAACAGAGTTTGCCCGGATGATCGGCTCATACCCAAAAGCAGGGTCTTCACCTACGACAAAGTTATCGATCGTAAAACCTGGAAGCGGAAGAACGGTAAGCGAGATCCGATCGAAGTGGACTGGACGGCCGATACTGTTTGAAATACTTGTGGCGATCCGTCGCTGATACCGGCTCACATTGACCAGCGGAGGAAGAAAGAAAAGCAGCACAAGGGTAGCAATTCCCCCATAGAGAAAACGAAAACGCCGAAGGTGCCCACGACGGGTGGGAGACGTTTTTGGCGCGTTCGAAGGTGCACCAGCAGGTAGATCCACCATTTCATTCTGCTGGACTGATATCCCGCGATCGGATGGATAAGTCTGTTCCATGGGGATGTTGGATCGCACCTCTTATCGAATTACGTGGAAAGTGCGTTTCCATCGCGTCTGATCGAAGATGTGGATAAGGATGTGGCCCATGAAGGAGAGTCGTTCTCCGATGCTTTGTTTGTCAATTTGATCTGCAGGCGTTTCAAAGGACCAATAGACAAACATCGGTCGACCTACGATGTTTTCACGAGGAACAAATCCCCAGTAGCGGCCATCGAGCGAATCAGGACGATTGTCTCCCATGGCGAAGATCTTGCCTGGAGGAACCACCAAGTCACCGTTCTGGATATGTGTTGGGAGCTCATACTGCCAGCTTGCCGTGACCTGATACATGGGATCAGGAGGGATGCTGGGGAAGTCGTCGCGATAGGCATTGAAATCGTGCTGGGGATTGCCATCGGATACTGGCATGGCAGCATAGGGCTCGTTCTGGGCCACTCCGTTGAGGTAGACAACTCCGTTTCGCAGATGAATATGGTCGCCGGGAATACCGATTGCACGCTTCACGAGAAAAAGATCGGGTTCACCTGGCTTTAGAAAGACGATGATGTCGCCGCGCTTAACATCGCGATAATAGGTAAAAGGAGCCCATTTGGCCGGAGGAGCCAGCGAGATTCGGTCGACCAGGACGTGATCGCCAATAAGCAGCGTCTTGACCATGGAAGCGGACGGAATCTCAAAGTTCTGAAAGACAAAGGTCATGACGAAGAGACCGACAGCCAGCACACTGGCAATGGAGGCCAAAGATTCGAGAGCCGTTTCTTTCTGCTCCTCCACCTGGGCTGAAGTTTCTTCTTTCTCAACAGATTCCATCGTCATCGACTCGTTTTTCTCCGGAAGACCTTCTCTTTAGTGTATCTCTCACGAGAGTTCTCCGGTTCTCTGAAATCAAAGGAAAGAAATTCGATGTTTTGAGGGGAATAAGTAATCTAACGAATGATGCGGAAGACCCTGTTCCAACGGGCAAACTGGAAGGAGCCAGATGATGACGCGGTGCTGCCAAGAGAGAGTCCCGCAGCATGCGGTGCAGCATAAGTCGAGTTTTCTTCCTGACGTAAAGAGAAGTAAATCATCAGGGGACGGCCCACAATATTTTCGCGAGGAACGAAGCCCCAATACCGGCTGTCGTCGCTGTTATTCCTGTTGTCTCCCAGAACAAAATAGTTTCCGGCAGGAATGATGAGTTCTCCATCATCGATCAGCTTGCGCATGCGGACCCACCAGCGGGAATCAATCTCAGGATCGGCGCTTTGAAGCCGGGGGAAATTATCGCGAAAGTTGTCGTAGCCAGCAGGATGATAGACCGCGTAGGGCTCATTCAATGGAAGCCCGTTGATAAAGACGTGGCCACCGCGAAGGCGAATATGATCTCCGGGAATCCCCACGATGCGTTTGACGAGGTGGGTGGCCGGATCCAGGGGGTAATGAAATACGACCACATCTCCCCGGTGAATTCCCGGAGAGGGAAGCAGAAGAGAGCCAGTCGAATCGGCTGCGACCTGTTTGTCGACCAGGAGAAAATCACCCACCATCAGGGTTGGTTCCATGGAGCCTGATGGAATCCGGAAGGGTTGCACAGTAAACGCAACAATGAAAACCGCGATGACGATGATCGTAAGCAGAGACTGAATGGCAGGAAGGAGCCCAGGTTTGCTGGAGTAGGAACTATGACCGACTGGCGGCGGTTGCGTGGGGGGCGTCCCAGCAGGGACGAACCCAGAGGCGGACTGTCCGCCTTCGCGTAATGGGCCGGGGGAGAGTGTGGGCGGGCTCATTTAAATACTCTGATGCGCAGATGTCGTTCCGGGAGAGTGCTTGGAGGTGCTCTCATCTATCTGCGAAGGATCTTGTTCAGCTAACAGCCGCTCGAAGGCGATGCGTGCAGCCTGCTGCTGGGCCTGTTTTTTTGTGGTCCCTTCGGATTCGGCCAAAGCCCTGGATCCTCCACTTCCATCCGAGATGCGAACCTCGATGCGGAAAAGTTTCTGGTGATCGGGGCCACTCTGGGCAGTTAGGACATATTGGGGTTGACCATAGCCCGAGGCCTGAAGGTGTTCCTGGAGAGCAGACTTGTGATCCCCGATGGCTCCGCTGAAGGTGTCTCCTGCGTTGAGGGCTCCTTGCAGGGTCGGGAGAGAGGGCTCGATGATGTGACGCTCAATGAATGAGCGGGCGACTTCCAGACCTCCGTCAAGATACAGAGCCGCGATGACGGCCTCCAGTGCATTCGCCAGCAGGGCAGGCTTTTGTCTGCCTCCACTCTGTTCTTCTCCGCGCCCCAGGCGAAGCATCGCTCCAAGCCCAATGCGTTGCGCGACAGAGCCAAGGTGGCGACGGCTGACAAGAGAGGCCCGCAGCCGGGTCAACTCACCTTCCCGCGACCGGGGAAAGCGTCGATATAGGCTCTCTGCGACCGCAAGTCCCAGAACCGCATCCCCCACGAACTCGAGTTGTTCGTTGTCGGCGGAGGGATCGAGAAGAGTCTCCGGATTCGTCTCGTAGGCGAGCGAACGGTGGGTTAGGGCCAGAGTCAGCAATTCAGGCCGCTTAAAACGGTGTTCCCACAGAGGAGTGAGCGGCAGATTTGACGGTGCTTTTGTGGGCTTTCTGCGGCGCGTCGACATGCTTCCTCTCCCCAAATAGCTTACTCAATGGGTTGGACGCTCCAAAGAGGCAAGTTGCTCATCATTGGGGCGAAGATGGTGGTCGATAGGCGTCCTTCTCTGCTTTGCCACTCGGGTCTAAAGGCTCGTTATCATTATCGTTATCGTTTGCGCGTCGTGGAAGAAGGAAAGGCTCTTTAAGACCTTTCTCCGCGGCGGCTTTCGTATCCGGTTGGGAGTCGCGAACGGCAAGAGCCGCTTTATATTCAGCGATTGCTTTGGTTCGTTCGGGATTTTCCGCGTCCGGTCGCTCCGGATCGCGGGCGATATCGTAAAGCCGGCCAAGATAGATATGTGCCCAGGCCAGTGTCCGGGGATCTTTGGCTAAGGTCAGGGTCTTGTTGAGATGGGTCATCGCCGAATCCGGATCTCCTTGAATCAACTCCACCCTTCCAGCCAGATAGTTTGCCTGAGGGTCATTCGGATTCGCCTTGAGGGCTTCCTCGGCCATCATGCCTGCGCCTGCGGTGTCGCCCTTCATCAGCTTCATCTCGGCCAGGTCGAGCCCCTTGAGCTGGCGCGGAGCGCGTTTGACGAAATCATGCGAGCCTTCCGGCAGAAAGACGACTTGTTCTGCCGCATGGCGTTGACGATCGACATCCATGCCGTAGACCATCTCGGCGATGTCTTCCTTCAGGCTTCCGCCATCTTTTTGCATCTGCCCAAGCTTATCGTAGAAATAGCCTGCCAGAACCCATCCCTGGCGTACATCCAGATCGACCTGCTTGCGTCGAGCGGATTCTGCCTGTCGCTCCCATGCGGCTAATTCGGCTTCGTAGTTTGTCAGATCTGCACGCTGTTTAATCTGGCCGGGGCGTTTCGGCTTTGGAGCGTCCGCTTCCATCGTCTGGGCCTCCACGGCTTTGATCAAGCATTCGGTAATAAAGGCCGAGATATCGGACTTGTAGATGAAATCCAGTGGAGCATCGTGCACAGCCTTGAGCAGGGGAAGTAGTCGATCCATTGCGCTCGCCCGGGCATAAACCAGCGGCTCAATCTCGTAGTGCAGATAGGTATGGCGGATCTGGTCCATGTGGACCTGTCCGAGGGGATTTCCCGCTGGTGACGAGACGACGATATAGTCGCTGCCGTAAATGCGCGCATTCGTCATCGAGGGTGACAGCATGGGTTCCAGTAGAACCAGAAAGCGGCGTCCATCGTAACTCGAAACCGGCAACCGTAAATAGATATTTGTGTCGAGAATCGCTTTGGTGAGCGGGTCGTGGACCAGGTTGACGAGCTGTTCGTAGTCGGAACGATGGGTGACCCAGATCGCGTGGAGATTCATATCCTCCGCGAAAGTCCGCAGAAGCGGGAGAATGTTTACCACCTGCGTCGCATCCGGCGGAAGCTCTGTTTCCTCAACGGAAGGGGTCAACTGTGGCAGGGGATTGAGATATAGCGAAAGCGAGATGTACTGCGCCAGGTTCAGGGCGGGGTCCGAGAGAGAATGATCCCGGATATAGGTGCAGAGGGCATCGCGGTGGTCGCGTGCCGCGGGAGTACCGGTAGCGAGCGCATGGTTAATCTCCTCCCGAATCTGTTTGCGAATAGGAGCCGAGTTTTCCAGGTCGGAGTCGTATCCACAGGCATTGAGCGCAACCGCAAGATCGAAAAGCGGCTCGCTTGTCTCCAGCGTAATTGCAGCTCCACCGGCCTCGGGCTGAGTGACCCTGGGGCGGGCAGGGAGCCGTTGCCGGTCATTTTCCAATGTGGAGGAATTCGAAGAAGACGAGGAAGAAGGGGACTGAGAACTGGAAGATTGGGCGCCTGCACCTGGGGTAAGAGCCAGGGCTGCCAAAAGAAAAAATCCTGCGGTTTTGTATGGAAAAGACACGTGATTATTCAACTCTTTCAGGGAGTGTAGGGGAGAGAAAAGGGGAAACGCAAGGATGAGAGGCACGGTCCCCTTTCCGTTGATCCCAAGAGAGATGGGACCTGGCGTACTAAACAACCGAAGGAAACGATGCCACTTCTCCTCAATCTACAGAATCCCTATCGATTCTAGATGCAAGCAATTGGAACAGACTGTCGCGCCATATATTCCGTGCTTCTCTCGGATGGAGAACCGGTCCCCCAAGGAGCTTTTGGAGAGGGCCCCCTCCCCCTGTTTTCGCGCAAAGTATTCGAATCATTGCAATTAAGGTTAGACCAGTATCCCCAGAGTGCAAGAAAAGCCCCGGGCCTGAAGCCCTGGGGCTTTCTATATTTATTTTAGAAGAGGGGAAGGGGTAGATTTGCAAAACGAGGGAAACCGGTTTCTGACTTGTTTTGTTGTAGATACGGGCGGTATGCGGGTTTGTGGGGCTTGACAGGCGTTGTTCCGGATTTTGAGGTTCGCAAAATACGGGGATTCCATCGACACCTGTGCTTCAAATAGTGAACCGATTCCCCCTTCGACTTCGCTCAGGGCAATCTGTCGAGACAGCCTAAATGGAATCAGTTTTCTTCCAATTGCGGACAAGCCAGCCGAGATATCCCAGTTGGGTCACAATGACCCCGACATAGACAAAGACCAAGTGGCGATGAACCATCGTGGAGAAGTTGAAGAAGGTCTGCCAGGTCATTGTCAGCGCGCTCCGTTGCTGGGAGTTTCGAGAGAGGCTTCAAGAGCCATGAGAGCTGCCTCTTGCTCGGCGAGCTGGCGGCGGCGTTCGATGGCGAAGCGGAAGCCCAGAAGGAAGATTCCCCACATGGCCCACCCTGCAAGATTCCAGAGAACGGCGGGAACAAATTGGGGGGCGATGCCGCCTCCATTGGGGCCAAAGACAGGAGCGGGATGCTGGGTGCGCCACCACTCGATCGACATGAAGTCAATGGGGACGTCAATGGCGGCAAAGATAGAGAGAATGGCAGCCAACGTCGGCGTCTGCCCAGAGGGAGAGAGACGACGCAGAAGCATATAGCTGACATAAAGCAGCCAGAGGATCAGCTCAGAGGTGAGCCGGGCGTCCCATGTCCACCAGATTCCCCAGGCGGGCTTTCCCCAGAGCATTCCCGTGGCAAGCGTGATCCCGACATAGAGGATCGTAATCTCCGCTGCAGCGACGGCAAGAGCGTCTGCAGTCAGTGCTTTTAGCGGGTCACGTCGTCGCCAATAGAGAAAGGCAATGGAAGCAGCAAAGTTGATGTAAGGAAAGACGAGGCCGAGGATGGCGTGCGCGAAATGGTAATAGAAGATGCGATGGAGGTCTCCCATCGTCTCCTCAGGCGGAGCGATAAAGATAGCTTGCCGGAAACCAAGGACGAGCACCACAACTGTGGCGGCGAGCCAGAGCCAGGCAACATTACGAAGAGTGGAGGGACGAACCACGAAGTTATTTTATCGCGGATTGTTCCGTCTGGCCCGGATTTGCACGAGGGAAGGAAACTACAGAGATTTCTCTGAGGAGTGGAACGACGAAGAATGATGGTGGGAGGGGGAAAGAAGGTGGTAGAGAAGCAGATCCCTCCACTTCGCTACGCTTCGGTCGGGATGACACTTTTACAGGGAACAGGGAACAGGGAACAGGGAACAGGGAACAGGGAACAGGGAACAGGGAACAGGGAACAGGGAACAGGGAACAGGGAACAGGGAACAGGGAACAGGCTTATTCCGCGTTGAGGACGGTTTCAAAGAGCAGGATGCAGACGGTGGTGTAGATGACGTCATAACCGATGAGCTGGTTGATCCAGGTTCGGAGGTAGACAGGGTCGAGTTCGGCGGTGATGACGCCGGTCGTAGCCTGCACCATCATCACAATGGCGGGAAGCGTGAGAGGCAACAGGATCAGGGGCAGAAGAAGCTCACGGCTCCGGGCACGCAGGCCCAGAACGGCAAAAAAAGTGCCGTTGACGACCAAAGCCCAGGTGCCCAGGGGAAGGATAAGAGCAAGCAGCCAGGCGTTCCCCAAGACATGCAAATTGAAGAAGATAACGAAGATCGGCGCGAGAACAGCCTCGACAACCAGGACGAAGATCATGTTCGCCAGCGCCTTGCCGACGAAAAGGGCGGAGGCAGGCGAAGGCGCCATGCGTTGAGCTTCCAGAACCTGATTTCGCTGTTCGCGGGTCCAAGACTGGTTAAGGGCGGTAATCGAGGCGAAGAGAAGGCCGACCCAGAGGATGCCTCCAGAAATCTGACGGGTGACCGTGGGGTATCCGGCCGGATCGAAGGCGAGAGAGAAGACGACCACCATCAGGAGCACGAAGAAGAGCATGCCGTTGATGGAGTCGCGTGAGCGCCACTCGAGACGGAGATCTTTGAGAAGGTGTTCGAGGACGAAGGAGAGATACTTCAACGGGACTCTCCAGTGGGGGCTTTCGTCAGATCCGCGAGCGTGGCTTCCGAGGCGCGAAGGTAGTCAGCGGGAGACATAATAAGCTGCAAGCCGCGCTGCCCGGCGGAGACGCTGATGACATCGAAGAGTTCGATCATTTCATCGGCGAAGGCGGGGAAGGGCTTCTTAGCACCCATAACCGTGACACCGCCGCGGATGTATCCGGTGAGCGGCTCGACATCTTTGAGGGAAGCCAGCTCTGCCTTTTTGGCTCCTGCGGCGTGGGCAAGTTTCTTAAGATCGAGCTCGCTGTCTCCGGGAATCACGGCAAAGAGGTGCTCACCAGTATTCGTGTGCGAAAGCAGAGTCTTAAAGACCTGCTTGGCAGGCAGGCCAATCTTGCGAGCAACGGAGATAGCAGTCAGGTCTTCGGGATCGACCTCGTAGGCACGAAGTTCGTAAGAGATCTTGAGGGAGTCGAGGAAGCGGGCGGCGTTGGTCTTGGCCGGGGCAGAGAACTTCATCGGCTCCCCCGGGTGGAGATATCGACGATCTGGCCCTGGCGCATGGAGAGAGTGCGTTCTGCGAGAGGCTCGGCTAGCGAGGCTTGATGGGTGGTGAAGATCAGGGTGCGGGCTCCTCCACCGGGCACAGGCCAGGTGCGAAAGTCGGCGAGGAGCTCAACAAGGTGAGCTGCGCTGGAGACGTCGAGATTGGAGAAGGGTTCGTCGAGAAGAAGTAGCTCGGGATCGGTCTGGAGGACACGAGCCAGGGAAGCACGCTGGCGCATTCCCTGGGAGTACTGGCCCACCGGTCGGGTCAATGTGGGGTCGAGGCCGACAGCGCGCAGTGCCATCTCGGGCGATCCAACGCAGGCGCAGCCGTCACCGCGGTGTAGCTTTGCGAAGTAGGTAAGGTTCTCCATCGCGGTCAACTCGTCGTAGAGCATGGTGGAGTGACTCATATACGCGATGCGATTCCGCTGGCGATGCGGCGGTTCTCCGAAGACGGTGGCATTGCCACGGGTGGGAGAGATCAGTCCGGCAACAGTACGGAGCAGGGTCGATTTCCCTGCTCCGTTTTCTCCCAGGATGACCGTAGCCGAGCCCACAGGAAAGTTCGCAGATACGCTGCGCAGGGCAGCAAAGGAACCATAGATCTTCGAAACCGAGACGAGGCTCGCGGCTTCAGCGCGAATTGGAGCGACAGTAGACATGCGTGTGCTGCTGTGGACTCAGCCAGTATAGGTGGAGCTCTTAGCGAGAAGCAGGAAGAGCAGAGGCTGTCGTCGTGGGTGCCTGGTTTGCGGCTGGAGCGTACTTAGAAGCGCATTTGGCCTGGAGCTGAGTGGCATGGAATACGCCATCACGGCCATAGGTGCCTACGGCGAGCGCCTGGGAGTCGTCCTTGAAGGTGTCCGGCGGAGGCTCGGAGCCTTTATAGGTTACGCGCAGGGTATGCCCCTGTTCGAGTAGCGTGAAGGTCGCGTTGGTCCCTGAGCGCTCGATGCTGCCCGGGGCAACATTCCCGGCCACGCGGAGATGACGCGTGTATGCCTTGTTTCCCATGCCCTGGAGCTCACTGATCGTGACGTAGTAGCTTTTGTTTTCGCTAACGCCGGTGATGGCCAGGTAAGCGACGGTCCCCAGGATGAGGACGGCGGCGACGATGATCTTCAGCGAGCTTTTGCGGTCAGGGGTCGGCATGGCTTTCTTTTATCTTACGCCTCTGGAGCGGGTAACGCGCTCGAATACCGGATTCTGGCCGGAAGAGAAAATCCCGGGAACTTTTGTTTTCCTGTGGCGTATCCACAGGTATAAATGTGGGGATGCCACAGGAGAAGCGAATGGGAGACGCGAAACTAGACCTTTTGCAGGGAACCTTGGACCTGATGGTGATGCAGACTCTGGCGGCGATGGGGGAGATGCATGGCTATGGAATTGCCCGGCGTATCGAGCAGGTCAGTGGTGACGAGGTTCTATTGAACCAGGGCACGATCTATGCGTCACTGGTCCGTTTACAGCAGCGTGGATGGATCGAGGCCGAGTGGGGAGCGTCGGAGAATAACCGGCGGGCGAAGTTCTATTCGATTACCAAGCGTGGACGGAAACAGCTGGCTGACGACACAGCCTACTGGACGCGCCTGTCGGGCGTGATGGGGCGTGTGTTGGCTATGGGGAAGGAAGGGGGTGTCGAATGAGCGCAGGGCGAGAGTCTTTCCTGGATTTTCTACGACGGGCGATGGCGCAAACCGGCGCGTTCTTCCATAAGGAACCGTTGGATCGCGAACTGGATGCAGAGATCGCCTCGCACATCGAGATGGCGACAGACGAAAACATTCGTAATGGAATGACGCCAGAAGAGGCGCGGAGGAAGGCCATGGTGAAGTTCGGTGGAGTGGAGCAGGCCAGGGAGCGCCAGCGAGAGTCGCGTGGGTTGCCGTGGCTGGAGACTGTATTGCAGGACCTGCGCTATACGATGCGCACGCTGGGACGTGATCGCGGCTTTGCGACCGTATCCATTTTGATTCTTGCTTTAGGGATCGGGGCAAATGTTGTCGTCTTCAGCGTGGTGAATACGATTCTGCTGCGCCCTCTGCCGTTCTATGATCCCTCGCGATTGGTGTGGATTGCTCCGGCGGATGCGAAGGGGTTGTCGGCGTCCACGTATTCGGTGGATGCATATGAAGACCTGCGGTTGATGAACAAGTCGTATGAGGATGTAACCGGGTATTTTGCATTCTCGACAGAAGACAACTACAAACTCACCGGACGAGGCGTTCCGCTGCCTGCGACAGGAATTATGGTGGCGGGGAACTTCTTCCATGTGCTGGGTGTGGAGCCGATGCTAGGGCGGCAGTTTACTCCGGAGGAGTCGATAAAGGGAGGGCCTGCGGCGGTGATGCTCTCTTATCCATTCTGGCAGCGGCAGTTTGGCGGGGACCGCTCGATTGTGGGCAAGACGATTGCGATGGATAACAAACCAGTAACGGTGGCTGGAATTTTGCCGGAGAGCTTTGATTTTGGCGCAGCATTTTCGCCGGGCGCTAAGGTCGATGTCCTGACCCCATTGATCATGGACGACATCCGTTATGAAGGAAATACGATTGCCATCATTGGGCGTTTGAAGCAGGGTGTCACGCTGGCGCAGGCACGCTCTGAGGCGAAGACCCTGTTCCCACAGTTTTACTGGGGCAAGCGTTTCGCGGATTCCAAGGGAAACTATACGGCTCAGCCGATTTTTTTGAAGGACTACATCAGCGGAAAGCTACGCCGATCATTGATCGTGCTATGGAGTGCTGTGGGAATGATTCTGCTGATTGTTTGCGTGAATCTTTCGAACCTGCTGCTGGCTCGTGCTGCTGCGCGCAGCAAGGAATTTGCGTTGCGGAGTGCTCTAGGGGCGGCGCGTGGACGTTTGATTCGTCAGTTATTGACGGAGAGCCTGGTACTGGCTGGTGGAGGGGCTGCTCTTGGGCTCGGACTGGCATATGGGCTTCTGCAGTATCTTGCCCATCAGGGGTCGATTGCGCTGCCGCTGTTGAGCAGCGTGAAGTTGGATGGCACAGCATTGGCATGGACGCTGTTGATCTCGGTATCGACAGCGATTCTGTTTGGACTGATGCCCGGTATCCGGGCTTCACGCACGAATGTTCAGGAGGCATTGAAAGACGGAGGCCACGGAACGACGGAAGGCCGACAGCATGAGAAGATGCGCACGGCATTGGTGATCTCTGAAGTAGCGTTGGCGTGCGTGTTGTTGGTCGGTGCGGGGCTTCTGCTAAGAAGTTTTCTACACGTATTGGATGTGGACCTCGGGTTCCAGCCGAGTCGTGCGGCTGCTGTGCGAGTCGACTATGACGATGGTGGGAGCACAGAGAAGCGGAGCGCTATTCTGCAGAACATCGCGGACCGGGTCGGCGGTCTTCCGGGGATTGACGCGGTGGGTTTCTCTGATAATTTGCCGCTCGATCGCAATCGCTCGTGGGGGGCTCCGCGGATCAAAGGCAAGACGTATAAGCCGGGGGAATTGCCGGGAGCGTTTGTCTATATTGTTTCGCCGGGATATCTGAGGGCGATGGGGATGCGTCTGCGCGGGCGGGACTTTACCTGGCAGGACAACGACAAGAGCGAAGGCGCTGTCATTTTGAATGAATCCGCTGCGAAAGGTCTATGGCCGAATGAGGATGCTGTCGGCAAGATGGCGGTCATCGGAAACAAGGATGTTCGGGTGATCGGCGTGATCGCGGATGTTCGAGATACGAGTGTCGAAGGAAAAGTTGGCTGGCAGATGTACCTGCCCATGATGGAGAAGGACTGGGGCCCAGATGGCGCTGTACTCGTGGTGCGGAGCAGGCTGCCACCAGAGCAGTTGGCGAGTAGTGTGATGCGGACATTGCGCGAGATCAATCCAAACCAGGCGGCGGTGGAGTTTCGGCCCATGCAGCGCCTCGTAGATCATGCGGTTTCACCGCGCCAGTTCTTCATGCTGCTGGTAGGTATTTTTGCGGGGCTAGGGCTCTTGTTGGCATCGTTGGGAATCTACGGCGTGATTTCATACTCCGTCACACGCAGAACGCAGGAGATCGGTGTGAGAATGGCACTCGGAGCATCGCCTGAGAACGTACAGATGGGTGTGCTGGCGAAGACGTTACGCATGACTGCGATAGGAATTGTGGTCGGTGCGATTGCGTCGTTGGCGGTTGCGAATCTGATTGCATCCTTGCTCTTTGGTACGAAACCAACGGATCCAATGACCTTTGTTGCGATGGCGGTTGCGCTCGGTATTGTCGCTGCGTTGGCCGGATATCTTCCGGCACGCAGGGCTTCGCGAATCAATCCGATGGTTGCGTTACGAAATGAGTAGTCTCCTCAAAAAAGCAACCCGGCAGGTCGTTTCCTGCCGGGTTGCTTTTGGGACAGCAGCTACGCTGCGGCCTGCAGATTGACTTCTCCTGAGATGGAACTGAGCAGCTTATCGGCGGCTTTCTCTTCGGAGAGGATGGAATCCAGGATGCGCGCATCTTCCGCCAGGCCAAGTATGCTGGCCCAGGTTCGGAGCGTGCCGTAGATGGCCATTTCGTGGTGTTCCATCTGCTGCGCAGATGCAATCAACGTAATATCCCGAATCGTCGCATTGGAAGTGTCCTTGATGCTGTTTCCGGATTCAGTAACAAGGCTGCTCATCGCTTTACAGGCTTCTGTATCGCTCTTGCCCGTTGCCTTGCGGAGAAGTGATTCGATGTTGGCAACATGACCTTCCGTTTGGCGAAGGTGATTGTGGAAAGCAGTTGCGAGCTGCTGGTCGGTCGACTTCTCAATCATCTTGGGCAGGGTGTTGGTAATCTTTCGTTCCATGTCGAGAGCTTTTTTTAGATTGCGGATATAGAGCGTACGCAAATCTTCGATATTGCCTGAGAACATCTTCATCGGGGAACTCCTTTGTCTGACCGCACAAACTGTGGGTGCCATGTAAGCAAATGCGGGGAATCGGATTCCGTGGAAAGACGGCAACGTTCGCCGGAGTACTCACGGTCGTGCACGTTCTTGTGTGGGTTGGATGCGGATAGGAGCGTTAGGTTGGCCGACGGAGTGAGGCTCGTGCGGCGCTCCCAATACAGCGATATACTCGGGGTACGTCCTACGAATGGCGCAGTTTTTCGTTTGAAAGAGGGTTTTATGGGTACACATGGCAATCATCCGAGTGGAAACGGCACGAACGGCAACGGATACAAGGTTCCGACAGGCCGGGCGGAGTGGATCGTCAAGCGAAAGGCTGAGGCCGAGCGGACTGGCGACTGGAACATGTCGCAGATGCACTTTGCGCGTAAAGGTTTGATTACTGAAGAGATGGTGTTCGTGGCTGAGCGCGAGAAGGTCTCGGCAGAGAAGATCCGTAATGAAGTGGCTAAGGGAACGATGATTATCCCAGCCAACATCAACCACGTTGAGTTGGAGCCGATGTGTATCGGTGTCGAAAGTCTTTGCAAGATCAACGCGAATATCGGGAATTCGGCACTGGTATCCAACGTTGATGAAGAGTTGCGCAAGCTACACACCGCGGTCCACTTCGGCGCGGATACGGTGATGGACCTTTCGACAGGCGGAGATATTCCGACGATCCGTGAGGCGATTCTGCGGCACAGCCCCGTGCCGATCGGAACGGTTCCGATCTATGAGGCGCTGAGCCGTGTGAAGCGTGTCGAAGACCTGAATATCGATCTGTACCTTGAAGTACTCGAAGAGCAGGCGCAGCAGGGCGTGGACTACTTCACGATTCATGCCGGTGTACTGATCCAGTACGTCCCGATGGTGGCTAAGCGCATTACCGGAATCGTTAGCCGTGGCGGCGCGATCATGGCGCAGTGGATGACCCACCATCACAAGCAGAACTTCCTGTACGAAAACTTCGACCGCATCACGAAGATTATGGCGAAGTACGATGTCAGCTATTCGCTGGGCGATGGTCTGCGTCCAGGCTCTGTCGCCGATGCGAGCGACGAGGCACAGTTTGCCGAATTGAAGACTCTGGGTGAACTGACGCGCGAGGCGTGGAAGAGCGATGTGCAGGTGATGATCGAAGGCCCTGGCCATGTTCCAATGGACAAGATCAAAGAGCAGGTGGACAAAGAAGTGGAGTACTGCGATGGTGCACCATTCTACGTGCTCGGACCGCTGGTTACCGATATCGCTCCGGGATACGACCACATTACGTCTGCGATTGGCGCAGCAATGATCGGATGGCACGGAGCCGCGATGCTCTGCTATGTGACTCCCAAGGAACATCTGGGATTGCCAAACGAGAAGGATGTGAAGGACGGCATTATCGCTTACAAGATCGCGGCCCATGCTGCGGACATTGCGCGTCATCGCCCCGGTGCTCGCGACCGTGACGATGCGATCAGCCATGCGCGGTACACGTTTGATTGGGACAAGCAGTTTGCGCTTTCTCTCGATCCGGACACGGCGCGCGGTATGCACGATGAGACGCTTCCGGATGACTATTACAAGGAAGCTGCTTTCTGCAGTATGTGCGGTCCGAAGTTCTGCTCGATGAACTGGTCGAGCAAAGTGGATGAGTTCAATGAGCGTGAGCACGGACTGAAGAAGCCAGACCTTACGCAGATCGTAACTGAGCAGATGGCCATGAGAGGCTAATCCAGACGAAGTAAATAAAAGGCCGCCCAAAAGAGGCGGCCTTTTATTTCTTGGCTAGATTACTTGCCAGCAGATTCAAGAATGCCTGCTGCTCGATTCAACGCTTCGGTCAGTTGAACTAACTGTTCTCGAGCACGAGTTGCATCCGGTGTGCTGATCGCTTCGTTAACTCCCGGGATCACAACGGCAGCGTAACCGGTGTACTCTCCGGGAGCGTAAATGGTGTGTTTATACCAGGGGCGATGAGGAAGCCCCTCGGGATTCAGTAAAGCCCCTTCTGCCTGGCGTAATGCGTTGTTAAGAGCTGCTGGATTTGAGGGAGGAGTCTGTTGATGAGTGCGAATCGCAGCCCCTGACGCTTCGAAACGGCGAGCTGCTTCTAAGGCCGGAGCGAAATCAAGATTCAACTTGTCGGCTGCCGCGTGTTTCTGTGCGGTTTCGATATAGCTGACGATCTCCTTGCCATAGAGTTCGTAGTCGTAAGGCAGCACGTCAGCATTGGCCATATGCAGGATCTGAAGGCCAAAGACGCGCGCCTGTTGCTGTTCATAGACGAAGGTAGGGTCAGCGAATTTGACGAACCAGTTGTAGTTATCAAAAGCGGAGTGATAGACCCCGTATGGTCCTTCAGAGCCTATGTCGGTTGAAGGGACTCCGAGATGCTGGATGAAGGGAGTGTAGTCGGAGCCGGAGCCAAGATCTCCCACACGAACATCATTGTCCACCTTCGCATTGAAGCGTGAGGGTCCTCCAGGAGTTCCTGCGCTGACCGACGTGCGGCGTCCGGCCTCGCCCTGCTGATCCAGCTTCCATTGCTCGTAGACGGTACCGCCCTTGGGCGAAGAGACCTGTTTGGTGACCTCGCGAACAAATTGTTTCAGCGACGGTACAGCAGAGGCCTTGAAGTCAGGTCCGGAGACTCCGACATCGGTGTTGAAGTAGGCGACTGCATGCGCGAGTTGCGCAGCATGTTGTTCAGCCCATTCCGTTGAACCCATTAGGCCCTCTTCTTCGGCGTCCCAGGAAGCAATTACGATACTCCGCTTCGGCTTCCATCCCTGCTTCAGCAGCTCGCCAAGGCCATGGACGGTTTCGAGCATGGCGGCCGTGCCGGAATTCGGATCGACGGCTCCGAAGACCCAGGCATCGCGATGGTTTCCAGCGACCACCCAATCATTTTTCTGCGCTGGGTCGGTGCCTTCGATTGTGCCGATCACGTCCCAGATAGTCCGCAGTGCTGTGTCCTGCTCCAGGTTCATATGAACTGTGACCTTATTGGTCCCACCGACGTGATAGGTGAAGGGAAGCGCCCCCTGCCATTCTCGTGGGGAAGTTGGACCGTCCAGATGTTTCAGAATAGGTGCAGCGTCCTTGTAGGAGATTGGATTCGCAGGAATGGAAGGCTGATTTCCTTTAAGTTCACTGAGAGGGATACGCTTCGAATCAGGAAGATCAGGGGTTGAAGCGATTCCTGGAGTTTGCGGGTCGCCAGGATAGATCGGAAGAAACTGAACGGAGCCTCGTTGCACTCCCGATTTCGGACGGTAAGGGCCTTTGGGATAGATATCGCCTCGGTAATAACCGTCGTCCGTTGGGTCGGAATAAATCAAAACCCCTTTAGCGCCGTATTGCTGTGCGATATACACCTTCACCCCGCGGAAATTGCCTCCATAGCGGACGAGGACGATCTTGTCCTTTATGCTGACTCCCATTTCGGCCAGTTTTTTGAAATCAGCAAGATTGCCGTAGTTGGCATAGACAACCTCTCCGGTAACGTCGCCAGAGGGTGAGGAACCGTTGAAGGCGGGGAAGATGCGTGGATCATTCTGGAACGGATCGCCGCCATATTCCTTTGGATCGACATGTTCCGGAGTCGGTCCGGACATCAACTTCTTGCCATCGTCCGTAAAGGCCTCGATTGAGATCTTTACGGGCTTATTGAGCAGAACTTTATAAGGAACGATCTGCGTCTCGAGTCCAGCGGCTTTGAATTTATCGGCTACATAAAGAGCCGTGGCGTAGTCTTCCTGCGAACTGGCCCAGTGGGGAGCTGCGGTCAGGATTTTGAGGTGCTCTCCCGCGAGTTTGGCGTCGGGAACAGCGAGAAAAGCGGCATCCCATTTGGCCTGCTGGCTGAAGTCGCGATAACCGAAGACTTGGGGTGCCTGGGCATAGGCAGAGAAAGAGGCGAGAAGAAGGGGGCAGGCCAGAATTCGGGCAGCAGCGCGCAAAAGAAGACCTCTAAAGAAATTTAGAGGTAGAGTATCGCATCCTGCGCGGTATTCCATAGACCGCGCAGGAAAAGCGATGTTTTAAGCGACGGGCTGGCTGCAGAACTTGCAGCGATGGGCTCCGAGAGGAATGTCGGAGAGGCATTCCGGGCACGGCTTTGTCGAAGCTGCTTCAGGTCCCTTAATACGAGCCAGTAACTTCTGGACCGGAAGCACCAGGAAGAAGTAAATGACAAAGGCGATGATGAGGAAGTAAATGATGGCATTCACGAAGTTCCCATACTTAATAGGGGTTCCGTTCAGATGGAAGACTAATGCCGAAAAATCAGGTTTACCGGCAACTGCAGCGATCAATGGCGTGATGATGTCGTCGACGAGGGATTTGGTGATGGCTGAAAAGGCAGCCCCGATAATGACTGCAACAGCAAGGTCGATGACATTCCCTCGAAGGACAAAGTCGCGAAAGCCCTTGAGCATGAGAGATTCCCCCATAAAGAAAAATCAAGATTTACTTACAAAGAATCAGGGCGAGTATACGACAAAGCATCGTGTCAAAAGCAAAAAGTTATTCTGAATGCGTGAGCCAGAGAGCATAGGGATACAGGAGAAAGAAGAGAATCATACTGAGCGCCATCAGGTCCATGTAGATGAGCAGTAGGACTCCTCCATGATAGAGATCCCAGCGAGGTCGCATGCATCGAACATGATCGATGGCTCCAGCGATGGCCCCCAGCGTAGGAAGGACGATCATGGGATTGGCCCGGTTGTTCGGAAAATCCGAGAGAAGGGCTGCTGCGCCGAGACTGAGAAGAACAAGAAGAGCTCCTCGAAGAACGGAGCGACGACGCGGATTGAAGAAGTTCAGAATCACCAGACTCTCTTCAGGGTAGAAGGTTTGCGGCAGACTTGGCGATAGGCGCCCCGTTCTTGTATGTGTGCAAGATATGATGAAGCCGGTCTACTCCTAACGTATCTTGAGGGAATAGAGACCGTTATAGGCTGGGAGAGGGTGTGAAGGCGATTGAAGAACATAGCGTAGAACCAGCGTGGAATCAGCCCATCCATGCGGCAGCACGGTACTCCTGGACTGCATTCGCATTTCTAATTCTGGCTGGCATCGCGATCCGCTTGTGGATGCTCTGCCTGGTTGCACATGCTCCTTTGGCTTCCGATTCCACTGACTACAAAGAAATGGCGGAGCTTCTTCTTGGGGGCAGGCGTTTTGTTCCGTATTGGCCCCCAGGCCTCTCTCTCTATTTGGAACCGATCCTGGCGGCTGGAGGCAGCGATCTCTGGCTTCGCGCTTCAATGTTGCCTTGGTGGCTGCTGTTCTGCGCAGGTTTTGTGCGACTGGCCCGCGATCTCCGAGTGAATCAGAAAATATCTCTCCTGCTGCTTGCGATCCTTAGCTTTACTCCAGCACTAGTCCATTTTTCGATTGAACCGATGACGCAGATGCCCTCCGCGGCGCTCCTGCTGCTGGCTTTGAGTGCGGCTTTTCGGTGTGCCAGCGGTGCAGGGGGGATGGAGGTTTTGTTGATGGGAGGATCGCTGGGGTGGCTTTCGCTCGTCCGTCCCAGTGCGTTGCCTCTGCTGGTCGTGCTGCCGGCGCTTGTGTTCTTTCGCCGCAGGCAGATGCTACGGCCATTATTAGCTGTCGCACTTGGTGGCGTGATGATCTTTGCCTGGATTGGGAAGGTGCACCAACTCTCCGGGCAGTGGACGATCAACAATTCCAACGGCGCGAATCTGTACTACGGGAATAATCCATGGACGCCTCTCTACCGGACGTGGTACTTCGGTTCCCACGCCAAATTGGGCTCAGAAGAGATTCGGCAGTTTCCGGAGTACGAGGAGATCGTCCGTCGTGTCGCCTCTCTGCCAGAGACTGAGCGCGGGGCAGAGTACAAGCGCCTGGCCGAGCAGTATGTGCTGCATCGACCGGATATGTTTTTATTGCGTACCGTGAACCGAGTCCGGTGTTTCTGGGGCTTCGATATCTTTACCGCGGCAAACCTGCGCGGTGCAGGTGGTTCAGCGGCACGATGGTTTCTACCGGTGTTTTTGCTCGATGCTGCTTGTTATCTGGTCGTAGCGGGCTTCGCCTTCTACTGGATTGCGGCGGCTCCTGGTATGTTCTGGCGCAGGTGGGAGGTTTGGCTGCTGGTCGGGGCCATCGTGCTCTACGCTCTGCCGTACTGGATCTCGATGTCGCACCCGACGTACCACTTCCCGATTGTGGCTCCGTTGGTTTTGCTGGGCGTGCTCGCACGAGACCAAGCTCAGTCCCATCGAACTGGAGCGTCGTGGCGAGGCTGGGCGGCCGTCGCCGTGCTGGCGCTGGTTCAGGTCGAGTGGGTGTACTTCCTGACGAAGTCGTAGGTCCGACACACACTCTATCGAGAGAGTGTGTTATGCGGAGACAGGCTCGGAGTTTGCGGTCTTCTCGAACATTTCTTTGATCGACTGTTCGTAAGGTGCGCGAAGGACGCCGTGCTCGGTGATGATGGCGGTGATGTACTTCGCCGGTGTTGCGTCGAAGGCCGGGTTCTGGATCGCTGCTCCGTTGGGAGTCATCTGCTTGCCGTTCGAATGCGTGACCTCAGTGGCAGAGCGCTGCTCGATAGGTATGTCATCTCCATTGGCAGTTTGGAGGTCGATTGTCGAGAGCGGTGCAGCGACATAGAACGGAATGCCATGCTCCTTGGCGAGGACGGCGACCGAGTAGGTCCCGATCTTGTTGGCGGTATCTCCGTTGGCGGCGATGCGGTCGGCTCCGACGATGACAGCCTGAATCTTGCCCTGACGCATCAGTGAGCCGGCCATGTTGTCGCAGAGAACTGTCGTCGGAATGTTGTCGTGCAGCAGTTCCCAGGCGGTGAGGCGAGCGCCCTGCAGATACGGGCGAGTCTCGTCGGCGTAGACGTCGATCTTGTGTCCGCGCTCGACGGCGGCACGGATGACTCCGAGAGCCGTGCCATAGCCACAGGTGGCGAGCGCTCCCGCATTGCAGTGGGTCAGAACAGTGCCTGCTTGCGGGAGCAGAGCAGCGCCGTGAGCTCCCATGGACTTGCAGGCAGCGATGTCTTCGTCATACATCTGCTGAGCTTCCTTGATGAGGGCAGCTTTGATCTCCGGGATCGAAGTGCCTGCGGCAGCGAGATCGTTGTACTTCGAGCGCATCCGCTCGATGGCCCAGAAGAGATTAACAGCGGTGGGCCGGGTTTCGGCGAGCGTCTTCGAGATGACCTCGACCTCTTGATTGAGGCTGGCGATGTCGGTCGCCTTGCTCTGGCTGACGCCGAGCGCGACGCCCATGGCGGCGGAGACTCCGATGGCCGGTGCGCCACGGACGATCATGTCGCGGATAACGGTTGCGACCTGTTTGTAGTCAGTTGCGAGGACGTAAGTCTCCTCGAGAGGAAGCTTGGTCTGGTCGAGGAAGTTAACGCCGCTGGGAAGCCATTCAAGGGTAGGGATCATGTCTTTATCAGTTTACTTGTTCCCTCCATGAGCCGCGATATGTGCGGCACGCACATCGTTGGCGGTGAATAGGGCGTAAAAGGGCGCGTGAGGAGCGGCGGCTTCGATGTTGGCGCGTCCGCCCTGTTCGCGGTCGACGAGGCAGAGGACTCCGATGACGTTCATGCCGGATTCCTGCGCGGCCTCGATGGCGGTAATGGTGGAGCCTCCGGTGGTGCACACGTCGTCAACGATGACGACGTGCGCGCCGAGTTTATGGAAGCCTTCGATGCGGCGTCCCGTGCCGTGAGTCTTTTCGGCCTTGCGGACGAGGAAGCCATGGACGAGATGGTCGTGCTTGTGATGCAGGTGATTCCAAGCGCTTGCGCTGGCAGTGTTGGAGACCAGGGGGTCGGCTCCCATGGTGAGTCCGCCGACGGCTTCGGCCTGGGGAAAGCGCTCGCGGATGAGGTCGTAGAGGAGGAGACCGGAGAGGCGTCCGCCTTCGGCGTGGAGTGTTGTGGTGCGGCAGTCGATGTAGTAGTCGGACTTCTGGCCGCTGGCGAGGGTGAAGTCTCCGAGTCGGAAGGAGTGGGTCGCGATGAGGTTCAGGAGAGCAGTCTTATTGTCGGCGGACATGATTCTGTACAGATTACCCCCTCCCCCACTTTTTTGCGCAAAGTCTTCGAAACAGATGCTTTAAGTCTGGACTTCGATCTGATTTCTATTCTCTTCTGTTTTGCTTTCCTATTTTTATTGTAGTGAGGAGAGAGGGGTGAATCCGCAATCTGTAATTCTTTTGATTTGAGGTGGATAGGCGGTTTTCGGACTTGACAGAGGAAAATACAGGGATTCCTGGTGACAGAGATGATTGGCGGGGAAATTTAAATGCGGGGATTTCTCGACTTCGCGGCCATGCCGCTTCGCTCGAAATGACATTTCCTGGAAGTAGTCGAGGTAGAGGATTCGCACGGTTGCACGAATGCAAATGTTCCCCTCGTTTCGTTGCGCTCCATGAATGGAGCGCAACGTCACAGATGCTCCACATTAGCGGCCTCGCCACGAAAGACGGGGCACCCACTTATTTATTGTTGTTTTGTTGTTGCTGACGTAGCCGCATCAGTTCGTCGTAGATCTGCTGGGGTGTCTTTACTCCGGAGGACGAGGACTGGGAAGGGGATCCTGTCTCGGCAGGGGCGGGTGAGTTATTGGACTCGGATGGAGGAGGGGGTGGGTTTTGTGGAGGAGCCTGGGCGGGTGGTTCTGAAGGTGCGGGGATACTGGCAGCCTCAGGATTGTTGTCGAAGCGCGCCGCGTTGGGATTGGGAGGAGAAGGGCGGCCGTTGCGTGGCGTAAGGATGAGCTGCGGGGTCTTGTCGCCGGAGCTGGCGATGAAGAGCATGTTGGTGGAGGTGCCATCGAGGAGCTGGCCAAGTACTTCGGAGAGACTGCCGGGCCCGTATTTGCCGAAGACGCGTTCTTCCGCAACTCCACCGGTGATGGTGACACCGGCGATCCGGGAGATTTCGTGAAGGATCTGGTTGAGGCTGGAGTTATCGGCCTGGACGGTAAGCTGGTCGTTGGCATAGGTGATGCTGGCGCGGTTGGGAGACGAAGGAGCAGGCTGAGTCCATGGCGCCTGTGCCGCTGGTGTCTGCATGGACTGCGCCGCGAGCGGCAAGGTGAGGCAGAGCAGAAAAGAGAGCCGAGTTGGATTCGGGAGAGGCATGCTCTGGGGTAATGGTACGACGAACGAGATGAGGAAGCGTCATCGCATTTCTTTGGGGGAATGGTTCGAGCTTTGTTCGGTATTGAGCCTGATGAGCAACCTGCTCGCAGAAGTATGACCAAAGAGGTTGCCGCGAGGGGGTTTTCGGGATAAATCTTACAGATAGAAGATGCCTTGGGAGGCCATTTGATTGCAGGATGGAAGAACAGCGGAGGAGAAGCTTTTTCTTCTCTCAAGGGGAGACTCATTGTTTCGTGCCAGGCTGATCCGGGCGATCCAATGGACGATCTTGACACAGTGACCAGGATGGCGAGATCAGTGCTTCGTGGCGGGGCTGCGGGGCTGCGTTCGGAAGGAGAGCGAGCGACTCGAGCCTTTCGAGGGATTACGGCACAGCCCCTTATCGGCATGGTGAAGACAAAAGATGCGAAGGGCGAGGTGTACATTACACCGACGTTCGCATCTGCGCGGGCTGTTGTAGAAGCAGGCTGCGATATTGTTGCGCTGGACTGTACACTTCGCAGGCTGAGCGAAGCAGAGCCGTGGCCGGAACTGATTCGGCGTATCCATGAGGAGCTGGACAGGCCGGTTCTGGCGGATATTGCGAGCCTGGAAGATGGTCTGGCTGCCGAAGAGGCGGGAGCGGATGCGGTAGCGACGACGCTTTACGGCTATACGGCTGAGACCGCAGGGATTCGAAGCGTGTCATGGCCTCTGCTGGAATCGCTGATCGGGAGAATGCGCGTTCCGGTGATTGCCGAGGGACATATTCAGCAGCCTGACGAGGTTCGCAGGGCGCTGGGGTCAGGAGCCTATGCAGCTCTGGTAGGCTCTGCGATTACGCGGCCGGAGACGATTACGGCGCGCTTTGTTGCAGCGACAAGAGACGGGGTTAGCTTCAAGATTGGTTGAAGGAACCCGCAGATCCTTCGGCTCCTTCGGCTTCGCTTCTCGCAGGTTGATCGCGAGAAGCGAAGCCGAAGGATGACACTTCTCCCGCAAAAAAATAGCGAAGAAACTGTGCGTTGCCGGTATGACCTACGTTGCGGTTACTCAATTGTGGTGGTTGGGACGCGGATAAAGGCGCGGTAGCGATCTCCGCGGTATCGGGAATAGGCGACCTCGATCGGAGTTTGTTCAGTGGTAATGATGATGCGCGAGATGGAGAGAACGCTGGAGCGGCGCGGGATGGTCAGGAGTTCGGATTCTTCTTTGGTGGCGGGAAGCGCTTCGATAATCTCGTCAGCCCAGGCGACACGCACGCCGTAGCTTTCGCGAAGGGTGTAGTAGAGAGAGTGCTTGGCGAAGTTGATGCGCTCCAGCCCGGGAAAGGGGGCCAGCGGAATATACGAGGTCTCTAAAGCCATGGGGATGCCATCTGCCAGCCGAAGCCGGTGAAGCTTGATGACGGAAGCGTCGGAGGAGATTTTCAGACTTTCAGCCAGCTCTTCTCCAGCGTGGACCACGGCCTGTTCCAAGAGCTGTGAGCTGGGTTGCATGCCGCGCTGCTTCATGTCTTCGGTGAACCCACGAAGATGCATGATGTTTTTTTCGAGCTTGGGGCTGGTGACGAAGGTCCCACGACCTTTCTGGCTGTGTGCGTAACCTCTCGCTTTGAGTCCGTGGAGAGCCTGACGTGCTGTCATGCGGCTGACCTTGTACTTTCGCGCTAATTCTTCTTCGGAGGCAAGGAGGTCGCCATCGGAGAGCTCTCCCGACTGAATCTTCTCCATCAGGGCTCGCTGGATCTGATAGTAGAGCGGGATGAATCCATTCTTATCCAGAACATGGGGAGAAGAGGCGGACGAAGCCTGAAGTTTTGACACAGTACGGATCTCCTGATTTTTCGTGTGTGTTGTTTCTAACGTTCTCTGCGAGTGGTTGTCCAGAAGTACGTTAGAAATCGTGTGGTCGTTCCATTTTTTTGCTCCTTTCAAGGGGAGAGATTATTGTGCCCCTGGTAAATCCTAAAAAAATATCTTGCCAATTTCGTACAGTTGTCTATACATTAAGTCAACTTTACAACCTGACGGATTTCAAAATTCAGGCGTGCGGTCAGAATCGGCCGAAGCGGGTGAAGGGCAGGTCCTATAAAAAAGTCCGGGATTGCGCGACTTTCGACCAAACATACTTTGCGGAGGTTTTTATGAGAGCACGCATTGCGCTATGCAGCGTCTTTCTTTTTCTGGTCAGTTGCTCGATGGCATTGGCACAGACGATTACGGGATCTGTAACGGGAACAGTAACAGATGCCAGTGGAGCGGCAGTCGGCGGGGCGAAGGTGACCGCTGTGAATATCGATACCGGCGTTCAGACCTCGACGGCCACGAACAGCGCCGGCGTCTACACAATTCGCTTTCTCCAGATTGGGCATTACAAGCTGAACATTTCAGCACAGGGATTCAGTTCGTCGACGGCTGGCCCGTTCGCGCTTGAAGTGAGCCAGGAGGCCAGGGTCGACGCGAAGCTGACGGTCGGTTCGGTGAGCACGAATGTGGAGGTTACCTCCGAGGCCCCCATTATCAACACGGAAAACGCGACGACGGGCGATGCTATTACGGCCACGCAGGCCACGGAGCTTCCCATACAGGCGCGAAACTTTGCGAACCTGACGACGCTCGTGGCGGGTGCCGTGGCACCCGATCCGAATGCTCACAACATGGTTGGACGCAGCAATTACAACGGTGGCTTCTTCGTCAACGGCAACCGTGAGCAGACGAATAACTACACGTTGGACGGAATGGACATCAACGAGTCGATTGACAATTACATCGGTTATAGCCCGAATGTCGATGCGATTGGAGAGCTCCATATCATCACGGGCAATGCCACCGCTGAGTATGGCAACGCCAACGGCGGCCAAGTGGTGATGGTGACCAAGAGCGGTACCAACCAGTTCCACGGCAATGCCTTTTGGTTCCTTGAGAACACGAACCTCAATGCAAATAGCTGGGCAAACAAACACACTTCGGACAAGGCATCGATTGGACCTGTTCCTTCGCTGAACCGGAGCATCTTCGGCGGTACGTTAGGCGGGCCGATCTTCCACGACCGCGTGTTTTTCTTCATGGATTATCAGGGAGCACGGCAGCATAACAGCACTACGGAGACGCGCTCTGTGGCTACAGCAGCAATGCGCCAAGGGTTTGTCCCAGGGCTCGGAACGACTGTTGCCATTACAAACCCAGCGGCACAGTATCTCTTCGCTCATCCTGAACTGTATCCATTGCCCAATACTGCCAGTACGAACCCGAATGGGATCATCGGCAACTATCGTGGGATCAGCGCACAGGCGACCCATAACGACCAGGCCGATGTAAAGATCGACGCCAACCTGACGGCGCACGACAGCGTTTCGGGACGCTTCTCGATTGGACGCGAAGGCAGTGGTTACACAAAGGTTTCGCTCCCAACGGATACTCCTTCCAACAATTCAGACCCTTATACGGGCTTCGTTCTTAACTGGACCCATACTTTCTCTAACAACATTGTGAATGAGGCACGTGCCGGTTTTGGCCGCACGCGTTACACCAATGAGGCGGCCGATGTCGCTGGTATGCTCGGGCTGACAGGGAACCAGAAGCTGGGGATTCCCGGAACGCAGGTTGCACCCGGAATCTCAACGCTCGATGCATCGAACTCCGGCGTCGATGCCATCGGCGGCGGCTCGGGCGGCGGCAACGGTGTGCAGTCTGACAGCATTGTGAACGCCTTTACCTATGGCGACAACGTCAGCTGGCAGATGGGACGACATACGCTGAAGTTTGGCGCGCAGTTCCTCCGCTACCAGGCCAACCGGAATTACTCCGGCAACGATGGAGCGCGCGGCTTCTTCACCTATACCAACGATGCTACTGGCGATGCGTGGAGCGACTTCCTTACCAACCAGGCCTTTCAGTACGGACAAGGTTCGTACACCGACGAGTGGGGCCAGCGTCAGTGGCGCGACGCTCTTTTCGTCCAGGACGACTGGAAGGTAACGCAGAACCTTACGCTGAATCTCGGCATGCGCTGGGAGTGGGACCAACCGCTCTATGAGGTCAACAACAAGCAGACCAACATTAATCTGACCACCGGTGCGATTCAGTTCGCAGGCAAGGATGGAAACAGTCGTGCTCTCTATAACGCATACTGGGGCGGATTTATGCCGCGTCTCGGTTTCGCCTACACTCCGGATCGCTTTGGAGGCAAGTTTGTGGTGCGAGGCGGTTATGGCATCACGAACTTCCTCGAGGGCACAGGCGCGAACCTGCGTCTGCCGCTGAATCCTCCATTCTTCCTGGATGCCTCCGGCAAGCATGCGCCAGGGGGAGCTTACTTCCAGGTGCAGAATGGATTTCCGCTGCCGCCGGATGCCACAACTTTCTCGGGTAACGTGCGTGCGTGGGACCCTAATCTGAAGCCTGCACTGATTCAGCAGTACAACCTGACGACGGAGTATGAGGTGAACAACTCGACTTCGCTGGTAGTAGCGTATCTAGGACAAACTGGCGACCATTTGGTCGATCCTCGTGAGGGCAACCAGCAGAAGTGTCCCAGCTGTCCACGCCCGGTCTCCGCACTACCCGGACTCTCGCAAGTTACACAGGTCAGTCTGACGGAATCGAAGTCCAACATGAACTACAACGCCCTGCAGATCACCGGCCGTCGCCGTCTGAATCATGGACTTGAGTTCTTGACTAACTACACCTGGAGCAAGTCGCTGACCAACAACCTCGGCTACTATGGCGCGGGCGGCGGCGCAGCGGCCTCACAGGGCGCCTACTGGCAGGATTCCTACAACGGAGCAGGGGACTACGGCCCGGCGTTCTTCGATACCAAGCACATCTTCTCCTTCTCGGGTTACTACGACCTACCCTTCGGCCGTGGGAAACAGTTTGGAGGGAACATTAACCGCTTCGCTGACCTTGCGCTTGGCGGATGGAAGCTGGGCGCTGTTGCCAGCCTACATTCGGGCATGCCCGTGACGGTGGCTTCGGCGACTTACTATAACGTCAACCAGCGTGGCGATCGTGGCAACCACTATCGTCCACTCAAGATCGTTGGAAGCAGCGTCGACCACTGGTTTGGCACCGATCCTTCAGCTACGCAGTGTCTTACCGATGTGGATAACGGTGTCTGTGCCTACGGTGAAGAGTCGTCGACCGGCTTTGGAACCGCGAGGGTTGGTTCAGAGCGCGCTCCCAGCTACAAAAACCTGGATGCCGCGTTGAGCAAGGCGTTCAACTTTACGGAGAGTAAGCACCTGGATTTCCGTGCGGACTTCTTCAATGTGTTGAACACCACCAGTCTTGCCCCTCCGAGCAACAGCACCTCGTCGAGCAATTTCGGTCAGATTACGAATACGGTTTCGACCGAGCGACAGATTCAGCTTGCCCTGAAGCTGGTCTTCTAGAAGACCTACTTTAGATCAAGGCTCATTTTCTTTCCGCCCTTCCTCCCCTGGTCCGGGAGGGAGGGCTTTTTTTATTCAAAGGGGAAAGAGTAAGAGGGCTCCGAAGAGCCCTCTTGGGGGGGGAGATACGGCAGATCCTTCGACTACGCGGTTGATACCGCTCCTTTCAGGAGGACACCTTCGTCGAGGAATCCAGTCGTTGTTACAGATTAGTAAACGTCGCGCTGGTAGCGCTTCTGCTTCTTCATGTTGGCCAGATACTCGTTGGCGTGTTCGAGCGTGCCGTTGGATCCCTGGGCGATGGCGTCGAGGAGAGCGAGTTCTACATCTTTGGCCATGCGAGTAGCATCGCCGCAGACGTAGAAGTAGGCTCCGCGCTCAAGCCATTCGTAAACCTGCTTCGCATTTTCCTGGATGCGATCCTGCACATAGACCTTGTTGTGCTGATCGCGGGAGAAGGCAGTGTAAAGAGTGAGGAAACCATCCTTGACCATGCCTTCGAGCTGCTGCTGATAGAGGAAGTCCATCTTCATACGCTGCTCACCGAAGAAGAGGAGGTTCGAGCCCTTGGCTCCGAGGGCCTGGCGCTCCTCGAGGAAGGCGCGGAAGGGAGCGATGCCGGTTCCGGGGCCAACCATGATGACAGGAACGTCATTGTCTTCGGGGAGGCGGAAATTATTGTTGGAGTGCAGGAAGATGGGAAGGGACATTCCCTCGCCAGCACGGTCGCCGATGTGGCCGCTGGCGACGCCCTGACGGTTACGGCCGTGGGAGTCGTACCGGATGACGCGCACGGTGGTGTGGACGCTATCGGGATGAACCTTCTGGCTCGAAGAGATCGAGTACATCCGCGGTGTGAGACGCTGCAGCACGTTGAAGAGCTGCTGCGGATCGGTGATGACGCCGGGGAAGTCCGTGGCGAGATCGACGAACTCGCGACCCCAGCAGTATTCTTCGGCACGGGCGCGGTTGTCGGGACCCGTGAGATGCTGGAGTCCTTCGACGTTGGGGGCGAGCTTGGCGTACTGGCCGACAGAGCCGCGAGCAAGCTTGCCGATTCCGAGGCGAGTACGGAGCGCCTCTTCGAGGGAGATTTCGACCTTGTAATGGTCGAGGACGCGCTCGTCACCCTTGTAACCAAGGGCCTTAATCGCATCGGCGACAGCCTCAGGCCGATTCTCGGGGATGATACCGACGGCGTCGCCGGGGGTGTAGGTCATGCCCTCTTCCACCGCGAGCTCGACATGCCGGGTCTCCTTCTCGGAGCCTTCGCCGGTGAGGAGGTAATTGACATTGACGTGAGAGGTGTACGGGTTGTTCCGTGTGTACTTTTGGGCGTGCGCCGCCCCAGCTTTCGCTTCCTGGTCCAAAACTTCGCTCATGCCTTTATGGTAAATGCATCGTGGGCAAATTGCGGAGTGTGAAGTGCAGTAGAACCTGAAGAAATCAGGGTTCAGCCGGGTGCGCGGCGATTCTGGATTCACGTTAATCGTTCTTCCAAGAGGCTTTAATCGGCGGCAATTTTTTGACGGAGGGTATTGGGGGTTAGCCCGGTGGCTCGGCGGATGTGGCGGGCGAGATGGCTCTGGTGGGCAAAGCCGCAGGCGGCGGCGATCTCGGCCATGGTGAGGCCATCCTGCATGAGTAGAATGCGAGCGCGCTCGACACGGCGCTGAATGACATACTGATGGACCGGAACTCCCATTGCCTGCCGGAAGAGAGTCTTCAGGTGAGATGGACTGAGATCAGCGATTGAAGCGATCTGTTCGAGCGAGAGATCGTCAGCGATCTGGTCCTCGATGAAGGAGAGAACCTGTTTGAGCCTGCGGCCAGAGAGTGCAGTTCGAGGCATGCGTTGTTGCTGAGCAAGGGAGCTGTGCTGTGCGATGAGTCGGGAGGTCATGGCGACGACCAAGCCTTCGGTATAGAGACGACCGGAGGAGTGGCCGGATTCGACCTCACGATGGATCGCGTTGGCGATCAGCTCGAGTTCAGGATCGCGGATTTGAAATCGATTGCGAATCTCAATGCGTGAGGGATTGTGACCGGCGTCCTGCGCCACGGAGTGAATCAGCGATTGTGGCAGGGCGAGGATGAGGTTGCGGTCGTTGTAATCATGCGCTACCCAGGTGCTTGGTGTGTAGGCAGGGATGATGTCGACGTCGCCGTGGACGGCAGAGCCTCGATATTGCTTGCCATCGCGGCGGCAGGAGAGGAGTGCCGATGGGCCGACGTGGATACAAAGGACAGTGTGTTCGATGCCTGGAAGACTGATGGAACCGATCGGATCCTGCCGTAACTGAAGGACGACGTTGTGAGCAGTTGTTGCCTGCGAGAAGATCTTCGGAGCTTCCAAGGGGAGAGGCTTGGGGCGGGATGGAGGAGGACGCGAGGGCACGGTCTTTGACCATTAAAGATGAGTGGGAAGCGGTTGGAGGTGAGAATTATTTTAGGCGCCGATTTGACGTTTATCGCGTAACACGCCATGGCGATGTTGTTGCCCAAGATAGCAATTGTTTATTAGCCCAATCGGTGGACCTGTCTGTGTGACAAGACGTGCATGGATTCGGCATTTTGTACTTATCTGTCATAGCTGGCGAAATGAATCGGAAGGTATGGGAGCGGACGAACGAACCTGGTACACCCTCACTCTCAATCTTTGGCATGTGGCAGGCGATGCACTGACTTCCTGAGCTGTCCGCCTTGTGGTGAGTATGTTCCTCTATAGTCGCCGTGTGTGGTCCATTCGGAGATCCCGATCCATGGCAGTCAAGACAGAGTTTGTCAGCGGGTTTGCGCAGTTGGGCGTAGTTCTTTGTCCCGTGGACATCATGACAAGACGCGCAGGTAACGCCATGGCGATACATCACGCTCTGTACGAAATCGTTACCCTGCATCCGGTTTTTATGAGCTGTTCCATCGGCGAAGTACAGAAAATCCGTTTGCCCCAACGTGACGTCTTCGAGCTTCCAGAAATCCGCCAGATGCAGGCCGACATGATAGCCAACAGGCCAATCGTAGGCTTTGCCTTCGATAAAACCATCGCGAGGTTGTCCCTGAGAGTGGCACTGGATGCAAGTATCGTTGGAGGCAACGTCATCCATCTCGGACGGATTCAGGATATTTGTGCGGAGCGGATGTGCGACATGCTCACTGCCAGGTCCGTGACAGCGCTCACAACCGACATTCCATTCCGTGACCTGTTTCGTGTGGATGTCATAGTTTACAGAGTGACAACCATCGCAGGTTGGCCCTGTCGGACGCTGCATGTTTCCGGATGGATAGTAGGCTGTCCACCAATCAGCACCCGCATCAGGGACATGATATTTGAGCCATTTCTTGTTGCCTACATCCCATTGCACGGGCAGGGGGTAGTAATCCTCTCCGATTTTGGTGAAGTAACGTTGCTTCCATTTGCTGCCGTAGACGAAAGCCACCTGATCGACGGTAAATGGAGCGATGGTATTAGTGCGGAGATCGGGAATGATCGCGTCGGAATGGGTCTTGGGGTCGAGAACAACATTCGCCATTGGAGTCTTCTTCCAACGCTCATAGATGGAGGCATGGCACCTTTGGCAGGATTCAGAGCCGACATAACGTGCCGAGCTGGCGATATATTCCTTGCTGGACATTTCCTTTAGTGTGCCGGAATGAAGGCTGCGAATATACGTTACAAGCTTCCAGCTTTCCGATGTCGATTGCGAATGCATAGCGGGCATACCAGTAAGCTGTACCCCATGCTCAATGATGTAGTGGAGGTCTCCGTCGGTCAGGTTTTGTGTCGGAGTGGAATGAAGGTCAGGGACGCGAGGATATTGATTTGCTCCAATCGGAGTAATTCCGCGGCCATCGATTCCATGGCATGACGAACAGCGTGCAAGAAAAGCATCCCGTCCTTGCTGTAGTGCGACTGGGTCGTCGGCTAGAGGATTTGTTTTGTGGTTTTCGGTGCGAGGAATCGCAAAATTGCGCACAGATCTTGCCACAGCCGTTTCGAACGCATTGGGTGTAGAAGAAGCACGAAACCCACGCCATCGGACCAGTGCTGCTCCCAAAGCAATCAGGATCAGCAAAGAGGCAAATACGATGATCGCAACTTTCGAGATCTTCATCGGTTGATTTCAGACCCATCGTTTCGAGATCAAATCCACCAAGAGCTACTTATTTTGAGGATTCTATCCGAAGAAATGTGAAGGTCCCATGATTCTGCGTAAGCACTCGAAAAATTATGCGTCAAGGAATGCTGGATAAAGGTACGCGGGTGAAGGCGATGCGTTTTCGTTGCCAGGTATAGGTGATGTACACGTTGGAGTCGCGGCCCTGAATGATGGCGGGGTAGGAGTATTCGCCGGGATCGCTTTCGAGAGTCTGAAACATGGTGAAGTGCTCGCCATCCTTGCTAACGGCGAGGTTGAGAGGGCTGCGGCCTGTCGTGGTGTTGTTGTAAACGAGGACTACCCGGCCATCGCGAAGTCCGACGGCATCGATACCGGAGTTGGGATTGGGTAGATCAAGAGGATGGGCCTCGCTCCAGGTGATGCCGTCATCGTAGGAGTCGGCGGCGCAGATGCGTCCGATGTCACGGGTGGAGCGAGCGTAGAGCCGAAGATGCTTTTTCCCGAGACGGACGATGGCAGGCTGGATGATTCCAGTGACATGCTCGTCGCCAGACTTGAGGGGCGGTTGGACGGGCGCAGGCGAGGGCATAAGGCGGCCGGGTACGGTGATGGGGCCGAACTTGTGCCAGGTCTTGCCCTGGTCGGTGCTACGGTCGACCCAAGCGGCCCAGGTGGAGTAGCTCTCGACAGAGGTTCCGCTAACGATGGTGTCGTCTTCGAGGACGAGGGGTTTGTCTTTGATGGGGCCGAGGAGGCCGGCGGGAAGGTGTTCAGGTGCCGACCAGGTATGGCCTTCGTCGGTGCTGACGAGGCGGGCGCCGCTCCATTCACGGGCATTGCGGCCGAATTTGTAGTAGAGCCAGAGGCGGCCGTCGCGAGTTTCGAAAAGAACTGGGTTCCAGCAGGCGACGTTCGGTTCGCGCACTAGCAGAAATGGCTTGGACCAGCCTGTGGAGGTCCGGCGAGCGCCCCAGATGGCGACATCGGGAGCGTTCTCGTGGGTTCCACCGAACCAGGCTGCGAGAATGTCTCCGTTCTCGAGCTGAACGAGCGTCGAGGCATGGGCTGAAGGGAAAGGGGCGGATGTGTAGATGAACTCTTTTTGAGGGTTAGCTGCAGAAGACGGCAGTGTGAAGGTCATGGTGATGAAAAGAAGTGCAGTCAAAAGGGATTTAGATTTATTCATACGGCGGGCTCTCGTTTAAGGACAGATTTTCTATTGAGGCAACCAAACAATGATTGCAATTGTATCCATCTGAATTCTCCAGGTTGGCATCAGAGGGTACAAACTCAAAAAGAGGTGCACGACTGCATGGCTAACAGACTGATAAGAAGGTTCCTGCAGGTGCTAGTCAATCGTGGGCCATGGGGTTTCTGTGTATTGGCGACGCAGAAAGTCGGACAGAGACTCGGTTTCATCAAAGTGCCAGAGTCGAGCGCGGGCGCAGCCAGGGGTGGTACCGGAAGAGCGATTCATCCCTTTGATGAAGAGTACGGGACGGATACGAGTGGGCTGATCTTTGGAGATGACTTATGGAGCACGGCCTACTATGGGGTGACTCCGTCGCTGCTGACGCAGATGATCGGTGCCTTGAATCTGGATTGGGAGCGATTCACGTTTATCGATCTGGGATCGGGAAAAGGTCGAGCGTTGCTTCTGGCCTCGCGATTTCCATTCAAAAAGATTATGGGAGTGGAGTTTGTTCCAGACCTGAGTACTGTCGCTGCGGCTAATATCGCGAAGTTTGATCCTTCGTGGAAAGCCTGCCGAGAGATTGAATCGATCACTGGAGATGCGGCGAAGTTCGAGTATCCGGAAGGACCGTTGGTGATTTATATCTACAACCCTTTTCTTGCGCCGGTTCTGAAGAAGTGCCTGAAGCATCTGTCCAAGTTACTCGAAAAGGAGCCACGTGAGGTTTATCTGATCTACGGAAATCCTGTGTTTGAACGACTGGTAAAGCGCTATGCTCCGCGGTTCGAACAGCAGTGGGACCGGATGTTCTCGTTTACAACGGAAGAGGCGGCGGTAGATCGGTTTGGCAGTAAGGAAGAAAGAGTGATTTTGTGGAAGTACGCCTATAACAGATGATTATGCTTTATTCAGCCAAGTTTCCTGGTGTTGAATGTGGGGGAAGCCGGGCTTAAGCCGAAGTGAGAGTTTACATCTCTATCGCGAACTGCATGGAGGGTTCGTAGAGTGAGGATTTAGGTTCGGCGCAGAGGTCGAGTACGAGACGCTCGAGCACGAGTACTTTATTGACAGGAGAGCTGCGCAGCTCAAGATCGGCGCGTGCAACCAAGCGCAGGGCGCGGGTGAGTTCGCGGCGCGACTTGTAACGGCGGGCCTGACGGATGAGGTCTTCTGCGGCGAAGGGCGGCATCCGAAAGCCCTGCCAGAGTGCCTGCCAGATGGCGCGCGAGTCGCGGACGTTCTTCTCGAGAATGATGAGCATCTGGCGGAAGGTGCGGGCCAGCATATAGAGATGACCGATCGCGGCGTCTTCGCCACCGTCTGAGGCGTTGAGCAGGCCGTGTAGGAGCGCGAGGGCGCGGGGACGATCCTTGGCGCTGATGGCGTCTGTGAGCTCGTAGAGGGAACGCTGCTTGGCGGCGAGCACCATGGTTTCGACGTCGCCGAGGGTGACGCGATTCTTCCCTTCGACATAGAGGAGGAGCTTTTCGAACTCGGAAGAGATGAGCATCATGTCGGCTCCGAGCGAATCGGCGAGTTCGCGGGCGGCGTCGGGGTCGAAGCGTACGCTGCGAGATTCGGCGGTATCGGCGATCCAACGGACGGCGTCATTCTCGTCGACGCGGGCCAGCTCGACGGTGCCACACCATTCCCCGAGTGTTTCGCGGATGCGGTCGAAGCGCTCCTTGTCCTGATAGTCCATGCGACGGACATCGGTGGGGATGCGGATGTGATCGGCGACGAAGAGGATGAGTGCCTGTGGGTTCGGCGAGCGAAAGTAGGCTTCGATGGCGGCGAACTCTTCTTTTTTAGAGCCGCGACCGTAGAGGTTCTTGATGTTGCGGATAAAGAGAACCTGGAAGGGAGCCATCAGGGACGGCGTCTGAGCGCGGTCGAGGGCCTCGAAGATGCTGGTCTCAGAGAGATCGAGATCGTGCAGGGAGAAATCGCGAAAGTCTTCGGGGACGAGGGTGGAGAGGACGGCTTTGCGGCAGCGGTCGTAGAGAAAGATCTCATCGCCGACGAGAACGTAACCAGGACGAAGAGAGGATGGCGAGGCGATCTCGGTGAGAAACCGATTGGTGGAGGCAAAGCTGCGGAGCTGAGGGCCGGAGCTGGTGGGCGGGGTCGACATCAGAATGACTCCAGCATATCGCTGACGACGGTCTGGGCGAAGTCCCTTGACATGCGTGAGACGGCGGGGGAACCTTCCTGGATAAAGGTGTTGAGATCCTGGGTGGACTGGTACTGTTCGTGGAAGGTGATGGCATCGTTGCGATAGAGGACCGTGCCATCGTGTGCGGTGAGGGCGACACGAGCTGTTACGGTGACGAGATAACTGGAGGACTGGCCGCTGGTGGAGTCATAGGTCAGCGGGGTGATGGTCTGGGTGAGGATGGTGCCGCGCAAGGTGGCATCTGCGCTGGGCGAATCCGAATTGAGGATGCGATAGCGAGTACGGGTGTTAAGCTCGCGGATAACGGCCTGGGTGAAGGCCATCTCAGTATGGTAGGCCTGGGAACGCGTGGAGAAGATGGGAACGGCCATGGTGCGGACATTTGAGGGAATGTGCGTGGCGGAACCGGCGGTGTGATAACCGCAGCCGGTGAGGAAAGCAGTAAGAACAAAAGTGGCGAGATGGAGCTTCATGCTGTTGGTCTTATTGTCGCATCCACGTGCCAGCAGGGTATTGTGGACAGGCTGAGGATATCAACGCAGATCCTTCGACTCCGCTGCGCTCGGCTCAGGATGACACTTTGTTTTATGGTGCGATCCATGCAAAAAGCAGAGGCAGCCACGGGAGCCGCCTCTGCTTCGATGCTGGGTTGAAAAATCGTTTATGCCGGGGAAGGCTGACCTTCGTTGAAACCAGGCTTGCGTCCGGATTCAGGCTTGAGAACCTTCTGAGCATCGCCGCCCGATCCTGGATCAACGGCAGCAAGGGCCGAGCGTAGAGGCGACAGCTCTTTCCCTTCGATGATCAGCTTGATTTCGTGGGCGTCCAGAGTCTCGCGTTCCAGCAGGGCGCTTGCGAGCCGGTGCATGATGTCCTGGTTCGAGTTGAGAAGGTTATAGGCCGACTGATACGCGGTATCGACGAAGTTGCGAACCTCGGCGTCGATCTGCTTGGCGGTCTCCTCGGAGAAGTCACGGTGCTGGGCGATCTCACGGCCGAGGAAGATCTGCTCTTCCTTCTTGCCGTAGGTCATCGGACCGAGCTTGGACATGCCGAACTCGCAGACCATCTTGCGGGCGAGCTCGGTGATGCGCTCGATATCGTTGCCGGCGCCAGTGGTCATCTTGCCGAGGAAGATCTCTTCAGCGCAGCGTCCGCCCATGAGGGTCGCGAGCTTCGTCTCGAGATACTCCTTGGTGACGGTGTGCTGGTCTTCCTCAGGGAGATAGACCGTGACGCCGAGAGCCATGCCACGCGGGATGATGGTGACCTTGTGAAGCGGGTCAGAGTCTTCACGCAGCGCGGAGACGAGCGTGTGGCCGGCCTCGTGATAGGCGGTTACCTTCTTCTCTTCGTCGGTCAGGAGCATGGACTTGCGCTCGGCTCCCATCATGACCTTGTCCTTGGCAACCTCGAAGTCGTACATGTGCACGGCCTTGCGGTTGTAACGGGCAGCGGTGAGGGCGGCCTCGTTGACCATATTAGCGAGATCGGCACCCGAGAAGCCTGGGGTCCCACGAGCCAGCACGTTCAAGTCGACGTCCTCTGCCATGGGAACTTTCTTCGCATGGACCTTCAGGACCTCTTCACGGCCACGGATATCGGGACGGTCAACGATGACACGGCGGTCGAAGCGGCCAGGGCGGAGCAAGGCCGGATCGAGAACGTCGGGGCGGTTGGTCGCAGCGACGAGGATGACCCCGTCGTTGGACTCAAAGCCGTCCATCTCGACCAGCAACTGGTTGAGGGTCTGCTCACGCTCGTCGTGTCCACCGCCGAGGCCAGCGCCGCGGTGACGACCGACTGCGTCGATTTCGTCGATAAAGATGATGCAAGGGGCGTTCTTCTTGCCCTGCTCGAAGAGGTCACGGACGCGCGATGCGCCGACACCGACAAACATCTCGACGAAGTCCGAACCGGAGATGGAGAAGAAGGGGACGTTGGCTTCGCCTGCAACAGCACGAGCCAGCAGGGTTTTGCCGGTTCCTGGAGGTCCGACGAGCAGGACGCCTTTAGGGATGCGTCCGCCGAGGCGCTGGAACTTCTGGGCCTCACGGAGGAACTCGATGATCTCCTTGAGCTCTTCCTTGGCCTCGTCAACGCCAGCGACATCCTTGAAGGTAATCTTCTTCTGCTGCATGGAGAGCAGGCGGGCACGCGATTTACCAAAGCTCATGGCCTTGTTGCCGCCGGACTGCATCTGGCGCAGAAGGAAGAACCAAAGGCCGAGCAGCAGGGCAAAGGGCGCGAGCTGAATCAGGAAGCCTAGCCAGGCGTTCGAGTTCTGGTCCTTGATGGTGATGTTGACGCCGTGGTCGCGGAGCGTCTTGTACATGTCCGGATAGTTGGCCGGAACCGTGGTGTGGAACTGAGTCTTGTCGTCTTTCCAGTGCCCGGTGACCTCAGAGCCGTTGACGATAACGTCAGCAACTTTGCCCTGGTCGGCATCGTTGAGCAGCTGAGTGAGGCTGATGTTCTTCTCCTGTCCGGCTCCTGCTCCCTTGACGACGAACTGCCAGAGGAAGACCAGGCAGGCGATCATGAAGACCCAGATCAGAATTTGTTTGACGGTCGAGTTCAAAGCGTGTTCCTCATTTTCCGGCCTGCATCGCCGTGATGCGCAAACGACTTGTCAGACCCGGCTCCTTCTGTAAGGAGCCTACATCGATTAGACGATAGTGATAAAGGAAGGTTCTGTGGGTGACCGGCAGCAAAGTCCACCGGCACCGCAGTAACGGTCCTACCCCCGTCAATTACTTAAGATTCTACTCTTTAGGGTGAGGATTCAAGCGGTAAAAGGGAGTTTCAGGGAAAACGGGTGAAATCTACCTCTCCAATGACTTCGGTGGAGAGCTGCAGCTCGCGGGCAGAGCGCTGCGCTCGAAGACCGCTAGCCAGGTGTACAGATGCTCCTGAGCGAGCGGCGACGGTGGAAAGTGTTGCAAATCCAGCCAGAGCCAACAGCCGGGTCGTATCGTCGAAGCTCAGCCGGAAGCCAAGTTGGCGGGCAGCGGCTCGTAGAACGCGGCGGCGGAGAGCCGGATCGAGGGTGCGAAGACGGTCGATCTCGATGGAAACAGAGGAGGTTCCCGGGGCGGTAGAGACCGCGCGACCTCCTCCACGAACGGGCTTGCCAGGGAGAAGAAGTTGGGGAAGGATGCGGGCGAGCTCGGCTTGCCAGCGGAATTCTTCCTCGCGGGCCAGCTCAGCCAGATTGGCTAAGGTGTGGTCAATAGAGGGGTTATAGGTGCGGAGTTGGGGGAGCAATTCATGACGGACCCGATTACGGGTATAGGCCGTATCGGCATTGGTGGAGTCGGTGTGCCAGGGCTGGTTGCGGGACTGGAGGAATGCTTCGATCTCGCTGCGACGAGTAGCAAGCAGAGGGCGAAGGATGTTTCCCGAGCGCTGGCCAGTTTGGTGGATGGAGACGATGGGGTGGATGCCCGAGATCCCTTCGGTCCAGGCTCCGCGGAGGAGTTTCATCAACACGGTCTCGGCTTGGTCGTCGAGGGTATGGGCGGTGAGGATGGAGTCGGCGTGACCGGAGGCGATGAGAGTGCGAAAGAAGGCGTAACGAACCTCGCGTGCGGCCTCTTCGAGGGTCTCGCGGTTTTCGGCAGCTCGGGCCGGGACGTCGGCGCGATGGATGTGGAGAGGGATGTCGAGCTGGATGCAGAGATCTTGTACGAAAGCCAGGTCAGCGTCGGATTCGGCGGCTTCGCGGATGCCGTGGTGAACATGGGCGGCGGAGAGACCGACTCCGAGAGCGTCACGTTTAGCCGTATTGGCTTCGTGAAGCGCGAGAAGGAGAGCGACGGAATCTGCTCCACCGGAGACTGCGACGCAGAGGCGGTTGCCAGGCTGGATGTGGTCGCGGCTGAAGGGGAGAGCAGTTGGCATGAGTCTTCATCTTAATTCGAGCGGTGGGTAGAGAAGTAGATTTCTCAACTTCGCAGCGGACGATAAAACTGTCCTCTGCTGTGGTCGAAATGCCAGACTTAGACGTCTAGTCCGATGAGACGCATCAGAGCAACTCCATTGCTCCGGGTGACAGGACCATCGCGGAGAATGAAGTCGAACTTCATCTTTCCGTCGTCGATCTCGTCCTGGAAGTGCATGTTGTGGATGAGATTGCTGTGAAGTTGCGTAAGAGCGAGGTCGTGGGTGCTGATGAGGCCGATGGCAGATGTTTCAAGCAGCGAGTTCACGATGCCCTGGGCCCCGATGAGACGGTCACGCGAGTTGGTTCCTTGCAGCAGCTCATCCAGAAGGAAGAAGAGCGGAGGCTGCTGATTTGCTAGGTCGCGGACATGGCGAAGGCGTGTGATTTCAGCATAGAAGCGGGAATTGCCTTTCTGGAGGGAGTCGTTGACAAGAATGCTGGCGCCGATGCGTAGGGGTGTGAGCTGAAGCGAATGAGCGCGGACCGGCGCTCCGGCCATGGCGAGCACTGTATTGATTCCCGCAGCGCGCATCAGAGTGCTTTTGCCAGACATATTTGAGCCGCTGATGAGAAGGATTCTGTGATCGCCGGTAAGAGCCAGATCGTTGCGAACACAGCGCGCATCGGGAATGAGTGGGTGTCCGAGACCCGTAGCCTGGAAATGAGGGGCGCTGGAGAGAAATTGCGGAAAGGGATCGGAGGGATGCTCGAAGCTGTAGGTTGCGAGTGAGAGAAGGGACTCCATCTCACCCACGGCGGCAAGACATTGCGGAACAACAGCGCCAAAGTGCCCCCGCCAGGAGTCGGCGATGAAGGCAAGCTGAACGGAATACAGAAAAGGGATGTCGATCAGCCGCATCAGCGGATTCTCGAGGGATTGAATGTACTGAACGATGATATCGAGGCGAGCGATGGCGTGAGAGGCGGTGATCTGACGGGTGGAGAGACTCCTTTGCAGTTCCTTGAGGACTGGGGAGTCGAAGGTTTCCTTTTCGATGCGTGAGAGCAGACAGGAAAGCAGTTTGAGATCGGCAAAGGCATGTTCTGTTTGATGGAGGACAGACTGGACTCTGCTGCGATGGAGTAGGACAACGATTCCTTCGAGTAAAAGGACGATGAAGAAGGGAGAGCGTTGGCCAGTTGTTCCCCAGAAGATCGCTGTTGCGATCATGAGGGCGACGAGAATGAGGCAGAGCCAGCGGACAAGAAGGTTAGTGAGTTGAAGGGGAGATTGTGCCCAGTGCATCAATGCATCGGGATGGACCGCGGCCTGGAGCTCTTTGCTGCAGGTAGCCATTTCTTCTCGAAAGTCGAGCCGGTCGCGAAGGTCGGTGATGGCCTGATGGCGTTGGTGAATCGCATCGAGGGAAGACGGTTCGAGCAGCCAGGAGGCAAGAGTGTCCTCGCCCATGCGGGTGCGCGCGACGGAGAGAAGTTCGAAGAGACTGCCTTGTCCGAAAATGTCGAGATCGGCGGCGTAGAGATGGTTAGAGATGTCGAAGCGGTCTCCGCGCTGACCAAGGCCATGCCAGCGGTCTTCGATGCGAGCAATGCCTTGGTTGTAGAAGTCGACAGCACGTTTGGCGATGGCCTGACGGTGCAGGATCTTTGCGTGATAGGCGGCGATAGCAATGAAGAGCAGAGCCGGCAACGCAACCCAGCCGAGAGCGAAGCTGTGGGAGCGGAGATAGATCCAGAGGACAGCTATCTGAGCAAGAACGAGGAGAAGACGAAGGTTTCCAAAGCGGATGTGAATTGCTTCAAGGTGCGCGACCCGAAGTTCGCGAGCTTTCAGCTGATGCAGGTACTGATCAGATGGAGATACGGATTGCGACACAGAGTCATTATTACTCGTGCAGGAAGACAGAAATGTTTTGATTTCTATACATTGAAGAATGTTCGAGACGAGAGTTGCAACGGTAGAGGATGCGGAGTTGATTGCTGAACATCGGCGCAAGATGTTTGCAGAGATGGGCGATAGCAGCGCGGAGCAGTTGCAGGCGATGAAGGAAAGCTTCGTTCCGTGGGTGCGAGAAAGGCTGGTGGATGGCCGTTATCTCGGATGGATTGTTTCTAATGGTGAAAAGGTGGTAGCAGGTGCGGGAGTGTGGTTCATGGATTTTCTGCCGCACTGGCGTGACCTGAATCCGCAGAGAGCATATCTGACAAACTTTTATGTCTCAGCTGAGATGCGTGGGCAAGGGCTGGCTCACGGGCTGGTCAGAAGGGCGGTCGAGGCAGCGCAAACACGAGGGATCAAAGTGGTGATCCTTCATGCATCTTTAGCGGGACGGCCGATCTACGAGAGGAATGGGTTCAAGGCTTCGAATGAGATGATGCTGGATCTGGGTGGAGAGTCAGCGTTTGAGGATTGAGCGAGCCATGCCTTGTATACGATTTAACCGTTCTATCTTGTATACTTCGCGGTTATGCGAGTTTTTGTCATTCTTCCGGCAGCGGGCATCGGTACGAGGATGGCTGCCGGAACTCATGGGGCTGCTCCGAAGCAGTTTTTGAGCATCGGCGGCGTGCCGGTTCTGGTGCGTTCTTTGAGGGCGTTTCTGGAAGTGCCGCGTGTGGATGTCGTGTGCGTGGCGGTGCGCGCCTCGGAGCGCGAGCGTGTAGAGGCGCAGATCAAGGAATTTGCCCTTGGACCGCGAGTGCGAGTGGTTGAGGGTGGCGACTCCCGGCAGGAGTCGGTCGGAAACGCGCTGGCGGCGTTGGAGTCGGCAGACGAGGATTTGGTGCTGGTGCACGACGCTGTCAGGCCGCTGATCGATGCAGCGACGATTGAACGGACGATCGAGGCAGTCGAGAAGCATGGTGCTGCGATTGTGGGTTTGCCTGCAGTCGATACGATCAAGCAGGTAGAACGTACAGCCGAGGGGGCAATTATTACGGCGACGATTCCGCGTGAGCGGGTTGTGCTAGCTCAGACTCCGCAGGGTGCTCGTGTCGGACTGCTGAGGGGTGCTTTCGCCGAAGCTGAAGCGGATGGTTTTGCAGGAACCGATGAGGCAAGCTTGCTGGAGCGTGCTGGGATTGAGGTTGCTGTGGTGCCGGGATCGGCGAAGAACTTTAAGATCACTCAGCCGGGAGATATCGAGTTGGCGGAGTTTTATTTGAAGCAGGCAGGTGCGCGATGAGCATGAGAATTGGTTATGGGTTTGATTCACATGCATTCAAGCCGGGTGTGCCGTTGGTGATTGGTGGATTGCCGATCGAGCATCCCGAAGGATTGGCAGGGCACTCGGACGGCGATGTGTTGCTGCATGCAATTACGGATGCGTTGCTAGGCGCGGTTTCTGCAGGGGATATCGGGACATTCTTTCCACCGAGCGATCCGCGTTGGAAAGGTGCGGCGTCCGACATCTTTTTACGGACGGCTCTTGAAGAGGTTGCGACAGCGGGATACAAGATCGTGAATATCGATACTGTGCTGGTGATGGCAAAGCCGAAGATTGTGCCCATTGCCGGTGAGTTGAGGGAGCGCGTAGCCCAGCTGCTCGGGGTTAAGCCGGGGGAAGTAGGGATTAAGGCGAAGACCCCGGAAGGGCTTAATCAGGACCATGTGGCCGTTGCTCATGCCGCTGTGCTGCTGGAGAGTGTGAAGCTGGTCGATCCTCCGGCGAAGCTGACTGCAACGGCGGATGTGGATGACGATATCGATGAGGTCGTCAAAGGATTGGTCGGTGGGGCGCACGATATGTCAGCGCTGGGTCGAAAGCGTCCGGCCTTCGATACAGACGATCTAACCTAATACCACTGCGGCCGCGGTCATCCGCGGCCACCAAGTTTATTTCGCAATTGCCATGGCGAAGCCGTCGTAGCCTTTTACTCCAACGGTCTGGATGGCGGTGGCGTCCAGTTGCGGGTGGCTGCCGAGGCGTTCTAAAAAGGTACGGGTTCCGGTGACTCCGGCGTCGCGACTGTTGCCATCGACGATGGCGCCGTCGCGGACGACATTATCGGCGATGATCAGGGTGCCAGGGCGGGAAAACTTCACAGCCCAGTCGAGATAGTTCGGATTGTTGGGTTTGTCGGCGTCGAGAAAGATGAAGTCGAATGGCGCGGGTTTTTCGGCGTGGAGCGCGGCAAGAGAGTCGAGCGCCGGGCCAACGCGGATATCCACCAGCGAAGAGAGGCCAGCGCGCTGGATATTGGAGCGGGCGACGGTGGCGTGCTTCGGGCTCAGCTCGAGGGTGATGAGCTGACCGTCCTTGGGGAGCGCGCGGGCGAGCCAGATGCTGGAGTAGCCGCCCAGGGTTCCGATCTCAAGGATACGGCGCGCTCCCTGAACGCGGGCGAGCAGATGCAGCAGCTTGCCCTGGTTGGGCGCGACGTCGATTGCAGGCAGGCCGGCGCAGGCGTTGGCTTCGAGCGCCTCTTCAATGCGCTGATCGGGATGAACAAGAGTGTCTGCGAGGTAGCGGTCGACGGCGTTCCAGAGGTTCTGATCCATATAGCCAAGATAGAGTTTTGCCGTCAGGGGAGCAAGCAGGGTGCTAGCGTGTGTACGAGGGTAATGATGCGAATTCGGTGGAGCGTGGCAGCAGTAGCAGCGATCGCGAGTATGGTGTATGGGCAGACGGTGGCCCATCCAAGATTGACAGATGCACCGACGGTAGCACCGTGTACCGTTCAAGGCGAGTGGGCGACTCCTGCGGAAAAGAACTGCTATGCCACTACGCCGGACTATGCAGGGACGATGGCTTATCTGAAGCGCGTGCAAGTAGCGGCTCCGGGACAGGTGAAGATCGAGCCTTTCGGAAAGACCGGCGAGGGACGTGAACTGGACATCGTAATCGCTTCGCGCGATGGGGTCTTTGATCCTGCCGCGATTCATGCGGCGAAGAGGCCGATTGTTCTGGTGCAGAATTCGATTCATGCAGGCGAGATGGATGGTAAAGATGCGTGTCTGGCTCTGTTGCGCGACATGGTGATCACGAGGTCGAAGGCCAGCCTGCTGGAACGCGCGGTATTTGTGTTTATCCCGATGTATAACGCCGATGGGCATGAACGCAGGAGCCGCTATAACCGCATCAATCAGGATGGTCCGCAGGAGATGGGGTGGCGCGGCAATGGAACCAACCTGAACTTGAACCGCGACTACCTGAAGGCCGATGCTCCCGAGACGCGAGCATTTATGGCGATGTTTCATCGCTGGCTGCCGGACTTCTTTGTCGACGATCACGTGACCGATGGAGCGGACTATCAATACGACGTGACCTTTACGATCGATGATGGGCCGAATCTTCCGACGGCAACGGCGAAGTGGGTCGATGATGTGGCGACGCCGACACTCGAGAGATATGTCGATGAGCACGGACATCTAGCTTCGCCCACCTACATCACGCTGGCGAACGATAACGATCCGGCACAAGGGCTGGGATTTAACGATAATCCCCCGCGGTATTCCACCGGTTACATGATCCTCGAAGGGCGTCCAGGGATGCTTGTCGAGTTGCATATGTTGAAGGACTACAAGACGCGTGTGACAGGAAACTATGAGATCCTGTCTGGGCTGATGGAGCTTGTGAATCGCGATGCCGACAAGCTGATCGCGTTGAATGCGGCTGCGGATCGAGAGGCCGAAACGATGGGCGCGCATCCGTTGAGCAATGTGAAGTATCCTCTGGCCTTGGCGTGGGGAGGACAAACGACACCCTTTCTGTTTCGCGGTTACAAATACACGCGTGAGCTGAGTGCAGTTTCAGGAGCGATGTGGGTGCGGTATACGCATGAGCCGTGGAGCGTTTCGCTGCCTGCGCAGACAGGATATAAGGTGACGGCGGAGGCGGCTGCTCCGGCGGCATACATCATTCCGGCGCAGTGGACGCAGGTGGTCGACGTGTTGGCGGCGCACCAGGTGGAGATGACGCGAACGATGGCTCCGTGGAGCGGGACGGTGGAGACCTATCGCTGCGCAGGGATGGCATGGCAGGAGCCGCCCTTCGAAGGACGGCATCCGACTTTCAATGGGGAAGCTCAGCACGATCCTGGGAAATTCGGCAGTTGCGTGCTGGTGCGGGAGAAGTTGGATTTTCCTGCTGGTTCCGTTGTGGTGAGGCTGAACCAGAGGCTGTCGCGGGTCGCGATGGCGTGGTTGGAGCCGGCGGCTCCGGATTCGGCGATGCAGTGGGGCTTCTTCGACTCGATTTTTGAGCAGAAGGAGTACGGAGAAGCCTACGTGCTGGAAGAACTGGCGCGAGAGATGATGGCGAAAGATCCAAGACTGAAAGCAGAGTTCGAGAAGAAGGTTACGAGCGATCCTGCGTTTGCAGGAAGCCCACAGGCTCGGTTGGAGTTCTTCTACGAGCGATCTCCGTGGTATGCAGCGAATCGAATTGGGCTGTATCCAGTAGGAAGGTTGAGCAATCTGGATGGAGTTCCAGTCGCGAAATGAGCCTACTGCTGTAGACTACGGTACGTCCAAATCTCCTCCTCGTGAAGGTGAGTGAATGAAAGCAGGGCTTTGTTTTGCTGCAGGCTTGTTTCTAACGGGAATCTCAAGTGCAATCGCACAAGCTCCGGCTGCTTCTGACGATTTTGTTCGAACACATTATGCGAAGTACGAGTACCGCATTCCGATGCGTGATGGTGCAAAGATGTTTGCCGCCGTATATGTGCCGAAGATGGGTGCATTTAAGGATCCGGGGCCGTATCCGTTCCTGATGACGAAGACTCCTTATAGCTGCGGGCCTTATGGCGTGGATAACTTTCCGCAGCGAGTCGGACCGAGTCGGGAATTGATGGAATCCGGTTACATCTTCGTCTGTGAAGATGCACGGGGGCGTAATGCCAGCGAGGGCGTCTTCCAGGAGATGAATGTACACATTGACGATAAGAAATCGCCGAAGGACGTGGATGAGTCGAGCGATATGTATGACACGGTCGAGTTTCTTCTGAAGAATGTTCCGAACAATAACGGCAAGGTTGGAATCACCGGCATCAGCTATCCGGGCTTCTATACCTCGGCGAGCATTATTGATTCTCATCCTGCGATCAAAGCGGCGAGTCCGCAGGCTCCGATGTCGGACCTGTTCTTCAATGATGATGCCTACCACGGTGGTACGTTCATGTTGAGCGCGAACTACGGGTTCTATCGCAACTTCTACCCACAGAAGAATCCAGTCATCCCTGCTGCAAGATCTGGAGGGCATGAAGCTTCGAGCAGCGAGAACCCTGACAGCTATGCAATGCTACTGGCTGCAGGACCGACGGGAAATCTGGACACTGGCAAAGAATATCTGGATGGGAAGAACTGGTTGTTCCACGACCAGCTGGCGCATACGGCTTATGACGATTACTGGCAGAAGCGTGATCTTTCGCGTCATATGAAGAATGTTCATGCGGCGACGATGGAGGTCGGCGGCTGGTTTGATGCCGAGGATTTGTCAGGGCCCTTCAAGACTTTCCATGCAATCGATCAATACAACCCCGGCAATCAAAACACGCTGGTGGTTGGTCCGTGGACCCATGGCGGATGGTCGCGCGGAGATGGGGATCATCTTGGCGATGTGATCTTCAATGCGAAGACCGGGGTGTTCTATCGCGAGAAGATTGAGTTTCCGTTCTTTGAACACTATTTGAAGGACAAGCCCGAATCGGCATTGCCGAAGGCATACGTCTTCGAGACAGGAACCAATGTCTGGAGAACCTACGACGCGTGGCCTCCGAAGCAGGCGACAGCAAAGACGCTTTACTTCCATGCCGATGGCAAACTGAGCTTCGATCCGCCGACCGAGAAGACGGGAGTCGATGAGTATGTGAGCGATCCGGCGCATCCGGTGCCATTTGTTGGATACCCGACCGATACGGTTCCGCAGCGGTACATGGCCGATGATCAGCGGTTCGCTACGACGAGATCGGATGTGCTGGTTTATGAATCGGAGCCGTTGACTGAGGATGTGACGATCTCTGGACCGGTGAGACCAAAACTGAAGATCGCCTCGACGGGAACGGATGCAGACTTTGTGGTGAAGCTGATCGATGTGTATCCATATGACTATTCCAATCCGGAGGGAACCGAGTCTGGCAATAAGCGCGTTCTCGGTGCTGCTCCACTGGTGATGGGAGGGTATCAGCAGCTGGTGCGAGGCGAACCGATGAGAGCGAAGTTCCGCGATTCATGGGAGAAGCCGACGCCGCTTACCCCAGGAAAAATCACAACGGTCAATAGCGAGATGCCGGATGTGAACCACACCTTCCGAGTTGGCCATCGGATCATGGTGCAGGTGCAGAGCTCGTGGTTTCCGCTGATTGATCGGAACCCGCAGACGTTTACCGATATTCCGACTGCAAAGCCGGAGCAGTTTGTGAAGGCGACGGAGAGTGTGTACCGGAATTCGTCGGCAGCGAGTGGAGTCGAAGTGCTAGTGCTACCGAAGCCCTAACCCCTGTATATCCAGCAAAGTATTCATAAATAATGATTTAGAGTCGTACTTGTTCTGTAAAGTATTCAAAACACTAGGCACACTTTGTAAAGTGCAGATTCTCAAAGAGAAAGCCCGAGCTTGAGTGCCCGGGCTTTCTCTTTGTCTGATGGTTCTATTTTAGCTGGTCGAGTGGAATGATTTAGCACTTTGTGGATGGCTGAATGTGTTTGTTTTTGTTCGGCTTACCGACTTTTTAATAAGATGTGGGCTTGACAGAGTATTTATTGACATCACAGGCAGGCCCACAAAGACTCTTTACATCTCGCTGATTGCCGGTTTGCTGCGCAACGCAAGTCTGCGTGAAGGCACGCAAGGCGTGCCGCGTTCGACCTATTGCTTCCAGCACATCTACGCCACGCTCCGCACTGGACGGCATGATCAGCGTGCCTCTCTTTCTGAGAAATTAGCTTCACTCTCTCCCCACTCAATCTTGGTTTCTATGTCTTTCTGCTGGAGTGCCTGGCACTCCCGTCATCCCTAATCGGACAATCTGCCGCAATCGTCACTGAAGTTTCACCTCCAATTGTCACTGGCAGAGTGGGCAGGTGGGTTCGGCGTAATTTGTGAGACGAATGTGCAATACCAACTAATGTGTTACTAAAACAGCAACTTTGCTCCTAGTTTTCTAGGCATTTTGACTTATTGAAGCCTAGGGCACAAATCGGATGACACATTTCGGTTCGTTGTATTTCAATTAGGCCGCTTTACAAATGTGTGACGAGTCCGACTGCTGAGAATCCCCGGGCCTCCGCAAAAATCAATTTACCGTGGTTCTCTCAGGAGATCGATTTTGAAACGAATTGTTAGATTTTTCCTTCTCGCTATTAGTGTTAGCTCATTCCCTTGTCTGTTACAAGCACAGTCAGCAACATCACCAAAATTCGATCTTTTGCTGAAGGGTGCTCATGTCATAGACCCTAAGAACCAAATCGATAGGGTTACAAATGTGGCCATTACAAATGGTCACATCGCCAGTATTGACGACAATATATCGAACGGCGAAGCGCGGAAGGTAGTAGACCTGCATGGACTGTATTTGATCCCCGGAATGATTGATATTCACGTGCATGTGTTTCCACGTTTTGTGCTCCCGTCAGGAGCACCGCCAAGTGAGGGTGTTCAACCCGACTCCTTCTCATTCAAGAGCGGAGTGACCACTATGGTGGATGCTGGTAGTACAGGTTGGAAGGAATTTCCTGAATTCAAGCGGCGCGTTGTAAATACCTCAAAAACTCGTATTCTTGCCTTTCTCAATATCGTAGGCGCAGGTATGGGAACAGGAAATGATGACAACGTTGCGGAGATGGATGCTAACGCCGCAGCCCAGATGGCCCTTGCCAATCCCGGCTTGATTGTTGGTTTCAAGTCCGCTCATTATGGAGGCCCAGGCTGGACATCCGTAGACAATGCCGTAAAAGCAGGGAATCTGGCGCATGTGCCTGTCATGGTTGACTTCGGTAAGATTACGCCTCAGCGCAACATCAATGTGCTCTTCGCTGATAAGTTGCGACCAGGCGATATTTATACACATTGCTTCTCGGGACATCGTGAAGAGGTCCTCGAAAATGGCCAACTGAATCCAGCAATGGTGCAGGGCCGGAAGAAGGGTATCTATTTTGATTTAGGCTTTGGCGCTGCCAGCTTCTATTGGTTTGTTGCTGATCCTGCATACAAAGCTGGTTTCTATCCTGATTCGATTTCGAGCGATCTCCATATGAAGAGTATGAATGCCGGGATGAAAGACATGACCAATATGATGTCGGAATTAATGGCACTCGGCTCTTCCCTGCAGGATGTAGTGAAGATGTCAACATGGGATCCCGCTCGTGAAATCAAACATTCCGAACTCGGAAATCTTGATGTAGGAGCAGAGGCTGACATCGCTGTGCTCCGGTTAGAGAATGGTCATTTTGGATTTCTCGATTCTGCTGGTGCGCGTAGATATGGAACAGGTCGCCTTGTAACTGAACTCACTCTCCGTAAGGGTGAAGTGGTTTGGGATCTTAATGGTCTTGCGGCCGAAGACTGGCAGAGCTTCCACTATCGCAAGGGTCCGTTTTATTCGAATGGTGCTATGAGATAGCCGTTCATTTCGTAGTGATAATTCAAAAGCTGGCTACTAATTTCGGTGTAAATACGCCGAGGGGATATATGCGCAAAAACTAAGGAATATACACATGAAGGAAATCCGCGTCCTTCTTATTGATGACCAATTTCTCACTCGAATTGCTTTGCGGTCTGTTTTTGCTGGACATCCGCATATTCGAATTGTTGGAGAAGGCTCAGACGGCGAGCAGGGCGTTGAACTCTATCGATTGCTCCAACCTGATGTAGTTGTTCTTGACCTGCGTCTTCCTCGGCTGAGTGGATTCGATGTTATCGGGATCCTGCAGAAAGAGCCGTGCCCTGCGCGCATTGTTGTTCTTTCGAGTTACTGCGGCTCGGAAGACATATACCGTGCGATGAAAGCTGGAGCGATGTCTTATTTGTGCAAGGATGCAAGCGCATTAGAGCTGGTTAATGCAATTGAGAGCGTCAATCGTAATGTTCGATACCTTCAGCGATTAGTTCGTGACCGACTGTCTAAACGGATCTCGGCTATGGAACTTACTCCTCGCGAGGCAGAGATTTTGCGCTGCATTTCTCAAGGCTTTACGAACAGCGAAATTGCTAACCATCTCAACGTTACAACCCAAACGGTTAGAGACCATGTTTCTGTGGTGCTCGACAAGATGGGAGCACGCGATCGGACTCAAGCAACTATTTACGCTTTGCAACGAGGCATGTTCCATTTCGATTGGCCGACCGACTAGGTCTATCTACCTATTCACATATCGGTCAAGTAAAGGATGACAGACTGTGCATCTCGTCTTGTAATCGGTCAATCGCGAAAATTGATTGTTTGTGCCGTTTTGCATTTGCAATTTTGCAACAGTGGTGAAGTTTATTCCGGGTTCTTACCGTACTTGAAGGAGTTCGAAAATGAAAATTAAAATACTGATGCTTTGCACAGTAATTCTCTTTAGTGTCTCTCTGGGGCGGTCACAGGTTGCTAACAATACTTCACTGGTAGGAACGGTTACTGACAAAACCGGAAGCGTGATTCCGTTTGCGTTGGTAGTTGGTACTAATCAAAATACCAAAGTGCAGTATTCAGGAAAAACAAATCAGGACGGCTACTACTCTATTCCATTCGTCAGCCCCGGAACCTATAACGTCACGGTTTCTTCATCGGGTTTTCAGACCTCGACGACTTCCGGCGTTGTGGTCACAACCAACGTGGCAGTTCGTACAGATGTAAGCCTGGCGGCAGGCTCAACCGAATCGGTCATTAATATATCTGCTGACACCCCAGTCATCTCGACGGATGATGCGCTAATTGGTGAGACAGTCGGTCAGGAGATGGTTCGAGATCTTCCCCTGAATGGACGCAATCCACTTGATCTTGCTGCCACAGCCTCTAACGTTACGATCAGCGCAGGCGGTACCATGCTGACGGGAAACCCTCCTGGAGTACGCGCTAGTGGTTCTGGGACTCGGCCGATTAACAACAGCATCTCGCTCGACGGAATCTCTTTGATGAATAACCTCATCATGACTACCACACTCACGCCGAATCCTGATGCTGTTGAATCTGTGCAGACGCAAAACGGAAATTATCCAGCGCAATATGGTGATTATCTTGGAGTCCACATCAATATGGTCACCAAAAGCGGCAGCAACGCCTTCCATGGAACTGTATTCGAGTACATCCAGAACGATGCTTTTAACGCGAAGAGTTGGCTCGCACCATCGACAGCAAGGAAGAGCCAACTCCGCTATAACCAATTTGGCGGCGTAATCGGCGGCCCAGTGATTCTTCCTCATCTTTACAACGGTAGAGACAAGACTTTTTTTATGGGTTCGTATCAAGGGCTTCGAGATCACGAATCGGCGTTCACGATCGGAACTGTGATGACCAACAAGATGCGCGCCGGAGATTTCAGCGAGCTAACTAATAAAACCTTTTATAACCCAAACACTAGGTTCACTCTATGCTCAGCTCCGACTTATGCCTGTCCGGCCGCACAGTATGCGGGTAATATCATTCCCGTAAATCCGATTTCTGCCAAGATTCTTCCCTATCTGAGTGCACCTACTGGCCCAGGAATAACCTCAAACTGGTCGGGAAATCTTCCCAGCATGGTTAATCTCGACTCTACGGTTGATAGGGTGGATGAAAATATTGGTGAGAAGATAAGACTTTTTGGCAGGTTCGCCTGGCAGGGAGTCTCGAATTACACCCAGGCGGTTAACCTTGCGAACACTATTTACAACGTTACAAAGACTCGAAATGGAGCTTTGGGATACACGCATATCATCACTCCGAAGCTCATCAACGATTTTCGGTTCGGGTTCAACGTTCTCATAACGCAAAACGTGGATCAGCAATATCAAACACACCAAACATCGGCAGGGTCAGATCTTGGGATCCCAGGTTTTACGGCTGACGTGGACAATGCAAATCCCGGTTTGACCGATATGACAATCAGTGGCTATCAGGGCATCAGCCAAACGGGTACAAACTGGTTCCAAGACGACCGCCAGCTTACTTTTTATGACCAGATCAACTATGCCCTGAATAAACATAACCTTATGGCAGGTGTTAGTTTCAGAAAATTTACGATCGGTCGTATGGGCACAAATGCTGCACGTGGATCGTTTACTTTTGATCAAACACTGAATGGGGCTACCTCAGGGGCCGGCGATGGAGCGGCGGCTTTTATCGGAGGATCGCCAACTAGCTATGTTTCGCCCCAGTTCCAAAGTAAAGGAGAAGTAGCACAGTGGCGCGACGGATTCTTCGTTCAAGATACTTGGCAGGTATCACAGAAGCTAACGGTTGAGTATGGTCTTCGTTATGAGCTGCCCCAGGTAGCTTACAGCCTCAACGGTGTTGGCCGAATTATGGACCCCACACTTACTACGCTATTTCCTGCAATTGGCGGGACATCCGCACAGAATGCAGTCAGCTACCCCGGGTTCAAATTTACAAATCCGAACCACGACAATATTAGCCCGCGCCTCGGATTTGCATACCGCGTTCAGGATAAAACTGTAATTCGTGGTGGTGCTGGCATCTATTACAACGCTAATCAACTCAATACCTATACGCTCTCGTTCGGCTCGTATCCGTATGCAGCGGCTGTAACTCCGTCTGCTGGTTTTGGCACGACACCATCGTTTACTCTGTCCAACCCGAACGTTCCGGCTGCTGCACCCTGGCCTGGTCCGGCAAATAATCCATATCAGAATATCGCGATTAGTCCTAACTTACCCACGGCGCGTATGTATCAATGGAATGTCGATATTGGAAGAGAGCTCTGGTCCAACGCGGGTATCGAACTCCAATACATTGGATCGCGAACCATCCACTTAGATGAGAGTTATTATCCCAATCAACCCGCTCCCTCGCCGATTGCGTTCTCGCAATCTCGTCGCCCAAATCCCGCAATCGGGCAGATTCGCTTGATTAAGAACGATGCGTTCTCGACCTATCATGGCTTCACTGCTATTTTGCGCCAGCGTGTATATCACGGAGTGAATGCGAAACTTAGCTACACCTGGTCCCACGCGCTGGATACGACCGTCGATTCGAACGGCGGAGGTTCCGCCATGTGGCAGGGACATCTCAAACTGGACTACGGTAACTCCAATTATGATATTCGGAACCGTTTCGTCGGAATTGTTTCGTATGCATTACCGGGCTTCGATAACAGAAGCTTGATGATCCGTCGGGTGCTTGGGGGATGGCAGGCGAATGCTATCGTGGACCTTCGCACGGGCGCTCCTCTGAATGTCACTCTAAATACCAATATAGCCAATGTAGGTGGAGTGGGATCTCCGCAGAGACCTAACTTTGCTCACCAGGGAAAGACAACCTGTAGTCGGCAGACAGTTACGGGCAGTGGCGGTTCGGTAAGGAATAGCTGCATCGATGCTACGGCTTATGTCAATCCAGCTGCTGGAACCTTTGGAAATCTTCATCGGAATGATATTTATGGGCCAGGCGCGGCGAATACCAACTTTTCTCTCTTCAAAACCTTCCCGATACGGGAACCGATGGCCCTCCAATTCCGTGTTGAAGCATTCAATCTGTTCAACCATCCCAACCCTGGTAACCCGAATACAGTATTTGGAGGACCCTCGTTCGGCTTCATTACTACAGCGAATACCTCCTATACAACAACGGGTGCGCGCGTCATGCAACTTTCCGCCAAGTTGAACTTCTAAAGACCATACCTGATCGGCGGCCGCCAATGTGTGGCTGCTGATCAGTTTTTAGGGAGAAATCGATTCCTGAGTTGTGAATCGGTCTCCAATACCTTGTTTTATAGATGCCTTTCCAAAAGCCATACATATTACTGAATATTTCCCGATTTTTAAGGAGATGACATGAAGCGGATTGCTGGAATTTTTAGCGTGTTTCTAATCTTGTTCTCTCAACCACCTACGATGTTAGAGGCTCAACCAGCAACAAAGTATGACATTCTGCTCAAGGGCGCCCATGTCATCGATCCAAAGAACCTTGTCGACAAGGTTACGGACGTTGCTGTTGTAGATGGGCATATTGCGAGTGTTGCCGATAATATCTCAGTTTCCGATGCCCGAAAGGTCATAAATCTGACTGGACTCTATCTGACTCCAGGTTTGATCGATATTCACGTCCATATTTATCCCCGTGTAGGGCTGCCGCCAGGGTCGCCTATGCAGGCCAGTATTCAGCCAGACGCTTTTTCCTTTCGTAGTGGTGTGACTACGATGGTTGACGCAGGAACTACTGGTTGGAAGGAGTTTCCTGAGTTTAAGCGCCGCATCGTAGAAGGCTCAAAGACCCGCATATTGGCTTTTCTCAATATCGTTGGTGGAGGCATGGAGATGGGCCTTGATGACAATGTCTCCGAGATGGATGCTAACGCCGCAGCCCAGATGGCGCTGAAGAACCCTGGAGTGATCGTTGGCTTCAAGTCAGCTCACTACGCAGGAAAGGGTTGGCCATCGGTAGAGAATGCTGTTAAAGCAGGGAATATGGCCCATGTGCCCGTCATGGTTGACTTCGGCTATCTGAAAGGAGAACGCAGCCTCGACGCGTTGTTTAGCCAGAAGTTGCGGCCAGGCGATATCTATACCCACTGTTTTGCCGGGCATCGCGTAGAAGTTCTCGATAACGGTGCGCTGAACCCGGTGATGGAGCAGGCCAGGAAGAAGGGAATCTATTTTGATATTGGTTTTGGTGCGGGTAGCTTCTATTGGTTTGTTGCGGATGCAGCCTATAAAGCCCACTTCTATCCCGACTCCATCTCGACAGACCTCCATATGGGTAGCATGAATGGCGGGATGAAGGATATGGCCAACGTCCTTTCCGAGATGATGGCTCTGGGATCTTCAATCCAGGAGGTTGTGAAGATGTCAACCATGGCTCCTGCCCGTGAGATTAACCATCTCGAACTGGGCAATCTCGACATTGGATCCGAGGCCGATATCGCTGTATTCAAGTTGGAGAAGGGCAATTTCGGCTTTCTTGACTCTGCAGGAGCGCGTCACTCCGGCACAAGCCGCCTCGTTACCGAACTCACTTTGCGCAAAGGCATGGTGATGTGGGATCTTAATGGGCTCGCTACCCAAGATTGGAAGGCCTTCCCATATAAGAAGGGACTCAACGATCCCTATCGTAAATGAAATATGAGCCTTATGACAGGAAGGGACTGACTCGCGAAAGTGTTGGCGACAGCATCGAACCGGCGCCGGATGTGGACGGCAGACCAGCTACCGGTTGACAGACGAGAGTGTGAAGAAGGGTCATCGCGCGACTGATCTGGGTAACGGAGCGTTCAACAACCGTGGCCTGCACCAGATGATGAGGGAGTGGCGTACGCCGGCCATAAGATCTGGGAGTTCTATGCGGGCCCGGTCTACGGCGGAAGCGATATTGAGCCAGTTCGTGACGAAGGTCTTCCTGAAGGCGAGCGAGCCGTATGCGCTGGAGTGGATTTCGAAGGTCATTGGAGAGGTGGAGGTGGAACGCCTTCGCGGGTCGCGCACGAAGGGCGCGTTCCCGCGTGGACGTGAGACAGAGCAGCGCGACATCACGAGCGAGCCGTTGGTGATGGACAAATGTTTCTTGGATAGTTTCTTGTGAAACGCCTCAAACAATAGCGTTCTCCCTTGGAGAGCAGTAGTCAGCGAACTGTTTGAGGCTTGCATGTTGACTACCAGATACGGACACGCGCTTCTGGCGCTAAGTAGAGTTTTTCTCCTGGTTTGACATCGAAGGATGTGTACCAGCCGTCAATGTTACGGACGGTGGCCGCGCGGTACATAGCAGGTGCGTGAGGATCTGTGAGAATGCGCTGGCGCAAGGTGTTGTCGCGCATTTTAGTTCCCCAGCTTTGCGCGAAGGCGATGAAGAACTGCTGGTCTCCGGTTAAGCCATCCTCGACGGGAGCGGATGAGCCTTTGAGGGAAGCGTGATAGGCATCGAAGGCGGCTGCGAGGCCAGCGACGTCGGCGATATTTTCTCCGAGGGTTTGTCGGCCGTTTACGGATAGATCAGGGAAGGGTTTATAGGCGTCATACTGTGCGGCGAGCGCGGTTGTAGCTGTTTTGAAGTGCGCGAAGTCTTCCGGAGTCCACCAGTTGCGGACGCGGCCCTTGGAGTCGAAGGCCGCACCTTCGGAGTCGAAGGTGTGGGAGATCTCGTGGCCGATGATGCTTCCGATGGAGCCGTAGTTTGCAGCTGCAGGAGCCTGAGGATCGAAGAAGGGCGGCTCAAGAATGGCAGCAGGGAAGTTGAGCGCATTGTGGAGCGGAAGATTGACCGCGTTGACAGTCTGGGGCTCCATGGTCCATTCGCCACGATCGACGGGCTGGCCAATGCGGGAGAGTTGATAGCGGTACTCGAAGAAGCTGGAGCGCCAGAAGTTGCCGAAGAGATCGTCGGACTTGATCTCGAGACCGTTATAGGAACGCCACTTGTCGGGATAGCCCACGGAGACACGCAGAGTGCCGAGTTTGGCGATAGCTTCTGCCTTCGTTGTTGGAGCCATCCAGGTGATGGATTCGAGACGTTGATGGAAGGCGCTGAGGAGGTTTGCGACGAGTTCCTGAACCTGCTTCTTTGCTTCAGGGGAGAAGTATTTCTGTGCGTAGATTTGGCCGACAGCATCGCCGAGCCAACCGTTGACGATGAGGATGGCGCGTTTATCGCGCGGGCGCTGTTGTGTGGTTCCGGTGAGAACCTTCCCGAAGAAGTTGAAGCGCTCATCCGCGATGGCCGAAGAGATTCCGTTTGCGTAGGTCTCCATCAGGTGGAAGGCGAGGTAATCTTTCCAGGTGTCGATTGGGGTAGAGGCGACGAGGGCGGATTCCCCGGTAAAGGAGGTTGGCTGCCAAACGATGAAGGAGGTTTGATGGTCGAGTCCAGCGGCGCGGAAAAACTCCTTCCAGTCGAGGCCGGGGGCCTTCGAGGTGAAGTCGGCAGGAGTCCAGGTATTGTTCGCTTTATGGATGTCTTCGTTTTCGGCGAGTGATAGATGCTTTTCCGCGATGGCGTGTTCGAGAGCGATGACGCGATCGGCGCGCATCTCCGACTGATCGAAGCCGCCCAGTCGAAACATGGCAGCAACATGCTGCTGATACTTTGTGCGGACTTCCTTCATGTGCTCACTGTCGGTGAGGTAGTAGGAGCGGTCTGGGAGAGCAATGCCGCCCTGCATGAGATAGGCCGTGTAATGGTCTGAGTCGTTGAAGCTGGGCGCGACCCAGAGGCCGAAGAGATTCATGGTGTGAAAGTTGGTGTTATTGAGAGCATCGACATCGGCGCGCACGGTGAGACCGAGAGCGCGAGCGAGATCGCGCTGATTGTGGATAGAGTTGATCTCCGCGAGATGAGCCTTGAGTTGCGAAGGGCCGTTTTTCTCGATCGCGGTTTCATCCATATAGGAGTGATAGAGATCGGCGATGCGTCGCTGGTCGGTTCCGGGCGCTGCATTGGATTTGGCGGCTCCGTCGATGATCTCCGCGACACGCTTGTCGCTGCGGTCGGCGAGGAGATTGAAGACGCCGAGCGAGGTGCGGTCGGGCGGAAGCACGGTGCGCTTGATCCAGTCTCCGTTGGCGTAGAGGTAGAAGTCGTCGCCGGGGCGGACGGAGGTGTCCATGCTGGAGGGATTAATGCCGTGGATGGCTGGGGTGTCCTGTGCATGGAGTGGAATCGCAAAGAGGAGGGCAAAAAGAACGTCACGCAAGTGCATATTTTGTGGTGCTCCGATGCGGTTAGTTATGGCCGCAATGAAAGAGGGTACATGAAAGGGACGGGGAGGTGGGAGAGGATGTGATGAACGGGGGGCGATGGGGGAGCTGAACCGCAGATCCTTCGACTCCAGCAGCTACGCGCTTTCGCTCAGGATGACACTTTTAAAAGATCAAGATGGGATGCTCGCGTTGGTAACGTAGGCATCCCTCTGCGAATTTATACCTTTGCGAAGGGGTCTTCGAGGGAGGGGCTTTGTGGGGTGAACATATCACCTCCGTTGGGAGTGACAACCCAATCGTCTTCGAGGCGGATTCCGAATTCACCGACGATGTAGATGCCGGGCTCGTCGGAGAAGGTCATACCGGATTCGAGTGGTGTGTTGTTGCCGCCGACGAGGTAGGGCCATTCGTGGCCATCCATGCCAATGCCGTGGCCGAGTCGATGCGTGAAGTGTTTGTATCCGGGACCGTAACCAGCGTCAGTAACCACTTTGCGCGCAGCATCATCTACAGTGTGAGAGGGAGCACCAGCCTTACCGGCAGCGAGTGCAGCCGATTGAGCTTTATGGACGATGTCGAAGACGTGCTTCTGTTTGTCGGTTGCTTTACCGAGGACAAAAGAGCGAGAGATATCGGACTGGTAGCCTTCGACGAGGCAGCCGTCGTCGAGCAGAATGATTTCGCTTTCGCGGATGACCTGCGGTTGAAGAGAGCCGTGCGGTAGCGCGGAGTACTCGCCAACCTGACAGGAGGCGAACCCCGGGAAACCGGTGCGGTTGTAGCCTGCGCTGATAAGGTCAGAGACCTGACGGTTCGTCATGCCAGGTTCAAGGGATTTGAATGCGGCCTCATAGACCCTGAGGGTGTTGTCGTTGGCAAGGCGCATGAGCGCCAACTCTGCCGGAGATTTGACGGCGCGGCAGCCCGCGGTGATTGGAGTTCCGCTGACGGCGGTGAGTGTGGAGCTGGCATGTGCGGTGCCATCGGAGAAGGCGAACTGCGTGCGTTCCTCGACGCCGACCTTTCCGGTGGAGATTCCCGCCTCTTTGAGGGCTTTGGTGAGCAGGGAATAAGGGTTTTCGTTCTCCTGCCAAGTGTAGACGCGCGTGACCGACGCTTGCGGGAGCGTGGCGGGTTTAGCTTCCATGCGCTCGCGTACACGACCTTCTTCGAAGCTGGGACAGACGATGAAGGGATTCCCCTTGGCGGGAAGGACCCAGGCGAAGAATCGTTCGGACTGGCCCCAACGCAGTCCGGTGAAATAGGTCAGGGAGGTTCCTGTGCAGATAATGAGCGCATCGAGTTTGTTTTTTGCCAGAAGCTCGCGGGCGCGCTCGATGCGGTGTTCGCGCTCTTCGAGAGTGATGGGGACGGCTTCTTTACGGCGGTCCGTTAAAGCGGCGATGGCGGGAGGAAGCTTAATATCCGAAGATGCAGAAGGAGGGCGCTGGGCCTGAAGAGGCAGAGAAGGCGCTGCTGCGGCTGCTGAAGCTGCAAGGAGGAAGCTTCGTCTTGTAGTCATGCGCGGAATTGTAACGAAAGAAAAGAAGGAGCACATCAAGAAAAGCGAAGAATGGTGCAATGCACGGTAGCCTATAGGAATGTCACTTTTGCGCGTTGTTGCCGCTTTGTTCGTCGTTGTCTTTTCCTCTCTTTCCTATGCCGCGGAGCCCCCGGTAATTCGCCCGAAGGTCGTGGTCGTAACTTACTTTGAGGTTGGGAAGGATACGGGAGACCGGCCAGGCGAGGCGCAGTTGTGGGTCGAGCGGGACCATCTGGACCGCGTGATTGAGGTTCCGGGAATGACGCATGTAGTCCGTGCGAATGCGGATGGGACAGAGATTGTGGTGGTAGTTGGGCCAGGGCAAATTCGTCCTGCGGTGAATCTGATGGCTTTGGGGTCTGATTCGCGCTTTGATCTGCGCGAGAGCTACTGGATCCTAAATGGTATTGCGGGAGTGTCTCCGGAGGATGGCTCGTTGGGAGCCGCATTTTGGACAGACTATGTTGTGAACGGCGATCTACTGCACTTTATCGATCCTCGCGAGATGCCTAAGGACTGGCAAGACGGATACTATGCGATCGATAAGAGCCGACCTGGAGAGCAACCGCGTGTGGTGCAGGGCTCGGCGGATGATGTGCGGAACTGGGCGCGAGACGTGGCGCACATCGATACACGAGGTACGGTCGTACAGATGAATCCAAAGATGCTGGAGTGGGCTTATGGTCTAACCAGGGATATGAAACTTCCCCAGAACGAAGCGATGCGAACGCTGGGAGCACGGTACAGGGGATTTGCAAAAGCGCAGCAGCCGCCGCAAGTTGCGATTGGAGCTAACATTGCGACGGAGACCTTCTGGCACGGAGCAAAAATGGACGCATGGGCACATCGTTGGGTGCAGTATGCGACGGATGGAAGAGCACGCATGGGAACGACCTCGATGAATGATTCCGGTGCGATGGTGGTGTTGTATTCGCTGACGCGATCGGGGAAAGCGGATTGGAATCGCGCCGTTTTATTGAGAACTGCAAGTAATTTCGATCGCCAGCCAGAGGGAATGACTGCGGAACAAAGTGCGAACAGCGAGAAACATGCTGCCTTTACCGGTTACGAAGCATCGCTTGAAGCGGCTTATGAGGTCGGCAGCCGCGTGGCGAAGGCGATCCTTGCAGGAGAGGCGCCGGCCACTGCGAAAGTGCGGTAATCGGGTGAATGTGGATGGGATTTTGTCCCGGATGATAGTTTCAAGGTCTGGACTTCAATGTAGAGCTGTTTTTGTGAGGCAAAACGACATGGCAATGATTACGACGGTGCAGCAGCACATTTTGCAGCAGCAACAGAATTTGTTGAAGTCGACGGGACGAGAGGCGACGGGAACGTTTAGCTGGTTACTGAGCGGTATTACGCTGGCGACCAAGATGATTGAAGCGAAGATTCGCGCGGCGGGTCTGAGTGATGTGTTGGGTGCAGCAGGCGCGGAAAATGTTCAAGGTGAACAACAACAGAAATTGGATGTGTATGCGAACCAAGCGCTGTTGCACTGCCTAGGGCTGCGCGATAGCGTTGCTGCCCTGGTAAGTGAAGAGGATGAGGAGCCGGTGACCTTCAACCGCGACTCTGAAACTGGAAAATACATCATCGTCTTCGACCCCTTGGATGGATCGAGCAACATCGATGTGAATGTGAATGTCGGAACAATCTTTAGCATCCTGAGGCGTATGCCTTCGGAATTGGGCACCCTGGAGGAGTCGATTCTACAGCCTGGATTTAGACAAGTGGCCGCTGGCTATGTCGTCTATGGGCCATCGACGGTGCTGGTCTATACGACAGGCAATGGAGTGTATGGTTTTACGCTGGACCCGAAGATCGGCGCATTTGTGCTGAGCAATGACAGGATGCAGATGCCGGAGCAGGGAAGCTATTACTCGGTGAATGAGGCGAATGCGGCAGGTTGGCCGGAGGAGTATCGCTCATACATTGCGATGCTGCGCGAAGGGAAGCTAGAGAAGACATACAGCTCGCGTTACATCGGGAGCCTGGTTGCGGATTTTCATCGCACTTTGCTGAAGGGCGGTGTCTTCCTTTATCCGCCGACGTTGAAGCAGCCTAAGGGCAAGCTACGACTGTTATATGAGGCAAATCCGCTGGCATTTATCGCGGAACAGGCAGGAGGTGTGGCAACGAATGGGACGGAGCGAATTCTGGATATTCGGCCTGAGGGGATTCATCAGCGAACTCCACTGTGTGTGGGAAGCCCGCGCGAGATGGAAGCGCTGCAGGGAGTTCTGGCAGGAGTGGTGGCGTCGTGAGCTTTTCTGCAATAGTGCTAGATATCCGTGAAGAGAGTCGCGTTGGTGGCAGACAGCGATGGCAGCTCCTGCTGGACAGAACGGAGTTCTCCCCGGGAGGAACGGGGATGCTGGAAGCGATCGCGCGCAGTGGAGCAAAACTGATTGTGCCGGTTTTCGGAATCGTCGAAGAGAACGGCGAGATCTGGCACCAGGTGGAGAAGCCTCTGATGGCGGGAACCGAGATTACCGGAACGGTTCACTGGAAGTGAAAGCGTTTTCGGATACATTTAGCCATTGGCGGACGAAGATGGGGACGATGGATTGTTTTGAGGGAACGCCTCCTCCCTGATACACTTAGAGAGTCGATTTGGCGCCAGAAGCTGTTCCCAAACAGCGATTTTGTGTACCGAGTAGGGGCTGTAGCTCAGTTGGGAGAGCGCCTCGTTCGCAACGAGGAGGTCAGCGGTTCGATCCCGCTCAGCTCCACCATAGAATCAATAATTTGTGGCACATATATATAGCGTGTGTGAATTCTGCGATGCGTTTGTGTCGTAACTCACTCGTTTACTCTCAAACTCAAAATCATTCGAAACAGAGCGTCTGATAGATAGAGAATCAAGCGCCGACCGCTTCGCCTGCGACATGCGAATCGTGTTGGAGCATCTTAGGGGAGACGTGCCATCAATCGACATAACCGTAGCCATGCCATCACGGAACTAGCGGAATTGCAGGCCAGTGATGCATTCAATGCGGGATTTGAGGTAAGCGCGATTCAGAATGAGAGCAAATATTGTTCTCTGGTGGATGTTTGTGATGCTGATTGGTGTTGGAGCCTCTCCAGCTCTTGCAGAAGGCAGCCCACAAGCATCGTCATCATCGAAAGTAGCGAACAAACCTGCTCATCTGTTTACTGTCGGATGCCATGTGCCAGGTTTGGCTTCCCTCGTATAGGCCGAGACGAAGACGCGGCGCTCTACTTACATCGAGAAGGCCGCGATTTCCGACTGACCAAGAAATCGTTAATGTTGCACTGTCGCTTGAGCAGCGTGATCAGCTCCGTGGTTTGAGCGATCAATACGTTCTGCTTGAAGTGACGGTTCGATCGCGCAAGGTTTCAGACGGATGCACCTGTCGCAATTGTTAGAACTGCGCCCTTGATATCTCTGAACAGCGTCAGAATTCTCTTGTGGATAGTCGGCCTAAAGTACGTGGCAGGCGAGTATATCGACATGCCTCGGCGAACCGGCCATTGTATTGAGGTGGAGGAGTAGTTCAAAATGTTGCGCGGCTCTTCCATTCTTTAGACCACAGCTCAGCAAAATAGACCTCATGCGTTGCACGTCAGCAACAAGGCGGCCAGCAGCTTCAGTTCCTTCGCTATTCGCTCCGGCAATCAGGAGCACGTGCCCGACCTGATCCAGGTTCGGAAGGAATGCCACGATCGCGAACGAATCTCCCGTAGCCCAGCCCATGGCTGTGGGAGTATAGATTGCCTGTTCGTTGGCTTGGGGATGAACGTTCTGGATAAGCTCCGATCTGCGGACTGGATCGAAGACAAAACGAAAGTCCAACTGATCATTGAACATGGATGTCCATGGATTGGAGACGGGACTTCCGAGGAAGATAAAGTTGTCATCGGTTTGAATGTCAGCCAGCTGAAGATTGCGAGCTCCACGCACATTGATTCGGCGAGAGTTTGCCTGAGCAAGCTCGGCAATCTGCACAGCTATGGGGGCATCAACAGCAGCTGATTTGTCCCCGATGAGAACGTTGCGCGCAAGCCGGTCTTCTTCAGGTGTCAGATCGTTTGGTGTCGGTACATAGTTGTGGTTCGCGTAATCGGAGACGGAAACGGCCCGCCTCGTCAGGAATTGAATCTCAGCGATATTCGGATCACTGGTGATCAGCCAGATCGGATGCGGTGAACGGAAAAGAATCGACCAAGGAGGTATGAGTTGTGAAGTTGAGCCAGTCGGCGACGAATGCTTTCCAATAAATACAACTGCCCCGAGGATGCAGGCCAACACAATGCCAGCAAAGATGAGCCATTGCCGCAGGGAACTAGGGAACGGCTTAGCGGAACATCAATGGGAAGTTTGTTGGCGGGGTTTGCCAGAGAGCCAGTGACTGGGGTCACCACCTCAGTGGCAACGGCTACGAGAGGTTGAGGAACTGGTTCGGCAAGCGTAACGAGGATCTCGGGTTTCGTTGCCGTCTCGAAATAGATCTCTGGAACATAGGTTCCCGTTGGCAGACTAATATGGAATGAACCATTTGTTCCGTATTTACCGTAATGCTGGAGCAGTCGTTTCCGAACGTCGCTCGCTGTCACGCGGACGATGGCGTCTTCGCCGGTGTCGTAGGACGGGGAACGACCGAAGAGTTCGACCCCGATCATGCGCTCTTTCAGGGATTCGAAGTGACCTGCGACGGCTTGGTTCACGATATAGCGCAGAAACTGTCCGCTACGCTGGCTGCCTCGGAATGCGGCACCTTCCACAATCTGACGGAGATGCTCCTGCAACTGAGCGCTAATCTCTTTGGACCCCGCGATGCGCTGGAGTTCGATTTCTCTTTCATCGATCGGATGCATGGGATTACCGGGTGACTAGCATTTGACTTCCCAGGATGAGAGCCAGCCTATTCTAGCATCGCAGCATGTCCGTCAAACTTCGTACCACACTCTACGGGTAGGCACCGTTAGCGTCTACGACCCATCCTGATAGCAATGTTTTCAGCATTTTACTGATCCGTTAGGCTGGGCACTAACGTTGCTGTCTGATTGGTCATGCCCATTTGTAGGGTTCTTGCAAGCAAGCCAAGAACGCTACATCATAAATGATGATGAGCATGATCCAACACCGAGCACGAGCATTATTTCTGTTACCACCAATGAGCCCAGTGATGGTAGCAGTCGTGACTATGTGATATCCCGGTCCACTAACGGTCAATCTGCAGGCTGAACGTATGGGGCAGGGATCGGGCAGAATCTACACGATTACAATACAAAGCCGCGATTTCTCTGGGAACACCAGCAGGGAAACAACGGCCGTGGTTGTGCCACACGACCAGAGGTAAATAGGGTATTGAAAACTCGCAAGAAATCCTCCGACAATAGGATGATTGATCGCTATGTGAAGCAACCATCAGGATGGTTCCAAGATTCCGCATCATCCTGATGGAGAGCCAAGGTTGACGTTTCTTACTCCTCCACAAGTTTTTTGCGATGGTTACCAGGTCAATCGGGCTTTGACTTGACCACTGCGAGCTTGTCCACTCGCTGTGATTTGCCCAAAGGTTCCGCCAGTAACACTGCCATTGGGTGGGCTAAGCTGTCGGTTATTGAAGACATTAAGCGCGTCAAAACGTAATTCGAGCGTTACACGATCTGCAAATGTTTGCTTTCGCGCTAACCCCATATCCCATTGTCCATAGGCTGGACCCCGGAGGTCAGGCTCAATGCGATTTCCCGTACCCACTGTAAAGCTGGCTGGAATCGCATATGCAGTGGTATCAAACCAGCGTTGTGGAGTTTGGCCCGTCTTAAGGTGAGGATCGTGAAGTCGGTCTGCTACCGCTGTTATTCCCGGAAGATATGTATTGCTAGGAGCGGTAATAACGATAGGGAGTCCGCTTCCATATGCTGTTACGCCAGCAAGTTGCCAATTAGCAATCATCTTTGAGGCAAGACCTCTGCCAAGTACACGATGTCCAGGGCCAAAGGGCAGTTGGTAAATATAGTTGATATTCAGGAACTGTGGACGATCGTACTCTGCCAACCCACGTGTTCTTGCAAGGTTATTGGGGTCAACGATTGCGCCGCCACGACCGTTATAGCGCTCGTTAATATTGTTAATATCCTTGCTAAGTGTGTAGGCAATCTGAAAATAGAGTCCATGCGCATCTCTGTGATGTAACTGTACCGTCATGGCGTCATAGTACGAATCCCCGACTGGATCGCGGCTCCAGGTGACTCCTGTGTATTGAGGAAATGGAACGAGCGTCTGACTGAATGGAATTGTCGGTGCGCCTAGCGACCCAGGAAGCTTGCCTGCATAAGGGTTCGGGACTTGTTGGTAGAGCTTGGGACCATAGCTCAATGCACTAATCGGAGCCACATTACGAGGAAGGCTATACCAGAGATGCAAGCCGCGCGATCCTGCATACGCGACCGTGAGCACCGTATTTCCTGTGAGCGCCCTTTCCACACTTAAGGTTCTGTCCTGGAGATAGGGAAGTGTGCCGGGCCAGAAGGGGTCGCCGATTCCTTGTCCAACGAGATAATTGGGGGGATCAAGGTACCCCGAGGCGAAGGGATTGTTAAGCGTGCCTCCAGGAGGTGGTGTATTCGGAGCTGGAGAGGGCGGGCCAAGATAAACGCTTGTCGAAGCCTGTGGTCCCGAGCCAAGGACTGAGCCACCAGTATTGGTGGTATAAATAATTCCATATCCCCCACGAATAACCGTGTTTTGTCCGATTTGCCATGCGAACCCAAGACGCGGTGAGAAGTTGGTCATCTTTGTGTCCGTCTGATTTCTGGGGTTACCTCCGACTCCGGCAAATTGCAGAGCACCCGGTAAGCCAAGGACTGGATCCGGCTTCGTAGGATCAAACCATGCAAACTGGTTATGACGATCAGTGAATCCTGTAAGGATGTCATAGCGCAGCCCGAGATTCAGGGTAAGGTGGTTCACTACTTTCCAGTCATCCTGGAGGTAACTGGCGATATTCTTCTGCGAGGCCGTCAGTGACGGGTCTTTAGTAATCTGTCCGCCGCTGGGAACGCCAAGAAGGAGCGAAGCGAATCCCCACCCGGAGTTAACGGACGAGACGCTGGGATCAGGACCTTGCACATATCCCCTACTGAAAGAGAAGTTTCCCGCCGGCCAAGTGGGTCTAAATTCGTTGAAGTAGACGAAGAGGTAGTCGACTCCGGTCTTCAGAGTATGTGCGCCTTTATTCCAAGTGAAATGTGCTTGTCCTTCGTAGCTTCCTTCAGCATCGTTGAAGTAAGAAGACGAAGTCGCCCCTAAAGGGGATTCATCCGAGATGGTGAAGGCTGGAAAAATCTGTGTTGCGACACGGCTTACGAATGAGCCAGGAAAACCAAGACTGCCAGCGTCAAAGCCTTGGCTATACATTTGAGTTTGGTTCAGTACCCGATTGAAATTGCCGCGGAATTCGCCCACGAGATTTGAGCGCATCGTCCACGTATCACTGACGACTCCTGTCCATGCAGTGTTAAGAAAGGTTCCTGGATCTCCATTCCCGCCAGCTTGCGGGAATGCAAGTGTGACGGTTGGAGTACTGGCCTTTGAAGAGGCGCGGCCTACACGCACAAACGCTTTGTGATTGGCGCCAATATTCTGATCTACGCGAGCAAAAAAATTGTCTTTGCTTGTAGTGCGGCTAGGCGAAGCAACGTAATTGTTATAGATACCCTCAATTCCAGTTGTGTTTGGTAAGGGGTAATAAGAAAGAACTTTCTGCGCAATGCTGTTGATTCGCCCCGGGCAAATGACATTGAGAACCCCATTGCAGGAGAACTGACTTCTGGTCCACTTGTTTGTTTGTCCTGGAACCAGGGTGGTGGTCGTGGGATCATAAATCTTGATCTGCTTTCCGCTTTGATCGACGAGACCCGAAAAATCTCCAATACGCATCGCTTGCGTGGGCACGGAAGCCTGAATTGCATCGGGTGAAACACTTGGATTCCATTCGATATTGAAGAAGTAAAAAGTCCTGTTTCTGCCGTGGTATATTTTGGGAATCTCTAGTGGGCCTGCAACGCTGAAACCAAATAAATTGTTGTGTACCGGTGCTCTGGGCAACTTCACGCTGTTGCGGTACCAACCGTTTGCGTTATAGAGCGTATTGCTGTTGTATTCATAAGCACTTCCATGGAAGTCATTCGTCCCAGACATTGTCGTGGCGGTAATGATACCCCCACCAGACATTCCATATTCCGCTGAGAAATTGTTGGTGATGAGTTTGAATTCTCCAATGGACTCTGTTGGCGGGGTCAGCGCTATATCTCCGGTTGAACTGTTTACTTGGGTCCCTCCATCCAGCAGTACGTTGCTGGTATTTGCCATTCCCCCGTTAATCTGTGCTTGAAGGGCGGAATTCTGTTCCGGTAGAACGCCTGGCGACAAAAGATCCAGATTGTAACCGCCACGGCCAGGTATCGCGATAATTTGCTGTCTGTTGTATGTCTGCCCTAGCTGTGAATTTTCTGTTTCCAGCTGAATCGCATTAGCTTGAACAGTAACCTGCTGTGAAACTCCGCCTACCTTCAAAGTGAGATCTACGGCTGTGTTCAGGTTAACTGTGAGATTTACCCCGGTAACAACCGTCTTTGAAAAACCAAGTGCGTCTGCGGTGACGTCGTAGGTCCCATGAGCCAGATACGGAATAGTGTAATAGCCATTGCTATTCGATACAGTCGATGTAAGAGTCTTGGTGGACATTTCAAGAGCTGTTACCTTAGCGCTGGCGACTACCGCGCCCGATGCGTCTCTTACTATTCCAGTAATGGTGCCCTGTTCAGCTTGTCCGAATGCTAGTTTGGTGAATGCCATGAGAACTAAAAGCATTGATAAAGTTGCCATGATATCGAACTGAATCCGCCCATTTGCACTCGTTTTCCCAACAATTGGGTTCTTGCCCACACAGGTACGCTGCCTGAGACCGATCTGCACCATTAATTCCTCCTAAAGTCGACCCACGTTTTTGTTCCTAAGAAGATTGATTGTCGTGTTTACAGAACTCCAACATTTGAGCGCGAGACAGGAGAGTCATGTCAACGTTAGCGATCTTTCTAACGTCGCAATAAGTCTTTTATTTTCTGTGGTATAAAGATAGATCTGTTTCTAACGGTCGATCTGCCTCATGTGTCCTCATCGGTCGAAGGAAAATAGCCAACCGGAGCAGGGAATACTAAGAATGGATCGTGCAATGGGTCGTGGAGCGGTCAACCAGGCTTTCATTCATTGTGCAGTCTTTGCAATACCGAGAGCCGTAGCTGGCCGAATTGGTATCTGCTCCGTGGGAGGAGCCGTTCCATGAAACATCTGCGAGATAGCTGCCGAAATTTTTAGATACCAATCGTTGGGCAGAGTCTCTCCGTCTGCATCAAGAGTCAACCAAAAGCCGGGCTTTGGCGCATCTTTGCGAGACGGAGCCGCTTTGAAGATCGCAGTTCCCTCGTTCACTTCGTCAAACATCGCGATTTTTACAAATGTGGCGCCAGCGGTTTTTGCGTTGAAAGCCTGTTTCCATAGAAAACGGCCTCCTAGTCGGGGAATCTGGTTTTCTGCTGAATTCCGATTTAGGTTGTGCCAAGAGAAGCCAGGGAAAATCACTGGCATATAAGACTGGCCTTGCTTGCGTGTTTGGACAAGATCGGGAATCAGGTGAGTCTCTTTCCACTGATTTGCGCCTTCGAGAGTCCGATATCTTCCTACTGACCAGGGTTGAACAATATCGAGTGCGGAATAGACGGCTGCCCACCCTGAATTCGAGGAACTGTCTGCGCTCAAGGTTCTCCACCCCGCCGGAACGCCACCTATCACGCGGACATGTGCCGTGTCCTTAAACCATTTGACGATTCTGAGTCCAAGTGCCGGATCCTGAAGATGGTCGGCATCACCGAACCCGAGTCCCCAGATCGCAACGATAGGTTTTCCATGATCTCGCAAATAGGCAGGGCTCGAGGTGACCTTTAGGTCTTTGGTGAGATACCCCCAGTCGTCTTGCAGTTGCTTCAGGGCGGTTTCTTGATGTGCTCCGCTCAGATCGTATTCAACGCTGAAGAGCCGCCCATTGACTTCTGCTGCGGAGCGGACGTTCCTGAGGACTGTATCTCCTTCCATTTGTTGCGAATGAATTGAATTGATGAACCTCTGCAGCAGGACGCCATCGATCTCATAAGTGCGCATCCATTCAAAATGCTTCTCGACGGTATCCTTAGAAAAGGAAGAGAAAACATAGGCAGGTTTGCCATTTATAGTGACGCCTGGCAGCAAACATCGTGAAGAAGGCTTAAGCTCGTTGGTCTCAGGATAGAGATCGACGGCCATCGTGTTAGGCGAAGGGACACCCCTCGACCAGTGACTCCACTGATTAGCAGGCGAACCGTCACCCGGACAGCGGAACCATCCCTGATATCCCACCAACACTTTACCTTCCAAATCCGAAGGTTTTGGTTTTGCCGAAGAACTGGGCGGTATTCCAAAGATGAATGCGAGACAGCTCAACCACGCGCACCGAATAACCCACCCGCGTGGAATGCAACCGACTGAAGAACGATGCTTTGGCAATTTATTTCCTATTTCGCGCAGCAGAGCTTAGAAGAAAATCTAGTTTGTGCCAGGCTATCTCACGCTCGGGAGGTTTTCGCAACGCTACAAACGTCCTCTAACGTGCATCCATACAAAAGCATGCAGCGATGCCCTCTTTGTAGCAGCGCGCCTAACAGTAGGCGAGCTTGACTTCGCTAAAAGCGAGCGTAAATTTGGATGGTCAGAAACGTGCGTTGGGGGTAATTTGAGGCTGTAGCAGAGGAATTTGCGTAATCGTCGTGAAATTATTCTGCTTTCGAAAATTTGCCGGCCTTGTTTCAGGGAAGAAGGTGGCAAGCCACAACATCGAAGGCTGTAGGCAATCCCGCCATCATTCTCAGATGGATAAGTATCTGGAACTGTTGGGCGGTATTCGAAGTAATGAAAGAGGGGTGAATGCTGCATCGTTTAAGCGCAGATGACAAATTCAATGGATCTGTCACCAGCTCCCCGGCAGCCTTTGTGCCTTCTGCGTTTTCACCGGCCAAGATCAACACGTGCCCAGCATGATTTGTTTTTTGGATAAAACTGATAGTGGCAAAGGATTGGCCGGTAGCAAAGCCCTTCGCCGTCGGAATATACTGCAACGGTTCGCCGGAATGCGGGTGAACATTCTGAATGATTTCTTGCCGGGATGCTGCATCGTAAACGAATCGGAAATCCAGTTGATCATCGAACAGTGATGTCCATGGGTCGGTTCGGGGGCTACCGAGAAAAATCAGGTCATCGTCTGTATCCAGATCGGAAAAATGAAGATCTCGTGCCGCGCGGACATTGATCCTGGTCTCATTCTCTGCTCCCAGCCGAGCAACGCCCGCAATAATCTGCGTATCCACGGTGGCAGCTTTATCTCCGCGAAGAATGTCGCGGCATATGTGCAGTATTTCCGGTGGAAGTGAAGATGCATCGGGAACGTACTGCTGGTTCGCGTAGTCCGATACCGAAACGGTCTTCCCTGTGAGGCCTTGAATCTCGGCAATATTCGGATCGCTGGTAACAAGCAATGGAGTGTGCTTCTCCGCAAAGACGGTTGACCAGGGAAGGGCCGAGGTCGACCGAATTGGCTGGGCTGGAGCCCCACGATGGAAAACCCAGAGGCTAAAGGCACAGATAAGCAGGCAAGAAGCAACTATCCACGTTGTTCTTAACTTCAGCACTTTGAGCGGCTGTACCGGAGAATCGGAGTTTGTCTCAGAGTGTGCCTCTGGAGTGGATGCGGCCTCGGCCAATGGCTGGTCAACGGCGCTGGGGAAATCTGGGGTATCACGGGTGAACTCTGGGATATAAGAGCCAACGGGAAGGTTAATGCGTAGGTTCGAAGAGGATTCGGATGTGCGCAGGTAATAGTCGGATAAGCGCTTGCGTACATCGCTTGCTGTAACGCGTACTATCGCATCTTCACCTGTATCGTAGGAAGGTGGCCTCTTGAAAAGCTCAACGCCAATCGCCCGTTCTTTCAAGGCATCGAAATGGCCGATCATTGCCTGTTCGCATACGTATCTCAGAAATTGAGCGCTGCGCTGGCTACCACGGAATGAAGTGCTTTCGATGATCTCCTTAAGATGTTCTCGGAAGTTCGCGATCTCACTCCTTGTGTTGAGGGGGCTGGCAACTTCGTTGCGTGTTTCTGTTTCAGGAGTCGGTTGCATTACGGACCATCTTTAATTTGACCACGCTTTTCTACATTGCAACGAAGGCCTGTCAATTGTCGCATGTGATGACACTATTGGGGACGGTGTATGCGTTTCCACTAGATTCCTCCTCGGACCGTTGCACATTCAGGAGCCTTTTAAGGCATGGCCACTGGAGGTTGAATAAGCACGTAGAAACATTTCAACGGCGGCATCGATGCGTTGTCGTTTTTCTTTCATGCTGAAGTTGTCCGGAACCCCAAGCATTGTCCAGCGAACGTATCCGCCGGTAATGAGACTCATCAAGTGTTCTGCCATGATTTGAGGATCACTCTTAACGAGTCGTTGTCGCTTGATCTGCTCCTCCATGTATTTGGCAAGAACAGTGACGCCACGTCCAGGGCCCAGCTCGTAGAAGCGCTTTCCCAGATCTGGGAATCTCGATGATTCCATGCCTATTACTCTGACCATCCCACGTTGATTTTCCGAAAGAACTAATTGCAAAAGACGAAAACTATATTCTTTGAGCGTGTGTTCCATCGGCAGATCAGGCTGCAATGTCGTTGCAAAGTCGTTCAGTATTAACTCCATGCGCCGCTCTAGAACCGCAAGGAATAGCTTCTCTTTATTCGGATATCGGGCGTAAAGAGTTGTCTTTGAGCAATTTCCGCGGCGCGCGATCTCGTTTGTGCTGGCACCTTCGAAGCCATGCTCGATAAACACTGCTGCGGCCACATCCAGAAGCTCGGCAACGCGGTTATCATCGAGCCTTGTTTGAATAGACGCACTCATCCCTTTCTTTTTCGCGCGTTCTCCTTTTGCTGATAAGAGATCCTTCATCGAAATTTATCTTACTGATCTTTTTCTGCATCCAGTCATCGTGGGATACATCAGATACAGTACCATACGGTATCGTTACGCGAAGGCTAGTTTTTACTCCATGTAATCGATGCCCGGTCGCGAGGGGCTTCAGTAAATGGCGACAGAGACACTTGCAGTGGAACAATCTGCTCCGGTCACACAGCGATGGAAGCCAGCAGTCAATCCCTGGCTGATCGCTGCTACCGTAGCCCTCGGTGCATTTATGGAGGTATTAGACACCTCCATCGCGAACGTTGCACTTCCTCATATTGCCGGAAGCCTTGGTGCCAGTCAGGACGAGAGTACTTGGGTTTTGACGGCGTATCTTGTTTCTAATGCTGTTGTGCTGCCAATGGGTGGTTGGGCGGCAAGCATTATTGGGCGGAAGCGCTTTTTTCAGCTATGTCTGCTCATCTTTACGGTCAGTTCTTTTTTATGCGGTATTGCGCCTACGTTGCCCATACTTTTGTTGTGTCGTGTCATTCAGGGGGCTGGTGGCGGTGGTCTCCAACCGATGGCTCAGGCCATTATGGCCGATTCTTTTGAGCCACAACAAAGGGGGCTGGCTTTTTCTCTCTATGGCCTCGTTGCTGTGCTTGCCCCATCCATCGGGCCAACACTCGGTGGGTGGATCACCGACAACTACAGCTGGAACTGGATTTTCTATATCAATATCCCTGTGGGAATCTGCTCGATTATTCTTACACAGCGTCTCGTCGAAGACCCACCGTGGATGAAGGCTGACAAGAAGAATCTCTCGAAGATCGATTCACTAGGGTTGACCTTGCTCGTTCTGTCGATGGCATCGTTGCAGATCATGCTGGACAAGGGAGAGGAAAAGGACTGGTTCCAGTCCACCTTCATTCAGGCCTTTGGTATTACTTTTGCCATTACATTCATCGCGTTGATTGTCTGGGAGTGGCGCGCTAAAGAGCCGATCATGGACTTGAAGCTTCTCAAATCGAGGAACTTCTCTGTGTGTTGTTTTCTGATGCTGATCACTGGAGGTCTGCTCAATGCGTCCACGGTCCTGCAACCGCAATTTGAGCAGGCAAGCCTTGGATATACGGCAACAATCGCGGGTCTTTCCCTCTCTGCAGGAGGTATTCTCCTGGTGATCTTAATGCCCATGGCTGGACAAGCTCTTGCTAGAGTTCCGGCGCGCAATCTCGTTCTATTCGGTTTTGCAGTTTATGCAATTTCGTATTACTACACAGCGACACATCTCAATCTGGGATTGAGTTTTGGGGCCAACTCTTGGCTGAGGGTGATACAGGTCGTGGCTATTCCGTTTGTATTTATTTCCGTGACCACAGCCGGTTATTTTGGAATGCCTTCTGAAAAGAGCAACCAGATCTCTGGTTTGATTAACTTTGTCCGGAACATTGGCGGAAGCATCCTGATTTCCTTAACCGGTGCTGCGGTTACCGAGAGGGGACAATTTCACGCTAATCAGCTGCTTCAGTATGTAACGCCCAGCAGTCCGATATTTCAGAGTGAGCTTAGGTCATTACAAAGTTCCCTCAGAGGAGCTTTCGGACCGGCAAATGCAAGTTATCTTGCACAAGCGCAAATCTACCATCGATTGCAAGAGCAGGCGAACCTTCTTGCATACGTTGATGTCTATTTCTATCTGTGCGCGCTTTCGCTCTTGATGATCCCATTGACCCTACTGCTTCGCAAGAACAACCCGAAGGAAAGCGCGAAAAGTCAAATCGCTGTTCATTAGAATTCGCCATAATAGGTTTCGTGGAATAGGCCCGAACTGGCGATAAGGAATTAGTCTTTCGCCGCATCGCTAAACGCTGGCGAAAATGCTCGATAAGTTTTATCCGGCAGGCTTTGCTGAGATGTTAATCCGAGAGGTTGTAGTAGGACTGACCCGTGGAACTGCGGATTCTGCACGTCGTCCTTACAAACCCGAAGCCCCTCAGAAGCTGAGGATATGGTCGAGCGGACGTCCTACATTAGAGTGCACCAACAACCTCGAAATTGGGACTGACAAAGATGTGATGCGGCCAGTTAACGCCAATATTGTGAACTTCGTATTCCCCGCCACTCAGCATCACAACGCGATCGACAATGCCCGCAGCGTAACTAGCTAATGCTGCCTTGGTCGCCTTTTCGGCCATGATGCCACTGACAATCATCCCGGCCCCTTCACTGTAATTGGCAGAAATCTGACCGACCTGTTTTGGCGCGGATGGCGCGCCGCGTTGGAACGGGATCACTCCATAGGCGGAGAAACTCGTAGGGTGGTTCTTGTCGGCATCTCGCACAATAACTTGGCTGGCTGCGATGGATCGACCGTTGACCATCCCGAGTACGAGCACGTCGTCACCTTTTGCGAGGACACTCGTTGTGGTCGGAGTTGTTCCCTTCAGATACTCCGTAGAGAGCGACTCGTTGACGAGCACCTTCTGATCGGTCCATGTTGAAACCATGAAACTCGACGACGACATGCTCTCAATCGTTCCAACGACTCCTCCCGTGGCTGGCCCGGAGCGGGCATTAGATCCTCTGCTGTCACGCGCGCTTTGCGCCGAGATGGGTTCGGGAAGTTCGAACATTGCCATCAGCGCGATGGTTGAAACGGAGATAGCAAAGACCTTCGTGAATTGCCGAAAGAACATGGAGTAATGCCTTTCGCAATCCGCCGACCTTGCACGATCACGGACTGCATCTGCGTGCCTTTTGTCACTTACTGTAAACGTGTTCGAGGCTCCAGGCCGCTTTTGTTATTGACGATCACAGTGGAGTAATAGTTTACGAGAAACTTTATAGATGTATAGGCTTGCGACTTGATGGTGGATGCTTTTCGAAGGTGAATCCAAATCGTTAATTACACAGCAAATTGCCTAATTGCTGCACGATCAATGACCATATGGTACTGACATCTACTACACTCTCCTCGGAACTAGCCTTATCGGAGCTGTTACTCCTGTAATGGCCGGTAATACGGGCGATGTGACGATCACGAGCTGGAGTCGGCTTTCAGAATGGTGCGTCCTGTCTGTCGGCAATGAGCGGTAGTACTTTGACGGCGTCGCAGAACTCAGTTTCACACACTGGTACCAGCACTGCATGCACCTTTGGCAATAAAGCAATATGATCGGATGGATGAAGCTCTTTCTCGTTGGCCTGCTTGCACTCTGTTCGACATCTCTTGCGCAAGAACATGTCCAGGATAAGCCCTTTCCGCGCTCGGAACCTCGTCCGTCCGCTTCTACGGTGCAGCAGTGGCAGGACCGCAAGTTTGGCATGTTTATTCATTTCGGTTTGTATTCCCAGCTTGGCGGAATGTGGAAAGACAAGAAGATCGACAATGGCTACAGCGAGCAGATTATGGCGAACGCTCCCGTTCCACTCGATGAGTATGCTGCGACAGCGAGGAGCTTCAATCCCGGCAAATGGAATCCCGATGCAATCGTTGCTCTGGCGAAGGCTGCCGGTATGCGTTATATCGTCATCACATCCAAACACCACGATGGCTTCAATATGTTCCATACAGCTCAAACGAAGTACAACGTTGTGGATGCCACGGCATATCACCGCGACATCGTGAAGGAGCTTGCCGATGCCTGCAAGCGCGGCGGGATTGGCTTCGGGGTGTACTACTCTTCCATCGATTGGCACCAGCCCGGAATGGATCACTACATTGAGGGCAACAGCAACCCGCTGAGCGAAGTACATGCGCAGTTTAACGTAGCTCAGCTGCGTGAGTTGTTATCGAACTACGGCCCCATTACCGAAATCTGGTTCGATATGGGCAAGCCGACTCCTGAGCAGAGCAAGCTCTTTGCAACCACGGTGCACAACCTGCAGCCACAGACGATGGTGAGCGGCCGCGTGTGGAATTATCAGGGGGACTTTACTGTCATGGGCGACAATGAGGTTCCAGCGTATGGCATTGATGAGCCTTGGCAGACGCCCGCCTCCATCTTTCCTGAGACCTGGGGCTATCGTTCATGGCAGAAACGTGACAATCTGCAGGGCAAGATCCACGAGAACATCACGCGACTCGTCCAGGTCGTAAGCCGTGGTGGCAACTACATCCTCAATATCGGACCAGAAGGCGACGGCTCGGTGGTGCCTTACGAAGCTGACGTACTGCACGGCATCGGCGCGTGGCTCAAACCCAATGCGGAAGCAATCTATGGTACGGCGGCGTCCCCATTTGCTAACCTCGAATTTGGTTATGCGACCGTAAAGGGCAATGCCGTGTACCTGTTCGCGAAATCATTACCAGCTGACGGTATGCTGCGTCTTCCGCACGCGAGCCATACCCAATGGCAGTCCGCAAAGATGCTCGTTTCAGGCAAGCCGCTAGTGATGCACACCGGTAGCGATGAGCTCTTCGTGAAGGTTCCAGCTGATGTCGCAACCGGTTATATGCCCGTCATCAAGCTGCAATTCCGAGGCCCCCTTCATATCGATGAAGTTCTGCCCCCTGTGGGACCGCTGACGCTTGATCCGAGTACTGCAGAGAAGTTTTACAACTACAACGGCGAGGGATACGAAGCGCCCAAAACGCTCTACAAATATCGTTGGGGCGTTTCTGCGGGATGTGCCGCTCTTATCTTTCACGTTGACGGGGAAGGTAGCATCACCTTGATCAGTAATGGCCACGCACGGCTGATTCCCGTGCAAGAAGGCACTCGGGTGGAAACAACTATCGGTGCAGACCATACGCTGGAACTTACTCCACCCGAGCCTTTTGAGAAGGGCACGTCGTTGCCTGTGAAGATCCGATCGATCGAGTTTACGCCAGAGGCTTGTAAGCGCTGAAAAGACGGGGGAACTTGTCGGTGCCCGGTACCGAACAATCTCGGAATCCTTGGCAACTTCATGTACACCGCTACCCGTCTCGATCGAGTCGATCGGGGCGAACGACATCAGAAATACCGTGTTGAACGCCTTGACGACACAATTAGGATGGATAGGTTTGTCCTATTCATTCATTAAAAAGAGTGCTGTTTGAGAAATCTCAAAACAATTCGATTGAACTCGCGAGGGTTGCTCCAGCACTGGGAAATGACCAGCAAGCGACGTTGACCTATATTTGGTTGAACCTTCTATCATCGCCAGTGCGCCTCTAGGGTTGGAAGATAGTTCCGGGTGTTGTTGACTGCAACGACATAAATACGTTCTTTTCGGACATCGGATCTATCGCCGAAGCGATTCAAGTGTGCTTCGGAGAGCTCATCTATAGTGATTCAATACATGCTGCAACGGCCCTATAGATGCGCACGTTGAAAATGTCCGAAATTGCTGTATCCGTGTCATGGAGATTCGCTCAAGGCGAAGCTACCGTAATTCCTGTGAGAAGGCTCACAGGAGAAATGCAAATGACTACTTCGAATTCTGACCTTGCTTCGGTGAAGTCGATCACCGGCATCAATATCCCTGACACAAAGCTGGCGCGAGAGATTACCGAATTCATTCGGGACACAGAGACGGAGCTGCTCTTCAACCATTCCAGCCGTGTCTACTACTTTGGCGCGATCGCCGGCAAGCAGCGTGGACTGAACTTCGACCCTGAACTACTCTATGCAGGCGCGATGTTTCACGACATCGGTCTGATGCCGAGCCATAGCAGCCCCATAGACCGCTTCGAAGTGGATGGAGCAAATGCGGCTCGCGCCTTCCTGAAGTCCCGCGGTATTCCGCAGCAGGATCTTGATACGGTCTGGACTGCGATTGCTCTGCATACAACCCCAGGCGTTCCTGAGTACATGCATCCAGTCATTGCACTTGTAACAGCAGGGGTCGAGATGGATGTGCTTGGATTGACCTACTCTCAGTATTCCGACCAGATACGGAATGCGGTCGTCTCTGAGTATCCTCGCACTCCGAACTTCAAGGAAGACATCATTCAAGCGTTCTATGACGGCATCCATAAGAAGCCAGATACTACCTTCGGCAACGTCAAGACAGATGTACTCGCAGATAAAGATCCGAAGTTTGTGCGTGGCAACTTCTGCAGCGTAATCCGCGCCTCAGGCTGGATTGCGTAGCTTAACTTACAAGCCGCATTGCTCAAAGGCCCTCATTCGAAAGAGTGGGGCCTGCTTGAACAGTCAATGATTCCAGAGAGAGAAGCCGGGGAGGGAAAGGAGGCATCGTGCGATCCGAGCTAGTCATGTGCGCATCGAAATGCATTCCCAGCCGATATCTGTTGACTCATGCAGTTGCCAAAGCCACTCGGGCATTTCATCGTCCGAATACACGAGTTGCGGAAACCACGAACGATGTCTTGCGACAGTTAAGCACTAAGAATGATCCGAACGTTCTGTCCGTCCGGTTCCCGATCGTCTTGCTGGCCGCATGTGTCACGGCGGTTGCCGCGTGCATACCGTGTGCTTCACAAAGTCGTTCTCCAGAAGTGTCCCGAGTGATTCTTACTACGCCTCCCGAGGTGTATTCTCCCGTCGTTCTCGCGGCCGTCAACGATCCCGTCACTGGCAAGGGAGCATTTCAATTTCAGGGTCGAGATATTCCTCCCGTGATTCACGCCCGTCCTGGAACGACATTGCATGTCACGTACGTCAATTCCATGACGCGCCACTCCCATGAGCAATGCGTCGATGGATCCTGCATGAATATGACGAATCTCCATTTTCACGGCCTTCATGTCTCGCCCGATGCTCCGCAGGACGATGTCATTTCGATGATGGCAAACCCAGGAGAGACATTGCATTATTCGGTTGTGATTCCTGAAGACCAGCCCCCAGGGCTCTACTGGTATCACACACATCCTCATGGCGAGAGCTATCAACAGGATCTGGATGGAATGTCTGGGGCTATCGTGGTCGATGGTATCGAGCGATATGACCCCGAAATTCGGAACATGACGCAGCGCATCCTCGTTCTTCGCGACCGGGTTACGTCGAAACACGATCCAACAGCGCAAGTGTGGCGGAATGCCGTTGAGGTCTCCCAAAACTGTTCTACAGCGACTGAGGTGCCAGAACGCATCTTTACAGTGAACGGGGTGGTGCGCCCCCGGATTCCAATTGCTCCGAAGGAACGGCAGTTTTGGAGAATTGTGAACGCATCGCCGGATCTATATGCCGATCTCAAAATCGACGGAGAACAACTGGAAATCGTTGCCCTCGATGGCATGCCGATTGGATTTCACGATCCGGGCCGAAAGACAGAATTCGCGAATCATATTCTCTTACCGCCAGCAGGGCGTGTGGAGGCAATCGTTACCGGTCCGAGGGACGGACGAGTAGCGTCACTTCGAACACAATGCTTCGACACGGGGCCCGATGGAGACCCGAACCCCACAATGGTGATCGCGGATCTCGTTCCCGGTCAATCGCATGCCAACCATCCTGAGATAAAGGGAACTGTTTCCGGTCGAGCATTCTACAAACCGGTTCCGTATAAGACTCTTGAAAATGTCGAATCACGAGCGCCGGACTACACAGTCAGGTTCACAGAGGACAAGCACGGCTTCTACATCAATGATCGCAAGTATGGGCCAAACGACCCGCCAATGACGACGGCCAGCATCGGTTCGTACTATCACTGGCGCGTTGTAAATTCCACTCGTGAGGTGCATCCGTTTCATATCCACCAGGTCCATTTTCTGGTGTATAGCAGAAATGATCAGTCAATGAAGCAGCCGGTATGGCTGGATACAGTCAATGTCCCGGTCGGAGAGAGTTTGGATATAGTGATGGATTTCACTGATCCGATCATTCGCGGCGTATCGCTCTTTCATTGTCATCTGCTGAGTCACGAGGACAAGGGTATGATGGCAAAGGTCCTATTTAAGTAACGTCGTGCGAGGTGGTACGACCACTCTCCTAAAATAAAGGCATGAGAAGGATTGTCATTACCGGTCCCCCGCCAGTTCAGGTCTTGGATGTGACCGGTCCACTTGAGGTTTTCTCAAATGTTCAGGATTATCAAGTCGAGATCGTAGCCACGGATGGCTCGACTCACCTCCAGACCAATCGAGGAATTAGTCTGGGAGGCGCAGTACCTCGTGACAGTATTTCCGGTTCTATTGATACGCTTGTTGTTGCTGGTGGCCTCGGCGCAGAGAGTGGCCAGTACGATGATGGGTATCTTCGCTGGATTTCGGACACGGCAGGCAGATCTCGACGTATAGCTTCGATCTGCACCGGTGCTTTCATCCTTGCGGCAGCAGGCCTCCTCGATGGCAAGCGGGCCGTGACACATTGGAATTTCTGCGATCGACTTGCGCGAGAGTTTCCTCAAGTGAACGTTCTGTCGAATCCCATTTTTCTTCGCGATGGCCCGACCTATACCTCAGCCGGTATCACGGCCGGAATTGATCTTTCGCTCGCTTTAGTGGAGGAAGACCACGGACATCAAACCGCTCTCGCCGTAGCGAGGCAATTGGTCATGTTCCTTGTTCGCCCTGGAGGACAGGCCCAGTATAGCCACATGCTCTCTCGGCAGGCAACAATACACGAACCCCTTCGAGAGTTGCAAGTCTTCATGCTTGAGAATTTGCGTGCAGACCTCTCTGTCGAGGCTCTTGCCGACAGGATAGGAATGAGTCCACGGCACTTCTCACGCGTTTGCCTGCGTGAGATGAAGATGAATCCAGGGCAGTTTGTTGATCGTCTGCGCGTGGAGGCTGCACAGCAGATGATTGATAGCTCTTCTATGGGGCTGAAGGAGATCGCTGATGCATGTGGCTTCGGCTCTGCGGATTCGATGCGCCGCACATTCCAGCGCGTGATAGGGATTACGGCTGGCGAGTATATGCAACGATTTAAGCGGGTGGACTCCTAGTTTTTTCCCGATTTCCGAAAGTGTCGGAAAGACGTCGTTGATGCATTGACCTATTGAAACCTAAGGTGGTCTTGAAGCGAAAAGGCTTGCTCAGGAGATAGACGATGAATCGACGTTCGTTCTTGAAAATGACTTCTGTTGCCGCATGAGCAATCACAACCAGCAGAGAAACTGAATGAAGAGTTGTGCGCCGACCGATCGCTCGAGCCTGCGAATCTGAAGAGAAAGTGAAGGCTGCGTGATGCGTTCCTGAGCGGCAGCTTTGGTGAAGCTGCCATATTCGGTGACTGAGCAAAAATACTTGAGCTGTTGAAGGGTCATTTTTTCGTGAAAACCATCTGCATTTGTATGAGCGGGGCAAACGCTCTTTTTGAGAGATCACTACAAATTTTGGGTAATCGCACTGCTTAACCGGTACAGGTGATCTCGCACAGTTCGAACTTCTTGCAAGAAGAACTCCGCAACAGTCTCAAATGTCGCGGAGTCAGTAGGTTTCAAGGCTTACAGGGAACGTTCGGGTTACAGCTCACCGGCGTCAAATGCTTCAAGTGCTTTGACAACACCTTCTCCATAGGCTGGGTCAGCCTTGGCGCAGTTGCCAACATGACGCTCACGAACAACCTGCGATGCCGGCCCGAGAGCACGTGCAGTGTTTTCAAACAAACGTTGCTTTTCTTCGGGACTGAACATGCGAAACAAATTGCCCGGCTGCGAATAGTAGTCATCGTCGTCTTTGCGGAAATCGAACTTCTCCGCATCTCCATCGATAGCCAGCGGCGGTTCGGCAAATTCCGGTTGTTCCTGCCACACACCGTGACGATTGGGCTCGTAGCTGGGAATGCCGCCATAGTTGCCATCGACACGCATCGCACCATCGCGATGATAGGAGTGGAACGGGCACTTCGGAGCATTCACCGGAATCTGGTAGTAGTTCACACCGAGGCGATAACGCTGTGCGTCCGCGTAGGAGAAGAGACGCCCCTGCAGCATCTTGTCGGGTGAGAAGCCGATGCCTGGCACGGTATTGCTCGGTGCAAATCCAGCCTGCTCCACGTCCGAAAAATAATTTTCAGGATTGCGGTTCAGCTCCATCACGCCAACCTCAATCAGAGGATAGTCGGCATGAGGCCAGACCTTTGTCAGATCAAACGGATGAATATGGTAAGTGTTTGCATCCTCTTCATTCATGATCTGGATATACAGAGTCCAGCGAGGGAACTCCTTCCGTTCGATCGCCTCATAGAGATCGCGCAGGTTTGACTCACGATCTTTGCCAACTAACGCTTCCGCTTCTTTGTCTGTAAGGCATTGGATACCTTGTTGCGTCTTGAAGGTGAATTTCACCCAGAAGCGCTTGTTCTCGGAATTGATGAAGCTGTACGTATGGCTGCCGAAGCCATGCATATGGCGGAAGGAGCGAGGAATGCCGCGATCACTCATGGTGATGGTGACCTGATGCAACGATTCAGGCAGGCTCGACCACCAGTCCCAGTTGTTATCCGCGCTGCGCAAGCCGGTTCGTGGGTCACGCTTGACGGCGTGGTTGAGGTCGGGAAATTTCAGTGGATCGCGGATAAAGAAGACGGGGGTGTTGTTTCCAACCAGGTCCCAGTTTCCTTGTTCCGTATAGAACTTCATCGCGAAACCGCGGATATCACGTTCAGCATCCGCCGCTCCACGCTCGCCCGCGACCGTGGAGAACCGCGCAAACATCGGAGTGACCTTGCCGATCTCAGAGAAGATCTTCGCCTTGGTGTACTTCGTGATGTCATGAGTAACCGTGAAGCTTCCGAAAGCGCCAGCGCCCTTAGCGTGCATACGCCGTTCTGGAATCACTTCGCGGTCGAAGTGAGCCATCTTTTCGAGAAACCATAGGTTCTCAAGCAGAGCTGGACCACGTTTGCCTGCGGTCTTTATGTTCTGGTTGTCATCAACGGGAGCGCCGAACGCTGTTGTCAGTTTGCCCATAATTTTCCTCTCTTTCGTAGTTGGTTAGTGGTGGTTGTCGGGCTGTGCGCTCACTTCAGGCACGCTCGGAAAGCCCCGAAACAATGAGCCCATTGAAGCGAAGTCGTTATGCGAACGGCGTTCTTTGCCATCTCCATCTGAATCGTGCTGCCCATATCAGCAACTTAAGTCCAGGCCGACGAAACTGCCATGACACATATCCGTCGTTTTCGGACATCTTCGAGACATATCGCGTAGGTTCCAAGCGAGGCGAATCCTGCAAATGGGGAGCAGCACGTCTATCAGAGGTAGTGCAGGTGGGACTGCACTACCTCCATCAGTTCACGTTCCTCCCATTAGATGGGGCCACGACAGATGTCCCAAATTGCCTGAATCTCGTCATGGTGCTGGGACTTCGAGTGCACTAGCGTAAGACCCGAAGGGAGTATCTACTGGACGACTGTAGATCGACAGGATCGGTGAAAGAGACTCAGAAGTCATCGAAGCCGTGCCAGCCTGGGCGTTAGTGATCCAGGGCGGATTGAGAGGGCTTCGATCGGCCCAATCCATTCGACCTTCGACTATTGCTATCAGGGGGAGCTTAACTTGCTGACGAATCTGCTTATCATTCCAACTATTAAAGCCGCCGTGGAAGCTTTTCAATCTGCTGATAGGGGCGCATGGAAGCGTCTATTTACGTCGAAGGCTGATCTTTATGAAGACGGATCCCCGAGTGATCTTGAACGCTTCACGCGGGAAGCACTTGGGCATGACTACTTCTTATCGATTGACCGTGTTGCAAACAACGGTCTCTATATCGAGGGCGATTTCAATTCCGCCAAAAATGGTATTTCCCGGATCTACTTCAACTTTGAACTGAACGATTCAGGAAAGATTAAGCGCCTCGACATCGGTCGGGTTGAAAATACAGATTAGATACGCAATTTCACTTCGTCCCAGATTGTCTCTTCGACACTTTCAAACCGAATTAAATGAATAACTCTCAGAAGGAGATTTATTTGCCAGATTCACAAGTGTTCCGATTACTCTCGAGCGCCCTTCGCCAGATATTCCGTTTTGACTGGGCGGCATGGAAGAACCTAACGGGCGAAGAGCAACGCAAGGTAGAAGAAGAGTCAATCGATCTCTTTGAACGATGGGAGAAGGGAACTGGAGAGCTGCTGCCGCGTATTCAATCCGCTCTGCTTTCAATTATCGGACACGAGAGCAATGTTCTGCTTCTTTACTTTCGAGAGACGTTTGACGAACTGAATCGTCTTGAACTTGAGCTAGCACACTCAGTTTCAAGTTTCTGATTCTTCAGCACTCCTACCTCTCCGTCACCGCAATGGGTCTCTATGAGACCTCGCGTCATTAGGGTAAAGCATTGTTCGACCTCGTTCTAAGCAAGCCCTTTTTATGAAGAAGCCTGAGTTCCTCAAGAGCATTTTCAGAAACCGTCAGCAAAAGGGCTATACGCTCTACAGAATGAGCGGTTCCTTATTGCTGATCAATTATTGCAGTCTATTAGAGGCGCACCGGAAATAGCGCAACCAAAATCATTTAGAAGTAATCATGGTGCTTTCGAACCACTTTACGAAGGCTCGGGCTTTTGTGCTTGTCAGTTTTCCCGAAGGATAGATTACCCAGAGTTCCATCGGTGGAAGACTCCATTCTTTGAGAATGGGAATCACTGCACCAGACATAAGTTCAGGAGCAAACATCCAGTGCGACGTGATGGCAAACCCCTGTCCGGATAGAACGGCTTCACGTATACCTTCAGCCGCGCTCAAGGTAAGGCGGGCACGAAGCTGTACTGAAGTCTCCGAGGTTCCACGCCGAAAGATCCATTCCTGACCTCCCGAGCTTTGACCATAGATAATACCGTCATGTTCAAGTAAGTCTACTGGATTGGTAGGAACACCTTTTCTTGCCAGATACGCCGGGTTTGCGACGACATATCGTTTCGCTTGAGTAAGTTTTCTAGCTCGCAATGAAGAATCGGTAAGTGTGCCAAGCCGTATAGCTACGTCAATATTCTCAGCGACAAGATCAATAGTGCGGTCATCCATCACGAGTTCAAGTCGAAGCTTAGGATGTGCATCAAGAAACGCTCCAAGTTTTGGAACAAGATGCAGTCGTGCGAAGGTGACTGGCGAGCATATGCGGAGACGACCTTCGAGCCCTGAAGCCACCCCTTGCGCTGCCACATCAGCTTCGTTCGCCTCCGCAATGGTGCGTACGGCACGTTCATAAAAAGCGATCCCCGCTTCTGTAGGCGATAGCCGTCGGGTGGAGCGGATAAGCAAACGCACGCCGAGCCTATCTTCCAATGCTGCAATGGTTTTCGAAATTGTCGGCTGACCGATCCTGAGATAACGTGCCGCTGTGGAAAACGACCCCGTCTCCACGACCCTTACAAACGTCTCCATCTCACGTAATCGATCCATACTTATTCCGAATGAGAATAGATGTTATCACCAATTATCGCCTACTCCATCCGAATCGAAATCGATACGCTCATATCCATTAAGACAGACAGGAGATGGAGCGATGGAAAACAAATTTGCAGGTAAGGTCGCGGTTGTTACGGGTGGGTCAACGGGTATGGGATTAGCAACGGCCAAACGTTTTGTCGAAGAAGGTATAGATCACGTATTTATTACTGGCCGCCGCAGAGAGGCATTGGACGCAGCGGTAGCCGAAATTGGTAAGAACGTAACTGCGGTAGAAGGTGATGTTGCGAATCTAGCAGATCTCGACCGGCTCTATGATGTTGTCCGGAAACAGAACCGTAAGATCGATGTGCTCTTTGCGAATGCCGGAGTTTCGCAGCCGAAGCCGATTGCAGAGGTCGATGAGAAGTTCTTCGATCTTCACTTTGATGCTAATGTGAAGGGACTTTACTTCACCGTGCAGAAGGCATTGCCTCTGCTGAATGATGGTGCTTCAGTCCTCCTCAATGGTTCAATCGCTACCACTAAGGGATTTCCCGGTATCAGTATCTACAGCGCAACCAAAGCTGCGGTGCGCTCTTTCGCTCGCACGCTGGCGAACGAATTGGGCAATCGTCGCATCCGCGTGAATACGCTTAGTCCTGGTCATATCGACACTCCATTACTAGAGCAGTGGCAGCAAGGGAATGCTCTGACGAAGCTGAAGGAAGAATTTGCGAAGAATGTTCCGTTGGGACGTATGGGCACCCCTGATGAGATTGCCAAGGCTGCTTCTTTCCTGGCATCCGATGAGTCCAGCTACATCAATGGTGTAGAGCTCTTTGTAGACGGCGGCGTCGCGCAGATCTGACACAAACATCGAATGGAGAATCAGCGATGATACTCAGCCCAATTTGATGTCTTCCGTTCTGAGTTCATGGCCAAGGTTCCACCAGAGATTCGTGAAGCTATGGCCAGCGCCGACATGAATGGTCCTCGCCAAATACATATGTGAATCTTCGAAAAGGGATGGTGCAGGAAGGGGAAACTTGACTCCTACCACATTTTTGCGAGCATGAAATGAGATGCGGCGAACTGTCCTCCTCTGTGAATGGTTAGCTAGGCTAACTTTTCGCCGCTTTTGATTGCTGGCAGTTGTATCTTTGTTATTTCCTTGGTGTTGAACCCTCCCGCTCCTTGTTGGCAATAGCCTGTTCTTTACGCTGCTTTTCTGTTCAGTCTTCCACTTTTCATTCTAGGGAGTTGTGGTTCCGTTCCATCCACCGCCAAGCGTCTTTATCAAAACAACGGATGCGACCATTCGTTCGCCCGCGATCTGTGCGGCTGTTCGTTCATTAGCGAGTACAGTCTGCTCTGCAAATACCACATCAAGGTAACTCACGAGCCCGCCTTTATAGCGTGAAATTGCGATATCCTGCGCTTCTTTTGCTTCGAGCACAGCCCTGCCTTGAGACTGTGATTGTTGTTCAAGAAAATGCAAAGCAGAGAGTTGATCTTCTGTCTCCTGATATGAGACAAGAACCGCCTTCTCATACTGAGCTAGGGATTGCCTGTATGCAGCCCGCGCCTGCTCCACACCAGCCTTCAGGCGGCCTCCTGTGAAGATAGGTGCAGCGGCGGACACACCCAGGGAGGCGATCGTGTTCTGCAAGTTCACCAGGCTGGTAGCATTGCTACTTTCGTAACCCGTCAGGGCAGAAAGAGAGAGTTGGGGGAAGTATGCGGCCTTTGCCACCCCAATTTGAGCAGTTGCGGCGGCAACGTTTCGGTCAGCTTCAACAATATCTGGACGGCGTTCCAACAAATCCCCGGGCAATCCAATCGGAATTTGGGGTGGCACAGCATTATTCGGAGATCTGGGAACAGAAAAACCCTCCACCGTGCGTCCGAGCAATACGGCCAATCCATGTTCGAGCTGTGCGCGTTGAATCTCAAGAGCTTGCTCCTGTGAGATAGTCTGGTCGAGAAGTGTCTGTGCCTGCTTTACCTCAAGCTCGCTGCCTAGGCCATGTTGAAACAGGTTCGTTGTCAGCCCAACGCTCTGCTTCAGCGTGTCAATCGTGCTGTCAAGAATTGAGAGCTCCTTGTCGGTCTCGCGCAGGTTGTAGTAGCTCACGGCGACATTCGCCTCGACCGAGAGGGTAACGAATCGGAGATCGGCTTCAGTGGCTTCTTGTGTTGAACGGGAGGATTCGATCGATCGTCGTACGCGTCCCCATGCATCGATCTCGTAACTTGCGAAGAGAGGCAGCTGAATATCGTTGTACGTCGCAGCCCGGCCGGCGGTGTTCCCATTATTCGGACGATTTCTTGCCTCACGCGTTCTAGCAGCAGATATATCTGCTCCGACTATAGGAAGAAGTTGGGAGCGCGTTGCTTTGGTAATAGCCGCTGCTTGATCAACATGGGCTACGGCGATTTTGATATCCCGGTTTGCGGCATCTGCTTGTGATTCCAGATCATTCAAGACAGGATCGTGGAAGACCTTCCACCAGTCTTCGTTTGCGATTGGGTTCTGGCCACTGCTATTCGGGCCGATTGGAGGCGCGCCCGTAAACGCTGGTGGAATCGGAACGGATGGCTTCTTATAGTTGGGTCCCACCATGCATCCAGTCAGGAGAACGCAAAGAAGGAAAACAGCAAAATTGCGATGAATGGCGTTCATCGTGGCATCCTCAATTCTGTGTTCCGGTGTTCTTGGTCTGTACTTCTACGCGCATTCCATCGACCAAGTAGTCCGGTGGGCTTGCGACGACTGCGTCACTCTTCGAAATTCCACTCGTAATCTCAATGGTGTCACCGAAATCGCGTCCGAGCGCTATCTCCTTTAGTCGAATCTCGCTTTTGTCCGTTACTATGGCGACCTGGGGGCCCGCAGCCTGATAGAGGACCGCTCCAGACGGAATGATCAACGAAGGTACCGGCACTGAAGGACGGAGATGTACTTCGGCATAGGCTCCCGGCATCAACTGTCCGGATGGATTTGGCACGTCGATTTCAGTAAGCAGAGTGTGAGACGCGGCGTCGATCGCGTGGCTGCTACGAACAACGCTTCCTTGAAACTGTTTTCCGGGAAGAGCCGTAAGTTCGAGTGTTGCGCTAAGGCCATTGGCAATCTGTTCGCTATAGTTCTCAGGTACAGAAACAAATACCCTGACTGTATCGATCTTCGAGATCCGGAAGAGTTCAAATGTGGCTCCTCCGTTCCCCGCGTTCACGAGATCTCCGATATCGGTCCTGCGCTGCGTGATAATTCCATCAAATGGAGCAACGACGCGCTCGAATCCCTGCATCTGTTGAAGGCGGTTTACGTTTGCATTCGCTGCTTGCAGGTTTGCCTTTTGTGCTTCTAGATTTTGGTTGTTTTGATCGACATCCTGCTGCGAGACGGCATTGGTGACAATAAGTCCCTGATATCGTTTTGCCGTAATGCTGGCAAGAGTGAGATTGGCCTGCACCTGGCTGAGACTGGCGCGCGCCTGGCTTAGCTCTTGATCGACCTCGGGTGATTCGATGACGGCGAGCAACTGGCCTTGACGGACATGCGTTCCGATATCCGCATACCAGTGAGCGACATAGCCGTTCGTTCGCGCATAGATAGGCGAGTCTGAAAATGCCTGGATCGTACTCGGCAATGCCAAGTCACTACTGGGTGCTCCGCTCTGCGGATGAATCACAGAGACAGGCTCTACCTGTAGTGCATACGTTGTCACGGCAAGTTTGTTGCTCGCCTGCGCGCGGAGAACCAGTGCAACTGCGCCGACTAGGCAAAGTACCACCGGAGCCAGAAGAAAAAGCCGCACGCCGCTTCTCTTGCTCGAGGGTGAATGAGGAACGAGCAGCGTGTTCTCTGTTACAGGAGTTTCGCTAGGCATTGGCTGCCTCCAAATCTGTTTTGGGAGATTTTGAATTCTGTCGGATCATGGCAAAGATTATTGGAACAAAGAAGAGCGTTGAGATGGTAGCAAATAACAGACCACCGATTACGGCGCGACCAAGAGGAGCGTTTTGCTCTCCGCCATCACCTAACCCAAGCACCATTGGGATCATGCCAATGATCATTGCCATCGCAGTCATGATGACGGGGCGAAGACGCGTGGCTCCTGCCTCCAGCGCCGCCTTGAATGCGTCCTTGTTCTCTGCGAAATGTTCGTTCGCAAAGGTGATGACGAGAACACTGTTAGAAGTGGCGACACCGATGCTCATGATTGTTCCCATCAGCGCAGGCACACTTAATGTTGTGTGTGTAAGAAAGAGAAACCAACAGATGCCAGCCAACGCTGCGGGCAGCGCCGTGATAATGATGAAAGCCTCTGTCCAGGATTGGAAGTTGACGACAAGGAGTAGATAGACCAGAGCTACAGCGAACGCAAGCCCATAGAAGAGGCCGGTAAAGGACGATTGCATGGTAGCAACTTGACCACGAGTTACGATCCGGCTGCCTCTTGGAAGTTTCTTCGAAACATCCGCCACGACTCGCTGGACGTCATTTGCAACTCCGCCGAGGTCGCGTCCCTGCACACTGCCATAGATATCCACGACGCGCTGAACATCATAGTGGCTGACCACGGCCGGCTCGGACATCCTCGTCATAGTGGAGAGGTTCTCGAACAGCTGTGGAGCCGGAACACTAGGAGAGTTCACTGGTATATTGCCAACCGCATCAATCGAATCGAGCTTGTATTGCGGAGTCTGTACCGCAATGTTGTAGGAGACGCCGTTCTTTGGATTGAGCCAGAAATTAGGGGTTGTCTGAAAACTCGAACTGAGCGATACCAGTACGTTGTCCGCAACATCACGTTCCGTCAGACCGACCTGCTGAATTCGTGTTCGGTCGATGTCATATTGCAGTCGAGGTTGATCGACGAGCTGCTGAATATGGACATCAACGGCTCCTGGTACGGCCCGTATCTTCTCGGCAATCTGAGCGGCGATCGCGAAGTTGCCTTCAAAATCATTGCCGACAATCTGAATATCCAACGGAGCGGGAACGCCAAAGTTTAGTGTCTGACTAACGATGTCAGCGGGCTCAAAAGAGAATGAAGTCCCAGGGAACTGCTTGGGTAGATTCTCTCGCAAGCGAGAGACATAGTCCGCAGTGGGATGGTGTTTTGCACTTAACGAGACGAGAACCTCAGCATCGGCATTTCCGACTGTGCCACTGTTGCTGTAGGAGAGATTGATACCACTAGTGGGCAACCCGATGTTGTCGAGTATGCCATCCGTTTCGCCGGCGGGAATCTGAGTTCTGATATAACGATCAACCTGATCGACGAGACGTGCTGTCTCCTCTATACGGGTGCCCGTCTTCGCTCGCACATGCAGGCGAAACTGGCCTGCATCCACATAGGGAAAGAAATCTCTTCCAAGGAGTGGGATCAACAGCAGGCTTAACAAACAGAAGGCCAGGAAACAACTCGCAAAAATCTTTCTTTGCTCCAGGCATTGCGTTAAGAGGTGAAGATATCTATCGCGAAGCGCCTCAAAGCCGCTTTCGAAGCGCTGGTGGAGGCGGCCGAAGCGGCTGAGGGGACGGTTCCCTGCTATGAGGCGGTGTTGCTCAACCTCCTTCGGGAGCAGGAACATCACCAGCGTTGGAACGATTGTGCGAGAAAAGAAATAGGAAGCTAGTAAAGCAAATACTACTGCTTCAGCAAGAGGTACGAAAAGGTATCTAGCTACTCCAGACAAGAAGAACATCGGGACAAAGACGATGCTGATACATATCGTGGAAACGAATGCCGGAACCGCGATCTCCTGGGCTCCGTCGAGAATTGCTTGATACAACTCCTTCCCCATGGCTACATTGCGCTGCATATTTTCGATCTCGACGGTCGCATCATCAACCAGAACGCCTACCGCAAGAGCCAGACCACCCAGGGTCATGATGTTGATGCTCTCTCCCAAAGCGCTGAGGGTGAGCAGGGAGGTAAGAATCGAGAGAGGGATCGACACGCAGATGATCAACGTGCTTCGCCAGCTTCCGATAAAGACGAGGATCATGATGGAAGTAAGGCAGGCCGCAATCAACCCCTCTCGAACGACTCCGTTCAGAGAGGCTTTTACGAAGATCGATTGATCTGCGAGTGGATGCATCACAAGCTCATTGGGGAGGGTGGCTGCAATACGCGGAAGAACGGCGCGGATTCCGGCAACGATGGCGAGTGTTGAGGCACTGCCCGCCTTTTCGATCGTCAATAACGCGCCCCGCTGCCCGTCCTGTCGCACAATATTCTGCTGAACTGCGAAACCATCCCGGACATTTGCTACATCGCGGATGAAGATGGATCCACCGTTTACCGTTTTTATTGGCAGAGCATTGAGCTGGTCAACTGTAACTGGGGTCCCGTTCAATCCAATGTTGTATTCCGTTTTGCCAATCTTGGCGGTGCCCGAAGGCACAATGACATTCTGCGCGTTCACGGCATTGACGACATCGACGGGCGAAAGCCCTTTCGATTTCAGCTGAGAAGAATCGATATCCACCATGATTTGGCGGACCTTTCCTCCATAGGGCAGTGGTACAGCGGCTCCGGGAACTGTGGCCAACTGGGGTCGAATAAAGTTCGATCCAAAGTCGTTAAGTTGTTGTTCAGAAAGGCCCTTGCCGCTGAGTCCAAGTTGCAGGATTGGAACGGTCGACGCACTATACTGAATAATTAATGGGGGCGTAATGCCAGAAGGTAATTGCTTGAGAGTCGCTTGAGCCTCTGCCGTAACCTGGGCGATTGCTCCATCTACGTTCGCCTGCGGCTGCAGGTAAACCTTAATGACGGAGACACCGTTCAGCGACTGAGATTCAATGTGTTCAATGTTTCCGACGGTCGTCGTCAGAGCCCGTTCGTAGATGGACGTGATGCGCCTTTCCATCTCGGTAGGAGACAAGCCATTGAACGTCCAGATGATACTCACCACGGGGATATTGATGGACGGAAAGATGTCCACGGGCGTTCGCATCATCACCGGACTGACCAGAAAGAGGAGAAGTGCCAGAACGACAAACGTGTACGGTCGTGAGAGCGCGAGCCTAACGATCCACATCTCTTGAACCTCCTGAGGGTGTTTTGACTAACAACTTGCCGCGGCTCCATTTCGCGACGGCCTTACCGTGCGAAGGAACTCTTCTCCATCAATTGGCTTGTACAAAAATGCAAATGCACCTTGAGCAAGAGCGCGGCTGCTAACCTTATCATCCGGATGAGCCGTAACGAAGATGGCAGGCCGCGTAGGAAGGGTAGCCACCAGTCGTCGCTGTAACTCGCAGCCATTCATCCCAAGCATTCGGACATCAGTAACTAGGCAATTTACAGAGTCGAGTTTTCCTGGTTGAAGCGCTTCTTCGGCTGAACTGAATGGTCTGTCCTCTATCTCAACCGCATAAAGCAGATGTTCCAGCGACTCTCGCACGCATGCATCGTCATCTACCAGGGCGACGATGCAATGTTGCTGATGGTCTTCCACCGATGGCTCTCCTTCGACTAACAATGTGATCGTAGGAGATTGATTAGCAGCTGCCAATTATCGTTTTGTATTAGACCCTAGCTCTTTGGAATGCCAAGCTTTCCCGCAATTCGCACGATATCCGCGAGAGATTGCGGCCATTTTCTTCATGATTTGGCCTCTGTGGATACGAATGGTGATATCACTGGTACCTAATTCCCATGCCGTCTCCTTGTTCAACAGACCCGAGACAACATACGGAAGGACCTCGCGCTCTCTGGGAGTGAGCAGCAAGTATCGTTTCTCTATCGCATTGAGTTCCGCGCGTTTTTTAACCGTAGCTCGCCGTCGAGACGAACAGCGCTGTCGATGTCGTGAAGCAATTCTTCTGGCTCGAAAGGCTTTGAAAGGAATTCCATCGCACCGGCTTTCATGGCCTTGACAGCTGAGAGGATGTCCCGTGACCAGCAAGGAAAATGATGGGAGGATTTTCACGCCGAACTTTAGCCGACATTCCGACTGTGCGCGGGATGGAAGTTATAGGTGCCTTACCTCGGTGTTGAAATAGCCCCCTACCTATCTATCACCGCGAGTTTCGAGGTGAGCGAGATAAGTCGGTCTATGAAAGTATGTGAACCCCATCTCGAACATGCTTGAGGCAATACTTGAAATTTCCTGTAACGAGCCAAGCCCAGCTTTATTGGCAAGAGAGAGGAACGGAATATCCTTCGGGTCTGGACCGCGATGAATCGAGGTATCGGGGTCCGGAAGATGCAAACTCTCTTCGATCAAAAATACAGTCATAGAGGAGAGAGGCCAGAGCATCTAAATTTTCACGTCGTACGATCTCCCGATATCCATCGACAATCCACGGACTGGTTACAGCCTGGATCTGGCCATCGAACAACTAATCTATAACGAGCTTGCCCTGTTAGCAAAACAGTTTTCTCCGCTAGACAAAATTTTCAATACCTTGGAGCCACGGTTCGAAATTCTCGAAGGAATACTTGGCACATGCGAACGAGAAACATCAGGCAGTTTGTCATTCCTCACCTCTTTCATGTAGCCAAAACGGCTACGGAGAACAACGGCTCATGCACTCTTGGAGGGCCGATTGTATGTATTGCCGGTTATGCTGGGTTATTGTTGTCCCAATTCGGGCCAATAAAGAATTGGCTATAGGTCATTTTTCATGTAAAGACGCTATTGTTTTTAATAACCATGGATTAAGAATTAGCTTGTTAGCGTTTTTCGCAATGAAGAGTTAGTGGTCGATCCCTCTCAACTACACCAAAAATCTAGCAGTCGATTTGATTTGAGGAGCGACAAAAACAAAATCGAACTATCGAGAAACATCAGGCGGTTTGTCATTCCAGGCACAAGCAATTTTCTGGCGCATTTTCGCCTTTTTAATCCTTCTTCTCAATGGAGAACTTTTCGTCGGTTTTTGGATCGATGATTACCTTCTAAAGACTGCGGAGAGTGCCTCAAGTAGGACCATTACTACACACCAAAGGAATGCGACCGTTACTAGAATGGCTCCTGTGCGATGAAGCCAAGTCAGTGTTTGCTTGGACGCACTCTTTTTGCTTCTATGGTGCAGATCAACTCTTAGTTTGGAACTAACCGGTCGCATTGTTAGTTCTCAAACTCATCGGATCGTGAAGGCAAAACATCCTTATCTCGCGCGACCCAGACGTACAGAGTGGGTAAAAGGAAGATGCTGATGAGGAGGGCTGTAATTAATCCGCCGACGATAACAATGGCGAAAGGGCGCTGAGAGTCAGACCCGATGCCGTGAGACATGGCAGCAGGCAGTAGTCCGAAGGTGGCCACGAGCATGGTCATCATGATGGGCCGCAGGCGTAGCACGGCGCCTTCGACCGCCGACTCTTTGATAGTCATTCCGTTGGCCCGCAGTTGATTGATGTACTCAAGCATGATGACTCCGGTTTGCACGCAAACGCCAAAGAGAGCAAGAAATCCAACGCCGGAAGAAACGCTGAAGTGCGTGCCTGTAATAAGCAAGGCCAGCAGGCCGCCTACCGGCGCCATGGCAACGCTGGCAAGAATCAGCATGGCCCACTTGAAGGACTTATACATCGAATACAGGATGATGAAGATCAGTAATACGGTAAGCGGCACGATGATCATCATTCGCTTCTGAGCGCGCTGTTTACTCTGGTACTCGCCTTCCCATGCGATGCGATAACCACGAGGAAGCTTGACCTGCTTATTGACTTTATCAATTGCTTCTTCAACCGTACTACCGAGGTCGCGGCCTCGGACACCAAATTTGATGGCAACGTAACGCTGGTTATTTTCGCGAAAGATCTCTGAACCTTCGTCACTCTCCTGCACGGTACAGAGTTGATCGAGCGAGACGCGCTCGCCGGAAGGAGATAGAAGACGAATATTGCGGATCGCTTCCTTGGTATCGCGATATTGCGGAAGATAACGCATTACCAGGTCATAGCGCGCTTCTCCGCGCAGGACCTGTGAAAGAGCGGTACCACCGACGGCGGTTTGAATGGCATCCTGCACATCGGCGATGTTGATCTGAAAGCGCGCTGCCTGTTTGCGGTCGACCGTAAAATTAAGATCCGGCTGGCCGGTCACCTGCAGGATGCCGAGGTCGGTGATTCCCTTGATTCGGCTCATAACTGCCGCAGCCTGCTCGGCCTCATTTTCAAGCACGTGGAGATCATCGCCGTAGATTTTGGTTGCGAGCTGACCTTTGACTCCGCTGACGGCTTCTTCCATGTTGTCTTCGATTGGCTGTGAAAAGCCCCAGATGGCACCAGGAAGTTTTTGGGTCAGCTGTTCATTCATGGCGGCAATCAGAGAGTCCTTATTGCCATGAAAGACAGGTCTCCACTGCTCCTTTGGCTTCAGATCGACGAAGTACTCTGTGTTGAAGAAGCTAGTGTGGTCCGTACCATCATCGGGCCTTCCTGTCTGACTGGTGCACTGTGTCACTTCGGGGAAGGAACAGAGAAGGATGCGTGCTTCATTAGTGATACGAATGCCTTCGCTTGGCCCCGCGCTTTGCGGGAGGATGCCGCGCACCCAGAGTGCGCCTTCATCGAGGTGAGGCAGGAACTCGGAACCAATCACACCACTAAAAGCCAGAATAACGGCAATTAGCAATGCGAAGAGTGCGCTGCTTACGGTCACCCAACGATGCTCGATTGCCCATGTAACACTCCTGCGATAGTGCGCAGTCAGGAAGATCATCACTGGGTTGTGCCACTCTTTGGCTCCTTTACGAAAGAGGAAGCTGGCAAGCACCGGTGCAATGATGATGGAAAACAGTAGTGCCCCCAATAACGCGAAAGCGACTGTCCACGCCATCGGTTTGAAGAGCCTTCCCTCGACCGCTTGCAGCGTAAAGATGGGCAGATATGCAGAAATGATGATGCCAATGGCATAGAAGACAGGCCGCTGTACTTCGTGCGCCGCCTCTGCGATGCGGACGATTGGCGGTCGGCTGTCCTCCTGTCTGTGGCCGAGATGACGGACGATGTTCTCCACCATCACGACAGCGCCATCAACGACCATACCGAAATCCAACGCTCCGAGCGAAAGCAGATTGGCCGGAATATGTTTTAAGTCAAGGCAGATAGCTGCAAACAGAAGGGAGAACGGTATTGTGATGGCAACAATGAAAGCGCCACGCACATTGCCGAGGAAGAGAAAGAGAATGATGACAACGAGAATGATACCCTCGGTCAAGTTATGCAACACGGTATGTGTCGTGAAGTGCATCAGGTCGCTGCGGTCGATAAAAGGGACCAGCTTCACGCCCTGTGGAAGGATGTGGTCGTTCAGCTCCTGCACTTTCTGATGAATGCCTTCAAGCACCGGCTCGGCGTCGGCGCCCTTTTGCAGTAGAGCGATTCCCTCAGTTACATCCGGGTTATCAAGGATCTTGCCGTCCTGACGATGGATGACATGTGCTACCTGACCGAGGCGGATCTTTGCTCCTTGCGAGACGGTAGCGATGTCCTTAATACGAAGGGCTGTACCGTTCTTTGTAGTGACTACAGTGTTCTCGATGTCCTGAATATTGCGGACGAGGCCAACTTCACGAATGTTGATCTGCTGAAGGCCGGCCTCGATGAAACTACCGCCGGCATTGGCATTATTGTTGGCGATCTGCTGCTCTACTTGCGAGATACTGAGCCCATAAGAAATCAGTTTCTCTGGGTCGATGCGAACCTGGTATTCACGCGTGGGGCCACCGAAGGAGTTGACGTCGACGACTCCTGGGACTGATTTAAGATTCTTCTCGACAACCCAGTCTTCAAGCGATTTGAGCTCCATCGCGTCGTATTGCGGATTCGAGCTCTGCAGAGTAAAGAAATAGATCTGGCCGACCGGGCTCCAGTCAGTTCCCATCTGCGGAACGACTCCTGTAGGGAGTGTGACCTGCGAGATTCTTTCGAGCACACGCTCGCGGTTTTCAAAATTTGTTGTCTCTTCACCGAATACCATTTCGACGGTCGAGAGGCCAAAGAGCGACCAGGAGCGGACATGAGTTACCCCGGGGATGCCGTTGACCGCGACCTCGATGGGGATAGTGACCTGTTGCTCCATTTGTTCGGCCGAGATTCCGGGCCACTGTGTAATTACGTCAACATAGTTATTGGCGACGTCGGGATATGCCTCCACCGGTAAGTTGTGGAAAGAGATCATGCCCCAGCCGAACAGCAAAATCGCAACCGCAAGTACAAGGAAGCGATTTTGTAGCGAGAAGTCGACGATCTTGCGAATCATCGCGCCTCCAGCATCGCTTCCATCTGCAGCGCACGGGCGACGACCTGTTGGCCTGGGTTCAAGCCTGAGATGATCTCTTGCCGATCACCTTCGAGCATCGAGCCGGTATTTACCTCCACTCGACGGAACTGCGTACCACCCGACGGTATGAAGACCCATTGACGATCGTGCAGATGCAAAATCGCAGTGGTGGGTACAACAGCACGCACTTCCTTCGTGTTGCTTTCAAGCGTTGCTGTAACGAACATACCGATCTTCAGGATTCCCGGATTAGCCACCTCAATGCGGACTTTGGCTGTGCGAATGCTGGGGTCAAGTACGGGGCCTATGTCGCTGATGCGACCCATCAACACTCTGTCCGGATACGCGTTGAGTCGGATCTGCGCTGATTGTCCTCGTTGTATTTTGGGAAGGTCGTTCTCATAGACATCGCAGAGAATCCAGACTACGGACAGATCGGCAATGGTGAAGGCGTTTGATGAGCCGGAGAACGTCACGCCCGCAGCTGCACCATTGGTCACATTCTGCGCGACGATGACCCCCGAAATCGGCGCATACACATTAACAAGGCTCGATGGATGATCCTTGCGGGCGCCGAGTGTTTCGAGTTGCTGTTCGGCTGCATGTAGGTCGGCTTGCGCATCTTTCTCTATATCTTCGGCTTGCTCCAGCTGGGCTTGCGAGATTGCACCGTGAGTGTAGAGGTCCTTAGCACGGATGTAGGCCCGGTTCGCAAGCTGCTCGTCGTTAACAGCTTTCAGATAGGTGTCATACGCGTTGGTGATGTCCGGGCTTTGGACGCGCAATAGAAGGTCGCCCTTCTTTACATTGTCGTCAAGCCTTGCTTTGATATCTACGACACGTCCGCTGGCTAGAGAGATGACCGGAACCTCGCGTGAGATGTCAGGGGCCACTGTGCCAGTAACGTTGAGTTTGTTTGCCGTTTCGAATCTCTCGGCGACAACTAGAGGGAACTGCCCCAATTTGTCGACGCTCACCACGTCGTTGTTGCCGTTCTCAATTACCTGCGTTGTTGGAGGCGCACCATCGACAGGATTGAATTTCTTCTCGCACGCTGTCAGCAGAAAACATATGCTTAGACTGCAACTAAATTTCAAAATAGACTGGCTTGTCACGGGATCACCTCACGCCCGACGGCAAGATTCAGTTGACCGGTCGCCGTCAGATACGAGCCAATCAGCTGCGCGTACGCCAGTTGCACGCCGCGGTAGTCACTTTGCGCATTGAGAAAATCCATCAGCGATGCACCGCCGTGCTGCCACGAATAAGTGACCGTGTCACGCACGCGCAGTGCTTGCGATAGGTATTTATCTTTGTACGGCCGTAACAGAATGACATTGCTGTTCACAATTGCATAAGCAGAATCCACATCGCTGAATACCTGAGCGCGTGTCGCTTCCGAAAGTTGCTGATTGCGTCCAATGTCAAGCTGTGTGCGTTGCTTTTCGCCCTGGTTGCGATCGAAGATGCGCAGCGGGATGCTCACGCTGGCTCCTATTGTCTGATGTGCGTATTGATTGTTAAACGACGGATTGTAGGTGTACCAGCCGCCGAAGGTTGGATCTGTGGAACCGTTCGCGGCAGCCAGCTTGTGATTCGTCGTCGCCTGCTGAATCGACTCAAGCGCAGCTTTCAGGTCCGGACGGGTGTCGAGCGCGGTCTGGCGATAGGTGTCGAGCGACTCCAGCTTGTCAGAAAAGTCGAAGGCACCTTGCACGTCGAACTGTTCCACGGGGGTACGGTCGTTCAACAGCTGCAACAGCTGAATCTTTGCAGTGCGCAGATTGACTTCGGCGGTCTGCAGGTCGGACTCATACTGCACACGTAGGAGTTCGATCCTGTCCAGATCAATCTGCGCCAAATCACCACTCTTGAAGCGTGCACGGCTCATTTCAATGATCTTGTCGTAGTACTCCAGTTGTTGGTGTGAGATGTCCACGATCGTTTTGGCTTCAAGAGTCTGTACAAATTGTGTTCGTAGAGTAAAGAGCAGGTTGCGTTCGAGGTCCTCATGCAAAGAGGTTGCAATTTGAGTACCTTCCTTGGCGCTCTCGAGCCGCAATTCTCGTTTGTGCTGACGTTCATGCAGGTAAGTAACAGCTGGTGACACCTGCGTGCCCGCGGTTGGTTTCCATATTCCTTGATACCGCGCAATCTGTGTGCCGTCGCTTGATAATGTGAGGCTCGGATTTGGCCGCAGGAAAGCAGTGATCTCTTGCGCCTTCATCTCATCTACATTGATGGCGTCAGCACGCAATGTAGGATTGGCTGCTTCAAATCTGCTTCGGACCTGATCCCACGTATAACTCGTCTGAGCATACGAATACTGACCCCACAGAACAAAGGCACAGACGACAATATTTGATAAGAGGTAGGAGAACGTATTGTCACGATGGATTGGCTTCATTGCACGGTCGCAGGCTTTGTTGCAAAAATGTCTGCAATTCGTAGCATGATGGCTCTGGCTCGTCGCGACTATCCTATCTTCCAGGTGGCAAGGCTATCTTTCAGCCGAGAGGGTATTCCGGGACAGGTTTCGCAGATAATGAAAGAACGATCATGCTTTCACTTTTGTTTCAAGGAAGCAGAACTTCGGTATCGGTCCGCGCGGGGCTTCTTATTGCCGCAATTGCGGTTCTTGATCTGTGTCTGGCCAAAGAGCTGCCGATGGGCTTTTTGTACCTGTTACCCATGCTGATGGTGGGCAGGGTCTTCGGTCCATGGTCTATTGGTGTGGTTGCCTTACTGTGCACAGCGCTTACAGAGATCTTCGATGCCTTTGCCTGGAACCTGCGGACGGGGTTGCCGCGCGATGCGCTCTATTTCGTAGCATTTTTCTGCGTCGGGCTTTTTGTTTACGAAGCGAATCGCAATCGTCAGATTGTCCTTGGCCACTTACATGAAATTGAACTGCAGCGCGATGCTCGGCTCGCAGCAGAAGAGCAACTTCGTGTACTAATCGAGAGTAGTCCAGCCGCGATTATTACCGCGGACGCGGACGGATGCGTGCTGATGGCGAATCAGGCAGCGCACCGCATGCTGTCACTTGCGCCGCTGTCGCTTCCTGGCCGATCTATCCACTATTATTTCCCGTCGTTGGCTAACATCTCCCGTCGAGACTCTAGTCATCAGTTACTGCGCGCTGTTATGCAAGCGCGTGGACAGCGCGACGACGGCGAAGTATTTCTGGCAGATATCTGTTTTTCCACTTATCAGACCGGCAATGGTTCTCGTATGGCAGCAATGATTCTCGATACATCCGAAGACCTGCGCTCTCGCGAAGAGTCGAGTCTGCATCAGATTCTCGCCGGGTCTCGAATCGTTGCCAGCGCACTATCGCATGAGATTCGCAACATCTGCGGCGCTATCGCAGTGGTGTATGAGAATTTTTCGCGCAGCGGTCTACTTGTGCAGAACAAAGACTTCGAGGCATTGGGTAATCTAGTCCTCGCACTTGAGAAGATTGCCGATGTCGACTTGCGCCAATCGACCGATCAGGTCACAGCTGTTGACCTTACCTCCGTGCTCGAAGATTTACGCATCGTAATTGCGCCATCGCTTCGAGAGGAGGGGATTGCCAGTACATGGAACTTGCGGCCAGACCTGCCGCCAGTCTGGGCCGATCGCTCCAGCCTGCTCCAGGTTTTTCTGAATCTCGCCACCAATAGCATTCGGGCACTCTCAAACAGTAGCGATAAACATCTGACAATTGCCACGGTTGCTGAAGGGCACCGTATACTTGTCGAGTTTACCGATAGCGGTGGCGGTGTTGAATACCCTGAGCGACTGTTCCATCCATTTCAGCAAGGAGCTCAAGCCACTGGTTTAGGGCTCTATGTGTCACGTGCCTTCATGCGTTCGTTTGGTGGTGAACTGCGTTACAGACCGTTACCTGACAGCGCTTGCTTCGTTATTGAGCTAACGCCTACTGTTAACGGGAGACCGCATGAGTGAACTCCTTCGCATCTTGCTGATCGATGATCATACACTTTTCCGTGAGAGCCTTGTACGACTGCTTGAAGCTGAGCCCGGTTTTCAGGTAGTAGCCCATTGTGCCACGGCTACAGAAGCTGCAGAGCTAATTAAGGGCACTGTAGTTGATATTGTGTTGCTCGATTACGATCTTGGAGAAGAGGTCGGCACGACTCTACTTGAAAAGATCCGCATGCATAAGGATAAGCCGAAGATTCTGATGGTTACTGCCGGCATGCGTGACAGTTTGATACGCAATGCGTTGAGCGCAGGCGTTTCCGGCATTATCTTCAAACATAGCGGCCCCGGCCAGCTCATCGAAGGGATCCATAAAATTGCGCGTGGAGAGATGTGGCTCGATACAGGTGCTATTCGCTCACTGATCGCCGTAGATGAAGTGCCAGCCTCTTCGCATACGCCATCTCTAACTGCACGGCAGTATCAGGTGCTGCGCGGCATACTTGACGGTTTAACTAATAAGGAAATAGCGTCAATCCTTGGAGTTTCGGAGACTTCAGTCAAAGCCGTTATCCAGGAGCTTTTCCATAAAGCTGGCGCAAGGACGCGCAGTCAATTAGTTCGGATTGCAATCGAAGAGCATTCAACAACTTGGCTAGCGGAAGATCATTAACAATAAATAGGCCAGCAGTCTGACACAAAAAGTAAATGCCCTGCATGTCCACAATGCTGGCACCGTCGATATGCCAAACCGCTGAGGCGGATGAGATGGTGGAAGCGTATGTGTAACGGATGCTGCAGAGTTCCATTTTGCTTCGAGATGGTGACATACACGGAGATACAGGGGGAACACCCCGTTGCGGGTCGGGCCGGTCGCGATTCATACATTTAGGGGCAAGTCCCGGAAAATTCCGCTCAAAACGTGTCAGAACTCATTTCCAATGGCAATATTCTGTCATGCTCAAAAAATACAGGCTTCTGTTCTGGTTCGTTTTTCCCTTTTTGATATTTTCGACTTCCTCTCCTATTACGTTTGCTGCTCCGATCACGGCAGATTTGGTAGTGTATGGCGGCACGGCCTCTGGAGTGGTTACAGCCTATGCCGCGGCGAAGGAAGGGCTTCATGTAATTTTGCTTGAGCCCGGTTCTCACCTAGGTGGCATGGTTACCGGCGGATTGTCGGCTACCGATGTTGCTTACTTCCCGATTATTGGAGGTTATGCCCGCGATTTTTACCGTGAGGCTGCGGCACACTATGGAGTTCATACGCTGAACAAACATAGTGATTGGTTGTCTGAACCCAAAGTGGGTGAAGCCATATTTACGGAGTGGCTTCAGAAGACTGGAGTTGAGGTCCATTTTCATGAACGGTTGAAAGAGAAGCATGGCGTAACCATGTCGGGCTTCCATGTCCGCTCCATCAAGACCGAAGACGGCCAGATATGGCAGGCGAAGGTATTTGCCGATTGCAGTTATGAAGGTGACCTGATGGCGCAGGCTGGGGTGAAGTACACCGTAGGCCGCGAGAGCAGGGAAGTGTACAACGAAGATCTTGCCGGCGTTCGTGTGGATACCCCGAAGCACCAGTTCCTCTGGAAGATCTCTGCCTATGACGACAAGGGAAAACTGATGCCCGAGGTCATGCCGGGACCGATGGGAGCGGATGGAGCAGGCGATAAAAAGGTCCAGACTTATAATTTCCGACTAATTCTGACAAACAATCCTGCCAACAAGCTGCCCTGGACAAAACCTGAGGGATATAACGTCGCCCAGTTTGAGCTACTGGCGAAATATCTGAGCCAGTGGAAGGAGAACATGCACCGGGAACCGAGGATGGGCGATGTAATGAATCCAGTGGCGATCCCGGACAAGAAGGCTGATTTCAACAATAACGGAGCCTTCTCCACGGACTATATCGGACACAGCTGGGATTATCCGGACGGAAGCTACGCAAAACGGAAGAGGATCTGGGACGCCCATCTTCTATATACGAAGTCGTTCTATTGGTTTCTCGCCTCCGATCCTCGTGTCCCTAAACCTCTGCAGGATGAGGTCAATAGCTGGGGCAGGACAAAGGACGAGTTTCAGGATACAGATGGCTGGCCCAACCAGCTTTATATCCGCGAAGGCCGGCGCATGATCGGCATGTATGTGATGAAGCAGTCAGACCTGCAGACCAACCGGACTAAGCCCGACTCGATTGCGATGGGCTCTTATAACAGTGATTCGCATAACATCCAACGAGTAGCCATGCCGGATGGAAGCGTCCGGAATGAAGGGGACGTTCAGGTTCCGGTGAAACCTTATGAGATCGCCTTTGGCACCATCCTGCCGAAAAAATCAGAGACGAATAATCTGCTGGTCCCGGTCTGCCTCTCGGCATCGCACGTGGCGTATTCCTCGGTCCGGATGGAGCCGCAGTACATGATGCTTGGACAAGCGGCTGGAGTGACGGCGGTGCTTGCTATTCAAGGTAAAAGTGCTGTCCAGGATGTCAGCATTGCGGCTCTCCAGGAGAAACTGCGAAGCCAGAAAGTAATCCTCCATCTTGATCAACAGGTACTCGGAATCGGCGTGGAATAGGCATAAATCTTTGAAAACAGAGGAAGTATTGCGTGACGTAACAGCTTGGAACCTCCTAAACTCTATCGAGCAAACGATAGTGCGGCGGTAACGGAATAGAGCAAATCTGATTCGGATCGAAGGTGTCCATCCGAATTCGTAAGAGTTTTCGGGTGAGGCCATTCATGGAGAAGTTTTGAAAATAGCTGCTCAGCTATTCGTTATAGGTCTGTTCTATGTGTTTCTTGGTTTTGTGCAAGGGCAGATTGCGAATGGTGTTATTACCGGTCGCCTGACTGGTACTCCAGGAGCCATCGTGTGGGGTGGAGATCTTTCAGAAGAGACTTGGTCATCCGCGCGGTTCCTTCAGAGTTGTGCGCACAATCGCATCTCAAAAAAGCAATTCTTATCCTTATTAATCAGCTGGTAGGGAGGGAACACCAAACTTCTTTTCTGCCGCAGAAACCAGCAAGTTCGTTGCAGTGATTCCTGTTTCTGTTATTTCTCATTTAATATGAAACGTCTGCTTCGTTCTGGCGGGGCGGGCTTGAGATCAAGTACGAGGACAATTGGTTGGCGCTTTATCTTGCCGTAGATCTTGGTGGAACCAAAACAGAGTATGTTCTTGCCGACGAGACGCGCGAGCTTGCGCGCGTTCGTGGGGGCACAATCAAACGCATGCGTACGGATGAGGGGACGGCAGACCAGAACTTCATTCAAGCATTAGCAGAGCTGGAGAAAAAGAGCGGGTTGTCGATCAGGGATGTCGCACGAAGCTGTGTTGGAGCAGCAGGAATTACGGTGGCACTGGTGACAGATTGGGTCCGCAAGGTCTTTGCAGAACACGTGGGCGGCGAGCTGATTCTTGTTGGGGATGTCGAGATTGCGCTGGATGGCGCATTTTTTGGTGGCCCTGGCGTTCTGGTCATGGCGGGCACAGGCTCAAATGTCGCAGGGCGTTCGAGCACAGGAAGATTGACCACTGCAGGCGGATATGGTCCGGCACTGGGTGATCAGGGCTCTGGAGCCAGGATTGGCCAGCAGGCGTTGCGGGATATCTTTATTGCCATCGATGAAGAGCGAGAGACGACACTTTTGCCTGCCATCCTGAAGCTGTGGGATCTACCGGGAATCGATGAGCTGGTAGGGTATGCGAACCGGATACCTTCTCCGGATCTGACGAAGCTGGCTCCTGTCGTGCTCGCCTGCGCTGAGGCAGGCGATGCCGTAGCACAGCAGGTGCTTCACCGTGAAGCGGAGGAACTGGCCCACCTTGTACGGATCGTGATCAACCGTCTTCGCAAAGATGACCCACGGCCAGACTGGATTCCAGACCTGGCTTTTACCGGGAGCATTCTGGAGCACGTAGCTCCGGTGCGCGAGGGTATCGTGGAGGAGCTTCGACGCGATACCCCCGCACTCAAGGTTATTCCAGGAATGGTCGATCCTCTGCTGGGAGCCCTTTGGAGGGCCCGCCACGGATAAATCATGCTCGCAGAAGCTCAGGATGCGTTTCGGCAAGTGTGCCGAGCAGTTCGCCGAAGAGCGTGTTGGCCCAGGCGAACCATGCACGGGTGAAGCGCTGAGGATCGTCTTTGAAGTAGCTTTCGTGCATAAATCCAAACCCGACGGCCGATTGTTTCAACATCTGTAATGAGTGGCGAATCTCATCGTTGCGTGTGCTGGTGAAAGCATAGATAACCTGCGACATAGGCCAGATCATGTCGCGGCCAACATGCGGACCTCCGATGCCTTCCCCTGCGCTTCCACGGAAGAACCAGGGATTGCGTTCGCTCCAGCAGAAGGCACGAGTGCGGGCATAAAGAGCAGGATCGGGTGAACTGGCGAGGTAGGGAAGCGCTAGCAGGCTCGGTACATTTGTATCGTCCATCAGGAGCTGGCTTCCGAAGCCATCGATCTCAAAGGCCCAGATTGTTCCTTCGGGGGTTGAAGCGATTGCGTGCTGCTGTAGTGCTTGCTCCACTTCGGTAGCGAGAGCGGCTGCCTCGTTTGCGAGTGCATCGTCGTGGAGGATGGTCTTTGCCATCTCTGCGAGCTGGCGAAGAGAGGTGACGGCGAAGAGATTCGAGGGAACGAGAAAAGGGAAGATGCAGGCATCGTCTGAGGGGCGGAATCCCGAGGCGATGAGCCCTACGGGTTTAACGGGATTGCCAAGGCCAGAAGCGGGAAGTGTCTCGGTAGATATATCGGAGATGCGCTGAAAACGATAGGGTCCATCGCCATTCTTGCGTTGCTGGACGCGGAAGGTGCTGACGATGAGCTTCATGGCTTCACGCCACCGTTGATCGAATGGACCGGCATCGCCTGTCTCTTTCCAATAACCATGCGAAAGGCGAATGGGGTAGCAGAGAGAGTCGATCTCCCACTTGCGTTCTCCCACGCCGCGTTTCAGATCGGTCTTGTCCTTGAGGCTCCAGGACAGAGGAGGAGCGTTGAGGTCGGCCATGAAGGCGTTTGCGTAGGGATCGATGAGGATACAGCGAGCTTGTCGCCGGATGACACCTTCGAGCAGATTGCGCAGCCGTCGATCGTTTTTGGCAAGCGGAAGATACGGCCAGACCTGAGCAGAGGAATCGCGCAGCCACATGGCGGGGATATCGCCTGTGATTACGGCGGTATCGGGTTTGCCCTCGAAGGTGCCGGGTTCGACCGTGGTATCCAGTGTGTTGGGAAAGCAGTTATTAAAGAGGGTATTGAGCGTTGGATCAGCAATGTGCGTGGAACGTTCTTTCAGAAAGGCCTCAACGGCATCGCTGACGAAGCGACGTTCTGAAGGCGCGGGGCGCCCCTTCGACATATCCCAGGGAGCTTTGGTGGCGGGAAAGTCTGGCGATGTCTGCGGAGAGGCATCACTCGACTGCTGGCTCGCATGAAGAGATCCAGGAAGAAGCGTGACGGCGGTGGCGGAACGAAGAAATTGGCGTCGGGACGGTGTGGCTCGCAAAATATCCATCGACTGCATTCTGTCACAGTTGCCGGTGTGATAGCGCTTACGCGAGAATAGAGGCCATGCCGGTACGTTTCTTCGGAGCGGCGAAGTACGCTGCGACAGCCATCCTCGAACTTAGCATCAAATCGGAGAATCCATGATCAGCCGTAGAAGATTTCTTGGGCGTAGCGCTGCCGTGTGCGCTGCCAGCGCTCTTCCTTTGGACAATATTGCCCTTGCTGCCGTGAGTCCTTCAGAAGATCCGCTTCGTTGGGTGGATGCTCGGATCGGTACCGGAGGACATGGGCATTGCTTTCCTGGAGCTGCGCTGCCGTTCGGAATGGTGCAACTGAGCCCGGATACCTTCAACGATGGATGGGACTGGTGCTCGGGCTATCACGTCTCCGATAACTCCATTATGGGATTTAGCCATACGCATCTGAGCGGGACCGGTTGCGGCGACCTGCTTGATTTTCTGGTCATGGCAGGAACAGGTACAGCACATCTTGTTCCGGGAGATCGCAGCAATCCGGACACAGGGTATCGCTCGCGTTTTGACCATGCAGACGAACGGATGGAGCCTGGCTACTACTCTGTCCTGTTGAAGGACTACAAAGTACGCGCGGAGTTGACTGCGACCGAACGCACAGGGCTGCATCGTTACACATTTCCTGCAAGCGATCAGGCTTACCTGATCCTCGATTTGCAGCACGGATATGGCCCAGGAGCCGGGCCATGCGATTCTGCTGAGCTGCGTCAGGTTGCTCCCGATACTCTCGCGGGTGGAAGAAGGACTTCGGCATGGGGAAAGAATCGTCATGCTTATTTCACTCTGAAGGTTTCCAAGCGTCCGGATCGCATCGTCTTCTACTCGGACGACAAGGAAGTTCCTGCCCCTACCGGATCGGAAGAGCTGAAGGGGAAGAATCTGAAGTGCGTTCTCTACTTCAAGACGAAGGCGAATGAGCGCATTCTGGTGAAGACCGGCATCTCAGGTGTCGATAGCGATGGTGCGGCAAAGAATCTTGTTGCAGAGGCCCCGGAATGGGAGTTTGATAAAGCTCGTACCAAGGCGCGTGAAACCTGGCGACGGCAACTCTCGAAGATCAGCGTGGCCGGCGCGAATGAGACGCATAAGCACATCTTCTATACGGCTCTCTATCACTTGTCGTTAGGGCCAACTCTTTATGACGATGTGGATGGACGCTATCGCGGCATGGACAATCAGATCCATACGCTGGCTACCGGTGAGCATAATTTCTCCACGTTTTCGTTGTGGGACACTTTTAGGGCCGCACATCCGACGTATACGCTTATCGAACAGGAGCGCGTGCCGCTATTCGTAAATACGTTGATCCGTATGGCCGAACAGAGCCCCGAAGGAATGCCGATATGGCCGTTGATGTCGACTGAGACAGGAACGATGACCGGGTATCACTCGGCAGCGGTGATCTCTGAGGCCTGCAATAAAGGGTTCACCGGCATCGACTACGAGAAAGCTTATGGCTTGATGATGAAGCGTGCGATGGTCGATGACTGGCGAGGTCTTGGCTACTATCGCAAGCTCGGCTACATCCCTGCGGATCGAGAAGGCGAATCCGTCTCGAAGACCTTCGAGTATTGTTACGACGACTGGTCGATCGCTCATGTCGCACGCAAGTTAGGGAAGAGCGACGATGCTGCAATGTTAGCGAAGCGCTCTACGAACTACCGCAACTACTTTGATAAGTCGGTTGGATTTATGCGGCCTAAGCTCGAAGATGGGAGTTGGACTTCGCCTTTCCGTCCGATTGACATGGGCCATTCGAAGAAGTGGCGCGACTATACCGAGTCCAATGCGTGGCAAACGACCTTTGGAGTTCAACACGATGCGGCAGGCCTGATTGAGTTGTTTGGTGGAAACGAGCCCTTTGTCACGAAACTCGATGGGCTTTTTACCGCTCCGAGCGATCTCCCAGAGGATGCACCGCCGGATATTGCGGGCCTGGTAGGCCAGTATGCGCACGGCAATGAGCCATCGCACCATATTGCGTATCTGTATGTCTATGCGGGAGCACCGCACAAGACCCAGGCACGCGTTCGCAGCCTTTTGGAGACGATGTATGCCGCCAAACCCGATGGAATGCAGGGTAACGAAGATGTCGGGCAGATGTCGGCGTGGTACATTCTCAGCGCTTTGGGGTTCTATCCCGTCGATCCGGTGAGCGGAAACTATATCTTGGGCTCGCCTTTGTTTGAGAATGCAACGGTGGATCTTGGCAAAGGTAAGAAACTTGAGATTGTCGTTGAACGGAAAGACCCAGCTCACCAATACATTCAGTCATTCTCGTTGAATGGAAAGGCACAGCAGCGTACCTGGTTCCATCACTCAGAGATTGCGCAGGGAGGAAAGCTGCTCTTTACCATGGGGCCTGAACCGAATCCTTCCTTGGGTTCAGCGGAAAGCTCGTTACCTCCATCACTGCATCTTGGATAGTTCAAGACAAAAATAGCTATCATTCAACGACGGCGTTGTGGATTCGTCCACAGCGCCGTTTTGCATTTCTGATTAAGCTATTTGAATCTCGCGCAATATTGCATAGAGAGAGGTTGTGAGGCGTTTTGTTGTTACGTCGTTTCCCTGCGTCTCTGATGCGGGTCTATCGAGGCGAAGCGTTGGGTTCAGTGGAGAGAATGCTTCTCCCCCCTCTATTTTTTGTGCCAGCTGATACAGGGTTTGCCTGGACAGCGCCATCGCATGGATGGCAAGAGCATCAGGCGCATTCTCTTCCGATGCAATGGCGTGATGGATGAGACCTGTCTTAATGAGTAGGAGCGCGCGGAGTCGAGGCAGATATCTTCTAGCCTGTTGCAGTACGATCTCTTCCGACGGTGCCTTGGGATATGGCTCAAACAGGGAGGCATCGAGCATCGACCATATCTTGTCGAAATTACGGATCACGTCTCGTGTGTTGCTTTCCAGAATCTTGTCTTGAATTGAAGGATCGGCAAGTTGCGATTTGGAGAGATCAGCGATCTGCCGAATCGTTGCCGTCAACGTATCACGAATCGATTCGGTGGCCGATTTATCCCAGAAGTGATCAAAGATGAGCCACATAGCGCCAATGCCCAGCATGATGCCAAGAACCGTATCGCGTGCAGGAATCAGAGACGAAGTGAGGGAAAATCTTCCTAGATTGACGAGTTCATAGGCAAATACAATCTGCACTCCAGCATATGCAATCCGTGGCCCGGAGGTTGCGACCCAGGCGCCGATAGAGATCATTGCAGCGAAAAGGAACGTATAGCTTAGGATGGAATCAATCTGTGGAAGAATCGTGACCTGTGCGGCAAAGCCAATCACGCAGGCGCCAATTACGATACCGCCGAAGCGCATTAATTGTTTGTGTCTGGCTGCGCCGGTTACGGGAAGTGCAGTCAGGATACAAGTCGCAATCGATGCATTTAATCCAGTCCATCCCACGCTCATATAAAGCATGTAACAGGCGATTGCACTCAATGTTCCACGGACGGCGAACTTAAAATGTTTTCTTCCTGAAAAGGCATCAGATACAAAAAAATGAAAGTTTTGCCTTCGTGGCGAAGCAATTGGACGATTCTCACCGCGGTCCCACATGGTCTGGGAAAAGCTCTCGGAAAGCAGTTCTACGGTACGCTCGATCTCCACAAGGAGGGGGTTATGAACCAGGTGTTCTTCTTGGAGATCGATCCACTCGGCAGCCTGATCGTTCGCAAGGCTCTCCTTCAATGTTCTGAGTTTTTGAATCAGGACATGGCACAGGTTTTCATCGGCGGGAGAGGAGGCATACTTGTTGTCGACAAGTGGCAGGCAAAGATCGACAAGCCTGCCCATCAGAATAACAGCGGTCAAAAGGCGTTGCTCGGTTTCGAATGAGTATTCGGCATGATTGATATAAGCTCGTAGCGTCTCGATGCCGCGCGTTGAATAGCGGCGAAGATCGCGAGCCAGGTTGCCGCTGTCAGCCCACCCGGAGATATAGTTTTGAAGAGTTTTCTCCACAATCGCGATTCTCTCCTCAATCCCTTCAATGACTGCTCCAGAGCGATGTGCACGTGAAAACACAAACTCGATCAGCACGGTCACAAGGCATCCGAGAAGGATCGCGAGAAGCATGAACAGCGTTTGCCGCAGCCGTAGGTCAGCCGTTACGGCCTGATCCCAGATGCCGATTGTGTTTGTAATAAAAAGTCCCAGAGAAAGCGCTGCTTCATACACTCGCATAATGCTCACCAGGTAGAAGACAGCAAACAGACTTACCCAAACCCACATCAGATGAAGGAAAGGTGAACCGGTCGACAGCATCGCTCCGAGAACGACTTCGATCGTTCCTAGCGTGCAGGCTCCCGCGATCCACGCTGCCGATCGCTTGGTCGAGCGGAAACTATCGCGGGAGATGAGAAGAGGCGAATAGGCTCCTAAAACGCCTCCCGGAATGCGGAAGACGATAATGCAGAACATGACGAAAGTGCACGCCAGCACCATTCGTAAAACCAGGATCGGGCGCCCTGGATACCAATTCAACTCGCTCCGTAGAAGTCGATAGAAGGAGGCAGCCCGAGATTCTCCAGTGGCTTTGGGGTGGAGTTCCATCGAGGCGGCTTCCCCATTCATGACTTCGGTCCCATCCCTACAATGGCAACTTCTCCAACTCTCAGGATCTCCTGAGGAGGATTCGTGATTCGGATGCGAACGGGGTAGCGTGAGGCAAGTCGTACCCAGTTGAGGGTCCGTTGGACATCCGGTAATCCTTGCGACAGTTTGCCAACGACATCGGGATCAGGAGTGACGCCATAACCCACGCTCTCGACATAACCCTTCAGTCTTGTATGAAGATTGGCCATAAGGTAGATATCCGCAGGTGTTCCAGCTTGCAGGTGCTGAATCTGGGTCTCGCGGAAGTTGGCAAGCACCCACCATGTTCGTGTGTCGATCAGGGTGAACATCTGCTGACCAACCTTGGCGTATTCCCCTTCGGAAATCGTTAGATTCGTAACTCGCGCGTCGAACGGGGCTACAACACTGCATTGCTCATAGTTGTATCGGGCGAGACGAACTGCAGCGGCTCTGCTCTCACGCTGCGCAATCAATGGCGCAAGAACAAGAACTGACTGGGAGGACGCCTTAACCTGGGCATTTGCTTGTGTCAGTTGGGCGATGGCCTGTTGTTTCTGGGCAGTCGCCGAAAGCAACTTCCCTTTTGCAAGTGCTAGTGCGGAGCGCGCTTGTTCGACCGCGGCGGTCTTGGCATCCGCCAATGACCGAGCGCGTTGTACGTCATCGGGCGTTACAAACTCTTTTACGAGTAGCGGTTCGATACGATGAAGATTGCTGACCGCGTAGTCTGCGTCGGCCTGGGCTTGCTTCAAAGAAGCCTGAGCCTGTGCAATGGCAGCTTCGCTGACCTTGATCTCGTCGTCGGAACGCGTTTCGTTCGCAACAGCATTCTGCCGGCCGGCATTGGCCACATCGACAGTGCTTACCTGTGCGGAGATTCGGCGACTCTCATTTTCAATATCACCTTCCAGACGCTGCTGTGCAGCCAGCGCGTCCTGCAGAGCGTAGAGATATGGGCGGTCGTCGATCTTATAAAGGAGGCTACCCTTTTTCACGAACTCGTTATCGTGGACGGGCAACTCGACGACTGGGCCGGCGACGAGAGGAGCCATGCCGATAATGTTGGCTACGACCTCGGCATCGTCGGTGCGTGGATAGCTCGTGACGGTATAGATGGTTAGGAGCGATGTTAGTACGGCTCCCGTTACGATAAAAGCGCTAATTAGAGTTCCACGAGTGATGGGTGTCGTTGGTGATGTGTTGCCGTTCAAAACAAGACCTCGCTATCGAAAGAGAACAAGCCACAGGCTGCAACTGACGAAGATGATCAGGCACGGATACAGTAATGCAAGCGGCCAAAGCTGCTCGATGATCTTCCAGCGCGCAAAAAGGTAATGAGCAAATGCAGTGACGCCGATACCGACGGCGCAACAAATGATCCAGGCGGGAAAGTATGAACCCAGCACGTTGATCGATGGAGAGAAGGAACAACCGTTTAAGGCGAGCATCATGACCGCGAGAGCGCTCACGGTCAGGCCTTTCAGGATTGATTGGGACACAGCTGGAGTGAAAGTGTTCTTGCTCACGGTTGGTTGCCTTTGGGATGTTGTGTCAGCAGAGAGCCGGTTCTGAAAGCCAGATTCATAAAGGACTGAAGCACCTGTGTGCGCGCCGTGACATCGACAGCTCTGGCGTGGGCGAGGTCGCGCTCTGCGGAGAGCACGTCCAAGATGTTGCGGACTCCGTCTTTGTACGATTCGACCGCGGCCGAATAAGACTCGTCCGAGGCGGCCAGCAACGAGATTGCTGCCTTCCTCTGGTTCAGGGCTGTCTGTGCGTCTGCGTAATCGCTCCATACGTGATCAGCGACTTTGTCTTCCTTCTCGCGTACTTCCTGGACTGCGGTTTCGCGCTCGGCCTTTGCTTTTGCCAGACGGTTCTCTCGTTTGAAGCCGTCGAAGACAGTCCACGTAAGGCTAAGCTTTGCATCGTACGTGTAGGTCTTGCCATAGGTCCCTTCATATTTTTCCTGCTGTCCCCAGGCGCGAAGCCAGCCTTTTGAGCCGTCGAACGTCAGCTTGGGAAAGTATGCAGACCGTGCCAGTTTGATCTCCGCGTCAGCTGCCTTTACTTGCTCGATATTAGCTAGCAGGTCGGGACGCGTCTGGTAGGCGCCTTCGATCGCATCTTCCACTGTCTGGTCCATTGTCTCTGGGATGGCAAGGTTATCCAGCTCCTGGACCTTGAATGTTTTGGTGGGAGAAGCAGTCAGCACGGTTGCTAGATTCCCAAAAGCAGACTTTTCATCCCCGAAGGTGCTCTGCAGTTCGTAGTCTGCCTTAGCTGTTGCGGCTCGCGCTTCCAACAAATCGGGGAGAGTCGCCAACCCATTTGCCTTGCGTTCACGAACGGCATCCTCCACGGCTTGCGCGTCACGAAGATTGACCTCTGCCGCTTTCCGCAGACCAATCGCGTTGAGCAGCTGATAATACGCCGCCGACACCTGCTGGATCAGCACCAAGTGCTCATTGTTGAAGCTGAGATTTGCTGCCAGCAGTCGCGCCTTCGCTGCATTGATCTCATCTCTTCGTGCTCCGAAGTCAACAAGGGTGTAGTCGAGGTTGAGCGCTGTTTCGAACGCTCCAATATCTTGAAGGTAGAAAGATTGATAAAGCAGTGGTGGATTCAAAAAGGTTCTGCCTGCTGCAGAAGCGAGCACCGTCGGATACAGCTCACTCTTTGCGATGCCTAACGAGGCTGCTGCCGAACGTGCTTTTGTCCACGCCGCATGTGTTGAGGGATTATTGTCTTCAGCGATATCGATCAACTGTCCGAGCGTATAGGACGTGTTGTTATCAAGAGACGCTTCATGCCGGTACAGAGGGATGGAGGACGATCCGAAGAGACTTCGAGGGGGTTCCCATGGTGAAGTCGGAAGGGGAGGGGCTTTCTGAGCCTGTAGCGTTGATATCGTTGTAAATGCAAGAAACAAAAGGAGCAAGGCTCCGCAAGGGGTTGGCACGACACCATTGTTTCAATCAGGGTAAGCGATAGTCTTGTACAAAATCGCTTTTTGAAGCTTCGGCACACAGGCTGGTATTATTTTTTATATGGATTCTGAGGGGAATCATTGGGGTAAGCCCTTTGTTGACATCACTTCCGACCACCTCCTGGTAGGAACCGACTCTGAAATACAGTCTGATCATGGTGACGAACCGCTCCATCGTGGAGAGAGTGCGCGCCTCTGGAGGCATGTAAACCTTTATGAGGTTGAACTCTTTCATGGTTCCTATCAGAAATACCAATTTGCAAAACACTTTCATCGTGTTCCCGCGATTGGCGTAGTTGATCGCGGAGCCATGAGCACTTACTGCCGACGCGAAAATCATGTTGTCGGAACGGGAACCGTACTGCTCTTGAATCCCGGCGACGTGCATGCTCCCGCACCTGCAGGGACATCGGGCTGGAGCTTCCGGATGTTTTATCTAGATCCGTCTTTTCTGGCGACGATATCGCCAGACGGTCAGCGGGAGATTCCACGCTTCGTGGCCCCGTTTGTTCACGATCGTGAGCTTGCGAACAAACTATTCCGACTTCATGTGGCAATGGAATCGAAGGGTCAGCGGCTCGAATTCGAAGACACCTTTGTCTCCATTCTACTTGATCTGACACAGCGATATGCCGAATCGCCATCTTCCTCCGCGTCGGTCAAGCAGGATCGTTCCGTAATTGGGATGGCGTTGCAATACTTGGAAACGAACTATCATCGCAATCTGAGTCTCGCAGATCTGGCCAATCTCTCCGCGTATGGTTCATCACATTTTCTGAGGCTCTTCCGGGAGACGGTTGGCCTCACGCCTCATGCGTACTTGACCCAGCTTCGTGTGGAGCGTGGGATGTCTCTTCTTCAGTCCGGCCTGTCGATCGTTGAGATCGCCAACTGCTTGGGGTTTGTGGATCAAAGTCACTTTACGAAGAGCTTCAAAAAGATTCTTGGCGTGACGCCTGGCAGATATGCGAGTTGCTTTGCCTGAATCAAGTGAGGAAGATCGCGTCCTGTCGAAGCATGTTCAGAATATCGCCAAGACGCTATAATCATGTCACCGAGCGGGAGTAGTTCAGTGGCAGAACGTCAGCTTCCCAAGCTGAATGTCGCCGGTTCGATCCCGGTCTCCCGCTCCAATCTTTCATCTTCGTCCTCTTATTTGGATTTAGGGTCTTCAGTTACAAAGCGGGCCAGCGGTTTGCCATCCTCATCATCCAGCTGTAGCTGTCGATCTACGATCTTCCAGCCGCGTACGTGCTCCAGTACCGCAAGGAATTTGCTTTCGGTCTCCATGCCGCGCATACAAGCCATTCGCGTACTGGCGACTCCCTGGATTCGCAGCGAATGGCCATCCAGTGTGTAGGCTCCTGTCAGTCGGTTACAGCCACCTGATCCTGTAACGCGGCTACCTTCCGAACGGAAGGTAAGATTGGCCTCCTGTTGCTGATCGGCTGGAGTAATCGCGCGATCTCCTATCCGTACGAGCTTCCAGTAGGTGTCGCGAAAAGAGGGAGCTCCCTCAGCGGGATTTTCCGCTGCCCGGGAGACGCGACGCATCATCATCATTCCAATCTCGCTCCCATGGCCCTGCGTTAACACTTGGTAACGCAGGGCTGTGGTGAAAAGCAGATGGCCGCCGACCATAATGCGAGCTCGCACCGCATACACGTGGTTTGGCAGAATCTGTGTCGGGTCATAGTGGATCGTAAAGTGAAAGGGAGGGCTTCCCGGTTGTTCGATTCGAGCTTGTCCAAGAGCAGAAGCAGGGGCATCAACTTGGGAGACATCCTCAAGCGTTGCCTCGAAGATGGCATCGGGCGGAAGCGCAATGCGTTCGCGATAGGTGGCTGCTCCGTCAAGTTCCAGGGACTGTTGCGCGAAAACTGCTCCACCTGGCAGGAAAAGAAAAACGACTATGGCGATCCTGCATCCCTTAGCGATTCCTTTCATTAATCACCTCCAACAGCTATCACTATAGATGTGTAGAAAAAGAACGGCCCGCGTGATTACACGCGGGCCGTTCTGCGAGAAGAATGTTTAGCGGTTTGCGGCAGTGTTTCGTTGCGCTAAGGCAAGCTTCAGATGCTCCTGCAGAGACTGTGCCTCCGGGATATAGGTGATGGCTTTGGCGATCTGAGGATCCCATTCTGCCCGGACCTTCAGGCCTTCGAGTTGTCCGAACTGCGAGGTAAATAGGTCGCTCTTGATGTTCGTCTTCAGCCAATCTTGAACCCCGGCAATGTCCTGGTCGGTATATTCGATCGGCGGATCCTGTGACTTCAAAAATGCTTTGAATTCCTGGAGAACTCCATCATCTGCGACAAAGTCTTTGCTAACCGAGCCGTGGACTGCCAGGTAGTGCTTGCTGAAGTTGAAGAAGGCATAGTGCTGGACGAGAGAGTCCTGGAAGCGGTTCGTCTTCGGATTGTCGATGGCCTCGTCGGGCGTGATGCCGCCGCCGCCATAGACAGTGCGTCCAGAATCCGTCAGCTTTACCTCAAGATTGCTCTTGTCCTTCGGCTTGATGGAGGGATCGCGCACGTAATAGTAGTCATACAGTGAAACATTGCTGTAGTTCCGCTGAATCAGCCGACCAGACGGCGTGTAATAGTGATAGGTCGTCAACGCCAGACCCGTGTTGTCCGAGGTCTGAAAGACGGTCTGGACGAGTCCTTTTCCGAAGGTCGTTTCGCCCACGATCAACGCGCGATCATGATCCTGCAATGCGCCGGAGACGATCTCAGCAGCGGAGGCTGTGTTCCGGTTTACAAGCACCACAATGGGATACTTCGTATCGGACCCGTGAGCTGCGCGATATACCTGGTCCGGAAATGCGCGGCCACGTTGCGAGACAACGATCTGGCCCTTCTGTAGGAACTTGTCGCTCATGTTGACTGCTTCATTCAACAGGCCGCCAGGATTTCCACGCAGGTCAATTACTAGGCCATTGATATTGCCGAACTTGTCCAGAGCATCACCTACTTCGCGGCTGGTCGTCTCCATAAAGTTCGTCACGTGCATGTAGCCGATGCCTGGCTTGATTAGAAAGGCAAGATCGACCGATGGGCGAGAAACTTCATCGCGCACCAGATCAAACTCCAGAGGTTTAGGTGCTCCTTCACGCTTCATCGTGACCAGGACATGCGTATTACGAGGTCCCTTCAGCATCGAAGCCACGGCAGCGGAGTCCATTCCATCGGTACTCTTTCCATCTACCGCCAGAATGACGTCGCCGGGCCGAATTCCCGCCTTATAGGAAGGGGTACCCTCAAATGGATACAGCACAACAATCTTCATGCCATTTTTTGCAGCAGAGTCCGGCTGCGGCTGGATCGTCATGCCCACACCGTAATACCGGCCGTGCTGATCTTCGCGCATCTGCGCATAGGCTTTGGGGTCGTAGAAATTTGAGTGAGGATCCAGCACATGCAACATGCCGGGAATAGCTCCGTCATAAATTGCCTTATCAGCCTTGTCGGGAGTCATCTTGTCGGCGTAGTTCTGCTCGACCAGCGAATACACGTTGGTAAAGTTGTGCAGACTATCGCGCAGAGTCGATTCGTCCGTAGCCGATTGAGCGGCGACCCTCTGATTGATGAAGGAACCGGCCACTGCGCAGGTGGCCAGAAAGACGGTGAGAGAGAATAGTGCGCGGCGTGTGCGGGGTGCCATCGATTCGGTGACCTCGGAAAAGGCAAACTGCACAGAAAGACCTGTGCAGAAGCGGTCTACAAATAGTGTAAACGCGCGTCTTCCATTGGACGGAGTATAGCATCGGCGGGTAAGCCGAATGATCTCTGGAAGGGGAATTCGCCGTTTGTGCTGTCGGCGTTTAGAATGATGGGACGGATATCGTCCGCTGTATTGAGTTGGTCTAAATGAATACAGCGGCGTTGGGACGTAAGTGATCCCTACCGTGGATGTTGGCAGAGATACGAGTGACGATGACCTTTCGAATTTCGCAGTTTAGGGCAGTATGCGGGGTAAGCCTGCTGGTACTGCCGATTGCGGCCCTGGCTCAGGCGCCGCGGTATCAGAGCCCGATGGCCGTTCCCAATGCGCCGCAGCAACAGATCACGCTGCCCACGCCCCCCGCCATCACTCCGAATGGCGTCGTTGTGGAAGACGTGATCGCCAGGATTAATGACCAGATCATTAATCGCAGCGATATGGAGCGTTCCGAGCAACAGCTTGCGCAGGAAAACCAGCAGAATCAGGTGAGTCCGGAAGATGCTGCGGAGCGCCAGAAGAACCTGCTACGCGACATGATCGACCAGCAGTTACTGCTTTCGCGGGCGAAAGAACTCGGCCTCAATGCCGATGCCGAGGTTATCCGGCGACTCGACGAGATCCGTAAGCAAAACCATCTGGATTCTATGGAAGACCTGGAACGTGCTGCACGGCAACAGGGCGTCTCGTTTGAGGACTTCAAGGCTAATATCAGGAACAATATTCTGACCCAACAGGTTGTTCGGGACGAGGTAGGACGCCATATCCAGATGACTCAGGGGCTGGAGCAGGCGTACTACGACGCTCATAAGAACGAATTTGCTCAGCCGGAACAGGTTCGCTTGAGCGAGATTCTGGTTCCAACGCCGGCCGACGCCTCGGAAGCGGTTGCTGCTCAAGCGCAGGCGAAGGCTGACGATATTGCTGCCAAAATTAAGGCGGGCGGAAACTTTGAAGAACTGGCCAAGGCGAACTCCGGTGGCCCAACCGCTTCTCAGGGAGGAGATCTCGGCCTCTTCAAGCGTGGGGCCCTGGCGAAGGTTCTGGAAGATAAAACTTTCGCTCTCCCGGCTGGCGGCGTAACGGATCCCATTCGCACCCGTCAGGGTTTTGTCATTCTTAAAGTCACTGAGCACCAGCAGGCTGGCGTTCCAGCGCTCAAGGACATCGAGCCTCAGATTCAGGAAGCGATGTACATGCAGCAGATGCAGCCCGCTCTGCGTGCCTATCTGACGAAGCTGCGCGAGGATGCCTACATCGACATCAAGCCGGGATTCGTGGACTCTGGAGCTAGCCCTCGCCAGACCAAACCCGTCTTTAGTGCCTATGCTCCTCCGACTCCCAAGAAGAAGCATGAAAAGCAGCGGTTTGACCGTGGCGGCCGTTTCTCTACGGTAAGTAAGACGACCTCGGCCCCAGCGGCAACGCCAGCAGTGGCTGCGGCTCCGGCGGCAGAATCCACTCCTGCCGCAGCCACAGCAAATGCAACAGCAGCTGCGACGACGAAGGCCAGCAGCAAACCCTCTGTTCCGGGCAAGCCGAAGAAGATCAAGCGCGAAAAGGTTCGCTTCGGGCAGGCTCCGCGCAATGCGCTTCCTCCGGGGCCGCAAGAGACCGCGGAAGGAGCAGGCGCTGGAGAGGCATCCTCGACCCAGGCAGCCGATGCAGGTGCAGCGATTGCTCCGGGAGCGGCGATGGCGCCGACTGAAAGCACGACCCAGGTCCTCTCTGGTGCGGATGCGGACCCGTTGGCTCCGAAGCCCACAGTTACCGGGAAGACCCGCTACAGCGCTCGCGCGAAGACCGAGGCCGCCGAAAAGGCTGCCAAGAAGCAAACTGCGGTCAAAGAGAAGGCAGCATTTACCCCGAAGGCCGCAACCACCCCGGAAGTCGAGGATCGTAAGCAGCAATCGAATCCGCTGGGCCTGAACGGCGATACGGCAACGAAGAAGAAAAAGAAGCGGGAAAAGGGGCAGCCCAAGGAGCGTCTGCAGGATAAGCCGACCGCGGCTCCTGCACCCGCTCCTCCACCCGAGCCGACTGTGAACCCATCCCTTGGAGGCACTCCACAAGGATTGACTCCGACGCCGGTTCCTTCGCAGGCAACAAATCCGCCAGCTCAGCCGCAGCAAACTCCCGTTCCGGCACCCCAATAGAGCTAACCATCAAAACTGTTTTTAGTGGTTACAAAACGCGAGGCTTTGGCCTCGCGTTTTGTATTGAGTGTCACAGCGTATTCTGGTGTTAATGAAAGACTTTTTTATCGCGGATGCCCCCGAGTTCGAAAACGCAGTTGTGACTTCTTACTTCGTCCTTTCTTCTTTGCAGATTCGGGAGCGGCGCCAGGGCGGCGGTCAGTTTCTTTCTGTCACGCTGATCGATAAGACCGGGTCCATGCCAGCGGTGATGTGGGATGATTTTTCAGATTCGATCGCAGCATGTTCTGAGGGCTGCTACGTCAAGGTGCAAGGGCAGATCAACCGTTATCAAAACAAGTTCCAGATGTCCCTCCAGCGCCTGCGTTTTGCTGCGGAGAGCGAGATCGATCCTGCAGATTATCTTCCTGTTACCCAGTTCAATGTTGACGAAATGTGGGAGGAGCTGCGGGGGTATGTCTCACGTTTCGCGAATACAGACTTGCAGAGGCTTGTCTTCGCTTTTTTGGATGATCCCGAGATTGCGGCAGCATATCGAAATGCTCCAGCTGCAAAGCTTCTTCATCATGCTTGGATCGGCGGTCTTCTGGAACACGTGGTCACGCTGGTGCGTGTTTGCGTGACGATTGCACCGTTTTACCCCGAAGTCGATCCTGATTTACTCGTTACGGGCGCCATTCTTCATGACGTTGGAAAAATCCGCGAGTTGTATTGGAAGTCGAGCTTTGGTTACACCCTGGAAGGCCAGTTGATCGGTCATATCAACATTGCCCAGGGGATGCTGGTCGAAAAGGTTCGTGAGCTTCAACCGTTTCCAGAAGAGTTGCGAATCCTTGTGCAGCACATGATCCTTTCGCATCATGGCAAGTATGAGTTCGGTTCTCCGAAATTGCCCATGACTCCTGAGGCACTCCTGCTCAACGTACTTGATGACCTTGAGGCCAAGATGCAAACCCTGCGGAATGCATTTGCGAACGCCAAAATTCAGGGTAAAGGCTCTGATGAAGTTACGGATTGGGTTCGTTCGATGGAGCGGCCTCTCTTCAACTCTCAGAATTATTTGAAAAAAGAGCAGGAATAGAATACGAGGTTTTTGACTAAGAAAGAATTACCGACATTCGCACCACATCCATTCCCGGAGTGCTATTAGCCAACGATGCGCCAGGCCTGCAAGACCCAAAATGGCACAGGCTTCGAGCATTCTGCTTGGAGCAAAGCAGGATGTCCAATTGGATAGCGCCACACATATGACAGTCGGGGTTTCTACAGTAAGTGCGGGATGTAGTGATCGATTTCTCCACTTTCCAAGTGGATATGTGATTCGAACAACCTTCCATCGTCTGTAGCCCTGACATCTGTTGCTATACTCCTCCCTGCACGTAGTCCAGTAGAGGAGCAGGGATTGATGCGTACTCGAATGATTCTGGCAATCGCCGTTTTAGAGCTTAGCGTGGTATCCGCAGGGGCACAGATTCCATCCTGGATGCCGGACCCGACCCAGCAGCAGACCTACACGATGCACCGTTCTTCCAGCAGAGAATCAACGGGTGCTAATGCCGACTACCGGACCCTTACTCCGGGGCAGACACTCACGATTCTCGATGTGGATGGTCCGGGTCTGATCTCCCATATGTGGTTCACGATTAATGCTCCTGAGCCATATCACCTCAAGCGCATCGTGATGCGTATGTATTGGGATGGAGAGCAGTCGCCCAGCGTCGAGGCGCCAATTGGCGATTTCTTTGGACTTGGCAATGGTATGTACTATGGGTGGCAATCAGCCGTGCTCAGCGCCGGTTCAGATCGTTCGCTCAACTGCTGGTTTCCGATGCCGTATGCCAAACATGCGCGTGTCACGATTACGAATGAAGGCAAGATGTCGGTTAACAGTTTGTACTGGAATATCGACTACAGACAGGACTCGAAACCTCTTCCTTCCGGGACGCTTTATTTTCATGCCGATTATCGTCAGGCTTACCCGAACCATGGGTGGGCGAAGGATTGGTACTCCAATGGTGACCCGCAGGTGAACTATCGCCGTAATCTGGACGGCAAGGACAACTACACATGGTTTGAGGCGCAGGGGCACGGCCAATTTGTGGGAGTGACGATGTCGGTCTTTCAGAACCAGGATGGCTGGTGGGGAGAGGGGAACGATATGTTCTTTATTGACGGCGATACTTCTCCTACGATGGTCGGCACTGGATCGGAGGACTATTTCCTTGGGGCATGGGACTTCGGAGGTCCAGCTCAGTTTGCGCTGCATGGTTCACCCGTTGTCGGGCCGGAACTTGCAGGCTCGCGCTCCAGCGTCTACCGGTTCCATTTGGATTCGCCCATCCCCTTCAAAAAATCGATGCGAGCGACGATTGAACATGGCCATGCAAATGGCCGCTCTGACAACTTTTCTTCCGTGGCGTACTGGTACCAGGCAGAGCCTCACGAGCCTTTTCCTGCGCTTCCGGAGATGAGCGAGCGTATTCCAACGCTGCAGTTTGTTGGGGGGCCGGGGAATTCCAAGGAGCCGTATGTTCCCGGAGCACCTCAGCCGCGCTGACCATCGGCTGATTGAGGAAAGAGGCATTAGAATGGAATGATTGACTATGCTTCGATTTTCAACAGCAGGTGAGAGCCACGGCGAGAGCCTTGTTGCCTTAGTAAGTGGTCTTCCGGCCGGAGTTCCGGTCGATCAGGAGTTCATCAGCCACGAGCTATGGCGGCGCCAAAAAGGCTATGGGCGTGGCGGCCGTATGCGCATCGAACGGGATACAGCCCATATCCTCACCGGGGTTCGCCATGGAAAAACCATTGGCTCGCCTGTCGCGATGACGATCGCGAACAACGATTGGAAGAACTGGACTGAGATTCTTCCGGTGGAAGAAGGCGATCCCGCTAAGCACAAGGCGGTCGCTTCGCCTCGTCCGGGCCATGCCGATCTTGCCGGAGCGCTGAAGTACAACTTTCCGGATGCGCGCTACGTGCTGGAGCGTGCCAGCGCTCGTGAATCCACAGCGCGAGTCGCTTCTGGTGCGCTTGCAAAACTGCTCCTGCGCGAGTTGGGGATCGAAGTGCTCTCGCATGTGATTCGCGTGGGCAAAGCAGAGCTCTCGCGCCCGGCACAGTGGAACGAAATTGTTGCCTTATCGCAGAAGGAAGAGGTTCTGCTCAACTGCGTCGATCCTGAAGACGAGGCAAAGATGAAAGCCGAGGTCGATGCCGTCCTTCGCACTGGCGATACCGTTGGTGGAGTCTTCGAAGTGGTAGTTCATGGTCTGCCTCCTGGGATCGGTACGCATGTCAATTGGGATGAGCGCCTCGATGGCTTGCTAGCCCAGGCAGTGATGAGCCTTCAGGCTGTGAAGGCAGTCGAGATCGGCCGAGGAGTGACAGCAGCGGAGTCTCTGGGATCTACAGTCCACGACGCGATCGGATATGAAGCCCCGAACGAAGCTTTCACAAAATTTTCGCGCGAGCACAATAATGCCGGAGGCATCGAAGGTGGCATCTCGAACGGAGAAGACGTGGTCGTGCGCGGATATCTTAAGCCGATCTCGACTCTTCGCCGTCCTTTGGGAAGCGTCAGCTTCGAAACTCGTGAACCGGTGAAGGCGGCGTACGAACGCTCCGATGTTTGTGTGGTGCCTGCTGCCGGAGTTGCATCAGAGGCCATGGTGGCTCTCGCTGTTGGGCGCCTGGTTTTGGAGAAGTTCGGGGGCGACTCGCTTCTGGAACTTAAGCGCAATTACAACGGCTATCTCGAACAGATAAGAGCATACTGACGTGGCAAAAACGACCAAAATCCATGAGATCGTAAAGTACCCCGAGCCTGTTCTTTCAATACCGGCTCGACCCGTGACGGCCTTCGACGAAGATCTGAAGACTTTGGTGGAGGAGATGTTCGAATCCATGTATGCGGCCCACGGCATCGGCCTGGCGGCGCCGCAGATTGGGCTCTCAAAACGTCTTACGGTGATCGACGTTAACTTCAAGAAAGACCCTGCAGACCAGTTGGTGTTGGTCAATCCGCAGATCATTGAGCGGGAAGGGAAGCAGTTTGAGGAAGAGGGCTGTCTTTCGCTGCCTGAGATACGCGAAAAAGTTAATCGGGCGGCAAAAGTTAAAGTCCGTGCGCAGAATGTGAAGGGGGAATGGTTTGAGATGGAAGGCGAAGAGCTTCTGGCTCGGGCCTTTCAACATGAGATCGATCACCTTGATGGCGTTCTTTTCATCGATCGGCTCAGCCGGCTCAAGCGAGATCTTCTGATTCGTAAGATCAAGAAAATGCAGAAGAACGGAGAATGGTAAACACTCCTGTAATCACGCATTCTCTTGCATCGTTGACGACCCTCTTTGACACGTCGCACACTTATAGAAGTGAGCGCTTGAACGTCGGCAACTCCAATCCCCAGGAGACCCCGTATGCGTACTTTTCTTTCTTTGTTAGTTTTTCTGTTTTTTAGTTTTCCACTCCGGGCCAGCACGATTCACAATCCTCTGGTTTTTCCTGGAAACCATATGAGCCTTTGGGCCCCTGCTTTTTCTGCAAACATCAGGCCCTATCTTTCAGGCACGGCTGAGTCTTTTGACTCTGACTCTCCTGTCCCTGCGACTTCACTTACGATCAGTGATCTTTTCTCTCCGGTTCAAAGGGCAGATTACGTTGCCGATGAGGAGTCGAGCCGCGACTCGGTAACGGAGTTTGCCAGGGCGATTCCGGAACCCGCCTGCTGGATTCTTGTTGCCACCGGCATATTGGGTGTATCTCTCTTGTTTTCCGATCGTGACCCTGCGAAGGGGGAATACCTTTCCCACTGAGATCAAAATCAATACGCTTCCGTTAGCATGGAGACAGGATGAAACTTGTCTTCTGCGGAACTCCGCAATTCGCTGTACCTACGCTTGAGGCGGCGCTCGCTGCCGGGCACGAGATCGCTCTCGTTCTCACGCAGCCTGACAGGCCGGTCGGGCGCGACCAGAAGCTACAAGTCCCTCCGGTGAAACAGACTGCGTTGGCGCACGGCATTCCAGTCCTTCAGCCCGATAAGATCAAGAACAACACTGAACTTCGCGAGAGGCTTGAGGCGATCGCGCCAGATGCCATTCTTGTGGTCGCTTATGGCCGCATCATTCCGCAGTGGATGCTTGATCTTCCACGCTACGGCAACATCAACCTGCATGGTTCGCTTCTGCCGAAGTATCGAGGAGCCGCGCCAATCCAATGGACAGTTGCCAACGGCGAGACGGTTACAGGCGTGACTACAATGCGGCTTGATGCTGGACTCGACACAGGGCCTATGCTACTTGCGCAGGCCGTACCCGTCCGTGAGGATGAGACGGCCGTAGATGTGTATGAGAACCTTGCTGCGGTTGGGGCTCCGCTGATGGTGGAGACATTGCGGCGGCTGAAGGCAGGCGATCTGTTTCCTACATCGCAAGAACATGCGGTTGCATCACACGCGCCGATTCTTACCCGTGAGGATGGGAAAATCGACTTCTCTCGCACGGCAAAGCAGATCTATGATCGTTGGCGTGGTTTTCAGCCTTGGCCTGGTGCTTTTACAACATTGAATGGGAAGAAGCTGATCATCCATCGTATGCACCCGGTGGAGGAACACTCTCTGGCTGATCCTGGCGTGGTCAGGATAGAGGCATCGACTCTCTTTGTCGCTTGTGGGAGCTATACCACGCTTGTGCTCGATGAAGTGCAGCTTGAAGGAAAACGTCGTATGCTTGCTGCGGAGTTGCTGCGCGGTTATTCGATCAATTCAGGCGAGCGACTGGGGGAATAGCCTATAGGCGTTGCAAAAGCAGCAGAAACATCGCAACTGCGAGCAACACGGAGGCGGCTAGTGTTGCAGTGATATAGAGGGCTGCCACCCGTTCCTTGCCGGGCTTCGGACGGGTAATTCCCACACTCCAGATAAAGCTTTCACTTATGAGATTGGTCAATCTTCTCATTTTGCCTCCATCGATTCACTTAACAAGATGAACCAGGCCTTTCCATTGGATATGCAATTCTTGCGGTGAAAAGCCTGCGTTGCTTCTTTCCCTTCAGAGGGGCATCCTTAAAGGAGTGAAGGATGCCGGTCAAAACAGGATCTCTGTGGTTCGGGGCAATCAGCTTGTCCCCTTGCTACCCTGCTGTTCGCACGAGGGCAGGGAGCAGCCATGGCGAGGGGTGCTGCTAGAACGCCATACTATTGATCCCCTGGAACTTCCTGAGCACGAACATCATGAGCTTTGCTTGCATCTCCAGATAAGCGGCGATGATCGAATGCAATGGTGGTCCGGCGGACGTCATGGAACAGAGAATACTTTTCCTGGTTCCATCATGCTGGTCCCCGCCGGAACCCAGGATCGCGAGTTATGGCATGGTTCTTCGGAGCGGTTGATTCTTTCGCTTTCTCCTGAATTTCTGGAACAGGTGGCTGCCAACGCAGGGGCCAAGACACCTGAGTTCATCCCTCGATGGTCTCTTCAGAATGCATCTCTGCAATATCTTCTTTTCGAAATGGGACGTGAGGCGGCGGAGGGATGGCCGCTGGGTCGTCTTTACGCCGATCTAACCGCAACAAGTCTCGTCAGCTTACTCTTGCGTCACCACGCAGCCGACCCTATGGACTTCAGGACCTTGCGTGGCGGTTTACCCATGCCTCAACTTCGTCGCGCGATGGAGTACATCTCCACAAATCTCGATCGGGATTTAAACCTTGAGGAGATTGCACATGAGGTTAGCCTCAGTTCCTTTCACTTCGCTCGCGAGTTCCGTGCTTTAGCCGGGAAAACACCCTATCAATATCTTCTGGATCAACGGATGGAACGGGCCAAAGATTTGTTGAAGAATCATGTTTGGAGCATGCAAGAGATCGCCGCAATGGTGGGATTTCGTTCTCCGGTCAACTTCATCCGTACCTTCCGCCAGCGCATAGGGACGACTCCCGGCGAATGGCGGAAACATTCTTAATAACAGGAACTATCTCTGCCTTGCCCAAATCTCCCATCAAATCGAAACCAATTGCGCCTGCACGTATAGCAGCCTTTGACATTCTCTCGCAGGTTGCTGCAGGAAACGGAAACAGCGACGATCTTCTGTACTCTGCGGCAACCGCGAAGCTCTCGTCGGAGGATCGTAATCTTGCCACAGCGCTTGTTCTGGGAACGCTGCGCTGGCAGATTGCGCTTGACGCGCGCATTCAGTCGCAGCTTCAGCGACCGGATCAGCGGCTGGCTGAGCCTGTTGCTATCGCGCTTCGCCTAGGAGCATTTCAGCTTCTTCATCTCGATCGCATTCCGCCTCATGCTGCCATTAATGAGAGCGTCGAACTTACACGCTTCGGCGGCCATCCGCACGCCGCTGGAATGGTGAACGCCATTCTGCGCAAGCTCATTGGAGCGAAGCTGCCGGGCCAGTCGATCCATGAGAACGCAGCGGCGATTGCGAGGAGACTTGCCCATCCGCAGTGGATGGTCGAGCGCTGGATCAGTCAATATGGTCGCGCGGATGCGATCAAAATCTGCGAAGCCGATCAGGTTGAACCAGCGGAGCCTGTTCTCTTCAATGACAGTTCAGACACAAATCTCCCACGTATCGATGATGGCTCGAGGCTTGTTGCTGAGCTTGCTGCTGCCGCTGCTCCGCAGGTACGGCTGGTCTGGGATGCTTGCGCTGCTCCCGGAGGAAAGACGCTAATCCTTGCGCATCGACTTCCACAAGCAGAGATTCTCGCCACCGACGTAAGTTCCCGGCGACTGGCTGCAATGCGAACACGCCTTGCCAGCTACTCCTACACTGCGAAGATTCAGATGGAAGTTGTAGACGCGAGTGCGCCGGCAGACTCCAAACAGCATTTCGATTTAATTCTTGCGGATGTTCCTTGCAGCGGTACGGGAACACTGGCTAGGAACCCTGAGATTCGGCTGCGGCTTGAGCCGGATGGTCTCATCCGCCATGTTGGTCGCCAGCGCAAAATTCTTCGTTCCGCACTCTCTCGATTGGCTCTGGGCGGCCGTCTGATCTACTCTACGTGCTCGTTGGAGTCGGAGGAGTGCGAGCAGGTTGTCGAGGCTGTTCTTGCGGAGCCAGAGTTTGCTTCCTGCGTCCGTCTCCTTCCGTTGGCTCCATGGATCGATTCTCTTTCCGCTGGCGGGCTGCTGAAGAAGCCACTGAATGGGGTGGTTCGTGGTAACGCTCTCCGCACTCTACCTGGAGTTCATTCGGGAGATGGCTTTTTCGCCGCACTCATGGAACGGATTTGCTAAATCAATCAGTGTGTGAGCGAGATCTGCACCGTATCGCCACGCGTTACACGATGGCCTGCGAGCGGGATCTGCGCTACGACGATCCCGGGAGTCATAGGCATCATGGGGGCCGACGCACCCCCCGTTGGAGCTGACTGGGGCGTTGTAGGAGTTACGTCTTCTGCGCTTACAATCCGCAGCCCTGCGGCTCCTGCCCGTGCATATGCTCCTGAAATGGTAAGGCCGACGAGCGAAGGCATCACGTACGCGGCGGTTGTGTCTTCTGTCGAATCATTCAGCAAAATACTGACGCGCGGACGGTCGACGCCTTCAGCTCCAGGAGCAGGACTCTGCGCCAAGACCACGCCTGCCGAGCCTGGCATCGCAACATGGCCAACGGTTCCTAACTCAAGGCCCAGTCTCCGCAGATTAATGGACGCGGCACGTTCGCCTTCGCCTTGCAGATTGGGGATTGAAACCTGTTGTGTACCCAGGCTTTCGGTGACTCGTACAGGCCACTGTCGCCGAACCGTCGCACCCACAACTGGATACTGTGCCAGCACTTGTCCTGCGGGGATATCGGGGGAATAGAAGCGATTCTCAAGCTGTAAGCGCAAACCCATCGAGCTGGTCTTTCGGCTGGCCTCTGCAATCGTCATATGGGTAAGTTGCGGGACCTTCACCTCGTGCCCATGAATTGCCAGACGCATTGCCAAAAAGGCAGAGATCATCGCGACCGCGACCATCGCCATGGCTCCCAGCACGATATTGAAGAAGCGCCGTACTGCGCTCCAGCCTATAAAACGAACCCGCACCTTCATCGCTTATTGTCCGTCGCCGGTTCCGGGTGAATCAGCAGGCGATCCACCTCGGGTGCATCCAGTTTAAATGCTCCCTCCAGGGCCGTGATAATCGCATGGACCTTCGCCATCGGAAGATCATCCGGCAATGTGCAGTGACAATTCACCTGCAGGTGTGCTCCCATCCGAGTCACGATAACGTCATGGATGTCGAGAATCTCAGGAAAGGTTGCTGCTGCCCGGCGGAGCCTTACCTCGAGCTGCCGATCGCGTTCCTGCGACTCCGGTTGTTCAATCGTTGCAGGCTCACTCTCGATGTGAGTCAGGATAGAGGTCACATCCGGAATCTCGCGCCGAATCTCCGCTTCCAGTTGGGTAGCCAGTTCATGCGCCTGTTGCAGATACATATTCTCATCGACTTCGAGATGCTGTTCGACCTGAAGATGTCCGCCTACACGCTGCACAGTTACGTCATGGATGGTCAGGTTCATGCGCGCCGCAACGGCACGAATGCGGTCGTGAATACTCTCCGTACCTGGGGCCATCGGAACGGTATGGACAACAACATCGGCTCGTGGGAGATGCCGCTTAACGACGGCGGTAGCCTCCCGTGTGATTTGTTCTGTTCGTTGAAAGGTCAGGTTCCTTGCTAGTCCAAGCGTCAGATCCGCGAAGGTGTCCGAACCGGATTGCCGCGTCCGCAGGCGGTTGACGGCTAGTACTCCATTGATCGCCTTCAGGTCGTTCTCAAACTCCTTTCTCATCGCCTCGCGGCTCTCTTTCGGAGTTGCGTCCAGAAGAGCATCAATCGTTCGCCGCACCAGCTTCCAGGTCACGTAGAGGATGATTCCTGAGACGATCAACGCTGCGATCGGATCGGCCAGTTCAAGAGTGCGAATGTTCCAGTGCGTGCCAGTGAAGGCCGCAGCCAGACCAATCAGCACGGCCAGCGAAGACCAGATATCCGTACCGAAGTGAATTGCATCGGCCTCGAGCGCCTGACTTGCCGATTCGTTGGCGATCTTATGAAGTTTGCGCGAGCGGGTGTAGTCCACTAGGATGGCCAGAATCAGCACCGCAAATGGCCAGATTGAGGGTGTGAGAGAAAGTCGTTCCCTAAATGTAATTCGGCGGATAGCTTCGGTCACAATCCAGATGCACGAACCCAGCATCAACACGCATTCGATAAATGCTGAAAGGCTTTCTACCTTGCCATGGCCGTAGTTATGAGTGTCGTCGGCAGGACGGTCGGCCATTTGGACGGAGAAAAGAGTAATTCCTGCTGCAACCAGATCCACTGTCGAGTGGGCGGCCTCCGAAAGCATACCCAGCGATCCGGTGAGGAGTCCGGTAACGAACTTCAGCACCGTAATCCCTAGCGCTGCCAGCACAGAAAACAATGCGGCTGAGCGCTTCTCTCTAGAAGTCGGACGCGGTTTTTCGGACATGGCCGTATAGCTCATGGAGACTCAATCCTACCGTGCCTGTCGCCTGCTGTGCACTATGGTTTTGTCGCGCGATATAAGCCTGCTGTGCCGAAGGTATAACCCGCCCAAGTCGCATCCTGAAATCCCGTGGAGCGGATCATCTCCAACATCCTCGCCGGTCGTGGAAAACGACCTACCGAGTCGGGAAGATAGCGGTATGCTTCGGCATCGCCTGAGATCATGCCACCCACACGGGGAAGCACATGCTTGAAGTAGAGGTTGTAGAGAGAACCTGCAAGGCCCTCGGGTTGGTTGAAGTCCAGAATCCCGATCTGACCACCCGGCGCCAGTACACGGTAAAGCTCTGCCAGCCCCTCTTCGTAGTTGGAGAGATTCCGGAAACCAAAGGCCGATACGACCAACGTGAGTGAGCTATCGCTTATTGGCAGATGAAGCGCATCAGCCTGAATTGCGCGGATATTCTGCCCGGAAAATTTTTCCTGACCGCGTACCAGCATCTCGTGGGAAAAATCGACAGCCAGCACTGGAGCTTCGCCTGCACCGGCAGGACGGTACTTCATCAGCGCCAGCGTCATGTCCCCGGTGCCGCAGCATAGATCCAGCACAACGGCCTCAGGACGACGCAGCACATCACGGAAGCTCTTCGCTGCCCGTGTCCACCACCAGCGGTCGACCCCCATGGAGAGTAGATGATTCAGCAGGTCATACTTCGGAGCAATCGAATCGAACATCTGCTGCACGTTGGCTGCGGCAGATTCCTGTGTCGTCGCGCCAGTAGGGCGCGCTCCCAGGGAAACCTCGTGCTCCAGCCGCGCCTGTTGTTCTGCCATTACGTGCGCTTCCTTCTGGAAAGATCTTTACTCTGTCCGCGCATCAGCGCCAGCATCCACTCTGCGGCAGCCAGCATCTCGTCGCGAGTTACATCGCGCACGATCGTGACTTCGCCGATCTTGAGCGGCAGGATAAAACTCAAGGTGCCGCTGCGATTTTTCTTGTCGTTGGTGGTTAGCGCTACTAGTTTTGCCGCTGTTGCTTTGAAGCCACTCATAGGGCCATAGCGCAAGATGAGCCGGATGATGCGATCGGCCTCGGCTTCAGAGATCATTCCGCGTATCAGTCCAAGCCTTGTCGCTGCAATGCTTCCCCAACCGACAGCTTCACCGTGCAATAGCTGCTTGTACCCTGTTGCGGCTTCGATCGCATGACCCAGTGTATGGCCATAGTTTAGGATCATCCGCAGCCCTGATTCGCGCTCGTCATTGGCAACAACGTCGGCTTTTACTCGCACGCTCGCCGCGACAACGTTCGTCAGAGCCTTCACCTCTCCGCGCAGGACCTCGTTGGCATGAGCTTCCAGATACCGGAACAATCGTGCATCCCGGATAATCCCTGCCTTGACGGACTCCTGCAATCCGGCTCGCAACTCTGTCGCAGGGAGCGTCTTCAGCAGATCGGTATCGGCAAAGACTGCCAGAGGGTGATGAAAGCTTCCCACCAGATTCTTTCCCGCGGCAAGATTGACCCCGGTTTTGCCGCCGATGGAGGAGTCTACCTGTGCGAGCAGCGTCGTCGGTACCTGCACATAGGACACGCCGCGCATGTAGATCGCCGCCAGGAATCCCGTTACGTCTCCCACAACGCCGCCACCGAAGGCCATCAGAAGGGAATCGCGGTCAGCTCCTGCGGCGGCAAGCTGTTCCAGCAGAGATTCCAGCGTGCGCAGACGTTTATGTCTCTCGCCTGCGGGAAGAAACAGCACTGTTGGCTGTTCCTGTTTGCCAAAGGCGGCTAATACCTTTCGCCCCCAAAGTCCCCAGATCTCAGGTGAGGTGACGATAAACGTACGGAAGGGCTTGCCCTTCTTTAATTTCTTCAACCGTGCCGGGAGCGTCTTCAGCAATCCCGAGGCGATCACGATCTCATAGCTTGCGCTGGGTGTCTTGAGTTGAATCGAAGGCACAATACCTTCATCCTATCGTAAGAATTTCCATCCAGCCTGCCAGAACGGGTAGCATCAAGAGGAGGAGAGGCCGTGCCATCTGTAGCATCATCTGTCGGTTCCAACCCTTCTGACCCACGCGGACATCATGTCGATTTTCTTGTTATAGGAGCTGGAATCGCCGGTCTCAGCGCAGCAATTCGTCTGGCTGGCGTCGGCTCTGTTCTGGTCGTAACTAAAGAGGAATTGGCCGAATCCAACACTTCCTACGCCCAAGGAGGCATCGCCGTCGCGATGGGCGGCGATGAAGATGTAGCTCTTCATCTAGACGATACGCTTGCTGCAGGCGACGGTCTTGTCGAGAAAGAATCGGCGCGCCTCCTGGTAGAGCAAGGACCTGTCCGCGTACAGGAACTCCTGGAATGGGGAACCAGCTTCGACCGTGAGAATGGCCAGCTGATGTTGACTCGCGAAGGCGCGCATAGCCGTTCGCGCATCCTTCACGCCAACGGAGATGCAACAGGAAGGGAGATTGCGGTCTCTCTTCTGCGTCACGTTCGTGCAATCCCCAATGTTCGTCTTCTGGAATGGACGACCGGCATCGACCTGATCGTCGAACAACACAACCGAGTCGCGGGAGCCATTCTGCTGGACGGGGAAGGTGGCATCCTTAAGATCTACGCTCGCGCCACCCTGCTTGCCAGCGGAGGCGCAGGGCAGGTCTACAGCGACACCACTAATCCTGCTGTGGCTACAGGCGACGGCATTGCGATGGCATGGCGCGCAGGAGCCGCTGTCGTCGATATGGAGTTTTATCAGTTTCACCCCACTGCATTCAGTGCTCCCGGAGCGCCAAGATTTTTATTGAGCGAGGCCCTTCGCGGTGAGGGCGCAATCCTTGTCAACGCCAGCGGAGAACGTTTCATGCTCAAGGAGCATCCGCTGGCCGAACTCGCCCCCCGTGACGTAGTCGCTCGTGCAATTACACGCGAAGGCATGGATGGCCCTGTCCATCTCGACATGCGACATGTCGCGAAGGACCTTCACGAACGCTTTCCCGGTATCTCGGCGTTTCTCGCGAAGTATCATCTCGATCTCAATCGGGATCTGGTTCCTGTCCGTCCGGCCGCACATTATTTGATGGGAGGCATCCTCACCGATGTCCACGGCCGCACGACGCTTCCGGGGCTCTATGCTGCGGGAGAAGCAGCCTGCACCGGGGTTCATGGCGCGAATCGCCTGGCATCCAATTCTCTGCTTGAAGGGCTCGTTTTTGGCGCTCTTGCTGCCGAGGCCATGATGGCCGATCGCATATCCAATCTGTTTCGGCCGGAGTCATTCCCTTCCATTTCGGTCCCGGCCGAGCGCACGCCGGACGAACAGGTGGAACGATGGATCGAAGATCTTCGCAACAATATGTGGAAGTTTGCCGGGCTGCTGCGCGATGCTCAGGGACTTCAGCTGATGCAGCATAAACTTCAGGCTCTAGCAGGGACGATACCGCAAGGACTCTCACGACGTGCCATTGAAGCTCGCAATCTCTATACGGTCGCTTCGCTTATCGTTACTGCTGCGCTGGCCCGATGCGAGAGTCGTGGAGCACACTTCCGCATGGATTATCCGCAGCACAATGCAGAGGCTCTTCACTCTGTCCTGTATCGCAACGACATCTCCTTCTGCCGCTCTCTACTGGAAGCATTTGTAACGCAGCAATAAAAAGCGATGTCTGTATAACAGTTACGGAAAGAATGACGGCGCAGGTTCTTCGCGCCGTTTTCTTTAATCTGCTATGCGTTTCCCGCTTCTGTTGGCTTCCGGATCAGCGAGAGGCCAATGGTAATTGCGAGCATCGCCGCGACCACTCCCAGGGAAACCAGGGGGCCGATCTCGATAAAGTGAGAGGACAACATCTTGAGGGCGGCGAATGCGAGAACCGCAGCCAAGCCATAGTGCAGATAGCGAAGTTTCGTCAGCAGGTGGGCCAGGAGGAAGTACAACGACCGCAGCCCCATGACCGCCATGATGTTCGATGTGTACGCCAGGAAGGGGTGGCGTGTGATCGAAAGGACCGCTGGGATGGAGTCGATCGCAAACACCAGGTCGGTGACCTCGATCGCAATCAAGGCCAGCATCAGGACTGTCGCCATTCGTTGGCCGTTCTCTCGTACAAGGAAGCGGTCCTGGCGAAGGCTTACAGGGCGGAGCTGGGAGATCCACCTAAGCCAAGGCGGTGTCTCTTCTTTCTGCTTCTCATCTTCAGGAAGAACAAGACGAATTGAAGCGATCAGCAGGATGACAGCAAACACGTAGCTAACCCATTCGAAGCGGGCGAGCAGCTCGAGCCCGGCTGCGATAAAGGCGCCGCGCATGACGATCGCTCCGGCCACGCCCCAGAAGAGCACTCGCGGTTGATTCGCCGGTTCGATGCGAAAGAGTTTAAAGAGCAGCAGGAAGACAAAAAGATTGTCGATCGAGAGAGCTTCTTCGATGGCGTAGCCCGCGAGATACTGGGTTGCGGCAGTCCCTCCAAGCGAACGCAAAACAAACAGCGCGAAGACAAGGGCCGCGCCTACCCACAGAATGGTGGCGGCTACAGAGGTGGAGTGCAGGGTCTCGTCGGCAGGCTTTTTGGATCGCTGCCAGCGAATGTACAGGTATTCCGTTGCCATCAAGGCAAAGACGAAGATATGAAACCCAATCCAGTGGCTGACCGGTGTCGAAGGCATCTCTTAGGATGCTATCGCGCTTTGAGCACTTAGAAGGGAAGTGGGCTTAGTGCGCTCCCAGAACCATGGCATAGACGGTGTAGATGCCGAAGGCAAGCAGCCCCCAGAGGGCAGAGGAAAAGATCACTCCCCGAACGATATCTCCGAGAGGATGCGTATCAAAGTACCCTGCTTGTTTCTCCCATCGTCCGGGCCAGACCTCGTGATCATTACGCTGACGAGGCAAGATTTTTGAAAACGTCATGCTATTTCTCCCAAGTTATCCACAGGCTATGGAGCAGGTATCTACCTTGCTATCCCCCATTTGGGGTATATCGGCAAGTTTTATGAGCGCATGAGGAGCCAAGAACCTTGCCTAGAGAAAATCCTGTTTTTTCATGACAGAGAGCAGGGAGCGGAGTAGTATGTCCGCCCAGGGCCCTTTGTACCTATAAAACCTAGAACAGGAGCTTTTTCCATGAAGCTTTTTTCGTCGTCACTTTCACTTCTTGCGATTACATTCTTTGCTGTTTCAGCCCATGCTCAATCTGCGCCTCCGGCGGGAGCGACGGGGCTTTGTAAAGACGGGACTTACACCACTTCCGCAACCAAGAGCGGCGCTTGCCGTGGGCACCAGGGCGTAAAGCAGTGGCTTTCGGCCTCTGCAGCGCCAGCGGCGGCCGCTGCGCCAGCCAAGGCTGCGACCCCTACGCCAAGTCTGGCTCCGGCAGCGGCTCCAGCTCCAATGAGTGCCCCCGCGGCGTCCGCGGCTCCGGCGAAGGCCGCCCATACGAACCTGGCGAGTGTCGCTGCGGCTCCTGGTGGTGGCCCAGGCATGGTATGGGTCAACAGTTCGTCGAACGTCTACCACTGCTATGGCTCGCAGTACTACGGTAAGACCAAGCAAGGATCTTATATGTCAGAGGCCGATGCGAAGGCCAAAGGAGCGCACGCGGACCATAATCATCCATGCTCCAAGTAACCCTCCCCCCTAGTATTTTGCGCAAAGTATTCAAACCATTTGATTTAGGTTCGTACTTTGATGCCAAATTGGCCCTTCCCGAAGGTAGCTGAATTCAGAGCAAAAAGACAGGGAGAGCAGATCCATCTGCTCTCCCTGTTTCTATTGTATAGATACGCAAAGGGTGTTTCTGCAATCTATATCCCATTGTCTTCCAGCTATTTAGGTCAAATATGCAGTTGACAGGGTTTCATGAAGAACAGCAGCAGCTCTTTTGTTGGACAGGTGGACACTTTACAGAGCCGAAGGAGCAGAAGACACAGCAATCTCCTGATTTGGGACGCAGTATCGTGTGGCATCCGGCACACTCATGGAAGAATTGGCATGAGTCCGTAGGCATATTCTCCCGTGTCGTATGCCCGCACTCCGGGCAGGTGAGGAGGGACTCGAGAATAACGGCGTCCGGCGTCACTTCTGTTGTCCTTCCCTATGTACCTTTGAGGGAAAACCTGCATTTGCCGTAGCTTTCACCAGCTCCGACGGGCTTGTTTTGTCAGCGTCGAACCTGACTGTGGCCGTTTTGTGATCGTAGTCGACCTTAGTTTCAATTACGCCGTGAACTTTCTGCAAAGCCTTGTGAATCGTAATCGAACACATGGCACAGGTCATGTTCTGAATATCCAAAACGGTGGTTTGAGGAGTCTCCGCAAGCGCGGAGACCGGCAGGATAATGAGCAAAGCGGCAAGTAATTTGCGCATGGTCTACTCCTTTAGCGATAGAGAAGAGGCAAGATCCACGGGCTGGCTACGAAGATGAGTACGACCGGTGCTAACACCCAAAACAGCACTCTTTGCACATTTCGAGTTTGATCGGCAACGCATTTGTTCCCAACGGAACAATCCTTCGGGGTCAGATAGAGACTGCGGAAAGCCAGCCCAAGAAATACGACGGTCAACACAATGAATACAGGACGAAAAGGCTCAAGCGCCGTCAGGTGAGTGATCCACGCGCCGCCGATACCGAGGCTCAGAAGGAGAAGAGGGCCCACACAGCATGCGGACGCGCCAATTCCGGTCAGCACACTGCCGACAAGAGCTGCTTTGGTATTGAGTACAGGTCGCATATGAAATATCTTCCCGTTTTTTACTCTAAACTCCGTACCATAGTACGGAGTCAAGGGGAGAGGGACATGCCTGAGAACTTAACCATCGGCATGCTGGCGAAACGTGGCGGCGTAAATGTCGAGACCATTCGTTACTACCAACGGCGAGGGTTGCTGCAAGAGCCGCTAAAACCGTATACGGGATTTCGACAATATCCGCCTCAATCCGTAAGGCGCATTCGCTTTATCAAACGAGCGCAAAGTCTGGGGTTTACTCTCGAAGAGATTCATGGCCTACTTGCCCTGGACGAACGGAGAGCTTGTCGGGAGACGCGCGGTATGGCGGCTCATAAGCTGGAGTTGATTGAAGAGAAGCTCGCAGATTTGTCCACAATGAAGAAGGCACTCTCCCGGCTTGTGCGTGCCTGTGATGCTTCATCGGAAGGTACACCCTGTCCGATCATTCACCTTCTGGCGGACGATTGACCTATCGGTGGAGATTGATGAGCCGAATCATCTCGATTAGAAGATCGCCTGAGATCTGGAGCGAGCGAGCGCTGATCTTGTCGAGGGTATCGAGTTCGGTGTGGTGATATCCCCCTTCGGGGTGTTCCCGCGTGGGTGGGCCATACTCAATATCCACGACATCGAGTACGGGGACTCCGCGCTGGCGGAAGGGAAGATGGTCGTCCATGACTGCCGTTTCGTTCTTGAAGACGTAGGCCGAATGCCCCGTGTTCTTCGCCGCGGTGGCCAACATATCGAGCAGCCAGGGAGTGGAGTTGGAGTCGCGGTCGATGTTCAGGTCTTTATCGCCGATCATGTCAGCCACAAGAAATGCCTTGATCTTCTGGAGGATTCCTTCCTGCGACCACTTTGCTGCCAGATGGCGGGTTCCGTAGAGCGAGTCGCGGTCGCTCCAGGACTGGATGGCCTCTTCGCCGTCGTCGAAGACGAGCCAGACGCTGTAGCCCTCGGGTGGATGAGCGCGCAGGTAGTTGCCGAGTTCGATCAAGAGAGCGGTGGTGGCACCGCCGTCATTGGCTCCAACGAAGTTGATGTCGCGCAGCGGGTAGTTCGTCTCGTAGTGGCTTGCGATGACGATGATGCCGTCCTTCTTGCCGGGATAACGGACGATGAAGTTCTTCATCGCAAGTTGACCCACGGGGGTAGAGGCGGAGAAGCTGTCGGTTTCGAAGTTGCCCTTTGCGGCCTCGGCGGTGAAGTGCGAACGGATGAATTCTTCCGCTTTCGCATGGTCCGGGGAGCCGATCCAGCGATGAGGTGCGACAGTGATGAATTGCTTTGTCAGCTCATAGGCGGCCTGTCCGCTGAATTTATGCGTTGCGCGGGATGCGTTTTGCGTTGCGACTTTTTGCGCGTGCGCTGAGGGCATGGTGCTGACGAGGATGAGAACAAGCAAAGACAGAAATGCGGGGATTCCTCCACTTCGCAGTCGCCTGATGACGACTGCTTCGGCCGGAATGACAACGGTGGTGGGTTCATCCGTAGCAGATCGCAGATCCTTCCCATTCGACTCGTTACATTTGCTCAGGGCAGGCTTGCCTGCGGCTTGCTCAGAATGACACGCTAAGATGCGCGAGTGTTTCGTGAACGGACGGGTGTTCATGCCGACTTCGCCTCTTTGCGGCGCGCAGGATTGAAGATCCAGGCGACGCCGACGCCGACCATATAGAGCACCAGCATGGGCATGGCGAAGAGGCACATACTGACCGGATCGGGAAGCGGGCAGATGATGGCCGCGATGATGAAGATTACGAGAATTGCATAACGAATATGGCGGATCAGGAACTTCGCATCGACAATTCCGAGGATAGAAAGGAAGAAGATGAGGATGGGAAGTTCAAAGGTGATACCGAGGCCGAGGATGACGGCGAGGAAGAAGCTAGTGTAGTCCTCGATGGTGATGATGGGATGAAAGCGGCGGCCAAAGTCGCCGATCAAGACCTTCAATGCTCCGGGAAGTACCCAGTAATATCCAAAAAAAACACCGGACATGAACAGCGCGACTGTAGCGGTCATGAATGGAACGACGTAACGTTTTTCATTCGAATACATGCCGGGCGCGATAAAGAGCCAGATCTGGTAGAGGATAAAGGGAGACGCAAGGATGGCACCGCCGACCAGCGAGGTCTTCAGGTAGAGGTTCAGTCCATCGGTCGGGTGTGTAAAGTTCAGCTGCAGGTTCAGCATGTCGATGGGTCTCGACACGACTCCGTAGAGGCGTTCATGAAACGCATACGCGATCATGAAGCCGAGCAGTAGATAGATGACAGAACGGATGAGCCGCTTGCGCAGTTCATCCAGATGCTCCATCAGGCTCATGCCTGGAAGCTCGGCGCGGTCGGTGACTGCCGCGCGAGCGCGATCGACCAGATCAGCCATGCAGTTGTGCCTCACTTACGATGTGGTCTGGAGCGTCCGGGGTATGGCCTTCTGAAGGGTCGGAGACGGAGCTGACCTGTGCTGGATCTTCGACCTGGGGGACGGAATCAAATGCTTGCGAGACGGGAAGTCCCGTTGACGGCGGCATCAGATTGAGTTCTCCGGAAGTTGCGATGGGCAGCGGAGAGGTTTCGGGGACGTCGAGCGTTTCTGCTGGAGTCTCCGTCGTACCTTCGGATGGAGATGCGATGGTATTTTCTGATCCGTCGGTAATGGCCGGCGCTTCCGGAGCGGCCGTCTCCATGGCAGCGATCTTTTTCTGCTGCTCGACTTGCTCGGATTGGCGAAGCTCTTCTTCCATCTGCATCCGAAACTCGTTGGAGGCACGGCGGAACTCACCCATCAACTTGCCTAGTTGACGCGCAAGCTCGGGCAGCTTCTTCGGACCGAAGAGGATGAGAGCCAGGATAAAGATAAAGGCGCTATCGCCGAAGCTCGGCATGATCCCCTTTATGATACGGCCTTGTTCGAAGACGAACAATGGGCGAGCAGTATCCCTTTATCGTGTTGTAAAATTGGTGATGTAAAGGCGGTTTCAAGGCGGAAGAAAAAGATGTGTCCTTCCGGCCAGGAGAACGTCCAATGTAACAAAGCGGTGAAAGCCGCTGGCAGGTCGGTAAGAAGTCTGGTTGCAACATCCCCGTGGATTGGGCAAAGGCTCAAGTGAGCCGGAGCAGCGAATCCACTGCAACTGTGCAGTGCATGCTTTCAACATCCCCGTCTCAGAGGCAAAAGACGGCGCGGAGTTTGCGCCTGACGCTTCCGTGAGACTGAAGGCGGAGTACTTTGAGCGTACTTATGGAAGAGGCCGCGGTAATGACCGCGGAGAGTGCAGTTCAGGAGTCCTGTTCCCTCGAGAACTATCTTTCGCTGCCGGACCACACCATGGACGACCGCATTGCTGCGGCGCGTGCCACGTTGGGAACCGACGTCGTTTTGCTGGGGCATCATTACCAGCGCGACGAGGTGATCCGGTTTGCCGACTACACCGGTGACAGCTACAAGCTGTCGAAGGTCGCTTCGGAGACAGATTCGAAGTACATGATCTTCTGCGGCGTTCACTTTATGGCGGAGACCGCTGATATCCTGGCGAAGCCCTGGCAACAGGTGATTCTGCCGGATCTCAACGCCGGTTGCTCGATGGCCGATATGGCCGAGATCGGACAGGTCGAAAACTGTTGGGACTCCCTGGAGCGCGTCGGGCTGACCGATGATCTGGTGCCGCTGACGTACATGAACTCAGCCGCCGCGATCAAAGCGTTCTGCGGAGAGCATGGCGGGTTGGTCTGTACTTCATCGAATGCTCGTGGAGCCTTCGAGTGGGCCTTCGCCCGTAAGCCGAAGATCCTCTTTCTTCCGGATCAGCACCTGGGGCGCAATACCGCGTTTGCGATGGGAATTCCCCTGAACGAGATGGTGGTCTGGGATCCGTATCAGATCAATGGTGGAGTCACTTCGGACCGCTTGAAGGCAGCGAAGGTGATTTTGTGGAAGGGACACTGCTCGGTGCATCAACGATTTTTGCCGGAGCATGTCGATCGCGTGCGGGCGAAGTATCCGGAGATGCAGGTGATCGTTCATCCGGAATGCCGCTGGGAGGTCTGTCAGAAGGCAGATGCGATCGGGTCTACGGAGCGCATCATTGATGTGATCGAGAAGGCTCCCGAGGGCGCAAGCTTTGCCGTAGGAACGGAGATCCATCTGGTGAACCGGATGGCAAAGCGTTTTGCTCCCCTGGGCAAGAAGGTCATTACGCTGGACGATGCCGGATGCCTTTGCACGACAATGTATCGGATTTCTCCACAGCATCTCGTATGGTCGCTGGAGAACCTTGTGCAAGGCCGTGTCGTCAACCGCATCAAGGTGGATGACGAGGTAAAGCACTGGGCAAAGGTCGCGCTGGATCGGATGCTCGAGGTTCGGTAAGGTTCCACGAGGCCAGTCGGGATAGCATTTACGATATCTTGACTGGCCTTATTTGCGATATACAGCTATGCTGTTTCCACCAAGAACGCCATTCCTCCCCAAGGTGGTTGTTGATGGCTTTTGATAACGTCAGAAGCATTCTGGGCATTCACTCTCCCCTGAGCAGCTTGAAGCTGTTGTGCGTAGCGGCGAATTTTTCTCGCCCCAAATTCAGAACCGTCTGGCAATCGATGCTCCGGCCTTTTGTCCATCATGACGAGGTGGACATCCGATACCGGTGCGCAAAGTGTTACCGGACGATCCACCTGCGTGTTCCGGAGCTGGAGAGCGATTTTCTTAGTACGCTTGAGCTTGGCGCACGCGATACTTACGAGCTTGACGATGGGTTTCATCCGGACCTCGTGATCGACGGTGGAGGGAATATCGGGCTCTTCACGCTTCGTGTGTCCGCGCTCGAATCCGGCGACGGGAAAAGGCCTCGATTCGTGGTTTATGAACCTATGCCGCATAACAGCGAACAGTGCAGACGCCACCTTGCGGAGAACAAAGTCGACGCAGAGATTGTGACCGCCTGTCTTGGCGGAACACGCCGCACTGTCCCTTTCTATTGCCGCAGCGCAATTGCCAGCAGTTTCGATCCGACGAAGCCTTACGATCGCGTGATGGAGATGCCTGTCCACCTGCTTCAGGACGCCATTGGAGATGTTCCTGCGGAGCGCATTCTGATTAAGCTCGATATCGAAGGCATGGAGGTCGAGGCACTAAGCGCCTTATTGCCTACGGAAAAGAGACCCGTGTATGTCGTCGGGGAGTTGCATGACGCTGCCGTGAATGGGCCTGAGCTGGAGAGTCTATTCCGCATGCATGGATGGACCTTTCACTGTGGCACGGTGGCACAGAATCAGGCGCTCTTTCACGCGTGTTCGCCGTCAGCCCTTCCCATGTTGCGTTCCATGGCTCCATTTCACACACCGCAGAGCTTAGCTTCCGCAACTGTGGTTCATTAAGAGTGCAAGGAACTCCTGTAGTTTTGATTGTTCGTTGAGGGGCTTGGTACCCTTTAAGGGTGTTGACGCATTTCCAATCGTGCAGCCTCCTCTATGGCAAGCGCCTGAAGGAGGTCCTGGCTTGAGCAGAACCTTTACCCTGAGTGAGGCGCAGACACTGCTTCCTGTGCTGGAGGCATTGCTGCGCAGAGCGCAGAAGTCGGGGACGCGCGCTGCTGAGATTGAAGCTGAGCTGGAGCAACTACGGCAGAAAATCTTCCTCCAGGGCGGCGTTCATGTGGATGTTGCCACTGTGGCCAGGCGCCGAGCCGAGCGGGACAAGGCACTACAAGACACGAAGGACACCCTGGCGGAGATCGATGCAATCGGCGTACAGGTGAAGGATCTGGAAAAAGGACTTCTGGATTTTCCCTGTGTGATGGATGGGCAGACGGTTCTGCTGTGCTGGAAACTGGGCGAGAAAGAGATCGGATACTGGCACTCTACCGAAGAGGGATTCGCCGGGCGCAAGCCGATTGATGCGCGGTTCGGAAGAGCAGAGCGTGAGCGTCCGAACTGAGCTCTGCTTTCGTTAAGAGAGATGAGACGAGAGGATGGCGATGGCAGCGATGGCTGCTGTCTCCGCGCGAAGGATGCGTGGTCCGAGGGTGACAGAGCGCCATTGATGTTCTGTAAAGAGTTTCATTTCTTCTGGAGTCCATCCACCTTCGGGTCCAATGGCAAGAGCATAAGTCAGTGAGTCCGTAGAGGGAGAGTCAGCAAGGGCGGCGGCGATGGTGGTGTTCTGCTCGGTCTCGGACAGCAGGATGCGGACGGGATCCGATAACTGCTCCAACGCAGATTTGAGGGGGGAAGGCCCGGAGATTTCCGGGATCGTGGTCCGACGAGATTGTTTCGAAGCTTCGAGCGCAATGCGTCGCCAGCGTTCGGCGCGTTTTGCTGCTGCTTGAGCGAGATGCTTTTCCGTCCTGCGAGCAAGGATCGGTGTGATGCGAGAGACACCAAGCTCCGTGGCTTTTTCGATGGCCCATTCCATGTGGTCGAATTTGAAGACCGCCAGCAAGAGATGAAGCGGGAGAGCGGTGTCTGATTCGAGTTCTTCGTGAAGTGTGAAGATGACCTCTGCGGGAGAGACGCTGGTGATCTCTGCACGATGGAGAAAGCCTCCAGCGACCACGTCGTAAATCTGTCCGGGGGCAGCACGAAGGACGCGGGCAAGATGCTCGGCCTGTTCTCCTGCAAGTGTGGCGGTGGTCGTGGTCCAGCGGTCAGCGATCCAGCGGCGGCGGGTCATTCTTCTCCTGTTGGCTGATTATCCTCGTTGGAAGACGAGCTGTTTCCAAACGGGATCGTAACGGAGACGGGGCCCTGGTGGTAGAGGACAACATGAATCGTCGCGGATCGGCGATGTTCCCACACGTCCTTGGTCACAGGAAAGTGGAGAACCACGAGCCCTTCGACGGCCTTGCCGGATTCAACTAGTGTCTCCCGCAGCAAAAGAGGATCTTTGGCGAGGGGCCGAATGGCGGGGAAAGCTGTGTAGAGATTCTCGAGGTCTTGTTTCTGAACGGCGCTTACCTGAATACGCTCGCCTTCAGGAGTCACGAGCGTGGCGCGGAGGTCCTTGACGAAGAGCGGAAGATTGAGGCGATCTTCGATCCGTAGCGTTGTCAGAACATAGAGATCGTCCTGGGCCTGGTTGCGACCTACCAGGATGGAATCACCTTTGAAGTCGGTGTGGGTAGGGTAAGCGACGGTGCGGAGGACGGTTAGTTTGGCTGTGCTGTGCGGAGTGTAGCGAAGGACGAGTGCCAGCGCTATACCGAGGACCAAGAAGGCTATCAATACAGGAGCCAACAGGTTACGGCGACCGGGTTGGGCAAACTTCAGCTCGGACACTTTGCACAAGGATAGCAAACAGCATTTTGTATAACGATATTTTTTCTTGAGCGCTTATTCCTCTTGAACGGTATACCGATTGTTACAAAATCCATGGGAGGAGGACTAGGCCGGTTCTTTATAGACGACGTACTCCTCAAGCAGGACGGCGATCAGCGCAGCGGTGGGGACCGCGACCAGGGCACCTACAATGCCTGCCAGTGCCGTTCCACAGATTAGAGAGATGAGTACTGTGAGGCCGGAAAGCTGGACGCTACTGCTCATGATGCGTGGGATCAGGTAGGCATTTTCGACATTGATATAGCACAGATAGAAGATGACCACCCCGAAGAGCTTGGTCCATGAGTCGAATGCGGCGACGATGGCCGAGAGCGTGATGGTAAAGACTCCGCCGGCAATGGGAATGATGTTGAACAATCCCATGAGGAAGCCGAGGAGAAGGAAGTAGCGGACGTGCAGGATGGCAAAGACGATCGTTGAGCAGACTCCGAGGATCAGCATCAGGAGTCCCTGGCCAAGTAGCCAATTGCTGATCTTCTGGTCGGCCCGTTCGAGCGTGGCCCCGAGACGCTTGCGATGAACTGGCGGGAACAGCGAGAGGACGAAGTGGTAGGCAATGTCTCCTTCAAACATGAAATAGATGCAAAGGAACAACGCAGAGAGAATGTCGAAGAGGTGAGAAAGCCAGTTGGGGAGGGAGGCCATTAGGTAGCTGGCCGTCGTGGTCAAGGCTGCTTCCGCCCGTTTGACGATCTCATCCACGCCAAGTCTGTTCGCGATTGGCAGCTGATGGATTCGCTGCATCATTTTAGGAATGCGGGCGGGTAGATCGGCAGAGAACTGATTGAGATCGTGCAGGACCGGAGGTAGCCCGACGATAAGAAAGATTCCTACGATGAGCGCGACACTGACGATGAGAAGGAAGATGGCGGCAGGTTTAGAAGCGCGACGACCGCGAAAATCGATCCGTATGATGCGATTGACGATCGGCATCAGAACTGCAGCGAAGAGCGCGCTGACGTAGATGATGAGAATCTCTTTGGCTAGAAGCCAGGCAAGGCCAAGCAACAGCAGAATCGCAAAAGTGAAGAGAATATGCCCGCGGACGATTCGGCGGGAACGGTTCTCTTCAGGGATTGGATCGTCGGTCGGCAGCAGATTTTCTCCTTTGAAAGGTCCCGAAGATTTTGGATGCGGACAGACTACGATTTCGACGCCTTGAAGCGAAGTTGTGAGATTTGGTTCAGGCGGGTGAGGATGGCTTCCACGGTATCTTCTGGGGTAAGCTGCGAGGTATCCACAATGACCTGTGAGATACGGACATAGAGCGGACGGCGGCGATCGAATCGAAGCTGCGCTTCAGTTGGGTCTGCAAGAACCGGGCGATCGATCTCCTGCAACATGCAGCGGTCGAAGAGAGTCGGAAACGGGGCATCGAGAAAGACGCCAAGGGTATCGGGAGTTTGCTCAATCAGAAGCCGGTTCGTCAGCCCCTCGGGAGTTCCGCCTCCCAGTGCAAGGACGATATGGGACTTGCCGAGCGCCGAGGCAAGAGCCGTGGATTCAAGGCGGCGGAAGTGGGGTTCTCCATAAGCGAAGAGCTGTGGAATTGTGGCGCCGGTTCGGTTCTCCAAATGGGTATCAAGATCAAGAAACTCCCAGCCGAGGCGTGAGGCGAGCAGGCGTCCGACGGTCGATTTTCCGGCTCCCATGAAGCCGGTGAGAATGAGTCGTCGCAGAGAGGGGACAGAGGACATGGTCTCGATCTTGCGGGTGATTTCTTGAGGTCGTGCTGACATCTGATTTTCTCCAGGAACTGCCATTAAAAATGAAAACCGCGACGTTGAGGTCGCGGCTTGGGAAGATCTTCAGACTCTGAGAACGATTCAGAGGTACATGCGAAGGTTTCTCCGGCCGCGGACGCAATACCAGGAGCGGTAGCTAAATCGGCCGGTTTGAAAGCAATTCATCATGTTGGTGTAAGCATACCTATGCCGTTCCGAAGACGCAATGAAAAATTTTCGAATTATTTTTCTCCGGATTTGACGGCGTAATCCTGTCCCTCCGCCTCAATACCCTGCTGGATTCGCTTCCAGACGTTGTCGCTGGGTTCGTGGGTAGGTTGGAGAAGCTGTCGGGCCTGGTCGGCGATGTATTGAAGGTCCCGCACCAGGGCAGAGCAGTTTTCGCAGGTGGTTAGATGTTCGTGCAACGTGGGATTCTCAGTGATCCCCGCAGGGTTGGCAGCAAAGAGGTCAGGCAGCTGTTCCTGGAATTCAGCGCAAGAGAGGGAGTTGGATTTCGAATGATGGGAGGTCATAATGCCGCTTCCTTCAGGTCGGCCTGTGAGGTTGAGGTGGTTGGCTCAGGCCGGCGGAGCAGTTCCCGGAGCTTTAGGCGCGCCTTATGGAGCTGAGATTTGCTGTTTCCCGTCGAACACTCCAGCATTTGGGCGATCTCATTGTGCTCAAACCCTTCCACATCGTGAAGAACAAACACCATGCGGTATCCCGGGGGGAGGGAGGCAACGGCACGTTCCAGCGCGACGCGATCCACTGAACCGGCAAGCTGCGAGTCGCGGCTACCGAAGTCACGTTTCGGGGAGTCTTCTTCCGAAGGATTGATGGTCTCTTCCAGAGAGACAAGCTGCAATCCTTTTTTACGAAGATGCATCAACACAAGATTGACTGTGAGTCGATGTAGCCATGTGGAGAAGGCACTTTCTCCTCGGAAGCTTCCGATCTTGCGAAAGAGATGAAGAAAGGCTTCTTGCGTCATGTCTTCTGCTTCGGAGACATTGCCAAGCATGCGTAGGCAGAGCGTGTACACACGCCGCTTATGAAGCGCGTAGAGTTTTGAGAATGCTTCTGCATCGCCCGCTTTCGCGCGATCAATGGCTTCGGCTTCTCCTGCAATTGGGGGATTTCTTTTAAAGAGGCCTGGGGCGGCCTTTTGTTCTGTCATCTGCAGACCTTGAACAGACATGGCTTAACTCCGGTTGCATGAGACGTGCTCAACGTTTGTTTCGCCTGATTCCAGCCTACAGCAAAACAGGAAAGATTTTGTTGCATTGCTATTGGAGTCATCGAGGAATGAAAAGGTTGGTTCGTTCCGCACACCGCGGAAAAACGGTTTGAATAGTGAAGTTTAAGAGCCAATGAAGCGCGCATAAAGAGAGCGCGCAACAGTAATATCGGTTGTTCCCTGAACAATCGCCCGGCCGTCGGCGAAGAGTGTGAGCGTGTGTGGGCCGCGCTCGAAGCGGAGGAGGAGATCGTTGAAGCGAACCGCACCGTGAGGGGTAAGGCGATCACGCATCGCGGCGAAATCCACAGGGCGATGATGTTCGTGAATCTGGACGGAGTTTCTCCCGCAGAGCGTAATGTGTGGGCGATCTGTACCTGCCAGGTGCGTAAACTCGCGATGACCGCAGACAGTGCACTCTTTGCGGGGTCTGGCCGTCGTGATCTCAGACTGCTCTGAGCTCCATAGATCGAATGAGAGCATCGTGCGACGCATATGGTGCGCTTGACCGGTCAGAAACTTGAAAGCTTCGGTCACTTGAATTGAGGCCGCGAAATTAACTGCTGTCGCCAGGATGCCGGAGGTATCGCAAGTTTCCACAGGGCCGGAGGGTGGCTTGGGGAAGATGCAGGCGAGGCAAGCGGTCGGTTCCCACGGGAGATTCTTTGTCTCTTCGCGAGGAAGGATATTCATCGTCGCTGCGTAGGCTCCGATGGCAGCGGCATAGATCCAGGGTTTTCCTTCGCGAACAGAAAAGTCGTTGATGAGATAGCGTGTCTCAAAGTTGTCGGTAGCATCGAGAATGATCTGGCTGTCACGCAGCAGCTCGTCGATATTCCCGGGAACGAGATCGGCGATATGTGCATGAACGCGGACGTTTGAATTGAATAATGCAATCTTGCGGCGTGCGGCTTCAGCTTTAGGAAGGGCCTGGAGGGCATCTTCTTCATCAAAAAGAACCTGCCGCTGGAGGTTCGATGGCTCGACGAAGTCCCGATCAATTAGGGTCAGGGTTCCGATACCGGCACGGGCCAACAGAGAGGCAGTCGCGGCTCCTGTGGCTCCGCAGCCAACTATAGACACGTGCGCCTGGGCGAGTTTCCGCTGCCCCTCAAGCCCGATTCCGGGAAAGAGAATCTGGCGGGAGTAGCGTTCCTGGTCGTCAATAGCAAAGGGGGCGCTGGTCACGGGACGTGGGAAAACGGAATCAGGTGTTAGGGGATGCATAAACCAGCTTTCGCTATCCCGAAGGATGCTCCTGTTTCGTAGTATAGGGAATGCGTAGCGTTATGGGAAAACGGCACTTTCGTGTGCCGCAGCATCCAAGAAAGCGCAAGACGTTGCGCTGTGGGCTAGTCTTGCAATGCGAATGAGTTGCGATGTTTGGGTGATGGGACGGAGAACGAAGGAAAGGTGTCTTTTTGGGTCAGCAGGGAAGAGGTCGAATTCCGGCAAGGAGTAGCGGAGGAACGTTGAAGCGTGCATTCGTGAGCTTGCTTTGGATGGCCCTGGTCTCGTATTGCATGGCACAGACGCCTGATACGACATCGACTCCTGCTCCGTTGACGTCTGCAGAGAATCCGCCCGTGCCGGGCAGAGGAGAACCAACGCTCTCACCTGAGACGCCGCAGGCTGCTGATACGCAGACCTCTCAGCAGCAGAATGACCAGGCTCCGCTTGTTTCAGCCGGACCAGGGCTTTCAACTTCTGTATGGGAATGGAAAGGGCTGCTTGTTCAGAAGATTGAGTTCAATGGGGTAACGTTTGAACCGAGTGATACTCTTCCGCGAGAGCTCCCTCAGCATGCAGGAGAACCGTTAGATCCGGAGAAGGTTCGAGAAAGTACTCGAAAACTCTTTAACAGCGGACGTTATCGGGATCTTACGGTTCGTGCTGTCAAGGAAGGGGGCGGAATGGCGCTCATCTTTGACGGTGTCCCGCGGTATTACGTTGGGCGAGTGACGATTTCTGGCGTGAAGAACGATCGCCTGAGTTCATTGCTGGAATATGCAACGAAGTTGAGTCCTGGGACGGCATATACCGACACCTCGGTATCTACAGGAACAGACGGAATTCGCGATGTATTGAAATCCAATGGATATTACGAACCAAAGGTTTATGCCGGAACGACGATCGATCAGCCAAATAGCCAGATTAACGTCGAGTATGACGTCAATATTGGCCCACAGGCCCGGATTGGCAATGTAAAGACAGAGAGCCTAGAGCTGGGGATGTCCCTGGAGGAGTTTCGAAAAAAAGGAAAGCTGAAACAGGGCAGTAAGGTTACTCGCGATACGGTCAGCAATGCCCTTACGCGGCTTCGTTCGCAATATCAGAAACGGGACCGCCTTGAAGCTACGGTCAGCCTTTTGAAGCAGGCCTATGATCCGCAGAGAAAACAGGTGGACTATGACTTTCAGGTGAACCAGGGGCCTGAGGTTAAGGTGCTGGTGGAGGGCATAAAGGTCTCAAGAAGCCGTCTGCACTTGCTCGTTCCAATCTTTGAGGAGGGGACGATCGACAATGATCTGCTGAACGAGGGGATGCATAATATCCGCGACTTTGTGCAGCAGCAGGGCTACTTTGATGCCACGGTCGATGTGAAGGTTCTCGGTGAGAAGACCTCTGCGGAGCGGGTAGTATTCACCGTGGACCGCGGGATCAAGCACAAGGTCGTGACCGTTGAATTGAAGGGGAACCACTACTTCTCCGATGACATTCTTCGCGAACGGATGCGCGTGAAGAAGGCCGATGCCTATCAGCGCAGCGGACGATATAGTCCTGGCCTGGTGGCCGGCGATGTGAGCGTAATCCAGACGCTTTATCGAGCAAATGGATTCGATCAGGCGCAGATCACGACCGATGTGAAAGATACAGATGAAGGGAAAGATCCATCGAAGAAAAAAGAGGGTCGGATCTCGGTTGTGTACAACATCGTGGAAGGCCCTCAGAAAAAATTTGGGACGATCAATATCGTCGGCGTTGATCCTGGCCGGCTCGCAGATGTGAAGGCCCTGATGAATACGCAGGAAGGGCAGCCGTTTTCCCTGGTTACTCTGGCGGGCGATCGCGATACTGTACTGACGTATTACCTAAGCCATGGCTTCGATAAGGCCCGTGTAGATCTACAGCTTCCCAAGGGAGATGATCCTACGCGGAAGGATGTTTCTCTGCTGGTCGATGAAGGGCAACAGGTATTCGTAAATCGGGTACTGCTCTCTGGCCTGCACTTTACAAGAACCAAGGTGGCAGAGAGCCAGATTCTGGTGCATCCCGGCGACCCTTTGGACCAGACAGCGTTGCTGGAGACGCAACGCAATCTTTACAATCTCGCTCTTTTTAATGAAGTGGTGACGGCAGTGCAGAACCCCAAGGGGGATGCTCCGCGCAAGAATGTCCTTGTTCAGGCGACGGAAGCCAAACGCTGGAATGTTACATACGGTGTGGGCTTCGAGGCGCAGACAGGAAATCCTGGAGGAACGACACAGACAAACTCAGGAAATCCGGGGGCCTATTCCCCGGAGGGCAGAACCGGGGTTAGTCCTCGCGTATCGCTCGACGTTGCGCGAATTAATCTTCGCGGAACGCAGGATTCCATTACTCTTCGCAGCACCTATGGATTACTAGAGCAGATTGCCGTTCTTACTTACCAGAATCCAAACTCTTTCGGGTCGAAGAACTTCTCCACTTCGCTTGCAGGCGGCTATACCAATATTCAGAACATCACGACGTTTGCCTCGTCGACATTGCAAGGCAGTTTTCGCGTCACGGAAAAATGGAAGCGTACGGACACCTTTATCTATGAATTTCTTTATCGTCGCGTCAAGGTGGACCCCAATAGCCTGCGAATTTCATCGGACCTGATACCTCTGCTCTCTCAACCCGTTCGTGTTGGCGGCCCGAACTTCACGTGGTTTCACGATACCCGTCAGCCAAGCCCGTTGGACGCCACGAAAGGGACCTACTCTACCCTCCAAGGTTTCTACGCGTCGTCGAAGTTTGGTTCGCAGACAGACTTCTGGAAGCTGGATGGCTCGAATTCCACGTATTATCCGCTCTTTCATCGGCGCTATACGCTCGCCCGCAACACGCGCATTGGCTACGAACATACGTCGGGCCCGAATCCTAATGCAGGTAATCCGGTGTGCTTAGGCGATCTGCGAACGACAAATCCTACCTGCAATGCTGTACCTCTGCCGGAGAGACTCTATGCTGGTGGCGCTACGTCGCATCGAGGGTTTGGCATTAATGGAGCCGGTCCGCGAGACCTACAGACCGGGTATCCAGTCGGCGGATCAGCAGCCTTCATCAATACGCTGGAACTGCGGATGCCCCCTCCAACGCTTCCTTATGTAGGAGACAGTGTCAGCTTTGTCTTCTTTCACGATATGGGGAATGTATTTCAGAATCCTGAAGATATGTTTCCCAGCTTCTTGAACTTCCGTCAACCGAATCGCGGGATCTGTCGCAATGTTTCAGGTACGATCGGACATTGCAACTTCAATTACTTCTCTCATGCAGTTGGTATCGGGGCGCGCTACCGAACCCCGGTCGGTCCTATTCGATTGGATTTCAGCTACAACCTGAATCCGCCGATTTATCCGGTCACGAATGACTACAACGGCAAGCCCCCGTATGTCGGCGAAGGGAATCACTTCAATTTCTTTTTCAGTATTGGACAGAGCTTCTAAATGCTGCGACCGGTGCACAGTTCGGCGATGTGGTGGTTGAGAGGATTCGTACTTCTCATCAGTACGACCTCCTGCGCTGTATCGCAGCAGATCTCCAGCCCGACGCTTCCGCCTCCGCGAGCCAGCGTGCCGACGAAGCCCGAACCTGGGACCGAGATCGACGGTATTGTGGCCATCGTGAATGGTACGGTGATTCTGGAAAGCGATGTGGATGAGGAGCGAAGATTCGAGAACATTCAACCTTATCGAGGATCGGCAGCAGATTTTTCGCGTGATCGCGCCATTCAACGACTGATTGATCGAACACTGATTCTCCAGCAGGCTGCGGTTGAGGCCGACCAGATTGGCGTTTCAGATGAGGAACTGAATCGGCAACTGCAGACATTGCGGCAGGATATTCCTGCGTGCCGCGAATATCACTGCGAGACTGATGCAGGATGGCAAAAATATCTAACCGCGAATGGTTTTACCGTACCGGAATTTCGAGACCGCTGGAGAAAGCGGATGGAACTGTTGCGGTTGATCGAGATCCGCTTCCGCAACGGCATCCATATCACCGATGAGGAGATCAAGGACTACTACGAGAAGAACATGCTTCCCGAGTATGCGAAGCAGAAGGTGACTCCGCCAAAGCTTGAGACGATATCGCGCCGTATCGAAGAGGTGCTGCTGCAGCAAAGAGTCGGAAGCTTGCTGCGAGATTGGTTGCAGTCGTTAAGGGCGCAGGGAAATGTATGGATTATGAAACCGGGTGAGGTGGCGCCGTGAGCGATCAGTCGCAGATGCCGCCTTCTCCTGGTGATGATCGAGAAAAGCTGGAGGAACGTCTTCAGGAGAAGCGCCAGCAGATTGAACAAAAGCTGGGAGAGAAAAAAGAGCAGATCGAGCAGAAGTTGAAGCAGGTGAAGCGGTCGATTGCTGCACGCATTACTCGTGGAACGTTATGGACTGCTGGTAGCCTTTTTCTTCTTCTGCTGGTCGTTTTCGGTATCTTCGCCTGGTACACCACCACCTCAGATTTTGAGCACCGTGTACAGAAAGAGGTTGTTACTGCTTTAGGGGATGCAACTGGTGGACGGGTTGAGGTGAAGCGAGTTCACTTCGATTTGTGGCATCTTGCTGTGCAAGTGGATGGTTTGGTAATTCACGGGTTGGAAGGTCCACAGGAAGCCCCGTATCTTTCGATCAACAAAATTTTGGTCAGAGTTAAGATCATCCACCTCTTTTCGCGGGTGGTTGGGCAGGGTGTAGCATCCCATATAGCGCTGAACTATCTTCGCGTGGAGCGGCCGCAGTTTCACCTGATCGTCGACAAGGATGGACACACCAACCAGCCTGTTCCAAAGCATCCGAGCACCAGCAACACTCCTGTAACCGATACATTACTCAATCTACGAGCACGGACGGTTGAACTGGCAGATGGAGTAGCCCTCATCAATGATCATGCGATTCCGTTTGATTTTGCTGCGCGCGATCTTGATGCAGAGATTCACTATCTCTCCCATACCGACCGGTACGGTATCTCGGTTGACCTGAAGGACCTGCGCACCCGGTTGAAGCATGAGGTCGAGGCACAGTCTTCGTTACATGTAGAAGCGGAGCTGGGACGTGATGAGGCGGAGCTGAATCAGCTGAATCTTCTGACCGGAAAGGCGTCGCGACTTCAGGCAAGCGGAAAGCTGACTCATTTCGCGAAACCGGAGTGGCAAGCAAAGGTAACCGGCTCTCTGGAAGTCAATCAGATTGCGGTGCTCACCGGAGTTGATGAGCTTAAAGCTGGTTTCCTGGATTTGAATCTTGAAGGGCGCAACTGTGTAGAAACGACTCCGCAGGAAGAAAAGAAAACGCCGTTTTGGCAACGGCTTCGCAAGCGGTCACAACAGAAAGCGGCTTCGCAATCGACTGCGGTTGAGCAGGGATGCCCAGCGCCATTTCTGGTTGCTGGTTCTGCAAAGATGCGAGGTGTCGGCTATAAGGATGAATACGTCACAGTGCGTGGCGTAGATGGTGGAACACAGATACGGACGACTCCGTCAGAGTTGGCGTTGACGGAAATGGTCGCGAAGCTGCCAGGCGGAGGATCGGTTACCGGTGATCTGCGGATTGAAAACTGGCTGGGTGAGCCCAATGGAAAGACCTCGTCGAAAGCTTCCGAAACGAGTCACTCGCACGCCTATATCGATGCGGCCCTCAACAGGATTCCATTGAGAACCATCATGGACATTACTGCCGAGCATTACGGAGACCTTGGCTTCGATACTGCCGTGAGTGGCCCGGTAAAGGTGGAGTGGGGAGGCGTTGCGAGAGATGTAGCAGATACCGTTGAAGTCAATGGAGAGCTGAAGCTCGCTTCCACAGGAGTTGCCAGAGCTGGAGTTTCTTCCAATACCCCGATGAGCGGACAGATTCTGGCGCATTACACCGGAAAAAATGAGACAGTCCTAATACGGCAGGCATCTCTGCAGACTCCGCAATCCACGATACAGGCCAATGGAACGCTTGGAGTCGATCGTGGTGATCCGTTGACTGCCTTGCGCGTGGAGTTAACGATCCGTGATCTTTCGGAATATAACCAGCTGTTTACTACGCTGGGGCTGGAGGCAAATGGAAAGAAAGGAAGTGCGGCCATCCCCGTAAAGCTTCACGGGGCGCTGCACTTTACCGGAACGGCCCAGGGAGCTGTGAGAAACCTGGATGTCAAAGGGCATGTTCAAGGGTCCGATCTTGAATTCGCTATGGGGACGACTGACGCGCTGATCGATTCCTTGGTCGCGGATGCGGAGTACTCACCCAATATGGGAGTCGCAGTCGCCAGCTCAACAATTCATCGTGGCACCGCTGTACTGAATACTTCCGGAACGATTCGGCCCCGACGTGAGGTTTCTCCTCGGGGCGTCGTCTCTTATGTGTGGGATGAAGGATCTGCGATCGATGCCCAGGTTCAGATTGCGGACGCGCAGATCACGGATCTGTTGCAGGTCGCTGGGCAGCAACAAAACATCCCCATCAGTGGGACGGCCATGGCGAAGGTGCATGTTACAGGCACAATCGCGGACATGAACGGCGGCGGCCAGGTCCAGCTCAAAGGAGGAGCTGCTTATGGAGAGCCCTACGAGTCGCTGTCGGCCGATCTTGCCGTGCAGGGCAAGGAGATAAGTGCGACGCATGTTCTCCTGAAGTTGCATGGGATGCAGGTCGCTGGAAACGGAGGCTATGACCTTGAGAGCCGGCGTTTTTATGGTCATGTAGAAGGCCAGGACCTGATGCTGTCAAAGTTTGAGACCATTCACAGGAACGCGCCAAGCATCGATGGCCGGGTGACTCTGGTTGCGGATGCGAATGGTTCGATGACGCAGCCTGGGCTGCGCGCAAATCTTCGGTTAGACAAGATGACGTATGCGGGTCAGATACTAGGAGATGCTACCGTCGAAGCCCATAGCGCTGAGGAAAAGCTCTTCTTCACTGCAAATTCGAATCTCGCGGGATCGAAGTTGAACTTCGATGGGCAGACAGAACTGACAGGGGATTATCTGACTCAGGCAAAACTCTCACTGGCCAATTTCGATATCAGCCGTCCGCTTGCGCTGTTTGGACCGGGAAACATCAAGGCCCAATCTGCGATCAATGGAACGGCAACAGTGCAGGGTCCGTTGAAAAATCCAAAGGCACTCAGCGGCGTGGCTCAGTTGGATAACGTCGATATGAAGCTGCAGGGGATAAACCTGAAGGCTGCCGAGCCTCTTCGCGTGAGCCTGCGCGATGGAACCGCAACGTTGGAGAAGGTTCATATTACCGGCCAGGATACGGACATGAACTTCTCTGGCACGGCGCAGCTTTTTGGAGCGACCGATCCGAAGGGAGGCAAACTTAACATCAAAGGTGATGGTGGAGTCAGTATGGCTCTGTTGCATACCTTCGATCCTGACGTGATCTCCAGCGGAAGGGTCCAATTTACAGTGGCAGCCGGCGGTCGGGTCAATAATCCTTCGCTCAGCGGCAAAGTGCAGCTTGAGCATGTCAATATGGCGCTCGATGGTGTCCCGAATGGACTGAGCGATATGAACGGAACGCTGGTCTTTGCGGAAGATCGCCTACAAGTGCAATCCCTCACTGCAAAGACGGGTGGAGGTGATCTGAAGATTGGAGGATCCCTGCGCTTCCGGAACGGATTTTATGCTGACCTTACAGCGACGGGCGATGCGATTCGCGTTCGCCTGTATGGTTTGAGCGCTACAGCCAATGCCAATCTGAAACTTCAGGGGACATCGACAAGTTCTTTGCTTAGCGGCAATATTCTGATCACTCGTTTTGGGGTCGGCCAGGACGTGGACTTCGCCGCCTTTGCTGGTAGTGGAAGTACCGTAAGCGCTCCTCCCGATCCAGATGCACCCTCAAACAAGGTTCGTCTTGATGTTCGTGTGACGAGCGCTCCCCAGCTCGACTTTCAAAATTCTTATGCGAAGCTGGCTGGTTCGGTCGACCTGAATATTCGCGGGACCATTGCTGCGCCCTCGATCCTGGGAAGAATTCAGATTACGGACGGCAGCGCAACCTTTGCGAATACGAAGTATCAGCTTCAGAGGGGTGACATCTATTTCACGAATCCGGTGCGAATCGATCCGACGATTGATATCGATGCAACGGCACAGGTGGAAAACTACGAAGTCACCGTAGGACTGCACGGTACTGCAAGCAACCTTAAGCCAACCTACCGCTCAGAACCGCCGCTCAGCGAAGCCGACGTATTTGCATTGCTGGCGCTCGGGCGCACCCAGGAGGAGGCCCAGATCTATCAGCAACAGCAGAAGGCTGCGGGGACTGATCCAACAACCAGTGCGTTGCTGGGCGGAGCCTTGAATGCGACGGTTAGCTCGCGTGTGCAAAAACTGTTTGGAGTCGGTAGCGTAAAGATTGACCCCGCTTTCGTGGGTACTCTGGGAAATTCTTCGGCAAGAATCACGATTCAGGAGCAGATTTCCAAGCAAGTGACGGCGGTATTTGCCACCAATGTCAATACGTCGGCTCAGCAGCTGATCCAGGTCCAGTACGATCTTACCCATAACTCGTCGATTGTGGTTACCCGTGATGAATCCGGCGTATTCAGCGTTGTTTATAAGTTAAGAAGACGATATCGATAGAAACATTGATGGCATCTTAGGTTTTGAATGTAGTGCTTAGGAGGCGGTAGATGGAGAGAACGAAAAATATTGCCGCAATACTGGTTGCTTTTTTGTTGATCGCGGGATCAGGCAGAAGCATTGCCCAGTCCCAGCCAGCTAATTCGCAGGACACCGAGATTCAGGCAGATGTTGCCAAGGCACTGGATAACAAGAGATTCAAAGATGTTCAGGCTACCGTGCACAGCGGAATTGTGACCCTACGGGGGACAGTTGGTCTTTACGCCGATAAAGAAGACGCAGATAAGAAAGCTCATCATCGTAAAAATGTAAAAGCCGTTCAGAATCTTATCGAGGTCGCAGGTCCGACCGTTGAAGATGTGACGTTGAGAAATAAATTGGCAGAAAAGTTGACCTATGACCGTGTGGGCTATGGGACGACAGCTTTCAACGCCTTTACCATCAGCGTGCAGAACGGCATTGTCACTCTGGGGGGAGTGGCTTACGGTCCTACCGATAAGGACTCCGCGTTGAGTCTTGTAGCGAACTATCCCGGCGTAAAAGATGTTGTCGATAACATTGAAGTCGCTCCGGTTTCATCCATGGATGACCGGATTCGCCTCGCCACGGCGCGGGCTGTCTATGGAGCGCCGCAGCTTAACAAGTATGCGATTGATCCGGCAAAGCCGATTCGTATTACGGTCATCAATGGAAACGTCACGTTGTCGGGCATGGTAGATAACCAGAGTGACAAGGATGTAGCAAATATCCGGGCCAATGGCGTTCCTGGGGTCTTCAAGGTGGTCAATCTCCTCCAGGTCGCGGGAGAAACGAACGAGAAATAGGCGCAAATCCCCGATTCTCTCCAGGTCGCAGAGAAAAATACCCCTCTGCGACCATCCTCTTTTAAGATGGTTCTATGAGTTTGTGGAAGAGTACTGCTGTCACGCTTGAGATGATCAAGTGGGAGCACTCAATTTTTGCCCTGCCATTTGCCCTTACAGGTGCTGTCCTGGCCGCTGGTTCCTGGCCGTCGGCTCGTGTTCTAGGGTGGATCATTGTCTGCATGGTTGCTGCGCGTTCTGCTGCCATGGCCTTCAATCGTCTGGTTGATGCCAGGTTGGATGCAGCAAATCCGCGAACATCGATGCGTGCCATTCCAGCCGGAGTGTTGAGTGCGCGGTTCGTCGCCGGATTCGTCCTGATCTCTTCTGCGGTCTTCTTTCTCGGCGCTGCGATGCTCAACCGGCTTACGTTGCTGCTGGCGCCGGTGGCCTTGGCGGTGGTGCTCGGCTACAGCTATATGAAAAGGGTTACGCGTTGGTCTCATCTCGTCCTGGGATTGGCCCTGGGAATCGCACCTTCTGCTGCTTGGATTGCAGTAAGGGGATCGCTCGATCCGAGAATCATCCTTTTAACGCTTGCGGTTCTGCTATGGGTAGGAGGCTTCGACGTCCTTTATGCCTGCCAGGACTTCGAGCATGATCGCAACGTTGGTCTAAATAGTGTTCCGCAGGCATTCGGCCTTACAGGCGCATTCTGGATCGCTCGAATCATGCACCTTGGAATGCTGGTGACTTTATTCGGGCTGGTTCATTCTTTTCATCTGGGCAGGGTGGCTGTGGTCGGAATCTGCGTGGTCGCTCTCCTCTTGCTGTATGAACACCTGATCGTTTCACCAAAAGATATCCGAAGAATGAATGCAGCTTTTTTTACCTTGAATGGAATCATCTCGGTTGTGTTCTTCGGCTTTATCGCGACCGATGTCCTTCTCCGCAGATAAAGAAATGGCCCTCAATCAAGGGCCACTCCAGATGGATGGACTCAGGCTGACTATAAAGCTCTGCGACCGCTCAGCAGATTGAAGATCAGCACAATAATCGCCAAAACCAGAAGGATATGGATCCAGCCACCTAGGGTATAACTGCTTACTAATCCAAGGATCCAGAGAATAAATAGAATGATCGTTATCGTCCAAAGCATGGTTATCTCCTGAAAATAGGGATATCTGCTCCACGCATGAAACCCTGTTGTGCCTGCGCGGCCGTTCCTGTTGTAAGGTGCTTTCCATGTAGCACCGGGTTGGCCATCCGCGAATAAAATAGAAGTCCAATGGAGGCAGCTGTTTGAAGATCGCGATTCAGGGAGAACTGGGTTCTAACAGCCACATGGCGACGTTAGCCATGCTGGGCAACGATATTTCTGATCTTGGCATCGTTCCGTGCAATGTTTCAGCCGAGGTGATGGCGCGAGTGATCTCCGGCGAAGCTGATGCCGCAGTGCTCCCCATTGAAAACAGCCTTCACGGCTCGGTTGCAGAGCATTATGATCTTCTGCTCGAACTCGATGTGCGCATCGAACGCGAGAGCCTGCTTCGTATTCGACATAATCTGATTACAGCTCCTGGAGTAAAGCTGACTGAGATTCGTCGAGTCATTTCGCATCCGGTCGCACTCTCTCAATGCAGGAAGTTTCTCGCTTTGCATCCCGAGTTCGAGGTGATGCCGTTCTACGATACGGCGGGCAGTGTGAAGCATGTCATGGAGCAAGGACTAAGAGACGTTGCAGGAATCGCGCCTGAATTGGCCGCAACCCAGTATGGAGGCGAGATTCTTGTCTCCTCCATTGAGGACCATACGCAGAACTTCACGCGTTTCCATCTAATACGCCGCAGAGAAGATCCCTGGCTGGCTGGTCCTCTGCAGCCAGAAGATAAGATGAGTCTTGCTTTTGCGATAGATCATCGTCCGGGTACGCTTGTGGCTGCACTCGAACGTCTCGCTGGGGCCGGGGTCAATCTGACGAAGATCGAGTCCAGGCCAGTCCCCGGAAGCCCCTGGGAGTATGTGTTCTATGTCGACGGTCGCTTTGATCGTCCAGAAAAGGCAGAGGTAGCCGTTGCGGCGATGACAGAGCACTGCAGAATGATTAAAGTGCTTGGGCGCTATCGAGCGGCTGCCGTTACGACAGAGTAAGCCAGTCGTACTGCTCTTCCGTAATTGGCACCACCGAGAGGCGGAACTGACGGAAGAGGATGGAGCCTTTGAAGATTGAGGATTCCCGGATCTCGGCTAGCGGCTTTTCGCGCTTCAGTTTCTTGACCGGAGCAATGCGGACGATGGGATTCTTTGGGTCACTCGGATCAACCGAGACAACCTTTGCCGTGCCCACTGCGGCTTTGCCGATATTGGAGTGATAGATGACGAGCTTATCGCCCTTCTTCATATTGCGCAGCGTCAGCAGAGCTTGATTATTTGAGATTCCATCCCAGGTGGTTTCTCCATCGCGGACGAGATCATCATAGGAATACTTGTTTGGTTCGGTCTTGAGCAGGTAGGGCATGAAGACAGGTTACCGCGCAGCAGTATCTTCTATAAAGAAATCTTCAGCCGCCCAGGTCGACGAGTTCCACAGATGGTAATGTCTGGTTGAGAAATGCGGAACCAAGCCGTTGGAACTTTTCGATGGAGTCGGTGGCATAGAAGACGCATCCCGGCGATCCTTCCGCAATGGGTGTCGCTCCTGGAATGCTAGCCGCGACAGCGCTTGCAGTTGCTGCTGCCGAATCGATGATTTGCATGGGATGATGCAGCGTCTTCAAGGTAGTTTCGATCAGTGGTTTCAGCAGTGGGTAATGGGTGCAACCCAGCAACAGGATGTTAGCCTCCGGAGCCTGTTCCAGGGCTTCCAGCAGATAAAGCCGTAGCACCTCAAGTGTGACCGCCATATGTGCTGGCTGGTCGAGCCAGCCCTCCTCAACGAGCGGTACTAAAAGCGGGCAGGCTTTTTCAGTCACACGAAGTCCAAGCTGATGCAGAGTGCGACTATAGGCTCCAGATTGCGTTGTTGCGGTCGTCGCGAGCACCAGAACGTGAGATCCGGCGATGCCTTGGGGGCTCTTCTCCGCAGCCACCAGGGCAGCTTGCGCTCCGGGTTCGACCACACCCACTACAGGGAGGGGAAGCGCGGTGCGAATATCCTCAAGCGCCAGTGCAGTCGCGGTATTGCAGGCAATCACCAGGAGTTCGGCTCCTTGATCGGCAAGAAACTTTGCGCTGGAGATCGCGTAACGTGCGATCGTCTCGTGAGATTTCGACCCATAGGGGAGCCGCGCTGTATCGCCGAGGTAGACGAAACGGGTATCCGGGATCAACGGCAGAAGCTCGCGCAGTACGGTCAGTCCGCCAAATCCGGAATCGAAGACGCCGATCGTTTTCATGGTTGGGTGGCTTCCTCGCTCGGGGCGGTCGCATGGGTTGCGATGTTATTGAGTGGATACGCGCGATTCAGGCTGATATGGCCTGCCAGAGTCTCTCGTGGTTGACCATCGACCAAAAATCTCGCCTCGTTGTACTCCGGAAATGCGGCGTGCAAAGTCGCAAGAATCGAGTCGAGAGTAAGTTCTTCTGCCTCAATTCCTGAGGGGTGGTTGTCCGCAAAAGAACTGTGTAGGTTGATGAGGATCGTCTTGTTCGAACGACCCTTCACAGAATCTGTGAGGAAAAACACATCATCGACAGATGGTCCGCTTTGCAAGTGATGCGCTGAATCGTTTGCGGAATACTGAGTCAGTAAATGCTCCAAGAGAACCCGCGCCCGCAGAGATGGATCCTGTGGAAGCGCCACTTGAGAGCGAATTGATCGTAGGGATGCGTCCGCATCCGAGGCCATATAAAGCGTAACCTCTCCGGTGGCTGCGGTTGTTGGAGCTGCAATCGGAGTTGCGTCATTGAGCGCGGTGAGCCGTTTGTGCGCCTCACGGCAGCCATGCATCAGGAAGGCTCCCATCAGCAGAATGCACGCGATCAGGCTCCAAAAGAGAATGCGTTGATAGCGCGGAATCATTGCGTGGCTCCTGCGTGTGGGCCAGAGCCAGAGTCTGTGGGAGACGGTGCATTGTGCGTGCGAAAGGATGCCAGTCCGGTTGCGATTGCATTGATGATGCGCTGCTGATAGGCCACATCGGTGGGGGCAGTTGTATTCCCAGAAGATTTCAGTGGTGCGATCTCAATCGCAACTGATGGGCAAATCAGATTGTCGATCGGGGGAACTGACGCACGAAGAAGCAACACGGGGACATGCGCTGCATCGAGAGCGAGGCCAACCTCATTCGCCAGGCGCAGGCTCATCGGTAGAACAGCGGCTTGTGCCTGACTCCAGGGAAGCACCCGATTGAGCGAAGGGTTTCCTTCGGGAAGGGAAGAAGAGATCAGATGAACGCCTGTACCCGTGGAACTTGCATGAATCACGATGCACGCAATGGGACGGTCGTGGTTCGCGATTCCTGCGCGTTGGTCCGTTGGAATTTCATTGGCAGGATCGGAGTCTCGAGTCATTACTACCGTAAACCCTTGGGCTGTAAGCGCGGGGCGAAGTCGTTGTGCGAACGTCAGCGTTACGTTTTTTTCTACCGCGCTGTTGGCCAGTTGCGCTCCTGCATCGGGTCCTCCATGGGCCGGATCAAGAACGACTAAATTGCGATAAAAGGCCGGTAGGGGTCTTGGAGGCGCTGGCTGGGGAGTCGCCGTCACGCCTGGAGTCGCCGGAGCAGGAACTGGCCGCGGCGTTCCCTGCGCAAGGGCCGCGCAGTGCAATCCTCCAATCAGAAGAGAAAGCGCGGCTTTGAGGATGGAGGTGTGAGTTTCAGTCACGGTTTGGGGAGTCTATCCAATCCTGTTCGGCAGTTGTTTCAAAGGCCCTACCGAAAATATACTGTCTCGGCAGGGCCTTGAGCCTGTTTCGTCGTACTGAAGTTTAATCGAGAGCGTAGATTGCTAGTCCGCTCAGCAGCTTGGGATAGAAGTCGGTCGACTTCTGTGGCATCACATCTCCCGCCAGCGAGACATCCTTCAACTGTTCCAGCGTAATCGGCTTGATCAGGAAGGCGATGTTGGCATCTCCCTCGGTCACCATCTTTGCGGCCTCGTCGGCCTCGCGTAGATAGCTTACGCTGCCCAGGCGCGTAATGGTTTCCTGATCCAATCCCAGCAACTTATCGAGCACCACGCGATGCAATTGCACGACATCGAGCTGTCGCTGGCGTTGTGGTACGTCCTGAAGCAGCTTGTCGATGACGTCCGTCTTCGCGGTGAGGAGATAGCTGCCATCGATCGTGACTGCGATGAAGGCCGTTCGGTCCGTGCTTGAGAGCACAGAGAGATTGGGGGAGGCTAGTTCCTTGATGTCGAAGTAGGCGCTGGCACGCGTAATAAAGTCCGGAGAGGAAAAGTTCTCCAGCCCATGAACAACGCGGTGGGTCGGCAGAATCGTGATTCCCGGAGCGTCCATGTTGACGAAGGTCATCATCATCGCCGCCTCGGGAAACGGAGGAGCAGGCAGATTTCCGGGAGAGAGCTTTTCGTCCTCGTCGAGAGGTTGGTTCAAGGGTAGCTTCAACTGTGCCGAGCGTTCCTTGGCATAGGCGACTGAGGTTTCGTAGCGGTGGTGTCCATCGGCGATGATCAGTTTTTTGTCCGCTATGGCCGTAACAAGAAGGTTGATCAGAGCCGGATCGGTCAGCTTCCATACGCGATGCACAACCCCGTACTCATCGGTGATTGCCAGATCGGCTGGGTTCTCGTCCTTCCCATCCGGACCCTCGACGCCGAAGATCAGCTTTTCCGCCGTAAAGGCCGGGTCGGAGTAGAGCATATAAATTTGTTCGCAGTAGGTGCGCGTCGCTTTGAACAGGCTCATGCGATCGCTCTTATGCTTCGGAAAGGTCTGCTCGTGGCGGTAAACAACTTTGTCGGCATAGTCGTAGAGGTGGCCAAGGGCAATAAAGCCTCGCCGCTCCCGAACCTCGTTGGTATGTGGAACCGTATAGGTCTGCGAGTAACCGTAAAGTGCAGGCTCGGCCTCTTCCTTGAGAATGCCCTCTTTACGCCAGTCCTTCAGGGTTTCGGCAGCGCGGGTATAGACGTTCTCCTGGTCGTTGTCGCCGGCCAGATGTTTGCCCAGGATCACGCGGATCAGGTTATAGGGGCTCGTCTCGTAGTAACGGTCCTGCATGGCCGGAGAAATCTTGTCATATGGCTGGGTGACGACGTCTTCCATGTTGACGCGGGCGGGGTCGTAGCGAAGGGCGCGGAAGGGGTAAATGCGGGCCATGCGGTCTGTTAGGTTCTCCCTCAGGTGTGAGTTCGTATATTTCGATTGTACGGGGCGTGCCCGCAACCCGTCGGCTTCAAATGATCATCTGTCTGCAAAGGCATGACAAACAGGCATGGAAAGGCGTCTATAAGGAAGTAGGAGCACATCGGCCGGATTCGGTGTATATTCTGCGGACGGAGTCGAAATGACCGCCTGGTGAGATGCAATCTCCGGCAGATCGAGCAAAGCAGGATCGGGCCGGAACCAGACAGGTCGCGGAGATGACCAGGCCATGCGGAAGACGATGAATTTCGGATTAGGGCGGAGATCAGGGACGGCTTTTGGATGGCTCCAGAGGCCGTTTCGAATCATAACCCTCCTTCTATTTGCCTTGCTACCGGTCTATGCCGGAATCTCTGCCTGCGCCCAGGAGAATCCTTTGGGCGAGGTCAATACCCAGCCTCCCCCTCCTGCGCCGAAGTCCCCGGAGGATTTAAAGCCGGTTGTCGAAGGCGCAAATAATGTTGCCGCGAATGCGACTTCCCGACGGGATGCCCGGATCCGGGTCGATGTTAACCTCGTTCTGGTGCCTGCAACCGTTACCGATCCGCTAAATCGTCTGGTAACTGGCCTGGAGAAAGAAAACTTCGAGATCTACGATAACAATGTCGGGCAGTCGATCAAGAGCTTTTCGACCGAAGATGCGCCGGTGACGATCGGAATCGTCTTCGACCTGAGCGGAAGTATGAGTTCCAAATTCAATCGCGCCCGTAAAGCGCTCAGCGAGTTTCTGCGAACCTCCAACCCACAGGATGAATTCTTCGTCGTCGGCTTCAACGACCGGCCGGCTGTTATCGTCGACTACACTTCGGATGTCGATGACATTGAGGCGCGCATGGTAATGCTGAAGCCCGAGAACCGAACAGCGCTGATCGATGCGACCTATCTCGGCATGATGAAGCTGCGCGATGCCAAATATGAGCGCAAGGCCCTGCTGATCATCTCCGATGGAGGCGATAATCGCAGCCGTTATACCGAAGGCGAGCTGCGTCGCGCAGTCCGCGAAAGCGACGTGCAAATCTACTCCATCGGCATCTTCGATCAATATGCTCCCACTCAGGAAGAGCAGCTTGGCCCGATTTTGTTGAGCGATATCTGCGAGATGACCGGCGGGCGGATGTTCCGCGTGGGAGATATTGCCGACCTCAGCGATATCGCTACTCGCATTAGCGCAGAATTGCGGAACGAGTATGTGATTGGTTACAGGCCATCGGATATGAAGAAAGATGGCAACTGGCGTAAATTGAAGATAAGACTGGTTCCGCCACCGGGGTTACCTCCGCTGACGGTCCATAATCGCCAGGGGTACTATGCACCTTCGGAGTAAAGCTCTGCTGTGGGGAGCCGTTGTAGCAGTAATGCTGGTTGTTCCCTGCACAGCAAATGCGTGGGGGCAGGCGAAAACCCCTCCATCGACAACAGGAACAGTGCAGCAGTCGTCGCAACCTTCCCTGACGGTCGATCGCGATCCTATCGCTTCCCCCGATCCGGATACCCCGGTCGCGTCTGCAAATGAGGACGGTCGGACAGAAGCTCCCGAAGGCCAGATCCAGCGAGGAGCTGGCGGCAAATACACCCTCCGCACCGATGCCTATGAGGTGCGCCTTAATGCAACCGTGCTCGATTCCAGCGGCAAGTCGATCCTCACCTTGGGGAAAGACGATTTCAAGGTCTTCGAGGATGGCGTTCCGCAGACTATTGCATCGTTTCGACACGAAGATCTTCCAGTTTCCATTGGAATCCTGATCGACAGCTCGGGTTCGATGTACGACAAACGCGCAGCCGTCGAACAGACCGCACTGAACCTGATCAAGCTTTCGAACAAGGATGACGAAGCCTTTGTGGTGGATTTCTCCTGGGAGGCATTCATTGACCAGGACTTCACGAATGATATCGACAAGCTGCGACAGGGGTTGAACTACATCAAATCGAGTGGAGGAACTGCCATTTACGATGCTCTGGTTGCTTCGGCCGATTACCTGACGAAGAACGCAAAGCATCCCAAGCAGGTTCTGCTGCTTGTTACAGACGGCGAAGATAATGCTTCGACAGCCTCTCTGGAGCAGGCGATTCGCAGGATTCAGGACCTGGATGGCCCAGTGATTTATTCGATCGGTCTGCTTTTTGGCCAGGATACCGACAAGCGTGAAGCGCGTCACGCCCGCCGCGTCCTGGAGACTCTCAGCGAGCAGACCGGAGGAGTGGCCTACTTTCCGCGTTCTCTGAAGGACGTGGACCCGATTGCGGCTGAGGTGGCGCAGGACATCCGCACGCAGTACACCATCGCCTATCACTCCACGAAGTCGCCGGCGCTGGGGGGGTACCGCCAGATTCGCGTCGACGCGAAGACGAAAGGCATGGGCAAGTTGTCGGTGCGGACAAGAACCGGATATTATCCGCGAATTGCCGCCGGTGCTTCTGCCTCGGGTGAGGCGGCGTCCAACGCCAAAGGAAACGATACGGCGACACGGCCCTGAGGATGAGAAGAGCAGAGACGATCATTGAGCTTGTTGGCCAGACTCCCATCGTACGTCTGGCAGCGCTGGAACCAGAAGGCGGAGCGGAGATTTGGGCCAAGCTGGAGTATTTGAACCCTGGCGGAAGCATTAAGGACCGCGCTGCGCTGGGGATTGTGCTGGATGCCGAACGACGAGGTGTGCTCCAGTCAGGATCGACCATCGTCGAGGCGACGGCGGGAAATACCGGCGTCGGCTTGGCGCTGATCGGAGTCAACCGCGGATACAAGGTCGTGCTTTACGTTCCCGAGCAGTTCGCTGAAGAGAAGTGCATCCTGATGCGCGCTTTGGGAGCAACGGTAATCCGGACTCCTGATGCTGAAGGCATGGCGGGAGCAATTCGTCGGGCGCTGGAGTTCGAGCGCGAGACCGAAGGCGCATTTGCGGCGTTGCAGTTTGAGAATCCGGCCAATCCTGACTTTCATGAACAGACAACCGCCGTCGAGATCTGGGAGCAGATGCAGGGCAGCGTGGATGCCTGGATCTCGGGCGTTGGCTCAGCGGGGACGTTCACGGGCGTTTCGCGCTTTCTGAAGAAGAAGCGCGATGACATTCTCTGTATCGCAGTCGAGCCGCAGGGAAGCGTTCTGCAGGGTGGTGAGCCGGACAAGCACAAGGTGGAAGGGATCGGCGTCTCGTTTATTCCAGCCACGTTCGATCGCAGCGTTTGCGATCGTGTGATTCGCATCATGGACCCCCAGGCATTCGAGATGGTGAAACGGTTAGCGGCGGAAACAGGCGTCTTTGCTGGTTCCAGCGCTGGCGCGATGGTCTGCGCTGCTGTAGAAGTGGCGGCTGAACTTGGCAAAGGCAGACGGGTCGTTACGGTGATTCCCGATTCGGCGGAACGGTATCTTTCGAAGGGGATTTTCAACGGTTAGGTCGTGGTGAGCCTGAGCGAACCGCAGATCCTTCGACTCGCTGCACTCGCTCAGGATGACACTTTTTTGAACACGATATTGAGAGGCAAACATGGTTGAGGCTAAGAAGTTAGGTTTTGCGACACGGGCGATTCATGACGGACAAGAACCGGATGAGTTGACCGGTGCGGTAAATGTTCCCATTTACCTGACCTCGACCTACCAGCAGGAGGCGATCGGGAAGAACAAAGGACATGAATATGCCCGGCTGACGAATCCCACGCGCGATGCCTTGGAGGAAAGCCTCCGGTCGCTCGAAGGTGGTAAGAGTGCGCATGTCTTCGCTTCAGGGATGGCAGCGATTACAGCGATGCTGACGATGATGAAGACAGGCGATCATGTCGTCTGCTCGGACAACGTGTACGGAGGTACACAACGAGTTTTCGACAAGGTGCTGTCGAATTATGGCCTCACGTTCACCTACGTCGACACAAGTGTTGCGGAAGATGTGGCGAAGGCAATTCGTCCCGAGACAAAGCTGGTGCACATCGAAACGCCGACGAATCCGATGATGGCGATTACAGACATCCGTGCCGTCGCTGATATCTGTCATGCGAAGGGTGTGGAGCTGAGCGTGGACAACACCTTTCTCTCGCCTTATCTGCAGAGCCCGATTGAACTGGGCGCAGATATTGTGATGCATTCGACGACGAAATTTCTGAATGGCCACTCCGACGGATTGGGTGGCGTTTTGGTCTGCACGACTGACGAGCAGGCAGAGCGCTTCCGGTATGTGCAGAAGTGCACCGGTGGGATACTGTCGCCGTTCGAGAGTTATTTGCTGCTGCGTGGCGTGAAGACGCTTGCGGTTCGAATGAAGCAGCACGATGAAAACGGTCGCGCGGTGGCGGAGTTTCTGGCCGGACATAAGGCGGTGAAGAAGGTCTTTTATCCGGGGTTGAAAGACCATCCCCAGCATGAACTGGCCAAACAGCAGCAGAGCGGCTTTGGGTCGATGATCTCGATTGAGCTGGGTTCCTTTGATCGGGCCAATGAGTTTGCCCGACGACTGAAGCTTGGCTACCTTGCGGAATCGCTCGGGGGAGTGGAGACGTTGATTTGCCATCCCGCGACGATGACTCACGCAGCGGTTGGAGCCGAGGGACGGGCGAAGCTCGGAATTACTGATGGACTGATGCGAATCTCCGTCGGGATCGAGGATGTGGACGACATCATCGCGGACCTGGATCAGGCCTTAGCGTAGATCCAATGCAGGTCCCTTTCAGGGCAGGCTCTTCGGCTGCGGCAGCTACGCTGCCCTCGCTCAGGGATGACACTTTCCGGGAAACACCATGTTGCGGAACCACCCCCCCTCATCTTGTTTTGCGCAAAGTATTGATTTCAAGTCGGTTGATGGCGAACTTGATTCGTAAAATATTGAATTTGAATGGTTTAGATGTCAAAATATAGAAAACAAAAGATTTACCGATAGAAAGCCCCGGCTTTGCCGGGGCTTTTTCAACTCTTCTGAAATTAGTTTAGCAAGCTGAAGGGAGTGAATCTGCACTTTGCTTTCAGAATGGAAGTCTTGTTTTATGTGTGACTTGTAGCGATTTTCTATAAGAGCAGGGCTTGACAGGTTCGCATGATGGCTTCTTTCTGAAAATCCTCACTCTGGGAGATTGTTACTTCGAGTGAAGATTTCGAAAGGGCGACCTTTTGTCTTCGTTTATCGCTTTGAGCTGCCAGCCTTCATCGCCTGACGCAACGTCTGCTCGTCTTTATCGCCCCAGTACTTGCAGTCCAGTCGTAGAAAGACCGAGGTATAAGGCATCGCCATGTTGGTCTTGAGGACCAACACTTTGTAGGTCTTGCCTGCTTCGCTGATCATGCCCAGAATCTGCTCGTGCGGAAGCGACTGGATGGAACGGCCATGCAGTGTTTTTTTGAGATCTTCGCGGTAGCTGTTTATCTTTGCGAAGTTCTGCGAAGGGACAAATGGAAGCTCAGCATCCAGATAGACGTCAGGGGCGACGTGAATGGAATGGTCGATCGCATTGAGCACGGCACTGGTCACAGCGAGTTGATCGGTGCCCGTCTCAATCGTCTCGATTCCTGGAGAGACCTGCAGAGGATAGGCTGAGTCGACGATCAAAATCCAATTGCGATGGCCCAGCAGCGGCAGTTGTTGTTTGAGTTTGCTCTGCCAGCTGGTAGAGGCAGCCTGCGCGGAACACGCTGGAGTGAAAGATGCTGTCGCGATGAGTAAGAGTGTTGCAAGAACGTTGATTCTTCGCATGAAAACTCTCCGGCCCTATGGTCGCATACTCGTAAGAGCCCGGAGAACTTAGCTTCGGATTTGTCCGATGTTGAGGGATTCGATTTTGTTATCGAGGTCTTGTTGCGCAGCATCGCGTTGCTGATGAAGGGTATCGAGCTCCTTTCGCAGAGCGGCTAGTTTGTCTTCCTGTTGATTGAGCTCGTCGGTATAGCGTTTGGCGAGGGAGCGTTCTTCAGAGGAACCTTTGAGCGTGGAGAGATTTTCGCGAATGCGTTTCTGGTCTTCAGTGATCTGATTGATATCGGCCTGGCGAGCCTTGATTTGATTGTCGAGAGAAGCGAGGGCGCGTTTTGCAGCGAAGACGGGTTCGAGTTGCTGAAGGACGGTGGGGTTGGCGTTGCGAAGGATAAGGGTGAGTTGCTCGTCGGTGGTGTTGACGAGACGGAAATGCAACTCGAAGTCGCGGCGTTGACCGATGTGAAGACGGACAGATTCTCCGGCGGCGGTGGCGACGCGGAAGCGATAGGCGTCTGGCGTGGTTTCGGCGGGCTGAGGATCAGAGTCGAGTTTCCAACCTGAGCGTTTGGGCTGCTCGACGATGACGGTGCGTGGATCGGGAGCGGAGTTGTGAACAATGTATTCGACTTCGGAGACCTCGCTAGTCTGCTGGCGGAGGACTCCTTTAACGATGGAGAAGGAGAGAATGCGTTGTGTGTCGTGGGAATAGTCGGTGGTGACGCGGATGGCTTGGTCGGCGGCGTAGGAGAGGAGGCGACGCTCCGAGGGATGGATGGGGTCGAGGAGACCTTCGCCTCCGAAGTTTCCGTTTTCGACGATGGAGAAGGAGCCTCGGTCGAGGGTGAGGTTGCTGGAGTTGGTGATCCAGAGCGCGCGGAGTGGGCGCGGTTGTGTGGGAGACCAGAGAGACACGCGCTCGACGGGAAGTTTGGACTGGAGGATGGGAACGAGTGCGGACTCGTTTTTGCGAATGGTGACAGGATCGGAGAGTTTGTACTCGAAGTAGTCGTCATAGGCAGAGGTGGTGGTGTTGGGAGTGATGGAGTCGGCTGCGGCGGACTCGTAGGCGACCATTGGCTCTGCTGCCACGGCGACGGTTTCATTGGTATTGCCGATGCCTCCCATGACTCCGCTGCTGATGCGTTGCGGATTCCGGGATTTGAGCGCAAACCCGTTGCCGCTGCCAACTCCTGAACCTGCGCCCATGCCGGACATTCCAGCTACGCCTGCCATCTGAGGTGCGGCCTTTGCGGATTCGATACTGCTCTCATGGGTTTGAGGAGTGAGTTGGGCATCTTGTGCGATGGGAATATCGGGACGGCGAGAGTAGATGGGTTGGGAGAGAGGTTGAATAAAGCTCTGTGGAGAGCCGGCGATTAGGGAGAGCTGCACGTTGTTCCAATCGGTGCCGACGGTGTTATCGACGACGGCCCAGCCCTGGAGTGTGGCAGTGGAAGGCGTGGTGCCAGAGGGCGAGTCCGTGAGGAGGATACGGTAGGTTGACTTCCAGATGGGAACTTCGGAGATGTAGGAGACACGAAGCTGGCGGGTACCAGTGCCGTTGTCGCGCAGGGAGAGGTGGCGGAGTCCTTCGGAGCGGTTGGCGGCGATGAGTTCGAGATAGCGGGAGAGGTCGCTGTGGAGGGATGAGTCGAGGAGGCGGACCTGAGTGGAGGGAGTGAGCTCAAGGGAGCGAATGGCGCCGGAGTCGGAGATAACGGTGAGGAAGCGCTTTTCAGCGGCAGGGGAGTTTTCGGTTGGACCTGGGACAGAGCGAATTTCGATATTGAGGATGCGTCCAGAGAAGGCAGAACCGGAACCGGCGACTTCGACGTGAGCGCCACGGATGGCGGAGTAGAGGTCTGTGGCGGAAGGGTCTTCGGAGAGGGCGAGAGGAAGGGACTTGAGCTGCTGGCCGAGTGGTGTGGCGGAGTTGTAGCCTGCGCCGGTGATACGTCCTCCGTTGAGGTCGATTGCGGTGAGGGACTGGAGGACGTCGTTGAGCTGTGCGGTGGTGAAGTCGATAGTAACGGTCTGGTTGCCAGTGACAGAGCCAGAGTGTTCGAAGAAGCCGACTCCATTTTTGTAAAGGGCGATGCGGGTGACGGGGAGAGCGTTGGACTTCTCGGAGGAGGGAGGTTTTGAGGCTGCGGACTTAATGACTGCGGACGGTGTCTTTGCGGTCTGAGCGGTAAGGGTGAGGGCGGAGACAAACAGGGCAGATGCAGTGAGGGAGCGCAAGGTAAACCTTTCGTCCGGCTAAGTTTGTTGCTGGGTCTGTAGACTCCGACGAACAGAGAAAGGTTCCCATTGAGAGTGAAGAAAAGTTTTAAACGGAAGAGGATATTTGATCGTTGCAGAGGCCGCGCTGGGATGCTTTCGGATTGCGAAAACAGAATGGGAGAGACAAAAGTGCGAATGCAGGAGTATGGTTTTTTCTGATAGTTGTATTAGTTTTATTTATGGAGAGACGACGATGTTTCTGACGGAAGAGCAGGAGCAGTTACGGAAAGAGGTGAGGGCGTTTGCGGAAAGAGAGGTCGCTCCGCATGTGATGGAGTGGGATGAGAAGAGCGAGTTTCCGCACGCGGTGGTGAAGAAGCTGGGAGAGATGGGGTTGATGGGGGTGATCTTTCCTGAGGAGTTGGGCGGAGCAGGGATGGGGTATGTGGAGTATGTGACGGCGATTGAAGAGCTGTCGCGGGTGGACGGAAGTGTGGGGATTATTGTTGCGGCACATAATTCGCTGTGTACGAATCACATCATGATTGCGGGGAATGATCCGCAAAGGAAGCGTTGGATTCCAAAGCTGGCGAGTGGAGAGTGGCTGGGGGCGTGGGGGCTGACGGAGCCGGGGTCCGGAAGCGATGCGGGAGGTGCTCGCACGACAGCGGTGAAGCGTGGAGATAAGTGGGTATTGAATGGGGCGAAGACCTTTATTACAAACGGAACGTATGCGAACTGCGCTGTGGTTTTGGCGGTGACCGATAAAGAGAAGGGCGCGAGCGGTGGGATTACGGCGTTCGTTGTGGAGAAGGGAACACCAGGATTTCGGCCGGGAAAGAAGGAGAACAAGCTTGGGCTGCGGGCGAGCGATACGGCGGAGCTGATCTTTGAGAACTGCGAGGTTCCGGAAGAGAACCAGATTGGCAAGATCGGTGAAGGCTTCAAGGACGCGATGCGTGTGCTGGATGGAGGAAGGATTTCAATTGCGGCGTTGAGTCTGGGGATGGCGAGGGGTGCACTCGATGCGGCGAAAAAGTATGCGCTAGAGCGGCGACAGTTTGGAAAGTCGATTGCGGAGTTCCAGGGGATTCAGTTCAAATTCGCCGATATGGCGACAGAGCTGGATGCGGCGTGGCTGCTGACAATGCGGGCGGCGACGATGAAGGATAAGAAGCAGAAGACGACGATGGAGTCGGCGATGGCAAAGCTGTATGCGAGCGAGGTCGCGTGCAGGATCTGCGATGAGGGAGTGCAGATTCACGGAGGGTATGGGTTCATCAAGGACTATCCGGCGGAGAAATTTTACAGAGATGTCAGACTGTGTCCCATCGGTGAGGGGACGAGCGAGATCCAGCGGATGGTGATTGCACGAGAGCTGCTGGGGAAGGCTCCGAGCAGGGGGTAAGTTTGGATGATTTCTCCCGCGGTGGGCCTAAAGGGGCCTAATCTTTCAAGGCACGGTAGACCAGGGTGAGGAGCGCGGAGGTCAGGACGACCCAGGCGAACTGATACCAGTAGAAGAAGGGGAAGCCTAGCAGGACTGGGGTTGTGCGCGCGTAAAGCTGGGGGAAGCAGAGGGCAAGGTAGGGCACTGCCAGCAGAATCCAGAGAAAAGGTTTATTTCTCAAGGACGTATTTTTATCTGGTTTGCCTGTCATGGTTGTCTTCCAGACGATGCTATCACGGAGAAAAGTAGAGCAATCGGATAGAGTGGAAGTATGGAAGCTCCAAGGGAAGAGGCAGCGCGGAACCTGCTGGAATCGGTACGGATTATGGCGCGGCTTCGCGGACCGGATGGATGTCCCTGGGACCGGGAACAGACCTTTGACACGATCAAGCGGTACACGCTGGAGGAGACCTACGAGGTCTTCGATGCGATTGAGCGCCGTGCCTGGAGCGATCTGAAGGACGAGCTTGGCGATCTGTTTTTGCAGGTCCTGTTTTATTCCCAGATGGCGACAGAGGCAGGGTATTTCGATATCAGCGATGTGGCCGAGAATCTGAATGCGAAACTGATCCGGCGACATCCTCATGTCTTTGGCGATGTCGAAGCTGCTGATGCGGCGACGGTGTTGAAGAACTGGGAAGAGATTAAGCAGGAAGAGAAGCGAGCCATACCAGAGAAGGCACCGGCTTCAATGTTGGATGATATTCCGCATTCGATGCCTGCATGGATGGAGGCGGGGAAGCTGGGATCGCGCGCGGCGAAGGTTGGGTTCGACTGGCCGGACACTGAAGGGCTATTTGCGAAACTCGAAGAAGAGATCGGCGAGTTACAGGCCGAGCTACACGCGCCCGATAAAAAAGCCGAAGCGATTGAAGATGAGCTAGGCGACCTGATGTTTACGGTTGCGAATCTTGCGCGACATCTGAAAGTAGATTCTGAATCGGCTCTGCGTAGAGCGAATGAGAAATTTCGCAGAAGGTTTCAGCAGATGGAGAGGGCTGCCGGAGGTCGCGAGGGACTGGCCGCGCTCGGGGCGGATGAGCTTGAGGAGTTGTGGCGGCAGGCCAAGAGAGATAACGATTCGGATGGGATTGACGGTTCTGCCCAGTGAAAATGGTGCATTTGCGAGGTTTGTAGAGAAGACAAGATGAGTGCGAAACCACAAGATTCGATCGAGATTCGGCCTTTGACGGAGTTGGAGGAGTTTGAGCGTTGCGTGACCCTGCAGCTTGAGGTTTGGGGTTACAGCGATGGTGATCTGATTCCGCGGCGCGTTTTTCTGGTCGCGCAAAGGATTGGCGGCCAGGTGCTGGGTGCCTTTGATGGGAAGACGATTATTGGTTTTGCCATGGGACTGCCGGGATATCGAAATGGCCACTCCTATCTGCATTCGCACATGCTGGCCGTGTTGCCGGAGTATCGCAATGCCGGATTGGGACGAAGGATGAAACTGGCCCAACGAGACGATGCGATTGCACGGGGGCTGGACCTGATGGAGTGGACCTACGATCCGCTGGAGATCAAGAACGCGCATCTGAATATTGCGCGGCTGGGGGCGATCTCCAGGCGGTATAAGCCAGATTTTTATGGGCCTTCCTCTTCTCCCTTGCAGGGCGGGCTGCCGACGGATAGGCTATACGCGGAATGGTGGCTGAAGTCTCCCAGAGTAACGGATATTCTGCGAGGAGAGACCCAGCCGATGGAAGTGATCGAACGCGTTACTGTCCCGCACGCCATCTACCAGTGGAAGCAGGACCCTCAGCAACGATCTCTGGCGAAGCAGGTGCAGAGTGCAAATCGTGAGGCTCTGCAGATGGCCTTCGACCGTGGGTTGAGCGTTTTGGGTTACGAGCGCGATGCAGAGGGCAACGGCACATTTCTGCTTGGCCGATGGAATGATGTAGAGCAGGGAGCCTGGAAGTAACGCGGACACGAAGAGCCGCATAAATCGGAATTACAGCTAAGAGACGGGAGCAAGTTGATGCTGAATATTGATGCGATTCATATGCGGGAGATCAACATGCCGCTGGCCCATCCGTTTGAAACCAGCTTTGGTCTGACAACGGCGCGGCGCATTCTTCTGGTAGAGCTGGAGAGTGAAGGACTGACGGCATGGGGAGAATGCGTTGCCGGGGAGCATCCTTATTTCAGCGACGAGATGATCGATACGGCGTGGATCATCACGGAGACGGAACTGGCTCCGCGATTGCTTGATGCAAACATCGAACACGGCGGAGATGTTCCTGACCTGCTGAAGCAGGTACGCGGTCACCGGATGGCCAAGGCTGCCCTGGAGAGTGCAGTGTGGGACCTAGAGGCGCAGCAAAAGAAGGTTCCTCTGGCAGAGCTACTGGGAGGAACACGCGAGATCATTCCGTGTGGAGTCTCTATTGGGATTCAGCCAACGTTAGAAAAGCTGCTGGAGAAGATTGAGACGGAGCTGGAAGCGGGATATCAACGCATCAAGCTGAAGTGTAAGCCGGGCTGGGACAATCATATCTTTGAAGCCGTTCGCAAACGGTGGCCAAAGATCCTGTTGAGCTGCGATGCGAATTCGGCCTATCGGATGAAGGATTTCGATCACATCGCGACATGGGACCAGTTTCGTCTCCTGATGATTGAACAGCCGCTATGGTACGACGATTTTTACTTCCACTCCATGTTGCAAAAGAGGATTGAGACAGCGATCTGTTTGGATGAGTCGATTCGTAACCGTCGTGATGCGCTTGCGGCAATCGATATGGAGTCGTGCCAGATTATTAACATCAAAGTCGGGCGTGTTGGCGGGTTCAGTGAGGCAATTGCCGTTCATAATGTGGCCGCGGAGCGTGGGATTCCAGTGTGGTGCGGCGGAATGTTAGAGACAGGGATTGGACGAGCGCACAATATCGCACTCTCCTCGTTGCCGAACTTTTCTTTGCCTGGCGATGTTTCAGCTTCGGCTCGTTATTGGGAGCAGGACATTATTGAACCTGAAGTCACGGTGAGTAAGAAGGGTGAGATTGTGGTTCCTACCGGAATCGGGTCTGGTTATACGGTGCTGCCGGAACGAATCGAGAAGCTGACCGTGCGAAAGCAGACTCTACGGGCGAAGGCTCGGGTCACTGCATAGCCTTAGCGCGTTGGAAGAGGCGTGTTCAATAGAAGCTGAATTGCCTCCTGATAGCTCATGAGAGGGACCTCCTGGAAATTCCAGGCATCGACATCGGTTTTGATGTCGAGGGTCTTTACCATCAGAGCGCGAATGGTAATGCGTTCGCGGAAGTGGGTATAGGTCCATCGGCCATTGCCGGCGTCGGCCTGTTCAAGCGTGAGTTGACCACCAGGGTAAATGTGGGCGAGCATCCCCCATCCGAAGTTGACACCACGGAAGATGTTTCCTTCCAGGCGGAGCACCTGCCGAGATTTTGGGTCGAACCAAGCGCGTCCCTTGAGCCCTGTGAGAGCTTCGGCGGTTGTGCTGGGAGGATGGAACTTTGGGTTGGGTACGTAGTCGATTACGACCTCAGTGATTCCGGGATTCTTGCCAGTTTGAGGCTGACCCGGAGCATAGGTGTAGAGCATTGCATCGGGCATTAAGCGAATCAGCTGATCCGCGATCTTTTTTCCGGATTCGCTGTTTTTGACATGCTTCGCGAAGCCCTGGGGGTCGCGAAGCATGTTGTTGAGGCGCTCACGTTCTGCTTTGTCCTGTTCCTCGGTGAGAGGCTTCCCGTCGCGAAGGATGAGACGTGCTACAGTGCCATCTTTGCTTTCGATAACGTCGCGAACCTGGTCACCTTTTGTATCGACGATGTGCATACGGTAACGAAGGTAAGAGCTTTTATCGTGAATGGCCTTCAGTTCATTTTCGACTGCGCCAGCGACCCAGTCTCGCGGCGGGATGGAGAGTAGAGAGGAAGCGTTTGCCGAGACCGAGGTTTGAGCTTGGCAGATCGAGGAGAATGGTCCTGAAGAAAAGAGAAGAAAGAAGCCAAGGCAGAGAATCTGGATTGCAGCAGGACGGTGCGTCGTTTTGCCTTTTAGTGTTCGATGAGGCATTGGATGAAAGGGATGATTCTTCCTAGGCACGATTGATTATCTTACTTATGACGTATCGGGCAGGGGAAAGTTTTCCTTGTTTGCCACATACGAGGCGGTTGGGTATAGTTCGGGCAAGGTGCAGAAGGCCGGAAGTTTTGTTGAGGAGAGGGAATGAAACCAGCAGAAGGGTCCACTGTCATTGGCAAGTCGGTCCGTATTCATGGGGAGTTGTCTGGCAACGAAGATCTATATCTTGACGGCGATCTCGAAGGAACCATCACGCTTCCGGACCATGCGCTGACGGTTGGGCCGAATGCGCAGATATTGGCGGAGATTCGTGCCAAGGAGCTGACGGTGTTTGGTAAGGTGACAGGGAATCTGCATGTGAGCAGTCGGGTGGACATTCGCCAATCGGCAGTGGTGAATGGAGACATCTTCAGCGGGCGCCTGGCGATCGAAGAGAATGCCACGATCAAGGGGAAGGTTGTCCTGGGAGAGAATGGACGCGGCTCGGAATCCACGTCTGCGGGAACAGGCCCCGGACAAGAATCGCTCTTTGTTGAATCCAAAGTATAAAAGCATAGATGAGAAGGAAGCCGAACGATGCGTAATTTCTTTGGTGGTGGAGAAGGTACGGGATCTTCGCGCGGGCCAGCGAATAAGATTCCACGGCACTCCAGCGGCTGGAAGGATCTTCAAAAGTATTTAAAGGAACAGGAGTCACTTCGAGTTCTGGATATTGGTCCAACTTCTTCGACGAATATTAACTATCTTACGAGCCTCGGCCACAGCATATATATGGCGAATCTAGTAGAGGAGGCTGCCAGACCGGAATGGGTGATTGCAGGCGAGGGTGGAGAAGGAAATTCCTATGATGTCGATCGATTTATCGAGTCGAATTTAAACTTTTCGGGACGAAACTTCGATGTCGTAATGCTGTGGGATACGGCAGACTTTCTGCCGGAAGCATTTGTGGGGCCCATGTTCGAACGGCTCCGCGACGTGATTGTACCGGGCGGACGGATGCTGGCTTTCTTTCATTCCACGAATGACCCGAACGCGGCTTTTTGCCGGTATCACCTGACCGATACTGAGATGGTGGAGATGCAGAAGGCGGGAAGTTATCCTTTGCTTAATAGCTATAACAATCGCAAGATTGAAAATTTGTTGAGCGAGTTTGCTAGTTATCGGTTCTTTCTAGCGAAGGATAGTCTGCGCGAAGTGATTGTGACGCGCTAGATACTTTGGGAAAAAGAAAGGCGCAACCATCGAGATTGCGCCTTTTCTCTTTACGATTCTTACTTCCCGGAGGTCTGTTTTCTACGTTCGGCCCATCGCTTCTTCATGGCATCCGCGATACGCTTTCGGCCTTCAGGACTCAGCTTGCGCTTCTTTTGTCTTGGTGCGGTGTTTGAGCTGCCCTTGGGGCGTCCACGATTGGAACGAGCTGGTTGAGAGGCACCTGCGAGAAGTGCGCGAGCCTGTTGTAACTTCTTAATCTGGGCATCAATCTCAGCGATAATTCGAGTAACTTCCACCTATATCTCCCTTTTAGACCGGAGTAAGAATCAATCTCACGAAACTAACCCACAAGATTCGAACAAAAGCAATAAGTAGACGATACAGGACTTACTTCCGCGCCGCAAATTTACGAGCGATTTCCTTAATTATTTTCTAACTACTTTGTATCCGGATTTTCCGCTAGGTGCTCGGGTTGAGAGAGCAATGCATATCCAGGCCCCGATTTATCCAATTCTTCGTGATAGAGGGTGCCGAGCCCGCGCCGTTGCGTGGCGCGTTGCAGATCGTGCTGAAGACGAAGGAGCAGTCCTTCTTTATCCTGAGCAAATTCCGATGCCATGCGAGTTAGCGCATAGGTCACAACATCGCTGTGGTGAAGGTTACGCATGCTGGGATCGCGGCGCAGATTGAGCCACAAACGGTGAACCAGTTGGACCTCGTCGGCAGGGATCGTCGGAGCATGTGGACCGATATGGAAACTAAGTGCTTCTCCATCGGGTTTTATGACGTAAAAGGTGAACTGGCGTTTTGGCTCGGGAAGAGCTTCCCAGGCTTGTCCAACATGGTAAGCCTGTTCTTCGGCTGTCAACTTGCTAGAGAGTCCTGAGATAACGGCAGCGGCGTCCAGGGAATTTGCGGTTCGAACAAGGGCAGCAAAGATGTCTCCAGCAGGAACGACCAGTAGAGAGATGTGTTTCCCGAAACTCTCTGCGACCGACACGGCCTTGGTAAAAAGCATCTGCTCGTGCTCGCTGAAGAGTTGTTCAGAGGCTTCCACATACTCCGGTCCGCCTACCCCCATCATGCGAGCGGCGAGAACGACGATGTCCTGTTCCTCGGTATTGGTATGCGAGAGAGCCCATTTGAGGGCGAAGGGAGTGGCCGCATCGCGCATAGTGACGATGACTGCTCCTGGACGAATCTCCAGAGCAGAACAACCGACTGTGTCCTGATGCTCAAGCTGGAAGTGCTCTTGCATCTGTCTGGTTTTCAGGTCATGGCGGCGTTTGTTGTCCCGTTCTGAAAGCCAGAAGACAACGAAGAAAACCGCGGCGAAGACTACGCCGCTTACGGTAGCGACGGACTTGGTGAATAAATTGACGATTGCGGTTGTAAACAGAACGAGAAAGACAGAGAGCAGCCCGAGTGGAATTTCGAACTTGCCGATGTGCAGGTTGAGAGGTACCTTCCAGCCGCGTTCGCCCTTGTATTTCCAGCGGAGGACAAGCATCGCCAGCGCGTTGAAGGTAAAACTCCAGATGACGCCGAATGCATAGGCTTCGCCGATGATAATGACGTTGCCCCGAGTGAGAGCAATGACCAGCAACTGGAGTCCGGCGACGAGGTTGACGATTCGATAGCTGGTTCCATATTTCTTCTGTGGCTTGCGGAACCAATCGGTCAGCACGCCATCTTCGGCGATGCGCATGAGAACACCGGTGGAACCAACGATTGCAGTGTTGACGGCTCCGCCAAGAATAAAGAAGCCAACCAGCACGACAAAGCACCGGAAGATGATGCGAAGAAGCTCTGGCCCCACCATGTACATCGCCATGCCAGCGATGAGATTGTCGCGGTAGACGTGTACCCGAACCGCGTCGGGGATGATCATCACAGCGAGCATGGTGCAGATGCCGGTGAAGAAAAAGCTGTATGTCGCGATAACCAGTGCGGCGCGTTTCAGGTTTTTGAGCTTGGGATGTTCAATCTCTCGATTGACCTGTGCCAGTGATTCTTCGCCGCTCATAGCGAGGACAGAGTGCCCGAATGCCATTAGAACTCCGAAGAGACCGAGAGAGGTCGCAAAGCGGGTTCCTTTAAGAAAGCCGAGAGCGTCGGAGCTGAAGTGCAGATTCGACGGGACGGGAAGAGGAGGAAGCTGGGCTCCACGATGAAAGACGGTAAAGAGCCCCCAGGCCAGAAGGACGACCACCATCACGGTGGTGATCTTCATGATGTCGAGTGCTCGCTGGCTGGACTCTTCGATCCCTTTGATGTTCTGCCACCAGAAATACAACGTGATGGCCGCGGCAATAAAAGCAGAGGCCAGATCGGGCCGCAGATGAGGGGTGGATACCCAGTGGAACCGATGGCTTGCGGAGACCATCAGGTCGTTAAACATCCCGATGATGTACTGGCCGGCAGAGACACCTGAGATCGGTCCGGTCAGCACGTAGTCGAACATCAGAGCCGAGACGCTGATCTTTGCAAAGGTGCTGCCCAGGGCTTCTTTGACGATGCGATAGACGCCGCCTCGCGTAAACATCGAACAGCTTTCAACGTATACGGACCGGACTGCATAGGCGAAAAACACGACTCCCAAGATGAGCCAGGGGGCAGATTTTCCCACTGCTTCTTCCGCAAGGCCGCCGGCGTAGAAGGCGGAGGAGCCTAAATCGTTGAGGACAATAGCGGCCGCACGCCAGAAAGAGATGAACGTGAGCATGACCGAGGACGCTACGACGAGGCGCACCCGGTTGGATTGCGGCAGAACGGCAGGATTTTTTATTGAATCCATTAAGTTATGAGGGACGCCTCTCGAACCGGCGTCCGCGTCCAGAAAGCTCCATCCCACGATAGTTTAAGAGGGAGCTTTTCCAGCGTCAATTGGTAAGACCATATCTAAGACATAAGGCCTAGAGCTCATCTTCTTCGTCTTTTGTGAAGACTTCCCGCAGATCGCGCAAGGTTGTGACGATAACGACAAGCATCGATCCTGCGATTCCTACAAAGAAGAGCGGCACCAGAATCGACCGTAGCAGATGAAGCAGAGGATCCATATCCACCGTCATTCTAAACCTCTGGCGAGCAAAGGACAGATGGTAGACTCAGCGCAATGCGACTTGTCCCGGGATGGTTGTGGGTGGTGGCGGCCCTCTCTGGGGTACTGCAGGTTCTGTGTTTCCCCATTGCAGGACCTGTCCCGGCCTGGCGCGCGGCTTTTTGCTGGGTGGCATTAACTCCGCTGCTTTGGGCGCTTACACAGAAGAACAGGCAGGGGAAGGGGCTAACCGCTTCTGAAAGCGCAACTCTGGGATATCTTTGTGGCTTTTGCTGGTACCTGGGGAATTGCTACTGGATCTACCAGACGATGTATCTTTACGGCGGTCTGGATAAGCCGATTGCTGCGGGAATATTGATTTTGTTCTGTCTCTATCTGGGACTCTACCATGCGTTGTTCGCCGGCATGTTTGGTGCGGTGCGATCTTGCTTCGGAACGCAGATTGCGTTATTGCTAAGTCCGCTTGTGTGGGTTGCGGTTGAGCTGGCCAGGGCGAGAATCACCGGATTTCCGTGGGACCCGCTAGGAATGGCCCAGATCGACAATACGGCACTAACCCGGCTGGCTCCGATTACTGGAGTGTATGGGCTGTCGTTCATCATCGCGCTGGTCAATGCACTGTGGTTGTTGCGTATTCAGGTCCGCGAACGGCGACATACGCGGCTTCTGCTAACAGTTGCTGGAGTGGTATTGATCGTGTCGTATGTCGTTGGTGTCCGGAAGATCGCAACGCGACAGAATGAACGCACCGATGCCACGGCGACCCTGCTGCAACAGAATCTTGAGGTGGGTGCGGCAGCCAAGGGGCCGGAGCCGTCGACACAAGAGCTGCTCGATTCCTTCTCTTATCTCAGCCGGTATCCGGGGACGAAGGTGTACCTCGGGAACCCCGGGAAGAGAACTCCTCAGGTTACATTTGCACCGAAGGCTGGTCCTCAGGATGCTGATCTGATTGTGTGGCCGGAGTCTCCGGCGCCGTTTCAGGAAGACGATCCGCAGTTCCGTGCAGCCCTTTCGCAGCTGGCGCAGCAGGCCCATGCTCCGGTGATCGTAGGAAACATCTTTCTACAGCAGACGAGTTCTGATTCACGCGGATACTCGATGTTCAACTCTGCCGCTTTTGTTACGCCCCAGGGAGAATTCGCCGGACGCTACAACAAGATGCACCTGGTGCCGTTTGGAGAATATGTACCGTTCAAGGGTCTCTTCTTCTTTGCGCAGAGCCTGCTACACGAGGTGGGTACTTTCGAGCCGGGCACGTCGAGAACCCTGTTTGCGGTCAACGGGCATCGTTACGGCACCTTCATTTGCTACGAGTCGATCTTTGGAGATGAAGTCCGCGAGTTCGTTCGCGATGGGGCCGATGTATTGATCAACATCTCGAACGATGGGTGGTATGGAGATACTAGCGCTCCATGGCAGCACCTGAACATGGTGCGGATGCGGGCGATTGAGAATCATCGCTGGGTGTTGCGGGCGACGAATACGGGTGTGACCGCTTCGATCGACCCCTATGGTCGTGTGATGGAGTCTGCTGCACGTCACGAGCGGACGAGCATTCGCGTGGGCTTTGGATATGAGCACGATGTCACCTTCTACACGGCCCATGGCGACTGGTTTGCATGGCTCTGCGCGGTGGTAGCGGTTGTTGCATTTGGATGGAGCCTCCGGATGAGGGATGCCGTAAACTAAAGTTATGTTGAGTGATCTGGAATACACGTACTCCCCGGTGCGCGAAAAAGTTCGCGATCTGCGGGAGTATCTTTGACGCTCCGCGTCTGAAGCGTGAACTAGCCGAAATTGAAGAGAAGACCGCTGACCCATCGATCTGGGCCGACCCTGCGCGTTCGCAGCCGCTGATGCGGGAACGAAAGCGGATTGAGAATCTGTTGGCGGATGAGGGCGAACTGGCGCGTCGCGCGGACGATATCGAGGCTTACTTTGAGCTTGCGCGCGAGGGGGAGGACACGGAGTCCGATCTCGCACGTGAGATTCCGGCGCTGGTGGAGTTTGCAGAACAGCTGGAATCGAAGACGATGCTCTCGGAAGAGAGCGATCCCCTGAATGCGATCGTGGTGGTACATCCCGGCGCGGGCGGAACGGAGTCGCAGGACTGGGCCGAGATGCTGATGCGGATGTACATCCGCTGGGGTGAGCGGCAGAACTTTAAGGTAGAGATCAACGAAATTCAGGATGGTGACGAGGCTGGTATCAAGTCGGCCACGTTTACGATCTCCGGCGAGTTTGCCTATGGATTGCTGTCGGGTGAAACCGGTGTACATCGGCTGGTGCGCATTTCGCCGTTTGATTCAGCGAAGCGGCGCCACACGAGTTTTGCTTCGGTCTTTGTTTCGCCGGAGATTGACGACACGATCGTGATCGACATCAAGCCGGAAGACCTGCGTATCGATACCTACCGCTCAGGCGGCAAGGGAGGGCAGCACGTCAATACGACGGATTCCGCGGTGCGTATTACTCACCTTCCCACGGGCCTTGTCGCAGGTTGTCAGAATGAGCGCTCGCAGCACAAGAACAAAGAGAAGGCGATGAAGCTGCTCCGTTCACGACTCTATGAGTTCGAACTCGAAAAGAAGAAGGCCGTGTCGAAGAAGTTGGAAGACTCGAAGCTGGATATTAAGTTTGGCTCGCAGATTCGCAGCTATGTGATGCAGCCTTATCGCATGGTGAAGGACCTGCGGACGAGGGTTGAGGTTGGAGACGTGGACCGCGTGCTCGATGGTGATCTGGAGCCGTTTATTCGTGGATATTTGAAGATGCGTCGTGAGGGTGGAGTTCCTGCCGCTGTGGCGGTCGACGACGATCTGTAAAAAGAGCTAGCGCCGTGGTTGGCTGACAGCAGATACTTGGTGCCTATGAATCATTCTGCTGCGGTAAAGCCGGACTACGGCATCGATGCCCCTGCAGTACTTCGTAATCTGTTTCTCTTTGGTGGGCTGTGCCTTGTCCTGGGCATCGTTTTGCCGCCAGTCCTACATCTTGGCCCGGTGAAGCTGATTACGCGGCCTACGTTTCTTTGGCCTGCATTCTTCCTCCTTCTGGAAGGCTGTTTGTACTTGCTCTATGTCAAGGTAGGCAAGTTTCATCATCGCGACTTTATCCTTTCGCTCCACAACTGGCGCGGTGATGAACAGATACTCGATGTTGGATGCGGACGCGGTCTGTTGCTGGCCGGCGCAGCGAAGCGGCTCAACGCGGGGGGACATGCGACAGGAATCGATATCTGGTCGGCGGAGGATCTATCGGGCAATGCAGAGGCCGCCACGCAACAGAATCTTGAGCTTGAGGGAGTAGCCGCGCGCTGCACGCTGGTGAGCCAGTCCGCAGCGGAGATGCCGTTTCCGGATGCGTCCTTTGATGTGGTGGTTTCGAATCTCTGCCTGCATAACATCTATGAGAAGTCTGCCCGCATGGCTGCTCTTGGACATATTGCTCGTGTTCTGCGGCCAGGTGGAGTGGCTGTGCTCTCGGACTACAAGAAGACCGGAGAATATGCTTCTGAGCTGCGAAGACTTGGACTTCAGGTAGAGAAGAAACGGAAGGGGATGTTGACCACTTTTCCTCCTCTGGTGGTTGTGGTGGCCCAGAAGCCGTTGTGACCTGCTGCTGCCTGCGAGCATCCAAAGCACAGACTCTCAGCGAGGTGTTTGGATGGCAAAGACAGTAGAAACGGGAACAGAGGAGCTGCGGAAGCAGCTTTTAGCGTTACTGCAGGGTGGTCAGGCCCATGCAACGTTCGATGAAGCTGTGGCTGATTTTCCTGTAGAGCACCGGGGCACAGTGCCCGAGGGATTACCGTACTCTGCATGGCAGTTGCTCGAGCATATTCGTATCTCTCAGCGAGACATCCTGGAGTTCAGCGCACCGCCGACGGGCGGATATCAGCCAAAGGCGTGGCCCGAGGATTACTGGCCGAAGTCTGCGCAGCCATCATCTGCCCATGTCTGGGAAGCATCCATTGCCGCGATCCGAAAGGACCGCGAGGCGTTCGAGAAACTCATCCTGCGCCCAGAAGCCGATCTGTACAAACCCTTTCGCTGGGGCGAGGGTCAAAATCTCCTGCGCGAAGCTTTGCTGATCGCCGACCACGCGGCTTATCACATTGGCGAGCTGATTCTGCTGCGTCGCTTGTTGGGGATCTGGCACAAGTAAACTGATCGGGATCGAGAGGATGTTCGGCAATGAATGAGCCTGAGGTGATTCGAGCGATGCTGGGGAATCCTCCTGCGGAGCCCCGCACCATTGCGGTCGTGGGGCTTTCGAGCAATCCTGATAAGCCGAGCCACTATGTTCCGGCCTATATGCAGCATCATGGCTACCGCATTTTGCCTGTCAACCCACAGATCGACTCGGTCCTTGGCGAGCGGGCGTATCCGACGCTTGCCGACCTTCCCACGAAGCCCGATGTGGTGAATGTTTTCCGGTTGCCGCAGTTTATTCCCGGGATCGTCCAGCAGATGCTGGATCTTGGTTTTAAGAATCTGTGGGTGCAATTGGGGATTGTGAACCTTGAGGCTGCGGCGAAGGCGGAGGAGGGTGGTATCTGGGTGGTGATGGACCACTGCATTATGGTCGAACATCGCCTTGCTGGGCTTCGTGGATGATTTACCCCCTACAATGGAGTGTGATGAGTTTTCGGCGTTATCTCAGTCTGTCTCTGCTCCTGTTCTGTGTCTTGTTGACGGGATCGTCTGCCTGGGCCCAGATTCCGGTGGTTGGTGACGGCGGCCCTGGCCCTGTAAAGGCGCAGCACCTGACGGTAGAGATGGTTTCCATGGCACCGTCGATTGCACCCGGCGGAACGCTGGATGTGGGCCTGGTCATTACGCTCGAAGAAAAGTGGCACGTCTACTGGATCAATGCAGGGGATTCGGGGGAACCTCCGCGAATCAAATGGACGCTTCCGCACGGCATCACTGCAGGGCCGATGCAGTTTCCCGTTCCCACGCGGCTTCCTCTGGGGCCGTTGATGGACTTCGGTTATGAGGATGAGGTTGCGTTTCCGGTCAAGCTGACCGCAGCCAAAAATCTAAAACCTGGCCCGATTCATCTGGACGCTCGCGTGGACTGGCTGGTATGCCGCGAGGTCTGCATCCCCGGCAAGGCGCACCTTGGGCTGAATCTGACCATTGATCCAAAGGCGACGGCTCCTGCGCAGCCAGTAGGTGCGCTGGGTGAAGCATTGGGACTTCTTCCCAAGCCGCTTCCTGAAGGAACGAAACTGAAGATCACCGGTGGGAAGAATGAGTTTGTCTTCGACCTGATGACTGGGGATCGGATTACTGACGCGGAGTTCTATCCATTCGATACGGAGCAGATCGCGAATGCAGGCGATCAAGATGTCGAGCCACTTTCGGACGGTGTGCGGCTTCGTGTACCGCGCGCGCCCGAGCTGACGAAACTTCCAGCCACGTTGCATGGAGTGATCAAGCTTGATGACGAGACTTCCTACGAGGTGAATTCTCCAGTGGTTGCAGGAGAGATCCCGCGCCAGGCAGGACGCGGTGCGGTGCCTGCTGGAGCGAAGGAGCTGACGGTACTGGCGGCGGTCAGTCTAGCCTTCTTCGGTGGCATCATTCTGAACCTGATGCCTTGCGTTTTCCCTGTGCTCTTTCTTAAGGGACTTTCGCTGGTGCAATCTTCCAATGAAGAGCGAGGACGCATCCGGCGTCATGGCCTGGTGTACACGCTGGGAATTCTGGTCTCCTTCTGGGTGATTGTTGCGGCGTTACTGATTCTTCGGGCGGGCGGCAACGAGGCTGGCTGGGGTTTCCAATTGCAGTCGCCGACATTCCTCGCCATTCTTTCTTCTGCAATCTTCTTTTTTGCGCTCTCGCTCTCTGGGCTATTTGATATTGGTCTCTCGCTGACCAGTGTCGGCGGGGGGCTGGCGCAGAAGCAAGGCTACACAGGGAGCTTCTTTACTGGAGTGTTGGCCACTGTCGTGGCGACGCCATGCACCGCTCCGTTTATGGGAGCTGCCATCGGCTTTGCTCTCGCGCAGTCCGGTTGGATCACCTTCGGGGTCTTCACTGCGCTGGCGCTTGGTTTGGCAGCACCGTACCTTCTGCTGAGTTTTCAGCCTGCATGGACGCGGCTGCTTCCTCGCCCTGGGGCCTGGATGGAGGTCTTTAAGCAGGTTACGGCGATCATCTTCTTCGGCACCGTTATCTGGCTGGCCTATGTCTACGGCAATCTCTATGGTTCTGAACAGGGTGTCTATCATGTCGCTCTGCTGCTAACGTGCTTCTTGTTGCTTACCATCGCGGGATGGGTCTTGGGCAAGTGGCCTGCGCGCTGGTCCAGCTCGATCGTTGCGGTACTGATTGCAATTTTTGCTCTGGCGGTTCCGCTCTATCAGCCGAAGCAGACAACGCTAACGTGGCAGCCCTACTCAGAGCAGGCGCTCAATCAGGCTCGCGCAGAGGGTAAACCTGTGTTCATCGACTTTACAGCAGCATGGTGCCTGAGCTGCCAGGTCAATGAGCGGCTGGTACTACGATCGGCGGATGTGCAGCATGAGTTTGCGAAGAACAAGGTGTTGCTGCTCAAGGCAGACTGGACCAAGTACGACGCGGAGATCACGAAGCAACTCGCTTCTGTCGGTCGAAGCGGAGTCCCAACTTACGTAATCTATCCTGTCGGCAAGGGAGCGGCAGACGTACTGCCGGAACTGTTGACGAAGGACATTGTTTTGACTGCCCTGAAAAAGGATACGAGTCATGAGTCAGAGTGATGAACAGCAGATTCGGACTGTGATCGATGCTTGGATCAAAGCATCCCGTGAGGGAGATCTGGCCACGGTGATGAGTCTGATGACAGATGACGTCGTCTTTCTTACACCGGGTAATGCACCAATGCGGCGTGAGGACTTTGCAGCTGCTTCAAACTCGATGACCGGCAAAATCAAAATAGATGGTTCGTCTGAAATTCAGGAGATTACCGTTACAGGTGATCTCGCCATCTGTTGGAACCGGCTTGAGATTGTCGCGACTCCTTTGGAGGGCGATGGGACGCCGGTCAAGCGAAAAGGAAGTACTCTCTCGGTCTTTCGTCGTGGACAAGATGGGAAATGGCGCATCTGGCGTGACGCCAATATGTTAGGTCCTGCCTCACCAGCCTAGTTGCGCGATTCTCTCCATTAGCACGACAATAACGTCTACAAGTCTCCGTGGAGGTGACTTTATGTCCCGTTGCCGCCTTTTCTCCCTCTTTCTTGCCGCAGCATCGTTTCCCCTCTTAGCCATCACCCCGGGAGGTCAGGCCCCGGACTTTAAGGGCACTGATTCCAATGGTGTGATCCATACCTTGTCGCAATATCGCGGAAAGTATGTGGTGCTGGAATGGGCGAATCGCGGATGCCCCTACGATCAGAAGCATTATCTGAGCGGCAACATGGAGGCACTGCAAAAGCAGTGGACGGACAAGGGTGTCGTCTGGCTATCGGTGCTCTCGTCTGCTCCTGGCGAGCAAGGGAATGTCACTCCGACCGAAGAGAATGAGTACCTGAAGAAGATGAAGGCCGCTCCTACAGCGGCGTTGCTCGATCCAGAAGGGAACATTGCGCGGCTCTACCAGGCCAAAACAACGCCGCATATGTTTGTGATCAATCCGCAGGGCAAGCTGATCTACCAGGGCGCAATTGATGACAAGCCGACGACCGATCAGGCCGACATTAAAACGGCCCACAATTATCTGAACGATGCTCTGAATGCGTCGATGTCGGGTAAACCGGTTCCTGTGGCAAGTACGCGCCCGTATGGTTGCTCAGTGAAGTACAAGGACTAAATCCCAAGAAACGCCTACTTCCGCTTGTCAGCCTTGATGCGAGCAATTTCTTCCATGCGCTGAGCCAGGAGCTTTTCTCGGCCCTCATGCGTTGGGGAGTAGTAACGTCGGCCCGCGAGCGAAGGCGGCAAACACTCCATGTCGGCGACGCGGCCTTCAACATCGTGGGCATATTGATATCCCTTGCCATAGTCCAGCTCCTTCATCAACTTCGTTGGAGCATTGCGCAAGTGCAATGGGACAGGTTCGGCGGCAGTCGTCTGAATGTCGCCACGAACCATGTTGTAGGCCATGTAGACGGCATTGGACTTGGGTGCAAGGGCAAGATAAACGACTGCCTGAGCGAGTGCGAGCTCACCTTCAGGATGCCCGAGGAAGTGCATCGCATCTTTCGCGGAGAGGCAGAGATTGAGCGCCTCCGGAGCAGCGAGGCCGATGTCTTCTACGGCCATGCGCACCACACGTCGAGCAACATACATAGGATCTTCGCCAGCCTCAAGCATTCGTCCCATCCAGTAGAGCGCTGCATCTGGATCGGAGTTGCGTACGCTCTTGTGCAGCGCCGAGATGATGTCGTAATGTTGTTCACCCTGCTTGTCGTAAAGCAGAACGCGCTGCTGGAGTGCTTCAGCTGCAAGGTCTTTTGTGAGGAGATGTTCTTTGCGCCCCTGCGCGAGCCGAACTGCGACCTCAAGAGCATTCAGAGAGTTACGTGCATCGCCGCTGGAGTAGGAGGCGATGGTTGTGAGCGCGTCGTCATCTGCCGCGATTCCCCATGAACCCAAACCACGATCGGGATCGGTGAGAGCCCGGCGCAATAAAGAGACGATTTGTTCTTCTGTAAGCGATTTGAGTGTGTAGACGCGGCAGCGTGAGAGCAGTGCAGCGATGATCTCAAAGGAGGGATTCTCGGTTGTTGCTCCGATCAGGCGAATCGTTCCGCGCTCGACATAGGGAAGGAAAGCATCCTGCTGGGCTTTATTGAAGCGATGAATCTCGTCGACGAAGAGAATCGTACGCGAGCCCATATGCGAGGCCTTTTCTGCATCGGCCATTACCTGCTTGATCTCCTTGATGCCGCTGAGAACGGCGGAGAACTCAATGAAGGTGGATTGCGTGCGCTGCGCGATGATCTTGGCGAGTGTGGTTTTGCCGGTTCCCGGAGGCCCCCAGAAGATCATCGAAGTAGCATCGTCGTTTTCGATGGCGACGCGGAGAGGCTTGCCTGGACCGAGCAGATGTTCCTGACCGACATATTCTTCTAGGGTACGTGGGCGCATCCGTTCGGCAAGTGGTGCCTGGCGGGGGGCCTGAGAGGCCGCGGCGAGCGGGGTGGAGTCGAAGAGGCTCATCGGGTCGCTCCTGTAGGACGGCGACGGAGCGGCCCGGGGATGGTTTCAGTGGCGGAAGGAGCCGCAGACGAGCGCTGACGCGAGGCCTCATAGAGTAGTAACGAGGCGGCGATAGCTGCGTTCAGACTCTCTACCGGACCCGGACAGGGAATCGTGATGCGTGCCGTGGACATCGCCAGCCACTCCGGTGCAAGACCGGCGCCTTCGTTGCCGATCAGGATGGCGCATGGCTGCCGCAGGTCCGTTGCATTGGCAGAAAGAACTCCCTCATCATGGGCTGCGCTTACGGCAGCAAAAAGGCGGAGACTGTGCGCCGTTTGCAGCGCGGCAATCTCCTCTTCCGTGGCAGAGACGACAGGGACACGAAAGATGCTGCCCGCGCTGGCGCGCAGGGCCTTCTGGTTCCAGGGGCTGACCGTGCCCGGTGTTGTCAACACGCCTGTGGCACCAAATGCCTCTGCAGAGCGGACGATCGTTCCAAGATTGCCGGGATCCTGCAGGCCAGCTGTGATGACGAACAGCGGGGAAATCTGGCGATCCAGAAGGTTCTCGAGGCTGTATGCCGGTGGCTCGATCAACGCGGCGATACCTTGTGGAGATCGAGTCTCCACTGCGCTGGCAAAGACATCGGAGGAGAGATGCAGGACCTCCGCTGTTGCAGGGGGTACAATCGTGATCTTCTGTCGTTCGATGAGGAAGATCGTCTTGGGAGTAATTCCGCTACGGATGGCCTCTTCCAGAAGATGATGGCCTTCGATCGCAATTAATCCCTCGGAGAGGCGATCGCTTCCTGTAAAAGCTGCACGCAGCTGTTTGACGCGAGGGTTGGTTCGGCTGGTGATCACGGTTGCTGTTACGGCCATTCTCAGCAGTTTACGCCGTCCTGCCTTTGCTTTTTGCAATGAGGTTTGAGCAGAGGTTAGCGATATGCTATGTTCCGAGATGGCCGCACACGGCACAGGAGCTCCACGATTTGACGGCCGAGACACTTCGCATTCATCCAGATGAGCCAGAACCTGAGCTTGTCTCTCAGGTGGCAGCGCGGCTTCATGCCGGTCAAGTTGTGGCTCTGCCGACCGATACTTTTTATGGTCTGGCGGTTGATCCGGTGAACCTCCGTGCGGTAGATCGTATCTATGAGCTGAAGTCCAGAGCGCGGCATAAGCCGCTGTCATTGCTGATCCATGATGTTGCGCAGGCGTACGAGCTGGCACGAGGATTGGATACGGCCTTCGACCGTCTGGCGGAACGCTTCTGGCCAGGCCCGTTGACTCTTGTAGTAAAGGCGGGCTCCAAGCTGCCTTTGCGAGTGACGGCCAATACGGGCAACGTCGCTTTGCGCGTTCCCGAGGCTGCGATTCCTCGCGCGGTGGTGGAATCGCTCGGATTGCCCATTACGGCAACCTCGGCAAATCTCTTCGGCATGCCGGAGTGTACCTATGCCAATGGCGTTCGAGAGCAGCTGGGGAACAAGATTCCTCTGATTGTGGATGGTGGCCCCACGGCGCGCTCTGTCGCAACGACAATTGTCGATCTTTCAGGTGGCGGAAGTTCATGGATGATTCTGAGAGAGGGCGCAATCCCGACACACGAGATTGCTCTGACTCTACAACGCTGAAAGATTAGAACTCCCCCATGAGAGGGAGATACACTCGAAGTTCCTACCAGGTCATGATTGTTCCGAGCACGAATCTACGCGGCAGAAGACACTCTACGGAGTGGGTCGTGTTGCGCAGTCTGTTGATTTCTTTCTTCGTGATTGCGGTCGCATGGTCGGTGTATGTCGTTCAGCAGATCTCCGAGGTCGCCGGACAGGACGAAGCACAGAAGGCCGATGCCATTGCGGTCTTTGGAGCCGCCGAGTATCGGGGACGGCCTTCGCCCACGCTGCATTTCCGTTTGGACCATGCGGTTGATCTTTATCGGATAAAGATTGCTCCCATTGTGATTACTCTTGGTGGTGGTGGAGATAAGGATTCCGGAAATACCGAAGGTGGGGTAGGCCGCGATTATCTGCTGGCCCACGGAATTCCATTTGGAAACATCATCGCCGAGACCAGGTCAACGGACACGGAACAACAGGTGCGTAGACTGGCTGCGATTGCCCGCGATTTTAACCTGCACCATATTGTGGTGGTCTCCGATGGCACACATCTGTTTCGCATCCGTGAGCTTTGTCAGAGCGTAGGTCTGGATGTGTACACCTCGCCTCGGGCGACCATCGGCCACATCGGCCAGTGGGATCTTGCGATGCGCTACGCCCATGAGGTGCTGAGCTACACCGCGTGGAAGCTGCATCTGAATATCGGGTGGCTGCGGAGAGGGTTCTCCGGAGACGACGATTTCTAAGCATTCTGCCGTATCAGTGCAATCGTATCAGTGCAATAAGGTAGCAAGCAGCGCGGCCAACAAGGTGGAGCTGAAGTTCACTAGATCATTGCCAAGCCATCCCCGGCGTTCGATCGTGGCTCCCAGAAGGCTGTCAAATAAGAATCCGGCTGCCGCGGCTGCCCACAAACCGGCCTGGGTAGGCCAGAGCGGATGCCGCAGTGCGCTAGCAGCAACGACAATAGCTGCGGCGATCAGGCCCGCGATGGTTCCGGGGAGGGTGATGCCTCCGTCCGTTCCAGAAGGCACTCTGCGGCCTGTTGTGATCAGGCGGGCCGGAATGCCTGAGGCCTGACCGATCTCTGAGGAGACCGTGTCGGCGGCGGCCTCCGCCAGGGCGGCGATGCAGCCATCGTATCGACCGGCTGCGGCAAAAAGTCCGGCTATGCCAAGGTTTGCGACAATCTGTGAGGCGCTTCTGCCGCGACGCGACTCGGAGAGGCCACGAATCTCTTTTTGATGTTGTTTATATCGGGTTGCAGCAAAGGTCAGCACAAAGACGGTGAGCAGAGCGCCGATCAGAAGGTGCGGATCCTGATCCGGCAGATACCGGGACCAGGCCAGCGGAGATTGGGCAAGGATGAAGCAGATCAGAAACCCTATGGCAGTGGCGCCGAGGGTAGCGGCCCGGACAAGATAGACCCCGCTTGCAAACACCGCACTGAGGATAAGCGGCATGGCCAGAGGCCAGAGTGGAAGAGACAGTCGCAGCGCCGCCAACAGTGGCATGACCGCTCCCAGCACAAGCAGGGGACCGACGACCCAGAGCAGGAGGCGGGATTGGCTTCGATCCCGGATCGCGGAGATGGATTTTGGTATTGGCTGCATTTCCCCAACCATGCCAGGTTTTCTGGCGTCCGTGATTTACAATCTGACCTAGAGCATAGCCAACATCAGCAGTACGGCGGGAGCAGTTTTGCATCTAGGAAGAATCGCAGCAGAAGGAACCCCTCAGGCTCAGAGCCACCGGCGTTCGAGATGGTCTCGTATCAAGTCATTCTCCGTCTTTACCCTCGCGATGGCCTCTCTTGGTTTCGTCGCAGGGTGCGGGAACACCTATCGCCCTGTAGTGTCAAGTATCAACCCTGTAGGGCCGGCAGCTCAGCCGCAAAAGTTTGCCATTGTGATTTCTGATCCAGGATCGAACCTCCCGGGACTGGTTACAATTGTCGATTTCTCCGGTGATACGGTTCTGGTGACTGCAAATACAGGTGTCTCCCCTTACTTTTTGATGTTGAATGCATCGGGTACGACTGGCTACACCCTGAACCAAGACCATACAATGACCAGCTTCGATATCTCGACCAGCTTGCAGACTCGTGACATGGTCCAGACGACGCTCTTCACCAACGCCAATCCGAATAGCATCTTTTCGGATTCAACTGCGTTGTTCCTGACGGAAGCAGGGCGAAATGCCGTTGCCCAGTTCGGAGGAACGACTCCGGCACTGGTCCAGGAGCTGTCCGTCGATCCCGGATATACTCCGGTCTACATTGCTGGATATTCAGGGTCTCCTCGAGCCTATGTGATCAGCCAGAATGCGAGTGGTGGAGCCGGCCAGGTGGCAGCGATTGAGATGTCGAGCAAGACGATCTCGACCAGAATTCCTGTTGGAACCAACCCGGTCTACGGTGTGATGACTGCTGACGGAAAGCGCGCCTTCATTATGAACAAGGGCGACAATACGGTTTCGGTGATCAACGCGCAAACCAACCAGATGGATGCTGTTCCTGCTCCTGCGGTCAATCCCATCCCTGTGGGGATCGCGCCGATCTGGGCTGACATCGCTGCGACCCGCAACGAACTGGTGGTCGCCAATGAAGGCGACGGTACTTCCAAGGGATCAGTCAGCATCATCAACATTCCACTCTGCTCCGCGATTGCTCTGCCGGGCAATCCGAACTGCGATCCGAACAACCCGATCGATGCGAACGGCTTCGGCCAGGTGTTGGCCACGGTGCCAGTCGGTGTGGATCCGCAGATGGTGGCGGTACTTCAGGACGGTTCCCGTGCTTATATCGTGAACCGCGCGGACAGTACAGTCTCGGTCGTGAATCTGACGACGAATACCGTTACAGCAACGATTCCTGTTCCCGCGACGCCCCATCCGAACTTCATCTCGGCTATCAACGGAACCCCGACTGGAAAGGTGTACGTAACCTCTCCTGAATCCGACCATATGACGATCATTCGCACCGACACCGATATCGTCGAGACGACAATTCCGTTGCAGGGCAAGGGAGTTATGGTCCGGACGCAGCTTCCCTAATTCAGGAAACTAGCCCGTTCGAAAGCAACAGCCTCGCAATGCGCGAGGCTGTTTAGTTTCCGGCAAGAACGATCGGCATCGTCGGGCTTTGAGACGGGCCTTCTTCCAGCGTCACTCCAAAGGCCTTTGCTTCGCTCCTTTTTGCGAGTGAAGAAAGAACAAGGCGGACATTACCCTGCGCATCTGGAGAGAAAGTTCCCGCAGGCATGGGATCGCCACCCTCAGCAGGAATTAGCCATAGCTCGTAGGTCTTTCCTGCCTCAGGAGCCGGCATATTGCTGGCGAAGAAGAGCAGGACGCCTCGGCTGGCACTATAGATCACGCGTCCCTGCGGGGCAGGTCCCGATGCTTCAGCAGAGGGGGAAGAGAGCAGGACCTGCTGCGCTGCAGGATCTTTCAGCGTGTCGAAGATCTGCTTTGCGTCTGAGGAGTTGTCTGTGCGGCTCTCGTGGTGAGAAATCAAGGCGCTTGGTTGACCTACCGGGTGCGATCGATAGGCCTGAAACCAGGCAACGCCGAGGCCGGTGGCAGCTATCCATCCCATCCAGAACAAGGCCGTACGAAGCGGATTATCGAATCGAGGTTCTGGTAGATCGGCGGTGGCAGCACTTTGTCTTCGCGTCGTGAAAGGAGCATCCTGCGGACCGCGACGGGTTGCGAAGGTGAGGTCCGGCTCTACGGGAAGATCGGCGGGCTGGAAGGTGTCGTCGCTGACAGCAGGCTTTACCAGCACTGGAGTGGGGAACTTCTTCTCCCGCCCTGCGCGGCGAAGGATGCGTTCGCGGACCGCGCCCGCAGGCAACTGAGGATCCAGGGCCGAAGTATAGGTCGTCAGGTCTCCCTGCACTCGTGAAAGCTCCTGACGACAAAAGGCGCACTGGGAGAGATGTTCTTCGACCGCTGTGTGCTCGTCAGCCCCAAGAAGTTGCATGGTGAACAAGGCAAGGTCTGCGGCTTCGTAGTGGAACGTTGTATTCATACCCAGTTAGCTTCTCTCAAGGAAAATAGAACATCCGTGATCGTTCCTTTGAGAAGAGGAATAGGCTCAGCGGAGACCTCAGCCAGCTCTCGCAGGCTGAGTCCATCATACAAAGCCATCTCGAAGAGCTTTCGCTGTTTCCGCGGTAGATTCGCCACCGTGAAAGAAGCCTTTTCCGCCAGAACAGCTCTCTCTGTTTCGTTTGCAAGATCGTACACAAGCAATGGAGCGAGTGTGCTGGAGGAAGATTGAGGTCTTCTCCGGAGCATGGCGATCGCTCTGTTCCTGGCCGTGATAATCAGGTACGCTCCCAGGCTGACGCGTCGAGTGAGCGAGATATTTTCCGGAGAGCGCCATATCTCTACGAAGAGGTCTTCAAGCAGTTCCTCAGCCGCTGTCGGATGGCGTAGCACCCGGAGAGCCACGGCGTAGATCATTTCGCTATAACGGTCGTAAAGCGCAGCCAGGGCGTATGCTTCGCCGCGAGCGACCTGTTCCAGTAGCATCATGTCCTCCTGTTGTGTTGGGGCGACAGGAGGAGCTTCCATTCTTCGTGCAGCGGATCGTATCTGTGTCATGGGATTTAGTTGCGCGGGAGCTTTCTTTCCTGTCACTCTAACGCAAGGCGCGACACAATGTACCTTAATGAGAACGCGCACTGTTCCATTTTGGAACGACAGCTCCCATGAAGAATCGTTTGGACAAACTTCTCGTCGATCAAGGACACGCTGCTTCGCGTGAACGCGCGCAGGCGCTGATCCTGGCTGGACGGGTGTTGGTGAACGAGCAGCGTGTGGATAAGCCTGGCGTTTCGATTCCAGCCGATGCGGTGATTCGTATGCTGGGGTCGGACCTGAAGTATGTGAGTCGTGGCGGCCTGAAGCTGGAGCACGCGCTTGCGCATTGGAGCATCCTGCTGACAGGCGTTCATGCTGTCGATATTGGTACTTCGACCGGCGGTTTTACCGACTGCATGTTGCAGGCGGGAGCGTCGACGGTGTTGGCGGTTGATACAGGATACGGACAGATCGCGCAGAAACTGCGCGACGATCCGCGAGTGAGTCTGCGCGAGCGCACGAATGCGCGAAAACTGGTCGCAGGGGAACTGCTCGTCTCTGGTCAGGCTACTCCGTCGTTTCTTGCCATGGACGTCTCGTTCATCTCGGCCACGCAGGTGCTTCCGGCGGTGCTGGATGCGCTGAGCACCGAAGAAGCGCGGTGGAAGGGAACCGCAGTGGTGTTGATCAAGCCTCAGTTCGAGGCGGGGCGGCAGCACGTAGGCAAGGGCGGAATTGTCCGCGATCCCGAGGCCCGCAGACTCGCCATCGATAAGGTCAGCGATTGTGTTGCCGAACTTGGCGGCTTGCGGATGGATGTTATCGACTCCCCGATCCAGGGCATGGAAGGGAACCACGAATATCTTCTGCGTGCGGTGTTTGAAGAAGGCTGAGTTCGAGCCATCGAGCCGGTACACTAACAATCATGTTCAAGGCTGCTATTATCTCGAAGCCACAGAAGCCCGAGCTGGCCACCATTCTGCCGGAGCTGCTGGCGTGGCTGGAATCGCATGGCTATGTAACTCTGCTTGACCCAGACAGCGCGGCCTATCTAGGCGAGCAGATCGCATCGATTCCGCGTGAGGAGATGCCGCAGCATCAACCAAACCTGGTGATCGTCCTGGGAGGCGATGGAACGCTGCTGGCGGCGGCACGGGCCTTTGCGCATTCTCCAACGCCGATCCTGGGAGTGAACCTGGGCTCGCTGGGGTTCCTGACCGAAGTGCCGCTGACGGATCTCTATACCTCGCTGGAGGCGTGGTGCGACAACTGCGCCAGTATCGAAGAGCGCGACATGATGCATGCCGAGCTGCTTCGCGAGGGCAAGGTGGTGAAGCACTGGGATGCTCTCAACGACATCGTTGTCTCGAAGGCCGCGATTGCACGTATGGCGGACTTTTCTATCGAGATCGACCAGCAGTTTGTGGCGGCGGTGCGGGCCGACGGTATCATCATCTCGACGCCGACGGGTTCTACGGCTTATAACCTCGCCGCTGATGGGCCGATTGTGATGCCGACGGTAAATGCGCTAGTGGTGACTCCGATCTGTCCGCACCTGCTGACGATCCGCCCCATCGTGGTTCCGGGAGACTCGGAGGTCAACATCCGAGTGGAAGGTGTGCCGAATCTGACCTATCTCACCGTCGATGGCCAGGAAGCTGTCGATCTACAGCTTGGGGATGAGGTCCATTGCCGGCGTTCCAAACATAGTGTGCGGCTGCTGCGTCCACGGAAGAACGGTCTTTTCAGTGTGCTGCGCAGCAAGCTGAGCTGGGGAGAGCGGTAAGGCCCCTCCCCTTATTTTGCGCAAAGTATTCTATCCAGGTGGGTTAGGCTCGGACTAGCCGCGCAAAATATTCCAAATAAAAGACTTATAGTTCAAAATATAGAAAATAAATGGGTTAAGTCAGGAAGTTTTGGCGCGTCTTAGCTTTTTCTCTTAATTTCAGTGTAGTGAACCGAGCAGGGCAAATCCGCAGTTTTGGAGGATTAAATTTCTTGCTAAAAACTGTTTACTTTGTGTTGGTTAGCGAACAAGCAGGCGAGTGAGAGGGATTGACACGGATTTACACGGCAGTCGGCGCCGTAATACCAGTGCAAGCCAACTGTCGAGATGATCCGGCCCGTCTGAACAAGCGCATTTGTCATCTTTTTGGCGTCAGTGAAGATCCATCGGCCGCTGGCCGCAGACCTTCATCATCACCAACGAGCGATGAACCGATGGCGCTCGTACCGGCTTAGTTGCTGACATTGATACTTAAGTTTTCGGTATGGCTAACCCCGATACTCGCGTCTGAGAGTACGATTCCGACGGTGTAGGCCTTGGTGGTCGGGATCGAGGTGGAATTGTTGCTGCTGCTCGTGCCGCTGGAGCAACCGGCGAGGGAGGCTGCACCGAGCAAGGCGACGAGGCCGATGAGGCAGACATGCAGTTGTATGGATTGGCGCCAGCGCCGTCTGCCGGCTGCGAGAAATAGTAGAAGCGAGGCGTAGAGCGGTCCGTAGCTGGTGCTGCTGGACTGTGCGGCGACGAAAGACGCCGTCGGAATGGACAGCACCGCCTGTGCGGGGGCTCGACCGGTGGCATCGATGGTCGTTGTACCGCAGTTGATGGTTTTGCAGGAGATGGTGACGATACCGGTGTAGCCGTTGATCGGCCCAAGCTTGATCATCCACTGCGCGTCATCGCCTTTCTTGACGGTGGCATTGACGACTGTTGCGGTAATGGAGAAGTCCGGAGCACTTAAGACTGGGTAGAAGAAAACGTTGGAGGAGGGAGCGTTGGCGATGTCGCCGGAGTAGGACACCGTGATGGGCGTATCGCCTGTTGAGTTAAAGGTGTAATCGAGGTCGCCTGCTCCGTTCGTGAGAGTGACGGTGCCAAGGAGCGTCGTGCCCCAGGTGAAGGTGACCTGCCCCGTGGGGTTATAGCCGGCAACGGAGGTGTGCAGCGTTACCTTGCGGCCTTGGTAGATGTTTCCGTTCACGGAGATCACGGAGAGATTAATGCCGGTGTACTGTCGAGCAACGTTGATACTGAAAGGAGCAGAGGTGACTGGGAGGTTGTTGGTATCTCCGGAGTAGGTGGCGATCAGCCTGTAGGTGCCGGGCTGGGTAAAGGTCGGGATGAACATGGCGGGGAATGGCTGCTGCTGCCCTTTGGGTATTGTGACTGTATCGAGGACAGTGCCGTCGTCGGTGGAGAGGGTAACGGTGCCTGTTGGGTAGGAGCCGACGATGGTGGCGGTAAAGTAGGCGGGAACGGAGGTTTTGAGATTCGTGTACTGCCCGGAGAGGGTGATTGTTGGGGAGACGGCCGTTCCCAGGGTGTTAAGGAGCGGCATGGCGGCGCCGGAGGCGAAGACGATGTAGTCGGGCCCAGTGCCGGCGCGCGCAGATTTGTTGAGGCGAGCGAGGGAGGCGGTGAAGGGTCTTTCGGTGCCAGTGGTGTAGAAGTTGGGGTCAGTGGTGAAGTTGCCCTTGCCGTCTCCATAGGCCACGGTGGTATAGGCCATGCGGTTATAGGACTGGATGATGAGGTCGAGGTTGCCATCGCCGTCGAGGTCGGCCGAGGTGGCGGTGATGAAGTTGACTCCTGCGGGCATGGTAATGGTGGCGATGGGGGTGGAGACGAAGCTGCCGTCGTCCCGTCCGGCGTAGATGGCGTTATTGATCAAGATGTCGGCCTTGCCGTCGCCATTGAGGTCGGCGAGGAGGAGTGGCGTGCCGGAGGAAGGCAAGGGGATGGCTATGAAGCTATTACTGCCCTGGTTGATGTAGGCGTTGTGCCCCCAGACGAGATCGAGCTTGCCGTCGCCGTTGAGGTCGGCCGCGAAGGGTCGAGAAACGATGCCGGAGGGCTGGATGTCGATGTTGACGACGTCGGATAGATTGGCCCCTTGAGGGAAGGTTCCGTCGCCGTTGCCGGGGATGAAACCCACGCCGCTCGCCAAGAGTTGCTTTGGATCGTTGTAGGACAGAGCGATGTCGAGTTTGCCGTCTCCGTTGAAATCACCGGTTACGACGCCCTGAGGATTGATGTAATTCTGAGAGGTACTGGTGCCGATGTAACCTTGAAAGCCAAGGCTGGTAAAGGTTCCGTCTCCGTTTCCTTTGAAGCTGGTAAGAGAGGCTGCGAAGTCGGCCCAATCCGGGCCGTAGATGGTTGTGGATCTCGCTGATGCGAGTAAGGCGACGTCGAGTATACCGTCGCCGTTGAAGTCGCCACTGATGGGAATGCTGCCATAGGGGACCGCGATATTGGAGGAGAGAGGGCTGAAGGTCCCGTCTCCGTTACCTTTCTGGCTGGAGAGTGATCCAAGGAGCTGCGCGGCAGTGAGGTCGGAGAGGCCGTCTCCGTTGAGGTCGGCGACTACGGGACTGTCAGAGAAGTAGGTGGCAGCGATGCCGTCGAAGGCTCCAGTGCCATCGTTGTGTAGGACGAAGTATCCGGCAGGCGTGTTATAGACGATGTCGACGCCCTTGATGCCGTTGCGAGCGCCGTAGAAGCTGCCCGGTGTGACGTAGGACTTGCCGACAGTGAAGTTGCCGGTGCCGTCACCGATGAGTGGTGTGGAGAGTGCACCTGTGAGCAGAATATCCAGTTTGCCGTCGCCGTTGAGGTCGAGGGGATGGATGGATACGACACCGGTGTGGACCGGAGTAATGACCGTGGCCTTTCCTGAATTGGGAAAGGAGATACTCACGACGGTTCCACCGGCGGAGTTGCTCAGGTAATAGCTAACGATCTCGAGCTCACCGTCATTGTCGAAGTCGGCTGCTGCGAGGGTGCCAGGGTCAATGATTAAAATAGGTGAACCAAGGCCAAAAGTCCCATCACCATTGCCGTAAGAAACACGCGTAACGTAATTGGAGATGCTGTGATCGCCTGCACCGGTCAGGATATCGAGCTTGCCGTCATGATTGACATCGGCAAGAAGAAACTGGTTTGAGTTGATGTAATTGTCGTTGTAGGGATAGTTCAGAAAGAAGTAGCCCGGATACGCAGTGGGTGGTGCGAAGGCGATGCTAGAACCTGAGGTTCTGTTGATCGCAACCTGTATCTGTGCGTCCGGTGAGACGGTAAGTCCGCTAGACCGGTCAGTGGAGTAGATGAGATCGGGGAGGCCGTCATTGTTGAGATCGGCGGCCTGGTAGTGGCGGCCGCTGTTAGCGAGCGTGGTGGCGGAGGTGAAGGTTCCGTCGCCGTTGCCCGTCAGGATGACGGTGGTGTTCTCGCTGCAGGCGACGATGGCATCGAGCTTCGAATCCTTATTCAAGTCAGCAAGCAGGAGCGCCGTAGCAGTGCAGGAGGCGACAGCGGTGGTGGTGCCGATAATAACCGTAGAGCCCGAACGCAACGCTGGGGTGAGCGTCGTGGTGCCGCCGCTGGTGGTGGCGTAGAGGGTATCTGAGGTCCCATCACCGTTCATGTCGCCATCGGTCATGGCCACCGGCGAACCGACAGGATAGGGTTCGTATTGAAGTACCGGGAATATCGGCTTCTGAGGAGCAGCGAGGGCGACGGGAGTGGCTTCAAGAAGCGTAGCGGCGAGAAGGATGGCAGCAAAGGGTACCAGGGGGCGGAAGAAGGTCATTCAGTATTCCCGGAAAAGTCGTTCAAAGGCAATGCAGACCTTATTTTGCCTCATGGCAAACGATCTATCCAATACTGAATTGCAAACTGTTCGATGTTCCATAATGGTCGGGTATTCCGAAGAGGACTAGAAATGACAGGCAGGCCTTGGGCGGCGATTGCTTCCAGGTAGACAAGGTAGACAAGATGGAGGACTTCGACACTTATGCCGAATCCCTCCGAAGAGTAATTTGTGTCGTAATTGGCAATACTGAACTTGGATATGGACCGAGCACTCGACGAGTGCTAAATCGCCAACGCGCTCACAGACACCCGATGAGTACCGATATGTCGGCTTATCGAAAGTGGTCAATTGTTGCTGGTCCTCTTTGGTCAGAGTGACGAATTGGAGGTGCTTTATGAGCGCAGATTTCTTCGACTCCCTCGACTGTGCTCGGAGTCGCTCAGGATGACACTTATTGGGCTAGCGGCGAAGCCAGATGGTTTCGATCTGGTGGTCAGAGCCTTTGTTCAGGATCAGGTCGGCACGCTGACGAGTGGGCTGGATGTTTTCGACCAGATTAGGCAGGTTAATCTCGCGCCAGATGGACTGTGCGGTCTGAATGGCTTCTTCGCGGTCCAGCGTGCGGTAGCGATAGAAGTAAGAGGCGGGGTTCTGGAAGGCGGTTCGTTGAAGCGCGAGGAAGCGCTCGACGTACCAGCGCTCGAGGTCGTCCTTATCGGCTTCAAGGAAGATGGAGAAGTCGAAGTAGTCAGATGCGATGACCGTAGCGCGGGGAGGAGCCTGGAGGACGTTGAGCCCTTCGAAGATCAGGACATCGGGCTTACGGACGGTTTGTTTCTGGTCGGGGAGGATGTCGTAGCTCAGGTGCGAGTAGACCGGGGCCTCGATGACGTCTTCACCGGATTTGACGGCGTGAAGAAAGCTAAGCAGACGGGGAAGGTCGTAGCTTTCGGGGAAGCCCTTGCGGCGCATCAGACCTTTTTCTTGCAGGATGGCATTCGGGTAAAGAAAGCCATCGGTGGTAATGAGCGCGACGTTGGGTTGACAGGGCCAGCGAGAGAGCAGCGCTTGTAGAGTGCGAGCGAAGGTGCTTTTGCCGACGGAGACACTTCCGCTGATCGCGATCACGAAAGGGGAACGCTCGTTTTTCCTCCCCACGAATGCATTTTGCAGGGCAAGCAGTTGTTGATCGGCTTCGAAACGGAGCTTGAGGAGGCTGGAGATTGGAAGGTAGGTCTTGGCTACCTCAGCCAGAGAGAGGCGATCACAAAGACCTCTCAGTGCGGCGATATCTTCATCGGTGAGAGGAAGAGGAGTATTGGGGCTGAGGGCGGCCCACTGCTGCCGGGTGAAACGTCGGAACGGACTGGATACGGTCATGCAGTGTCGATTTTATTTCCTTGATGTGCTGTTACTGAAGTTCGTGCGGATATAGGGAGATCGACTGCGGATGTTGTTTATGTAAGTCACTTTAAATTCGGGGATTTCTCCACTCCGCTGCGCTTCGGTCGAAATGACACGGTGGGGTGGATTTAACCGCAGATCCTTCGACTCGCTACGCTCGCTCAGGATGACACTGCATTGTGAGGTCACCGGCAATGATCCGAATTACTTATCGATCGATACGGCCGAGAGAGACTACGGGGCCGCTGACCGGATGGCAGAAGACCTTGCCGTGGCTGAGGGCGATCTTTCTTTGCGCCAGGGCGGCCATTTCGGGGTCGTGGGTGACCATGACAATGGTGTGGCCCTGGGCATGGAGGTTCTGGAGAAGCTCAGCCACAATCTTCTGATTGGCGGCGTCAAGATTGCCTGTAGGTTCGTCGGCGAGGAGGATCGGCGGGTTGTTGATGAGTGCCCGGGCGATGCAGACGCGCTGTTGCTCTCCGCCGGAGAGCTCGCTGGGGAGATGCTCGGCGCGATGACCGAGGCCGACGCGTTCGAGGGATGCACGAGCCTCCTTTTCATCAGTCATGGAGTGAAAGTATTGCGCGAGCATTATGTTCTCAAGCGCTGATAAATAAGGAATTAAATGGAATTGCTGAAAAATGAATCCGATCTTGTCGGCGCGGAAGCGATCCAGCTCGGTCGCGGACATTGTGACGACGTCGACGCCGTCGATGTGGAGCTCACCGGAGGTGGGGTGATCGAGGCAGCCGATCAGGTTGACCAGGGTGCTCTTGCCGGAACCGGAAGGGCCGGTGATGGCAACCCACTCACCAGCCACGATGGCGAAGGAGGCGTGATCGAGCGCGCGGACGACTCCGGCGTGGCCGGCGTACTCCCGGGTGACTGCATTGAGCGAGATGACGGCGCAGTCGGGGCGCGTCTCCAGATCGATCAGGTTTTCCATGGCCAGACTCTTTTTTACCATTTTTAGTTACTCCCCTTTCAGCAGCGCGGCGGGTTCGAGAGAACGCAGGACGCGGACAGGAAACAAGGCTGCAAGCGCGGCGATGAGGAGGTTGAGCAGCAGGACAAGGGGGAGCACGCTGATGCGTGGCAGAGTCGCCGTATGGAAGTTGAGCTGGCTGATGATCCATGCGGCAGCAGAGCCGAGGATGTATCCGGCGGCGACTCCGGCGAGCGCGAGCGCGACGGCTTCTAACAGGAAGATCGCCATGAGGGTGGTCTGGGAGCCGCCAAGCGCCTTCATCAGGGCGAAGTCGCGGCGGCGTTCGAGGACGCTTGCGGAGAGGGTTGCCAGGACGCTTACGGCGACGGTGAGGGCGATCAGCAGGACGGCTCCGTACATGAGGGCGTGAGTCTTGTCGACGATACGGGACTCACCTTCGACGAGCTGTCGGACGGGCTCGACCTTCATGCCGGGCAGAGCTTTCTGGATGCGGGCGAGAGCGGATTCGACCTGTGCAGCTCCGCCGGGGACCTGGACTTCGATGACGCTTGGTTGTGCTCCCGTCCATTGGGTGAAGGCGGTCATCGGGATGTAGATGCGGTTGTCTTCGTCACCGCCGGTGTGAAGTCGGCCTGCACCTTTCAGTGTGATTGGGTGACCGGAGAAGGTGAGCTGTACATTGCGTTCGTCGGCAACGAATTGGGCAGCGCGTTGACCGAGGAGGGCAGCGTTTGCGTCAGAAGATGCGGGCCAAGCATCGACCTGCCACCAGGAGTTGAGCTTGTGGGCTGCGTCGAAGTCGGTTCCGGCTACGACGACAGGAGTTCCACGATCGGTGGTTGCGACGGCGTAGCCGAACTCTGCGGCCTGAGCGTCAAGACCTACTGCGGAGCGAACCTGAGCGAGAGCGTCTTCGGGAAGGTGCGTCTCTTCGGGAGCGGTGATGACGATGTTGGCTCCGAAGCTGCGGAACTCGTGATGCAGCTTGGCATCGAGATCGGCGTAGAGAGTGAGCAGGGCCGTTGCAACTGCCGCAGAAACGGTGAGGGCGATCAGCGCGGAGAGACTGCGAGTGCCACGGTGCAGTAGAGAACGGCGAAGAATGGAAGTGATGCTGATGCGGCGGCTCATGCTCCGGCCCTCAGGATGGTGGAGGGATCGGTGGTCAAGGCGCGCCGGATCGCTGGAGTGCTGCCTGCGAGCGCCACGGTGAGCGCGAGCGCGATGACAACGGGGAAGAGAACAGGAATCAGCAGGGAACCAGCAGAGGCTGAGGCTGTGGCGAAGATGCGCGCACCAAGCCATGCAGCGAGGCCGGAGCCGGCGAGGTATCCCAGGCCGCCAGCGAAGATGGCGAGCAAGCCGGTTTCCGCATAGAAGAGCAGGGCAACGGTGGTCTTGCTGGCTCCCAGGGAACGCATGAGGCCGATCTCGGCCTGACGCTCGAGGATGGCGGTGGCCATGGCAGCGCTCACGGCGAAGCCAGCAGCCAGCAGGGCCGCAGCACTGATGAGCCACATGAGTCCGCTGATGCGCTTGAGCACGTTGCCCTCGCTCTGCTCGACGCGGCGAATCTGCTCGGCGCGGCTTCCAGGGATGGCTTCACGGATCTGGTAAGCAATGGAGTTGGCGTAAGGACGGCAGTACCAGATCTCGCGCAGCTTGGGCGAGAGGGAATCGGGATCTTTGCGGGCGAAAGCATCCTCAGGTTTGGTGCGGGCGGAGACTTCGACGCGCGAGACGGCATCGGGGGTTCCGGCGATCTGCTGTGCGGCATTGAGAGGAAGCAGAAGCCGATTGTCTGTGGAGTCTCCGGTAGAGACGATGCCGGTGATATGGAGAGTCTGTGAGGCAGTCTGGACGGAATCGCCGGTCTTGAGGTTCAGATGCGAAGCAAGAGAAGAGCCGACGACGGCCTCGGTACTCTGAGGTGTCGTGGCTTGCTCGCGAGGCCATGCGCCTTCGAGCTTCCAGAGGGGATGAAGGGCAGGGGCGCCGGTCATGAGCGCTGTTCCTCCTCCGCTACTCAGTGAATGATCGAACCACAAGCCGGTGGCGTTGGCGTCGACTGCTGCTCCGGCTGCGGTTTTGCCGATGATGTGGACTGGTAACTCAGGGCTGACGCCGGTGATGTTGTTGGCCCAGAAGATTCCACGCAGCTTTTTGAGGTCGGACTCTTTGAGGTAGGCACCGCCGGAGACCGGCTTTACGTCGACTCCGCCGACCTTGACTTCAAGTTGATCGGCGGCAGGATGGACGATGATGTTTGCGCCATAGACGGCGAGCTCCTGATGGATGCGATCTCCGATGGTAGTCGCGAGCGCGAGCATGGCGGTGACGGCGGTGGTACCGAGCAGAATCGCCAGACCGGCAAGCAGCTTGCGCCGTCGCTGGCGGCGGAAGGATTCGAGGAGGAGACGGAGGAACATCAGCGAACCTCCTGATTAAATAGCCGGGAGGGGCCTGAGGTAGAGAAGCGGATTTCTCCACTACGGTGGCAAAGTGCGCCACCTTCGGTCGAAATGACAAGGTCTTTGCTGGAGGGAAACCGCAGATCCTTCGACTTCCTCTTCGACTCGCTGTGCTCGCTCAGAGTCCGCTCAGGATGACACTTTATAAACAACTCAATCGGCCACGGTTTAGATAATGAGATCGGCATAGCTAGCGCTCGAAGACCGGAACCAGCGTCTTGAGGTCAGCGGCCTGAATGGTGACCTGTCCGCCTGCGATGCTGCTTTTTAGGGGAATGGGGTTACAGCCGCCTTCCATGCCCATGGACGAAGGATTGAGCGGAGACGCGCACATCTTGCAGGTGATTCCCTGGCTACCGATGTAGAAGCCGACTGGGCCGCAGATATGACAGGCGTCGCCGACAGAGACGATGTTACCGTCGGGCTTCTTGAAGAGAAGGAACCGGACTTCGACGCTTCCGCCTTTGCCGTCCTCGACGTTGACGCCGTAGCGGTGAAGCTGGCTGTCGTTGATCTGGGACGCGGGTACGGTGACCTGGCTACCGACGAGAGTGACGGCAGTGGTGGGCGAGAGAGCGGTTGTGCTCTTGGCGTATATGAACTCGGCGGTCGAGAGGAAGATGAAGAGGAAGCTGGTGGCGACGACGGCGGTCATCCACATTTTTTCGCGGCGCTGGGTCCACTCGGCACGACGGCGGTCTGCAGGAGTGGCATCGGCGGGCAACGAAACGGGAGCGCGGCGGCGATACTCCATCAGGATCATGAGTCCGGCGAGCGCCATCATGGTGACGAAGAAGAAGAGATCGTTACGGACGATGGGGCCGATGAGCCGCATTTCGGCCTGGCTGGAAGGAAGGACACCATTTTCACTGAGCTCGTGCAGTCCGCTAACGATCAGCTGGAAGGCAACGAAGTAGAGGATGACGGTGGTGACGCGGAAGAAGCGCTGCAGGTTGATCTTGACGCTGCCGCGGATGAAGAGAACACCGAAGACGACGGCAACAGCGACTCCAAGCAGGGTGCCGATAAAGCTCAACAACTCGGTGGAGTTGAGGGTGACGGCGGAGAGGATCAGGACAGTTTCGACGCCTTCGCGGAGAACGAGGAGAAAGACAAAGAGGAAGAGGCCGAGCTTCGAGACGCCTTTTTCGGAGGTGTATTGTGCGACCCTTTGTTCGATGTCGCCGCGCATACTTCGGGCCGTCTTGTGCATGAACCAGATCATGCTGATGACGAAGACAGCGGCGACCAGCATGACCCAGCCTTCGAAGATGTCGCTGTTGATCTGCATCCGAGCGATGATGATGGCACCGGCGACACTGGCGGCGAGGGCGGCCCCAAGGGCCCAGAAGACGGTCCGTTTCAGCTCGGAGCGGCCGATCTTGGTCAGGTAGGCGAAGACAATCCCGACGATCAGCGCAGCTTCCACGCCTTCGCGGAGAGTGATGATAAATGCCTGCAACATAAGGTGGTTCTCTCCCTCAAAAGGGTCCACCGAAAAGCACTCCGATGCGAACCCCTGCCCGTACGCAAAGCGATTGGAATGATTCGCCTAGCTCAATAACCAGTCTAATGAGGACTAATTTGGTCGTCAATCGGGGAATGGTGAGGACACTGGAGTTTGAGGTTGAAATATTTTTTTCGTCAGTCAAAGATAATGAAAATAAACCTTTTGACGGAGAGGGCAATCCTGGCTTTGGCTGGGGTGGCGGTTTTGAAACCGCAGGCCACTTCAAACATCTATTATTGTAAAGATTGCTCGGCCAGCTTGGGTGGCAATCGCAGAGCACTCTTGGGAGGAAAGTAAATGGCAGGACAGTTTGTAACCGAAGTTAACGACGCGAATTTTGAGAAGGATGTCCTTCAATCGGAGCAGCCAGTTTTGGTGGATTTTTGGGCGGCCTGGTGTGGTCCGTGTCGCGCACTTGCTCCCGTCGTTGATGAGGTTGCCAGCCATTATCAGGGCAAACTCAAGGTCATGAAGATGGACGTGGATGCGAACACCGCAACGCCGATGCGTTATGGAATTCGTGGAATTCCTGCGCTGCTGATCTTCAAAGGCGGCCAGGTTGCCGATCAGATTGTCGGTTATGTGCCGAAGGACACGATCGATAAGTCTGTCAGCAAGGTGATCGCTTAAGAGAATTAAGTTTCTGCAGAAAACGAAGCGGCCCGGCACTGAACCAGGTGCCGGGCCGCTCTTTTTTTGTTTAACCAGGAGCTTATCGCTGACCGATTAGGACCAGATTGTTCGGTGCGATGCGACAGCTTTCTCCTTTGGAGATGTTCCACTTCGACCCGTCAGCATACTCGATGGATTGCAATTCGATTGAGCTTACGGTTGCGAACGAGCGCGCTACGAAATCGATTGTAGTTTTACCGTTTCCCGAGAGATTCAACTTCAGGTCGAAGACCTTTTTCATCTGCGGAGTATTTGTGCTTCCCGCAGGGAGGATTCGTGTGGAGGCATCATAGCCTCGAACCAGAAGTGAAGCTCCAACTATATCTTTCGCTCGATGGTTGTCCCATTGGAGTTCCAGCGGTAGTGTCGCCGTCGCAGGCCGGTCCTTGATCTGAACGATAGAGCCCGCACCCCGATGTTGTGCGAATAGCCCGACTGGGCAGCTTGCTTCCATGATCTGGGGAACGGATATGGCTACAACCGATTGACTGGCAGCAACCTGCGGAAAGGCAGGATATGAGCTGAGGAGAAACGCGAGAGAGAGGGTTGAGACACGATTCATGGTGGACCTCCCAGTCGCAGAAGTTTAGCGCATTCGATAACTTTTCTGCGAGTTCACTATACGGTGGCTAGAGTCATCTGCAATCCATAACTGGGATTTCAAATTCTCCTAAGCGCTTCTCGGCATGGAGATTACACTGGTCATTAATGCTGGAATGGATCCTTTTTCGCGTCATCCTGGTGGCCTTTTTCATTCTGGCCAGCAGCTTCTTTGTCGCGGCCGAGTTCGCGCTGGTCAGTGTTCGGGAGACCCGCATCCAGCAACTGATCGCTCATGGGCGGCCGGGAGCGCGGACGGCGCTCAAGCTCAAGCATTCGATCGATGAGTTTCTCTCCGCTGCTCAACTTGGGGTGACCGTTGCCGGCCTCGCTCTCGGTTGGATTGGCGAGCCGGTGGTTGCCGATATTCTTCTGCGTCTGACCGCAGACTGGCTGCATCGGCTTCCTCCTCACGCCACGATCTACGCGCACGGCGCGGCGGTGATCGTGGCCTTTGCCCTGATTACTTACTTCGAGGTCCTGCTGGGCGAGCTGGTTCCGAAGTCGCTGGCTCTCCAGCGCACGGAACGGATTGCCCTTGCTATCGCCGGCCCGATGGATGTTTTTATGCGCATCAGCCATCCTATCCTCAGGCTGATGAACTCGTCGGCGGCCTTCGTGCTGCGGCTTTTCCGTGCTCCGCTCAGTGGCGAAGGAGGCGTACACTCTCCCGAAGAGCTCAAGCTCATTGCGACCGCGACGCGGCGCATGGGGTTGCTACCAGTCTTTCAAGAAGAGATTATCCATCGCGCTATTGAACTGAGTCATGTGGTTGTTCGCGAGATCATGACACCTCGTGGAAAGATCTTTTCTCTTCCTGCGGACATGCCTGTCGAACAAGCCAGCGCGCGTATCGTCGAAGAGCAGCATTCGCGCATTCCGGTCTATGATCCCGCGGGGCCGGGAACAGACAACATCAACGGAATCGTCTATTCGAAGGACGTCTCGCGTTTTATGCATCTTCGTTCGGTTGCCTTGACTCTGGGAGGCCGTGGGCAGTCTGGAATTACGCTTCGTCAGATCATGCGTCAGCCAACGGTGGTTCCGGAGACAAAGCTCGCCATCGAACTCTTACAGGAATTTCAGCGGAACCGTCGCCAGATTGCGATCGTTGTCGATGAGTTCGGGTCCACAGTTGGGCTGGTCAGCGCGGAAGATATCCTTGAGCAGCTCGTCGGTGAGCTGGACGACGAGTTCGATGTCACGCGTTCGGCGCTTTCAAGTGCGACTGGTGTGATGTCGCTGGATGGCTCGACCTCGCTTCGTGATCTCCGCAATGAGCTTGACTGGGAGTTTCCGCGCGAAGCGGGGGTTGAGACGCTGGCGGGCTTCCTTCTTTCAGAGCTGGGTCATATCCCTGTCGCAGGCGAGAATATCGATTACGAGGGGCGCCGTTATACCGTAACGGAGATGAACGGCCATCGCATTAGCCGCATTCATGTGGCCCCTATTGATGCCCCTATTGAGTTCGCACCTTATGAAGAAGAGAGCAGGGAAGCTACGCAATGAAAGTTTCGCTATGGCGACCGTTTCGCCGTGTCCTGCTCACTCTGCCTGTACTCTGGGTTGTGGTCTCGCTGGTCTTTCTGCTGATCCATCTTGTTCCCGGCGACCCCATCGTCCAAATGCTGGGCGAAGGAGCTACGGCTTCTGACATTGATGCTCTGCGCCACGCCTATGGACTCGATGCTCCCTTGTTGGAGCAGTACACGCATTATTGGGGCGGCATTCTTCATGCGAACCTAGGGCAGTCGCTTCGTCTGCATGATTCAGTAACTCATCTTCTTCTGCAACGCTATCCCTATACGCTGGCTCTCACCCTTGCGGCACTCGCGATTGGGATTGCAACGTCGGTTCCCGCCGGGATTGCTTCTGCGCTGCATCGTAATCGTTGGCAGGATCGCACGCTTGGGGTGCTTTCGCTTGTCGGGCTCTCGTTTCCTAATTTTGCACTGGGGCCGATCCTGATCTTGCTCTTCTCGATTTCGCTGGGATGGTTCCCTGTTTCTACGGCCGGGAATGGAGGTGTGGGAGACTTTCTTCTTCACCTCGTGCTTCCAGGGCTAACCCTTGGTCTCTCGTTTGCCTCTGTGTTGACCCGCATGGTGCGAACCGCAATGCTCGAAGAGTTGGGGCAGGACTACATCCGCACGGCGCGAGCCAAGGGACTGCCTGAGCGCACAGTTGTCTATCGTCATGCTTTGCGGAATGCGTTGATTCCGGTGCTAACGGTGATTGGACTTCAGTTCGGATCGCTACTTGCCGGCGCGATCGTTACGGAGACGATCTTTAGCTGGCCTGGAATCGGTCGCCTCACGATCTCTGCGATCTACAACCGGGACTATGCTCTGGTGCAGGGATGTATCCTCGCAATTGGATTGACGTATGTCCTGGTGAATTTGCTGACTGACGTGGCTTACACGATTGCGAATCCACGGATGCGAAGCAGCTGATCACACAGCATCAGACTGTGACCAGGACGACGAGCACTTGAGCTAACGCAGATCCTTTGCGCCGAAGTTTGTGGTGAAGCGCGGCATCATAGGTTGCGCAGTCACCAGTGGTTAGAAGCAGGAGTCTGTCCGCCACCTGCACTTCAATCTTCCCTTGCAGAACAAAGAGGAACTCTTTCCCCTGGTGATTGGGAACCTCATGCTCCAGAAACTCAGGGCCGGGGGAAACGACATAAGCTGCCAGTGGAGTTTTATGAGTCCCAGTCAATAGCGCTTCGAGTTGATAGGTTTTGCGGTCGCCGGTCTTCCTTCGTTCGGAACGGCGTACTACGACAACATCTTCCTCGTTCGTCTTTTCCCCGAAGAGCTGAGCCATTCCTGCCCCAAGAGCTTTGGCGATGGCTTCGAGGGTGGCAAGCGAAGGGGTCTTTTCTCCTCGCTCAATGCGTGACAGATGGCCTTTGTGGATACCAATCGACGAGGCCAGAGCCTCAACGGTCATTCCTTTCTGTCTGCGAAGCGCGCGAATTCTTCCGGGAACGGTCATCTTCTCAAGTATGGTGTGCTTCGCGTTTGTTGGCAACAGTAATCCTATGGACAACTTGTTGTCCATAGGATTACTGTTAATTCCGACCCAATTCCTGGGCTGAGCGAGGTTTTCAAATGTATTCCGCGGTGATAGCAGGTGACAAAACTTTGACAGAGGAAGTGATCGAATTCGCAGATCCTGGGCAGACGTCCGAATGGCTCGAAGCGCTTGATCAGGTCTTCGCTGCTGATGGCAAGGAAGAAACCATTCGCCTGCTTCATGCCCTTTCAGATCGCGCGGCTCAATTGGGAATACCACCTGCTTTAACGCTCACAACCCCATATGTGAATACGATTTCGGCGGCGGATGAAGCTGGTTTTCCCGGCGATGAAGAGATGGAGCGCAGAATTGAAAACCTGCTCCGCTATAACGCACTGGCCATGGTGGCACGGGCTAATAAATACGATGAAAATATCGGTGGTCACATGGCTTCGTATGCCTCATTGGCTACATTGTTCGAGGTAGGCTTCAATCACTTCTTTCGGGCTTCCATTGGAGGAAAGCCAGGAGACATGGTTTATTTTCAGGGACATTCTTCGCCGGGGATTTATGCGCGCGCCTTTCTGGAAAGGAGATTAAGCGAACAGCACCTGATTAACTTTCGCCATGAGTTGCGTGAGCACTCTGGTCTGTCGTCTTATCCTCATCCCTGGCTGATGCCCGATTTCTGGCAGTTTCCTACCGTGTCAATGGGGCTTGGGCCGATCAATGCGATCTACCATGCACGGTTTATTCACTACATGGAGAATCGCGGGCTGATTCCAGTAACAGATCGAAAGGTCTGGGCGTTTCTTGGGGATGGTGAGCAGGACGAGCCGGAGACGCGTGGAGCTCTGACGGTAGCTTCGCGCGAAGAATTGGACAATCTCATCTTTGTCGTCAACTGCAATCTACAGCGGCTCGATGGACCTGTTCGCGGCAATGGAAAGATCATTCAAGAGCTTGAAGCAAGCTACAGAGGTGCAGGTTGGAATGTGATCAAGTGTATTTGGGGCAGCGGCTGGGACGCTCTACTCAGCAGAGATCATACCGGCCTACTCCAGAAGCGAATGGCTGAATGTGTTGATGGTGAGTATCAAGCATTCAAAGCACGTAGAGGAGCTTACGTTCGCGAGCACTTCTTCGGGAAGTATCCAGAGCTTTCGTCTCTCGTGGAAGGAATGACCGACGATGAGATTGGAGAGTTAGCTCGTGGAGGGCACGATCTCATCAAGGTCTACAACGCCTACAAAGCTGCGGTCGAACATCGTGGGGCTCCCACGGTCATTCTTGCGAAGACGGTCAAAGGATATGGTCTGGGCGATGCTGCAGAAGGAAGGAACTTTGCTCACAACACGAAGAAGTTGAGAGAGCAGCAGCTAGCCTATGTGGCGAAACGCTTTCAGATGCCGGTCCCCAAGGAGAAGATCGACGATCTGGAACTTTATCACCCGGGGGAAGCAAGCCCGGAGATTCAATATCTCCATAAGCGCCGCAAAGCACTTGGCGGGTATCTACCGGCTCGCGATTCTCATAGAGAGATTGCTTTTACAGCTCCGCCGCTTGAGATCTTTCGGGATGTTCTTCTTGGCTCTAAAGGGCGAGCAGCATCTACGACCTCAGCATTGAATGGTGTGATCAACGCTCTTCTCAAGCAAAAAAATCTTGCGAAGTATATTGTCCCGATTATTCCCGATGAAGGCCGGACATTTGGAATGGAGTCACTCTTCCGTCAGGTCGGAATCTATGCGTCGCATGGGCAACTTTACACGCCGGTCGATAGTGACCAATTTCTCTACTATCGCGAATCGAAGGACGGGCAGCTTCTGGAAGAAGGTATCTCGGAGGCAGGTTCGATGGCCACATTTACAGCAGCGGGAACGGCTTATGCTAACTTCGGCCTTCCGATGATTCCGTTCTTTGTGTATTACTCCATGTTTGGCTTCCAGCGCGTAGGAGATCTTGTATGGGCTTTTGCGGACGCCAGAGGCAAAGGCTTTATGGTGGGCGGAACGGCAGGCCGGACTACTTTGCTCGGTGAAGGTTTGCAACATATGGATGGACATAGCCATGTGCTGGCGAGCACAGTTCCCACCTGCGCCTGCTACGATCCAGCCTTTGGTTACGAGATTGCGGTAATCGTTCGAGACGGGTTGCGGCGTATGTATGAGGAGAAGGAAGACCTCTTCTACTATCTGACGACATATAACGAGAACTATCCTCAGCCTTCGATGCCGGAAGGAGTAGAGGAGGGCATTCTTAAAGGGCTATATCGTTTTCGGGCTGCCGAGTATGGAAAGGCCGAGATACATCTCTTCGGTTCTGGCCCGATTCTCAACGAGGCACTTAGAGCGCAAGAGCTATTACGCGAGCGATTCCAGATTGAGGCGGACGTTTGGAGTGTAACCAGCTACGTTGAGCTACGCCGCGAGGCGCTTGACTGTCAACGATGGAACCGTCTTCACCCTGGGGAACAGCCTCGTGTTCCTTATTTGTTGCAGACTCTTGGAGACGACAAGCAGCTTCCAATTATTGCAGCCAGCGATTATATGAAGGTACTGGCGGATGGGCTCGCGCCATGGTTGCCGGGGCAAATTACGGCATTAGGGACGGATGGTTTCGGCCGGAGTGAAAATCGGGAGCACCTGCGTCGCCACTTTGAGATTGATGCTGAGCATATTGCTTTCGCTGCAATCAGCCGCCTTGCGAGAGATGGGAAGATCCCTGTGAAGGTTGCCGAGGATGCGATTAAGGCTCTCGACATCGATCCAGACAAGCTTGATGCAGCGCGAGCCTGAACGACTATTTTTGGGATGAATCTGAAGGCCCGCTCAACCAATAGCCTGTCCTCGCTGAGACGTTCAGCGAAGGATATTGGGGGAGTCGAACCTGGATTGGATGGAATCCAACTTCGGATGAGGTCGGAGTAAAGCTGAGGATATAGCGATTACGGATATGGTTATCAATCGTCATTAATTGATTTTCGAGTTCGCCTTGATTCCCAAATTTGACAGTTTCCCCACCTGAAAGTGTTGCTACTTCAGTCGCTATATCTTTTTTCATCGCGTCAATCACCATGTTGAGGGGCTCAGAGAGATGGAAATAAGCCGAATATGTTCCATTGGGCAGAGTGATGGGCTTGTTATCACCCCCTATTTCTTTCCATGCGTTTTTAAGTCTCGTTTGCTGAGGCGAAAATACCAGTGAGTAAATGGTTGTGTTGGTTTCCCCGGTGATGCGGGCGATCTCTTTCGCGGTTGTTTTACTTCCTGAATCCTGCGGCTGCGATAAGAGCAGAATGATTCTGCGATGATTGGCGGGTTGCTGCGCAAGCAGGTTCAGGGCGAATTTGAGGCCATCCATGATGGCAGCGCCACTGTCGCCTGGATCGGGGTGGTTGATGGCGTCTGTCCACTGTGTAATGTCTGACGTAAATGGTGATGCAGCTTCAGGCTTGCTATCAAAGTTGACGATAGAAACCTGGTTTGGCGCTCCACCAAGCATTGAGGCAAGAACTGTTTCGAGGCCGCGATATTTGTCGAACTCTCGCGGGGCAGCACCACCAGTTTGCATCAGTACGACAAGCGAGAGCGGTTGCCGGGTCTCTTCGTCGAGAGTGAGTTTTTGTGGAACTCCTTTGTCCGTAAGAAAGAAGTCGTTTGCATGAAGAGAGTAGACGGTTTCTTTTGCAGCTGACTGGACGAGGGCAGGAACAAGGACAAGCCTGGCGGTACTCTGAATGGTTGTTGGTTCTGGAACCTGATTACTGACAGGGCTACTTTGCGCAAGGGCTGCTGATGTAAGTGCAACGAAGCATGCGAGCAAGGAAAGCATGCGCAACATGTCGCAATTGTATTCCTATAGCGAAGGGCTTAGCGGTCGCGACTGGTAACGAAGCCCGGCACCCAGAGCAGCGCGCGTTTTGCATCGGACGGGGGAAGGTCGGCGACGGATTGTCGTGCGGCCTCAGCATAGGCGCAGGCCGTGTCCATTGCATACTCGATCGAGCCGTGGCGACGGAGAATCTCAAGGATCTGCAAATGAGAGACATGAGCGAAGCTTCGGTCATTCAGCACGGTGCGGATAGCTTCGCGGTCGGCTCCGGTACCGCGTTCTAGCGCGTGGATCACGGCCAGCGTTGCCTTGCCTTCGCGCAGGTCGCTGGCGACGGGTTTGCCCAGAACATCTTCGGCAGCAGTCAGATCGAGGACATCATCGACGATCTGGAAAGCTAAGCCGAGATTGCGGCCGTACTCGCCGAGCTGAGATTCAACCATTGCGGCGTCGCCAAACTCATGCGGAGTAATCGCTGCTCCGAGCTGCATCGAGACTTTGAAGAGACAGGCGGTCTTGCGATAGATGAGGTCGAAGTATTCTTCCTCATTAATAAGGTGGCCGAGTTTTTCAATCTGGAGCAGCTCGCCTTCGACCATCTGCTGGGTGAGCGAGATGAGCAGGTCGAGGACGTGAAAGTTCCGCTCCTCAAGAGCCGCAGAGAAGGCCTGCATGTAGAGCCAGTCTCCGGCGAGGACGCACTTTGAATTTCCCCAGGTCGTGTTGGACGACGGACGTCCACGGCGGGTGTCGGCTTCGTCGATGATGTCGTCATGGACGAGAGTCGCGGTGTGCAGCATCTCGACCACAGCTCCCAGACGAATGCGGCTGTGGTTCGTCGAGCCGAGAGCTTTGGCCGCGAGCAGAAGGAGCAGCGGACGGATGCGTTTGCCTCCGCCGGCGATGAGGTACTGGGCAATGTCTGTGATGACTGCGACTTTGGAGGAAGACTGTTGGGAGAACTCCTGCTCAATCGCTGCCAGATCGTCCCGAAGAAGGTCAAAAACCTCGGCAGCCGTCGCGATGGAGATTGTGCTCACGTGGATTCAGAGTAACAGGATGTTTACCGAAGAGGGCGACCGGCTCGAAAATCGCACGGATTTTCAAACCGGTCATCCTGAGCTCCTGATGTGTTCGTTACCGAATAAGACCGCAGATCCTTCGACTCCGCTACGCTCCACTCAGGATGATACTTCGTAAGTAAGTGCCAAAATGAAGCGGTTCCATTAATTACTCCGATAGTTGGTGAACTGGAGTTCGACGCCATAGTCGCCAGCACGGAGCTTGGTGATGATTTGCTGGAGGACGTCGCGGTCCTTGGAGGTAACTCGGACGGTATCGCCCTGGATACTGGCCTGGGCCTTGAGTTTGGAGTCCTTGATGGCGGCGACGATCTTTTTGGCATTTTCGGAGGCGATGCCCTGCTTGAGCTTGATCTTCTGGCGGACAGAGGAGCCGGCGGCGGGCTCGATTTTCTCGTACTCAAGGTTCTTGAGGGAGATGCCACGTTTGACGAGTTTCTGGGAGAGGATCTCCTTGACGGCTTCAAGCTTGTACTCATCCTGCGAAGCAAGCTGAATGGTGTCGGTGCCCTCGAGCTCGATCTTCGATTTGGAGTCCTTGAGGTCGAAACGCGCGCCTACCTCTTTTGAGGCCTGATCGATTGCGTTTTTGACCTCCTGAAGCTCTACTTTGCTTACGACGTCGAAGCTGTTATCCGCTGCCATGTGTTTTTCCTTCTCTATAAATTTCGGGTTCTATTATGTCAGTTCTTCCGGGTTTCGCGTGTGGAAGGGAAGAGGCGATGAAAGTTTTCGGTCGTAACGGCGGCCAACTCCTCGGGTGAGATGCCGCGAAGCTCGGCGAGGGCTGCCGCGGTATGAGTGACCAGGGCGGGTTCGTTGCGCTGACCGCGATGGGGAATGGGAGCGAGGAAGGGAGCGTCGGTTTCGACCAGAATGCGATCGGCGGGAGCAAAGGCGGCGGCATCACGGATTCCCTGGGCCTTTGGATAGGTCAGATTGCCGGCGAAGGAGAGGTAGAAGCCGAGGCCGAGAGCGCGTCGCGCGTCGTTCACGTTGCCGGAGAAGCAGTGCATGATGGCGGGAAGGCCGCTGGGGAGAAAGTGCTGCTCGATCAGGTTGTAGGTATCGGCGGCAGCGTCGGCAGGACCGTATTTCTCTTTGGCTTTTGGAGTCGCAAGCTCGGAGGTCCGGCAGTGGATGATGATGGGCTTGCGAACCTCGGTGGCGATCTTCATCTGGGCGATGAAGGCTTCCTGCTGAACGGGGATCTCAGGATTTTCAAGGTGGTAGTAGTCGAGGCCGATTTCACCGACTGCGATGCAGCGGGGATGGGAGGCGAGCCGGGAGAGCTCGATCAACCCCTCCGGGGTGGCGTTGTGGGCCTGCTCGGGGTGGATTCCGGCACTGGCGTAGATGCTGGGGAGTTGGTTGCCGGAGACCGAGGTGGCGAGGTCGAGCGCAAAGTGCATCTCGGAGGGGTTTTCACCGATACCGATGGCGAGGATGGTCTTGACCCCGGCAGCCCAGGAACGGCTAAGGACTTCGTCGCGTTCGGTTGGGTGTGTGTTGTAGAAGTCGAGATGCGCGTGTGAGTCGATGAGCATGCCTCCCCTCCCCGGGAATTGATGCAAAGTATTCAATCTATGAAACTTAGGTCTGGACTTCTATTCGGAAAATGACGAAAAGTCCTGATCTATCGAGTTTATGTGGTGCAAAGTATTCATAAAACAGGAATTATTGGGCTTTCAGGTTATGTTTGCCTGTTTGCTTTCTATCTTTATTTTATCGGAGAGAGCGGGGTAGATCTGCAACCGGGATGTGCTTTGTTTAGTTGGAGATGGGTGGGATTGGGGGTTGACAGGGTATTTTGCTCCCCCGAGTGCGACACCAGTTTCATAGATGTCGGCAAATTTGATGTTTTATGGAAAACGAAATGCGGGGATTTCTCCACTACGCCGTCGTCTACGACGCCAGCTCCGGTCGAAATGACACATCGGTTAAGGATGACGAATAGAACGGATAGAGAAACGGGTTACTCCCTGTTCGACTCGCCTCCGGCACTCAAGACAGGTACTCCGCTGTCGTAAGGGCACTTCTAAGGCGATCTCTCGTTTCACTCTGTCCGCAGAGCGACCATCGGGTCTACCTTTGCTGCCCGCGACGCTGGGAGATAGCTCGCAAGCAGAGACGACACCAGAAGAACGCACATGACTGCCAGGAACGTTTCGCCATCCCAGCGCGTTACCCCAAACAATAGACTGCGAAGAAGCATCGTTGCGGCAAACGAACACAACAGACCGCCTGCGATGCCTGTAACTGAGAGCCGCAGGGCTTCCCGCATCACCAGGCTATACACCGCAGAACGTTGTGCTCCCAGAGCTACGCGAACTCCGATCTCGCGGCGCCGTTGTGTCACCGAATACGAGATCACGCCATACAAGCCCAACGTGCCCAGCAGCAAAGCCATTCCTGCGAATCCGCCGACAACCCACGCGGCTGACTTGTGCAGATAGGTTGCCTCCGAGTTGCTTATGCGGTCAGACATCGTCTCTTCACCATTCACAATAAGCGCAGGGTCGAGTTGTCTCAGAGCCTTCGCTGCCGATGGAAGAACTACTCCCGCAGGCTGCGATGTGCGAAAGCCAACATAGAAACCGCCCGTCGTGGCCTGATCAAACGGTTGATAGACCGCAGGCGTTGGCTTCATATCCAGAGGGCCATCCTTAAGGTCGGCGACGATTCCGACGATCTCGAACGGATGTTCGGGATCGTATTGGCTGATAATTCGCTTGCCAAGTGCTGACTCGCCGCCAAACTCCTGCTGTGCCATTGTCTGATTGATTACTGCAACGCGTGGTCTGGAGCCATCATCGGTGGGTGCGAAAAAGCGTCCTGCGATCAGCCGTGCTCGCAGCGTCTCGAAGTACCCCACGCCCGCGATTTGATGGATCGCCTCATTGCCTTCTCCGACGTAGGATCTGCCTTCGACACGAAAATGCCCAAATCGGCTGGTGAATCCTTCGCCACTGCCGACGGCAGGTTCTCCTGCAACGCCGACAGACTCCACGCCTGGGAGTTTCGAAAGCCGCGATACGATCTCCCGTTCGAGCGCGATGTTATGCACATTGTCGTCCCATTTCCCCAGGCGCACGACGTGCAACAGCGCCAGCTGGTCGGTTGCGATTCCCATATCAACATGCAGGAGCCGGTAAAAGCTTTTCGCCAACAGGCCTGCGCTGACCAAGAGCACGACGGTGATGGCCAGTTCGACAACCACAAGACCCGATCCCGATCTGCGCCACGATCTGCCGCTGGACGAACGACCACTTTCGCGCAGACCCTCCTGCATATTGAGCCGCAACAGATGAAATATCGGCGCTGCGGCAAACAGTACACCGCCAAGAATCGCAATTATGCTTGCGAAGAGCGGAATGCGCAGATTCCATTGCATTTCGTCCAGGTAGGGCATGCTGATCAACGCATGCGCTGGAATTTGCTGTTTCAGAACACCGAGCGAAATAAAGGTGAGAGTGAGTCCAACGGCAAGACCGCATGCAGCCAGCAGAAAGCCCTCAACAAAAAACTGTCTTATCAGTCGAAGCCGAGGAGCTCCCAATGCCTCTCTTACTGCGATCTCTCTTCTGCGGCCCTCGGTCTTCACCAACAGAAGGCTCGAGACATTCACGAAGCCAATCAGGCACAGAAGCGCAGCACCACTCAGTAACGTAATCAGCATCGGCTTGACGTTTCCAAGGATCGCCTCTGTCAGTGGAAAAATCGTCGATGTTCGATCACGGTTCGACTTCGGGTACTCCTGTGCCAGTTCTTTACTGATGGCAGTCAGATTTTCGGCTGCTGCAGACAACGACACATTCTCTTTCAGCCGTGCGATGCCGTAGTAAGGAAAGCAGCCAAAATTGCCTTTGCATCGTCCGCGCAGCGGTATCCAGAACTCAGCCCGCCCCACCGGAGCAAAGTGAAAGTCATGCGGGAGTACACCGATGATGACATACGACTCACCATTGATCGTGGTTGGGTGTCCGATGATTCCTTTGTCGGAGCCAAAGCGTTTCTGCCATGCCTCATAGCTCAGGATCACCGAGGGAGTTGCGGAGGGTTCTTCTTCCCCCTGGCGAAAATCCCGTCCCAGAGACGGAGCAACGCCGAGAGTGTGGAAGAATCCGTCACTGATCAGCGCGCCCGATGCTTCTTCCGCACCGCGAGGATTTCGCAGCGTTACAGTTTCCGGTCGATAGACATCGAGTGAACTAAAGACACGGTTTCTTCGTCTCCATTCCTGGTAGTCAAGATAGGAGAGGTGATAACGGTCGCCCACAGGAATGTGTTCGTAAAGCGCAACCAGGCGGCTCGGTGCACGATACGGCAACGGCTTCACCAGCGCGGCATCGACAAACGCATAGATCGCCGTGCTGGCGAACAATCCTAGCGCGAAGACCGTTATCGCCGTTAGCGCGAACGCAGGGCTCCTTCGCAGCTGCCGCACCGCATAGCGCACATCCTGCACCAGGCGCTCCAGCCCCATACCTCCCCACACCTCGCGCGAATCTTCCGCTGCAGTGAGAGGATTGCCAAACTTCCGCTTCGCCTCTCGTTGTGCCTCTTCTGGAGACATTCCTGCATCAAGGTTCATCTGCGTCTCGAGCGCAATATGCTCTTCGATCTCTTCCAGCAGTTGTTTTCTGCGACGACCCCAGCTGATCATCCTTGCTTTCTCTCCACTACGACTTTTCTTCTGCCACTGGCGCAAGGATTCTTGCGATTGCATTCGCAAACCTCTCCCACTTCGAGGTTTCCGCATATAACTGCTTCCGCCCTTTTGCAGTCAGCCGATAGAACCGCGCTTTACGATTGTTTTCCGAGATCCCATCCTCGGCCGCGATCAACTCCGACCGCATGAGTCGTTGCAGCGCGGGATACAAGGATCCGTGCCCCACTTGCAGCACCTCTTCGGAACGCCGCTCGATTGTGCGCGCAATGGCGTGGCCATGCGCTTGTCCCGGCGCCAGGGTTTGCAGAATCAGGAGGTCCAGGGTCCCCTGCATCAGTTCAAGTTGCTCTTTTTGTGCTTTGGTCGTCATTCGACCTGAGATTAGTCTGACTTTGGGTCGAACGTCAAGGGGAGTAGGCGGATTTGAGTTAATGCAGGAATTCCTTCGCTGGTGCTATGCATTCAGTTGGAATGACACGCATATAAGGAATTTAGAGATTGTCACTTGACATATTCCTATATAGGAATATATTGAGATGCATGACACGAAAGGCACATCCGACGGACGTCTTCAGCGCAATCGCTGAACCTCGGAGACGCGAGGTCATCACCGTGCTGTCCGACGGACAGGAGTATGCCGTCAACGAGATCGTCCTCCGCATGAGGATGGCTCAACCCGCTGTCTCTAAACACCTGGGTGCACTGCGTAAGGCCGGCGTGGTGACGATGGTCAAACGGGGACAGCATCGTATGTATCGCCTTAATGCTGAGGGCCTGAAACCGGTGCACGACTGGGTGAAGGTTTTCGAACGCTACTGGACACACCAGGTTAGCGAGATCAAACGGCGTGCTGAGCGGAAGGCGCTGGAACGGATGATCCGCCTGGACGACGATTCAAACCGATAAGGAGAAACACAATGGCAGCCACTGTAAAGGAAGGTGTCGTACAGGCCTTCGAGATCCTTAAAGAAGAGGAGATTGCGGCCCCGATCGAGATTGTCTTCGAGACGATTCTTGAGCAGATGGGGCCGTTGAACTCAACCCCGGAAAAGCCGATGCCGATGGTGTTGGAGGCGTGGCCGGGCGGACGATGGTTCCGCGATCTGGGCAACAACACGGGCCACTTTTGGGGTACAGTGCAGGCGATTAAGGCGCCGTCGCTGCTCGAAATTTCAGGGCCACTCTTTATGTCGAACCCCGCCGTGTCGAACCTGCAATATCGCCTTACGGAAGAAGACGGCATAACTCGTATGCGCTTTGTGCACCGGGCGATGGGTTGGGTAGGCGATCAGGAGCGCGGTGTGGACGATGGCTGGAGTCAGTTGATCGGACGAATCCGCACGGCAGCAGCGGCACGGGCAGGGAGGTAAGTATGTGCCCCTTCTGCATGGCGTCTGCGGTGTGGATTGCCGCGGGTGCGATTTCGACGGGCGGCGTTTCTGCGCTCGCCGTCGCAAAGATCTGGAACAAAAAAACGCGTGAGCGCGACGAGGGAGAAAATCATGACAAGCAATGAGCAGATCGCAGGAATGAAGAAGCCTCCGGTTGTGTCGGCGGAGGAGTGGCAGAAGGCGTGGCAGGAGATGCTGGTCAAAGAGAAGGAGCACACCCGTTCGCGTGATGCGCTAGCTGCAGCGCGACGGCGAATGCCCTGGCAGATGGTCGAGAAGGAGTACAGTTTCGAAGGTCCGCAGGGAAAGGTTTCGCTGCTCGATCTGTTTGAAAGACGGCGGCAGTTGGTACTTTACCGCGCTTTCTACGATTCGAATGTATACGGCTGGCCAGACCATGCATGTGTCGGTTGCTCGCTGGGTGCAGATCAGGTTTCGCATCTCTCGCACCTGCACGCGCGAGATACCACGCTGGCCTATGCTTCACGCGGATCGCAGGAAAACATTGCCCGTCTAAAGCAGCGGATGGGATGGGAGAAGATTCCCTGGTTTACGATTACGGATGACTTCGATAAGGACTTCGGCGTGGATGAGTGGCATGGGCACAATGTCTTCTTCCGTGACGAGAACGACAAGATTTTCCGCACGTACTACATCAATAATCGCGGCGATGAGGCGATGGGCAGTGTGTGGAGCTACCTGGACCTGACTCCTCTGGGGCGGCAGGAGGATTGGGAAGACTCACCAGAGGGTTATCCGAAGACGGATCGTTACAAGTGGTGGCGTTGGCACGATGCTTACGGGAAAGAGGATGAGAAGTGGAACAAGGTGGTTGATCAGGCCACAGTGACACTGAATCTGTAAAAACTGGCAGATATTTCGGGTTGTTCTCCGAGGGTGCACCTTTCGAGGTGCGCCCTCTTCGCATCAGTCGGTCGTGGCAGGCTGCCAAAGTTCGACGCGATTTCCTTCCGGATCGGTGAACCAGCCAAATTTTCCGAAATCGTAGCTTTCGCGTTTTGGATCGACGGTGACATCTTCTTGTATCAAACGGTCCAGCACTCCATCGAGGTTATCCACCTGAAGATTGATCATCGCTTTCTGTGCGGGAGGAAAGTATGCATCCTCTTGCCTGAAGAAGGCGAAGACGATCTGAGCACGTTGCGTCGGGGCAGGGAATGCAAAAGATCCCTCGGACTTTGTTAGGCCGAGATGTTGCTCGTACCATCGGTATAGAGCTTCTGGATCATTCGCTCGCAAGAATATCCCGCCAAAGCCAGTGATTGAAGCCATGCAGTCTCCTATGAGGAACGTTCGTCCAGAGAGTTTACACCTGGAGAATTGCAGTGCGAATTCAATTACTACGCTGTCGATTCACCGCGCGAAACGCGTTTGTGATGAGTGATCAGACACTACTAAAGAGTAGTCACCTTGTATGAATAGAGTGTGTTTATCCTTCCTTTTAACCTTTTACACTTTATTGAAAACACAATGGATGACTGGAGTTTCGGTGAATTGACTGGAATCCATGTTTGGAATCCTCTACGTTGCGCTTACCGACGTAGATAAGAATCTCCACTGCCATCCTGGCTGCCCTCGCGCCTGTGCAAAGGTCGTCGGCTTTGTTGTGAGTAGACAGGATCCATATCCGATAACTGTGAGCCCATGGCTACAGCACAAAGGCACAAGGTGATCCCAATGCTTTCTCGATTTATGCGAACGACCCTTCTTCTCCTGGCCTGTCTCGTTCTATCCCAGGTTTCTCTCTGGTCCCAGGATTTCCGCGGGACAATCTCCGGAAAGGTAACGGACTCGAACGGCTATGCCATTCCGGATGCAGATGTTGCAATCCACTCCCAGCAGGATGCAGGCACTCAGACGATCAAAACCGATGAGAATGGGATTTACAAAGTTCCATTTCTGAACTCGGGAAATTATGACATTACGGTGACGAAGAGCGGGTTCAACGTCGCAAAAAGTGTCAACGTAGTTGTTTCGCTCGCCCAGACGACCCAGGTTGACCTGACGTTATCCCCCGCGGGATTGAACCAGGAGGTCGTTGTTTCGGCGGCGCCTGAATTGATCGATACGCAGTCCTCGGACAGGGGTATGACGATTGAGCATACTCGCGTGGAGAATGCCCCACTTCAGGGGCAGAATATCTTTGCCCAGGCGTGGTCTGCTCCAGGTGTTGCGGTAACCTCGGGGGCGCAGCGTCTTCGTCCTTTTGATACCGCCGGCTCTACGAATATGTCGATCAACGGTAGCCAACCGGGCGGAAACCAGGTGCTGGTGGATGGAACGTCAGCTCTCTCGCAGTCCAGCACGGTTGCCTATGTTCCTCCTGTTTCGGCAACGGAGGAGTTTCGCGTACAGACCTCAGTCTATGACGCTCAGTATGGATGGACGAGCGGTGGTGTGGTGAACGTGGTGACGAAATCGGGTACGAATCGTTTTCATGGTTCGGCCTACGAGATGTTGCAGAACACGGTACTGAATGCGAATACCTATAACTCGAACTACACGGGGCAGCCACGTGGAGCTTCGCACATCAACACCTTTGGAGGTTCGATTGGCGGCCCAATTCTGAAGAATCGTATCTTCGGTTTCTTTGCTTATGAGGAGTTGCGGCAGTTTATCCCAGACCCGTTTACGACTTCTGTTCCGACGGCACTGGAACGCTCGGGTGACTTTTCGCAGTCCTACTATGGCACCGATGGCAGCGGAAAGAAGCTGCTGAGAACGATCTATAACCCCTATACCACCCGTCTGGATCCAGTAACGAAGAAGTATGTGCGCGATCCTTTCCCTGGCAACGTTATTCCGAAGTCGATGATGAGTCAGGTTGCTCAGAATGTGCTGGCGGGGTTGCCGACGGGCAATGTCCCGGGGAATTCGGTGACGAACCTGAATAATCTAGTCAACGGACCGGGCTCGCGGAAGTTCTCGGACCTGTTTGCTAACTGGGTGGTACGCGGTGACTACGTGATCTCTCCGGAGACGCGTCTGTTTGCTCGCTACTCGCGTAATAAGTTGACGGAGGCGCGAGGCTTTATCTATTCCACAACGAATACCGTCAATCCTTTCGATACAACGAAGAACTCGCAGTACAACCGCGAGAACCATAATGCGACGCTGCAGTTTACGCACGTCATCAACGCGAAGATGACCTTCGATCTGCGTGCAGGGTTTGAACGCTTCCTGTTGCGGAATGGTGCTTTCCAGGGATTGAAGTATGGTCTTCCGAAGCTGGGCTTCAGTGACACCTTTGCCGGACAGGTGCCGGACAATATCCCAGTGATGAACATGGCGGGTTATGGTGGCGCCGGTGCTCAGCCGCAGGGCGTTAGTCCGATTTCGCAGGGAAATGCTTTCCAGGGGCTGCTATACATGCAGCAGGGTCGTCACACGTTGCGCATGGGAGGTGAAGTTTACCTCAACCGCGTCTACTCTATTGACCCTGGTTTCAGCTCGGGTAACTTTACCTTCAACACGATCTTTACCGGCAGCGATCCGAATGCGGCCAATTCCTTCTCTGGTAGCTCGATTGCATCATTCCTGTTGGGAGCACCTCAGTCGGGTTATGTGGATGTGAACACGTCCAGTGCGCGACAGCAGATGCTGAACTCGCTGTTTATCCAGGACGACATTCACATCTCGGATCGCTTGACGATGAATGCAGGACTGCGTTGGGACGTGATGACTCCACTAACCGATCGCCACAACGCGCTTGCCCGCGGTTTCGATTACAACGCCGCGAGCCCGCTGAGTGTGCCGGGTCTGACGCTGAAGGGCGGCCTTATCTATGCCGGGGTGAATGGTGTGCCGCGCGGCATCTTCAATCCGGACTGGAACAACTTCGGCCCTCGTGTGGGAGCTGCATATCGGGTCAACGATAAGACGGTCGTTCGTGGAGGTTATGGTCTGGTGTACTCGCAGACCTTTGACGATCCAGGAAATGCTCCTGGGTTCAGCCAGCAGACGGCGATGGTGACTTCGGTTGTGACGGGAATTCCTCTCAATACGCTGGATAATCCATTCCCGAACGGCATTCAGAAGCCTGTGGGGGCGGCGCTCGGCCTGTCTGCAAATCTTGGTCAGAACCTGACCTTCGCCGATCCGAATCGCCGCGTGCCGTGGACGCAGCAATATTCCGTTGAAGTGCAACGCGAAATGCCTGGGCAGATGTTGTTTACCCTGGGATATGTGGGGAGCCATACGGCCGGTCTTGAGGTGACGCGCTCCATCAACGAGGTCTCCGCGAGCGACCTTGCGAAAGGGACAGCGTATCTTTCGGCCAGCGTGCAGAACCCATTTGCCGGATTGTTGCCAGGGACATCGCTGAATGCGGCTACCGTGCAGCGCCGTCAACTGCTGCGTCCATATCCGCAGTTTCTTACGATTTCGCGGATGGCGGAGTCGTCTGGCGGTTCAACCTATAACGGGATGCAGGCTCTGTTGCAGAAGCGTATGAGCAACGGTGCCAGCGCGACGCTCTCTTACACCTATTCGAAGACGCTGGGGGAGACGTCGTTTGCGAACGCGCAGGACGCCAATCCTGAGAAGGTTGTAGCTGCGTGGGACGTGGCACACAGTATCCAGATCAATGCGGTCTATAACCTGCCGTTTGGCCGTGGCCAGCAGTGGGGCTCGAACTCACCAGTGGTGGTTCGAGCGTTGATCAGCGGCTGGCGCGTCAGCGGTCTTGCCCGCATTCAATCGGGTATGCCACTGACGACTCCGACCGGGGTGATACCGACGGGAGCAAGCGCGAAGCTTGGAAATCCAACCCTTACCCGTTGGTTCGATACATGTACTCGTCTGAGCACGGGAGCCCTGCAAAATTGCCAGCCAGGGGAGTCTCCTGTCTGGGCTACGCGTCCCTCGGATACGCTGCAAACCTGGAGCACACGTCTCAGCTACGTGCGCAACCCACCGATTCGTAACCTGGATGCCAGCATCATGCAAGTGACTCCAATTCGTGAGGGGTTCACATTCACCCTGCGGGCTGACTTCCTCAACCTGACGAATACGCCGCAGTGGTACAAGGGACCGGTAACCGATGCGACCAACAGTAATTTTGGCGCGATTGCCGGCACTACGGACCAGTCGAATCTGCCTCGCGTGATTCAGATTGTAGGGAAGTTCAATTTCTAGCCCACCGATGCTTACCCGCCCGGATGGAGAGGCTTTCCATCCGGGATTTTATTTTGGCGCGGATGTTGTTTCTCGTAAGAAGACGGGCAGATCGGTTAGGATGTCGGGCATGAGAAACTTCAACCGTCGTGATCTTTGTATTGCTCTTTCGGCGCTGGCGGCAGCAGGGAGTTTGACGCAGCAGGGTGAAGCGCAGTCGAAGTCCAGTGAAGTGCTTTCGCAGTCGCATACGTGGACCTTCGATTCCTTGCCAGTGAAGCATAATGCCAACGGCGGAGCGGGCCGTGCGGTGGTGCAGGGAATACTGGCGACAGGCGAAGCTGTCGAGGTACACGAGACGACACTGCCGCCAGGGCAGATGCCGCATCCGGCACACAAGCACCGTCACTCGGAGTTTATGTTTATTCGCGAGGGGGACCTGGAATTCGACAACGACGGGACGAAGGAGCGCGTAGGGCCGGGAGGAGTAATCTTTGCGGCTTCGAATGTAATGCACGGACTGAAGAATGTAGGGACGACGAACGCGAACTATTTTGTGATCGCGATTGGAAGAGAGACGCCGATGACGCCAGTGAGTAAGGCGAAATAAGTCTCATTAAGAGCTGTGCTATAAAAGAGCGCTTAGCTGCGGACGCGAATGACGATCTTGCCGAAAGCTCCTTCTTCAAGACGGTCAAAGGCATGGCGAGCGTCGGCAAATGAGTAGACCGAATCGATAACAGGGTGGAGCTTTACCTCATCGAATTTGCGCAGCATGTCTTCGAGCGCGCGACGGGGTCCGACGGAGATGCCGCGTAGGATGCCGTGTTTCTGGATGAGACTGAAGAGCGGAATGGTGGCGTCGAAGCCATCGATGATGCCGATGATGGAGATCTGTCCTTCGGGGCGGATGGCCTTGATGGAGCGGGCGACATTTGGGCCGCCGACGACCTCGAGGACCTGATCAACACCTTGGTTATTTGTGAGTGTCAAAGCCTCTTTTTCCCAGTCAGGATGGGTCTTGTAGTTAATGGTGTGGGTGGCACCGAGGGCTTTGGCGCGCTCTAGTTTTTCGTCACTGGACGAGGTGACGATCGTAGTGGCCCCGAGGGCGGAGGCGATCTGAAGGCCGAAGAGGGAGACTCCACCGGTACCTTGAAGGAGGACGGTCTGGCTGGAGGAGAGACGGCCTTGTTCGACGAGCGAGTACCAGGCAGTGAGTCCGGCGCAGGGAAGCGCGGCTGCTTCGTCGTTGGTGAGGTAGGACGGCGCGAGGGCCAGAGCGTGCTCGGTGAGCACGAGATATTCGGCGAGCGCTCCGGGAATGATGTTGCCGAGAGTGTAGAGGGTCTCCTTGGCGGTCGGGTGGCCGTCGATCCAGCGTGTGCAGTAGTTGGTGACGACACGGTCGCCGACCTTGAAACGGGAGGTATCAGGGCCAAGGGAAACGATCTCTCCGACAGCATCGGCTACCTGGGTCATGGGGAACTCAAGGTGAGGGTTGTAGGTACCGTCATAGAGCAGCTTGTCACGATAGTTGAGCGCGACAGAGGATACGCGAATAAGAACTTCACCAGGACCGGGAGTGGGTTCAGGGATGTCGTTGAGGACGAGATTTTCGCGACCGAAGGCCTTAAGCTGCCATGCTTTCATTGTTGGTTCCTCCCTCAATCGATAGTTCGAATAAATTCGAACCATCGTATAATCGAACTATGAACGAGACGACGCCGTCTTGTCAAATCATGGGAGAGTAAGATGCCGATCTTTTTACCGAAGGAGCCGTCCCGGAAGGAGTTGCTGCTGACGGCAGTGCTATACGCGCTGAGCGATGAGATTCGTTTGGGAATTGTGCGTCAGCTGGCGGAGAGGGGAGAGCAGGCTTGCGGGGTGTTCGAGGTAGACCGGCCGAAGTCGTCGCTTTCGCACCACTTCAGGGTGTTGCGGGAGTCGGGGGTGGTGTCGACGAGGAAAGATGGAAAGACGCTTTTGAACACGCTGCGACGGGAGGACCTGGAAGCGAGATTTCCGGGTTTTTTGAAGGCAGTGCTGAAAGGTTAGTTGTCAGCTGCAGGTTGTCAGTTGCGGATGAGCAAACTGGTGTCGGTATGACGAGCAAGCCGCAGATCCTTCGACTCCGGCTGCGCCTTCACTCAGGATGACACTTTGAAATTAGCAACTGATAACCAGCAAAACCGACAACCTGCAATTGCAACACTACTTACTTCAATCGTGAGCCAAGTTCGATCTCATCGCCTTCGGCAAAAGTGGCGAGGATGGGCTTGCCGTCTTCACCGTGCGAGGCTGCGAGCAGCATGCCATGGGATTCGAAGCCGCGCATCTTGCGGGGGGCGAGGTTCGCAACGATGATGATGCGGCGTCCAATGAGATCTTCAGGTGTGTACCACTGGGCGATTCCGGAGAGGATCTGGCGCTTCTCGTAGCCGAGGTCAACCTCGAGGCGGAGGAGTTTATCGGCCTTGGGAATGCGCTCGGCGACGAGCACCTTTGCGACGCGGAGATCGATCTTGACGAAGTCGTCGATGGCGATCTGTGGAGTGGATTCGGCGGCGGCGAAGATCCCCGAAGCAGGCGCTTCAGTGTGAGGTGCGGGAGGTTTGGCAAGCTCGGGAACAGGGGCGGAAGAGGCCCCAACCTGTGCGCCAGGATTCTCGTGTGGGAGCTCGCTGGTGCGCGGAGCTGCTCCGGGATGCGTGGAGTCGGCGGGCGCAGGTTTGGTGTGGGTGGTCTTCTCGTCGACGAACTTAGAGAGCACGGGAGGAGTGGGCGTCTGTTCGGAGTCGGTCATGGTCTGAATGAGTTCCTTGGGTGCGCGAGGGAAGATGGGGCCGAGCGATCCGAGTTTCGTGCCGGGTTTGAGGCCGCCCCATTGGAGGTTGTTGAGTTCGCCGTTGCGCGCTGCAACTTCGATATCGCCGAGGCCAAGCTGAGCCCATACCTTCGCGGTGGAGTAAGGGAGGATGGGGTAGAGCAGGGCGGTGATGACGCGGATGGCTTCGGCAGTGGTGGAAAGAATGGCGCACAGATCTTCCTTTGCAGCAGGTTCATCCGACTTGGCGAGTTTCCACGGTGTTCCGAAGGAGAAGAAACCATCGACTCCAGTAATGAAGGCAGCAATGTTGGTGAGCACACGGGTGAAGCGAAGAGCGGCGAAGTCGTCGGCAGTGCTATCGATGAGGACGACGGCAGAGCCTGCGATCTTGTTGGCCGCCTCGGCGAGTGCGTCGGTGGCGGGCGAGGTCAGGCCAGGGTGCGTGGCATCGAGGTTCTTCTCGATCATGGTCAGCGTGCGGCTGACTAGATTGCCGTATCCGTTAGCGAGGTCGGAGTTGTAGCGCTGAACGAGGGCATCGAAGGAGAAGGATCCGTCCTGGCCGAAGGGGATCTCGCGGAGGAGGAAATAGCGGAGGACATCGGAGCCGAAGAGGTCCTGCTCAGCGTGAGTGCTATCTGGAAATAGGCTGGCGTACACAAGGTTTCCGAAGGCATCGAGGATGGTTTCGGTGCGGACGATGTTGCCGCGCGACTTGGACATCTTCGACTCTTCGAAGAGGAGCCAACCGTGAGCTTGAACTTTCCTGGGTAGAGGAAGGCCTGCAGCGAGGAGGAAGGCCGGCCAGTAGACACAATGGAAGCGGATGATCTCCTTGCCGACGAGGTGGATGTCAGCGGGCCAGAACTTTTCCAGCTTTGCTTTGTCTTCTGGATTATCGCTGCCATAACCGATAGCGGTCATGTAATTGGCCAGCGCATCAAGCCATACATAGATGACGTGTTTCTTCTGGGAGGTGCTGGCGGCGGGCTCGGGAACGGGGATCCCCCAATCGAAGGAGCTGCGCGAGATGGAAAGGTCTTTGAGGACTCCTGGGATGTAAGGGTTGCCGCCAGGTGTGTATGCAGGCTCATCAACTCTCGTAAACTCGATTTCTTCAGCCGTTTTGCCGCTGTTTGGAAGCCATACACCCTCATCCTTTCCTATTTGGTTTACAGGTCCGCGGAGAAAGCTGAGGACTTCGTTGCGGCGGGATTCGGGCTCGATGCAGAAGTCGCCGGATTCAATGAGATCGATGAGCTGCGACTGAAATGCGCTGAGGCGGAAGTAGAAGTTCTCTTCGGTGACGGTCTCGGTGGGTTTGCCGTCGGGGCCGATGGTTCCGGGAGGGCCATCGACGAACATTTCTTCACCGACGGAGTACTGTCCGGTGTAGGTGTCGAGATAGATGTGGCCACGTGAGTAGAGTTCGCCGAAGAGTTTCTGAACACCCTGGACGTGACGGGGCTCAGTGGTGCGGATGTAGTCGTTGTTGGTGATGCCCATGCGCTGCCAGAGAGCGCGGAACTGAGCAGAGACTTCATCGGTAAACTGCTGCGGGGTGATCCCAGCGGCCTGGGCAGAACGCTGCACCTTTTGGCCATGTTCATCGGTTCCGGTGAGGAACCAGACGTTATCTTCGCCGAGGAGCGCACGCTGACGGCGGGCGATGACGTCGGCCGCAATAGTGGTATAGGCGTGGCCGATGTGTGGGCGCGCGTTGACGTAATAGATCGGCGTAGTGACGTAGAACTTGTTCTGCTTGTCGGACATGGGGCGTAAAGGTCAGTTTATCAGGGGAAGAAGAGGTACCCCATTTACGGGAATAGGGTACCTGAGCAATTTCTGACTTATTCAGACCAGACGGCTAAATGATTGCCATCGGGATCGAGGAAGTGAAAGCGCCGTCCACCCGGAAAAGCAAAGATCTCCTTATGGATGGTGCCTCCGGCAGCTTTCACCGAGGCTAGAGTGGCTTCGAGGTCGCGGCTGTAGAGGATGACTCGGGCGCCGCCAGAATCGACCCGCTCGGCTCTCGTAAAGCCGCCTTCAAGATTTCCGTCACTGAAAGAGATGTAGTCCTCTCCCCAGCCCTGAAAGGTCCACCCAAAGACTCTGGAGTAAAAGCCCTTGATCGCTTGCGGATCTTTGCAGGGAAATTCGATGTAGTTGATCGCGTGGTGCTTGTGATGCCCAGTCATGATGTACTCCTTCGGTTAAGAGGCTGATTTGAGCGCAAGATCACTGCGCCCGCATGGCCTCCGTTCACAACGCTGCGGGTTGAGGTTGTGAGTAGAGTCTCCTGACTGGAACCTGAACCGTGAGAGCGGGCGGAGACTGCCGAGGTACGGTTACAGGGTATTCGGGCACCCGGTGATTCGCAAATGAGATGTGTGGATTAGTCGGTGACCGTCTCGACGGCGTCGGCAGACTGTGAGATCTGTTCGATCTCTGCTGCCTGGGCAGTGCGGGCAAGGTTGAGGTGTTTTTCCATCGCTTCGCGTGCGTGATTCGGATTGTGCGACCGGATGGCACGGAAGACCTCGCGGTGCATCTCAGCGGATTCCTTCAAGTCCTTGGCGTTCTGGACGGTCTTGGAGCGATATTCGTAGAGATTGGCCGTGATGGTTTCCATGAGCGCAGCCAGAATAGGGTTTCCTGCAGCACGGGCGATGGTGCGGTGGAATCGCACATCGTGGATGAGGTACTCCTGAGGATCGGTGATGGCGGCGTACATCTCGGCGACCTCTTCTGCAAGTTCGGCGACATGTTCATCGGTGGCGCGCTCGGCGGCAAGGGCGGCGATGGAAGACTCGAGGACAAGGCGGGCTTCGAACATCTGCCAGGGAAGGAAGCCGTGGAGAACTCCGAGAACAGAGAGCGAGCTGGAGTCGAGGGCGGGAGGGCCGCTGGAGACGAAGGTTCCTGCACCATGGCGGCTCTTGAGCACTCCCATGGCAGAGAGGAAGCCGATACCGGCGCGGAGGCTGGAGCGGCTGATCTTAAGCTTGCGAGCTAACTCCCGCTCGGGGGGAAGGCGATCGCCGGGTTTGACCTCACCTGAGGCGATGAGAGAGCGAACATGCTCGACGACCTGCATGGTGAGCTGGCTGTGCGGGGTAGCGTCGCTGACGGTCTCTTTTTTAATCAAGAAAATCCTCAATCACTCAATTAAACGAGTGGGAGAAGGGTAACACGGAGGAAAGGGGAAGAGCTAAAGACGAGGCAGGGTGTGCGTGAGATCCACTCAAATTTGTGATGGATAGAGAGCCAGGTTATTGACAAGTTCTTAGCGGCTGGGAGAACACATTTCTTATGCGTCAGGAAAGATGGAAGAGCTTCGTACTAGACTTGAATCGTCGCAGGAGGTTTCGGTGCGGAAGTTCGGTTGCCATCGGAAGATTGGGGAGTGGGGCGGGATGGTGGCGCTCACGGTGATGTTGGCGTGTAGCGTGGCAGCTCGTGGTGAGAAGTGCACGACACAGTCTGCGATGACGGAGAGCGATCGCAACGCCCTGGCCGAGGCAGCTCGTGGAATGGCCGAGAAGGTTTTGGTGAACGATGCCGCAGGTCTGCAGGCGATCACGATTGATCAGTATGCGAAAGATTTTTCTGCGATTCAGGGCGCTGTAGGAAACGCTGCTGCAAAGATCAAGGGCGCGACGCTGGTGGTGGAGCAGGTGTATCTGCTGGATGCTAGCGATCTGAAACCCGGAGCGGATGGAAAGTTCGCGACTGCTCAGTTCCCGTGCACGCTGAACCGGTCGATTGCAGAGGCAGATTTCTCCATCCCTTCGCTGCCTGCAGGCAAGTATGCTTTTGCGATCGTGGAGGCGCAGGGGATTCCTGCGCCATGGCGGTTGTCGTTTTTGATGCAGCAGGTTCAGGGGCAGTGGAAGATGGGTGGGTTTTATCCGAAGCCCATGACAGCTGCCGGACACGACGGGCTATGGTATTGGACACAGGCCAGGACGATGGCCAAGAACAAAGAGCAGTGGAACGCGTGGCTGTATTACCAGCAGGCTGAGGCGCTGCTGAATCCATCAGAAATGATTCAGAGTACGCACCTGGACAAGCTGCGGAGCGAGCAGACGGAGGTTGCTCCTCCGGCGTTGTCCGAAGGAGTCAGCGCCGATTCACCCCTAGTGGTGAAGGGAGCCGATGGAGCTGAATATCACTTCACTGGATTGGGAGTCGATGATTCTCTCGCAAAGGACAAGATCGATGTGACAGCGCGGCTCAAGGTGGACCAGATTGGAGATCCTGTGGCAGCGAGAAAGCGAAACACCGACGCGATGAACGCGCTGGTTGCGGCTTATCCCGAACTGCGCAAGGGATTTCATGGAGTGTGGGTCTTTGCAGAGGCGCCGGGACAGAGCCCATATGCGACAGAGCTGGCGATGAGCGAGATTCATTGATTCTCCAACGGCTATTTGGTTACTAGAAACCTTTTGCGGAGATTGATTTCCTGTTTTGTTCAGAAATAATTCTCGAAATGCTATCTTGAAGACGCCTTTGTCTTTCGTAACAGGCCAGTAAGCCTTGTTATTAAAGACGACATCCTAAAGTACAGAGAAGACAGAGGACGATGGCGAATATCAGGAAGTCTTTACCCCAGGCAATTGCAGAACGGCGCGCGACTCCTAGTTTCGATGGAGCACCGATTCCGTTGGAGGATCTGAAGCAGATTCTCGACGCGGGTCTTCATGCGCCAAGTGGATACAACATGCAGCCGTGGCGCTTTGTGGTGGTTCAAGCGCCCGAGCAGAAGAAGAAGCTGCGCGCGGCCAGCTTCAACCAGGCGAAGGTGGAAGAGGCCTCTGCGGTGATTGTGGCATGCGGTGATGCCGATGGATGGCGCAAGGACCTGGACCTGATGATCCAACAGGGTCGTGAGGGAGGGATGCCCGAGAGCTACGCGGCTCAGGCCAGTACCAGCGTGTCGAACTTTCTTTCCGGATTCAGCAGAGAACAGATGCATGGGTGGCTGAACAAGCATGTGATGATTGCCCTGACTCACATGATGTTGATGGCCGAGGTGATGGGATACGACACCGCTCCGATGGAAGGTTTTGAGCAGGACAAGGTGCATGAAGTATTGCGGCTGCCGATGAGCTACTGGGTGGTGGCGCTGCTTGGGATCGGACATCTGAAGGGGCCGGACAAGTACTACGGCGGTCGTTTTGAGATGAGCCATACGGTCTTTGGCGAAGAGTTTGGCAAGCCACTGAAGTGAAAAACGAAGACACAGCTGTGAGGAGCGGGCGGGAGTATCCGCAGGCTCCGATCGTCGGCGTGGCGGCGGTGGTTGTATGTGGAGAAACGATTCTTCTTGTGCGCCGCGGTCGCGAACCGATGCGGGGAACATGGTCACTGCCGGGAGGAGCGCTCGAATTGGGCGAAACGACGGCTGAAGGAATCGTCCGCGAGGTCTGCGAAGAGGCGGGCGTCCAAGTGCGACCGGTTGAGGTCATCACCGCGCTGGATCGGATTATCCGCGATGAGGCTGGACGAGTGCGGTTCCACTATGTACTAGTGGAGTGGCTTTGTCTCGTGGAAGAAAAAATCCTTCCAGAGTTGTTGTGTGGAGATGACGCCATCGAGGCCCGGTGGATTCCTTATAACGAGGCGTCTTTGGCCGAGTATGATCTTGGGACAGATACCCTGGATGTAATTGAGCAGGGTTGGAAGCTTGCGGAGACGAAGGCGCGATGAAGATTGTGCTGCGGGTCTTGCTGGTTGTGTTGATCATCGTCGCGATTGCGGGCTTGACGTTCTATTTCAACCCTCTGTGGGTTGGCGATCAGATAACCAGTTTTCAGCTATGGCGTGCGGGCGTGAAGAGCGAATATGTTGAGGCAGGCGGCTATCGACTGCACTACTTTGAGGCGAAGCCGACGCATGGGGACGGCGCTCCTCTGCTGCTGATTCATGGGCTTGGCGCTCGCGGCGAAGACTGGCGAGCGATGATTCCTGCGATGGCGGCGAGAGGATTCCATGTGTATGTTCCAGATCTTCCCGGGTACGGACGTTCTTCCAAGCCGAAAGATGCGGATTACTCGATCTCAATGGAAGAGAGAGCCGTCGTCGCGTTCGCGCAGGCGATTCATCTGCCGCATGCCTTTGTCGGCGGATGGTCGATGGGTGGATGGGTGGCAATGAAGATGACGCTGGACCATCCAGAGATGGTGAATCGGCTGGTGGTTTATGACAGCGCAGGGATTTATTTCCCGGCAGACTTCGGTTCGGAACTTTTTGTACCAACGAATGCTCCGGCAATCGCAAGATTAATGAAGATGCTTTCACCGCATCCAAAACCGATACCGGAGTTTGTAGAGCGTGCGGTGTTGCGGAAGATTGCGCATAACAGTTGGGTGGTGGTTCGCAGCGTATCTGCGATGGCGAATGGGCGCGATCTGCTGGATTTCCGGCTAGAAAATATCCATCAGCCGACGCTGGTGGTGTGGGGATCTGCGGACGAGCTGATTCCGCTCGAGGTAGGGAAGCGAATTCATGAGTCGATTCCCAACTCGTCGCTCAGCCTTATTAAAGGATGCGGTCACCTGGCTCCACTGGAGTGCTGGCAACCAGTGGCAGAGGCGACGGACGAGTTTCTGCGGGCGCAGCCGCCGATGCAGAGAGTGGAAAAAACCTTCTTTACATCAGGAAACTAATCTTCATCCGGGTGCCACTGATAAGCGCCCTCTTGAGGTAGACCAATGTGCGCAAGGACGCGATGGACGAAGTTGCGGGCCATCTCGGCGATGTCTTGCGGATGGTTGTAGAAGGTGGGGATGGTAGGGAAGATGGTTGCTCCTGCTTCGGCCGCAAACTGCATATTGCGAAGATGAATGCGGTTGAAGGGCGTCTCGCGCACACAGAGAATGAGCGGGCGCCGTTCTTTCAGGCAGACATCTGCAGCGCGATGGATAAGGTTTGACGCCAGACCGTTGGCGATCGAAGCAAGGGTTCCCATGGAGCAGGGAAGCACGATCATGGCACTGGTGGGGTAACTGCCACTGGCAATGCTGGCGCCGATATCGGATTCAGCGTGTTGGTGGAGCTTTGGGCAGGGGGTGCCGATGAGTTTTTCAGCAAGATTATTGCGTCCACTCAAGGAGAGTTCTTCGGCAAAGACGCGAAGGGAGCTTTCAGAGACAACGAAATGGATGTGGGAGACTCGATTGTCGTTGGCGAGGGCGCGGAGTATCTCGGCGGCATAAATTGAGCCGCTGGCTCCTGTGACAGCGAGCGTGATGTTGTGCGTTGATGTATGGGATTCAGGCACAGAAATGATTATCGCTTATGCAGAGCGAAGAGCGTAAGCGACGAGGGTCTCGCCGTGGAGGTTGTGTGCGGCATTGTAAGCCGCGTTGCTGTCGGCTTCGAGTGAGGGAATTGTAGGGTCAAGCTCTGCAGCGGCGATCTCTTCAGTGGAGGCGTGAATGAAGCAGAGCTCGCAGGTTGCGAGGTTCCCTTCAGGAGTACGCATGGGTGGGCCAAAGGTGCGGCAGACGATAGGCCGGTGTTCGTAGAGGTCGCAAGTGCCAGTCGTGGGATCGAGCGCAGGGCAGGGTTCGGTGTCGCCGATACTGTTGTCGGATTCGTCGGTGAAGAGCATGGAGTCTTCGTAATCCTCGTAGAGGATACCGGTAGCATGATCGCCAGGGAAGAGTGGGGAGATGCGAGCGAGAGATTCGACAGTGCGAGTGCGAATTTGTGCTGCTCGTTGTGGATCCAGTTGTTCGAGTGCATCGAGGCCTTCGCGCAAGCGAGCAGCGTCCTGATGGGAGATAGGGAAGACCCCATGGCAGCATTGTGTGCAGCCAGGACGGCAGACGAGGTGCGGGCCGCTGCGTTGAGTGGAAGAGACGAGGGCAGCGTCGACGATCTGGACAAATTCAACCGAAAGATTCATCGCTGCTCCCCCTGTAGTCATTCCTTACTGGGTAGACAAAGGGTTATGCGGGCGTTTTAAGCACGCGTTCGAAAATTGCATCCACATTGGCCAATTGACGGTTGTAGTCAAACGCGTGGGCCAGCTTTTCGGGGCTGAGTCGCGCTGTAATCTCGGGAACCTTGGCAATCTCATCGCGGAAGACGAGGTCATTCTTCCAGGAGTTCATCGCATGGCCCTGGACGAGGCGGTAGGCGTCTTCGCGGCTCATGCCAGACTCTGCAAGGTCGAGCAGAAGTTGCCCAGAGAAGACGAGTCCACCGGTGGATTCCAGATTCTTCAGCATACGGGCAGGATAGACGAGCAACTTCTCGATGAGGTTCGTTGTCTTTGCGAGGAGATAGTCCGCCAGAATGGTGGAGTCGGGGAAGATGACCCGTTCGGCAGAGGAGTGCGAGATATCGCGTTCGTGCCAGAGAGCGACGTTTTCAAGCGCAGTCTGGGCGTTGGAGCGCATGACGCGGGCGAGTCCGGAGATCTGCTCACTGGTGATGGGGTTACGCTTGTGCGGCATAGCGCTGGAACCCTTCTGCTTCTCGGAGAAGAACTCTTCGGCCTCTCGAACTTCGGTGCGTTGCAGATGACGAATCTCGGTTGCGATCTTGTCGAGAGTGCTGGCCAACACGGCAAGTGTCGAGATGTAGGCGGCGTGGCGATCGCGCTGGAGCACCTGCGTGGCGATGTCGGCGGGCGTAAGGCCGAGCTCCGCGCAGATAGCTTCTTCATGCTTCGGCTTGAGATGCCCAAAGGTACCTACGGCTCCAGAGAGTTTGCCGACGCGGAGATCTTCGGCGGCAGCATCGAAGCGCTTGAGATTACGCTGCATCTCGGAGTACCAGAGCAGCAACTTGAGCCCGAAGGTGGAAGGCTCGGCGTGGATTCCATGGGTACGGCCGATAATGGGAGTGTTCTTGAACTCGAGGGCGCGACGCTTGAGAACCTCGGAGAGAGCGACGATTCCTTCACGAATAATGGCAGAGGCTTCGCGAATCTGAAGGGCCTGCGCGGTGTCGACGACATCGGTCGAGGTGAGGCCGTAGTGCAGCCAGCGAGAATGCTCCGGGTTCGCAATGTGCTCAGCGACCGTGGTGGTAAAAGCGATGACGTCGTGGCGGACCTCGGCCTCAATGGCGTTGATGCGGTCAACGGTGAAATCTCCACGATCACGAATAGCATCGGCAGCTTCTTGCGGGACGAGGCCAAAGCGCGCAAGAGCTTGCGAGGCAGCTACTTCCACCTTGAGCCAGCAGCGGTATTTGTTTTCGTCAGACCAGATGCGACCGATGACAGGGCGTGTATAGCGGGGGATCAAGGTGCAGGCTCTCCAGAAGATAGAAATGTGGATATCCTCTCTATTTTACTTCGAGGAGCATTTGCGCCCTAAATGGGTGTCGATTCAGGTTGTCTGGTATTTATGTCGTTATACGATATAATCGTGATGCGACATAAACGGAACCAAGATGACCCTGGCGAAAAAACAGCGAGCTACAGGACAGTCGGAGCGGCTAGGCGACCTGGCGGAGTTTCGATACCGTTTGCGGCGATTTCTGAGCTTCAGCGAGGTGGCCGCGGAAGAGGCGGATATTTCGGCGCAGCAGTATCAATTGATGCAGGCCGTTGCAATGGTGCCTGAAGGGCAGGGGTGTTCGATTTCGTATCTGGCAGAGCGAATGGTGTTGCGCCATAACAGCGCTGTGGAATTGGTCGATCGCGCGGAGCGATCGGGACTGGTAAGGAGAGTTGCGGATGAGAACGATCACCGCCGCTCGCTGGTGGAGCTTACGGAGCGCGGAAGCAAGACCCTGGCAACACTGGTCGATGCCCATCTGCTGAAGATCGAGGCCGAAGGCCCGGAGATGGTTCGGGCATTGCAGCGGTTGATCGGCGGCCGCAATACGGCAAAGAAGAGTGGAGCACGATGAGCGCTGCGATAAGCCGGCTTCGGGACTATTCGGTCGATGCCCGAGTGCTGTATGTGAGCGCCTTGGCTATGGTGCTGGGTGCTATAAGTGGGGTGCTTGCCTGGGTCTTGATTGAATTGATCAATCTGGCGATCAACCTCTTCTACTATCACCGGTTTTCTTTTGTAGGAGTTGAACCGGCAAATCATCACCTTGGTTGGTGGGCGGTCTTCGTTCCAGTCCTTGGCGGATTGATTGTGGGGCTCATTGCGCGGTATGGATCGCCGAAGGTGAGAGGGCATGGTATGCCGGAGGCGATCGAGGTTGTTGTCTTCAATGGGGGACGTGTACAGCCACGGGTTGCGATCTTGAAGCCAGTGGCGACTGCGATCTCGATTGGATCAGGTGGGCCGTTTGGAGCGGAAGGCCCAGTGATTATGACAGGCGGAGCAGTGGGGTCGCTGCTGGGGCAACTGCTTCCGATGTCAGATGCGGAGCGCACGGCGCTTATGGTTTCTGGTGCTGCTGCCGGAATGGCGGCTGCCTTTAACTGTCCGATGTCTGCCATTCTGCTTGCGGTTGAACTGCTCCTATTTGAATGGAGACCACGCAGCCTGGTTCCTGTTGCTATTGCTTGTGTGACGGCAGGAGCAATTCGCCACATGCTGTTAGGCGCAGAGCCGATCTTTCGCATGCCGCCGACGACCGTTGTGATGCACCATGCGGCGATGATCGGTGCGCTCCTGATGGGTGTACTGGCTGCTTTATTGGCTACAGGATTAAGTCGCGCAATTCATTTTTTTGAGACCAGCTTTGAACGATTGCCGATTCACTGGATGTGGTGGCCAGCATTGGGCGGCATTGTGATTGGACTTGGCGGATTGATCTTTCCGCCAGCATTGGGTGTGGGATATGGCGTGATCCGGCAGTTGCTGAACGACCAGGTGACATGGCACCTGCTGGTGGGCATTCTGCTGGTGAAATCGACGATCTGGGTCGTCTCCCTTGGATCGGAAACGGCAGGCGGTATCTTTGCGCCACTGTTGATGATCGGCGGCGCAATGGGAGTCATTGTAGGGCATTGGCTGAACCCGATCTCGCAGGGAGCATGGGCTGCCATCGCCATGACCGCCGTTGTTTCCGCTGCTCTCGGAGCTCCGCTGACATCTGCAATGTTTGCGGTGGAACTAACACACAACGGCGGCTTGATGCTTCCGGTATTGCTGGCCTGCGTAACGTCGTATGCACTCAGCGTGTTGTTGCAGCCTCGTTCGATGTTGACGGAAGGACTGAGCCGCAAGGGGCTGCATCTCTCGCGCGAGTATGGGGTGGATCCATTAGAGACGGTGATGGTGCGCGAGGTGATGCATACGAGCGTCTTTGCTTTGCCTGCGAATGCGACGCGACAGGACGCCATGGATTGGTTGGAGAAGATGGACCAGCGCGGAAGCGAGGCATGGTCGCACTGGCAGAGAATCTTTCCCTTAGTCGGAGAGGACGGAAAGCTGGCTGCGATTCTGACGCGAGGCCAGATGATTACAGCGGCAAGTGGGGGAGAACCGACAGACCCACTGATTGCTGATGGTGTGACTTCTCCTGCAATAGTCGATCCGTGGGAGACGCTTCGAGTAGCCGCAGAGAAGATGGCTGAATTGAATCTGAAGTCCTTTCCGGTGGTCGATCATGAGAGAACTCTGCTAGGGATTTTGAATATCGATGATCTTCTGATCGCTCGAAGTAAGGCTTCGCTACGAGACAGGGAAAAGCATAGAGTCCTTCGCCTGCGCTGGCCCTTTCGGCGCAACCAGGAATCTCAATCTCCTATCGATCACCTGATTGATCGTGTATTCGAGAGCACGCAGCTTCAATCGTTCGATCCTGAGAACAAGGTAGTAGAGACGGAGAATCCACGGGAGAAATGATCAGGAGTTTTTGACGCCGAAGAGTTCTTCCATCTCATCGTGAAGAAATCCATAGCCAGGTCGATACGGTTGAATCCACTTGCCATCGAGGACGAACTGGGGGATGGCCCTTTTCCCTACATTGGCTAAGACAAGATCAGCCGCGCCAGGAGTGGCTTCGATATCGATCTCCTTGTAAGAGATGTTGTGAGTGTTCAAGAAGCGCTTCGCTTCGCGGCAGTCGCGGCACCATGCCGCAGTGTAGACGATAAGCTCCATCCTTTAATTTTAGCTGAGGACACTTCGCAGGCGAACCGCCGAGGCAATATCCAATCTCGCGTATAAAGGTAGCGAGAAACCTTACCAAAGGATACGTGGATGAAGAGGATGAAATCGACAGCTTGCTCCCTGTTGGTGATGATATGTCTTTCTGCAGCAGGACAGCAGCATCGCGCACCGGCAACGCCGCTGGTGACAAATGATCCATTCTTTAGTTTGTGGTCGATGGGCGATAAGCTGACCGATGTTCCTGTAAAACACTGGACGGAAGTCGCGCAGCCGATTCTCGGCCTGATTCGAATTGATGGAAAGACATTCCGCTGGATGGGCACAACGCCGCATGGATATTTCGGCATGCCAGCGATTGAAGCGATGGAGCAGCGATCCGTAGAGCTGACTCCTCTGCATACGCGCTATGTCTTTACGGCAAATGGATTGGAACTTGCCGTGACATTCTTCACGCCTCTCTTTCCGAAGGACCTGGATGTAATGTCGCGCCCTGTAACGTATCTGAGCTGGAGTGTTCGATCAGCTGATGGAAAGCAGCACCAGACGGACCTGATGCTGGACGTCAATCCGCTGATCGCAGTGGATCAACCCGGCCAACAGGTGACATGGTCGCGGAGCCACGCGAAGGGGTTGACGCTGTTGAACGTGGGATCTCGCGATCAACAAACGTTGCATCAGTCCGGAGACCGGGTCCGTATCGATTGGGGATATTTCCATCTTGCAGTGCCTGATGCAGCCGCAGCGACGGTATCAATGGCAAATCGTGGCATTCCTTCATTTGTTTCTTCAGGGAATCTTCCGGAGACGGATGATTCTTCCATGCCGGTTCCTGCAGCCGGGCATCCACGCGCAGCGCATCTCTCTGCAAAGCTGCCATTGGGCATGGTTGGAACTGCGAAGGTAGAGCGCCATGTGGAACTGGCCTATACGGAGGGATATGCCATCGAGTATCTCGGCCGTCGACTTCGCCCCTATTGGCAGCGCAATGGTATGACCGAAGCTGCGATGCTCGAATCTGCAGAAAAAGAATATCCGTCGCTTGAAGAGCGCGGCGTGAAGTTCGATGAAGAAGTGATGAAGAACATGGAGAAGGCGGGAGGAGCAGAGTACCGATACCTGACTTCATTGCTCTTCCGTCAGACCATTGCGGCGCACAAGCTGGTGGCGGATATTGATGGGACGCCGTTGTTCTTCTCCAAAGAAAATGACAGCAACGGATGCATCGATACGGTCGATGTAACGTATCCTTCTTCCCCATTCTTTCTGCTCTTCAATCCAAAGCTGCTGGAGGCGCAGCTTGAACCCGTGATGCGTTATGCGTCGCTTCCGCGATGGAGGTTTCCGTTTGCACCCCACGATCTCGGAACGTATCCGCTGGCGAATGGTCAGGTGTATGGAGGCGGCGAGGAGAATGAAGCGGACCAGATGCCGGTGGAAGAGAGCGGCAACATGATTCTGATGGTGGCGGCGCTAGGCCGAGCAGAAGGGAACTGGGACTTCGCGAAGCGCTATATGCCGCAGCTTACGCAATGGGCAGAGTATCTCGAGAAAAAGGGAATGGATCCCGAGAATCAGTTGAGCACGGATGATTTTGCCGGACATCTGGCACACAATACGAATCTTTCAATTAAGGCGATCGAAGCACTAGGAGCCTTTGTCGAGATTGCTCGCGGAGTCGGCGACACAAATCTGGCGAACCGTTATGAGAAGATTGTGCGCACGCTTCCTGAGCAGTGGGAGAAGATGGCGTTCGATGGCGATCATTACATGCTTGCCTTCGATCAGCCGGGCACGTGGAGTCAAAAGTACAACCTGGTATGGGATGATCTGCTGGGCCTTCACCTGTTTCCAAAGAAGGTTATGGAAACAGAATGGAAGTACTACAGCACACAGCTAAAGCCTTATGGGTTACCTCTGGACAATCGCAAGACGATTACGAAGTTGGATTGGCAGGTGTGGACGGCAAGCCTTGCGAGCAATTCAGCGCAGTACGACGATCTGATCCATCGACTGGTGGTATGGGCTGATAACACCACCTCGCGGGTTCCGACGACAGACTTCTACGATACGGTGAGTGGAAAGCAGATAGGCTTTCAGGCGCGATCCGTGGTCGGCGGTGTCTTTATCAAGGCATTGATGCAGGAGCAGACGCTGCGTGGGAAATCCCTGTCCTCTCATTAGAGGTGCAGGGTGCAGAAAAAGAGAGCGCCATCACGGCGCTCTCTTTTTTGATCACATTCCCACTTCTACGAAGCCGTTGTCTTGAGTGATCCAAGGGTGGTTTCAGCACGGCCCTTCCAGCGTCCACGAAGAAAATCAGGAACCTTCTGCGGTGCGCTTCCCTGGGCTACGGAGGCAATGCTCAACGGAACGACACTGGCCCACAGGGCGGCATCGTAGACATCCATGTCGGGTGGAACTCCTTCACGGAAGCAGCTAAGCAGGCTGTAAAGCATGAGGAAGTCCATGCCGCCGTGGCCTCCCAGTTTTTTCCCGATCTCCCCCATCTTCTCCCAGAGAGGGCTTTGATACTGCTTGAAGTCGTCGAGCGAGGTATATTTCTCTCCGCCTTCCTGGCCGTCGAAGTAGATGCGCGGGGGATAGTCTTCGAAGACCCCTTTGCTGCCGGCAATTGCATTGATCCGGCTGTAGGGAATGGGATTAGAGGTGTCGTGTTTGACCGTGATGGTGCGGCCCTTCGCCGTTTTGATCAACGAGATATTGAAGTCGCCTTCTTTGTAGACTTCTTTCCACTTGGGATCGCCGGCCGGAACATGCTCTTTACGATATGCACTGAATCCTGCTTCCGGAGAGCTCATGGAGACGAGATATTCGAAGTTGTCGCCGCGAGCGATGCCCATGTAATTCGCAACCGGGCCGAGACCATGGGTCGGATAGAGGTTTCCGTTCCGAAGCGTATGTTCTTTTCGACGCCACAATCCTTCGCCCTTGTTGGAGAAGAGCTCTTCGCGAAGATCGTGGAGATATGCTCCTTCTCCCCAGAGAAGCTCGCCGAAACGGCCATCCTGCACAAGTTTCAGGACGAGCGTTTCATTGTATCCGTAGCAGCAGTTTTCGAGCATGGTGCAGTGACGGCGCGTCTTTTCCGAGGTGTGCACGATCTGCCAGCATTCTTCGAGCGTGCGAACTCCGGGGACCTCGAACCATACGTGTTTTCCGTGTTCCATCGCTGCAACGGCCATGCGCGCATGCCATATCCACGGCGTGGCAATCATCACGAGATCGAGATCGTTCCGTGCCACCAGCTTTTCGAATGCGAAGTCGCCATCGGTATAAAGCTCAGGTGATTTGCCGCCGGCTTTTTCTACGAGCTGTTGAGCATTCTTTGCGTGATCTTCTGCGATATCGCAGATCGCAAGCACTCTTCCGTCCGCGGCAAGGAGATTCTTGAGCAAAGATGTACCGCGGCCCCCTACACCGATGATGCCGATGCGCGGGTCCTTGCGTTCGTATGGAACGCCAACCATCGACTGCAAGGACCCTGCAACTTCGGCAGCTGCATTGCGTGTGGTGAGGACTTCAGCTGCTCCTGCAGCACTGAGGGCAATAAACTCTCTTCTGGAAAATCCCATGCTTTCTCCTTGGCGTTAAACTCGATGCGTCTGCGAAGCGAATCTTATGGAGGAGTTTCAATGAATGTGGAGATATCGGGCAGATTGCATCGTTCTATTTCGCAATCTACGCATACCCTTATTAAAAGAAACTAAACACTCATAAAAGTAACTAAAGAGATATGGTGGCTGTCAAGGATAAAGTTTGAGGGATGGGGAATTGGAGATAGGTTGAGCGTGTGCTTTCGCTCGATAAGTCAATCGATAGGACGTGGCGTTAGCCGACGAGATGTCCCATCTTGTCCCGCTTCGTCTGAAGGTAGCGCAGATTTGTCGGTTCAGCCGGAACTTCGGCGGAGATACGCTCCACGACTTTAATCCCAGCCTGCTCGAGCGCCTCGACCTTGGCAGGATTATTGGTGATGAGGCGTACGGCATGGACGCCAAGCTGCTTAAGGACCTCGGCTGGAAGCTCAAACTCGCGGCAATCGGCCTTGTAGCCCAGTTCGATGTTTGCCTCGATCGTATCCAGGCCCTGGTCTTGCAGCTCATAGGCACGGAGTTTTGCCATCAATCCGATGCCGCGGCCCTCTTGTTGCTCGTAGAGAAGAATGCCGGAGCCTGCCTCGGTGATCGTCGCAAGAGCAAGCTCAAGCTGTTGGCGGCAGTCACAGCGCAGCGAGTGAAAGACATCACCGGTGAGGCACTGGGAGTGAATCCGGACAATAGGAGGAGCGGAGTGAATGTCGCCCATGACGAGGGCGACGGCTCCTTCGACACGCCGAGTCGAAGCGGGCAACGTATCGTTGCAGGGCTCAGGATTGTCAATAATGCCTTCGAAGCCAAGAATACGGAAGTGTCCCCAACGAGTTGGGAAATCTGCATCGGCAACTTTATTAACGGCAGTAAAAGGCATCTCTTTCTGATTATACGGTTCGGCGCTCACAAGGATTAGATTCGAAAGGAAGTGCCGCAGATGCAGAATCAGCCGTTACTCTTAGTTATGGGAGCGCAACAGGCGCTGTCCTTTGGTGTCTTATTCTTTTAGAAAGCTGTGGTCCTTCTCTTTTTCATCTGCCTTGTTCTAACTGTTTCATGGGATTTTTGGCGATGCAGATGAAAAACAGATCTTCCAACTTATTCCGATTCCTCATCTTCGGTGGTCGTATCATTTCCTGGATTGCTGCGTGTCTTTTGGCGGTGTTTTTTCTGCCGATAGCGGATGCAGCGACTTCCTCGCAGAGGCAGCCTTCACCCAACGTTGCGGAACAATATCTGCTGGTTGCGGTCAATCAGGAACGGGCTGCGCGAGGGCTGCCGCAGCTCCAGAATGATCCTCTCCTCGCACACGCGGCACGGTTGCATGCGTTGCAGATGGCCAGATATAACAGCATCTCCCATCAATTCCCCGGAGAACTGGATCTGGCCGAACGCGGTGCGCAAGCGGGAGTTCGTTTCTCGAAGATCTCGGAGAATGTCGCACTCGGACGGGATGCTTCCGCCTTACACGAGATATGGATGCACTCCCCAAAACACCGGGCGAATCTTCTGGATCCTCACGTGAATGTCATCGGCGTAGCTGTTGTAGCACGAGACGGCCAGTTCTATGGCGTGGAAGATTTCGGAGCGCTCGTCCTGGCAACTCCTTATAACTCGCAGGAGTCTGCTGTGGCGCAACTGCTTGCTCAGAGGGGATTGTCCGTCGGTCCCGCTAACAGGACTGCTACTCTGTCGGAGGCCAGGCAGACCTGCACGATGGAGACAGGTTATGCCGGTCAGTACAAGCCGTGGTTCGTCATGCGTTATACGGCGAGCCGCCTGGATCGCCTGCCGGAGCAGCTGGAGAGTCGTATCCAGTCAGGCCGTTATCATCGTGCGGTGGTGGGGGCGTGTTCTGTGGATAACGGATCGTTTACGGCATACAACATTGCGGTACTACTTTATCTGAAATAAAAAGACCGCAGAAGCTGGAGCTTCGACGGTCCAAGGAGACAAAGAAGAGGTCGCCGGATCTGTGTCCTGACGACCTCGGGGTGAGGTTTAGAAGCTGGCTCGCAGCGAGAGCTGGATCTGCCGGTTGGCTCCAATGCCAACCTGATTGCCCACGGTCGAAGAAAGCACACCGAAGGCCGAGCCAGCGCCTGAAGGTGTGAACGGGGTTCCAGGCTGCGATCCATTCCCAACTGCTGTTGCCAGGGTCTGGTTCAGGCGAACCGTTCCTGGATTGGCATAGTTGGGGTGGTTAAGGATGTTGTAGACCTCGGCGCGGAACTCTACAGAGGCCCGCTCCGTTGCGCGAAACGACTTGCCAAGTGTCATATCGAGCTGAGCAAGATTCGGCCCGGACAGATCGTTGCGTCGATAGTTGCCGAAGGTTCCCGGAGCCGGCGTAGAGAAGGCCGCCGGATTGAGATATTGGAAACCATTTTTGAGGTAGGGATTGACGCCAGGTACAACGTTGGGCCGACGGATATTGCGGCTGTTCCCGCCGCCGGGCACATTGACGACTGCATTGGTCTGTACCGCGCCGTTGACGATGACCGGGTTGGCAAAGGTCTGGCCTGCGATGGAAGTTCCAGGCTTGCCGACGTAGGCCAGGTCCGGCCGGGTGATGAGGACATCGATAGGCAGACCGCTACGGAAGTTAACGATCCCTCCGACCTGCCAACCGCCGCCGAGCACATTCCACGGTCCCGAGAGGGAGTAGGCCTTGCCATGGCCGAAGGGCAACTCGTAAAGCACGGTTGCATTCAGGCTATGGCGGATATCGAAGGTTCCGCGCCCATATTCCATACCGAAGTTGTAAGGGTTCTGGGCAGTGGTCGCTTCGTTCGATCCGCTGGAAGTTCCCAGCTCCTTCGCCCAGGTGTACTGCGTCCCGAGGGAGAGTCCGCGGGAGAAGTGCCGCTGCAGCGAGGTTTGAAGAGCGTTGTACATATCGGTTCCGCCCGAGGTCTTATAGTCGATCTCGGCAAAGCGGCCGCCGAACTGTCGTACAGCAGTACCGACACCGGTCGTGGGGTTGGTATTCACGCCAGTGATCAGGTTCGTGATGGAGCGAAGGAAGAGGTTCCGTCCCGTCGATCCGACGTAGCCGACCATCAACTGAACCTGGCCGGGAAGGCGCTGTTCGATGGAGGCGGTGTAGGTGGTGACGCGCTCAGGAACTTTGTAGTTCGGAGCATAAGCACGAGGCTGATAGCCCAGGGTGGGGCTGTTGATGTCGTAGTTGGCGTAGACATCGTTTGTCGGGTTGATGGGGTATACCTTGCCGGAGGTAAAGGTACGGGTAACGCGATCGTTTGCTTCGGGTTGGATCTGGTCTTCCGTCTGACCGGGACCGTAGAAGACGCCGCCGCCGATGCGGAAGACCGTATTGCCGTTGAGTGAATCAGGAGCCCAGGTGAGGGCGAGACGAGGGCCGAAGTTGACTTTCGAGCTCTGGAACCAGTCGCCGGTGTACTTGGGATAGATGGTTCCAGCAGCCATGTCAAAGAAGACGTTCTTGTTCCGAACCTCGTGCAGGGGTGAGTAGTACTCGTAGCGCAGGCCGTAGCTAAGGGTAAGGTTGCGCTTGATCTTCCACTCGTCCTGCGCGTAGCCGATGTAATAGGCCTGTTTGACCTGCGCGTTCCCGCTGAGTCCAGTGAAGGGGCTCTTGTCGCTCAGATCACCGTAAAAGGCGATCTGCGAGGGGGTATTGTTTCTGAAATCATTGATGCTGTTGAAGGTGTAGGTCGTTCCACCAAGCTGATTGTTGTAGAGCGAGATCGGGCGAATCTCAACACCGAACTTGAGGTTGTGGTTTCCCTTGATGACGGAGAGGTTATCGATGTAGGAGAGAGTCTGCCCGGTATAAGGAGCTCCCACGCCATTGAACGAGCTGGACAGACTGATGAGCGATCCCACGTTAGTGAGGCCCGCGATGGCGATACGCGCGCGGCTTAGATCGGCGTTGGGGCTGGGCCCGGCGATTCCCTGGACCCGCATTTTGATGCCGTTATAGCCGAACTTGGTTTCGTTGAAGATGCGTGGGCTCCAGACCTGTGTCCACGCCAGCACGCCATTCTGCGGAACAGAGACCTGACCGAATTGGCTCAGAGAAGCGTCCTGAATCTGTGAGGAAGTACCCTGGTCGATGTTGTAGCGAGCGTAGAGCCCGAAGCGATTGTTGATGTGATAGTCGAGGCGGATTGCGCCGAAGTCCTCGTTGATACGGTTACTACCGACAGTCGTGACGGTCCGCGAGGCGAATGCCGGATCCAGCGGAAATGGATCTGCGGGAAAGGCGGCCAACAGCGGATAGACAGGGCTGGTGGTGGGGATCTGCGATCGCGTGTAGTTGCTCAGCGTCGCCTGCGTATAGGGGGCTGCCCAGGTCTGGCGTAGACCTTCGTAAACTGCGAATCCGAAGAGTTTGTCCTTGAGGATGGGACCTCCGATGGAACCTCCGAACTGATTCAGACGGAACTTGGGATTCCCCGCAGATGAGTTTCCGGTTGCTCTGCGATTGAAGGTGTTTCTAGCGTCGAAGAAGTCGTTGCGGACGTATTCGAAGACGGATCCGTGCAGGTTGTTGCTTCCTGACTTGGTGATGAAGCTGATCTGGCCTCCGGTGCCGGTTCCCATCTCAGCCGGATAACTGGAGGAGTCGATGCGGAACTCCTGAATAGCCTCAAGAGATTGCTGAAGGCGGAAGAGCGAGGTCAACTCACCATTGAGATTGCCCGGGGACGTATCGATGATGGAGGTCGATTCGATTCCGTCGAGACGAATGATGTTCTGCTCAACAGCGCGGCCGGAGAAGCGGATGTTATCGAAGGTGCCGGAACCCGAGTTTGTGGCTCCTGGAACGAGAAGATAAAGCTGTGAGATTTGGCGACCGTTGATAGGTAGCTCCTGAATCTCACGGGCAGCAACGTTACCACCGATTCTTGCTGAATCAGTTTCAAGGGCGGCTCCTCCAGCATCGACCGTAACTACGGTCTGAGCACTCTCAATATTGAGAGTGAAATTACGATTGATCTCCTGTCCTACCTGGAGGACGATCCCCTTGGTCTTCTGGGAAGAAAAGCCGGAGTGAGAGAGCTCGAGGGTATAGGTGGATGGGGGAAGTTGGGTGAGTGTGAATTGCCCAGAGTTGTTGGTGGTGGTGACGCGTTGCCGGCCAGTATTTTCATCCGTAAGCGTAACCTGCGCATCTGCGAGGACGGATTCGGATTTATCGGTAAGGAAACCGGTGATACTTCCTGTGCTGGTTTGTGCAAAACTCTCGGAGAATAAGACAAACAAAATAAATAACAAACGTGTGAGTTTCATTTGGCCTCTATAGGAGCGAGTATTCGGGGCGAAAATGAAAATCACGTTACTTTTCGATGAATAACAGAACTATTTGGCAGGTTGTGTGTCTAAAATGAACCGCTTTCCGATTGAGTGTTAATGCGAAATAAATTTTTTGATTATGACCGCGACCGTGTACTCCATAGGAGCGGCTGTCGGATCGGGAACGTGCGATCAAGTTCTGGGATGGATGTATCCGCAGGCAGCGTCTTCCACAGGTCGGCGTATTCAGGGCGGCTGTATGCGCGCGCAGCGAGAAGGAGAGCGGGGCGTCGCAAAGGGAGCGCATTAAAAAAAGCGGAATCAGCTTTGTAAGGCCAGGACCCTCGATGGCCAATAAAAGGAAACATGCGGGCTACGGCGACCCGTATACCAGGGCCATCTTGCAGTTCGTAGCCCCAGACGTTTTCGAACCGCGTAGAAAGCAGCTCGCAGCAGCCGGCAAGCATATCGAGGTTGAAGAGACTGTTTCGGTAGGGATCGGGTGTGGTGAGTTCGCGTGGGAAAGAGCCATCGAAGCTGATCTGGGCCCGGATGGTCGAGCTGCGGAATTGGTGACGAAGCGTCGTCAGAGGGCGGTCGTCTTTAAGATTGAGTCGGGCACAAGCGGCAGCCTGCAGGAGCCATGAGGAACCATTGTGGTCCCGGGAGTCGCGGGCGAGTCCGGCGGTGCGGGAAGTATTGAGCCAGTCGAGGTAACCGGTAAACCAGGTTATGGTGGTTAGCTGATCTTCCTGCGAAAAGGCCTCGGAGCTCGCTAGAAAAGGGATGGATTGCGCGACTTCGGCGAGGTGCACAGCTTCCACTAACCCTTCAGGTCGCCCGGCCTTTGCGGGCGGAACGACCTGCGCATACTCGAGACTCGGCTTCATGGAGGTTTCCGGAGAGACAAACCAGGCGCGGAGATGTGCAACTGCCTGGCGAGCATATCGCTCGTCTTTGGTTAGAACGTAAGCCGAGGCGAGAGCGGGCACAATGTGGGCGAGGGAGAGGAGAGCGTCACGATGTGCGGAGAAACCGTCTGGCTCGGAGTAGTAGTCGCGGGAGGATCCGGGAGAGTTGGGGGCTGGCAAGGTAGTAAGGGGGGAGGGTGGTTGTGACAAAAAGCGATCAGCCGCTGCGAGGATGCGGTCGTGATCGATGAGCGCGACGTTAGGGTGAGTAGGGGTTCCTGTGGCAGGAGTCTGGGCAGGCAGACGAGTTGATAACAGAAGAGCGGCAGCCTGAGAGCAAAAAAGTCTGCGAGTAGTTTCCATATCGGCAACCTGGTGCGGGAAGGGTACCACGCTCTCCCAGGGGTGACCACGCTGGAGTTTTGCTCTTGGAGCGCAAACAATTTGCGCCGTATGTACGTCATACTAGCAATCTGCTTATCTCCGATTCGATAAAGCCATAGGATAGAAGGATGATGATCCCTGGGAAGATTGCGCGCTGGTGCGCATCGATATGTTTGTTGGGCATGACTTTTCCTGGTTTTGCAGCGGAGAGAACGGTCAAAGTTTGCGTGCGTGATGAGAAAGGCGGCGCACTTGTCGGTGCGGTGGTTCGGAGTGGAGCGCAGCAGGCAACTAGTGACCCCTCTGGGTGTGTGGCGATCGCTGTGATCGGCACGCAGAGCATGATCGAGATTTCGCATGATGGATTTTCCCCCATAAAACAGGCGGCGGGAGGCGGAACCGAGCTGGATGTTGTACTGCGTGTTGCCACGATCAGCAGCACGGTTGAGGTGACTGCAGCCCGTATGCCATTGGCGTTGGATGCGAGCGCGAGCAGCGTGCGGAACATCGATTCCGGCGAGCTGAAGGAAATTCCTGGATTCGCGCTGGATGACCGGCTTCGGCAGATTGCAGGATTTCAACTATTTCGCAGAACGAGTTCGTGGGTGGCGAACCCCACGAGCCAGGGAACATCGCTGCGCGGATTGGGGTCCACTGCGGCGAGCAGGACCCTGGTGCTGAGCGACCAGGTGCCGTTGAACGATTCTTTCGGTGGATGGATTCATTGGAACGAGATTCCTGAATTGGCAATGCGGCAGGTGGAGGTCATGCGTGGTGGAGCTTCAGACCTTTATGGATCAAGCGCAATCGGCGGAGTGATTGACGTAATCCCGGTGATTCCTGGGGAAGGTCGCCTCCAATACGGATTGAATGTGATGGGCGCGCAGGAAGACACCTCGACTGTAAGCGGATTGCTGGCAGGATCGGTGCGTGGATGGAGTGGGTTAGGTGCATCGACTTTGTTTCGTACCGGGGGCTATGTTCTGACAGCTCCGGAGAGCAGGGGGGCCGTTGATATTCCTGCTAATGTCCATTCTCAGAATGGCAGGATAGAGATACGACATGGATTGGGTACAGATGGCACGATGTTCTTGCGTGGAAATCTGTTGAATGAGGCTCGTAGTAATGGAACTCCGCTGACAACGAACGCGACACGAATCTGGCGATATATAGCAGGCGCGGATTGGAATGATTCGGAGGCAGGAAGATTCCTGTTACGGTTGCATGGAATGAACCAAGGATACCGGCAAAGTTTTTCATCTGTTCCGGCTGGACGCAATAGTGAGAAACTGACTCGATTGCAGCAGGTTCCTTCCGCTCAGTTAGGGGCATCGGGCCAGTGGGCGCGCGCATTTGGTCCTGTAACAGCTGTAGCGGGCGCCGATGTGCTGGATACACGAGGAACAGATGCGGAGACCCCTGTCTCGAATAGCGTTTTGCAGGCAACGGTGAGCACCAGCGCACGGCAACGTGATGCGGGAGCTTACGGAGAACTGCTGTGGCAACCGCGAAGTTGGTCGGTGGCGCTGTCATCGCGTGTGGATCACTTTGCAAGTTTTGATGCAAAGCAGATAGGCGCGACTCCTGCACCAACCTTGCCGGAGATTGCAGAGACACTTTTCAGCCCGCGGCTCGGGGTGGTGAAACAACTTCGTGGAGGACTATCGCTAACCGGTTCGGCGTTTCGTGCTTTTCGCGGGCCTTCGTTGAATGAGTTGTATCGCACAAGCCAAGTGGGACAGCAGGTAACGCTGGCGAATCCGGCATTGCGCTCGGAGAGAGCGACAGGATGGGAAGCAGGAGGTCTGTTGAATCTGCATCGAGTTGGCTCGGTGCGTGCCAGCTACTTCTGGACCCAGGTCAACCGACCTGTAGCTGCGGTGACGATCAGTTCGACACCAACGAGTTCGACCTTGCAGCGGCAGAACTTGGGGCAACTGACGAGCAAGGGTATTACGCTGGAGGCAGAGATGAGGCCGATATCGTTTGTCGTTCTTAAAGGCGGCTACCAGTACGCAGATTCGACAGTAACGAAGTTTCAGGCTGATCCAACTCTGGTGGGCAAGTGGACGGCGCAGGTCCCCCGCAACTCTGGCACTCTGGAAGCGAGGCTGGAGCGGGAGAAATGGGGAACATTTGGGGTGTATCTGCGAACGAGTGGACATCAATTTGATGATTCGTCGAATCAATACAGGCTGGCTGGATTTGCCCAGGTTGATCTATATGCAGAACACGGTTTTACTCGTTGGTTGAAGCTGTGGACTTCGGTACAGAATGTTGGCAATGAGAGGATCGAGGCGGGGAGAACTCCGCTGCTTACGCTTGGAGCGCCGAGAATTGTGTCCGCTGGAATCCGTTTGCAATGAATTAACTAACGTTCTGGCAATCACTCCGTTGTGTAATTAGTCGTCGATTCTCGCTTGTTCCGTTTGGCTCAAATCAACAACGCTGCTTGACGCATAGAAGCTTCAGGAATGGGTTGTGAGCGATGCAGAAAATGAAGGTCCTTCATCCTGAATCAATGCAGGAAGAGATACTGTAACGGAGGCTCCCTGGGGGAGGCGGTTCAAGATCTGAATGGAGCCGCCTGCACGATCACAGATTGCTTTGCATATGGAAAGCCCCAGGCCTGATCCACCGCTTTTGCGAGAGCGCGACGGATCTCCTCGATAGAAAGGTTCAAAAATATGAGGAAGGTCATCCGAATGAATACCCTCTCCTTCATCTTGAACGAATAATTTCATCCAGGGCCCTTCTGATGTAAGCGTAACGCGAATGACGCTCCCTTCAGGACTATGTTGAAGTGCGTTCATCAGCAGGTTAGAACACAAAAGGATAGCGTCGCGGCTGTCGACAGGGACCTCAGCTTTGGTGTAGAGCTCGGTCGATATATTGATTTCCTTGATTTCAGCGAAGGGCTGAACCTGTTGTGCCGCCGCTTCAATACTCTTCCAGAAAATACAAGAGGTGGGCTTATCGTTGGTATTGGAAGATGGTTGTTCCAGACGGGCCAGCGTAAGCATCTTTTGGATAGTTGTCTCCAGACGGGTCAGGTCATCGAGAGTCTGTATTAAGCCGTGATCGTATTCTTCTTGGGAACGCTTTCGCATCCTCAACAATTGCATCGAAGATTTTACGATTGCGAGATCGGTCTTCAGCTCATGTGCGGCATCGTGAGTGAGACGACGCTGCTGCTGAAATGAATCTTGCAAACGAGAGAGCGCAGCTTCGAGCGCATTCGCTAGAGGGCGCAATTCGGTGATCTCTTTAGCGCTTGCAGGAGGATCAAAGCGGCAACTATTCAAATTAATTCGGCCTGCTTCATGAGCAAGTTCATAGACCGGAGAGAGGCTCTTCCGGACCATCCAGGCTAGAACGACGGCGGTAATGCTTAGGAGGAGAATTGTAGCGATTGCGAGAAACCGGGTTGCTTCGAGAACCTCATGCCATAGATGTTTTGTGGGCATGCCATAGGTTACGGTGACTCTATATTCAGTTCCCCCGTTTGCTGTTCCCGGATCAATGATGCGTATCCCGTGAAGGACTACAAATCTGTACCCTTGCCCCTTGATTTGAGCATTATGGAAGGTGGGATCTATAGACGCGCGTTCTTCCGAAAAAGAGGGAACGATGCCTGCGGTGCCTAAGATGTTTCCTTTTTCATCTTCAACGCGAAATACAGAGTTTTTCGTCAGATGGATTCCGCGCATATCCATAAGAAGATTGTCTGAAATATCGTCTGCATCCTGAACAGCTCCAAATAGCGTCTGAGCCGTACCTGTCAGCGCAGTATCGAACGCATTCAGTCGCAGTTGGCGTTCATGGATTGCAACTGTTCCGATAAGAGCAGCTGCGGCGAGCAGTTCAAGTGTAAGTACCGTCAGAATGAGGCGGCGCGTCATGGAAAAGGGCCGATTCATCCAACAGAACCCTCCTGATATAGACGATAGCCGCGGTGGCGTAATGTCTCAATCAAGGGTTCGCTCCCTGCGACATTCAGCTTTTTCCTGAGATTTGAGACGTGTGCTTCAATGATGTTAGAGTGATGCTCCCAGTCAAAGTCATAGAGATGTTCGAGCAGCTCCTGCTTCGATACAACAGCACGTGGGCGATGGAGAAGGTACTCCAGAATGCGGTATTCAGTAGGAGAAAGGTCGATGGATTGGCCGTTCCGGCTCACGGTTTGGTATATCGTATTGAGCTTTAGATCTGCGATGGCAAGCACAGGCGTCGCTGCACCCTTCGATCGTCGAATCAGCGCTTTGATCCGGGCCAGAAGTTCTCCCAGGTCAAAAGGCTTGCTTAGATAGTCATCTGCTCCAGCATTGAGCAGTTCGACGATCGATTCTTTGCCTTCCTGAGCTGTAAGGATAAGGACGGGCGTATGGAGCTTCGCCTGTCTCATATCCTGAAGCACCCGTTGCCCGCTTTTGCCCGGAAGCATGAGATCCAACACGATCGCATCGTAGACGCCTTGCGTGGCAAAAGCTGAACCTGTATTTCCATCTGCAGCATGATCTACTGCAAGGCCCGTCTCACGTAAGGCAGCGACGATATTTTCCGCGAGCCTTTGTTCGTCTTCGATCAGGAGTACCCGCATATCCACCTTTGGATTCTTTCAATTGCTCATTAAAGCAGGCTGAAGGTCGTTAATGCTGGTAACAGTGGATTTTTCTGCTGTCATGAACACCTCAGCCATAGACTAAAGACCATGAACTGGTTGACTTGGTCCTTACTTTCCGCCGTCTTTGCGGCCGCGACGGCGCTTCTGGCAAAGCTGGGCGTCGCTCACGTCGAATCGAATTTAGCGACAGCCGTGCGAACCACGGTGGTGCTCGTTCTTGCCTGGGCGGTGGCGTTCAAGTTCGATTCCCACCGCCAGCTTCAATCTCTTGATATGCGGAGTCTGGGATTCCTGATCGCTTCTGGATTGGCAACTGGGCTTTCGTGGCTCTGTTACTTTCGTGCGTTGGCGCTAGGGCCAGCTTCAAAGGTCGCTCCAATCGATAAGCTGAGCGTCCTCTTCGTGATTGTGTTGGCATGGCCCATCCTAGGAGAATCTCTTACAACCGGAAAACTGATCGGCGGGGGCTTGATCGCTCTGGGAGCTGTGATTTTAGCGGTTGTTAAATAGCAGATTGTTGGAAGATCATGAATATGGTGGTGGTTATCAGAGTCTCTGCGAATCGAGAAACCTTGGATGCGCGCATGATTTACATGTGCAGATCAGCAGCATAAGAGATTGTTGCCGATGATCATGGAATAACTTAAGGATGCTTTAATGGGTCACCAGGTGCGGCACAGTATCCGTGTGTCTGTTGGTCGTAGATCATTAGCGGAGAAAAGAATGATTCAGAGCAAGTTCGCAACCCTTGTACTGACTGCGACGATCGTTGCAGGAGGTTGTTTCAGTCAGGTTCTTGCACAGCAAAAGCCAATCGATCTGCCGACGAGCAAGCAGATTCTGCCTCTCGCTCCTGGAGATCCTCAGCGTGTGAATAGCCTGCCAATCTCTATGGCCGTCTCTCCAGATCGGCGCTACGTAGTAACCGTCAATGCGGGATATGGGACCTACGAATCTCGTTATATGCAATCTCTCTCGGTGCTGGATACGCAAACCGGTAAGTTAGAAGATTTTCCCGAGGACTGGACGCTCGTAGGAGCGAAGCAGACCTTGTATTCCGGTCTAGCTTTCAGTCCTGATGGAAGTCACATCTATGCCAGTTTGGGGTCTGAGACCGATCCTCTGGGTGACGGCACAAAGAGGATGGGAAGCGGCGTAATTGTATATGGCTTCCATGATGGGAAGATTACGCGCGAGAAGCTGTTGAAGATTGGGATGCAACAGCTTGCTCCTGGAAAGAAGACGCTACTGGTGGGGGGAGTTGAAGGAGATAAAGCCGTTCCGTTTCCTTCCGCAATTGCTGTTCTCGGAGAGCAGGGTAAAGAAAAACTTCTAGTGGCCGGAAATCTCTCCGATGATGTGCTGTTGATGGATGCGTCCACTGGCGAGGTAGAAAAACGATTCGATCTGTCGGAGAACAGTTCCGTACCATCGGTTTATCCCATCGCACTGGCTGTTACACGGGACCAGACCCGAGCTTTTGTTGCATTGTGGAATGCTTCGGAGGTTGTGGAGCTCGACCTGAAGAATGGCGTTGTTGGCAGAAAGGTGGCTCTTCTTAAGCCGACGCTTCCGACTGCAGCGGGAACCCATCCTGTCGTTCTGGAGATGGCTCCCGATGAGCGAACGTTATATGTAGCGCTCTCCAATCGCGACGCGGTTGCTGCTCTGGCGATTGATAAAGATCAGTTCAAGGTGAAGGGATATTTTGATACTCGTCTGCCGGGGCAGAGCTACTTTGGTGCGGAACCAGACGCTTTGGCAATCTCACCGGATGGCAAACGGTTATATGTCGGAAATGCGGCTTCGGACGCGGTCGCAGTCATTGATACAACCAAACTGACCCCGAAGGTGGCGAGTCGCGGCATGGTAGAGCCCGTGGGATTTGTTCCTACTGAGTGGATGCCTACTGCAATGACGCTTCTGAATGGCAAGCTGTATGTCGCTACGGCGAAAGGGAAGGGAACGGGGCCAAATAATTTTCCGCAGAGGATAACGGAAGAGACAAAAGCGCGGTACCAAAAATCAAAGTTTACCTATATCGGAACGTTAATCTATGGTTCTCTGGCCTCTCTTGATGTTGCTGCAATGGAACGTGAGCTTCCGCGCTTGACGGCAGAGACATTGGAATCAAACCGTATGAAGGCAGGAGAAGAGAAGATCCGTTTTTACGACGGATCGAATAGCCGTATCAAGCATGTGATTTACATCATCAAAGAGAATCGAACCTATGATCAGATCTTTGGCGATCTCGAGCAAAATGGGAAGCGTGTTGGAAATGGTGATCCAACACTGACGATGTATGGAAAGGAGATTACGCCGAACCAACATGCTCTGGCGCTTCAGTTTGGCGTGCTGGATAACTTTTACGACTCGGGTGAGGTCTCCGGCGATGGACATGTCTGGTCAACTGCAGGCATTGGAACAGACTATCTGGAGAGGACGTGGCAGCAGTCTTACCGTGGCTCGCAGAGGACCTACGACTTCGAAGGAGTGGTTGCGGAAGGCTATCCATTGTTGCAGAACATCCCAGATGTGAATGAACCATCGAGCGGTTATTTATGGGGAAATCTGGCACGGCATGGCATGACGTATTATCACTTTGGCGAGTACATCTCTTCGACATTCTGTGATGTAAAGAAGAGTGGTAGTTCGCAAGAAGGGCCTTTGCTGGAAGGATTACATTGTGCTCAGTCTTCAATCAGGCCGGGAGAGAAGATTCCTGCTGAGTGGGGTGGTGGTGAGAACAAGTGGCCGTGGGCGATCCCGCTTCTGGCAAAAAACATCGCGACCAAGCCGGAACTGGTAGGTCACTTTGCGCCGGAGGCACCGGACTTCAACCTGCGTATCCCCGACCAGATTCGCGCCGAGGTCTTTCTGAAGCATTTTTCAGGTTGGATGAAGGATCGCGAGACTGGCAAAGATACGATGCCAAACTTTATTCTGCTTCGGCTTGGTGACGACCATACCGCTGGAACCACTCCGGGAGGCCCGACTCCGAAGTCTTCGGTTGCTGATAACGATCTTGCCATCGGACGTGTTGTCGATGCGGTTTCTCACTCCCCTTACTGGGACGATACAGCGTTTTTCATTCTGGAGGATGATGCTCAAAATGGTGCAGATCACGTAGACGCACACCGCAGTTTAGCGTTGGTGATCAGCAAATATGCTCCAAGAGCGAAAGATGAAAGTGCCTTTGTGGATAGTCGGTTTTATTCGACTGTCAGCGTGATCCGGACGATGGAGACGCTGCTAGGGCTTCCTCCAATGAATAATAACGATGCGTTCAGCTCTATGATGAGTTCGCTGTTTACGGGGCCCGGCGATCAGAAGCCCTTTACGGTCAATACGGTGAATCGTGATAACGGCCTGATCTACACCGCCAACCAGAAGACTGCTGTAGGCGCTCGTGAATCGATGAAGATGGATTTCAAACATGCGGATCGGGCCGATCCGGTCAAATTGAACGTTATCCTATGGAAGGATGCGATGGGCGAGAAGCCCGTCCCGCAGATGCTTCTCGAAAAGAGAAAGAAGATCAAAAAGGATGACGATGACTGAGATTGCTCCGTTCCGGCTAAAGCCGTGGTTCAGTGAAAGACCCTGGGGAAGAAAGAGTCTGAAGCCGTGGTATGAGGATACAGGCACAACAGAGCTGGTGGGCGAAGCGTGGCTGACCGGGCCGCAGTGCGTTGTAGAGGGAGGAGATCTAGAGGGGAGGACTCTTGCAGATTTGAGTCGCGAACTTGGAGGAGAATTTCCTCTATTGGTAAAGCTCCTGTTCCCGAATGAAAAGTTGTCGGTTCAGGTGCATCCGGATGACGAACAAGCCAAAGCGGCTGGTGAGACGCGTGGCAAAACCGAATGCTGGTATGTACTGGAAGCAGAACCCGGCGCAGCAGTGGCTCTGGGGCTAAAGCCTGGTTCCGATACGGAGAAAATCAAAGCCGCAATTGCGGACGGAACGATGGAATCCCTGATGGAGTGGGTACCGGTCCAGGTAGGGGATATGCTCTTTGTCGATGCCGGAACTGTGCACGCTATCGGGCCCGGCGTTGTTCTACTGGAGACGCAACAGACCAGCGATGTGACCTATAGGCTTTACGACTATGGCCGTCCGCGCGAGTTGCATCTTGAGCAGGGACTGAAGGTCATTAAGCCGAAGACGGCAGCAGGTAAGGTCGCTCCCAAACCCATGGAAGGATTCACCCGCCTGATCGAGCAGAAGTACTTTATTGTGGACCGCTTCGATCTTGAGGAGATGGAAGAACGGCAGATCTCGATGGAAGGCGCTGGATGCCTCGTCGGTCTTCAGGGAAATGTTTGGATCATTACGCCGGGAGAAGAGATAGAACTTGAACCCGGAAAGGCCGTGGTGATTCCTCAGGGCACTGGAGAGGTGATCGTCGAAGCAGAGAAAGGAGCGACCTTTGTGCGGTGCGTCGCTCCTGTTTCAGGGAACCAGTAAAACGGGATAGGCAGTTATCAGCGGAGAAAGACCGCAAGCTCGTTGGCTGCATTCCGAAGATGCGGAAGGAACCGGGTCTGCATCTCGAGTGTCGAAAGCCGGGGTGCGCTTCCGCTGAGATTGATCGTGGCCACGGCTCGACCGTTTGGTGCGAAGACTGGAACCGCTAGGGAGCGTAACCCAACTTCATACTCCTGGTCGCATAGGGCATATCCGTTGCGTCGCACATTTCTTAGCAACATCCGCAGTTTTTCAAGGGAAGTTACTGTGCGGGTGGTGTGTGGAACGAGATTGACGCGGGAAAGATAAGCCTCAAGTTGCTCGGGTGGGAGATACGCGAGCAGGATGCGACCCATGCTGGTGCAGTAGGCGGGCAGGCGGCTTCCGATATGAAGGTCGACCGCCATCACTCGATTGACGGTGGTGCGGGCGACATAAACGATGTCTTCACCATCCAGGGTGGCGACTGAAAAAGACTCGCGTAGCGCAGAAGACATGCGTTCGAGAATAGGTTGCGCGGCCGAGGAGAGCGTGTTGGAAGCCGTGTAGGTATGCGAGAGCGTCAGCATACGGGGGCGCAGGGAGTAGCGGGAGCCGTCTTCAGCACCTGCAAAGCCAAGTTTGGTCAGCGTGTACAGACAGCGCCGAACTGCGGCACGAGAGAGTCCCGTGCGCACACTGAGCTGTGAGATCGTCATCTGGGGATTCTGCTGGGTGAAGGCCTGAATAACAATAAGACCTCGCGCAAGCGAGGTCATAAAGTTTGGGTCTCCGGTAAAGACATCCAGCGCGGCCGCGGGTGTCTGCTTTTGAGGTGCGGGTGCAGAAGGTGCAGGAGGGAGAGGCTCAGACGGAAGCGGGCGGCGCGGAGTAAGGCTCATGGTACCCCTTTCAGGCCGACCTCGAGGGCGATAGCCGGTCTTTACATACGATAAACGCACGACCTCTTCTCCTGCAAGTCCTGTTTCCTACATGGGCATACAGCCTATGAGAAGATACAGCCGGAGATGTTCCTTTTTGTGCCCAGAGCACATCTGAAGTTAAGACGCCTGATTTAACAACAAAGTAGAAGAGGAGAACACGAAAGCACATGCAGACCGCAACCAGCTCCACACCTCTCGTCGATCGTCCGGCCTGGAAGTCCCTGAAGGCTCACGCGGATCAGATTCGTGGGAGGCATCTGCGAGATCTATTTAAGGAAGATCCAACTCGTGGAGAGCGTCTGACGGCTGAAGCGGAAGGTCTCTTTCTCGATTACTCCAAAAACCGCGTTACCGATGAGACATTGAAACTCCTGGTGCAGCTTGCGGAGCAGTCGAAGCTACGCGAGCGCACGGAGGCCATGTTCAACGGCGAGAAGATTAACATTACCGAGAACCGTGCCGTTCTGCATGTTGCCCTGCGCGCACCGAAGAATGAATCGATCGTTGTGGATGGCGAAAATGTCGTACCTGAGGTCCACAAAGTATTAGAGAAGATGGCTGCTTTTGCTAATCGGGTTCGGAGCGGCGAGTGGAGGGGACACACCGGCAAGAGAATCCGCAATATTGTGAATATTGGCATTGGAGGCTCCGACCTGGGCCCCGTGATGGCCTATGAGGCGTTGAAGCACTATAGCCAGCGTGATCTGACCTTTCGTTTCGTCTCCAATGTGGATGGCACAGACTTTGCTGAAGCGGTACAGGATCTGAATGTCGACGAGACCTTGTTCCTCGTGGCGTCGAAGACGTTTACCACGCTCGAGACCATGACGAACGCTCACACCGCGCGTGAGTGGGCGTTGAAGTCGTTGGGAGATGAGAAGGCCGTCGCGAAGCACTTTGTCGCGATCTCAACGAACGCTAAAGAAGTCGCAAAGTTCGGCATCGATACAGAAAACATGTTCGGCTTCTGGGATTGGGTTGGTGGACGCTACTCGATGGACTCGGCCATCGGCCTTTCGACCATGATCGCAATCGGGCCCGAAAATTTTAATGAGATGTTGGCGGGTTTCCATGCGATGGACGTGCACTTCCGGACGACCCCTTTGGAAAAGAACCTGCCGGCATTATTGGGGCTGCTGAGTATTTGGTACACGGAGTTTTTCGATGCGCAGACGCAGGCTGTATTGCCGTATGAGCAATATCTGAAGCGCTTCCCGGCATACCTGCAACAGTTGACGATGGAGTCCAACGGCAAGCACGTGACCCTGGATGGCGCAAAGGTGAACTATCAGACGGGGCAGATCTACTGGGGCGAGCCCGGGACCAATGGGCAGCACTCGTTCTATCAGCTAATTCATCAGGGGACCCGCCTAATTCCCTGCGATTTCATTGCCTTTTACAAGTCGCTCAACCCGTTGGGACGCCACCACGACATGCTGGTCGCGAATGTGTTTGCACAGGCCGAAGCGCTTGCATTTGGCAAGACGGCGGAGCAGGTGAAGGCCGAGGGTACTCCGGACTGGCTTGTTCCGCATCGCGTCTTCGAAGGAAACCGCCCTTCAAACACGATTCTTGCTGACGTGCTGACCCCAGCTGCATTGGGCAAGTTGGTGGCGCTGTATGAACATGCAGTGTTTACCCAGGGTGTGATCTGGAACATTGATTCCTTCGATCAGTGGGGTGTTGAGCTGGGCAAGGTTCTGGCGACGAAGATTCTGGGTGAGCTGGAATCAAAGGACAAGCCGAAGCTGGATCACGACAGCTCGACAACGAACCTGATTGAGTTGTATCGAAAGAATAAGTAGAGGAACCTCAAATAGCCGCAGTTCAGAAGATCTGCGGCTTATTTCTTTTAATCGTTTTATCGGGTGTCCTCTTCATGCGGTTTCATCGCATGAAGGGGAGCATTCGCAGGCGCGAACCGCTTCTAGGCCGTATCCCCATATAGGCAGCCGATCTTCGATTGCTTTTGGTGATTGGGCCGGGAGCAGTTTTATATCATTGGTCGTGAAATTTATCTCTATTGTCCCAATAGGTATGGAAATACCAAGCTCTCTAATACCGCTATCGAAAAGAAATTGTCTGCCGGTGCTACAACACGGAACTGGGCAACTACAAAAACTCTTCTGACTATGATGCAGTAAAGGGACACAATTTATGCAAACCTTGCATTTCAAAACAGCGGTGGATTTCCGACATTGGTTGGAGAAAAACCATGTGAATTCAGAAGGTATATGGTTGCGCATTTTCAAAAGAGATTCGCATGAGAAATCTGTGACCTATGCTGAAGCGCTGGATCAGGCACTTTGCTATGGCTGGATCGATGGCCAGAAAAAAACCTTCGACAAACTATCCTGGCTTCAGAAATTCACACCAAGACACCCTAAAAGCGGTTGGTCGAAAATAAACACTCAGCATGTAGAGCGCCTTATGAAAGCAGGAGAGATGACCCCTGCAGGGATGGAGGCAGTTGAAGCAGCAAAAGCAGATGGCCGATGGGAAACTGCCTATGCTTCATCCAAGGATGCTCTCCCGCCGGAAGATTTTCTGAAGGAATTGAGTAAAAATAAAAAAGCAAAGGCATTTTTTAATACGCTTAACAAAACAAATGTTTATTCGATTGTTTATCGCCTCGAAACGGCAAAGAAGCCGGAAACCAGAGAAAAACGGATGAAGATGATTCTTGCCATGATGGAGCAAGGCAAAACATTTCATCCTTAAACCTACGTTACATTTGGCCCCTTCCTGACCTTTTCCCAGGGGCTGGCCCCATATCGTAAAAGCCTTGCTGTTACCCTCTATAGCTTGAGTCTGAATCTCAGCGTCCCAACAAACCTGTCAAGCCCCTCACTCCCCTGTACAAACTCTCCATCCAAAACAAACCAAACCACTTCCCCACCCAGAAACAAACCTCTGGAAAGTGCTGATTTACCCATCCCAACTCTCTACAATAGAAAGTAGGGAAAGAAGCAAAGCCCCGGCACACGCCGGGGCTTCTTTATTTAACTCGCAGTTTGACAGTCGGACTGCGCCCGAAGTCCAGACTTAAACAATCTGCTTTGAAGACTTTGCACGAAAACAAGGGGGGATACCCATGCACAACGAAGCCACACTCAACAACGACCAGCCCGATAACGACTACCAGTGCCACCACATCTTCCCCGATAACGCCCGCTGCGGCAGTCCACGAATGCGCAACGAGCAGTTCTGCTACTACCACCACGACTCCCGCCGCCCCGTCGTTCGCCCGCACGAGCGACTCGCACGTCGCAGCACCTTCTCTCTCTTTACCCCCACCGATCACGACGCCATCCAGGAATCTCTCGGCGAGCTCCTCATCCGCATCGCCGCCAACGACATCGACCCACGCCGCGCCGGTCTTCTCCTCTACGGCCTCCAGATCTCCTCTGCCAACCTGCGCCGCAAGCAACGAGCTCAGCAAACCCAGCTTCGCTCTCAACCCTCAACCCAGGCCACCCATGAATCCGAACCGAAATCGAACGTAGATTCTCAGGCCCAGTCGTATTCGCAAACGACCCCGATTGCTTCCCCGTAAGGTAGACATCAGATCGTCATTGTTTGGGAAGCGCGTCAAGACCGGATTGCGCAATGGCTTCATCAATCTCCGATTTGGCTCCACTCGCGGATATCCCACCCAGAAGCTGCCCATTCACCTTAATCGGCAACCCTCCTTGATTCGGGAAGAATTCCGGAAATGCCAGCGCTTCCGTGCTGCCCTTTTTGATCGTCTCTGCTCCTTCTCTGGAAGGTTTGCCGTAGAAGGCCGCATGGCGGGCCTTCCTTTGAGCAAATTGAATCGTACTCAGTGAGGCCGTTTCGCCCTTTTCCAGAAAAAGCAGATTGCCGCTCTCATCCACGACGCAAATCGTCACGGAAACATTAAGCTCTTTGGCCTTTGCCTCTGCCGCCGCAACCATGACTTTGATATTGGCAAGATCCAGATACTTCTTGCTTGGAAGATCAGCCGCGGAAGCCACCATCGCTGGAAGAAGAAAAGCCGCTAGGAATCGATTCACAAGTCCCTCCCGTAAAAGTTATGCCTTCCAATCTACAAGAGGCCGGGAGCATACATTCCAAACTACTGACCATCGGGCACCCGCAGGGCGAAACGACTCATTATTCAAAACGGGCTGATGAGATGCCACCCCATTACTCATTGGTAAACACAGTAGGTGACCAAACCCTATCCCATTGGCATAAAATTGTCTTTTCGGTTTCCCCGAGGCACTCCCATTGGACATCCACACACTCCATGTCGAGCATGTTGTCTTTCTTGCCTTGTATTGTGTCCTCACCCTGACCAATTCCTGGCTCTATAAGGGAATGAAGGGGGTTAACGGATTCTGCGCCTACAGCTTCTTTGTTCTTCTTGGAGCCCTCGCTGTGTCCCTTCGCGGACACATTCCTGCTCCCATCTCCATCCTCATCGGAACCATCCCCGTCTCCATCGGCTACGCCTTTCTCTTTGCCTCGGTCCGCGACTTCTTCAACGCGCGCACCCACCAGTTCTATCTCCAAGCCGGCCTGCTCTGTCTGATGGTCATCGCCATGGTGCAGTACGGCTGGATTCAGCCCGACACCAGCAAACGGCTCATCGCATACAGCCTTCTGCTCTGCCTCCAGCAGGCCCAGACTGCTTACCTTCTCTTCCGTACCCATGATCCGGCGATCCGGATCCCCTGTACCTCGCTGGCCCTGATGATGTCCGCGCTGTCTCTCAGCAATCTCGTGCGGCTCACCGGAGTCTTCCTCCATGGAGCGCCGCGAAACTATCTCGATGCTGGCCCCTTCCTCGTCTGGATTCTCATTGCGAACTGCTCCCTGCAGGGCGGCATCATGATCTCCTACGTCTGGATGACCGCCGCCATGCTGCGCGGCAAGCTCGAAGTGCAAGCGACCACCGATCCGCTCACCGGCACCCTCAACCGTCGCGGAATCGAAGTCGCCGCTGAGAAGAGCATCCTCGCCTGCAAGCGTGACTCCTCCCCCTTCTCCGCCATCATCATCGACCTCGACGACTTTAAGGGAGTCAATGACACCTATGGCCATCACTGCGGCGACGCCACTCTCATCGCCGTTGCTTCCTGCCTTCAGCGAGGAATCCGTCCCGGCGACCTTCTGGCTCGCATCGGTGGCGACGAATTCGCCATCCTTCTTCCCAATACCGCGCAAGATGAAGCCACCGAGATCGCCGAACGCCTGAGAGCTTCCATCGCCGCAACCGACATCCTCTACGGCCAGGTCAAGACAAAGATCACCGCCAGCTTTGGACTCGCCCAGATGCAGCCTTCCCTCGACACATGGGAGGAACTCTTCCTCATCTGTGACAAGCTGCTCTACGAAGATAAACGCTCAACGATCCGTCCAGACTTTTCGCAGGAACTCAGTGATTCCTCCCGTCTGGATCTTCTGCAGCCTCGCTGAAGAGAATTGGCAACGCTAATCCTTCACGGTGTCATTTTGGCTGAGCGAGTCTTAAAATGTCCTCATGGAACCCTTGATCACCGAAGCCGAGATCTCCACCCTCGTCGACACCTTCTACGACAAGGTTCGCCGCGACCCTGATATCGGCCCTATCTTCAACGCCATCGTCGGTGACTGGCCCCATCATCTCGCCACCCTTAAGAACTTCTGGTCTACCGTCCTGCTCACCACCGGCCGCTACAAGGGCGACCCCATGATGACCCACCTCCAGCTCCCTCTCGACCCTGATCACTTCTCTCGCTGGCTCGCCCTCTTTGCCGAAACCGCCCGCGAGATCTTCCTACCCGAAGCAGCCTCCGTCGTCATCGCCAAATCCGAGAGAATCGCCGAAAACTTTCAGGCTGGAATCGCCTACCAGCGCGAGCAACGCTCCAGGTCCTGAATGCTTTCCACACCCTAGCCTCTTGACACGCCTGTTAAACTAAACCTATAGACAAGTGGAAAAGCCCGGGCACTCCCCGGGCTTTTGTTATGCTCATTTCATCGCCTGTCCGAACCATCAAGTACAAACCTAAACTGTTTTTTCCGAATACTTTGTGCATTTTTGTACCGGGGGGAGTATCCATGACCAAGCCAAACCTGAAGAGCATCGTCTTGATCGCCGCAGCCCTTCTAACGCCACTCGCTCCGGCCCAAAGTTTTCCTGATGTCAAACCAAGCCCAGCTCAACTTGCTTGGCAGGACCTCGAAATTGGGGTCATCATCCACTTCTCTACCAACACCTTCCTCAATCGCGAGTGGGGCGATGGAACCGCCTCCCCTTCCGTCTTCAATCCCAGCCACGTCGATACCGACCAGTGGATGCAGGCCGCCAAAGCCGGAGGAGCAAGGTATGCGGTCCTCGTCGCCAAACATCACGACGGCTTCGCGCTCTTCCCTAGCGCTCACACCGACTACTCCGTCAAAGCCAGCCCGTGGATGAACGGTAAAGGCGACCTCGTCCGTCTCGCCTCCGCCTCCGCCCATCGCGCTGGGCTTGGCTTCGGTGTCTATCTCTCCCCCTGGGACCGGCACGATTCTCGATACCCTGACCCAGCCGCTTACGATAAGTACTACCTCGCGCAACTCACCGAGTTGGCCAGCCATTACGGTCCACTCACCGAGTTCTGGCTCGACGGCGCAGGCTCTGCCGGGCGCACATACGACTTCGACAAAATTGTTCAAGAGCTGCGCACCTATCAGCCCAACACCCTCGTCTTCGCAGACACCGCACTCTATAAAAATGCTGACATCCGTTGGGTCGGGTCGGAAGATGGCACCGTCCCATACGAAAACTGGAACGTCATCGACCGCACCGGCTACCTGCGCTGGCGGCCTGTCGAAGCCGATACTCCGCTGCGCAAGCTGCACTGGTTCTGGCATCCCAATGATGAGGCTTCGCTCAAAACCGTTGATGAACTCGTCCACGTCTATAACAAGACCGTCGGACACGGAGCACAGCTCATGCTTGGTATCGCACCAGATGATACCGGCCGCCTACCAGAATCCGACGCCACCCGTCTTCGCGAGTTTGGCGAAGCCATCCAGCGCCTCTATGGGCCTGAGCATAACCTCACCCGCCAGGCAACACATGTCCTCAACGATCCTGCAAATGCAGCGATCGATAATGATCCCTCCACCTTCTGGTCAGCTCCCGAACGCCACGCCACTCTCGAAGTCCGCTTTGACAAGCCTGTAACCTTCGACCGCACCCTCACCATGGAATGGCTCAACGAGGGCCAGCGCGTCGAGGAGTACAGCATCGAAGTCTTCCAGAACGGAGCCTGGAAACAGATCGTCCATGCCCAGGCCATCGGACATAAAAAGATCGATATCTTCCCGCCTGTTACAGCACAGCGTGTTCGTCTGAATCTTCTCTCGACCATCGGTTCTGCCGGAATCCGTGAGTTCCAGCTGTTCAACGGATCGAATGCGCAGACCCGTTGAACAGCGCTTTTATACTGACCCAATGGCTAGTTTTTCCTTGCGTATAGCAACAGCAGAAGATGTTGCTAGTATTCGTGAATTGATCGATGCTTCTGTACGAGGTCTTCAGGCTGGTGACTATTCACCAGCCCAGATCGACGCATCGCTGCGGACCGTCTTTACTCTCGATAGCCAACTGATTAAAGACGGAACTTACCTGGTCGCGTTTTCCGAGAATGGCGAGATGGCGGGCTGTGGTGGATGGTCGAAGCGTAAGACCCTGTATGGCGGAGACCACCAGGTGGAAAGAATTGAATCCGAACTGCTGGATCCAGCAGTCGATGCAGCAAAGGTGCGAGCAATCTTTATCCATCCGCGATTTGCGCGTATGGGGCTTGGCAGTAAGATTCTGGCCGCAGCAGAAGAGGCAGCGAGGCAAGCTGGATTTCACCGCTTCGAAATGGGAAGCACTCTGACCGGTGTTGCCTTATACACGCTGAAAGGTTATCGCGAAGTCGATCGGGTAGTGGTTCCGGTAGGGACCAATGAGTCGATTGAGGTTGTGCGCATGGTGAAGGACACATCGTTGTAGGCTGATAGATACACGTTGGGAGGAATCTGGAATGTCGCAGATGGAGATCGCCAAAGGCGCAGACGAGTTATACCTTCTGTCTGGAATGTCGAACCGGCACGGCCTGGTCGCCGGAGCAACCGGGACCGGCAAGACTGTGACCCTGCAGGTGATGGCCGAAGCGTTGAGCAACATCGGCGTATCAGTGTTTGCCGCCGATGTAAAAGGCGACCTTTCGGGCATCAGCCAACCCGGAAAAAGCTCTCCCAAGTTCGAGGATAGGGTAAAGTCTCTGGGACTCGGCGAATGGGGCTTCAGCGGTACGCCCGTCGTCTTCTGGGACGTCTTCGGAAAAGAAGGACATCCGGTGCGGGCAACCGTCAGTGAGATGGGGCCGCTCCTGATGAGCCGAATCCTCAATCTGAATGAGACTCAGACCGGCGTTCTGACACTGGTCTTCAAGATTGCCGACGACAATGGACTGCTCTTGCTGGATATGAAGGATCTTCAGGCAATGTTGCAGCATGTCTCCGAAAACGCCAAAGAATACCAGACACAATATGGCAACATCTCAGCAGCAAGCGTCGGAGCGATTCAACGTGGACTTGTTGCCTTGGGACAACAAGGTGGAGATCTCTTCTTCGGCGAACCTGCTCTTAATATCGAAGACCTACTGCAAACCGATGCGCACGGCAAAGGTGTCGTGAATATCCTGGCAGCAGACAAGCTGCTGCAATCGCCACAGTTGTACGCGACGTTTCTTTTGTGGCTAATGAGCGAGTTGTTCGAAAAACTTCCAGAAGTGGGAGATCCGGAAAAGCCAAAGCTGGTTTTCTTCTTCGACGAAGCTCACCTGCTGTTCAACGATCTTCCTTCGGTGCTGCAATCGCGAATCGAGCAGGTCGTCCGGCTGATTCGTTCAAAGGGCATCGGCGTTTTCTTTGTGACGCAGAATCCTATTGACGTCCCCGACACGGTACTCGGGCAGCTTGGTAATCGTGTGCAGCACGCCTTGCGAGCCTTCTCCCCGAAAGACCAGAAGGCAGTCAAATCCGCGGCGCAGACCTTCCGCGCCAACCCAAAGCTCGATGTAGAGGAAACCATCACTCAGCTCGGGGTCGGCGAAGCACTGGTCTCCTTCCTCGACGACAAAGGAATTCCCGGAATCGTCGAACGTGCAATGGTGTTGCCACCGCATAGCCAGATTGGCCCCATTACTCCCGAGCAAAGGACCGCAATTATTCAGTCGTCTGTCGTTGCAGGAGTGTATGACACACCGGTGGATCGTGAATCAGCCTACGAGAAATTAAAAGGCAAAGTAGCGACTTCGACCGCAGCTTCTAGTCCTGCCTCTGGCGGAGCAGGCGCAGGCACAGTCGAGCATGGCTCTGGATGGTTAGGCAGTCTTGAATCCGCAGGAACGATGCTCGGAGGTGTATTCGGCAGTGGAGGTTCACGCCGGGGCGACACCGTTGTACAGGCGATGGTCAAGAGCGCAGCTCGCACCATGGGAAGCACCGTCGGGCGCCAGATCGTACGTGGCGTGCTTGGATCGTTGCTGGGTGGCTCGTCGCGGAGATAAACCCACACATCACTTTTGCATTGTCGAGTCAGATTATCTCGGCATACACTCCTCGCATGCGCCGACTTGTGGTTTGCCTCCTCGCCCTCGTGTTGACCGTCTCTGTTCCTGGCTTTGCCCAGCAGTGGGCGAAGACAAAGCTTGACGCTTCGCCGCGCCATCGCGAATACGTCACTCTAAAGCATGGCAACCGGTCTTTGCAGGCCTTCGTTGTCTATCCCGAGGTCAGCGGCAAAGTTCCTGTTGTCGTTCTGATCCACGAGATCTTCGGTTTGTCGGATTGGGCCAAGGAGATGGCTGACGAACTAGCCGCGGCTGGCTACATTGTTGTGGCGCCTGATCTGCTCTCCGGCTCTGGCCCGGATGGCGGTGGAACCGACTCCTTTGCTGGAGTGGACGCCATCACCAAAGCAGTTTCCGGATTGAACGCCGACGTCGTTAATGCCGATCTCGATGCTGCCGTCGATTATGCGAAGAAGCTTCCGGCCTCGAACGGCACGGTTGTTACCGCCGGGTTCTGCTGGGGTGGAGGAAAATCCTTCGCCTTCGCAGCACATCGTAAAGACCTCGCCGCCGCTTTTGTCTTCTATGGCCCGCCGCCTTCGGACTTCTCGACGATCACGGCTCCTGTATATGGCTTCTATGCCGGAAACGATTCACGCATCGGCGCCACCCTTCCAGCTACCACGGAGGCGATGAAGGCCGCGGGCAAAAAGTTCGATCCCGTTACCTACGATGGTGCCGGGCATGGCTTTATGCGTGCAGGAGAAGACCCGGGTAACACCAATCCTGCGAATAAAACCGCACGCGATCAGGCTTTTGAACGCCTGACTTCCCTGCTCAAATCGCTTCCTGCGACACACGGTTCGATCTCTTCACCGCGTTCTTCGAAGAAGCCTTCTGGCGAAAAAGGCCTTGCAGCCACTACGGTCTCCTGTCACTCCGGCTCCACGGCAACCGCAATGTAGTGAACCATGCTGGTTAGCGAAGGGGCTGCGATAATAGATACGTGGCTTCCTCGCTTAATACCTCGCTTCAGGACCAGCTCGACCGTATCACTCAGAACACCCGTGCACTGGTGCAACCGGAGCGCCTTGCCTTCTCAGAAAAGGTGATCGCTGAACTCTTCGCCAGCGGAATTGAAGAGCGCATCCTGAAACCTGGAACAACCGCACCAGCCTTTTCTCTTCCCGATGCGCGGACTGGCAAGCCGGTTCACTCCGGTGACCTTGTCGCGCTTGGTCCGGTTGTCATCAAATTCTTTCGTGGCCGCTGGTGTCCGTACTGCGTCACCGAGCTTGAAACCTGGCGCGATCTCATCTCTGAATTACGCAGCCGAAACGCGATCTTTGTAGCAATCTCGCCCCAGGCCCCGCGCCAAAATGTCTTTATGCTCGATCAACACGCGTTGAATTTTCCGCTCCTCACGGACGCGGGATGCACCATCGCAGAGCAGTTCGGAGTAGCTTACAGCGTCTCGCAGGAACAACGTCGCTACTTCCAATCGATTCTCGTCAATATCCCCTTCAACAATGCGGGGCTCAGCTATCACACCGCAACCGAGGCAAGCTGGCGCCTTCCAATTCCCGCGACGTTCATCATTGACCGGGAGAATACAATCGCCTTCTCCGAAGGCCACGCAGACTTCCGCGTTCGTCCCGAACCTGCTGACGTGCTTTCTGCACTTGACAGACTTCCATAGTGAGCCGCTGATAGAACAACTTCGATCGCAATTTTCTTCGCTACTCTACGACCTCTTCACCGGCTGGGTTTGCTGAGCTCGTTGCTTGCGGCGCAGGTTGGCAGAGGAGATCTGGAGGCCGTAGAGGAGAAGGCCGGCGCGGCGCGGGTCGATATCGTTGGCGGCGATGCGGATGAGGAGTTCGCCGAGAGATTCCTGAATCGCATCGTGATCGGTGGGGGTAAAGAGAGAGAAGGTGCTGCGGCGTGCGAGTCGCTCGTGCGGGCGAACGACGGGGCGGCGGGAGTCGTGGTGGTAATAGCAGAACTGCTCGTTGCGCATTCGCGGACTACCGCAGCGGGCGTTATCGGGGAAGATGTGGTGGCACTGGTAGCCATTATCGGCCTAGTCGTTGTTGAGTGTAGCTTCGTTGTGCATGGGTATCCCCCTTGTTTTCGTGCAAAGTCTTCAAAGTAGATTGTTTAAGTCTGGACTTCGGGCGCAATCCGATTGCAAAACTGCGAGTTAAATAGGGAAGCCCCGGCGAGTGCCGGGGCCTTTTTGTTCCTGCTTCTATTGTAGAGAGTTGAGGTGAGTAAAAAAGCAGTTTCAGAGGATTTGTTTTCCGGTGGGGAAGTGGTTTGGTTTGTTTTGGATGAGGAGTGTTGGTGGGTTTTATACAAAGCCCAGGGGCTTGACAGGAATTTTGGGTGATCGCCTGATCGGGGTGGCGGTGCGAACAGATCAGTCGCTTCGTCCCTTGGACTTCGCTCAGGCCTACGGCAGTGAGGTAGCCCGCTTCGTGGGGCGATTCTACGGCACCCATTCGACTGCGCTCAGGGCAGGCTCTAAAGCCGTGCCCTTAAGCAAAACGGTTCGAGCTTCGCTCGAATGATCCCAATCATGGGGTACCCGATGTATCGGTTGGATTTTGATGTATGGGCCACCCGCCCATCAGATGTTGAATCGCAGGAGTCTTGCATTCATCCTGGCGTCGGCGATACGGCGTGCGCGTGCCTTGTCCTCTGCTGCTCTCCATCGCTCTCCCGACAGAATTATCAATAGCGGGAGGAAAAGGGCTGCAAAGATAGCGACAAAGATGGCGAGTTCCATGTCAGTCTCCTTCGAACAGCTTATACTTTCCGGGCTCGGACGGGCGTGGGTTGATTTTAGGTGTCAGGTTCGCGCTTTGCGCGAATGATCCCACATCTGGCTTTGCCAGATGTGGGGCACCCGCACCCGATTCGTGGTGGTTCAGTCAGGGTTGGGTGATGAGGACGGGGGAGGGTTCGTTGAGAAGGTAGTGGCGGTAAGAGGACCAGGGCCAGTCTTGGGGGTGGGAGACCAGACCTCGGGTGACGGGGTTGCGGTGGATGTACTTCAGCTTTTCAACTCGCTTGTTGTGGGTGTGGACGTTGAAGTCGTAGTAGCGGGTCTGCCAGAAGGGGCGCTCAGTGAGGTTTCTGGAGACGGAGATTTTTAAGGCCTGGAGGGCCTTGGAGAGTGGGGCATGGGGAGGTTCGGAGACGAGGAGGTGGATGTGCTCGGGCATGACGACGTAGCCGAGGACTTCGAAGCCGTAGGTGGAGCGGGTTTGTTCGAGGGATCTCAGGAAGGTGTCTTTGGATGACGGGGTGTTGAGGTAGGGTTTGCGGTGGTAACAACTGAAGGTGATGAAGTGGTCGTCGTCTTCTTGTTGGTAGCGCTTAAGGCCCAGCGGCATGGGTTGATTTTAGGGTATCGGGTTCGCGCTTTGCGCGAATGATCCCACATCTGGCTTTGCCAGATATGGGGCACCCGATTGGTGGTGGTTCGGTCAGATGTGGGCCACCCGTCCAAAGATTCATTCCGCTTGTCAGAACATTAGGGTCAAATCTAATCTCCGATGTGAGCGCTCTTGAGTAGATAACAATCGCTCATCGATCTTTGGACAGGTTCGCCGAGCTCCGCATTCAGTTAGTGGTTGATTCGTCTGAAGGATTTTTCTTGCGACGTTTCTGGAAACGCTGAAACTGATCTTGGTATGTGAACACATATTGGACAAGCGCTTCAGTGAAATCGAGCGTATCCTGACAGTCCTCTTTCGAAATTGTGCATTCGACACCATGCGCTGCTTCGTTACCGAGTGTTCTAAGCATTTCGGCCCATTCGAAGAGTCTGGCTTCGATAATTTGGTTGTCCTTCAGCTTTTTCAGGCTTTGGGATAGGTTCGGGGCTTTTATCCCATGTTCCGCACATAAACCTTCTAATGTTTTCCGGCACATGATGGCGCTGGCTGTGAAGGCCTTCGCCTTGAAACAAGCCACCGCCTCCTTGAAAGCTTTTTTAATCGAGTCCGGAACGTGCCATCCAAGCTGCCTGTCGCGAGGGGGAAATACTCTGGATGGAGGATCGTCATCGAATCCACGGCCATAATCGCATTGAACCGCAAGCATGGCTAGACGACATCTGGGACAGGATGCAAAAGTCCATTTCCCTGGAACGTCCTCTAAATTGCCTTCATCGTCGTATGTACCTCCATCATCATGCGTCGCGATGACTTTAGCGTCTACAAGCGCAGAGCAATGCTTACATTCGAGAATCACTCTCGTCTCCCTTATCTACCGAAGCGCTGCCGTCCTTGAAGCTGGCTCATCATTCTCTGCTGGGCCTTTATGCCGCCGCCTGAGCCCATGGTCTTGAAGACCTTTCGCATCTGGGCGTACTGGCGCAGGAGGTTGTTGACGTCCTGCACGCTGGTTCCGGAGCCGTGGGCGATGCGTTTGCGGCGGGAGCCGTTGATGATCTCGTGGTCGAGACGCTCACGCTTGGTCATGGAGTTGATGATGGATTCGACGCGGGTGAACTGGCCTTCGTCGACGTTGTCGATGGCCTGCGACATTCCGGCGAAGGGGCCGACGGAGGGCAGCATCTTAAGAATGGACTTCATGGAGCCCATCTTTTTGATCTGACGGAGCTGGTCGCGGAAGTCCTCGAGGGTGAAGCCGTCGCCGGAGAGGGCCTTCTTGGCGAAGGCCTCGGCCTTGCCCTTGTCGAGTTTTTCTTCGGCGCGCTCGATGAGGGTGGCGATGTCACCGTGTCCCATGATGCGGGAGACGATGCGGTCGGGGTGGAAGGGCTCGAAGGCGTCGGGCTTTTCGCCGGTGCCGAGGAACTTGATGGGCTGGCCGGTGATGTGGCGGATGGAGAGGGCAGCGCCGCCGCGGGCGTCGCCGTCCATCTTGGTGAGGACGGCTCCGGTGATGGCGAGGCGATCGTTGAAGGCCTTTGCGGAGTTAACGGCGTCCTGGCCGGTCATGGCGTCGGCGACGAAGAGGATCTCGGAGGGGTTGAGCAGCTTTTTGAGCGCCGCCATCTCGTCCATGAGCTCGGCGTCGATGTGGTTGCGGCCGGCGGTGTCGACGATGAGCATGTCGCAGCCGAAGTTGGCGGCTTCGCGCTTGGCTTCTTTTGCGAGACGGAGGACGTCGTCGGAACCGGGCTTCGCGGACTCGACCTTGCCCTCGTAGAGATTGGCACTGATGGACTGAGCGACTAGGCGCAACTGCTCGCGCGCGGCGGGACGGTAGACGTCGACGGAGACAAGCATGGGGCGGTGTCCGGCCTTTTTGAGCCACTGGGCGAGCTTGCCGGAGGTGGTCGTCTTACCGGAGCCCTGCAGGCCTGCCATGAGGATGACGGAGGGGGGCTGCGAGGATTTCTGGAAGCGGGCGGTGTCCTTGCCGAGGAGATTGACGAGCTCGTCGTTGACGATCTTGACGATCTGTTCGGTGGGTGAGAGAGCGGTGGCGACCTGAGAACCGAGAGCGCGGGTGCGGATGTGCTCGATGAGCTGGTCGACGACGGCAAGGTTCACGTCGGATTCGAGCAGGGCGATGCGGATCTCGCGCAGGGCGTCGGAGATGTTCTCTTCGGTAAGGGTGCCCTGGCCGCGGAGGTTCTTAAAGGATCGCTGGAGTTTTTCAGAGAGATTCTCAAACATGACTGCTTCAAGTTTAGCAAGCCGAACGGGTTGGCGAGTGAATGGGGTCTCCTGTGGAAGAGAGGGTGTGTTGTCCGGTTCGTACCGAGGTGGATACCGGGTGCATTGTGCGACGGTTGGCGAGGGGCGTGCGCGGAGATAATGAAGCCATGCAAGGACAACCTCAGGTGCCCGGAAACGTGCAGATTGTACGGGAGTACATGGTGTATCTGCGCGTGGAGAAGGGCATGCGACCCGCGACTTGTGATGCCTATCGGCGTGATCTGGAGCAGTTTGCTGAGCATGTCGAGGGGAGCAACGGGCTCCTGGTAACGGCGCGGCAGGAAGATGTCTCGGGATTTATGGAGGGGTTGCGCAGGAACGGCGTTGAGTCACGTTCGATTGCGCGCAAGCTGAGCGCGCTGCGAGGGTTCTATCGCTGGCTGTTGATGGACAAGAAGATTACGCACGATCCGACAGTGAATGTGGAGACTCCGTCGAGCTGGAAGATACTGCCGAAGAGTCTTGCGGAAAATGAAGTCACGGAGATGCTGGAGCGGACCGGCGTAGCGGCCAGGGTTCCGGATGCCGATGGGTTGGCGCTACGAGATCACGCAATTCTGGAGCTGCTGTATGCCGGGGGATTGCGGGTGAGCGAGATCTGCTCATTGCACGTAGAAGATTTGCAGCTGGATGCAGGTCGAGCTCTGGTTCGAGGCAAGGGAGATAAGGAAAGGATTGTTCCGCTGGGGCGGTCGGCGGTGGAGTCTCTGGAACGATATCTGAAGCTGGGGCGCTCGGAGCTTGAAGGCGTGACAAGACAGCGTTCGTTGTTTCTGAGTGTTCGCGGCAGGCCGCTGACTCGGCAGTGGGTGTGGGAGATGGTGCGGTCGACGAACCATCATGCGAGCCCGCACAAGCTGCGGCATAGCTGTGCGACGCATATGGTGGAGCATGGCGCGGACCTGCGCAGTGTCCAGACATTGTTGGGACATGCGGATATTGCAACAACGCAGGTGTACACGCATGTCGCTCTGGGGCGATTGAAGCAAGTGCATCGAATGCATCATCCGCGGGGAAGAAAGATCGCGTCTGGGGAATAGCTTATGGAACAGGCTACGAAAGAAAGCGAGTTTCATGAGCTGGCAGAACGATTTCTGGCGATGCTCTCGAATGAGCGTGGAGCTTCGGAACATACGGTGCGGGCGTATGCACGTGAGATCCGCAACTTCGCAGCTTATCTAGGAGAGACATTTGGACAGGAAGGTCGCATTGGAAGGGTCGAGCATACGCATATCCGGTCGTACCTGGGAGTACTGTACGAGCGGGGACTGACGAAGGCGAGTGCAGCTCGAGCGTTGGCTGCGGTGCGGAGCTGGTTCAAGTGGCTTGCGAAGGAGAAGCTGGTGGAACAGAATCCAGCGTTGCTGGTGAGCACGCCGAAGTTGCCGAAGCATCTTCCACGGGTTCCGACTGCCGAAGAAGTCAATCGCGTCCTCAATTCGCTGGAAGGAGCAAAGCAGAACGAGAAACAGATGGAAGGTGAGCCAATTGCATGGCCGGAGCGCGAACGCGTCATCTTCGAACTGCTGTACGGATGCGGGATTCGCAACTCAGAGCTTGTGGGGTTGAATTTAGACAGCGTGAAGTGGGGAGATGAGGCGATCCTGGTGCGCGGTAAGGGGCGCAAGGAGAGGCTGGTTCCCCTGGGAGATGAGGCTGCGATTGCGTTGCGCGCGTATCTGCCCATTCGGGCAGAAAGACTGAAGGCTGCGGGCAAAGGTGTTCTGCAACATGAAGGTCCGCTGCTGATCAATGTACGGATGCGCGGCGATTGCCGACTGACGACGCGTAGCGTGGGACGAATCGTAAAGGCAATTGCATTGAGCAGAGGTCTCGCAGCGGATGTGCATCCTCATACGCTGAGACATGCGTTTGGGACGCACATGTTGGAGGAGGGCGCGGACCTGCGGGCGATTCAGGAGATGCTGGGACACGAGAGGCTGTCAACTACGCAGCGTTATACGCAGTTGACGGTGGGGCAGGTTCAGCGAGTGTACGACGAGACGCATCCACGCGCGAAGTAGAGCCGCTCTCTTCGATAGGTAGAGAGAGTTGGCGCGAGCCTGGTTCTGCCGCCTCGCTGGAAGGGGCTTCGCTGATCCGAGGCAGAAAGATGGAAAATACTGTCCCCTTGCGTTCAGCAGCCTGGCTGCTGCGGACGCTGATGTAGCCTTTGTGACGGGCGATGATCTGGCTGCTGACCCATAGCCCGAGGCCGGTCCCAGTTGAGCCCTTGGTGGTGTAAAAGGGCTCAAAAAGTTGACGCAGGGTGGCGTCGCTCATACCCGATCCCGAGTCAGCGATGCTGATTCGGACGCCCGGTGACCCTGTCCGCGCATCGAAAGCTGGATGAATGCGTACCCGAAGATGGCCACCGTTGGGCATGGCATCCAGTGCGTTTGCTACCAGGTTGACAAGGACTTGCCGCAGCTCGCCCTGATTCAGAAACATCGAGGGTATGGGAGCATATTCCTTCTGGACGAAGATATTGCATGTTGTTAATCGGCCCAGATGAAGAGAGAGCGCGCTGTCAGCGATCTCGGAAAGCGACGTCGTAGCAGCAGACCCACGATTGTTGCGGAAGAAACCGAGGGTCTCGGCGGCAATATGGGAGACGCGCGAGAGCTCATGTTGAGCCAGTGCCAGGTAGCCATGGGCTTCTTCAGAGAGCACCTCCTGCGACATGAGATAGAGCAGGTTGGTAATGGCTTCGAGCGGGTTATTGATTTCGTGTGCGATGCTGGCGGCCATGCGACCGGCGAGTGCCAGCTTGTCGGCGTTGCGGAGGGCTTCTTCGGCGCGGCGGATCGAGGTAATGTCTCGAGAGACCTTCGATGCTCCAATCAGCTCTCCTGCAGAGTTGCGGATCGGAGAGACGGTCATAGAGACAATGACGTCGCTGCCATCTTTGTGGCGGCGGATTGTCTCATAGTGGTCTACGGTCTCTCCCCGCCGAACCATCTTGAGGACGCGCTCTGCGTCTTCCTTGGAGTCCTCGGGGGCAAGTTCTGAAGTGTGGTGGCCCAGTATCTCGGCTTCGGTGTATCCGAAGGTTCGTTCGGCGCCTTTGTTCCAGCTGGTAATGACTCCATCCAGGTTACTGCTGAGGATGGCGTCGTCGGAGGAGTCCACAATGGCTGCGAGCAATGCGAGACTTCGGTCAATTTCCTGTCTCATCGCCGTTCCGTATCTGGAAACAGAAAAAGATGGATCCAAGTCACCTGCGAGCTGCCAAAGAGGTTCATCGAAGGTAACAGTTTTATCCAGGTGTGGACTTTGCTCTCTTTTTTTTTCTGCATCCCTCTTCGAACCAAGACGCCAACGTTCCCAATCCATACAGGCCCCCAGCGGAAGGCGGCATAGCCATCGTGTTTTTTTGGCATTTCGCCGCTTCTTTTAGGTAGGTAGGATGCGGAAACCGGGAAAAAAGGATGGCGAAAAGGAAAAAGAGAGAGGAAGAAAATGCCGTAGTACGTGAAATTTTTCTCGCTAGTACCTAGTATCTGGAGACGCGAGGATCGATTGCCCGTGCCCAGTGGTCGATTCCGCCAGAAAGAGATTGCACATGCTCAAATCCCTGATCACGAAGCCACATCGTGACAGAGAGGGAGCGCATGCCGTGATGACAGAGGACGACGATCGGTTGATCTGGATCCAGTTCCTGGTGCGCGCGGGAAGAGACTTCTCCCATGGGCATCAGGAGCGAGCCCGGAAGACTTGCAATGTTGAACTCCCAGGGTTCGCGAACGTCCAGCAGAAGGGGTGGTGCATTTTGCTGGATCTTCTGTACCAAGTCTTCGGCGCTGATTTCGGGTTCAAGCACAGAGCAAGGATATCAGTATCTTGAAGAGAGCACCTAAGGTTGAACGTTAATAAGCTAAGGCTCTTCAGTGGCTTAGAGTTTCGTGACAGTTTTCGGGTTGGAGGGAGTTGCCAAGGAATACTTTTTCAAGAGGTACACTTAAGGATTCAGAGGCATCCAAGCAGATATCTATCTGACAACTCTGGTTAAGGAAAGCAGGAAATTTTGGAACGAGTTTTGATCGTCGAAGACGAAATCCATGCACGCACCGGTTTGACTGAGTTGATTGGGAGCTGGGGGTATAGGACGGAAGGCGCTGCCGATGGTGTGGAAGGCCTGGAGAAGGCGATCTCGTGGAAGCCGGCGATCGTGGTGACCGATTTGAAGATGCCGCGCATGGATGGGATGGGATTGTTGGATCGTCTTGCGGAGCTTCCGGACCACATTGCTGTCGTGATGATGACAGCCCAGGGCTCGATTGAGTCGGCTGTGGAAGCGATGCGGAAAGGGGCGTACGACTATGTCCCTAAACCGGTGGACCCGATGCGGCTTCGCGTTATTCTGGAGAATGCCAGTCGGCAACATCTGGACTTTGACCTGCATGAGAAAATCGCGCCTATACATCACGATGACGATGTACTAGGACCGTTGGTAGGAAGATCTTCCAGTATGAAGGAGATTTTCTCGCTGGTCGAGAGAGTCGCGCCATCGAATGTCAGCGTATTGGTTACAGGGGAAAGCGGAACCGGGAAGGAATTGGTTGCTCGTGCCCTGCATGAGCTGAGCTCGCGACGGACCAAACCATTTATTGCGGTGAACTGCGCGGCGATTCCTGAAACACTGATCGAGAGCGAGATCTTCGGTCACGAGAAAGGCGCATTTACCGGTGCCCTTGAACGAAGGGCTGGATGCTTCGAGTTGGCCGAGGGGGGGACCCTGCTGCTGGATGAGATTGGCGAGATGCCCGCAGCGACCCAAGCCAAGCTATTGCGCGTGCTGGAGGATCGCAAACTGCGGAGACTCGGAAGCAAGACGGAGACGCCGGTGGATGTGCGGGTGGTTGCCGCAACCAATAAGGACCCGGAAGAGGCGGTGGCCGTAGGTGAGCTGCGAGGCGATCTTTACTACCGCCTGAATGTATTCAATATCCAGATGCCTCCGTTGCGAGAGCATGTTGAAGATATTGCCCTGATTGCGCAGAAGATGATCTCCGATATGAACGAGCGGCACAATTGCACCGTTACGGGGATTAAGGATGCTTTACTGAAACGGCTTACGGTTTATTCCTGGCCTGGTAACGTGCGTGAGCTGCGCAATACGATCGAACGCGCAACAATTCTGGCAGGCTCGGGGATGCTGGGACTTGAGCATCTGCCGCCAAACTTTGGGGAGCCTGGTTTTGCTCCTGGAATGGGTAAAGCAGGTCGTTCGATGGAAGGAGCGTCGGATTCTGCACGGCCCAGTGAGATCGAGCGCTATCTCGAAGACCAGAATACGGTTCGAGTTGAGGTGGGAACGACGGTCGATGAGGCTGAACGTCAACTGATTCTGAAAACGCTGGTGGCGACCCACAACAATAAGACCAAGGCTGCGGAGATTCTGGGGATCAGCTCCAAGACATTGCAGAACAAGCTCAAAGAATACTCGAATCAATCTGCTGTGGTGGATTAAGCAATGCGTCTGAAGACGAAGCTGGTGGTGTCGGCTACTGGACTGACGTTTGCGATCGTTGCAGTGCTGTCGATTCTGTTTGTCGGAGAGTTGTTGCGACAGAGAATCGAACAGACGGCAGCGGCCAACGATGTGCTCGCCAGCCAGGTGACATTGATGACGAGGCAGGCGATTGAGACGGGCCTGCGGGCTAATCCTCCTTCGGACCTGAGCGATGAGGCGCTATCTGCAGCGGTTACAGATGCATTGCGCAACTACCAGCCGCTAACGGATGTAATGAACGCCATCATTCGCTATTCGCCTACAGTGCAGGATGTCAGCGTTACGGATGCCCAGGGCATCACCATCGTCAGTACAGATCCGGGGGAGGTCGGGCAGTCTCTAGAACATCGGAACAGCCTGGGAAGCATTCAGAACGGCAGCATTGCGTATCAGCGCAAGCAGGTCTTCGGGAGACCTCAGGTCTTCGACACAATGCAACCGCTGGATCGGAATGGAAAACCCTTTCTCGTGATCCATGTCGGAGTGCGATCGACGTTTCTTCGAAACTCCTATGAACCATGGTTGAGAGCGGCTGGGCTGTTCGCGCTTCTGGCTGCGTTGGCTGCCATGCTTGCCTCTGCTGTGCTGGCAAATGCCGCGTTGCAGCCCATTGAGCAGATCAGCCGACAACTGGAAAAACTAACCTCGCAATCGGGTGAGGCGGCGGCGGGATCGAATCAGGACGGAAGCGATACGGTGGTGCGGGTGTCGCAGACGATCTCGCGGCTGGGGGAGCAGATGCGCTCGCAGGAGGCAGGGTACACGGCACTGCAAGCGAATCTGAACCAGATGCTGGATGCCTTGCGGGATGGTGTGCTGTTGTTCAATGCAGACGGCCGAGCGATGATGGTCTCGGATGCGGTGGCATATTTTCTGAACCAGCCCCAGGACGATCTGATTGGCGAACGCGTAGAGGAGATCTTTGCGCCCGGTACGGCTCTGGGCTCTGCGGTGCACTCTGCTTTTGCGGAGGGAGAATCGGTAAGCGCTGAGAGTGTCACCCTGGAAGATGGACGGCAGGTACAGCTTTCCATCGACCGGTTCGATGATGGTCTGGGAGGAGGCAGTCTGGGAACGCTGGTGACGCTGCGGGACCTGGAATCTGTGCTGCAACTGGGACAGGAGTTGGAGATATCGCGTCGACTGGCTGCGATTGGCCGCCTCACCGCGGGCGTGGGGCACGAAGTTAAGAACCCAATCAACGCAATGGTTGTGCATCTGGAGCTGTTACGCAGCAAGTTGGCGATTGCGGGGCCGGATGCGTTTGGAGGAGCGCAGCGGCATGTAGACATTCTTGCAGGCGAAATGCAGAGGCTCGATCGCGTAGTGCAGACGCTTGCCGACTTCTCTCGTCCTATGGAGATGAAGTTGCGTGACCATGATATGCGTCAGGTAGTCAATGCAGTCATTGAGCTGACGGCAGCGGAGATGCATGAAAATGGCATACAGGTGGAGGTAGATGCTCCTGCCAAGCCTTTGATGGTTCGGATCGATTCAGAACTGGTTCGACAGGCACTGTTGAATCTATTTCTGAATGGGATGCAGGCGATGGCGCAGGGAGGAAGACTACGCATTCGGCTTTATCGAGATCACCTATTTGCTGTGGTAGAGGTAATGGATGAAGGAACGGGTATCCCTGCGGAGATTCTTCCGCGTATCTTTGAACTGTACTTCACAACGAAGACAAGAGGGAGTGGAATCGGGTTGGCGATGACCTATCGCATCCTGCAGATGCATGGCGGAGCCTTGGATGTGAGATCGAATGCTGATCCCCAGGCTCAGGATCGTGGAACGACATTTACAGTTCGGTTGCCGATTGCTGTGGTGGAAACGAGAAAGGCCGTTGCGGCTGAAGCCAGTCGCCGGGTGATAGGAGAGCACGTTTGATGTTGGATAGGAAGGTTGTGGTGACGAGATCCGCGATGCAATCTCTGGGGCTGGCCTGTGTGCTTGTCTTTGGAGTGAGCGGCTGCCGCCACAAACCAGTCGTGCCCCCTTTGCCTCCGATCACACAGCCTGTCGATTTGGTTGAAGTTCCGCGCCAGGAACCACCTCCCATGATTCAGCCTCCACACATCACCTTGCCTCCGGTGCCCGTGGCCTCTGGCGCTCATCCCCATCGCGAACGCAGACGAAGAACGGCGACGGCGAATGCATCGACCCCTGAGACAGAGCCATCCTCGACCAGCTCTCCCGAGACTGCCGCAATTGGTTCTCTTTCCTTGGGGGGAGTTGCGAATCCGCATGCGCAGCAGGAGGCCGCCGACTTGATTACTTCGATTGAAAAGCGGCTAAATGGTTTATCTGCTCAGAAAGCTGAAGGAGAAAAGCAGCAAGTGAGTCGCATCAGAAATTTTGAGAAGCAGGCCCAGGATGCGCTGAACTCAGGGGATGTCGAAGGAGCCAAGACGCTGGCGACCAAGGCGCGGCTGCTGTTGGACGATTTAGAGAAATAATTTTTTGCAAAAGAAGAAGGGCTGACCGTATCAGGTCAGCCCTTCTTCTTTTCTTTATGAGACTAAGCTTCTGCCCCGTGGCATTTCTTGAACTTCTTACCAGAACCGCATGGGCATGGATCGTTGCGACCAACCTTTGCTCCTGTGACTCGTGGGGAATTGCCGTTGGTTGCGGTAGCCGTTCCCACGGCGCGGGCCTGATCCAGCTCGCGCTGCTTTTTCTGTTGGAACTCACGCTCCAGCGCATCGATGGTGGTGGAAGGAGCACGCGTAGGAATAGGAACCGGGGCGTGTTGTGGTGGAGCGGCTTCTTCAGCTGGAGGAGTATTTCCCAGGGCAGAGCCTGGGGGCATGAATCCTCCGAAGCCTGGAGGAAGCTGGTCGACGCTCTCGATGGGAGTACCATCCGGGCCGATGATCTGCATCCGGTAGAGGTGACGCAGCGTATCTTCCTGGAAGCGCAACATCATGCTCTCGAACATTTCAAAGGATTCCTTCTTGTAGGCCACCAGAGGATCCTGCTGAGCATAACCGCGTAGGCCGATACCTTCCTTCAGGTGATCCATCTGGAGAAGGTGGTCCTTCCATAGACCGTCGAGCACGCTCAGCATTACGACGCGTTCGTGATAACGCATTGCCTGCTGACCCAGGATGCGCTCCTTGATCTCGTAGCGCTCCTGCAACTTGGTAAAGATGGCCTCACCCAACTCATGGTGGCTCAGATTCGAAACATCGATCTCGTTCTCAAGATGCACGCCGAATTGATCGTAAAGCTGCGAGAACAGGGCTTCGACCTTCCACTCATCCGGGTGGACCTTCTCTGGAGCGTTTTCGTCGAGCAGGTTGGAGAGAATCGTGGAGAGATAGTCGTCCGTGATGAGCTGTTTCTGGTCGACGCCTCCCATAAGCTGTTTCCGCAGGCCATAGACGGCCTCACGCTGCTTGTTCATCACGTCGTCGTACTCAAGGACGTGTTTACGGGATTCAAAGTTCTGGGTTTCGACGGCCTTCTGCGCGGCTTCGATGCGACGGGAGATCATGCCGCTCTCGATGGGGACGCCCTCTTCCATGCCGAGCTTCTGCAGCAGGGTCGAGACCCACTCGCGCGCGAAGATGCGCATCAGATCGTCTTCGAGTGAGAGATAGAAGCGCGAACCGCCGGGATCGCCCTGGCGTCCTGCGCGTCCGCGAAGCTGGTTATCGACGCGTCGACTCTCGTGGCGTTCGGTACCGATGATGTGTAGACCACCAGCGGCGATGACGGCCTCATGTTCCTTCTGGGCGGCGCTTGAGTGCGCAGCGACAGCGGCTTCCCATGCCTCCTGTGTTGCCTCGAACTCCTGCCCCTGGTAGTAGAAGCGGAACATGCCTGGCCCTGCCACGGGAGAGATGGTTCCCTCGGCAGCAGAGACAGCACGCGCCTGGGCTTTGCGGACGAGGTCCTGACGGGCGATGAAGTCTGCATTGCCGCCGAGAAGGATGTCGGTTCCGCGACCCGCCATGTTAGTGGCAATCGTAACCATGCCAAGGCGGCCCGCCTGAGCGACGATCTCGGCTTCCTTCTCATGGAATTTGGCGTTCAAAACAACGTGGCGCACGCCTTTGCGCTTGAGAATTTCGGATAACAACTCCGATTTCTCAATGCTTGTGGTTCCCACCAGGACAGGCTGACGCTTCTCGTGAAGCTGGGCGATTTCGTCGGCTACGGCGAAGTACTTCTCCTTCGCGGTGCGATAGACGACGTCCGGATATTCGATACGTAGCATCGGCCGGTTGGTCGGGATCACGACGATGTCGAGCTTATAGATATTGTCGAACTCAGCGGCCTCGGTTTCAGCGGTACCGGTCATGCCGGAGAGCTTTTTGTACAGGCGGAAGTAGTTCTGGAAGGTGATAGTGGCCAGCGTCTGATCTTCCTTGCGGATCGTAACGCCTTCCTTGGCTTCGATGGCCTGGTGCAGACCATCGGACCAGCGGCGCCCGGGCATCAGACGGCCGGTGAACTCATCGACGATGATGACCTCGCCCTCTTTGACCACGTACTCAACGTCTCTCTTGTAGAGAGCGTGGGCCTTGATGGCGGTTTCGACGTGATGCTTCAGGTCCCAGTTTTCCGGATCGGCGATGTTCCCGATGTCGAGCAGCTTTTCGATCTTCTCCCAGCCCTCGTCAGTAACGGTGATGGCGCGAGCCTTTTCATCGATGACGAAGTCTCCGGTCCAGGTTTTCGTCTCCAGCTTTTCGATCAGTTCGCCTTCTTCGAGCTGGGGGATAATGACGTTCACACGAACGTACTTGTCGGTGGTCTGGTCGGTGGGGCCCGAGATGATTAGCGGTGTCCGAGCCTCGTCGATGAGAATGGAGTCGACTTCGTCGACGATGCAGTAGTAGTGACCGCGCTGCACCTGATCGGCCAGCTCGAACTTCATGTTGTCGCGCAAGTAATCGAAGCCGAACTCGTTATTGGTTCCGTAAGTGATGTCGGCAGCATAGGCCTCACGGCGCTGCTGGTCGTCGAGGTCGTGCACGATCACACCGACAGAAAGCCCCAGGAAGCCATAGATCTTGCCCATCCATTCGGCGTCGCGCTTGGCCAGGTAGTCGTTAACAGTGACGACATGGACGCCGTGGCCAGCCAGCGCATTTAGATAGCAGGGAAGCGTGGCGACCAGGGTCTTACCTTCACCGGTCCGCATCTCGGAGATTTTGCCGGAGTGTAGGACCGTTCCGCCAATTAACTGCACGTCGAAGTGGCGCATCTGCACCACGCGGCGGCCGGCCTCGCGAACAACGGCGAAGGCTTCCGGAAGGATCGCGTCCAGCGCGTCCTTTTCTGCAGCATGGCGCTCGTCTGCATCTTCGATTCCTGCGGTAGCGTCGGCGATCCGTTTCCGAAATTCTGCCGTTTTGTTGCGAAGCTCTTCATCGCTGAGGGCCTGCAGGGCCGGTTCCAGTGAGTTGATCTGGGCCACAAGGGGCAGCAGGCGCTTGACTGCGCGATCGTTACTGGTTCCAAAGACTTTCTTTATGACTGAGTTAAACAAGCCTGTGTCCTTTATGCCGTCTGTAGACGGCATATCTCCTGTCGCCTGTCAGCGACATTTCCAGTGTAAATGTTTCGGAGAAGAGCCGCTCAGATGTCTGCAAATGGATAAGTGATTCATAGCAGGATAGAAACGCCAAACCCGATCTTACGACGCCCGGATTTAGTGTCCACCCATCGTCTCCGGATCTGGTTTGACGTTCTTATCCGGCAGCCGCATCACAAACGGCAACGGAACCAGGCACAGGATCACGACCGAAAGGATAAAGAATGCACTCTTGTAGCTCAGCATGGAGGCTTGGCGGAGCATCTCCTGGTAGGCACGACCGACGGCCATCTGTGCTGCCGTAGCCGCGGGTACTCCATGTGAGGTGAGGATGGATATAACGCTGTCCATGTACCGGCGATAGGGAACGCTGCCGGGGATCACATTGGCGGCCAGAGCTGCTTGATGCACCTGGGCGCTGCGGGCGATAAACGTCGTCAACAGGGCTGTTCCCATGCTGCCGCCCAGGTTGCGGGCGAAGTTGGAGAGGCTCGAGATTTGGTTGGTCTTGTCGAGGGGGACTCCGACGTAGTTCAGCGTGCTGATCGGGATAAAGATAAAAGGAAGCCCAATGACCTGGAGCATGCGCCATATCGTAACGGTTCCGAAGGCGGTGTTCAGGTCCAGACGGGTCAAATTATAGATACCGGCGGCGGTCGCGATATAACCCAGGGCGACCATGACACGAGGATCGCCTTTGCCCAGAGTGCGGCCAGCGACAGCCATCATCACCATCATCACAAAACCAGCAGGAGACAACACCATGCCGGCCCGTTCCGCCGTGTAGCCCAGAAGCACCTGAAGATATTGCGGGATCAGAACGGTGCTTCCAAACAGCACCATACCCAGAATCAATTGCAGAAAGACGGCGGTTCCAAAGTTGCGATTTTTCAGCAGCTTTAAATCGACAATGGGGTGCGAGTGGTTCCACTCCCAGATAGCGAAGACGATTAATGTGACCACTGCGAGAATCGCGAAGGTGGTGATCATCTGCGATCCGAACCAGTCTTTCTCCTGCCCTTTATCCAGGGTGAATTCTAGGAAGCCAACACCCATAGCCACCAGGCCCAGGCCGAAGAAGTCTACTTTTTCGTGCTTGGCTTCTTCGCGGCGCAGCTTCAGGTGAGGTGGATCTTCCACCATCTGATTGCTCAGATAGAGTGACAGCAGGCCAACGGGGAGATTGATGAAGAAGATCCAATGCCAGTTGAAGTTATCTGTAATCCAGCCTCCGAGTGTGGGGCCGATGGCAGGCGCGACGACTACAGCCATTCCGTAAACCGCAAAGGCCTGACCGCGTTTTTCGATGGAGAAGGTGTCGGCGAGGATTGCTTGTTCACTGGGCGCCAACCCACCACCGCCTGCTCCCTGCAGAATGCGGGCAATGATCAGCATGGGCAAAGTCTGTGCGATACCGCAAAGCAGCGAGCAGACTGTAAACAACGCGACGCAGGTCATATAGAAGCGCTTGCGTCCAAAACGATTGGAGAGCCAGCCCGAGATGGGCAAGACGATCGCGCTCGAGACCAGATAACTGGTCAATACCCAGGTGGCCTCTTCCTGACTGGCGCCAAGCGTTCCGGCCATGTGAGGAAGCGCAACGTTTGCAATCGAGGTGTCCAGCACCTCCATAAAGGTCGCCAGAGTGACTGTAAGGGCGACGAGCCATGGGTTATGGCGCGGCTTCCATGCAGCGAAGGAGAGGTCCGGAGTGGCGACGGCAGTCGACATATCAGGCAACTGATATAATATCAGCTAACTGATATTTCGTGGCACACCGAAACCACAAAACGAGGCTTGAGGCAGAAAGCGACGGCCAGCCCATCGCATTGCAGAGGCAGGCGCTGCGGAATATGAAGCGCATCCTGCTGCATTTCCGTTCCCGCATGGATGAAAGGTTGCGTCCACAGGGAGTGACGACAGCGCAGTTACAGGTTCTCTTCGCAATCCATAATTCACCAGGAAGCTCTGGAGCGCAGCTTGCGCGAGCCTGTTACATTACCCCCCAAACCACGCAGACCCTGCTTCAACATCTGGAGAAGAACGGCTTCATCGTTCGTGGTAAAGATCGGGTCAATGACCGTATCGTTACGGCCAGAATTACTCCGGCTGGGGAAGAGCTGATCAAGACGATTGAAAAAGAGGCCCACGTCATGCAAGGCAATCTATGGAGAGGAGTCTCCGAGCACGAGTTAGCTGGACTGGATGCTTTGCTTCAACGATGCCTGCAAAATCTGGGAATGGTAGACGACCTCTCGGAAGACTGTCGCTGAGTTATCTCTTGCGCTCAAGAAGTTTCTGCAATACGACCGCCTGGTTGTGCTCTTCGTCTTTTGCTCCATACAGCAAGGTGACTTTGCTCTGATGGGCGAGTTCTTTTAGCTGCGAAAGAGAGTCGTGGTCATGCTGCAGCTCGGCCAGGTACCGTTTTTGAAACTCCGACCACTTTGCAGGATCGTGACCAAACCATTTGCGAAGTTCATTGCTGGGAGCGACATCTTTGAGCCATAAATCCACTGCGGCATCTTCTTTGGAGAGGCCGCGCGGCCAGAGACGGTCGACAAGAATTCGCTTCCCGTCTGCTTTAGCGGGGGTCTCATATACACGTTTGATCGGGATTTGCATCTTGTCGCTCTTTCAAAATATCTATTACGTTCCATAGCCTCGATGCTTCATGGCCAGCAGCTCCTGGTTGCTTGGCCAGGAGATTGTCAGCAGAAAGGCCGAATCTTCGAGCGATTCGACTTCGTGTGGGATGGAGGCTCCTAGCGTTACCAGGTTTCCTGTGCGAAGTTCGTGGGCTTTTCCCTGAGCGGTAAAGCGGATTGCGCCCTGGATGACCTGGACCGAGAGGGTGCCATCGGCGTGATGCTCCTTCATCCGGGAGTTTGGCTCCATGGTGATCAGTACCGTTCGGAAGTCCTCTTTTTTAAAGAGAGTCTTTGCATAGTGGCCGGCAGACCATGGTTTTTTATTGCGAGAGTCGGCGATCTCTTTTACCAAATCGAACTGGGCAAAGCTATCAATCATGTTTCCATCGGTTTTTGATGTGGTCATGAATACTCTCCTCCAATGCGGGTTCATCCTACGCCTTTCTTTCTTTGGATGCATATTGTTACCAATAGGCTGACTTCGGTGTGAGCTTCATTGCATACTGATGTTTCGTGCATATGCGTTTGATTTGCGCGAAGGGAGTGGATTTATGACGGAAAATACCGCGGCAGCGATCGAATTTGCTCGCAGTCATCGCGATCGATTTGTAGACGAGTTGAAGGCGCTGTTGCGTATCCCTTCCATTTCTACTCTGCCGGAGCATGCTGGAGATGTGCGGCATGCCGCCGAATCGGTTGTCGCAGAGCTTCGCCGTATCGGTATGGAGAATGTGCGCCTCATCGAGACCACGACAGCAGAGCATCCAAATGGGCATCCTCTGGTCTATGCGGACTGGCTGCACGCGGATTCTGCCCCGACTGTCCTCTGCTATGGCCACTACGATGTGCAGCCTGCGGAGCCTCTGGATGAGTGGACAACGCCACCCTTTGAGCCAACCGAGCGCAATGGCAATCTTTATGCTCGTGGCGCAGTCGACGACAAAGGGCAGATGTGGATGCACGTCAAAGCGCTGGAGTCGCTTTTCGCAGCGAACGGAGGCAAGCTGCCGGTGAATGTTCGTGTCCTGATTGAGGGTGAAGAGGAAGTCGGCGGAGAGGGGATCGCATGGTTTGTCCGCGCGCATGGAGACCAACTCCGCGCCGATGTTGCGCTCGTCAGCGACACCGAGATGTTTGCTCCGGACCTTCCGACACTTTGCGTTGGCTTGCGCGGAATGATCTATACCGAAGTTGAGGTTCGCGGCGCTCGCACGGACCTGCATTCGGGCATGTATGGGGGAGCGGCGCCGAACCCCTTTGTTGCACTGGCTCAGATCATCACAAAGTTGAAGGACGAGAATGGCCGCATTCTGATCCCCGGGTTTTATGACAAAATCTCTCCTCCTACGCAGGATGAACTTAAAGCATGGAAGGCACTGCCCTTTGATGAGGAGCATTATCGGCAGACCGAGGTCGGTTCACCAGAACTGACAGGAGAGCCTGGTTACAGCGTGCTGGAGCGCACGTGGGCGCGTCCCACTTTGGATGTGCATGGAATGCCGGGAGGTTTTATCGGAGCAGGGGCAAAGACGGTGATTCCGGCGAAAGCTATAGCGAAGATTAGTATGCGTCTCGTTCCCAACCAAACTCCTGCTGAGGCATTTGCTCAGTACAAGGCGTCCGTTGAATCGATTGCTCCACGGGGAGTAGAAGTCGTCGTGCGGCTGATTCACTCCGGCGATCCGATCGTCGTCTCCACGGATAATCCTTACGTGAAGTCGGCCACAACGGCGATGCACGAGGTCTTCGGTACAGAGACAGTCTTCGTGCGCGGAGGAGGCTCTATCCCAATCGTGGGAGATTTCGTTCGTGAGCTGAAGATTCCGACCCTGATGATGGGCTTCGGTCTGCCGGACGACAACCTTCATGCTCCGAACGAGAAGTTTCATCTGGCCAACTTCCATCGCGGGATCGAATCCATCATCCGTTTCTTCTGTCTGGTTCAGGCATAGATGGAAAAGTTTCCGATTGCGGCATATGTTCTGGCAGGTGGCCGCAGTTTGCGCATGGGGCGAGATAAGGCCACCCTTCTGCTCGGAGGCAAATCGCTGATCGAGCACGCTGTTCAAAAGCTCGGTGCGATAACAGATGAAGTTTTCATTCTGGGCAATCGTCCGGATCTGTCCGGGTTTGCTCCGCCAGTTCCTGACCTGCACGAGCATTGCGGCCCATTGGGTGGAATGGAAGCTGCGCTCGCTCATTCGAGCCACCACGACTGGATACTGGTGGTTCCCGTTGACGTGCCCTTTGTTCCCATTGCTCTGCTTCGGTCCTGGATTCGCCGTGTACTTCGACAACCATTTGCACGGGTGGCATTCTTCACAGTGGATGAAGTCGCTCAACCGACGATTTGCCTGTTGCATCGAGAGATAGCTCCCTCTCTCGCGGAGGCGGTGCGTCAATCGAAATTCAAGCTGTATCCCGTGTTGGAGGAGGCTGCCTGCACGTTGGCCGAACGCAAAAAGGTTTCGATCGAGGAGATTCTTCTGATCCAAAGATGGGAGTCCACGAAGGGCCTTTCGCTTTATTCAGAATTAGATAACGGGAGGGAAGAAGGCCTGACGCCTGCTCAGCGTTCGGCAGCGCACCTATGGTTTGCAAATCTTAACAGTCCGGAGGAGTTGGCCGCGGTGCAATCGCATCTGAATGCTCTTGAAGAGGAATGAAGCGACGGCGGATCCATTGCAGCATTGGAGTGCAACAATACAGAAGGGGATACGGAATGGCTGGAGATACTCCAGAACTGCCGCAGAACAACTCATACGATTCGCAAAACATCGCAGGGCGGGACCGGCGAGATGTTCTGGGAAAAGAGGGTCAGGACGGCTCTGCGCATATCTCAGACGATCAGTTGGAGCCGCCTGCTGAGGACTCAGTTCCACTGACGGCGGAGGTTTCGGCCGAGGTCGCTCCAGTAGTAGAAGAGTTCATGGGACAGGCCGCGCAGCAGAACGAAGCCGCAGCGGAGGCCGTTCCAGAACATCGCAATCGTCCTGGCCCCTATATCTCCTTTGAGCATGTCTCCAAAGCTTTCGGTGGTGTCTCGGTGCTCGAAGACGTCAGCTTCTACGTTCTTCCGGGAGAAACGCTCTGCATCCTGGGCCGTAGCGGAGTGGGAAAATCCGTCTCTCTGCAGATGCTGATGGGGTTTCTCAAGCCTGATAGCGGGACGATCAAGGTGGCGGGTGACGATATTACAGCCTATGACGAGCGGCAGATGCAGGCCGTCCGTCGAAAGGTGACTATGGTGTTTCAGAACGGGGCGCTCTTTGATTCCATCACCGTTGGCGAAAATGTTGCGTTTCCTCTGCGCGAACGAGGAGAGCTTTCGGAAGAACAGATCATGCAGGTGGTGAAGGGTTTGCTGGAGATGGTGGGAGTTGCCGGCATGGAAGACCTTCTGCCTTCCGATCTTTCCACCGGAATGAAGCGCTCGATTGCCATTGCACGTGCACTGGCAGCCCAGCCTGAAGCGATTCTGTATGACGAGCCCACCACAATGGTCGATCCCCTGATGGCGCATCTATTGGGCGATTTGATTGAAAGACTTAAGGAGCAACTTCATCTCACGAGCATTGTCGTTACCCATGACATGCGTTTCGCAAAAAAACTTGCCGACCGCGTCGTTTTTCTTCACGCGGGGAAGGCTCATTTCTTTGGCACGATGGAAGAGATGGAGAGAAGCAGCGATCCGATTCTATCTGAGTTCCTTCAGCTCGATGAACTTGTTGTCCCCGTGACTTAAAAACAGACAAGGATGCGTCTACGAGAAGATCAGAAAAGGTTGCTTAGCCGCTATTCCACATTTGTGGAATCCACAAAAAGCTCATTCTCATCTAAAACAAGATAGAGCGTCACTTGCGTAGCTTAGCGCTTCCCGGGTATCTTAACTAAGAAGACATCACCAACTTTGCAACGAACGATTGCAAAGTGACTGCATACAACTTTACGCCGTATCTCGTGTCGAATTGATTAACTGTTACGTTCTGTTCGGATTGACGTAAGTCCTGCAAGCCGTCCTAATCCAACTTTTTCTTTTATCGCCTGGGAAACCTGGTTATGAGGCATAAGCTATGGCGACTCCAGACTATTTGCAGCAGGTCATTGTCTCAGGACGAAAATCAGTTGCCCAGGGCAATCGGGCTGGTTCTGCTACCGGCATATTTCGTCGTCCCTCAGTCACAAGTCTAATCTGGGCCTCCCTGGATCTTTTTACGGTTTTGGTTGCAGGCATCGCTTCGCTCCGGATTCATGGGGTACTGCCAGCAGGGATCACGACTCTTTTTCTTATTCCGCAGCTCTTCAATACAACGCCGCATGTTCTGTTGCTATATGTCTTGTGGTATGCGCTCTGCCTGATCTTCTTTTCGCGTTCCTACGGACTTTACGGTCCCGTTCAAACCCGCGGCGGACTGCATGAACAGCGTATGACGATTCAGGCTTCGCTGACTGCCGGTCTTATCCTTTGCGGAACGCTCTATATATCCAATGGCAGCGCTGTCTCCCGCACGGTCGTCATGCTGACGATCTTTTTGACGACCCTCTTGCTTTGCGCACGACGTACATGGGAACGACGCAGCTTCTATCGCCGCAGTCTCGCTGGGATTGAAACGCGCAATGTGCTGATCGTTGGAGCAGGGCGAGTCGGACAGGCTTTGCGCAATCATTTGGAATCGCTCCAGCACCTTGGGTACCGCTTCAAAGGATTTATTGCTCTGACGGAACGCGAGGCGGAACTTGGCAGTACCGATGTTGTGGGCGATGTACGCAACTGCCTTTCACTAGCGCGTTCACTTTTTGTCGATGAGATCTTCTTCTCCGTTCCTGGAGACAAAAAGCTCGTCATCAATATGGTGGAAGAGGCACGTCTTGCCGGTATCGATGTTCGGGTAGTTCCGGACCTCTACGATGGCTTGGCCTGGAACGCTCCTGTGGAGTATATCGGTCAGTTTCCGACCATTCCGCTCCATCGCCGCGATTTTCCGCTGGGCGCCTTCCTGCTAAAGCGGGCGCTTGATATTACGCTCTCTTCGGTTGCCCTCATCGCTCTTTCTCCCTTGATGCTGGCGATTGCGGTCGCGATCCGTCTTGACTCCAAGGGATCGATCTTCTATCGAGCACATCGAGTTGGTCGCAAGGGCCGCGACTTCTCTTGCTACAAGTTCCGCACGATGGTGCAGGACGCGGACAAACTCAAAGAGGAGTTGGCTCATATGAATGAGCGCGACAGCGTGCTCTTCAAGATTGCCAACGATCCGCGGATTACGCGTGTCGGCCGGATTATGCGGAAGTATTCTCTCGACGAGTTGCCCCAGTTCTTCAATGTTCTGCATGGTGATATGAGCCTCGTCGGCCCTCGTCCTCCGATCGCTCGCGAAGTGGAGCAGTACGATATCGAGCACCTGCGTCGCCTTGACGTTCTGCCCGGTATTACGGGGCTATGGCAGGTGGAAGCCCGACAGGATCCGTCGTTCGACAGCTATATCTCGCTTGATACTGCCTATGTCGAAAACTGGAGTCTCTGGCTCGATATGAAGATTCTTGCTCGTACCATCGGGGTTGTCTTCGCCGGAACTGGGAGCTAGTCACAGAGACCCTGCGTTCCGGTGAGGGAAGCGGTAGACTAGAGCCGTGAAGATAGCTCTGGCGCAGATCAATCCCACGGTAGGCGATTTCACTGGAAATACAAAAAAGATCCTTGAATTTGCTGCTCGGGCTGCAGAACAGCAAGCCGAGTTCGTCATCTTTCCTGAACTGGCGATCTGCGGATATCCTCCCGCCGATTTTCTCGAAAAGAAGGCTTTTGTCGATCGGGCGGCTCAGGCCGCTGAAGAGCTTGCAGCATGGACTTCTGCACCAGGGCGTCCTGCTCTTCTCGTCGGCTCGGTGATGGCGGTTGATTCGGCCATCGGAAAACGAGTCCGCAACGTTGCGGTTTTACTTGCGGAAGGTCGGGCCACTTTTGTTCAGCAGAAGATGCTTCTGCCCTTCTACGACGTCTTTGATGAGCAGCGATATTTTGAACCGGCCACCTCGCAGTCTCTCGTGTCCTTGAACGGCCAGCCCCTGGCGATCACCATCTGCGAGGATGCATGGAACGATAAGGACTTCTGGCCTCGTCAGCTTTACCCCGTTGATCCTGTGGATGCGCTAATGCAGCAGTGGCAGACGGAGGCAGAGCAACTTGACCGCTATCCTCGCCTAATCGTGAATATCTCAGCTTCTCCGTTCAACCAGGGCAAGCCGGCAGTACGACAGAAAATGCTTGCGGCGATTGCGGCTCGGCACAATGCTTTTGTGGTGATGGTGAACCAGGTGGGGGGTAACGACGGCCTTGTCTTTGACGGTTCTTCGTTGGTTCTGGATCCAACAGGCACTGTCGTTGCTCGCGGAGCCTGTTTTGCTGAAGACCTCGTTGTGGTGAATGTTCCTCATACTTCAGCCGCTGCTCCTCTTGGTTGCGATGAGATCGCTGAGGTCTGGCAGGCGCTTGTGCTGGGCACTCGCGATTACATCCGCAAATGCGGATTCAGCAAGGCTCTCATCGGGCTTAGTGGAGGGATTGATTCGGCGCTGGTGGCTGCGATTGCGGTGGAAGCTCTTGGCGCTGAAAACGTCGTTGGCATCGGGATGCCGAGCGAGTACTCCTCACTTGGTTCGATCGAAGATGCCCGTTATCTGGCCCGGAATCTGGGGATCCGTTTCGAGCTACTTCCGATTCACGATGTCTTTGCGCAGTTTCAGAAGACGCTTGAGCCTCTCTTTGCCGGAACTTCGTTCGGCCTTGCGGAAGAGAACTTGCAATCCCGCATTCGTGGAACTTTGTTGATGGCGCTCTCCAATAAATTTGGCGCGCTTGTTCTTACGACGGGAAACAAGAGCGAGATGTCAGTGGGATACTGCACCCTATATGGCGATATGGTGGGTGCACTTGCTGTTATCGGCGATGTTTATAAAACCCGCGTCTACCAGCTCTCGCGCTATGCTAATCGAGAGCGAGAGGTGATTCCCCGCAACACGATTGAGAAGCCACCATCAGCCGAGCTGAGGCCCGACCAGAAGGATACGGACTCTCTTCCGCCCTACGAGGTCCTCGATCCCATTCTCGAGGCCTATGTCGAGCGTTTTCTTTCTGCCGAACAGATCGCCAAAAAGCAAGGGATCGATCCTGCTCTCGTGCGGTCGGTTCTGAAACTCGTGGAACAGAGTGAGTACAAACGTCAACAGGCAGCGCCCGTCCTCAAAGTTACCCAAAAGTCCTTTGGCACAGGGCGTAGATTTCCCATTGCTGTCAAGGTTCAGGTTTAATATCGAATACAGCGCGGCCTACCGGCCGACCCCGAAGGAAGGTTTTGAATTGAAGAGAGCATACCCCCTGTCATTCGTATTGGCATCGTTCGTCTGTGCAGCCCAATTTGTCTCGGCTCAGGCACCTGCCCAGCAATCTTCTCCTGCACCTGCGGGAGCATCACAGGCCAAACCGGCGGCCAAGCAACCGTTGCAGCTTCAGTCCCTTGATCCCTCCAGTCATCCTGACCCATTTCCTCCGGTCAATCTCAAATACTTCACGGCCTCTACTCCTACTGTGGAAACAGTGGACTCTTTTCTTAAGGCTCTATGGGGATACGATCCAGATCGCATCTGGCGCGTAGAAGCGATTCAGACCACCCAGGCTCCTGGAGTGAGCAAGGTCGTGGTTTACGTCACAGATAAAAAGCCAAATGCCAAGGTTGCTTCGGCAGCCTTTTTTGTTATGCCGGATGGCAAACATGCCATTGCCGATGCCACTGCGGTCATTCCCTTTGGGGCGACTCCTTTTGCAGATGCGCGTAAGACCCTCCAGGAACGGGCCGACGGAGCCTATCGCGGGGCTGCCAGCAAAGATCTTTTGCTGGTAGAGTTTGCTGACCTGCAGTGTCCGCACTGCGCGGCCGCCCAGGCTACCATGGATCGCATCGTGCAGGACTTCCCGAATGCGCGCGTGGTTTTCCAGAGCTTTCCCCTGACCGAGATCCATCCCTATGCTTTCAAAGCGGCTGCTTATGGCTATTGCGTTGAGAAGCAGAAGAACGGTGCTTTCTTCCCATTTGCCACAGAAGTCTTTGCAAAGCAGACAGCCTTGACCTCCGATACAGGCGATCAGACCCTCAAAGACGCGGTGACCAAAGCTGGACTTGATCCCAATGCGATCGATGCCTGTGCTGCCAGCGCCGACACGAAAAAGGAAGTTGACGCCTCCACCAAGCTGGCCCAGGATCTCGGTGTCGATCAGACTCCGATGCTGGCCATCAATGGTCGCATGCTTCCGCTCACTTCGAACGTGCCCTATGAGACCCTGAAGACCATCATTTCCTACCAGGCATCACAGGACGGCGTCAGTACAGGTGCTGCGCCGGTTTCGCTTCGTTCTGCACCCAGCCTGACTAAATAACTGGCCGAATACCCTTCCTTTCATCGACGGGATTTTGAGTTTTGGGCTTTCCTGAACTCAGAGTCCCGGTTTATTTGGGAGAGGAGGAGGCGCAGCCTGTTCTCTATCGTTCCGGTAGAATCCCATTGCACCTGATTGGAATCTGAACCTATAGCCCAAGGAATGTGGGAAGGAGGATCAAGTGCTCTACGCGACCGTAGTTTCGGTAACGGTGGTCATTGTGCTTGCAGCGATTGGCTTAGTGATTTGGCGTATCCGATCTAGTCGGTTACGCGAACTCGATGGTCATAGCATTGACGCTCAGACTCTTCATGATCTGCTACTCCCGGAGCCTCGAGTCCTGCTCTTCGATGTGCGTCAGCCGCTCGATCTACTGGCCTACTCGGAGAAGATTCCAGGAGCGGTCCGTCTGGCTCCGAAAGATGTTATGTCGAATCCTGCCCTGATTCCGCAGGATCGCGATGTTGTGGTGTACTGCACCTGTCCAGGCGACAAGACCAGTCGCGAGATCATTCAACGCGGACTCGCGCTCGGACTCCGGCGCGTGAAGCTGCTCTATGGTGGACTGGATGCTTGGAAGCAGAAGGGGTATCCCGTGGAGCCCTACAAAGAGTCTTTTCGCCTTGATACTGCCGTCTGAACCGCTCTTGCGTGGCTTGTCATAGCTCGGACTGAAGGTATGATGGACGCATTCAGAAAGACAGCGACGGAAGAGAAGGAGCCTCCATTTGAGCCTCAATGCCTGGAAGAGATTGCGTCTGGCAGCGGTGATGGTCCTGGCCGTATCGGTATCTGGGAAAGTGCTGGCCCAGGTACCCGAGAAGCCTAAAAACCAGGAGGAGAAGAAGGAAGACGTCGGGATCCCGGTGCCGCCGGAGACCAACTCTGTTACCAAGCACGATATTACTCTGGGCGGTCAGGTGATTCACTACACGGCAACAGCCGGCAACCTTCTTATTCGCGACGAACATGACCACCCCAACGGTAGCATCTTCTATGTGGCCTATACCCAGGACGGGGTTGACGCCAAATCGCGTCCGGTCACCTTTTTCTATAACGGCGGCCCCGGTGCAGCGACCATCTGGCTGCATATGGGTTCTTTTGGCCCCATACGGGTGATCACCCAGAGTCCTGAGGCCAGCAGTCCTGCTCCCTTCAACTGGGTGCAGAACGAGTACAGTCTGCTCGACAAAAGCGATCTCGTCTTTATCGATGCTCCTTTGGCTGGATTTTCCCGCGCCGTAGGAAAGGGAACCGTCAAAGACTTTGCTGGGACCGACCAGGACATCCAAGCCTTCCGCAAATTCATTGAGCGCTACATCACGGTGAATCAACGCTGGAGTTCTCCGAAGTTCCTCTTTGGCGAGTCTTATGGAACGACTCGCTCGGCAGGACTTGTCTCTGCCTTACAGAACGATGGAGTCCCGTTCAATGGAGTCGTTCTGCTGTCTTCGATTCTCAACTACAACATTAGAAATCCAGGATATGATACTGAATCTATTGGATATTTCCCCTCATTCGCTGCGATTGGTTATTACTTCAAGAAGGTGAAGGCGACCGGCAGTATGGCCGACTGGGTCCAGCAGGCCCGTGAGTTTGCCCGTGGTCCATACGCTCAGGCGCTTGCCCAGGGAGATCGTCTTCCCCAGGCCGAATTCAATGCCATTGCAGCCCGCGTTGCTGCCTTTACGGGACTCAAGGAGGAGTACGTCAAAAATGCCCGACTGCGTATCTCTGCCTCGCGGTTTCGCAAAGAGCTTCTGCGCGATGATGAGCGTACTTTGGGGCGGTACGATGCCCGCTTCATGGGCTGGGATCCGGATGAAGCTGGCGAAACACCCGGATACGATCCTTCTGAGAGCGGTATCAGCGGAACCTATGTTGGGGCCTTCCATGACTATATCCAGCGTGAATTGAAGTACATGAGCCAGGAACCCTACTATACTTCGGCGCCTGGGGTGAATCAGGCCTGGGATTTCAAGCATCGTGCTCCAGTTCAGGGGCGAAATGAGCAATCCAACCCGGATACAGCGCTTGATCTGGCGGATGCCATGCGAAAGAATCCGAAGCTGAAGGTCTTCTCGGCCAATGGTTATTTCGATCTGGCAACCCCTTTCTTTGCCACGGAATATGACCTGAGCCATATGGAGCTTCCTTCGAAGCTGATTGGGAACGTGGAATTCGGTTATTACCCGGCCGGACACATGGTTTATTTGAACGTCGACGCTCTGCGGCAGATGAAAGGCGACCTCGCAAAATTCTATGCCGGAGCGCTCCATAACTGAGGCAGTCAAAGGGGTTGCGGCTGGTTCGGAGAAGCCCTCGGAATAGCCGAAAACCCTTGATTTTATTGGGAAATTTGACATAAAATAGCTTTGTGTTCTCTTCTCCTTGCGGTCTTCTGTGAAGGAAAAGCCTAGGCACAACACATAGGAAGAGGTACTTGCATAATGGCAAAGCGTCGTGGAAATCCGAATTGGGGCAAGCCGGAACCGATCGGCCCTGTCGTCCCAACGGTCACATCGTTTGAGCAGGTCGTAAAAGAGTTCAAGCTGACCCCCGACCAGTACATCCGGTCGACCCGGCTGCGCGAATGGGCGCGTCGGAACAAAAACTCGAAGTACATCCCTGAGGCACTTCTGGAAGCCTGGGGCTTTGAGATTGAGTCGACCCTGTAGTACGAGAGTTCCGTAGAGTAAAGAACGCCACCCCTTTCGGGTGGCGTTCTCTTTTTGCGTCGAAAGTATGATGAGAAGAGTCGAAAGAAACGAAAGGCCTAAATTCAGGGAGGCGACGATGTTTGCCGATGTCAGAGAAGCCGTTGCGGAGTTCCGTGCAGGAAAGATGGTGGTCGTCGTCGATGATGAGGACCGCGAGAACGAAGGCGACCTCACGCTGGCGGCAGAGTTTGTCACGCCCGAGGCCATCAACTTCATGGCGAAATACGGCCGCGGACTGATCTGCCTGACCCTCACCGAAGAGCGAGCCGACTATCTTCGATTGGGGCCGATGACCCAGGAGAACACCTCACGCTTCGGCACAGCCTTTACCGAGAGCATCGAAGCCCGTGAGGGAGTGTCGACGGGCATCTCCGCAGCGGATCGTGCGCATACCATCTGTGTTGCCATCGATCCCAAATCAACCTCCCAGGACCTCGCTCGTCCTGGCCACGTTTTTCCCTTGCGTGCGCGTAAGGGGGGTGTTCTCGTTCGTGCTGGTCAGACGGAAGCGTCCGTAGACCTCGCACGGATGGCCGGTCTGGTTCCTGCTGGCGTGATCTGCGAGATCATGAATGACGACGGCACCATGGCTCGTGTGCCCGATCTGGTGAAGTTCTGCGAGCAACATGGTCTGAAGATGGTCACGGTTGCCGATCTCATCCGCTATCGGCTTCAGAACGAACGCTACATCCATCGTGTTGCTGAATCCCTGATGCCGACTCCGTATGGAGATTTTCGTTTTATCGCCTACGAGAGCGAGGTCGATGGTGGCGAGTCGCATGTCGCGCTGGTCTACGGCGATGTGGGGGGCGATAACAATAGCGACGAACCCGTCATGGTTCGCGTTCACACGCATTGTCTTGCAGGGGATGTTTTCGGGGCAAGCCTCTGTGACTGCCGAGCTGTTGTCGAGAACTCGCTTCGCATGATCGCTGAGGCTGGGCGGGGTGCACTGGTCTATCTCCACAACGGCAGTGCTGGCTTTGGAATTGATCGCAGCGCCGCTCCAAATCGCGTGACCTTCCATCGCGATCTGAGGCACAGAGAGCACGGAGACGATCGTGCGCAGCGAATCCTGCGCCAGGTCGGACTCGGTGGACAGATTCTTTCCGACCTGGGAATTCACAAAATTCGGCTGCTGACCAACCGGCCTACTCACGTCCCTGCATTACAAGGATTTGGAATCGAAATTGTGGATCAGATCCCGGTGTCTCTTTCCAGCGCGGTGAGATAACAAGGAGCGGCTACTTGACTTTGCCTGCGACTGCTTACGGTTTCAAGAGCGTAGCGAACCCGCGCTCTTCCATCTCTCGCTCGAACGCATCATGGTCGCTGTACTGAATCGCCTGCAACCCAACTGCGCGAGCAGCCTCAATATTTTCGGCCTTATCGTCGAGAAAAAGGATGTTGCCTGCTGGCGTTTCCAGTCCTTTGACGGCTGCCCTGTAGATTCCTTCCTCTGGCTTTGCCATGTTGAGTTGATACGACCAGATACAGTGGTTGAAGCCGCCGAGCCATTCGAACTTCTTTAAAAGCCCTTCGGTCATGGCGTCCCCGATATTCGACAGGATGCCCGTACGCATGCCTGCACGCTGCAATTGCTGCGCCCACTCAACCATTGGCATATTCAGACGCGTCCACAGATCGATGTCTGCAGCCATCAGTTCCTGGACCTGCTCCGGCGTAAAAGCCGTTCCGCCAGATTTGGCAACCTCTGCCCAATAGGTCAGTCCATTTAGATCATTACGATCGTATGCGTGCCGAAAGGCCCAGTAGCCCTGGTGAAAAGTCTTCTCATCGAATCCGGAGATGTCCTTCATCCGTTGCCAGGCTGCGGGATCAGGAGAAGTGGAAAGAACCATGCCGTAGTCAAAGAGAACTGCTTGAATAGGGGTCATCTTCATATTGTAGGGAAGCCATATGACGATGCCATTAGCATTGAAGAGTGAGTCAACGTTTTTCATCCCGAACCGGATGGGATCTTGCCGAAAGCGCCTTCGCCGAATCTATTCGCCGTGTCCGTTCCCAAGGGCGCGATCTGATCGATCTCACCGTCTCCAACCCCACTACATGTGGGTTTGATTATGATGCTGAGGCGATCCTGGCTCCACTCAGTGACCCTCGCGCGCTCCTTTATGATCCTGACCCCCGCGGAATGCTTCGCGCTCGTGAAGCTGTGACGAGCTATTACGCAGACCATAAAGCGGAAGCCGATCCAGATAGTTTGGTTCTGACGACCAGCACCAGCGAAGGCTATGGCTATCTCTTTCGTCTGCTCTGTGATGCGGGAGATGAGGTACTTGTCGCTCAGCCAAGCTATCCACTCTTCGACTTTCTCGCCGATCTCGAAGATGTGCGCCTTCGCCCTTATCCGCTCTTCTACGACTACGGCTGGTGGATCGACTTTGCGGAGCTTGAGCGCAGGGTTACCTCGCGCACGAGGGCTATTGTGTTGGTGAATCCCAACAATCCCACTGGTCAGGGGACAAGCCTGGAAGAGCGCCAGCGGCTCGAAGAGATATGCCTGCGCCATCAACTTGCCTTGATTGTCGACGAAGTCTTTCTCGATTATCCGCTCGATACGGTTCGCCTTGAGTCCTTCGCTCGCGGTCCCCATCCTGTACTCACCTTCGTGCTCAGCGGAATGAGCAAGATTGCTGGCCTGCCTCAGATGAAAGTCGGCTGGATCGCGGCTTTCGGACCGGAACAGGATCGAAAGCCCGCTCTGGCTCGGCTCGAAGTGATCGCCGATACCTTCCTATCCATGAATGCTCCCGCACAGTTTGCTCTACCTCGCTGGCTCCAGGGACGGGGAGCGATTCAGCAGCAGATTCTTCTGCGAGCAACAGCAAATCTGGCTGTGATCAAAGCCTCCGGCCTCGAAGCCCTGCATACCGATGCTGGTTGGAGCACCGTCCTTCGCCTTCCCCGTATTGGTGTCGGCGCGGAGGACCTGCTGGAACGAGAGGGAGTCATCGTTCATCCCGGCGCTTTCTACGGTATGGCCGAGACAGAACGAATCGTTATCAGCTTGATCGCTTCTGCAGATCAATTTACTCAGGGAGTACAGCGGATAAAAACCCTTGCAGGTTGACCGACCGTGGATCCCGCAGATCGACACGGATAAAAAGCATTTGTAGGTCGCTCTTATCCGTGTTAATCCACAAAATTCGCGGTTGTTTTTTCGTTCTAAGCTGAATACGTCCGGACCCACTCAAGAATCGAGCGGACAGCAATACCGCTCGGTCCTTTGGGATGCCAAGGCTTGACCTCTTCGTTCCAGGCGCATCCTGCAATGTCCAGGTGGACCCACGGAGTATCCTCAGCGAACTCCTTGAGGAACATTGCTGCGGAGATGGCTCCGCCCCAACGCGATCCGCCCGTATTCATGATGTCCGCGATCTGACTCTTGATCTGGTCTTTGTAATCGTCGGTGCAGGGAAGTCGCCAGAATTTTTCTCCTGAGACTCGAAGAGAGCGTTCGAATCGCTCATAAGCGTCCTCGTTATTTGAGAACACTCCGGCGTTGATCATCCCCAGAGCCACCACGCAGGCTCCCGTCAGGGTGGCCGCGTTGATCAGATGCGTGCAACCCAGCGTCTTGGCATAGTGCAGACCATCGGCCAATACCAGGCGCCCTTCCGCGTCTGTGTTCATAATCTCGATCGTCTTGCCGGACATCGCCGTAACGATATCGCCCGGCTTGTAGGCCGTGCCGCTCGGCATATTCTCCGCAGAACAGAGGATCCCTATGACCTTTACGGCAGGCTTTAGCTGCGCGATAGCCCGCATGGCGCCGATCATTGCCGCTGCTCCGGCCATGTCGTACTTCATCTTTTCCATACCGTCGGCTGGCTTTAGCGAGATGCCGCCAGTATCGAAGGTGATCCCTTTCCCCACCAGCCCGATGACTGGGCCGCCGCTTTGTGGAGTGTTTCCTTTCTCTCCTTTTGGCTCATAGGTCATTACCACTAACGCGGGTGGTTGAGCCGATCCCTTCGCCACAGCCATAAAAGCGCCCATCTTCAGATCTTCCAACTTGGCTGTGGAGTAGACCTCACACTTCAGACCCATTTCGGTACACATCGCCTTAGCGCGTTTGCCCAATTCTGTAGGAGTCAGGACATTGCTCGGCTCGTTGACCAGGACGCGAGCAAAATTCTGTGCCTCACCGACGATGCGCCCCTCTTCAAATCCCAGCTGAATCTCTTTTGTGGTGGACTCTTCCGTCGTCGGTGAAACCACAGTGAGGTTCTCCAGAGACGAGTCCTTCCTGTCGCTCTTATAGGTGTCCCAATCCCGTTCGCTAATCACGGCTCCTTCAACGAGCGCGCGACACAATAACGTGCAGGGGAGGTTGTCCAGATGTTCGTCTGAGAGAGCGTGGTCCTCTGGAAAGGCAATCGCCATCTGCCGAACGCCGCGAGGTTTGGCCGCCCGAATTGCCGCTCCGGCCCCTTTGCGGACCTCATCCACCGATAGGTTTTTTGCTTTGCCCAGGCCTACGATCAACAGCCGCTCAGCCTTCAATCCGTTCGGTTTATGAAGCAGCAGCTGATCGCCCAAGCCGCTCTTAAACTCTCCGGAGGCGATCACTGCCGCTGCTGCATTAGTAATCGCGCTCGAGGTTGTCAGCAGAGCGATCAGCGGTTCTGCATCCTTCCCGATAGCGATATCAACGGCCAGTACCGCGAGGAGGGGAGTCGCCAATCCTGCTGCGTCCTGAAATACCAGCTTTATGTCCATGGCAACATCCTAACCCGAGCCGCCATGCCTTTTGGCTACAGAAGTTTAGAAACACTGAGGGAAAAATATGAAATCGCAGGAAGAAAGGCTACATGTGCTGGCAGAATTACCTGCGCTGCCCACGAGCCATGGCGGCCCTGGCCTCACGATCGGCTTCGCGACGACGTTCCGTCTCGCGTTTGTCCCAATCCTGCTTCCCCTTAGCGAGAGCCAATTCGCACTTTACGCGTCCATTACGAAAATAAAGCCGCGTCGGAATCAGCGTATAGCCTTTCTGCCGGGTCAGGGCTTCCAACTTGCGCAGTTCCTCTTTGTGCAGCAGCAGCTTCCGGGTGCGCAGCTCTTCGTGGTTCATCGTATTGCCATGGCTGAAATGCCCGATATGCGCGTTCAGCAGAAAGCATTCGCCATCTTTCAAAAGGCCGTAGGCGTCCCGCAGGTTGGCTTTGCCTTCACGGATGGATTTCACCTCGGTCCCTCGCAGGGAAACCCCAGCTTCAAATCGATCGGTCAGGAAGTAGTTATGACTCGCTGTTCGGTTGACGGCGGCATCCCGCTGACCGGAGGCGACAGGGTCGCGGTCCTTCGGCTTGGTTCCCGTAGTCTTCGGCTGGTAAGCCGCAGTCGGATTGGAGAGGGAACGAGACATGAATCTCTTATTTTACATGCTGTTAAGCAGCAGGATCTTGTCTCACTTCCATCGTCTTGTATCGTCTAAGCTGTAAAGCTCTGGCCTGTTTCTCCCGATTCCTCTTCTCGCTGTACCGGTCTGTAGAAAATCCCGGGCGCTGGGTTTCCGGCCAGAGAAGAAGGAAAGCGTAGTCGCGAATGCTATACTCACCCGAGCGCAACAGCCTGGCAGGCAACGCCCCCACAGGCAGCGTCCTCCCCGGTGGAGATCCAGGGGCAGGCGTGTACTCCGGCAGACGCCTCACTCTTTTCGGTGTAAAGGACGCAGACGAACGTAGAATGGGTCGCGGTAAGAATTTTTCTCATCTCTGGATCGCCTCGCGCGCCGCTCAGGCGCTTCCCGCTCTCTTCTTGACTGTTCTCTTCAGCGCCTCGGTGGCCCATGCGCAGTCCGCCAAGACATTAGATAAACGGGGCCAGGACGCCGAAGCTCGCCATGACTACGACGCCGCCTACGAAGACTATCGCCAGGCCATGATCAAAAGCCCGAAGGACATGCGCTATCGGGCCCACTTCGAGTTGATGCGTTTCCAAGCGGCCGTATCGCACGTTGACCGCGGGCGCGTCCTCCGTCAGAATGGCGACCTTCAAGGGGCCTACAACGAGTTCACTCGCGCGATTGCTATTGATGGAGGCAATCAGACCGCCCAGCAGGAACTCGACCAGGTTAAAAAGGAAATTGCAGTGCAGCTTTCGGCTGCACCGCTCCAGAATCCACAGGCTAGTCTCCCTGAGACCTCCGATCTGGCGACCATTGCGGGACCGATCACGCTCAGGCCTGTCTCGAACGATCCCATCACGCTCCATATGGTGGAAGATGTCCGCAACGTCTATCAGGCCATCGGCAAACTTGCCGGCCTCAACGTCATCTTCGACCCTGACTATACCTCTAAACGTATTCCAGTTGACCTGGTGAACGTCAGCCTCGCAGATGCGCTTCGCATCGTAGGAACTGTCTCTGGGACTTTCTATAAGCCGGTGACATCGAACACCATCTTTGTCGCGCAGAACAATCCCACCAAGCGCCGCGACCTCGACGACCTTGCCGTCCAGACCTTCTATCTCACCAATGCCAGCCAGCAGGCTGATGCCAACGAAGTCCTCACGGCGCTACGCAATCTTCTCGACCAAAGCTCCAAAGTCACTCTTGTCCCCAGCCAGAATGCAATCGTGGTGCGTGCTACGCCCGATCAGCTGTTGCTTGCCCAGAAGCTGATGAACGATCTTGACCGCGCCCGGCCTGAGGTCACCGTCGACGTAGCAATCCTCCAGGTGAATCGCGACAAATTACGGAAGCTCGGCATCACCCTGCCACAGTCCATCACCATTACTCCGCAGGCTTCGCCCAGCACCTCCAGTAGCAGCTCGTCCTCCAGTAGTAGTGGAAGCACTACGCCGAATAGCTTCACGCTCAACACGCTGGGCAATATGAATGCCACGAACTTCGGTGTCACAATTCCTGCCGGGACCTTGGATGCTCTTCTGACAGACAGCGACACCCGCATCCTGCAGAATCCTCGCATCCGCGCTACCGATGGGCAGAAGGCTTCACTCAAGATTGGCCAGAAGATTCCCATTGCCACTGGTTCGTACAACGCGGGCGTAGCTACGGGTGTTGCCAGCATCGGCGTTCAGACTCAGTTCACCTATCTTGACGTTGGCGTCAATATCGACATGACTCCGACGGTTCATTACGACCGCCAGGTCACCCTCAAGATGCACATGGAGGTCTCCTCCCAGCAGGGGTCCGTGACCATCTCGGGCGTGACCGAGCCTATTATTGGTCAGAATGTTGTCGAACAGACTATCCAGCTCAAAGAAGGCGAACCCAGCATCCTCGCTGGCCTGGTCAGCAAAGAAGAGGACCGTGGCCTCAGCGGAACCCCCGGCCTTAGCGAGCTCCCGCTCTTCAAATACTTCTTCGCGTCAAACTCTCGAGAGACAAAACAGAACGAGATTGTCTTTGTTCTCATTCCGCACATCGTTCGTGAATCCGTCCTGACCCGTCTCAACCGCCGTGCGATCGATACTGGTACCAGCAACTCGTTTGAGCTGCGACAGGATCCCACGCTTTCGGCGCAGGATGAATTTGTCGGCCCGGCTCGGCCCCAGCAGATCGGTCAACCGACTACGGCGGCCAACGCTGCTTCTGCGGCTGTGCAACAGTTGATGCAACAGGCACAACCTCCGACTCCGCCTCCTCCGGGATCCACGACGCCTCCTGCGAGTACCGCTCCGCAGCAGACACCAGCCGCTGGTCAGCCGATCAGCCTCTCCGTCGCGCCTCCTGCAGGAAACCAGGCAGTTGGAAGTACCTTCCAGGTCTCCGTCAACGCATCCGGTGCGAATGACCTCTATGCTGTGCCTCTGCAGATTCAGTTCAATCCCGCCGTTCTGCAGTTGGTGAATGTAGACGCCGGAAGTCTTCTGGGACGTGACGGCCAGCCTGTCTCTATCGTCCATCGAGATGAGGGCAACGGCCTGGTGACCATTTCTACCTCGCGTCCGCCCAATGTTCAGGGAGTCAGCGGACAGGGAAGTGTTGCCACGCTGACTTTCAAGGCCGTAGCGGCGGGAGATTCCAATCTCGCGCTGGTCAAGGTAGGTGCGCGGAACAGCTCCCAGGCCAATCTGCCTGCGGTCGGCTCACAATCTGTGGTGCATGTGAAGTGAGTGTGTTGCACAACTCGATTGCTTTTCTCCCTCTATCGTTCCATGACCTTAGAAGGGGACATCTTGAGCGAAGTCATCGCAGAGGAATGACGCAGGGGCCTGCCCTGAGCGTAGTCGAAGCGAAGGATCCGCGGGGTGCAAATCTCTCAAATCCCGAAGCCGGGTTGACTCTCGTGGAGCTTATTATCGTCGTCGCGATTCTTTCCATCCTGGCGACGGCGGCAATTCCCATCGCGCGTTTTCAGGTTCGCCGCGAAAAAGAACGTGAACTGCGTCGCGACCTCTGGGAGATGCGGGCCGCGATCGACCGTTATAAGGATGCTGCGGATAAAGGCGCCTTTCAGGTCAAGGCCGATTCTTTAGGCTATCCTCCCGATCTTCAGACACTGGTCGATGGAGTCGAAGTTCAGGGAAAGAAGGTTCGTTTCCTCCGTCGTATTCCCGTCGACCCAATGACAGGAAACACAGAATGGGGGATGCGGTCGAATCAGGACGACCCCGACTCTGATTCCTTCGGGGGCCAGAATGTCTTCGACGTCTATTCGAAGGGGCAGGGAACCGCCCTTGACGGTACAAAATATTCCACATGGTAGCCAATTCACCAATTCGTCGTTCCTGGTTGTCGCTCAGGCCGAATCCGCAAAGCGGCGTGGTGGAGAGATCTCGCGGCTTCACGCTCATCGAGCTGGTCATCGTGATGACCATTATCGGTTTGCTTGCCGCGATCGCTGTTCCAATGTATATCCAGAGCGTTCGCCATGCCCGCGAGGCGGTCCTGCGCGAAGACCTTCGCACCCTGCGCTCTGCCATCGATTCCTACACGATCGACAAGCAGAAGGCCCCCCAGTCCCTTGAAGATCTGGTGCAGGCTGGCTACATCAAATCTATGCCAGTCGACCCCTTCACCCATCGCACCGATACCTGGGTCCCTGCCCAGGATGATACCTTCCAGAGCCTTGATCAGACTGATTCCGGAATCAACGATGTCCATTCCGGCGCTCAGGAGGTCGGTTCTGACGGGACCAGCTATTCCAGCTGGTAAGCAGGAAGGTAAATGTAGGGAAATCCAAGGGAAATTCGTGTGAAAAGTTTTTCCTATTTATTCGGAAGTCCTTGGGGATCCCCCAGTCTGATTTAGAAAACTCGATATTTTTAGGTTTTTTTGCCGTTTTGGAAATGGCCACCCAAATGCTATAGGGTAGGTTGTTCCATCTCTTCACAGAGATATTTAGAAAGGACTGCCATGATCATCAAGGCTCTATCACGATTTGCCATGGCTCTCGCTGCAGCAGCTCTTCTGGTGCCTGTCGCGAAGGCTGACTCACTTTTTGTCGGTTCCCAGGCCGGTTACTGCTGCTTCAACGTTGACCTTTTACAGGTGGACTCTACCCATATGCAGGTTACGGTTTCTCTTACTGGGGGAGCGCAATATTTTGTCAATTCAGGGGGAGGAAACCATCCTGGGTTTGCCTTCAATCTTGCTGGCGATCCGGCCGTTTCGGTGACATCGATTAACGCTCCCTGGACTCTTTCCAGTTTCTCTCCGAACCCTGTGAACTCCAATGGGCCTAGCTTAGGGACGTTCGACTACTACATCACCAACCCTGGCAACGGAGCCAACGCACACAATCCTGGCCCGCTCGTCTTCACGCTTTTCAATGCTTCTGGAATCAACTATAGCGACTTTGTTGCGAACAGCGCTGGCTACTACTTTGCTGCGGACATTATGAATGCGGACGGAAAGACTGGAATGTCTGGTATCAGCAATCCTCCGACCTCCACTTCTCCCGTTCCGGAGCCCTCGTCCTTGGCGCTTTTGGGAACAGGGATCATTGGAGCTGCTGGTTTTGTTCGCCGTAAACTGCTTCACTCCTAATCGGATACTTTTCTTTACCTTGAAGGCCCTCGGTTTTCGAGGGCCTTCAGCATTTAACTGGGCTACTTTCAATATTTTGGCCGATGAATTTTTGCTGCAGGCGATATTACTCGTGGCTCCCGCACTGTCGCCTATGCGAGCACTGATGGTATTACTGCCGCAATCGCAGCACATTGCTCGCTCATCTTCTAGGTACATCATTGAAGCCATGAGGGGCTGGATTCAAAACCAGCGCTTCTCCCATTTGTCTACCACGACTTTTCAGGAGCATACTACGTCTAAGTAGTTGTGGCCGAGTTGTGTCTTCCCTGGAAAGCAGCTCGCCAGGAGACTTTCCTATGCGTCCCGTACATCTCAGTCTGGCCGCCCTTCTCGTGCTCTGCACGGTCTCCTACGCGCAGACCAGTTCACAGACGCCTTCTTCCACCCCAGCGCCTCCCCCGGGAAGCTCCAAACCTGTTCCTGGAGCGCCTACGGCTACTCCGGAGGAACAGAAGGCTGCCAAAGAAGAAGCCAGCAAAAAGGCTGACTCCATCCCTTCTCCTGGGGAAGCCCTTGATCCGCACATCAAGGCAGGCAGTGAAGATGACGTCAACGCCATCGGAACCCGCAACATCGGCGGTCGCGGCCTTGGCAACTGGTACTCCACCGACTGGGAGATCCGTAACGGCAAGATGTACTCGATGGAGATCGAAAAGTCGGCCCACATGGTCACCGACCCCGTCGTCAACGAGTACGTCAATCGCGTTGGCCAGAACATCGTCAAGAACTCTGACTGCAAAGTGCCCTTCACCATCAAGGTCATCGACTCCGACGAGATCAACGCTATGGCGTTGCCGGGAGGATTCTTCTATGTCAATTCCGGCCTGATTCTCGCAGCCGATGAAGAGGCTGAGCTTGCCGGCGTCATGGCGCACGAAACTGCTCACGTTTGCGCTCACCATGCTGCTCGCCAGATGACCAAGATGAACTACGCCCAGATCGGCTCGATCCCGCTGATCATCTTCACCTCGGGATCCTGGACTGGTTATGGCATATACGAAGCAACGCAGCTTGCTATTCCTATTACCTTCCTCAAGTTCTCACGTGTCGACGAGGCGGAGGCCGACTGGCTGGGCCTTCAGTACATGTACAAGGCGGGATACGACCCCCAGGCGTTCATCCAGTTCTTCGAGAAGATCGCCGCCCTCGAGAAACATAAACCCGGCACTCTCTCCAAGGTCTTCTCCGATCACCCGCAGACGCCGGACCGTATCAATCGTTCCGAGGAAGAAATTGCGACCATTATGCCGCCGCGGCCGGACTACATTGTCTCCACCAGCGAGTTCGATGACGTCAAGGCTCGTCTTGCCCGCATCGAAAACAAGCGCAAGCTCAACGATAAGAAAGATGGCAACAAACCGACGTTACGCCGCACGGGTACGACGAATAACGATCCAAACAACCCCAATAATCCTTCAAACTCCGACGATCGTCCGACCCTAGGCCGCAGGGATTAGGCTCAAAGCCGGAAGTTGACGATTGCGCCAATACAGATCGCGGCTAGCTCCGAGCGTTCATATCGGCAACGGCTAGGCTATTGATCGAGTTGCGAAGATGCAATAACCCATTCTGAGATGTGAAGTTGAAGATGTTCGTGTTCACTTTTTGGAAAACGATCGCACCAGCACAACCAGGTTCCACACATCATCATCCTTTGCGCGCGCGATCTCTTCGGCTGGCATTTGGCCTTTACCGTTCCTGATGATGTAGAACAGCTCTCCATCCGTCATGTCTTTGAGAGTAGCTGGATTGGTGTAGTCCTTCATCTGAAGCTTCATGTCGGCGACGGCATCACCCTTCCCATCGCCGATTGTTCCATGACAAAGGGCACAATCGTACCCGTAAAGCTTCTTGGCGTGAGCCAACGACTCTGGTGTCGTCTTGACCGGATTCACCATGCGCACCGCTTCAGCGGGAATAACTGTCGGCGACGGCCCAGGAGTGGGTTGTTGTGGCGACGATGCGAGAAGTAGCGTACAGCAGAAAAAAGGCTTCAACATACGAGCCTCCATATTTGCCGAGCGAAATCTTATGCCTCAGCCGCTCCAATAGGAAGCTTTATTTTTTGCATCCACATTCTTGCCGTTTTCGGAAATAAACCAACCTAGGGCACCTTCAAAACTCGGTTCTGTACTTCGAATGCGTGTCAAACCCCAACACGCAATTCCACTCCAGCCACCATGCCGAAGAGATTGGGGTGACATTCGGCGTACTGCCTTCATTGCGCGACACAGCCAGCACCACCGGAGTGCCAGCGTAAAGAATCGAGGGATAAATCGTCTGATGCGTCATGCAGATTCTTTTCGCTGCGATTACTTCTTTAACGATAGGAATCTTCTCTCTCGACGCAACACTCCGTGTGTAGTCAAACTCGGTTCTCAGATGTTCTATCCAAGAGGCGCAAATTTCAGAGTCGGTTACAACAACTCCGTCTTGTATTTCGGAGCCAGCCCAAACACTTTCTTCCCGAGTTCTTCCATGGCTGGGCCATCCAGCTTCGGCGGAGCCTGGGTTCGCGTAGCAACCTGGACTCCCACCTCCTCGAAGAATCGTTCCTGTCCGGCCGGAGCACAAATGCAAAGCATCCGCGCAACGCTCTTCGATCCGTTATGAAACTGGTGCGGAGCATTCGCAGGAACATGCACTGTCTCCCCCGCCTTCGCCGTCATCTTCTTTCCGCGAAACGTAAACTCCAACTCCCCCTCCAGTAAGGTGAACGTCTCCTCGAAATCGTGACGATGGGGAGGAGGCCCGCCCCCAGGAGGAACATGCATATCGATCAGGCAGTAACGTCCGGCCGTGTCTTCGCCATTCAATAGAACTGTGTATGTATCCCCAACTAATCCCAGGTGTAAGGCGTCCTCGACGTCCCTTATCACCAATGCTCTCGTCAAATCGTCTGCCGGAATCTTCTCGCTCATCCTGACCTCTCTTGGATGTTCATTGAACACCCTCTTTATGAAATATCGCTAAAATAGAGCTATGCCCAAGAAGGACAAATCGAAGAAGACCACCGGCTACACTGACGATCACGCCGCTTCCGGCCTGGATACAAAATTTCCTGAGATCGAAACCTGGCCCAATCAATTCCCGGCCTACGAGATCCTCATCGACGACCCGGAGTTTACCTCGGTTTGCCCCAAGACCGGTCTGCCCGACTTCGGTCGCCTCACCATACGCTACATGCCCAACAAGCGCTGCATGGAGCTCAAGTCACTTAAGGAATATCTCTTTACCTATCGCAACCTCGGCATTTTTCAGGAGAACATCGTCAACCAGGTTCTCAACGATGTTGTTAAGGCGACCGATCCCGTCTGGGCCAGGGTCGTTGGCGACTTCCGTCCGCGCGGTGGTATCTCGACCATCGTCGAAGCCTTCTATCCTCGCCCTAAAGACTCGAAAGGCCCGCGCTCCTAGCTGCAAAAAAATCCCTCCTCTTCAGCCCACAATGGAAGCCAAAGATGGAGGGATGAATCTGCCTTTATGAAAGCTGTTGTTATGTGTGCATTGCGTTTGCGCGACGACGGATCAGCCCTGCCAGTCCAAGAACTCCGCTTCCTAGCAATGCCAGGGTCGAAGGCTCGGGAACGGCAGAAGCAGATGCGGAGAATGTTGTTGAAGTCTGCCCGTTGACGAGTTGAGTAGTAAAGGTGAAGCTGCCGGGAGTTGGATCGTAATCTACGACGCCCGTAGCTGTAAAAAAGCCATTGCCTGTTGCATCGAGACATGTGGCATTGAGGCAACCGGTCACATTGCTGATGTACTCAGCGTTATAGTCTGTCATATGGAACGCGAAGGTTTCTCCGTTTTCCGTAATAGTAAAAAGTTGGACCGGACTGATTGCCGGCGGCACCATGTTTTGGCCCTGGGTGTAGGGAAGAACACCGCTCAAAAAATTAATTGGATTTCCATTCGTCAAATACAAACCGAATGTTCCAGTATTTGCTCCAGGTCCTCCCGCTACGAATCCATCAAAAAATTGGATCGTAGAGGAAGTAAAGGTGTCATCCCCAAAAGCGGAGACTGTTCCTGTAATTGAATCGGCGTGAAGTGCCGTGGGTGCAATAAAAGCAGCAGCCAAGGCAAAGACAGCGAGCGGTCTTAACATGAAGGTATACCTCCAATAGATGAGCAAGATGCGGCATCGTGCGACCGTATCGCTCATAAAATGCACGTTAATGACCAATGACTACCGCTGTCGCACACCCCGGCGATAATTCATGAGTTAACTACTTACAAAATCAGGGCGGAAAATTGTGAAAAGTCTTTTTCAGAAAACACGCAAATTTTTGCATATAAAAATAGTGTTATAAGAATTTTTTTCTCATTCTGGCGTGAATTCCTTACCATTGCAGCAACAATAGCTCTGAGCAGAATGCCGGTCCCATTGCTCCCATCATGCTGTAACAGCCTGGACTCCCCGGGCGATTCTCCAGATACTCCTTCATCACGGTGAGCACAGAGGCTGACGAAAGATTCCCGTGTCGGCGCAGGCTGTTCCACGAGGCTGAAAGGGCTCCTGAGGGAAGATTCAGACTGTTTTCCATCGCCAGCAGCACCTTGGGGCCACCGCTATGGAAGATGAAACTGCAGATCTGTCCCATGTGCATATCCTGTTCGCTAAGAAATGTTTCTACGGTCTTTCGCAGCTCTTTGTTGACCAGTTCGGGTACATCTGCTGAAAGCACAATATTAAATCCGCTATGGTTGATGCTCCATCCCATCAGATGCTCCGTATCCGGATAGAACGTAGACCTTGTCGCCACCACCCGAGGACACGGTTCCGCTACGCTCGTCGGCTTTAGAGCATGCGGCGTCTCTTCTCCGGCAAGCACGACTGCGGCTGCGCCATCACCAAACAATCCGCATGCAACAAGTGCTGCCATAGAGGAGTCCTGTTCCTGCCAGGTGAGCGAACAGAGTTCGACGGAGAGCAACAATGCATATTGTTTTGGATACGCTCGGACATAATCTGCTGCGCGCGCAATGCCCGCTGCCCCGGCGACGCAGCCTAATCCGAAGATAGGGGTGCGCTTGATGTCGTGCGGAAAGCCCATTCGATTCACAAGGCGAGCATCGATGCTTGGACACGCAATGCCGGTGACTGAAGTAAAGAAGATGGCTGAGATATCTGCGGGAGTCAGACCAGCCTGGTCCAGTGCCTTCTGAATGGCCTCTTGTCCAAGCTGCATAGCTCCCTGGATCCAGGCATCATTCGTTGGACCAAAGCCTGAGATGCTTCCCAGGGTTTCCAGTGGAAACATGATGTGACGGTAGTCCACGCCACAGTTCGTGTGAAGGCGATCCATGACTTCGGGCATCGCCAGCTTGTCTTGCATACGCTCTTTCAATGCTTCCGTAATCACGGCCTGGGGATAACGGTGAGGCGGAAATGCCGTACCGACGGATGTAATGCGCATAGGTCTGAAAACCTCTCAGAGGTTGGGGAGTTTCGGGCACACCAATGACTGCTCATTGGCAAACTGCTATGGGGCAGAAATGTCTGGAACCCTGCGCTCAGAGGCTGGGGGGAAGGTGTTACATCCAGCACGCAAGGGAAGAAGCCGAAGATCGGCAACAGGCCCAGTATAAGTCACAAAAGATCGCTCCATCCCAGTGTTTTTCTGGATTTTTCAAAAAAACCGGGCCTGCTCGGGCAAGTGTCTCATTTCACGTTCGGTCGAATTCGATACTATGGTCGAGTTTTCTATTCGTACTGAGAAGGAGTGATTAAAAATGGCATCATCGACACGCAGAGGTCTCTTGAAGAACGCAGCTGCAGCCGCAACGGGAGCCGTCATGGCCGCCCCTGTGGCATCGGCTCAAACGGCGGCGCGTACCGTCAAAAAAGACGCTACCGGAAAAACTCCAGGTCCTTTTCCGTTTACGCCTGTCGTCTCGTTTGGCAATCTCCTCTTCGTCTCCGGTGTCGGATGCCGGGTTCCCGGAACCATCGAGGAAAATACCAAATGGGTCCTTGATGAGATCGAAAAATATCTTATTGCCTCTGGCTCATCGCTCGAGAAGGTACTGAAGGTCAATGTTTTTATGGAAGACATCAAAGACTTCGACCGCATGAACGCTGTGTACAAGACCCGTAAGTGGGGCACAGTCTTTCCGGCACGCAATACGGTTCAGCCTGCCAAACTTCCTGCGGGTGACTACGGCCTCGCGATCGACTGCGTTGCCTACGTGTGAGATCGAAGTCATTCACCTCAGCCTGTTTTTCTGTCTCAATACCTTTGTCATCCCAGCTGGGGGACAGAAATCCTGTCAAGCCAGGATCTCCTCTAACTCTCACGATTCAGAGGAGATCTTGATTGCAGAATCTCTTCATCTATCTCGCTAAAATAGAAATAGGAAAAAAGATAAGTCAAGTAATAGAAATCGGAAAGATTAGAAGTCATATGTCCGGCTCATTTTGAGTCGGACGTGATCGTTTAACGCGGTAGAGAAGACGCAGGTACACACTTATCTTATTTATTTCGAATACTTTGTCTCATTTGTAGGGAGGGGAGGGGTTGTTTGTTGTCCAACCGACACCCAGTCAACTGAAACGCCTCGAGGCTGCTATCCTTTCCCTCACATGGCCTCCACAACCAAATCCAGGGTGACCGGTGCAGTTGCCGGAGCGACGACAGCGCTTGTGCTTCTCACCGCGCTCAACTTCGTCAACTACATCGACCGGTACATCCTTCCAGGCGTGCAGGAGCAGATCAAGCACGAGTTCCTTCTCTCTGACGAGCAGATCGGAAGCCTCACCCTCTGGTTCATGCTCGCTTACATGCTCACCTCGCCCATTACGGGATGGCTCGGAGACCGTTTTCCGCGAAAACCGATGATCGTCGTCGCGGCCCTCTTCTGGAGTGCGATCAACTTCTTCACCGCGTCGGTGAACTCTTACGAATCACTGAATCTGCGCCATGCAGCGCTCGGTATCGGCGAGGCCAGCTTCGGAATCTTCGCTCCAGCGCTGCTTGCGGACTTCTACCCACCTGAGCAGCGCAACCGCGTGATGACGATCTTCAACATCGCGATTCCCGTCGGAGCCGCCCTTGGATATCTCGTCGGCGGAGTCGTCGGGGAGCACCACGGCTGGCGCATGTCATTCATCGTCTCTGCCATTCCCGGAGTGATTTTGGCCCTGCTCATCCTCTTTCTGATGAAGGAGCCGGAGCGCGGAGCCAGTCAGCACGAGAAGGCAAAGTTTGAGAAGGGAACCGTTCTAAATCTTCTGAAGAACAAGGCGTACCTTGCCTCGATCCTTGGGTATGCCGCCGTTACGTTTTCATTGGGTGGAATCTCGTGGTGGATGCCGTCCTTTCTCGAGCGCGTTGGAGGGCGTTCGCAGGCCAGCGCAGCTTTTCTGATGGGAGCGATCACTGTGGTGACAGGCCTGCTTGGAACCATCACCGGAGGAGTTATTGCGCAGCGCTGGTCGAAGAAGACTCCGAAGGCTCTCTACTTAGTGCCCGCCATGAGTGCGGCGCTTGCGGTCCCACCGGCCCTGGTCTGCTTCTTCGGTCCGAAAAACCTGACGATCCCTGCGCTCGCTCTCGCGATCTTCCTCATTTTTCTCGGGACCGGTCCTGTAAACGCTGCGACCGTCAATGCGGTTCGTCCGGAGGTCCGAGCGACGGCAATGGCTGGACAGCTCTTTATCATCCATGCGCTTGGCGATGCCATCTCACCGCGCGTAATCGGAGCTGTCAGCGACCGATCGAACCTTAGTTTTGGATTGGGCTCGACTTTGATTACGCTTGTTCTGGCTGCGATCATCTTCTTTTTCGGCTCGCGTTACGCTCCACCGCTGGGCGAAGAGGAACCTGTTGCAGCATGATTGCACTACTCATCATCGCCTGGCTTGTGACCCTGGCCTGGCTCTGGAAGGCAGCAACGGCAGTATGCGGGTTGCCACACATTCCTAACCTGCTTGAACCAAAGTTCGATCGCGCTCCGGAAGGCAGTCCGTCAATCACGGTTATCGTTCCTGCACGAGACGAAGCTGCCGCATTACCTTTGTGTCTTTCATCGTTGCTCGCACAGGATTACAAGAACCTGAGGATTATTGCTGTGGACGATCGCTCAACCGATGGGACGGGAGCGATCATGGATGCTCTCGCGGTTCATCATCCAGAGCGTCTGCGTGTGCTGCATGTAAAGCAGCTTTCCGCAGGATGGCTAGGCAAACCACATGCGATGGCTTTGGCTGCAAGGGATGCGATTGTGATGGAGCGTCCTGATTACCTGCTTTTCACCGATGCAGATGTAATCTTTCAATCCGAAGCGATTCGCCGTTCACTCGCGCAGGCCGTCGCGACGCAAGCGGATCACTTCGTCACGTTTCCAACGCCATTGGTCAAGACCTTTGGCGAAGGCGTGCTGCTCGGTTATCTGGGGGTGATGGGATTGTGGGTGACGCGGCCATGGAAGGCCGCCGATCCCAAAGCGAAGCGCGACTTTATTGGTATTGGTGCCTTCAATCTGCTGCGAACTGAAGCGTATGAAAAGCTGGGTGGATTCGAGGCGCTACGGATGGAGATACTGGAAGATCTTGTGCTCGCGCGCAAGGTCAAGCTTGCTGGGCTGCACCAACAAGTCGCGACGGCGCCAGGCATGGTGAGCCTACACTGGGCAGCGGGAACGATGGGTGTGGTGAAGGGAATGACCAAAAATCTCTTCGCCATCTTCCGTTTCCGAATCGAAGTCGTTGTGTTTGCCTGTATCGCCTTGGCGGTCCTTTGCCTTGGGCCGATCGGTTTTCTCTTTCCAGCGCAAACGAAGTTTCCAGCGGAGATCGCGTTGGCTTCCATAGCGGCACTGTATATTGTTTCGGCGCGTCACTCGAAAATCTCGCCCTGGTACGCGCTGTTGTTTCCAGCGGGAGCTGCGTTGTTTCTGTACTCGCTGCTTCGCTCGTCGTGGATTACGGTACGCGAGGGTGGAGTGACGTGGCGAGGCACGTTTTATCCGCTGGTAGAGCTTCGCCGCGGGCTGGTCTCCCTTCGCGAGTAAGGAATTCGATCAGGCTTCGACGAGAACTTTGCCGTAACGCTTCTCAACGTATCCGTCGAGGATCTGCTGGAACTCTTCGACGATGTGGTCGCCCTTGAGCGTGGTGTAGAGCTTGCCGTCTACGTAGACGGGGGCCTTCGGCTCCTCGAAGGTTCCCGGCAGAGAGATACCGATGTTGGCATGCTTGGATTCGCCGGGGCCGTTGACGATGCAACCCATGACTGCAAGCTTCAGCTCTTCGACGCCAGGATACTGCTTCTTCCATTCAGGCATTTGCTCAGCCAAGTATCCTTGGATGCGCTCGGCGAGCTCTTGGAAGTAAGTTGATGTAGTGCGCCCGCACCCAGGGCAGCTGGTGACCTGGGGCATGAAGCTGCGGATGCTCAGGGACTGAAGAATCTGTTGTCCGCAGCGAACCTCTTCGGAACGGTCGCCACCTGGGGTCGGCGTGAGCGAGACTCGGATGGTGTCACCGATGCCACTGAGGAGCAGGGGAGCGAGACCAGCAGCGGAGGCAACGATACCTTTCATGCCCATGCCAGCTTCGGTAAGCCCGAGGTGCAGAGCATAGTCGCAGCGTCGTGCAAGCTCAGTGTAAACATCGATCAGGTCACGCACGCCGGAGACCTTGGCTGAGAGAACGATTTGATCGCGGCGCAGGCCGTAACGTTCGGCAGCGGCGGCGTTGTCGAGCGCGGAGACAACCATTGCCTCCATCATGACATCACGCGCAGGCAGTGGATCGGACGATTTGGAGTTCTCGTCCATCATCTTGGTGAGCAGCGCCTGGTCGAGCGAACCCCAGTTGACGCCGATGCGCACAGGCTTCTGATGTTTGACGGCGACCTCAACCATCGTGCGGAAGTTATCGTCGTCTTTGCGTCCGATAGAGACGTTTCCAGGATTGATGCGATATTTCGAGAGGGCCTTTGCAGTGTCAGGGTATTTGGTGAGTAGAAGGTGACCGTTGTAGTGAAAGTCTCCGATGATGGGAGTGTTCCAGCCCTTCTTCTGAATACCTTCAACGATGTAGGGAACAGCCTTTGCGGCATTGTCGTTGTTGACCGTGATACGGACCATCTCAGAACCGGCGCGTGCCAGAGCTGCAATCTGCTGAACGGTGCTTTCGACATCCGCTGTGTCGGTGTTGGTCATGGACTGCACTACGACCGGCGCATCGGAACCTACACGAACTCCACCAATATTGACCGTAACCGCACGACGACGCTGTATCTCGGGCATAAACTCTCCACCCTTAAGTTTATCACTCAGCAACGAAATACCCTCGCGATACACTAAGCTGTAAGGCCCGGTAGCTCAGTTGCATAGAGCAGCGCACTCCTAACGCGAAGGTCGCAGGTTGGACTCCTGCCCGGGCCACCATAAACCCCTATAAACGTTGATGATTTATCGATACCCCGAAGTGAGGAGAGCGTGAGATTTGCCTTGTGCCGCTTTGTGTCATTTTGTCTTTCTTTTACATCGGGACGTAGTGAAATAAACCTCACGGAGAGGGTTAGGGATTGTCGTTTTGTACGTTTAAGGCAGCTGTTCGTTTCATCGACGAGCGGTTACCCTCTTGGGCAGGGCGCTCTAGATCGACGTGGTGGATCAGAACCCGCCCATAGAGAGACGGAGAGCCTTTAGACGGCCCTCCGCGATCAGATAGCCAAAGCGACCTGGCACTTATCGAGGACAGGTATGTGGCCTCCCTTCGGAGTAAAGGAGGCGAGCCGTTGTGCTTATGCTCCCGAATCCGTTACAGACCGTTGCGTCTCGGTTGATGTGTGCGCGACCAAAACATTGATGATTTGCGCCGAGCGATGTAGGTAGTCTCATGTCCACGGAAACCCGTTAGCCCAAAAGCTCTATGGTTCGCATGGTTTCCGTGATCCAATCGACCTAGCTGCTCGACCTTGCCATAGTACTTTGGGGAGGATGCGCCTATCGCTCAATTGGTTTTAAATAGATTCAGTCTGTTGTCGAAACCAGGCCACGATTGAACCGCGCAAAGCCGCTTTCTCAAAGTGAGAGGATATTTTTAGAAGATTTGTCAGATGATCTTTGCCGGAGAGGACAGATGGTAGGAATGTTTCCGAACTCCGAGAAATGGAGCCGCCTAAAACGATGATATCGGGTGCGAGGGGCAAGAGATAGACTTCGATCACGCGGCCAAGCTCGTCTCCAAATGCCGACATGATTTCAGATGCAATCGGATCGGTGAAAGAGTTCTTTGTGATCTCTTTCACTGATTGATATTTCCCCCCGCGGTCTTCCTGCAGTTTCATGATTCCTCGAGTAGAGACAAAATCTTCGACCGTGCGATCTCTCCACGGGAGGGCATAAAGATCATTGGGGAGAACATCCGTTACGGAAACCGGTCGGCCATCAATTGCAAACGCGGCGCCAATTCCCGTCCCTAAGGTAATTCCAATGGCCCTCGCCGCGAAGGGTTCTTGTAATTCGCCAAGAAGAAACGCATCAGCATCGTTGAGAAATATGATTTTTGTTCCGTCGAGTCCGAACTGATCGGCGAGACATTTACGAATGTTTAAGCCATACCAGGCTGAGAATTTATGTTGCAGCCGCGAGACTCCTCCGGGATAGTCGAATGGTCCAGGAATCGCGACCGCGATTCCTGCAATGTTCCCAGACAAGGTTAAAGCAGAGAGAGCCATGCGACCGGCCTCAGCGGCCCGATCCAGCAGATATGTAGCCGAACCTCCCTCATCTAGAGCAAGAGACGCGCTGGATCTACTCAGTGGATTGCTTATGTCCACAGCCATGGCGGCGACGTGACTGCCTCCCATGTCGAAGCTTAAAAGAACCTTGTCATTGGTTGATATTGTCGGGGAGGACATGGCTTGTGCACCTCAGGGGAAGAACCGTCTCGTACCATTTGCATTTCATGATTCCGTATTGTTGCCGAGCCCAGGCACGGATCGAACGAAAGCTTTGATGGTTGCGCATGCCATACCTGGGACAGCAGGGCGAATGGTGTAATGCCCTACAGCGGCGGGCACGATGAAAGATTCGGCGTAGTGAACGATAAACGGAGGAAAAAGCCCTAAGGGGCTTTCGACGATCGCTTCGTGCCCCTGGACAAGATTGAGGACATTGAGGTTTCCTTGTGTGTCGTGCGGTACAGTTCCGGTGAACCAATGGCGCCGCGTTTCGATGAACTGCGTCTCGTGAAGGCCGGTTGATTCTTCACGCCAGTGGTCGCTCTCCGCGATCGTCTTATGGCGATTGATCAGATCCTGCTCCACCCATCTTGTGGTTCGATTCCAGCAGATGTTCTCTATGCCATGATCCAGGTGAATTGGTCTTGGGGAACCATCAAGACCGAGTCGTCCCCAATCCCACAACTTAAACGTGAAGATATAAGGCGTTGCACTGATCTCAAGAACGACTGTGTCGCGTCCAGAACAGTGGATTGTTCCAGCTGGAATTAGAAAATGATCGTGTTTGTGAGCAGGGAATCGATTTACATAATGTTCTGCGTCAAATTCGATCGCATCACTTTCTTGTGCTTCTCTCAACTCTTTTGTCATGGTTTCGCGATCGATGTCCGACTTTAAGCCCAGGTAGACGCTTCCATCTTGCTTGGCGTCGAGGATGTAATAGCTCTCGTCCTGGGTATACTTCATCCCGAATTCTCGTCGGATATATTCCCGTTTGGGATGAACCTGCAAGGAAAGATTGCTACCGCCATAAGTGTCGAGGAGGTCGAATCGAATGGGAAATTCAGCGCCAAAGCGCGAAACGATCTCTTTCCCGAGTAGCTCCATGGGATGAAAGAGCACGAGATCGAGCGCAGGGATTTCCACGGTCTTTTCCCCGAACCGAAGAAGAATACTATTTTCTTCGGGAACGCAATCGAAACACCAGGCATAGTTTGCCTGATCGCGTGGTAAGCCGAAGACTTCCTCCATCCAATGTCCACCCCACGGACCCGGATCAAAGAAAGGAACCACTCGAAATGGCTGATGTGCGAGGAGGTTCAAACCCGCTTTAAAAAGCTCTGTGGTAATCAATTTGGGCAGGGAAGGAATATTGGTGTCTAGTAAAAAGTTGGCTTTGGGGAGAACCTGTGTCTTCAGTTGATCGGCTACACGCCAATCGACGAAGAAGCCGCGCTTGTACTTGAGTGACGGACGTTCAGCTCGATTCGCAATTCCCAAATTGCCGATTTCGCCTCGTCGCTGGCGTTGTTGAATCTCCCAACGCGCCATATCGGCATAAATGACAACGTCGAAGTTCGGAATGAGGAGCGAGGCTCCTGTACCAATTACGATTGTGACATCCGGATTTGCCGAAGTTAGTTCGGTGCGAGCCGCATCTAATTTTTTGGCGTCTACGAAATCCCGGATCGCGAGTGAGTTCATTTGGCCAAAGACCGGATCGTCAGTGAGATATGGCTCGACAAGCTCATTGATTTGATCGGGAGAAAGGTACCAGTCTGCGGCCAACAGTTGCCGATGTGGACCGAGTTCTTGGCGGAGATAGGAACTCAGTTCCTCGATCGACACTCCTGGATAGCATTCGATGCAAACCACTCCTGTTCCCTTGGGTATGGAGGATCGGATTTTATTGCCGATAGCGGGCCATCCCTGAATGCAGTCGCGATCTTCTGCAGTGACTTGAATATATGGGGTCTTGTCATACATATCGTCTTCAGCCTTCCCCCAGCGCTTCCCGATGATTCATTCATAATGAACGATACATCGCTTATTAGTCAAAATTAAGATCGAAATCTTATATTAAGAAAATTATAAAAGAGGGGACCATGGCATATCAGTCATCCCCTGCAACGAGCATTGTATGGTTATCGATATGGCCCGAGGCAAAGAGAAACAGGTACAAAGACACGAGCAGATCCTTAGTCGGTTACAGGAAGTAGGAGAGATAACGATTGAAGAACTGTGTGCGGAACTCGGTGCGTCCGTTGTCACGATTCGTCGCGATCTAGACGAACTCGAACAGAGATCTCTTCTGAAAAGAACTCGAGGTGGGGCGATGCCGATCGGTCCTCTGTTCTATGAGCCGTTCAAAAAGGATCCATCTTTTCAGGATAAGATCGGGAGTTTTGCGGAAGAGAAGCGACGAATTGCGCGAAGGGCATCGGAAATGATCACTCCAGGCACGACGGTTGCGCTGACGGGCGGGACCACGACAACTGAAATTATTCGATGTCTCAATACCGTAAGCGGAATCACAATCGTCACGAATACGGTTAACGTCGCCATGGAATTGAGTTCACGCAAAGACATTGATGTGTATGTCACGGGTGGTCATCTGCGCGGCAACTGGTTCACTCTTGTGGGTCCTCTCGCAACAACATCTGCGGAGTTATTGTTTGCCGACATTATGTTTCTTGGAGTCGATGGTCTCGAAGTCCATCATGGGCTGACGTGTTCCCATCCCCAGGAGGCAGAAGTTTTGCGATTACTCGCCGGTCATTCAAAACACTTGGTCGTGGTCGCGGACTCAAGCAAGATCGGAAGTGTGTCGAAGTGGCTGCTGTGTCCCACTCGCGAGATACACGAAATTATTACGGATACGGGTGCGAAGGATGAGGCTATCGCGCCTTTTGAAGCTATAGGAATTAAGGTTCATCGAGTTTAGAGAGCGCTTAAAGTAACCTAGCGATCCGATTCTTATCTCCAGATCATTTGACTTATATCAAAAAGCCAATCTAGCCTCAGCATTATTGAGCGCTCAAAAGAGGCAGGATTGGAGAGTCCACGTCATGGAGAACGAGTTTGCCGGGTTGGTTTTGCTGGTGGTTGCAGGTGTGATGAACGCGTGCTTCGCGCTTCCCATGAAGCTGATGGGAAGGTGGGGTTGGGAGAACATATGGCTTGTATGGAGTGGATTTGCTCTCGTCGTACTCCCCGTGATGACAGCCTCCTTGTTCGTTCCTTTGCTTGGATTCGCTCTTTTGGCGGGAGGTCCAAGCCTTCTTCTTCTGATTGGGGCATGCGGGTTTGCCTGGGGCGTCGCCCAAGTATTGTTTGGACTTGCCATTGACATGATTGGCATAACACTCGCGTTTTCCATCGTGTTAGGTCTTTCTGCCGCCGTGGGAAGCGTCGTGCCTTTTTTCCGGATTGCTCTTCAACGTGGTTTCGCGTCGACGGATTTGCGATTCGGAGGCGCTCTCGCGGTTGTTTTGAGCGGGGTGTTCTTGTGCGCCTGGGCCGGTAACTGCAGAGATCGGTCAAGACCGCGAACAAGTGCGGGGTCCAATTTTCGTCGAGGATTGATCTGTGCGGTCTGCAGTGGACTGGGGGCTGCGGCGATGAACATCGGGATATCCCTGGGAACACCCATCGATCTGTTCGCCAAGGCACATGGTGCTCGACCCGCTTTAAGTAATATCGCAGTCTGGCTTCCACTTTTAGTAGCAGGCGCGATCCCGAACCTGATTTATTGCGGGATGTTGCTTCATCGCAACATGAGCTACGGCAGATTTGCTGCGGAGAGAACTGCATGGTATTGGGTTGGTGGTTTGCTCATGGCCGTGCTGTGGTTTGCAAGCAGTATTTTGTACGGCATCGGCGCTGGCGGAATGGGGCGCTTCGGTTTGGTGATCGGATGGCCGACGTTTATGGCGGCGATCGTGATTACTGCCGGGATCGTCGGAGTTGCAATGGGTGAATGGAAGGGAGCATCGGCACGCGCGTCTGCTCTTCAAGCTACCGGCATGCTGGTTCTCGTCCTCTCAATCCTTCTGCTCGCGCAATCCAATGGAACGATGTGAATCTCTCAGGGAGTTTTGGGCGCATCCTGTGCGCAACGCCGCCCTCGACCAAAGATCGCCTAAATGGTTGCTAGAGATCGAAATAAGCAAAAAAGAAAATTAATACGATCTTTTTATTGAATTTAGATCATTTTAAAGATACAGTTCTCCTGTTTGGGGAGGGCCGTCGACCTCCCGAGGTCTGTGGAGGAGGCAAGGAAGATGAAATTTGGAACGATTGTCCGAATAAAGGCGAAGATACGGTTCCTTACGATGTGGGCCATCCCCTGTGTCATGATCGGTGGGCTGCCGCATAGTATGCGAGCGCAGACAGCGAATGCGTCACTTTCAGGACGCATTACGGACGCGACGGGAGCGGTGATTCCCGATGCAGATATTGTTCTGATACAAACTTCGACTCATGTCACGAGCGCAACGAAATCGAATCACGAAGGTTTGTACACCTTTCCTTCTGTTAAGCCTGGCGAATATTCCATGTCGGTCAAGAAGACTGGTTTTGGAGACGCGACAATCAAAGGTCTATCGCTCAGTGTGCAGGGAAATGTGTTGCGGGACGTCACGCTCGCGGCAGGATCGACCACGGAAACGATTACCGTCAATTCCGAAACGGAAGATCTGGTGCAAAAGACGAGTTCCGAACTCGGAACCGTAATCGATCAAAAGACCATCCATCAATTACCGCTCAACGGAAGGAACTTCACCCAACTGCTTACGCTTACACCTGGCGCAACTCCGATCAGTACCTCCCAGAGCGCTGGGGTTGGCGTGAACGATCTGGCTGTTCTTAGTGTACCGACGGCGAGTGTGGCACAGCCATCGATCCAAGGACAAACCAACCGTTCCAATCTGTATCTGCTGGATGGTGTGGTTAACACCGAGATGACGGGCAGCGTTTATGTTATCCCTCCGATTGTTGATGCGATGCAGGAGTTCAAAGTGCAATCTCACGACGACAAGGCTGAGTATGGAAGTGTACTCGGTGGAGTCATCAATGTAGTTACAAGAAGCGGAACCAATTCACTTCACGGCGCTGCGTGGGAATTTGTAAGAAACAATATCTTCGATGCTCGAGACACCTTCCGTGATCAGGACAGAACGGGGCCGTCTGCTTTTCGCCAGAATCAGTTTGGAGCCACTGTGGGTGGGCCGGTACTTCTGCCCAAGGTTTACGATGGACGGAACCGCACGTTTTTCTTCTTCGGGTATGAAGGATGGCGCTATCGGCAAGCAGCGCAGGCGCGATATCGTGTACCCACGGACGCGGAACTTGCGGGTGACTTTTCGCACTCGATCCTGCCGAACAATATTTACGATCCTGTGACAACCAGCGGTAGTGCGGCGACCGGCTATACACGCATGGCTTTTCCAGACAATGTCATTCCTGCAAGCAGAATCAACTCGGTGAGCGCTGGCTTCATTAAGGCATACTATGCGCGCCCCAACCTCACCGGAGACCCTCTCTATAATGCAATCGTGACTCGTTCCAACTCGAATGATTCCGATCATTATATGGTTCGGCTGGATGAGCAACTGGGAAGTAAGAACGCCATCTTTTTTCGTTACGACCGGCTCAATGTGACGAACTTATCTCCTGCCACCATTAGCTTGAGCACTGGAGCGTCCGTGCCCGCACAGAATCTGGGGGTGGGATGGACTGGAGTATTAACCAGTAAATTGTTGGCCGATGTCCGATTCGGAATCAGCAAGAGGCCGTTTTCACGATTCCAGCAAGACAGTGCGGGGCTTGGTCCCATGCAGGGCCTTGGTTTTACCAGCGTCGGAGGGACGGTATTCAACCTTGCGACTCCCTATTCCAATGGGGGGATGCAGATCGCGAATACTATTGAGAGTCCCGTGCAGAACTGGTCTCCTAGTCTCACCTGGGTCGCTGGCAATCACAACCTAAAGTTTGGCATGCAATACATCAAGCAGGGAAATGATTCCAATAGCCCTGCATATGGTGGATATACCTTTGCGAATGACCAGACAGGAGATCCACAACAAGTGGGGACAACTGGAAACTCGCTTGCATCTGCTTTGTTAGGCCTTCCATCTCAGATCAACAATACAACCACAGTAAGCAACAGCAATCGTGTCTCGACCTATTCCTTCTACGCGCAGGATGTTTGGGCTTTTGCTAAGCGAGTGACGATAACCTATGGCCTTCGCTTTGATCATCGCAGACCATTTTCTCCATCTGGTTCGACGATGGTGAATGGACTTACCGTGGATGGCTTATGGTGGATCGGTGCGGACAAGCTGCCACCCCCGTGCAGTCAAACGGGTCAGAGTCCGTGTATCCCCGGTGACGGAACGCTTGGTTCGATTCCAAATGGCGACAAGATCCTTCTATCGCCTTACGGTCGGGCCTGGGGGCCAGTTCCGAGATGGGACGATTTCGGGCCTCGCGTTGGTATCGCCTGGCGTATCACAGACAAGATTGTGCTTCGTGGTGGGTATGGTATCGTTTACGACCCGATCATGGGTTTTGAACAAGACTGGAAGGGGTTTGCTGGATCATGGCCAGCCACCGGTTCGGTGACTGCCTCAGTGGCGATTAATCAAGTGGGGGCATCTGCCACGCCGATCCAAGACACATTTAGTTCAATCGGTAAGGCTCTGCCTGATCCCAATCCTTGGAATACCGTGACATGGTTTATGGACCCCAAAATTCGTGATCCGCGGTCGCAGCAATATAACGTCACGTTGGAACACGAAATTGCTCCGAACTTGGCCCTGTCCGTTGGTTATGTAGGGAGTCACTCTGATCGGATGAGTGTGACAGGAATTTTCAACACGGCTCAGACATCTGGTCCTGGAACGCCCGCGCAAGTGGATGCACGTAAGCCTTTTCCATGGGTTACGGCCACTCCTTTCATGAGCACTGACCGGGGATCTGCAGATTACAATGCGCTGCAAGTAAAACTGGATCGGAGGTTTGCCAATGGCCTTCAATATCTTGTGTCTTATACGTTCTCGAAATCGATTGATGAAGGTGGTAGTGGGCTCTTCGATGTGGAGAATGGGCCGGGAGGCAGCTCTGCTCTGCAGAACTATTACGATCTTCGCAACAGCAGAAGCGTTTCGTCCTATGACGTCCCGCACTTTTTTTCTATGGCCGGCTTATACGAGCTTCCATTCGGACGTGACAAGAAATTATTGAATCATGGGATCGCGAGTTATGTTCTTGGGAACTGGCAGTTGAATGGCGTAGCCCAGGTTCGCTCCGGTCAACCGTATAATCTGAGCGTCTCTGGGGATGTTGCAAATATTGGAACGTCATTTTCCTGGTGGAACTATGCGAGACCCAATCAGATTAGTAACCCAAAGCCGGAGCATCCAACTCCACTGAAGTGGTTCGATCCTGCGGCGTTTGCAGTTCCTGTCAACTCCTATGGAAACTTCAGCCGAAACTCACTACGAACATCTCATGTCGCAACTGCGGATGCTTCATTATTCAAGAGCTTCCCGTTCAAAGACCAGCTCGCACTTAATTTCAGGGCCGAGATTTTCAACATCTTCAACATCCAGAACTATGGAGCTCCCAATACAACGATCGGTGATCCCGGCGCTGGGCGGATAACCTCAAACGTATTACCGCCACGGCAGATTCAGTTGGGTCTACACCTTAATTTCTAACGCGATCAATGTCTCTTTGACAGGCAATTGATGGTTTCGATTGCCTGTCATTTGTTTTCAGACTGACAGAAGGAACAGGTTCGTAGCGATGAGCAGATCGAAGATCCGGAGAAGAGTGCAACCCAAGACAATATTTAGTAGGCGTCAGTTTTGCGGGGCAGGTGCTTCGGTACTTGCCATGGCATTTCTTCCGTCTCGTTCACTTGCTTCCATCCACGAAACGAAGCGCGCCGGAGTGTTGGGTATTCCGACACTCGATGAGCTAGAAACGGGATGGCTCGACTGCGATCAATTGGCACATATGCCTTCACTTCATAATTTTCATGAGATGGCCGCCTGCGCGCCAGATCTGATCGGCGTGAATTTTTTACCCGGAGGACAACTCTACAGGGATTCCGGGCCTCGCTGGTATATCTATAACACCCTGCCCCTCTGTCGCATGTCGGTCGACGGCACAGAGCATGACAGTAAGAGTTGTAAGTGGTTCGCCTATCAATCGGTGAGGCGTACTCAGACTCCGGACCTCGAGATCGTAACGACGAACCGTCTTGTTATGGAGGACTCTGCCATCTTATGGCGAGTCAAGTTTAAGAATACGAGCGGAATAAGGAAGACCATACGCGTCAAAATCGATACGAAGGGCGCCCGCAGGGATGCCAGCGGTGGAGTGCAGTTAATCGCTCGATCGCGGGAATTCGCGATGAATGCGATCTACCAATTTTTCGATTCCCCGATGGCCGGGACGAGCGATTCCTATGTGGAATGGGAGTTGAACCTCCTTCCAGAACAGGATCATGAAATTCGTTTCTGCATGAGAGCGAGTGCTGAAGACGCAGAATCTCAACATCTGTCGCCCATATTATGGTTCGAGTCGGAGTGGATTCGTGCCAAGAAGGTATGGGAGGATCGCTGGAACAGTGCTTTTACCCCGGGGAACAACTTCTTTTCGGGGAATGCTCCTACACTAGTCACGAGCGATGCTGCGATTCATGAAATCTATTATCGAAGCGTGTTGACTCTTCTGGTCCTACTCCGTACCAACCTTTGGAGTGACAGAACCTTTATTACAAGTGGGGAACGAGCCAAAGGTGTGGTCTATTACTGGGACACCTCACTCTTTTCGACTTTATTCGCCATGCTTGAACCCAAGCAGATGAAAGAGCAAATCAAGCTCTTCCTCGAACAGGATCCGCACGAGGATGCCGTTATCGTGTTCAAAACTCGACGCCCTCCCTCGCCCGAGCGAATTACTAGTCCTAAAGGGTGGGACCTTCGAGGATACGCAGCGAATGATCTCTCTATCTTTCGCTTGACATGGTCGTACTTGTCCGTAACACAAGATGAAAAATTCCTGGATGAGAAGATAGCCGATCAGACAGTAAAGAAGCGACTGGAGGTCTTGGCAACGGATTGGAAGAAACTGGTGCGTGAGCCATCCGACAGGCTCGCGGACTATGGAGAGGCCCCCAATCTTTTAGAGTGTGTTCCTACTTATATCAATAAAGTGCCTTCCTTCAATGCTGCAAACGTTTGGATGATGCGCGAGTATGCCGACATTGTCGATTTATCGGGTAGTCATGGGGAAGCGAATGAACTTCGCAGGGAAGCAGAAGACATTGCCCTGGCAGTAATGACTCTATATGTGCCGGGCCAAGGTGTATGGGCAAGTCTGCATCGGGATGGTAAGCGGGTTGAGATGAGGCATTGCTATGATTTCGCTACGGTTGGCAGGTTTATGGCCGCAGATCTGCCGCCTACAGTGCGTCAGGAGATGGTTGAGTTTGTTCAAAGGGAACTGCTTGCCGAGAAATGGATGCGTGCCCAATCGATGTTGGATGTGGCAGTAGCCAACTCCGATCGTCCCGATCACGGCCCGATGGGCGCCTATGATGCGTGGCCAGCAGTTACCGTTGATGCGATGTGCACTCTCGGATACTGGAAGGACGCGGTTCCTTTCCTGCGGCGGACCAGAATGGCAATCTACGAGGGTGTTTACGCACAGGCGCATGAATTCTATGGGCCACGGCGGCGGGAATACGATGCCCCGGTTCGGATTGCGCAGCGAGAAGGTTGCATGCGGGAATGTACTGGAGGTGGTGCATTTGCCGAGACAATTATCAACACGCTCTTCGGATTCATCCCGAAGCTAGGGAATCCCTTGAAGCTATTCGAGCCCCATACTCCTCGAGGGTTTGTGGGAGAACTATGTCATGTGCGTTTTGGAAATGACCAATTTGGGATTCGGTCCGACAGCTCGGGGTTGCACTTGCGAAAAGAGACTAACGCCAGATCTGGTTCGCATGGTCGGCAAAGCGAAGAATAGCATTTCGAACCGTCAACTCGGCGATCGAGGCTTCTCCTTCTGCTATAGCACGTACCATGGCGCGGTGTCGTTCGAGGTCCGGTTTCCAAGCTGTTGCTAGCGTTGCGTTTCCTCCTAGACGCATCGAGACAAAGGCAAAGAGCGGTACCAAGAGCATGCGCGCATGCTGAGATAGGACTTCATTGCCGGTAAGTTCACAAAGTTGCAAATGGAATCTAAGATCGGCTTCGAGCAGAGCCGTCAAATCCTTGCTTTTAATGGATTTCGCCATATTGGCGATTGCATGTTCCAGGGCAGAGAGATCCTGACCGGACTGGGTGAGGATACGGGCAGCCATTCCTTCGAGCGCAGCCCGAACTTCATAGATTTGGGCCACTTTCTCGGGAGAATATGAGCTAACGCGCGCACTGCGTCCAGAATTTTTGGTTGCAAAACCTTCGGAGATAAGAATGTTGATGGCTTCACGGACAGAGGTTTGAGCAACACCAAACTTACTCGCCCAGAATTTTTCAATGATGCGAGAACCCTGGGGTAAGTTGCCACGAACAATTTCGTTTTTAAGTTGTTCCGCAAGGGACGATTTGATCAGGAGAGGTGGGCTGGCAATAGTTTTTTTTGATGCTTTCATTCGATACCGGCGAGTCGTTGTCAAAGAAGGACTCCTCTTCGCAGAAATCCTCTTGCATGGCGTTGATGCTAGCACAGAACCCCTGGATGGCCTGGATGGTCGTCCGATGAGAGATAGGCTTGCTTCGTTAATTCGGACGTCGTTCTTGTTCGTTTTATTTTCTTTTTCGAAAGTCACTCTCTTTGTATAAGAGCGCTCATAATCCTATCCTTCCCCGGAGAGTTCTCATTTAGTCAGTGATAATCTATCTAGCCTTCTCGTGCGGGAATTCTGTATAGACACGTTTGAGCGCTCAAATGTATAGTTCTATTCGGAGTCTATGAAGTGTCTGGAAGCTTATCTGGCAAGTGTGTCGTGGTGACTGGTGGAGCTCAGGGGATTGGCTTGGAATGTGCGCGGGCCTATGTTCGAGAGGGTGCTCAAGTTGCGATTTTGGATTTGTCGATCGAGCAAGGAGAGCGGGCTGCGGTCATGCTCGGTCCTGTTGCCCTGTTCGTGCACTGTGACATATCCAGTTCTTCATCCGTAGAAAAAGCGGTGTCTGTCGTGCTCGCTGCATTGGGCAAAGTCGATGCGCTCCACAACAACGCTGGAGTCGCAATGCCGTCAAAGCCGTTGCACGAGACTGACGAGGCAGAATGGGACCGACTCTTCGGGGTGAATCTGAAATCTGTCCTTTGGACTACGAGGTACTTTTATAAAGAGCTGCTCTCTACGCGCGGCACGATTCTGAACACCGCAAGTATGGTCGGCCTCATCGGTCAGGCGAATCATGCAGCATATGTTGCAACCAAAGGTGCTTTGATTTCTTTGACCAAAGCGATGGCATTGGACTATGCGGCAGATGGAATTCGGGTCAATGCTATTTGTCCTGCAGGGGTGTGGACTCCGATGCTTCGGCAATGGGCCGCAGAGCAGGAGAACGAGGCTGACATTGCCTCCTACCTTGATCGCATCCATCCTCTAGGAAGTTGCCCGGAAGGTGATGTTATCGCGGATGCAGCTGTCTTTTTGCTTTCAGATGCTGCCCGGTTTATTACTGGCTGTGCGCTGCCCGTCAGTGGCGGAGCTGAACTTGGCTATCGACTTTAGGAGAGACGATGCAGATCAAAACAATTTTCGCGGAAGATCGTCGATTTCCGTTGGAACCGGGTGCAGGTTCGGATGCAGTTCATTCCAATCCAGTCTATTCCTTCGCGGTTACGCAACTGACGCTCGATACTGGTGTAACGGGAACTGGAATTGTACTTACGATGGGCCGCGGGAATGAACTTGTGTGCAATGCGATAGGTCTTCTGAGCCTTCAATTGGTGGGTAGAGATATCGAAGAGCTGATGTCAGATTTTGGCCTGACATTTCGGCTGCTGGCAGATGATCCGCAGCTTCGCTGGTTGGGACCCCACAAAGGGGTAGTTCATCTCGCCCTTGCATCGATTACGAACGCTTGTTTTGACGCCTGGGCCAAAGCAAGGCAGGTTCCGCTTTGGAAACTTCTTCTCTCTCTTTCTCCAGATGAGATCGTGGCGTTATTGGACCTCAGTTACCTGGAGGATGTGTTGGATACGCGTCGAGCCACAGAACTGTTGACGACTCAGATGTCTTCTCGTTCGGAACGAGAAGACGTACTTGCGGCGGGCTATCCGGGCTACGATACGAGCGTTGGGTGGTATCAATACAGTTCGATGCAAATGGAGGACCGAGTTAGACGTAGCGTCGACGCGGGTTTCAACGCCTTTAAATTGAAGGTAGGTGGGTCGCTGGAGCATGATCTCGTCCGCGCACGAGGGTTGCGAAAAGTTGTTGGAGATCAAGCAACGCTTATGTTTGATGCAAATCAGCAGTGGAGCTATCCCCAGGCTTTGATCGCATGCAAAGAACTTGCAACCCTCAATCCACTTTGGATCGAAGAGCCCACGCATCCGGACGACGTGTTTGCCCACAAGTCTCTAGCGAATGCTGCTGCTCCCATTGCATTAGCTCTGGGGGAGCATGTGCCGAATCGAGTGATCTTTAAGAATTTCCTGCAGGCGGAGTGTGCCAAGTTTCTGCAGCCTGATTGCACTCGCCTTGGAGGCGTGAGCGAATTCCTTACCGTAAGCTTGCTGGCAAGAATATTTGGTGTGCCCGTGGTGCCTCATGTGGGAGATATGGGACAGATCCATCAACATCTTGTCCTTTTCAATCATGTTGCTTTGGGACACCCGAAGACATTTCTCGAATACATTCCTCATTTGAGCACGCACTTTGTCCATCCAGCAGTGGTCAAGGACGGCCGATACCAAACTCCCCAGGAAGCCGGAAGCAGTAGCGACCTCGTATGACAGCGAACATGGTTGGAATTGCATTGGCACTGTTTGGAGGCATAGTCGTCGGCAATTGTATGTCGCCGATCAAACGCATTAAGGTTTGGCCATGGGAGTGTACGTGGCTTGTTTTTAGTTTCGTGTCATTGCTTCTGGTTCCGGTGTCGTTGTGCTTTTACGCTGTGCCAGGTTGGCCCGCGCTCTACTGGGGATTGACTGCCCGTGACTTGTACCCTTCCTTTGCATTCGGTTTCGGTTGGGGAGTAGCGCAGGTACTTTTTGGCATCGCCATCCGACGGCTCGGAATGGCACTGGGATTCACCGTGGTTGTTGGACTGGGTACTGTCTTCGGCACCCTGATTCCGTTCTTGGCGCATCGGCAAGGTAGCCTGTTCGCCGGAAGAGGGCTCATGCTGGTGTGCGGCTGCGCGTTGATGACGCTTGGGGTGGGATTATCGGGTTGGGCCGGGCAAATGAGGGATTTCAGGAAGCATGAATCTTCCGCGGCGAACTATCTGTCGGGATTCATCATTGCTACGATCTCGGGTGTATTGTCTTCAATGCTCAATTTGTCCCTTTCCTTTGGTGGAGGGATCAGTGAGGCGGCTGTGAAGCGAGGTGCCCACTCTGCAGTCGCGGTTGTTGCCATTTGGCCCATTGCTCTCGCAGGAGGACTCATCCCCAATTTCTTTTACTCGTTCTGGCTGCTTATTCGGAATCGCAGCTGGAACAACTTCAGAAAGCCAGTTCCGGATGGGCTCTGGAGCGGATTGATGGGCTTCTTGTGGATCTCCGCGGTTGTACTCTACGGACTGGCAACTTATCAGTTGGGGCCGCTCGGGGACTCCGCAGGTTGGGCGATCTACCAGATCACCATGGTGCTAACAGCGTGCATGGCCGGTGTAATCGCTGGCGAGTGGAAGAATGCTTCGCGACCATCCGTGACAGCCTTTCTCGTTAGTATCCTCCCGCTGCTGACGGCGACTGTCATCCTCGCGAAAGCGACGAAATAAGCAGCCTTCTCTCTCTGTAAGTTCTTCGCGCTTTCTCCTAATTCAATTCCAGCTGACTATAGTGAGCGCTTAAACATCTAGATTACATTTAGACAAAAATAAAAATATTTGACAATAATTCGATATTACATCTAGTGTTAGGTGATTATGAGCGCTCAAACTGCTTCGAGGCGTCACTTTCTCAAACTGGGTTCTGCGGCCGGGGTTCTCTCCATGTTGCCGCGATTTGCAGTCGCAAACGATCTCGATAATCCTCATACGGCATGGTTTCGCAAAGCAAAGTTTGGCATGTTTATCCATTGGGGACCATATTCTCTGGCTAGCGTCGAAGCGTCGTGGCCCATCATGCGGCCGTCTGGGAAATGGAATATCAGCGAAGCGGAATATCGTTCTCTTTGGAAGCGATTTAATCCCACCAAGTATGATCCAGATCACTTTATCGATCTAGCGCGCAGCGCCGGTCAGCAATACATGGTCTTCACAACGAAGCACCATGATGGTTTCTGCATGTTTGATTCTGATTACACGGATTACAAGATTACAAAGACGCCGTATGGCAAAGACATCGTTGGCATGCTTGCAGATGCTTGTAAGAGGCGCGAGATGCCGCTCGGCTTTTACTATTCGCCACCGGACCTCACGCATCCAGGATTTCGTGACACGTCCAAGTTAGCAAAAGAGAACTGGAATGGGGAACCCAATCGTCCAGAATGGTCGTCCTACCTCAACTACATGGAACTGCAACTCACGGAGTTATTGACGCGATACGGAGATTGCAAGATCATCTGGTTCGACGGCCTGAATCATCAGCAGAAATACGATGGCCAAAGGTTTCTTAGGCTCATTCATACCCTTCAACCCAAGACCTTGGTTAATGATCGCATTGGGGTGCGCGGCGACTTCGTAACCCCGGAACAGTTTATCCCAAAGGCGATTCCTACAAAGGACGTGGAGGTGCGTGGGGCCGATCCCAGTATTGCTTTTCATCAAGGAGTACCCCAGGCAAGCGAGTTCCAGCTTTGGGAAACTTGCATGACGATCAATAAGACCTGGGCATACAACGCGAATGACCGCGACTTCAAATCCACACAAGAGTTAATTCGTGCCCTCATTGAGGTGGCGAGTCGAGGTGGAAACTTCCTCTTGAACATTGGGCCGCAACCAGATGGCCTTGTGCAGCCAGAATTTCAAGAACGACTTCGGGGTATCGGAGACTGGTTAGAAATCAATGGAGAGTCAATTTTCGATACAATCTATGGACCGATCCAAAATGTGGCAGGAATAAGAACGACCTCTGGTCGTGATCATGTCTATGTGCATCTTTTTGATCCACCCAACGGATCGCTCGTTCTCCCGGATTTTGCGCGGAAAGTGGCGTCTGTACGGTTATTGGCCACAAGTCAACTGGTACGGTTTTCGCAGACTGAACAAGAAGTAACGATTCAAATTGTCGATCTACCGCGGACTTCGAGTGTGAATGTACTGGCACTTAGACTGATTTAGAATTCTCCTTCGCTGAAGGGGATACTTCCTGCCGAACTGCGATTAATGTCTCTCGCCTCTTATGCAGGTATTCATCTGGAGGTGATAGCGCAGATCGGATCACTTTCGACCAAAATTGTGGCCCCAGGGGCAACGGCTATATCTGTCCAACTGATTGGGAGGCCTTCTGAGGTTATCGTGTGATGCGCAGGCGATCTTTTCCCATCAACTTTCAAATATGCAAGATTTCCTGGGAACTGAGCTCGCCAACGAAGGAGTGGCCCGGAATTGTTCTTCAAAGATGTGCTTGAGGTTCCCTTGTGAGTTACATCGATTTGATTCTTTTTGATGGATAGAGATGTGAGCGTTGCACTATCGGTATTCTCCGGCAGTCTCGAGAATGTGCTAAGGTCGAATCTTTCAGAGGGGGTGCCGGGTATCACGCCCATGACTCCACTGACGATGGCTTCAATGACTGCATAAGACACCTCCGGGTATTCTCTCCGCTGTTTGTGCGGGGCGCTGAGGTCGGTCAGCACTTGGTAAGCGGTTTGGTTTCTTCCATAGCGGAAAAGAATAAGAGGAAGGTAGCTCTCCTCCTCAATGTTGATCTGACTCCAATAGGAAGGTGAGGAGAGGTAGCCGAGTGCACCGCGAATATGTGCTGGGTCTTTGGCTGCCGCAAAATACAGTACAAGTGCGTCGCCGGAGCCGTACCCGCTAAGGTCTTTGCGGATAGTGCCAAGATAGTGTGCATCATGTTCTGACCAAGCTACTCGCTCCAGCAGCGACTGGACGGCGTCGGCGTCTTCCCGCATCTTCTTCACAAGAGATGTATTTTTTACGTTGATTTCCTGAAAGGAGTTCAGCGCGCGGTACTCGGCCGCCAAAAGATCGGCGCCGAAGATAAAATCGTGCGTGCCCTCGGAATAGCTAGGGATGCCCCTTGCCTGAACGAAACGGCCTTCTGCCTGTCGGCGATTCGCGATGCGTGGCCGATGAAGAATCGTCTTTGGGGCGAGCTGCCAGGCCTTGATGTAGCTGCTGGTCGTGATGCGAAAGAAGCGTTGAAAGGCGGGGTCGTAGCGATAGCTGTCGTCTCCGGTCCAGCGCCACATACGGGTGCTGGCGTCTAGGACGTCGAAGTTTGCGGGTAGATTGAACCAGAAATTAGTATCGGAGATATAGTCGGCGGCGGAGGGGCGGCCTTCGCCGTCGATCTCCCAGTAGGCCGCCCAGTCGCGCGATTCCACTGCGGATTGAGCAAAGCGGCGGAGCATGTTTTTGTTTGCGGTGTAGAGACCGAGCGCAGCCGCACCCCCTGTCTGGTGAGAGACATCGCGCATGCAGAAGGCATTGCGGCCGGGAAGTGCTGCTTCGTACCACGGCCCGATTGTCGTCACCCCTGTTCGGCTGTATTCCAATGCCTGGCTCTTCGCCCACGCGAAGGATTGTGCTAGAGATGGAACCGATGAGGTGAAGCCAAGTGGTGAAGTGGCTGCCTGCTGTTGCGCCGGGGCGAGGTGGACTGCGGCGAGAGATACCAACAAAACAAATGGAAGCTTCTTCACTTGCACCCTTTCTTTCACGCAACGATTGTTAGCGAAGAATCATAACGAGTCCAGGCGATGAGATGTCGCCCTTCGTTGCGGAGTGCAACCCAAAGTCGCGCAGATTTGTCTCGCTCAAATGAAGGCTGCGTCCATCGATGCGCACGAGATGGGTTACATCAAATGCTTCGTTGGAAGCAAGGTCCTGGGTAAAAACACGTTTTCCTGCGAGCGGACGATCAAAGATGAGACTGAGCGAGGCAAAGATACCAAAGATGCCGTACGGCCCTGGCGCATCTCCGACGTGTAGCTCGACATTTGCAAGAGGCATGTACCAGCCGTGACCGGGGCGGGTCCGTTCCTGTACGCCGATCGCGACTGCTCCACTTGGGAACTTCGCTGCAAAGACGAAAGGCTTCTCGCCCCTTGATGTGACCTTGGGTAGAGCGAGGTTGCGTGCGATGCAGGCTGGTGCTCCTTGATGGACCAGATTGCCGACGAGGCTGCTATCCCAGGTCTGTCCGAGCTCGAAGTTCCAGCTATCAATCAGAATTTCAGTGCTGACCTGGACGCTTCCCGAGCCTGCAGCAAAAGGGCGAGCGATACGCTGCCAGCGCAGGGCGCGAACCACTTCGTCCATACGGCGTTTGGCTTGTCGCGAACCATTGAAGAATAGGTCGACATCTGCACCCGGTCGCAATCCGTAGAGAGGGTGGCGCATGACGCCCATGGTGCACCCCATGACCGCAGCGACATAGACTTCATCTTCCACGTTGAGAAGAGTAGATAGATTGGAATGTCCTTGTGCACCTTTCAGCATTTCGGCGAGACGGTCGAGTGTCGTAGGAAGGGAAAGAATAGAGGTCACGTCATAAGTTCGATACACGTCAGTATTGGCCAAAATCTCTTGCCGGCGTGTTCCCCAGCTCTGTGTGCCGAATCTTCCACCGTCATGCCAATCGCCATTGAGCGGAGGTTCTCCGTGAACATGTTCAAACTGAAGCGGAGAGCGATTCTTTCTGCGCAGATCAACCAGATGGAATTCTGGATCGCCGATGTCGACTTTCCAATAGCGAATCTCCGCATCGAGGCTGATCGCCTCCAAATGTTCGTCCTGCGGACCTCCTGGTGTGTTGCGGCACCAGAGTGCAGCCCCACGCCAGTTAGCCGCCCGAATAGCTTTGTTCAGCATCGAGAGCCGTTCAGCTGGAGACCCAGGGAAAGACGGAAATTTCGTAGCATCGAGCTCGAAGGTTGCTGTCCCACCGGATTCCCATCCATCGTCCAGCAGGAGGTAAAGATCTTCTCGTACGCTAGGGAAAAAGTCATGGGCCCAGCCTTGCTTTCCCAGCAGAACTCTCTCGTTCATTGCTTGGTGAGCGAGTCGACTACCAGAATCTCCCTCGAGGATTTCCGGAGATACGTCCTTTAGGTGGTGCCCGTACATATAGTTCTGAATGGCCCAGGTACACCAGTAGTTTGGTGTTCCACTTGGTTTTGCGGGAACCAGGTTCTCCCCAGTCCTGAGATTAGATGCTGCCGGAGCCGACAGATCACTGAGACCAGTCGCTAGTGCAGTCGCAGCTCCTTTGAGGACAAACTTCCTCCGATTCACAATAGCCCTTTCCCTGATTCTTTTTTGCGAACGTATTGCGGAGAGCGCGCTGTGGATGGATGCAACCGCAGCGCGCTCTGTCGTTGTGCTAAAAGGTGAAGTGAGCCCCAATCTGCAGCTGGCGCGGATTTCCTCTTGCACTGCCGATCTGACCAAAGTTGGAGTGCCCGAGGTTTGTGTCCGGATTGGAATAGTACGGCGTATTTGTGAGATTAAAGGCATCCAGTTGTACGCTAATCTTCATCGATTCGTGGATAGTTTCGGATTTCGACAAAGACAGATCCGCGTTGTGGAAGCCGGGGCCGTGGACCTTTCCTGAACCTGAATTGCCCAGTTGGAGTGCTGCCGGTGTCGTGAAGCAGCTTGTATCGAACCATTTTGAAATCGCGCCGATCGTTCGAACAGAATTGCACGTAACATTTGCGCGATTGCTCACTCCGCTGCCGAGGTTGTCGTAGGCTGCTGTGAAAGCAAGAGGGCTGCCGGACTGCAGCTTCGTGATGGTACTAAATTGCCATCCTCCGAAAAGTACCTCTGCCGGACGTGGGGCTGAGGTAAGCCAGCGCTGACCGGGGCCAAACGGCAATTGATAGATGAGACTGGCGATGAAGTTCTGCGGAATGTTAGGAGCCTGGTTTCTGCCTTCACCCCGGTTGTAGCGATCGTCGAGTGGCCACCAGACGCTCATATCGTCGATCTCTTTTGACCAGGTGTAGTTCACACGCCCGACCAGCGAGTGAGAGATGTTAACCTTCGTCTCAGCTTGCAACGCATGATAGATAGAGGAACCATCGGCGGCAGCGTAGTCCATGTTGGTCGCGTACTGCTGTCCGGCTGAGTTGAAGTACCTGTAGGGAAGGCGCGAGTTATAGGGCGTATTTCCTGGCGGCGGGGTGTTGATGTTGTAACGCCGGAAGAGATGCACTCCACGGGTACCGACATAGGTGATGCTGAAGGCGAGCGAATCGGTGACTTTTTGTTGTACACCAACGTTCCATGCATAAGCCACGTCGGGTTGCATCTTTTTCGTCATAATGCTGACGGTGACCCCTGGCGGAGGTGCGACGGATGCTGTGGTTGAGGTGGGAACATACTGCGGCAGGCCAACCACGCTGAGAGGTTGTAGAGGCACGTTGCGTTGCTGGGCAGGGCTATTGAAGACTTCAAAGAAGGGGAAGTTGCGCTCGAGAAACCCTCCCATTGCGCCAAAGTTTCCAGGGAAGTGGGTGATACCAAAGGCGCCGCTTACAGTGGTTCCGCCACTGGTGGGGGAGTAGGCAAAGCCAACGCGCGGCGAGTAGCCGCCATAATAATTGTCCACGTTGGGCGCGCGGTTGCCATCTTTGGCAAAGTCAAGAACGCCAGTGGCGAGATTGAAGTTGGACTGACGGTTGTTTTTGTCAATGGCCGCTGTAATCAGGTCCCAGCGTAGCGCAAGGTTTACTGTAAGGGTGCGGTTGACACGGTACTGGTCTCCCGCATAAATACCTAGCAGGTTGGCTCGGGTAGCAGGTTTGGTCGCGACGAAACCGCGGTCGAGGCTAGAAGGGAGGCCGAGTAGGAAACTCGCAAACTGGTTGCCTCCGATTGGAGTTGTACAGCTTGGATCCAGGGTGCAACTGCTGGTGTAGTCGGAGATGTAGTTGAAATCTCCGTTCTTGTTCGCGTCTGAGTTGGTGAGTGAAGCCTGCAACCGCCGGTAGTCCTCGCCGAAGGTTACCGTGTGCTGACCCCAGACCTTGGTTAGATTATCGGTGATCTGGTAGGAGTTGGAGATACGTTGTGAGTTTGTCCAGCCTTGAGAGCCGGTCGACGCGATGTTTCCGATGCTGAAGTTGCCTATCCCCGTCGCCCCGAAAATTGCGCTGTTTCCGTTCGGAATGCCGAGTGCTGTATTTTCGTTGGTGCCAAGGTCGTTGCCGAAGTCCTGTGTATAAAAACGATTGAAGCCAAAGCGCAACTCGTTGAGCATCGTCGGCGAGAAGGTATGGTTATAGCCAAGAGCAGCGTTGTGATTCCGGCTCTTGGCATTGACGTCACCAATCTGAATAAATGGTGTTCCTGGCGAGGGAGCCGAAAGATCGCGCTGTTGGTAGGACTCACGACCGAAGATGCGGTCGCCATTGCCGAACTGATAGTCCAACTTGGCATCGAACTGATGGCTCTTGTCGGGTTCGACGGTGTTGGCTTTGTAGTTGTTGCTGGTGCTGGTTTGGTCGGTTGCTGCGGGCCATATCTTGTTTCCCGACACCATATTGGCCGACACAGGATCGAAACGGTTGGTAGGAATTTGCCACGCGGGTCCCTGCGGAGTGTTGACGGTGGGAAAGGGAGCTTTTGTCAACGGATCGTAGATTGGAGAAGGGAACTGGCTCTTCAAGAATGTGCCCTGCGTCATCAGCGTTGTAGGAACGGTAAGAATATAGCTGATGCCATTGCTGAGGAGAAGCCCCTGATAGTCGACGAAGAAGAACGCTTTGTTGCGCAGGATGGGGCCGCCGAACGATCCGCCGAACTGGTTGGCTCGATATGGAGCCTTACTCGTTGCACGCCACTGATAGGCGTTGAGTGCATCGTCGCGAAAGAACTCATAGGCGGAGCCGTGAAAATTGTTCGTGCCGGACTTGATGAACGCGTTGACCTGTGCTCCACCATAAGTCCCAACGGTGATGTCCGCGTTATTTGTCGAGATCTTAACCTCATGGATGGAATCGAGCGGTGGCGTGACATTAATGAAGGCGTTGAGCATTTCCATGTTGTTTACGCCATCCAGGGTGTAGGTCGTGCCGCCCCAAGGCATTCCGTTGACGCTCGCTGTAATTGGCCCGGATGCTCCGGCGCCGGCGGCAGCCTCAGGCGCACTGCCGAAGCCAGCCTGCACGGAGCCGGGAACGGTCTGCACCAGCTGCGAAAAGACCCGGCCGTTCAGAGGCAGGTTCGTAACCTCATGAGCATCCAGCACCTCGCCTAGAGACGAACTCGTGCTGTCGATGAGCGGGTTGGTGGCAGTTACCGTGACGGATTGGTTTGTTGTTCCGACCTGGAGGGTGAAAGGGACGATTGTGGCGTTATCCACCGTAACGATATTGCCCTTTGAGATGACGGTCTGCATTCCGGCCGCCTCAATCTGGATTCGATAATTTCCAGGTGGTAAATTGTTGACTCGATATTCACCTCGCGAATCGGCGGTCCCTGAGAAACTTATCCCAGTGTCCTCGCTTGTGACCGTTACTTTCACGTTGTTGACCGCTGCGCCCGTCGAATCCAGAACCGTCCCGACGATGCGCCCGCTGACACCTTGAGCAAGCACCTGGGACGCAGTCAAGATGAGAAAAAGCGCCAACGTCATCCAGCCGGCTGCTGGCAAGTTTATGAATCTAATCCACTTATATCTTCTAGTTTCTTGCGATTGCATCTTCCCGCCTCCCCTGATCTTTCGAATGCATCAGCATTTCAAAAACACTTGCCACGCTAGAATGCGAAGCGACCAGAGACTAGTTACCCGGGGATACCACAAGGCGACATAAGATATTTTTCTAGTTATTTCAATACGTTTCACGGATGTTACATGGTGCGTTACAAGCCCTGGGGAGACTTGTTGTGCTTCACCAACGGAATGGCGACAGGCTAAATCTGCAAGTTGTTTGGTAAAGTGCGTCCGGCCGGAGGATCTGAAAAGTTCGAAAAAGGCGTCAGGTTATGAATTGAACCAAACGGCCTAGTTTGCCCGGGGGGGCATTTGCGGGTTTCCCATGTTGGCTGCCTGAACCCGGTGAACGGAAATCAGATCCGCACCGAGGACTTGATATCCTTTAGCAAGGCGTACGTGAACGAGGGCTTGAAAAGGGGTAAGGTCTTTTTTCCCTTTATCTCCAGGATCGCTTAGGGCCTTACTTAGGCGTTCAATGCCGTACTTCGAGGTCACAAACATCGCGGCCCCCTCAGTACCTTTAGTGTCGAGCCCGCCGATGATGGCAATCGAGCGGCCAGGTGTGACACCTGGTGCAATTGTGACGATACCGAAGTCTGCTGTAAGAGCCTTGGTGTTGGCATCGCGTTCTGTGTGATATGACGAGGCCTCGCCGTCCCGCGGGTGAGCGTTCAATATCTGGGCGCGCCATTGTTCATGATGTTGGTCTGGATTGCTGTAACTGAAATCGCCTGCGGTGAGTAGCTGCTCGACAGCGGGATTCTGAAAGGATGAGCCGAGCAGAATGACGTTGTGTTGGTTGAGATCATTCGGGCCCACATCCCGGCTCGATTTGATAATCGGTTTCAAACCCATGTGGCCAAAGAGCGACGCCAGCATGGCAACGGACTCCAATTCACCGGTTCCGGTATATCCATTTTCGTAATACAGTTGCCCGGCTTTTGCTACGATTTCAGGGTTCGACGCAAACTGGCGCGCCACGTGAGGGTCTACGAGCGCTCCGCGGCTATCGATCGCGCCATGACGAAATCGGAACAGGTCATTCGAGTCATCCAGGAGAAAGACGGCATCCGGGTAAGCAATCACAGGAGAGGTATCGTTACCAAGAAAACGTCGCCAGAAGGCTTCGACCAGGCCATCATCGACGGGCCCGGTATTGAGGGCGTTGGCTTCGCCTGTATGCAGCTTCATTGCAATTTGATGGATTGCCAGCCAATAACCGAAGGACATCATAAGAGTAGCTAAGGCGAGAAGTTCGCCGATGGTGCTCCAGCGCAGTTTTGTTCGAGAGACGCTCTTTGTGCCGGCTGCTGCGTCGATAGGTGCGGTTTCCAGTGAGTCAGTATCCGCGATAGACCCGGATTTGCCTGTAGATAAGTCGCCCCGATGGGAAAGCGAAACCGCCATTACCTCGAAAGTGGGCACGTAGTGGCCCTTCGGAAACTGAATCAGAATGGGATCTCGGCTGCCTTCGTCATCGTAGTACTCCTTAAGTTTGACCCTGAGACGGTGGCTTTGCACCCTGACGATTGGGTCTACTTTCGGGTCGAAATCGGGTTTACGACCCAGCGCCTCGACGCCGATGGTGTATTCCTTCAGACTCTCTGCTGAGCCACCGATGGTTTTATCTGTCAGGAACTGAAGCAGTAGTTGAAGTGTGGCAGCGTTGCGAAAGGTGGCGGACTGGACGACACGCCGAACCTGATCTCTGTATTCCTCAACCGACGTCTCGCTTACATGTGAATGCGCGAACGTGCTGGCGTTTTCCAATTCGCCCCTCAAGTAATTCCTGAATGAGAAAAATCCTAGCAGTTCATTAAGAATTTGATCAACGTGGACGCTGCGGGTTGCTCGTGGGGTGCACACTAGGCAAAGGTGTTGGAGACGGAGTCCGATTGATGCTCTATCAATATGGTGCATCAGGAAGAAGCAAAGATCGCATACTCAGTTCGCCGCTATCGTCTGTTGCTGCAGTGGAGTTGCGTGCTCCGCCTGGAAAATGATAGCCAGTCAATGGGCGATTCTGCGAATCTCTCTCGATCTGGAGAAGAAACTCTTTATATCCTTAGCTGCCACAGCCGCATAGTAGTGGGTGGTGAAGTACCTGTAAATGTCTGTATTGACTCTGCGCGCCTAGCGTGACAGGTTGGAAGTCAAGCTACTACCGCACTTGAGCTATGTATCAAAATTGAAATAAGTACTTAAATTGAAAATGTATCCGGAAATTTGCATATCTTGTCCGTCTACTAGAAAAGCGAATTATGCATGGATGATTTGGGTTGTTCGGATTCTATCAATCCCTCCGCGGTCACGCTGAGTTCAGTTTTTGTTCTGTGCAGATCGAACTCCAACGGTATGTTTTGTTGATTGCGATTCCCCCGATGGTTTTGGTGGAGGGGCAGTAGAACGGCGAGCGATCAACTCTGTAGCGATGATGTGGTTTGCAGTTCGCTTTCGTGACCCAGGAATGGCGTCGTAAAGCGCCATGAATGCTCTTAAGGCAATCTCAACACGCGAGACGCGAATGGTCGTGAGCGGCGGCTGCATGAGGCCGCTTAGTTGAATATCATCGAATCCTATCAGGGATAGTTCAGATGGAACTTGAACACCACGTGTGTACGCCGCATCGAGAGCTCCGATCGCTGTGAGATCGTTAGAACACATCACGGCGGTAGGAGGGGAGGGAAGATCAAGTAACTCATTCATGGCGGCCTGGCCACCATCGACTCCATGATTTCCAGTGCGGATGTACTCACGCCGAAGCGTAATGTTTTGCCGTTTAAGTGAGGAAATGAATGCGTTCCGTCGTGTCACGGCTGACTTCAAGGTTGGCGGACCCTGGATCAAAGCAATGCGCTCGTGCCCAAGCTGCAAGAGATGGTCGATCGCAAGAGCGATGCCATGTTCGTAGTCGATTGTGATATTGCTGATGTTGCGACCAACCTTACCAGTATCCAGAAACACCAAGGGAATATCGCGACGGCTGAGTATCTGGATCAGCTTGGGCTCCATCTCAGAGGTCATGATCGCGACTCCATCGACCTTGTGTTCCAGTAGTCGTCGTACGCATTGCTCCATGCGCTTCAGATCGTAGTCGGTATCAACGACCAGAGTTTCGTAGTCGTACTCAAGCGCATGTCTTTCGAAGAGCTTTACTAGATCGGGAAAGAAGGGGTTAGTGATATCCGAAATAATCAGGCCATAAGTATAGCTTTTACCTGAGCTGAGTATGCGAGCATAGGTATTCGGAAAGTACCCGAGCTGCTTTGCCGCTTTATGTACGCGGTGTTCTGTCTGTGGATCGACTGGTGCCGATCGCGTAAATACACGAGATACTGTAGCGGAGGAAACCCCAGCCGCCTTCGCTACCTGGCGGATATTCATTCCTTCAGTTCCTCCGCTCCAGCATTCTTCGCACTACCTTCTCACCCGGAGCAGTACCACTCCGTGACGCGGTACTGAAGATGCAAAATGATTGCCAGTTGCGCTGACGTCTTCGTGCTTCCAAAGGTCGTGGATATGCAGTTTCTTCCCCGTAAAGGAAGGGTCGATACTCGCCAGGTTGATTGTTTCGGGAACCGCCTGTTCTCCACGATTGAAGATGCCAACAATGATGGAGCCATCGCCCATCTTTCTTGTAAGAACTTCAATGTTTCCATCCTTAGAGAATTCTTCCGTCGGCAACGCGGCGGAATCCTGATCAATTGCAATGACCTCTGCATTCATCAGAATGGACTTCGTTTCATCTGACATATTGCGCAGGTCGTTACCAGCGATCAGGGGAGCTGAAAGCATCGACCAAAGACTCATATGGGTTCTATATTCATCGGCATTCATTCCCCCATTACCGATCTCAAGCATATCCGGATCGTTCCAGTGACCAGACCGAGTGTAGGAAGCGATAGCAAGTTGCGAAAAACCTATTCTATCCATTGACTCCCAAGTGTCGCGTATGTCCCCTGTTGTTCTCCATAAGTTGCCTCCGGTCTTCGCGCCCCACTTCCAGGGAGCGTTTTCGCCATATTGGCAGAGACTGAAAACGATGGGGTGTTTCGTGGATTGAAGCGCAACCCCCATCTTCTGGTAGAGACCACGATGATTCTGTTCTGAGGAAGGATAGATATTGCGTGCGCTACATAAGTCATATTTAAGGTAGTCGATTCCCCAAGCCGCATATGTCTTTGCATCCTGCGCCTCATGACCGAAGCTGCCGGTATAGCCAGCACAGGTCTTGGGTCCAGGTGAAGAATAGATGCCGAGCTTGAGACCTTTGGAGTGAACATAGTCAGCGAGTGCCTTCATGTCAGGGAACTTTGTGTTGGTGAGGATGTTGCCATCTTTGTCGCGCCCTGCTTCCCAGGTGTCGTCGATGTTGATGTAGATGTAGCCAAGCTTGTTCATGCCGCTGCTGACCATGGCATCGGCCATCTCGCGAACGTCTTTGTCGGTGATCTTACCCGCGAATTTATTCCAACTGTTCCATCCCATCGGTGGTGTGCGGACCAGGCCGTTATCAGGGACATCAATGAGATGAGGGAGAGGCAAGGGAGCCGGGGGCATGGCAGCTTCGTGCGTCGTGCGTTCAGCATCGCCAGTCATTGCCTGTCCACGGAACCCGATGGACGTAAGGGTGATTTTCCCGTCATGGAAAGTGCCATCATAAACAACAGGACGACGGGCAAAACCTCCAGGAGAGCCTGCCGGAACTGGTGGCGGTACGGTAGCAATATGCACCGTGGTGCCTTTGATGCTTCCTTCTATCGGGATTCCGTCCGGGGCGCGACCAAGCCATTTACCGGTGAGTGTCTCACCGTGCTGTTCCAACTGGAAGAAGATTTCGCGATAGGTTCCATCTCCATTGGGAGCACGCAGATTCCAGTAGCCGGTCAGGTCACCTTGTGCAAATGCAGGCAGACTGAACGCTATGAGTGCAATAGCGTTCAGGCGCAATAAAGTAAACCGTTTAGAAACCATTTTGCAAGTATTTGAAACCTGCATGAGATATCCCTCTCCTTGTAGGAAACGATGGCGCACCCCTGATTTTCAGGGAGTATCTTCGCGAGCAATGTAACCGATTTCATGTGATTTGTGCAAGACATGTCCACGAAATCGTGAAGTATCGGGTAGGGGGAATTATCCTCAAAATAAATCATTGCAGTGGAGGGAACTACGACGGATCGTATGCTTACTCTCGTCAAGCTTTCGGTTTCCTTCTGGATGCGAAAGCACGGCTTCCAAACCATTCTGGATGATGAGGTATTTAGCGTGTTAGAGATTCTGATTTTTTAGTCCGGAGTGGTGATATTCGGCTAAAGCTTGCAAAATCTCCTGCAGATGCGGTTCAATCGAGTTATTGCGAAAGCTTCTCTCCATTTTGTTGCTGGTTGCCTTCAGTTTTCTAGTTGCTGCGCCGCTTTTCGCCGGAACAGCAGAGAGAGAAGCTCGTCTTCCTGCATGCTGCCGTAAAAACGGAAAGCACCATTGCATGATGGGGGCGGAAAGCGGTCAGCAGCTTGCGCACGCAGGGCCGTATCTTACGGCCCCCGTTGAAAAGTGCCCTTACTATCCAAAAGCTGTAAAGGCATTGCGCTCTTCTGACTTATATACGGTCACGACCGCGGAAGCAGTCTTTGCTTCGCTGGTAAGTCATCCTGCACGCAAAGCCCAAACGGATGCAAAATGTCGTATCTCGCGTGATCGCTCCCGACTAAAGCGCGGCCCCCCAACATCTTTCTTCTTGTAGATCGCTCAGTTTTCCGCTGATTAATGCAGCGCGGAGGCTGACCGACTTTATTGCGCTCCATGGTCCCTTTGATGCAAGATCTGTAACTGTCAGAAGGCCTCTGCTCCTTAGGCAGCAGTTCTCTATCTCGGCGGTTTCTGTCTAGATCTTCCATCCGAAGGACGACAGTCATTGAGACGCGACTTGGACCTCAGATGATGAATCACGCTTCTGTGAAACCAGATCCTAGATGGAAGAGATGCGACGTATTGAGAAAAGCTTGAAGGAGAAGACATGGTGCGTAAGCATCATTATGCTTCTTGTTTTTTCCTTTTCGTTGCAGTTTCTATCACTGATATTTTCTCATCTTCCAGCCGAGGCATCGCTTCCAGCCTGTTGCCGAACGCACGGAAAGCATCACTGTGTGATGAACAAGGATTTGTTCGCACCTAGCCAAGGTCCCCACTCCCCTGAAATTGTTCAAGTCCGAGAGAAGTGCCCTTTTTTCGCAACAACTCTTGTGAGTTGGCATGGACACGAATTCAGATTGAATGTTGCGGATCTTATTTTTGCTGAGATCGTCTCGCATCCTGTTCTTCGGCCGCAAATAGCTGCGCTTCGTAGAATTTCATTTGACCGATCTCGTCAAAAACGTGGCCCTCCTTCGACATCTCTCCTTTAATTTTCTGAAAAGAGCCGGATGATCCGGCGCCTGTAGAGGCTTCCATGTTGTCTGTGCAAGACGAACAGAGGATCTCTGCCGAAATGTCTTTTGGAGAGGAACGATGCGTTGCCATTGGAGAAGTATATTTTTTCGCTTATGTGTTTTCTTTACTTTATCCTTGAGCCTTTCGGCTCAGACTCCGCTAAGTGCGACGACTGCTGGACAGGTTATTGGCCCACAAGGAGCGGCCGTTGCAAACGCACAAATCGAGACCCGTCAACTTAATGGTTCATTTGTGGCTCGTCGGATATCGGATCAGGATGGCCGGTTTTCGATAGGTCAGTTGCCGGTAGGGCAGTATGAATTTCATGTTGAACACGCCGGATTCCGAGAGCTGATTCGGCAGGTCGAGGTCCATGCGGAAGACAGCCTGTTTTTGAGTTTCCCGCTCACACTATTGTCGATTACAGAAAATGTCACGGTCAGTGCGCAACCTTCTCTGATAACAGAAACGCCACTCAGCCAGACTCGAGCTTCCATAAGCCGTGAAGACTTCAAAGATTCTCCAGCGATAACAATTGCAGATGTACTGGGTTTGGCGCCGGGAGTCACCTTTGTTCAAGGCAATGGCCCTCGTGATGTTGCCATCTCTGTTCGCGGCTCAAGCACACGCCAGACATATGGCGTCCGTAATGTACAGGTCTTTGAAGATGGTTTTCCTGTGACTCAGCCGGATGGTCTGGCGAGGACAGATCTTACGGATCCTCATGCGTACAGCGGTGTAGATGTGATTCAGGGACCGTCGTCAGCGCTTTATGGAAACTATGCGACAGGTGGAGCCATCAATTTCCATACACGAAGTGGAAGTGAAATTCATGGACTGGAAGTAGGGGCGGACTTTGGAAGTTTCGGTTACTACAACGATTATCTGACCTATGGTGCTGGAAGCGATCGGTATCAGATTGCTGCATTTGTAAGCAATGTCCGTGCAGATCAGGTAACGGTAAATAATCAATTCAATACGGTAACCGCGAATATCCTTGCTAATTTTGTGGCAACGCCGCATGATCGCATGACTTTCAAGTTCATAAACAATGATCTGAACACGAATCTCTCAATTCGACTCTCTCGGGCACAATATCAAATCAATCCATATCAAATAGGCTGTGAGATCTATAGTTCTTCTTTTGCTGCAAATGGATGTGCCAGTGTCAGCGTTTATGTTAACGGCTATAACGGTGCTAAGAAATCACTAGGAGCTGCGGAAGCTGGTTTGAATCGTCATGATCGTCGCACGATCGTCGGAGCTCGCTACGAGCGCGATCTTACGTCCAATACGACTTGGCAGACGCAATTTGTATGGGATAACCGCGACGCGAATCAACCAACCAGTTCCTCGGCATATCGTGGCACTCTTCCATCTTTTAATCTGGAAAGTGATGTTGTACGCCATGGATCTTTGGCGAAGCGCCAAACGACTATCTATGCTGGCGGATTCTTCAACTATGAGAACATCAACTCTCAAAGCTCAAATCTAATGCCTGGGGGCGACGCTACATTGGGTGGCGCAACTCAGACCGTCATCGGAACTCATCTCAACACCGGTTTCCGCGGACGCGCCGAGTTCGTTCTAGCGGAACGGTGGACTCTGGTTGCAGGATTTGGTGGCGAGTATACGCGTTTGAATGCGCTGGCGAATAACTTCACTTATCCGATTGCTGGAACACCTGTTATCTCACCCGTTTCGGCGAATCGTACCTTCTTCAATGTTGCTCCTGAAGTGGGAGTACAGTTTCATCCTACCCATGCCTGGAGTATTCACGCTCGCTTGGGGACAGGCTATGGGACCCCTCAGGCAACACAACTATTCACGAATGCGCAAGGCCAGTTCGGGAACAATGTAACCCTCAAAACGCAACGAAACATCGGAATTGATGGCGGAGCTGAATGGTCGATTGGTTCTATGTTGCAGTTTTCGGGCGCGCTATTTTACGAGTGGTTCCACAATGAGCAGGTGACGCAATCGGCTGGAGTTAATCTACAAAGCTATACCTTCAATGCGCCCGCTTCCACGCATCGTGGCGTGCAGGCAAGTATCGATCTACGCCCGCTTCCCCACGCTATTGCAGGGCTCAGATTGCGGGCTTCCTATCTGTATGACAATCAGATCTACACCCGCTACACCGAACAGCTAACGACAGGTGATGTGAGTAATAGTTTCTCGCGTAATAATAAGCAAATTCCAGGTGTTCAGCCGCATTATCTCAATGCACGGATTATTTATGACCAGCCAGTAGGGAAGCTGCATGGTTTCGGAGCATATCTGGAGACAAGCTGGCGAGATAAATATGCTCTCGACAATGCCAATTTTCTTTATGCTTCTGGCTACACCCTTCTGAATCTAAGCACGCATTACGACATGCCTTCTGGACATGGAGCCCTATCGCGATTGAGATTCTTTTTCGATATCCAGAATCTTGCTGACAAAATCTATATCGCATCTGCCAGCAATATTACGAACACCTTGAATCCGGCGGGACAGCAGAACGGTGCAAGTGTATTGGCGACTTCGACAGGCTCGATCTATGCAGGTACGCCACGAGCTTCTTACGGCGGCGTACGAGTTCGTTTCTAACGTTATTCCAACTAGCTGGTGAGAACGACGGGTTTGTTCTCGCCAGAGGAGAATCGCAATGAATGACACTTTGGAGACAGCAGCTGCGGACGAGCAGGCCCGTCGGGTCTATCGCGCGGTCTGGCGATGGCACTTCTATGCTGGAATCTTTTGCATTCCGCTGGTGATCTGGCTTTCCTGCACTGGTTCAATTTATCTCTTCAAACCGCAGATTGAACGTTGGCTGGACAGGCCATACGATCACTTTGAAATTCATGGTTTACAGGCGACACCGGAGCAGATTGCAAATGTTGCTCTCCGCGCAGTGCCCCATTCCAGTCTTCACTACTATGAGCTGCCACCATCTGCAAATGCGGCGACGCGGGTGATTGTTGGTGTAGGTTCGCAAGAATTCCGTGTTTATATTCACCCACAGACGCTTCAGATTCTGAAGATTATTGATGAAGATAAGCGCCCTATGCGGATTATTTTTCGATTACATGGCGAGCTCCTTGCTGGGGATTGGGGCTCGCGTGTAGTCGAGTTAGCTGCTTCGTGGGCGATTGTCCTCATCGTTAGTGGTCTGTATCTCTGGTGGCCGAGACAAGGCGAGAGATTAGCAGGAGTTTTCTGGATCCGGTTTAGAAGAGGGTCCAGGATCTTCTGGCGAGATCTGCACGCAGTTACTGGACTCTGGATCTCCGCTTTTGCGCTTTTTCTGCTTCTTACAGGATTGCCCTGGGCGAAAAGTTGGGGGACGTATTTCCAGCGAGTTCGCCAAATAACAGGTACAGCGGTCGCACTGCAAGACTGGACCATAGGCCGGTCCTCAGAATTAGCCGAGCGTGAAGGATTAAATAGAAACAGTGTTACGACAGATGCAATGGATCATTCCAATCATGTGGGCCATGCAATGTCACATTTGCCTTCGAATCTTTCGCTGGTAGGCATGAACCGGGTTGTTTCGGCTGCAACAGCCCTTCATCTTGCTTCACCAGTGCTAATTACCCCATCGGCGAAGGAAGGCGCTCCCTGGGTAGTTAAGTCAGATGCACAGAACCGTACATTGCGAACTATCATTCTGATGAATCCGAATACGGCTGCGATAGTGAATCGCCAGGACTTCAATCAACGTCATATTGTCGACCGCGTGCTCGGGGTCGGAATCGCGGCGCATGAAGGCCAACTCTTCGGACTTGCAAACCAACTTCTCGGCCTAATAACTGCAATGGGATTGGTAGCGCTTTCTCTGAGCGCTATTGTGTTGTGGTGGAGACGGCGCCATGTAGGGGTTCTAGGGGCGCCATTGCCAACAACAAAGCCGAGGTGGTCTATAGCTCTGGTAGCAGTTATTGTTGTGCTCGCCCTCTATCTTCCTGCTATGGCTGCCTCGCTTGTTACGGTGATCATGTTAGAGAAACTTCTTTTTTCCCGGGTTCCACAGGTAAGCCGTTGGCTCGGACTTTCGACCGCAACTCGTGATTTGTAATCAAAATTACAAAGCTGCTTTATCGAAGATAAAAAGCGCATATTACGTTTTCTTCTGCTGTACTGTTGAACCATGAAGAAGTTTTTTGGCTTTGTGCTTGTTGCAGCTTCAATGGCGTTTGCACAGACATCCGATCCGCTCAGGTTTGTTGATCCGATGATTGGTACTGGTCCGGAAGGGCATACATTTCCGGGTGCGACTGCGCCGTTTGGCATGGTCCAGCTCTCGCCTGATACGCAGATTCGCCCGTTTAAACAAAGCTACAAGTGGGCAGCTGGATATCGCTATGAAGACACGACAATTTTGGGTTTTTCGCACACACATTTTTCTGGAGCGGGACATAGCGATCTTGGCGATGTGCTTCTGACTCCGATCAGTGGCGACAGCGTTCCTCTTGAACCCGGAGATCCGGAGAAGCCCCATTCAGGCTACCGCTCCAGGTTTTCACATGCAGAGGAACATGCCGAGGCCGGTTACTACAGCGTGTTTCTAAAAGATTCTGCCGTTCATGCAGAACTTACTGCCAGCGAGCGCGTCGGAGTTCATCGCTATACATTTGCTGGTGGCGCACAACGCCATGTTCTACTTGATCTTCGCAGCAGCATCTATAACTATCCCGGCAAGGTGCTGTGGTCGCGCATAAGAATCCGCAAAGACGGTACTGTAACCGGAATGCGCGAGACCCGCGGTTGGGCGCCGGGCCGGCAGTTGTATTTTGCAATCCGTTTTTCTACGGACATGATTGGGCATGCGCTCTATAACAAAGAAGATCTGCCAGTCTATCGCGGCTTCAAAACGCCTGGAACATCACCTCAAGATACTCGGAGTATCGAAGGCCGGGGACTTGAGGCCGTATTTGACTTTGCGTCTTCCTCTGCTCCACTTATCGTGAAGGTTGCACTCTCCTCAGTAAGCGAGCAAAACGCAATTGAGAATATGGACGTGGAAGTACCCGGTTTTGACTTTGACCATGTACGAGCCACGACGCAACATATGTGGAGAGAGCAGTTGGCACATGTTGAATTTCAGGCTTCAATCCCAATGCAAAGGTCGCTTTACACGGCGTTTTACCACGCCCTTATGGCTCCAAGCATAAGCATGGATGTGAATGGAGAATACAGGGGACCTGACAATCAGGTACATCGCGCCGTAGGTTTTCGCTTTGTCTCGACCCTTTCTTTGTGGGATACCTACCGTGCAGAACAGCCGCTCATGACTCTCATCGAGCCGGAACAACGGACGAACGATCTGGTTCAATCGATGCTTTCCTCTGCAGAGGAAAGCCCATTCGGAATTCTTCCGGTATGGCAGTTTCAAGGGCAGGAAACCTGGTGCATGATCGGATATCATGCTGTTCCGATGATTGCTGATGCGTATATGAAGGGAATCCGTGGTTACGATGCCCAGAAGGCTCTCGATACGATGATTGCTAGCGCAACCTATGCACCCTACGGCAATCTCGGACAGTATATGAAGCTTGGTTATGTCCCGGTCGACCATGATGACGAAGCAGTTTCCAAGACTGTGGAATACGCTTTTGATGACTGGACGATCTCACGCATGGCTGCAGCAATGAATAAGACTACAGTAGCTGCGACTTTTAGGAAGCGTTCTGCATTTTGGCGAAACAACTTTAATACAGCAGATGGATTTACTGAGCCTCGGCTCGAAAATGGAAACTATCGCAAGCCTTTCGATCCGGCTAAGGCAGGGGCAGGTAGTGGTTTTACTGAAGGTAATGCGTGGCAATACTCGTGGTACCAGCCACACGATGAGCAGGGACTGATCGATCTACTGGGAGGTCGCGACAACTTGATCGCCAGACTCGATGAGATGTTCGATCAGAAAGTCGATCCTGCCATGTATGCCAACGTTGAAGACATCTCAGGGATGATCGGTCAGTATATTCATGGCAATGAGCCTAGCCATCATCTTGCGTATCTCTACATGTATGCGGGCGCGCCATTGAAGACGCAGGTGCGGCTGAAACAAATTGTAGATTCGCAATATAAACCTGCCCCTGATGGCCTAGTTGGCAATGACGATCTTGGGCAGATGTCGGCATGGCTCATCTTTACTTCGTTAGGTTTTTATCCGGTAGCGCCCGGATCCAACGAGTATGTTTTGGGGAGGCCATTTGTCAATCGTGCACGAATTCACCTGCCGAATGGGAAGCTGCTGACTATTGACAGTGTGGATATGATTGAAGGTCACGATTTTCTGAAAGATGTTTCGCTCAATGGTAAATCCCTGGATCGCAGCTTTGTGACTCACGAGGAACTTATGAACGGCGGCGAGCTCAAGTTCACTTTTAGTAGCGAGAAAGAAGCAAAATGGTCTCATGGCACTTTGCGCGTGCCATATTCCGAAACATCTCCTCATTGATTCAACGCTGCCGGCGACAGAGTGTTGCTCTGTGAATCATGTTTTAGTGGGGAGAATACTTTTCAAAGAAATGGAGTCTGCCAAGGATCAGAAACGTCTAAGTCCTTAGGATAGGAAAGGAAGGAAGACAAATGATCCTCCGGAGTCTCTTACTTGCGAGTGCAATCTTAGGTTCATCTTTGGCTTATGCTCAGGAAGGACCAACGCCAACGCAGGCGATTGTTACAGTGAACTCTAAATCTTCTCAGACCCTGACCGCGCAAAACTTAAAGGTTAAGGTGAATAATCGTGATGCCCAGGTTGCGGCGGTTACTTCGATCAAGCCGAATGGAACCCAGGTAGCTCTTCTCATTGATGATGGTTTGCGAACCTCTGTTGCTCGTCAACTGTCCGATATCCGGAGATTTATTACATCTCTACCAGAAGGAACTGAGATCTTTGTCGGATATATGCAGAACGGACGAGTCGTTCCTGCCCAGGTCTTCACAACTGATCACGCTGTTGCGGCAACGAGCCTTCGCATTCCGATGGGCTCTCCTGGAGTGAGTGCCAGCCCTTACTTTTGTCTTTCAGACTTCGTTAAGAACTGGCCCGGCAGCTCAGGCTCAGAAGGTGCATTACTGACTCCGAAGGCACGATTTGTGATGATGCTGACCAACGGTGTCGATCCTTACAATGGGAGCGTCAGCCCGATGAATCAGAACAGCGTCTATGTCAATAACGCCATCCGCGATGCCCAACGCGCGGGTGTTCCGGTATATTCCATCTACTATGGCAATGCTGGAATCCGCGGTGGCGCGGCAAGTTTCAGCGGCCAAAGTTATCTCGCTCAGGTTGCCGATGATACCGGAGGTAGAGCTTATTATCAGGGGTTGGGGAGCCCGGTTTCTTTAACGCCCTTCTTTGATCAGTTTCGCAAAGCAATAGGAGAAAGTTATGTCGCAAGCTTTTCAGCGCCAGCGAAAAACAATGAACTGGTTGATCTGAAATTTTCGACGACTCTGCCGTCTGCAAAACTGCAAACGCCTCGTCAGGTTCGTCCAGGAACGCGTATTATTGCTCGTCAGCAGGCTCTCAACCCAGAGTAAGGCCTGCTGCTTTATAAATTGATTGGATGTGCTGCATATCCTTGAGACCTTCTTCGCCAGGAGTATCCGGCGTTCGGTTTTCAAGGATGCAGCGGCTGAAGTGATCGATTTGGCGTGCGAACTGCTTCGGATCGGGCTCCGGGTTCTTTTCGTCGATCCTGGTCGGCGGTGTGTTGCGATCGCTCCGATAGTTTGCGGTGAGATGCAAGCCCTGATAACCGAACTCGTCGACTTCGAGCCAGCCCTTCGAACCAAATACCTTGTAATATCCAGGCATCGAAGCTCCGTAGGTTGTTATGCAACTTGCTACAGCTCCAGAAGGGAATTTCATGGTCCAGGCGAGATTCTCCTCGACACCCTGGAATCGGCTATCCTGATCCGGAGTGGTTGCAACTGCCGTAAAGGCTATAGGATCTTCTCCGGTTAGATAACGCGTCGCATTAAGCGAATAGATGCCAACGTCCATCAGTGGACCGCCGCCGCCAAGGGCGCGCGTCGAACGCCATTCATTGGGAGCAATATTGAAGCCATTCGCACTATCAATGGCCTCTACTTTGCCGATCGCTCCATCGCGAATCAGTTTGATCGTTTTTAACGTAATCGGCTCGTAGTGAAGTCGATAAGCGATCATCAGCTTCACATTTGCCAATTTGCACGCCGAAATCATCTGCTCACATTCAGCAACCGAGATTGCCATCGGCTTTTCACACAACACATGTTTACCAGATTTCGCCGAACGGATCGTGTACTCCGCATGCATGCTATTGGGCAGACAAACAATAACGGCATCGATGTCTTTGTTCTCACGGATTCGCTCGATGTTTTCATAGCTGTAGATCGAGCTTGTTGATACGCCATACTGTGCGGCGATTCTCTCAGCTTTGTCACGATGGCCGCTGACAAGTCCTGTTACGCGCGCAGTGGAGCTCTCCGCAATACCGCGCATGTGATGGTCGGCGATACGGCCCAGTCCGATAATGCAATAGCCGATCTTGCGGGCAGGGGATTGTGCTATCAACGGGAGATGATGGAGTGCGCTTGCTGCAACTCCCATCGCTCCAAGTTTTGCGAAATCTCTTCGTGAGGTCATATTTTTAGATGAGCAGAATGCGTTGGAATGATGTAACGCCAACAGCATAGAACATTTCTGGTGAAAAGCGATTTTTACAAGAAAGAAAAAGCCCCCGGATCCGGGGGCTTTTCTTTGTGATGAATAAGGACTAGTACATGCCGTCCATGCCGCCGCCATGGTTATGGCCGCCAGCCGGGGCTTCCTTCTTCTCCGGAATCTCGGAGATCATGGCCTCGGTGGTGAGCATCAAGCCAGCGATCGAGGCCGCGTTCTGGAGTGCAGTGCGGGTGACCTTGGTTGGGTCGATGACGCCGGCCTTGACCAAGTCCTCGTAGGCGCCGGTTCCGGCGTTGTAGCCGAAGTTGTTTTCCTTCGACTCGTGGATCTTGCCGATGACGACTGCGCCCTCTTCGCCTGCGTTGGAGACGATCATGCGCAGCGGCTCTTCGATGGCGCGGCGGATGATCGATGCACCGATCTTCTCATCGCCTTCGAGCGACTTGATGACGTCGTCGACAGCCGAAGCTGCGCGAACCAGAGCGACACCGCCACCGGGGACGATACCCTCTTCAACGGCTGCACGGGTTGCGTGCATCGCGTCTTCGACACGGGCCTTCTTCTCCTTCATCTCGGTCTCAGTTGCAGCACCGACCTTGATGACGGCAACTCCGCCAACCAGCTTGGCTAACCGCTCCTGCAGCTTCTCGCGGTCATAGTCCGAGGTGGTCTTGTCGACCTGAGCGCGAATCTCCTTCACGCGCCCTTCGATCTCCGCTCCCTTGCCGCCGCCATCGACGATGGTGGTGTTGTCCTTGTCGATCGTGACGCGCTTGGCGGTGCCGAGATCCTCGATCTTGACAGACTCGAGCTTGATGCCGAGGTCCTCGGTGATGGCCTTGCCACCCGTGAGGATCGCGATATCCTGCAGCATAGCTTTACGGCGGTCGCCGAAGCCAGGAGCCTTGACGGCAGCGACGTTCAACGTGCCACGCAGCTTGTTGACCACCAGGGTAGCTAGGGCTTCACCGTCCACGTCCTCTGCGATGATGACGAGCGGCTTGGCCGTGCGGGCGATCTGCTCGAGCAGGGGGAGCAGGTCCTTCATCGAAGAGATCTTCTTCTCATAGATAAGGATGTAGGGGTTCTCGAGGGCAGCTTCCATGCGCTCTGCGTCGGTGACGAAGTAGGGCGAGAGGTAACCGCGATCGAACTGCATGCCTTCCACAACGTCGAGTTGCGTCTCCATGGTGCGCGACTCTTCGACGGTGATCACGCCGTCCTTGCCGACCTTCTTCATTGCCTCGGCGATGATGGTTCCGATCTGAGCGTCCGAGTTAGCCGAGATGGTTCCGACCTGGGCGATCATGTCGCCGGAAACGGGCTTCGACAGCTTGCTCAGAGCGCCGCCCTGAACCACGCCGTGCTCGTCGCGCTTACCGATGATGGCCTCAACGGCCTTGTCGATGCCTCGCTTCAATGCCATCGGGTTTGCACCGGCGGCGACAGTCTTAACTCCTTCGCGGTAGATGGCCTGCGCCAGAACAGTCGCAGTGGTGGTGCCGTCACCGGCAACGTCGGAAGTCTTCGACGCAACCTCACGCACCATCTGTGCGCCCATATTCTCAAGTGCATTGCCCAGTTCAATCTCCTTGGCGACAGTCACGCCGTCCTTGGTGATGGTGGGGGAGCCGAACTTCTTTTCGATAACGACGTTGCGGCCCTTCGGACCGAGAGTCACCTTGACAGCGTCAGCGAGCGTATTGACGCCACGCAGGATTGCCTGACGGGAATCTTCTCCATGCAGAATCTGCTTTGCCATTGCTTACTCCTGTTGCCGGCAGTAGCCGGCGAAAAGTTTGTGTTATTGCTGAATTCGTTTTTGAGTCCATTCCAGTCGGAAATGCGGCGAAGCCGCGTACCGCTGGATGCGCAGTCCTACTTGAGGATGCCGAGGACTTCCTCTTCGCGCATGATCAGGAGCTCTTCACCATCGAGCTTGATCTCGGTACCGGAGTACTTGCCGAAGAGGATCTGGTCGCCAGCCTTGACGTCAAGCGGGAAGACCTTGCCTTCGTCGTTCGACTTGCCCTTGCCAACCGAGATCACCTCGCCCTGCTGGGGCTTTTCCTTCGCGGAGTCGGGGATGATGATGCCGCCACGAACTGTTTCGCTCTCTTCCACACGGCGGACCAGGATACGATCGTGCAGCGGTGTAAACGTCTTCGCCATTGTTACCTCTCCTTATTGCGGTTTGGTTCCCCGAAGAGAAGACCTCTTCAAGGTGAAATCACGCATCGACCCTTCTAGGCGATCGTTCGCCCTGGCCGGTGCAAGCTGTTGGAATTGCTAGTACCGTATCCCTGAATGCCCTGAATCGAGGAGGGAAATTGCAGTTGGTTAGCACTCAACTCTTCCGATTGCTAACGATAGGATACCCATTTGCGAATGTCAACTCAGGGAGATGAAATCTGAGTGAAAGTCGCGCAGGGTCAATTTGATTACTTTATAAGTGGCTGAATATAAATGGAAAACAATCTAAACATTTTTGCGGAAGACAGTTTCGTGCTCCGCTCCACTGGAGGGCGTAAAATAACGCCCATGATGTTGTCTCGCCGTGTCTTGTTTCGCTTCTTTCCTGTCTGCATCGCTGTGATCCTGACGGCCTCTGTTCTGCTGGCTGAACAATCTCCAGAACGGCATGGCCGAAAGTACAAACCGCCGCCGGAAACCTCAAAGATCACCGTCGAGGTCAAGAAGAAGTTCAATGGCAAACCCATCATGAACGCTGCTGTCATCTTCAATCCGTTTAAAGATGGCAAAGACATCGGCAATCTTGAAGTCAAGACAGATCCGGATGGCAAAGCGACGATCGACATCATCCCCACCGGTTCTCTGGTGCGGGTGCAGGTAATCGCCAACGGGTATGCGACGTTTGCCAAGGACTATCAGGTAGACGATACGGCCTACAACATCGAGATTGAGATGCTGCGCCCCCGCGAGCAGGTTTCCTCTTATGTAGATAACGACGGGAAGGCTTCTTCGCGGAAGTGGGGGGTCCAGGAGCCGGTCCGCCCGAAGGCTTCTGGCCAGAAGCCGGATTCGAGTGCTCCTCAGCCTTCGAAGCCCGATTCCACGCCGCCCTCGAATTCTTCGTCTGGCGGTTCGGCGCAGCAGCCTGCGCCGCAGCAATAGGACAGTGACCGCATGAAGCCTCTTGCAGGAAAGGCCGCGCTGGTGACCGGTGCGGCCCGGCGCATTGGGTGCGCGATCGCGCTTGCCCTTGCGGAACAGGGAGCCGATGTTGCGATCACCTATCGCGACTCGCAGGCGGAAGCCGAGCAGACGGTTCGCGATCTGGCTGCGCATGATGTCGAGGCACTGGCGGTCCGCTGCGATCTTCGCGAGCCTGCGGACATCGAGAATGCGGTCTCATCCACAGTCGAGCAGTTTGGCCGGCTCGACCTTGTGGTCAATAATGCAGGGATGTTTGAGTCGGCCGCTCTCGAAGCGATTTCGGTCGAACAGTGGGATACGATCTTCGCAACGAATACGCGCGCCCCTTTCCTGGTGGCCCAGGCGGCGCTGCCACATCTACGGGCGGCGCAGGGAAGGATTGTGAACATCGGCTCGCTGGGAGGGATGCATGTGTGGGCCACGCATGGCCACTACTGCACCTCGAAGGCGGCGCTGCACATGCTTTCGCAGGTGATGGCGAAGGCATGGGCTCCGGAGGTCAGTGTGAACTGCGTGGCTCCTGGAATGATCGTCCAGGGCGAGATCGAAGAGGCTTACGAACACTTTGCCCGGAAGACGCCGATGCAGCGAAATGGAAAAGCTGCCGACGTCGCGACAGCTGTATTGTTCTTTGCAACTGCTCCGTCATTTATTACTGGACAGATTCTTACGGTCGATGGTGGCCTGGGACTGAGTTAGTGAGACTGGTCCGGCTCGATCTCCATGCCGAAGCGCGAGAGTTCGCGCTTCTGCAGGTTGTAGTCGACGAAGAAGCCAATGCCGATGGCCAGCGGAATGAGCCCGACGGCGGCTCCCGCGAGGACATTACGTTCACTCACGATCACGCACAGGGCAATAAAGAACAGCATCAGGCCAATTCCTGAAGAGACCAATATGATGCCGGCGCGACGTGCGTTGCTCAGACTGCGGAGAGGGTCTTTCGGGGGAATTTCCTCCTCGCGAACCTGACCCAAGACCTTCTCGATGTCCTCGATGGACATGCCGCGGGCGAGCATGGCCATGCGCTGATCGGCACGGATGCGCTTGTTGTGGGCATTGGACCAGATGCCGCTGATAATGGCGACGATAGCGACGGCGAAGGCTCCGATGGGAATGATAAAGGGGCTATTGAAGACTTCCATAAGGCTTCTTCCTTTCTGCCAGCGTTAGACAACGGGGCGATATTTAAGTTTCATTCTTCGTACTGAAACTTTCGGCACTTTGTGAGGTCTAACGTTTTTCGTGAGCCTTGATCTTAGCTTCGAGCAGGTGGTGCGAGACCATCAAGCAATGGTCTTCCGCACCATCTATCGAATGACAGGGAGTCGCGAAAATCTGGAGGATCTCGCGCAGGAGGTCTTTCTCCGGCTCTATCGGGCGCTGCCTAACTTTCGCGGAGAGTCGCTCGTGACCACCTATCTCTATCGCATCGCCGTCAACGTCGCTCAGAACGAGTGGAAACGACGCAAACGTCAGGAGCGCCCGTTGGTTTCCATCTCAGAGGAGACCAACGCCTGGGAAGACCGGCTTGAACATCCTGCTCAGAATGCTGAACAGCAGATGGAGACACGTGAATTTCGTCTTCTTTTAGAAGAGCAGCTGCAGGAGCTGAGTAGCATCGAGCGCACAGTGCTTGTGCTCTACCATCAGGAGGAGCGAAGCTATGAACAGATTGCGGCGGCACTCAACATGCCGATTGGAACGATTCGAACGCATCTGCATCGCGGGCGAAAAAAGCTGCGCGGGCGGTTGCAACAGGCGCAGGGGAGGGCGACGTGTCCGGTGACGAGATGAATCCGTTTGAAGTGCAGGCTCTCGATGCTCAGATTCAGCGAGAGCTGGAGCGTATGCCCGATCTCTCAGGGGCCATTCCGGCGGACTTTGCCGCTCGGGTGGCGGCGAAGGTGCCGGCGAAGCGTGTGTCTCCTGCGACGACTGCTACTCATTACGGAAGCAGACTCGTGTGGGTGAGCCTTGTTGTGTTGTCGATCCTGTTGATCGTTCTTGCAGGGGAGAGTTTTGTTCACTCCACCATCGGAATCGCTATCGAATGGACCCTCTGTGCCCAATTTCTTGCGATCGTGATCTGGCTGGGAACGCGTCGCTGGAGATCGAGTTAACTGATTCCGTCCTTTAGAACCGCAGATCCTTCGACTCGCTCTGCTCGCTCAGGATGACACATTCTTGTTGGTAGTTCTTTTATACTGACGCACCATATCCAGGAAGAGTTGGTGGACGCGAGTATCGTGTCCAAGCTCCGGGTGGAAGGTCGCAGCCAGCAGGTGTCCTTCGCGGACCAGAACGGGGTCGCCGCCACGCGTCGCCAAGGTTTCGACTTCTTTTCCGGTGCGGGTGATGCGTGGGGCGCGGATGAAGACCATCTCCAGGGGAGCGCCGGGGAGTTTTGATTCGGCCTGGAGGATGGTGGAATCAACCTGGCGCCCATAGGCATTGCGCTCGACGGTGATATCGAGTGTTCCGAGGGATTTTTGGGCGGGATGAACCACGTCCTTGGCAAGGAGAATAACTCCGGCGCAGGTTCCGAAGGTTGGGGTGGAGTGGACGAAGTCTTTCAGTAACTCGAAGAAGCCGCGCTGCTCCAGAAACCGGAGCATGGTGGTGGACTCCCCACCGGGCATGATGAGACCGTCCAATCCTTCAAGGTCGGAGGGGAGGCGGACAAGCCGCGAGGTGGCTCCGAGACGACGGAGGGTCTGGGCATGGGCATCGTAGGCTCCCTGTAGGGCAAGTACGCCGATGATGAGCCCTGTGTTGTGACCTTCCGCCATGTCCCCCTCCCCCTATCTGTTTGGTGTCAAAGTATTCCAAAGATGGAACTTAGCCCCGTACTTCATGAGCTGGGATCTCTCGTCTGATGTTGAGATTGATCCTATGAGACTGTTCCTATTTATTAAGTATAGAGAAAAGGAGGGAGTAATTTTGCAGTGGGCAAATCATTTCCTATCTTGAAGATAGCGTAGGAGAGGGCTTGACAGTCGATTTCTCTACTTAAGTTGGGATGACACATGTCTTTTTGAGGGTGGCTGACGATGATGCGGGTGGGTTCCCATCGATACAGGGATTCTTCGTCTACGGCTCGAAATGACGACGAGCAGTGGACGAAGATGGGACGCCCGGATTTGTTGGAAAGCGAAATGCGGGGATTTCTCCACTTCGCTGCCGTCTGTGACGCCAGCCTCGGTCGAAATGACACTTTTATAGGAACGTGACTCCGTTATGGATATAGGGTGTGAAACGCAGATCCCACTTGGCTTCGCTCAGGGTGAGCTCTTCAACTGGCTCCGCTCGCTCAGGATGACAGATTCCTGTGAGAGGAAAGATGAATGCGATATCTTTGCGGAAGTAAGGCGGAGGTCTTTCAAGAATGGCAAGTAGAGCGGCAAGTTATCCGAGCCTCGAAGGCAAGGTGGTTCTGGTAACGGGAGGTGCCAGCGGAATTGGTGAGTCTATTGTTGAAGCCTTTACGCTGCAACGGGCGCAGGTTGTGTTTCTGGACATTCAGGATGATGCTGCAAAGCAGCTCATTGAACGGCTGAAGAAGACAGTGGAGGTAGCGCCGGTCTATCGTCACTGCAATCTGGCCGACATGGAAGATTTAGATCGCACGATGAAGGAGATCGTCGCTCTGCACCCGAAGATCGATGTTTTGGTGAACAACGCGGGCAATGATACCCGGCATACGGTGGAAGAGGTGACGTCGCAGTCCTGGGATGAGCTGATGGCGATCAACTTAAAACAGCAGTTCTTTATGGCTCAAACGGTGATTCCTTCAATGAAGAAGAGTGGTAGGGGATCGATCATCAACATGAGCTCGATCAGCTGGGTGATTCCTTCAACCGGAGTTCCCGTGTACGTGACGGCGAAGGCGGCGATTGTGGGGATGACCCGGACGTTGGCCCATACGGTCGGGAAGGACAATATCCGAGTGAACAGCGTGTTGCCCGGAGCCATCCTGACTGAACGGCAAAAGAGGTTGTGGCTGACGGAGGAGTACAAGGCCGAGGTTCTGTCGCGACAGGCGTTGAAGAGGATGATTCTTCCGGAAGAAGTAGCACGGCTGGTGCTGTTTCTTGCGTCAGATGACAGCTCGGCGATTACGAACCAGAGCCATGTGATCGATGGAGGATGGGTGTGAGACGCACCAGAATGGCGCGAAAAGGTGGTAAGAAGAATTTAAGAGATGTTTGATACTTCGACTTAAAGAAGAAACGCCACCGAGTAAGCTTTCGGTGGCGTTCTAACTATTGTTACCAGTTACCAGCCGCGGGTCTGGAGGAGTTCGGATTCTTCGAGAGCGGCAGCGGCGAGGCCCTTCATGGTTCCGGTGACCTGCTCGCTGGCCTCGGCGACGATCTTGGGATCGTTGTAGTGGGTAGTAGCGATGACGATAGCCTTGGCGCGGGAGACAGCCTCTTCGCGCTCCTTGGGGTTGTTCTCGACGTCGAGCGGGGTGGCGCGCTCCTTCATGAAGATTCCGGAGCCAACGAAGACGGCCTCGGCGCCGAGCTGCATCATGAGAGCGGCATCGGCCGGGGTGGCGATACCACCGGCGGAGAAGTTGGGAACGGGGAGCTTGCCGGTCTTGGCGACCATGCGGATGAGTTCGTAGGGCGCCTGGTGGACCTTGGCCTGGTTGTAGAGCTCGGCCTCGTCGAGGACGGTAAGGGCTTTCATCTCGCGGACAATCTGACGCATGTGCTGGACAGCGTGGACGACATCGCCGGTGCCGGCTTCGCCCTTGGTGCGAATCATGGCTGCGCCTTCAGCGATGCGGCGACAGGCCTCACCGAGGTTGCGGGCTCCGCAGACGAAGGGCGTGGTGAAGGCGTGCTTGTCGATGTGATAGGTCTCGTCAGCAGGGGTGAGGACCTCGGACTCGTCAATGAAGTCGACGCCAAGTTCCTGCAGAACCTGGGCCTCGGTGAAGTGGCCGATGCGGGCCTTGGCCATGACGGGGATGGAGACGGCTCCCATGATCTGCTTGATGAGCTTGGGGTTGGCCATGCGGGCGACTCCGCCTTCAGCGCGAATCATTGCGGGAACGCGCTCGAGCGCCATGACGGAGGTGGCTCCGGCCTCTTCGGCAATGCGGGCCTGCTCGACGTTCATGACGTCCATGATGACGCCACCTTTCAGCATCTCGGCGAGGCCGGTCTTGAGGCGGAGAGAAGAGGATCCGAGGTTGCCGTTTGAGGTGTGGTCTGCCATGACGATTCTCCTTGGGAGCCGCGGTTCTGATCAATTTTGAGGGTGAGCCGCGAGAGATTTAAGTTTAGCAGTTTTTATGAATGAAGGATGAAGGGAGCCGAGGGAACCGATAGTGACGAAATGGGATGGGTAGGCATGAATCATCCATTGATCATTGAAGGTTGTTCATTCTGGATTCGCAGAGAATTAAACCGTTGTTTACAAAGCTATCGATGGAGCGGTTCAAGCTCATGGGGACGGGGGATTTCCATGAGCGCTGAGTTGACGATCGTGATTCCGGCTAAGAATGAAGCGAAGATGTTGCCCAGGTTGTTGAAGTCCCTGGCCCGACAGGATTATGAGGGGATGGCTGAGACCCGGGTAATTGTGGCGGATGCCGGGTCGACCGATGGAACAGTGGAGGTGGCACTGAGCTTTCGCGATCGCCTGCGGGTCGAGGTGATTGAGGGAGGACTCCCATCCGTGGGGAGGAACGCGGGTGCACGCCTGGCTACGACGCCATACCTTCTGTTTCTGGATGCTGATGTAGAGCTTGCAGAGCCCACTTTGCTGCGTCGTGCCCTGTGGCGGATGCGGCGAAGGAAGCTACACCTGGTGACCACCAACATTGCCTGCCGTGAGGGAAACTTCTTCGACGACCTGCTCTATGCGGGAAATAACTTTATGCAGTATGTGGGGTCGTTTCTGAAGCCGTTCGCGACAGGGATGTTTATGCTGTTCGACCGCGAGGTCTTCTGGGCATTGGGAGGATTCAACGAGTACGCCTTGTTTGCGGAGGACTACCTGCTTTCCAAGGGAGTGGCGAGGGCACGTTTCAAGATCGTGCACGGAAAGATCTTTACGACCAATCGGCGGTTCCGAAAGCTGGGGCACGGCAGAATGGTCTGGATGTTCTTCAAGACCATGTTGCATAGCTGGAACGATGGATACTTTTTGCGGGACCAGGGATATTGGGAAGAAGAGTCGATTTAGCGTATCCGTCGGCGGAGGTGTGGATCACTCTTCTGGCTGGGTGAAACCGGCGCGTGCGAGCATGGCAGGATCGAGCACGATGAAGATAGCTTGTCCGCAGGCCAGCACGGTTCCATCGGGAGACAGAATCTCAGCCTGGTGAAAGAGCTTACGTCCCTCGCGGCGCAGGTGGCGGCTGGTCACCTTTAGAGGCTGGTAGAGAGGAACTGGCCGGAGATAATCGATCTCCATGTGCCGGGTTACGGCAAGAAGATCGAGGGGGCGATTGAGCTTGCTCATGGCCTCATCGAGCAGGGTGGCGACGATACCGCCGTGGACGTATCCGGGCGGGCCTTCGTGGGCGCGATCAAGCTGAAAATTGGCGGCTGCGGTAGGGTGCTGCGGGTCTGATGCATCGGTGGAGAAGGCCAGATGCAGTCCCTGCGGATTGGCCGAACCACATCCAAAACAATGATTTGCCCGCTCATCAATAGTAAGGGTTCCCTGCAGGGAAGCAGCAGGAACATGACGGGCTGCGTCGGTCGCTGACATCTCTCGAGCGACGGTAGCACAAAACGGGCATGGGGACAGAAATCCCGGGCGCATCCCCCAAAAGTTGTATTACTTTTGTGTATTCCGCTTCCTAACATTTGTATGAGGGATGGTCGATGACGAATTTATCGGCAATCCTTGTTGATTCATGCAGATGAAGCGAAATAATCCAGGCCGGTTAAGCTTGATTCAGCGAGCGAAATCATATGCGATGTCGCTCGCAATGGTTACTTTCGTTCTGACTCTAGCGCTCGCGGTTTCGACCCCTTTATTGGCTGCGTCGATTCCAACGCCAATGCCTCGGCCGACGATGACGGCGGAGCAGAGCTTGTTTGCCGCAGCTAATCGGGAACGTGTCGCTCGTGGAATTCCAGAGCTTCGCTATGATCCGGTTTTGGCGGAGGCAGCGCGGTTTCATGCGTTGCAGATGGCAACCCGTGAGGATATCTCGCATCAGTTTGCCGGCGAACCTGATCTGGCGGAACGAGGTTCGCGGGCGGGAGTGCGCTTTTCACTGATCTCGGAGAATGTTGGAGAGGCACCGAACTCCGCGATGTTTCATGAGCTGTGGATGCACTCGAAGGGGCATCGCGAGAACCTGCTGGATCCTGAGGTGAACTCGGTTGGAATTGCGGTTGTGAACAGAAACGGCCAGTTCTATGCCGTAGAAGATTTCGCTGCAACGGTAGAGTCTTTGAGTTTCGATCAGCAGGAAGATGCAGTCGCACAGACTCTGACAAAGGCCGGGTTGGAGGTTGGGGCCAATGGGACGACCTCTTCGCAAGCCCAAGCGCGGTTGGCGTGCAAGATGGATTCTGGTTTTCCGGGAGCCAACAAACCTTGGTACATCATGCGCTATAGTGCCGACCGGTTAGATCAGCTGCCGAGCCGTCTTAAGAGCCAGATCCGATCAGGACAATACCGTCAGGCAGTCGTAGGAGCCTGCCAGGATTCCGCAAGTGGTTCGTTCAGCGGCTACAACATTGCGGTTCTGTTGTATCCCTAGTTTGTCTGCCTTTCCCCCCTTATTTTTTAGGAGAGTGTCTCTCGAAAGAGCTCTATGAGCTTGGCGTATGCCCGCTCGGCTTGAGGCTGGTTGTAGGCGGGGTTGTCGGGAACGGTCCAGCCATGATGTGATCCTTCATAGATCTCACTCTCGAAACGCCCACCCCAAGCCTTAAGCGCCTTTACCAATTCCATGATGGCATCGGCATCCATGCTCTTGTCGTCGGTGGCATGACCGAAGTAAAGACGAGCGTTCACCTTGGGCAAGACGAGATGAGGGCTGGCAGGAGAGTTGGCCTTGTAGAGTCCGCCGCCATGGAAGGATGCGACTGCTGCGACCAGATCGGGTCGGACGGCAGCAGCGCGTAAAGCGATCCCTCCACCAATACAGAAACCGACAACCCCGATCTTCTTTCCAGAGGTGTGTGCAGCCAAGGTATCGAGATAGACGGCAAGATCTTTGCCGAGAGCTTCCGGGGTCAGAGGGGCGGACAGTTCTGCTATGCGCTGTGTCGTTGCGGGGTCGCCAGATTTGCGAGGGAAGGAAAAGACTGGAGGGCGGCTGGTCCGGTAAAACTCGTTCGGCATGAGCACGACATAGCTTTCGGCGGCGAGGCGGCGAGCCATCTGGCGTTTCGTATCCCGAATACTGCCGATATCGGGAATAAAGAGTATTCCGGGGAGCGGATGATCGGCATCTGGGGTAAAGAGTACGGCGTCTGCTGTACCGTCAGGGAGAGTCAGTTGAAGGTCCTGCTCCGTCATGTCGTCTGCTCCTTAGGTCTCTCTAAAATTGGTTTTACCACGTTGGGCGACGGCGTAAGATGAACTCTCATGAGCCTCTATTTTTCCGCTGGAAGTCCGACCACCGAGATGTCGGTGGAGGATCTTCGTGCCGCCCTCTTCTCTGCGTTGGATGCAATTGGCAATAAGAACAGAGTTCTTGCGGTTCCTCCAGACTTTACGCGGTTTCATTCGCAATCCGGGGTTCTGACGGAGTTGGCCTGGCAATATTATGGCAACCGTTTGAAGGATGTTCTTCCAGCGCTTGGCACGCATAAGGGGATGACCGATTCGGAGATTGCCACGATGTATGGCTCGACGCCGCGGGATCTTTTCCGTGTGCATGACTGGCGCAACGATGTTGTGACATTGGGCGAAGTTCCTGGAGCGTTTTTGTACGAGGTGTCGGAAGGAAAGGTAGATTACACCTGGCCTGCACAGGTGAACAAACTGCTTCGGGATGGTGGACACGATCTGATTCTTTCGATTGGACAAGTGGTTCCCCACGAAGTGGTAGGCATGGCGAACTACAACAAGAACATCTTTGTGGGGACAGGCGGTTCGATGGGGATTCATCGCTCGCACTTTCTGGGAGCAGTTTATGGAATGGAGCGCATGATGGGGCGGGCCGATACGCCTGTACGCCGTGTGTTGAACTATGCCAGCGATCACTTCGCGAAAACCCTGCCGATTGTCTATGTGCAGACGGTGGTGGGGAAGAATACGGATGGAAAGCTGGTGGTTCGCGGGCTTTATATCGGCGACGATGTGGAGTGCTTCAATCTTGCAGCTGAGCTTTCGCTCAAGGTGAATTTTCAGATGCTGGACCGTGAGATCAAGAAGGCCGTAGTCTTCCTTGATCCTCATGAGTTTCGTAGCACATGGTTGGGAAATAAGAGCGTCTACCGAACACGCATGGCGCTTGCCGACGGCGCGGAGTTGATCGTACTTGCACCGGGTGTGCATGAATTTGGTGAAGATGGAGCTATCGACAAGTTGATTCGCAAGTATGGCTACTGCGGAACTCCGCGAACGCTGGAAGTCGTTAAAGAAGATCCTGCGTTGGCGGGGAATCTGAGTGCTGCGGCGCATCTGATTCATGGATCTTCGGAGGGACGCTTCACTATTCGTTACTGTCCTGGACACCTGACGCAGCAGGAAATTGAAAGCGTTCATTTCCAGTATGGCGATCTGGCTGAGTACAGCAAAAAATACAATCCGGATGTTCTGAAGGATGGCTGGAATGTGGTGGATGGCGAAGAGATCTTCTACATTTCGAATCCAGGGCTTGGGTTGTGGGCGTATCGAGGGCGGTTTAAGGATTAGGAGCCATCTGGAAGATGAAATGCGGGGATTTCTCCCATTCGATTCGCCGCGCAGGCTACTTCGCTTCCGTCTGGTGACGACAGCCTCAATCGAAATGACACATTGAAGGTTGGTCTTTTTGAGATGACATTGCATCTTGGGAGAGATGTAGGTATTCTTAGGCTGGTCTGAGTGGTTGGACCAATATGCGCTGCAACGGATGACACTAAAAATGAAACAGCTCCCGAGGTTTTCCATAGGGGTAGGCGACCGGTTCGCCCACCAGGCCAAAGCGCAGCTTGCTGCATGCATCAAGGCGAAGGATGCCGGTTTAGAGGTTGCGCCTGTTTGGAATAAGTCGAACAGGGAGCACAACATCATTGGGAGTGAGCCCTCGCAGACGCGGAAGGCTGCCGACATAGCGGTGAAAGAGCTCGGATGGAAAGCCGCCTATTACCTGGATGCGGACCACATCAACCTCAATACAGTTGAGCGGTTTCTTGCTCCATGCGATTTCTTCACCCTGGATGTTGCCGATATGATCGGCAAACCGGCTGATCCGGCGGATGTGAAGGCGTTCGTTTCGCGTCATCCTGAGTTGATTGGGGCAGTGACGATTCCGGGAATCTCCGAGCCTTTCCACACGGATGAGGCTTTTGTGGCTGGAGTGGCGAATAAGTTTCTTGCTGCGGTACAGGACGCAGGCAAGATCTATCGATTTCTGGTGGAGAAAAAGGGAGAGGGGAACTTTATCCCTGAAGTTTCGATGGACGAGACGGACTCTCCGCAGACTCCAGTAGAGCTGCTGATTATTCTTGCTGCGATTGCTGATGAGAAGATTCCTATTCAGACGATCGCGCCGAAGTTCACCGGACGATTCAACAAGGGTGTGGATTATGTCGGCGACGTCGCTCAGTTTGCTCGCGAGTTCCGCGAGGACATCGCAGCGATTGCTTTTGCGGTGAAGAAATATGGTTTGCCTGCCAATCTAAAACTGAGTGTCCATTCCGGTTCAGACAAATTTTCGATTTACAAATCCATCCACGATACTGTGACCTCGACGGGAGCGGGAGTTCACCTGAAGACCGCGGGAACAACTTGGCTGGAGGAGTTGATTGGTCTTGCCGAGGCAGGTGGGCAGGGGCTTGAGATCGCGAAAGAGGTGTATCGCGAAGCCTATGGTCATCGTGAAGAGCTGTGTGCTCCATATGCAACGGTTATCGACATCGACCCAGCGAAGCTACCGACGCCTGACGCAGTAAACGGATGGACGAGCGAACAGTTTGTCTCCGCCCTGCGGCATGAGCAAAGCAATGCTGCATACAACCCAAGCCTTCGTCAGCTTTTGCATGTGGGTTTCAAGGTCGCGGCGAAGATGGGAGATCGCTATCTAAAGGCCCTGGAGGCGAACGAGGAGAGCGTGGCAAGGAACGTAACCACGAATCTCTTCGATCGACACATCCGTCCTGTATTTCTGGGCCGGTAGCGGCGAAGTAGTCGCTGAGAGGATATTCTGGAACGGATGATCGTTGTACTGATGGGGGTTAGCGGGTCAGGCAAGACCACGATTGGCGAACGGCTTGCCGAACGCATGAGAGCGGTTTTTGCCGATGCGGATGACTATCATCCTGCCGCCAATAAGGAGAAGATGGCAGCCGGGCATCCCTTGAATGATGAAGACCGCGAACCCTGGCTGGAGATATTGAATCGCCTGATGCGCGGTTGGCATGACGAAGGCAAGAGCGGTGTGCTGGCCTGCTCGGCGCTGAAACAGAAGTATCGCGTGACGCTCTCGCTGGGGATTCCTTCTGAGGCTCTCCGTTTTGTGTGGCTGGATGGCTCTGAGGAATTGATCTCAGAACGTCTGGCAGCACGTCATCATGAGTTCATGAACCCAAATCTATTGCAGAGCCAATTTCAGGCCCTTGAGCCACCGGCGGATGCTTTGCGTATAGTGAATGATCGGGCTCCAGATGAAGTGGTAAGCAGTATTCTGGAAGGGCTTTCAACAAAAATATAACGAATCAAGGCAGGAGAGGACGTACCATGGCGCATCCATTGTTTGATCTGACCGGAAAGACAGCGGTTGTTGTAGGTGGAACCTCAGGGATTGGATTGGCCATGGCCATTGGTCTTGCTGAGTCGGGAGCGGATGTTGTGGCGAGTTCCCGCCGCGCTGAACAGGTGGAAGAGGCCGCTCAGGCTATTGAAGCAAAGGGTCGCCGGGCTCTTCGACTGACCTCGGACGTAGGGGACCGTGGTTCGCTGGAGGCGTTGCTTGAGGGGACGTTGAAGGAGTTTGGCAAGGTCGATATCCTCATCAACTCCGCTGGAAAGATTAAGCGTGAGCCGACGCTGACGGTCTCGGAAGAGACCTGGAACGACATTATGGATACCAATGTGACGGGGACGCTGCGTGCCTGCCAGATCTTCGGCCGTCACATGCTGGAGCGCGGTTATGGGCGCATCATCAACATCGCTTCGCTCAATACCTTTGTCTCTCTTAAGGAAGTGACGGCCTACGCGACCAGCAAGGCGGCGGTTGGTGCGCTGACGAAGTCACTTGCGGTGGAGTGGAGTTCCCGAGGAGTGACAGTGAATGCGATTGCCCCGGGAATCTTTCGTACGGCACTAAACCAGAAGCTGCTGGATGAGAGTGAGCGCGGTAAGGAACTGCTTTTGCGCACTCCCATGGGTCGCTTCGGAAAGACCGAGGAGCTTGTCGGCTCGGCGATCTTCCTTGCCAGCGATGCTTCGACCTTTGTGACGGGAGAGATCCTTGTGGTTGATGGCGGATTCCTCGCCAGCGGCGTGAATCAATAAAAATCTAGTGCTTGTATGGGAGAGAGGGTTATAACCCCTCTCGAAGACGCGTGCGCGGGTCCATGTAATCTCTCAGTGCATCCCCAATAAAGTTGAACGAAAGAACGCAGAGCATCACCGCCATGGCGGGGAAGAAGACCATGTGCGGTGAATCGAAGAGGTGGGAGCGGGCATCGTTCAGCATCGAGCCCCAGCTTGCGGCTGGTGGGGGTACTCCTAGCCCCAGGAAACTCAACGTGGCTTCGGCCATGACTGCGGTTGCCATTCCGATAGCGGCCTGCACGATCAGGGGCTGAAGGATATTGGGCAGTATGTGGGCTGCAAGAATTCGGATGTCCGAGGCGCCAAGCGCGCGGGCGGCTTCCACGAATTCTCGTTCTTTGACTGCCATGACCTGTCCGCGGACGAGGCGAGCGTAACCTACCCATCCGGAGATGGCGAGCGCGATGATGACATTTCCCAGTCCCGGGCCCATGAAGGCGACAAACGCGATGGCGAGAAGAATCCCTGGCAGAGCAAGGAACGCGTTCATTACATAGATGTTGATGACGGTATCGAGCCAGCCTCCGTAAAAGCCAGCCAGACATCCGGCAACCAGACCGATGGCGAGCGAGAGTCCGACGACACTGATTGCAACGATGAGGGAGATACGCGCGCCATAGAGGGTACGCGAGAGGATATCTCGGCCAAGCTCATCGGTTCCGAACCAGTGGGCCCCATTCGGTCCAAGCAGGCGACCATGCAGGTCAAGCGCGGCGGGATCTTTGGGGGCGAGGATGGGAGCGAACACTGCGCAGATTAGAAATAGAATCAGCAACGCTGCTCCGATGACCGCCAGAGGATGTTGCTTCATGCGACTGAGCCAGGCGTGTTCCATCTCTTCCAGGATTGAGGATACAACTTCTGTTGCGGCACGGAGAGGCTATACAGAGAAACACTTTCGGTAAACTGTTGTAAGTGCGAATCCTGATCTACGGTCTTAATTACTCCCCAGAACTGACAGGGATCGGAAAATACACAGGCGAAATGGCATCCTGGCTTGCTCGGCGCGGGCACGAGGTGTGTGTCGTCACGGCACCCCCTTATTATCCTGCGTGGAGCATCCGCGAGGACTATCGCGGCACTCTTTATAGGACCGAACGCCATTTTGGCGAACCGCTGGTCTATCGCACGCCACTTTATGTTCCAGCGAAACCGTCTGGTCTGAAGCGGATGGCGCACTTGTTCTCCTTCATGCTGGGTAGTCTTCCTATCATGTTTCGGCAGTGTTTCTGGCGTCCGGATGTGGTTTTTACGGTAGAGCCGACTTTTTTCGGGGCTCCAGTTGCGGTGCTCGTAGCGAAGGTGACGGGTGCCGCGTCGTGGCTGCATGTGCAGGACTTTGAGATCGACGCTGCCTTCGATCTCGGCCTGCTCCCGGCCCATGGCCCGGTTCATTCGATCGCACTTGGTCTGGAGAAAGCTTTTACCCGGGCCTTCACTCGCGTTTCAAGTATCTCGAGCAAGATGGTCGAGCGGGCTGAGGCGAAGGGGGTTCCTTCCAATCGGGTCACACTCTTTCCGAACTGGGTCGATATCGATGCTGTCCATCCGCAGGACCCCGATACTCCAAATTCCTTCCGGCATGAACTTAGCCTGGAAGGCAAGATCATTCTGTTGTACTCAGGCAATATGGGGGCCAAACAGGGGCTTGAACTGCTGGCTCCGTTGGCCGCTTTATTTGAGAAAGACCCGCGCGTCCATTTTGTCTTCTGCGGCGATGGTGCCTTCCGACCAACGCTTGAATCGCTCGTAGCCAATCGATCCAACGTAACTCTGCTTCCATTGCAGCCCCTTGAGCGGTTGAATGATCTGCTCAATGCTGCTGATATTCACCTGTTACCGCAGAAAGCAGGAGCGGCCGACCTGGTCATGCCTTCCAAATTGACAGGGATGCTTTCGAGCGGACGTCCAGTGATTGCGACTGCGGATGCAGGTACGCAGGTCGCCCGCGTTGTCAGCGGGGATTCGGCTGATGAAGCCTGCGGGCTTGTGGTTCCCGCAGAAGACCCAGCAGCGTTGTACGCAGCGGTCGAAGAACTTATCGAAGACCCTACGTTGCGCGCTAAGTTAGGCGTAAACGCTCGTCGCTATGCGGTCAACCACCTGGGGAAGCAGCAAGTGCTCGAACAGTTTGAACGCGATATTGAAGAACTGATTTCATCGATCAGATAAACTGAATCTAGCCCACCCCGGAGCCTAAGGAGAACAGACGTTTTGAAGAGAGCCCTGATTACAGGAGTCACCGGCCAGGACGGAGCGTATCTTGCCCAGTTTCTTCTCGCTAAAGGCTATGAGGTTCATGGCATCAAACGCCGTACCTCGCTGTTCAACACGAATCGCATCGATCATCTCTACGAAGACCCGCATCAGCCGAATCCTCACTTCATCCTGCATTATGGCGACCTCACGGATTCTTCATCGCTGATTCATATCGTGCAAAAGGTGCAGCCGGATGAGATCTACAATTTGGGTGCCCAGTCTCACGTACAGGTTTCCTTCGAACAGCCCGAATATACGGCCGATGCCGATGCCATCGGGCCGCTTCGTTTGCTGGAAGCGATTCGCATCCTGGGACTTGAGAAGAAGACGAAGTTTTATCAAGCATCAACCTCAGAGCTCTACGGTCTTGTCCAGGAGATTCCACAACGCGAGACGACGCCTTTTTATCCGCGTTCGCCCTACGCTGTGGCGAAGATGTATGCCTTCTGGATCTGCGTGAACTATCGTGAAGCTTACGGAATCTTTGCCTGCAACGGCATTCTCTTCAATCACGAGTCGCCCCTGCGTGGCGAGACCTTTGTGACCCGCAAGATTACACGCGGTCTTGCACGGATCAAGGTTGGTCTACAGGACACTCTCTATATGGGGAACCTGGATGCCAAGCGCGATTGGGGCCATGCCCGCGACTATGTTGAGATGCAGTGGCTGATGCTCCAGCAGGAGAAGCCGCAGGACTACGTCATCGCCACTGGCCATCAGTACAGCGTACGTGAATTCATTAATCGCTGCGCAAAACGGCTCGAGCTGGACCTCACATGGCAGGGGAGCGGTGTCGAAGAGAAAGCGTTCGATAGAAATGGGAAGCCTATCGTTGCTATCGATCCGCGTTACTTCCGTCCGACTGAGGTTGAGACACTGCTTGGTGATCCTTCGAAGGCTAAGCGTGAGCTTGGTTGGACTCCCCGCACCAGCTTCGAGCAACTCGTCGATGAAATGGTGGAAGCTGATCTCAAAGCGGCTCAGCGCGATGCTCTTGTTCGGAAGCATGGCTTCGACGCTTACAACGTTCGCGAAAGTTAAAATCAGGATACGAGCCTCCCTATGAACAAAGACTCTCGCATCTTCATCGCCGGTCATCGCGGACTCGTCGGTTCTGCTATCCATCGCGAACTAACGCGACTCGGATACACCAAGGTCATCACCCGTCCACGCGCCGAACTCGATCTGCTGGATTCCACCGCAGTTAACAACTTCTTTGCGGAAGAGAGGCCGGAGTATGTTTTTCTTGCTGCGGCGAAGGTCGGCGGCATCCTCGCGAACAATACTTATCCCGCAGACTTCATTCGCGACAACCTCGTCCTGCAGACCAACATCATCGATGCCGGCTATCAGAACCAGGTGAAGCGCCTGCTCTTTCTCGGCTCTTCCTGCATCTATCCCAAGCTGGCTCCGCAGCCGATGCCAGAGTCTTCGCTGCTGACCGGCCCGCTGGAGCCGACGAACCGTCCCTATGCGTTAGCGAAGATCGCAGGAATCGAGATGTGCTGGAGCTATAACCGTCAGTATGGGACGCAATATCTCGCAGCCATGCCGACCAATCTTTATGGTCCTGGCGATAACTACGACCTTGCTAACTCGCACGTTCTCCCGGCTCTCATTCGCAAGACTGCCGAGGCAATCCGTACCAATGCGTCAAGCGTCACAGTCTGGGGTACTGGTACACCTCGTCGCGAGCTTCTCTACTCTGACGACCTCGCTCAAGCCTGCGTCTTTCTGATGAATCTAGAAGACGAGCGTTACAACACTCTCCTGACCGAGAACGAGCCGCCCTTGATTAACATCGGCACTGGCGAGGACGTTACGATTCGCGAGTTGGCCGAGACAGTCTCTCTCGTATTGGGATTCAAAGGCTCGTTCGTCTTCGACGCAAGCAAGCCCGATGGAACTCCACGCAAGCTGATGGATGTCACCCGTCTGCATTCCCTTGGCTGGCACCACACCACCAGTCTCGAAGAGGGAATTCGTCGAACCTGGGAGCAGGTTCGCGAGCGCCTTTCTGTTGCATCCTAGTTGCGGGCTAGGGTCTTGGGTCGCCTCTTTCTGTGACTCCCTGAGCGGCGTCTGGGGGCGGCAGTATCCTTTATCTCCTCTGTAAGCAGGACTGTAAGGTCATCTCCTTCATCACGCGTTCGTCCCTCGTAGGTAAGGGAGGCGCGTTTGAAGTTGATGACATTGCCTTCGGTGTTGGTAAAGGTGTCGCTCGTCAAGGTAATTAGACCGGCGCGAGTGAGCGCGTTCAGGTAAGCATCGAACTGCTTGCGATCGATTCCCAGTGCGAGATCAGTATGAAGTTTTCCGGTCGCTCGTGGCGCTGCTCCGTCGAGTGCACGCAGAATGGAACGGAGTTGTCTCTTCTCCTGTGCGGTCGGTTGGCGAAACGTCTGTGCTTGTGCACGCTCAGGAGAACAGAAATCGCAGTGTCCGCATGGGCGAAGACCATCCGTTGTATCGCCAAAATGCTGAATCAGAGCAGTCATGCGGCACTGTGGAGTCTCTGCGAAACGTGCCATCCTCTCGATCTGCGCGCGGCGAAAGGCAAGCTGTGCTTCGTACCCGGAACGCCAGTTGTTCTGGCCGGTAGCACGAAGATTTTCTGCTATATCGGCTACGGCTCCCCCTTGCGCGATCAGCTTCTCCGCTGCGCGCTCAAAGCTCTCAAGATCAAGCCGGAGCTCCTTTCGCAGCACCTCAGGAGTTTGGAACTCTTCAGTCAAGATGCGAGCCAGCCGTGCAAGCTCTGTGGCTGGAGGGTAATCGCGCTCCAGAAAGAAGTCGTGCATTTTGCGATCGGCGAAGGAGTGCAGCAGTACGGTTCGAGAGGGCTTCCCGTCGCGTCCTGCTCGTCCAATCTCCTGGTAGTAGGCCTCGACGGACGCGGGTAGAGCCGTGTGGATCACTGTGCGAACGTCAGATTTGTCGATGCCCATGCCGAAGGCGATCGTGGCAACGACTATTTCCAGCTGGCCCGAAAGGAAATGACGCTGCACTCGCTCGCGCGTCGCCGGATCAAGCCCGGCGTGGTAAGCGGCTGCTCTCCCTCCAAGTTGTGAAGCTAGTTCTTCGGCGGCTTTGCGCGAAGGCGCATAGACGATCGCAGGCCGGTTCTCTTCCACCTTCAGCAGATCGACGGTGAACTGGTTGCGGCGCGGCTTAGAAAGCTCGACTACTTCGATGGCCAGATTATGCCGTCGGAAGCCATGAATAAATAGCGATGGATTTTGCAGGCGAAGCTGGCTGGCAATATCACGCTGTACCTCGGGAGTGGCAGTTGCAGTCAGCGCCATGACCGGAGCAGGACGCAGCGAAGGCAGATACTCTCCGAGCATGCGGTAGTCCGGGCGAAAGTCATGGCCCCATTGCGAGATGCAGTGCGCTTCGTCGATCGCGATCAGGCTGGGTTTGCGTTTGGCCAGCATCTCCGGAAAGCCAGGCACGCGCATGCGCTCCGGGGCGATAAAGAGAAACTGCAGGGTTCCGTTCAGGTAATCGCGGCAGGCTTGGCGAGACTCCTCTCGCGATAAACCAGAGTGGATGCGTGCTGTTTGCAGCCCAAGTGCGGCCAACTTTGCGGATTGATCCTCCATGAGCGCAATCAACGGGGAGATCACCAGTGCGGTACCGCCACGTGCGAGGGCAGGCAGTTGGTAGCACAAACTTTTTCCTGCTCCTGTCGGCATAACCAGCAAAACATCACGACCTTCAGTCGCGGCACGACAGACGGGCTCCTGATTGGTACGAAATTCGGAGAAGCCAAACGTTTTATGAAGAAGATCGGAGAGGGAAGTGAAATCCATGAGGCCCTCTCGTCATCTTCGCATATTGTTTGCCTCGGTGTATTTGCAAGAAGCGAGAATTCAGAAAAGAATCTATTCGAGATTCTGCTGCATCTGTGTCACTTCTCTACTTGAACCAGGATCTTGGTAAATGCGGCAGGTCGATTGCACCACTCTGCAAGAATTGCCGGCGTCTCTTCCATGCTGACGATGGCCGAAATGGCTCTCTCTGTCGGAAACTTACCCTGCTCCAGCATAGTGATCACTTCTCGGAAATCTTCCGGCAACGCATTACGCGAACCCATGATGTCCAGCTCCTTCTGGACGAAGAGTCGTGTTTCATAATCAACAGGTTCTTTTGCATACCCGATATACACGACCCGTCCAGCAAAGGCGACCTCCTGGATGGCCGCGCGATAGGTCTCAGACAAGCCAATCGCTTCAATAATTACGTCCGGCCCGTGGCCTCCGGTCATCTCACGCAGACGGGAACGGAAGTCTTCATCGGCCGAGTGAATCAGGTCTGTAGCACCGGCAGCGCGAGCCGTCTCTAACTTTGCATCGTCGAGATCGATGGCGATGGTGCGAGCCCCACGAAATGCTGCTCCCGCAATGGCACCTAAACCGACACCGCCACAGCCGAAGACCGCTACAACATCGTTTGCGGTCACCCGTCCACGCGCGACCGAATGGACACCTACAGTCAATGGCTCAACAAGGCAAAGTTCTTTCAAGGAGAGCGATGTTGAGGGATAGACTTTTTCCTCTGGAACCGTGATCCATTCGGTCAGCGCACCGTCACGCTGCACACCGAAGGTCTGATTGTGCTGGCAGGCATTAGGTCGTCCCCTGCGGCATGAAGCACAAAGACCACAGCTCGTATAAGGTGAAACAGTAACGGTTGTTCCTGACGGAACTGATGAAGAGCCTTCGACCACGGTTGCGGCAATCTCGTGCCCGATGATTCTCGGGTAGGTCACTAAAGGATTCTTACCGCGAAAGCTGTTGAGGTCGGTTCCGCAGAGACCCACCATCTCTACTTTGAGCAACAATTCTTTTCCCGACCTCTGCGGCTCGCTCTTGTTTATGATGCGAGCGTCGCCAGCCGCCATAAGCGATATAGCTTTCATCTTGTCTCTTTCTTCATTGCGCAGAGTTTTACCTGCGATCCCAGTTCATTAGACGTGAATTAGTTGCACGTCTAGAACAGTTAGGATCTTGAAATAGGAGCTAGCCTGCGATGGCAGATTCTGTTTCACGGCAAGATTTTATTCCTTCTATGTCTATCCTTGCAGTTACTGCATTCGCGTAGTCAAGCAGTGTTCGTAGCAAGTCGGTTGAACCGAGTGCCAAACTCTATACGGAATTGGAAGAATAAGCCCATGGTGGAATTTCCAGGGTACCTTATGCGAAGCTCCGATCTGGTCACATGGCGAGCTTTGAGCCGAAGATACTGGATGGAATCGTTCCCATCGAGCATCCATACAGAATCACCACGCAGACTGAGACTGATCGCTATCGCTCCATTTGAGAAGGCAAAGCAGAGACTACTGCAACAATACTGACACTGATTCCATACTATGCGTGGGCGAACCGTTCCCCTATGCCGATGCAGGTCTGGATTCCGTTCGTCGAGTCATAAACGGAATCCAGATTTTAGTTGTTAGAAATTCACTCCGCAGAGATGTACGTGAATCCCAAGTCCAGAGCACATCGCAGCCTTGACGGCCAAGGCCCGCAGGGCCTCTTCCCGACTTCCTGCATACGCAATGCTGACGTGGTTTGCCCGATGGCGAGCCATGAACTGGTTGCGTGAGACTCCTTCTGTGACGACGCTCACCATTGGCCACTGGCGCGTGACTTCGTTCCATCGTGCCTGGGTCTCTTCTTCAGGTAGGGTAATTACCTTTGCTAGCCCCATGTCGATGTGTAGCTCGCCACCTTCGACGAAGACGCGGCTCCACACGATATCTCCAGGACGCCCGATCCCCTTCAGGGTTCCTCCACCAAGCGGGAAGTACATCGGGGGTTGGCGGTCGCTCTCTGATCCTGCATATCCGTTAACAAAGTGGCTTGCTGGAGCCGCTCCTGAGATCTGCCACAACCACACAAAGTCGTTTTCGTACTGTCGTCCCCATCGAACATCGTGTAGGGTCGTGGAAGGATCGAGTCCCAGTGCCTTCCAGCACCGGTTTGTAATAACTGCGTCAACGCCGGCGCATTCATCCACCTCGTTGAAGTGTGGAAGGGAGTCGCTTCGGAACAGTTCGTCCGCGCCTGTCTCATTCAAGACAGGAGGCCGGTCAGGATTGTTCAGCAAGCCTTCCACGAGATCTGAAGCCGGGACGAGATCTTTCAAACCTTGCTGATACTGGATGCCAATTGCATCGCAGCCGAAATCGTCAGCGATGCGCAGAGCAGCGATATACATCTTGCACTGCTGAAGAATCTGTGTGTCGGTCAGCTCTGTCGCTTCATCTTTTCCAGTATGGAAGGTGAGTCCCTTTGCATCGAGCCAGTTTCTTACATTCTGTGCTTCTTCTGCGGAGACTCGTTGCATTCGTGCATATAGGGCCGATTGGCTCAGACGCTCTTTATAAAATCCCGAGCGGTTCATCTGCTCATCATCGATGATGGCGTTGTACATTCCCATGCAGCCTTCATCGAAGACACCAAGAATGATCTTGCGTTCGACAAGTGTTTTTGCAAGCTGTTCACCTGTCTCGCGCTCCTGCTTCGGCAGGGAAGAGAGACTTAGCGAATGAACGTGGGAAAGGTCATGCTTCACTTCGCCTGTGCGCAGCCAATCGCGAATGATATTGCGGGAAAAATCATCTTGAAATGTCTCGCTCCAGATGCTGGAGAACCGAACTCCTGCCTTGACCATCGATCCATTCAGGTTCAGAAGCCCCACAAGACCGGGCCACTGTCCCGACCAGTTTGCAGCCGTCAGGATCGGTCCTCGATGCGTACGCAGCCCCGGCAAAACATGATGGGTATACTGCCAGGCAGCAGTTGCGAACACCAAAGGAGCTTCGGCCGGAATCTTCCGGAAGACATCCATTCCCATGCGCTGGCTTGAGATGAACCCATGCTTCAAGCGACCGTCGTAAGGGAACGCCCGAACCAGTTCATAACCTTCTTTGGCAAAGACCTCGACCAGCGTTTGTTCCAGTTCGGCTTGTGCGGGCCAGCATGTTTCGTTAGCAGCCTGCCGAAGGTCTCCACTCGTCACTAAGTAAATCTGCTTATTCATCCTGCCCTCACTTTTGGTTCAGTTCCTGTGAAAACCACTTAGTAAACCATTCCCGTAGTTGCTCCGCTTCCTGCTTGCGCTGTGGGGAGAGAGGAAGAGGATAGGATTCCTCGGTAAATCCACGAACAGCGCTGGCCACCTTCAGACCCCAGGGAGTCGGCAACGGTCCAATTTTATGGATGAATAGCTCCAACTGTCCTCGGAGTTGACCAAAATTAGGTTCTTTTCTATCGCTGAAAAACAAAGAGAGCATCAGCTCTGGAAGAGCGCATGCGACACCTGAGACCACGCCGTCGCAGACGCCTTCTGACAGCGCGTCACACAGAGCGCTGTCATTGCCAATCAAACGTGTTGCCGGGATATTTTCACGGGTAATCGCCCGCACAATCTCCAAAGAGCCGCTACTGTCTTTTATCCCTTGGATGTTGTTGTGTTCTCTCAGGAGGGTGAGAACTGTATCGGTGTCGAGTCCGGAAGTAAACTGCGGCAAATTATAGAGCAGGATCGGAAGTTCAGTCTCCGATGCTACAGCGTGAATGAATTCACGAAGATCATCCTGTCGATACGGGAAAAAGTAAGGCATTGGGAGCAAGATCCCACTCGCGCCCGATGTTGCTGCCACTTTCGTGCGACGGATGGAACCCCGAGTATCGGCTGCACCAACTCCACAGAGAATATCCATATTGGGAGCCACGGAGCGAGCTTCTTGCAGTAACAGCCGCAATTCCTCTTCGGAATTGGATGTAAATTCTCCGGTGGCTCCGTTGATGGCATAGCCACTTAGTCCTTTTTCTTTCAAAACTTCTACTTGATGGCGATAAGAGGGAAGGTTCAATTCTCCGTCGTCGTTTCGAGGAGTCAGTAGAGCAGCATATACGCCATTAAAACGGTTCATTTGTAAAAGTATACATGTAGTAGTTTATATGTCGACATTATTCATAATTTTAAAATGGAAAATTCAATTGCTACACATCACGGAATAGAATGTTCTAAACTCAACTCGAAATGCCACGACGATCCATTACGCACCATCCAGGAAAACAGTCTGTCCGGATGAAGGCTTACCAGTTGATCCAGCATAAGATTGCAAGCGGAGAACTTCGTTCGGGCAGTCTGATTTCAGAACTGGCGATCTCAAAAGAACTCGGAAGCAGCCGAACTCCCGTGCGAGAAGCTGCAGGACAATTGCTTGCAGAAGGTCTGCTGGAGCTTAGTCCCGGAGGCGGGATTGTTGTCACTCAGCTGACCCGTCAGGGAATTATCGATCTTTATGAGTTACGCGAAGCGCTTGAAGTTTTTGCGGTGGGACGCGCGGCTCACGAGGGAGTGAAGGCAATTGACCAGAAGCGTCTGGAAGGTTTTCTCGAAGAGACCCAGGTGTTGATCAAAGAGTTGAAGGCCAGTAGCAAGAGGGAGCTCAACGCCGAGCAGATGAAAAGGTTTACAACCTCTGATCTGGCATTTCACGCACTGTTGATTCGTATTGCGGCGAATGCGCGGATTCTGAAGGTCGTCAATGATACCCGCCTGATGATTCGCATCTTTGGAATCCAGCGTAGCGGTCACAAGCGCGAAGAACTTGAGCGAATCTATAAACATCATCGGGCTATTCTTGATGCTGTGATGAACCGCAACCCTGAAGAGGCCCGGCATTTATTGGCCGAGCACATTCAGGTGAGTAGTCGAGAACGCCTTGAAGAGTTTGACCTGTGGGAGCGCGAAAATCACCTCGCGAACCTTGATGTTACAGAGTCACTGTATCTCTAGTGCGAAGTTGATTTTTCTTCATGGCACGGGCAAGAAGAAGCAATGCGCCCGAGAGGCCAAGGTAAATGAGAGATGTGGCGCTGATGCAGGCGCTCATGCCAAAGCGACGAGACCCGGCAGCGATCGCTATTGGCGCTATGCCTCCTCCAAGCCAGCCGAGTGAGTTCATCGTTCCGGCTGCTACTCCGCGACGATTCACCGGAATCACATCGTAAAGCGACGCCCAGATATTGGCATCGTACAGGCCCTTAAAAAATCCGAACCCTATCATGCTTGCAATCAGGCCGGCCATTGTCTCCGTCCAGCCTGTTAGAAAGATCAGAGGGGCGCCGCAGAGAAGCCCCACGGCCTGGATGATCTGGCGACCTCCAATCCGCTTTGATGAGATCCGGTCCGCCAGTACTCCACCCAGCAAAACGCCGGATACGGAAGCCACCTGAAGATAAGCCGTGCTGCTGAAACCGGCCTGACTTAAGGTGAGATGGAATTTGTTGTAGAGATATGTCGGGAGCCAGGTTAGAAAGACCACGGCCACAAAGTTTGCCCCGATAAAAACTCCCATCAGAGCCATAGCGTAGCCGTTGGAGAGTACTTCGCCTGCTTCGTGAAAGAACCTGGCTTTTGTGCCCTCGGTCTGCAGGGGAGATGTTCTATGTGGTGAGCGGAGGCAAAACAGAAGAATCGCACAGAGCGCGATTCCGGCTCCTCCAAACCAAAAGAATGAGGTGCGCCAGCCATGCTGTTCCGCAATCACAGCGGACAGGGATCCGCCTGCAATGGTTCCGATATAAACGCCGGATTGATGCAGGGCCATTGCGCGAGATCGGGTCTGTGCTCCGTGGTATACCCCGATGAGCGCCATCGCCGCTGGATAATAGAACGCTTCTCCTAATCCTCCGAATGTCCGGAAAAAGACCAGCCCGCCATAGCTATGGCAAATAGCCGTTCCGGCGGTCATGAGAGACCAGAACGCAAGCGCTCCCAGGATTACGCCGCGGAGAGACAGACGATCTGAAACCCATCCTGCGAACGGACCGGCCAAAGCATACATCCACATAAAGGATGAGGCAACGACTCCCAGTTGCAGGTCGCTAAGTCGAAGTTCGGTGCGAAGCAGAGGAAAGATTGAAAAGATTGCCTGGCGATCTGCGTAATTGCAGAAACAGACGAACCAGAGCATTCCAATGAGCCACCAGCGATACGAAGAGGATGTTTTTATTTCTTGTTCCATAGAAAGAATCAAATCCGGCGAACACCAGGCCTGTTATAGAGGGATCCAAGCCTGCGTGCGTTAGTTGCCGACAATTGTATTATCGTGTCGACAATTTAGCCAAATAATGAATTTTATTTTTGAACCGGGAGCTCTATGATCTGGGCTTCGACGCTTTTCTCGTTCACCGTAACAAGAGCCAAACTGATGGGCAGGCTGAATCGTCTGGGACCCGCACTGCCGGGATTTAGATACATTACCCCGTGCTTCGTCTCCACAATTGGCTTATGAGTGTGCCCGCTGACGACAACATCAATCTGCGCTGCTTTTGGATTGAGATCCAGATCATGGATCGAATGCACGATGTAGAACAATTTTCCGCCTAACTCAACGGCTTCAGTTGCGGGAAGCGCAGAGCAAGCTCCGGAGACGTCTACATTACCGCGAATGGCGGTTATGGGTGCAATCTCCTTTAGCGCATCAAGGATCTTTGGATCGCCCACATCACCGGCGTGCAGAATATGTTCTACGCCTGCCAGTGCTTCCAAGGCCTCAGGTCGCAGTAATCCATGTGTATCCGAAATTACGCCAATCCGCATATAAGCTCCTTCACGAGGCTCTCAGTACAATCATTCCATGGCTTTGGATTTAGAAAAGGGAACATTCGATGCTCTCATTTTCGACTGCGACGGCACCCTTGTCGATAGTGCGAATGCGCATTTGTATTCCATTCAACAGGGGCTTGCGCCGCTTGGTTTGACGATGAGTCCTGAGTGGTATCACAAACGAACCGGCCTTGGCCCAGAGGACCTTCTTGATGCGTATGAAGCCGAGTTCAGGGTGGAATCTCTGGTTCGAGAAGATTTTTATGAACGGGTGAACCAGGCGTATCTTGCGAATCTTCACCTCGTTCAGGAGATCAAGGTCGTTACTGAGGTTGCGCGAAAGTGGTTCGGAACGGTCCCGATGGCTGTCGCATCGAATGGCATCAGAAAGAACGTGGAAGCCACCTTGATTGCCCTGCGACTAAGACCCATGTTTTATACCATCGTAACGAGCGACGAGATCGAACGACCAAAGCCGGCGCCGGATGTTTATCTGGAAGCTGCTAAGCGTATGCGAGTACTGCCCAAGCGTGTCATTGTCTTTGAAGATACGAATGAAGGACTCGAAGCGGCACATCGGGCTGGGATGAAGGCAATCGATGTACGCGAGGTACGGTCAGGGGACTGTCAGCCCGTCGCATAGATGCGGTTATGTCTTCGGCGCATTTGAAATTCTAGGTTAATAAATCAAAGGGCTCGGCTACATACCGAACCCTGTTGATTTAACTTGCTGAACGATTCTGGCAAATGCGAAGTACATTGATTTACTGTTCAGACTTACCGGGTGGCGGCGGAATAGTGATGTCCAACGGAGTGACTGCCCCCATGGAACTGAGCGGGGGTTTGATCTCGGCTTGATTTCCGACAACAACGACTCCGAGTTTCGAGGGATCGACATATTTATTCGCGACTCGAGCGACATTTGCGGCTGTTACCTTTTCGATGCCAGTCTTATATTTCTCGAGGAAGTCGGATGGATAACCGTAAAAGGCAAGGGTGACTTGTTCGTTGAGAGTTTTCTCGGGCGAATCGTAGTGGAAGATAAAGGAGTTCAGAAGCTGGTCCTTGGCCTTCGCCAGTTCGCTGGCCGAGGGAGGAACGGTTTTGAGACGTTCGATCTCATCCAGCATGGCTTTTGTGGCCGCCACGGTCGATGAACTTTTGGTCCCGGCGATCACGTAGAAGATGCCAGGGTGATCATACGAGGCCCCGAAACTGCCGCTGACATCGTAGGCAAGGCCGAGTTTGGTGCGAACGTTCTGGACAACGCGCGAGCCAAAGCCTCCAGAGAAGATCTCGTTCATCACGCTGAGAGCGTAGTAGTCGGGGTTGGAACGCTCGGTGCCTAGACCAACAATAAGAACATTGGACTGATTGACATCCTCTTTTTCAGCAAAGCGGATGCCGGGTTTGGGGTCGGTGAAGGTGAATTTTTCCGAAGCTACGACCTCTCCGCGAGGAAGCGATTTAAAGGCGGAGCGAAGTTTTTCCTCCATCTCGGATGAATCAAAATCGCCGGAGACAGAAACGATCATCCCATTGGGAACGACCGTCCGATCGTGCCAAGCCTTTAGGTCGTCGAGTGTCACAGCGCCGACGGTGGCATATTCTGGCTGACGGCCATAGGGGTTGGTGGCGCCATAGACGAGCTTGACGGCTTCCCGGATTGCGATTCCGCTGGCATCATCATTGCGCCGAGCGATGCCTGTATCCAGTTGCTGCTTGGCCAGCGCGAGTTTGTCTGCCTTGAAGTCCGGATGCAGGAGCAGATCCATCGTGGAGGCGAAGACCGAGTTGAAATCTCCCTTCAGGCTCGACCAGCGGAGAGAGGTGTTGGCTGCTCCTCCAGAAGACTCGATACTGGCGGCTTTGGATTCCAGCTGATCGTCGAGCTTGTCGCCGCTGGTCGTAGTCGTTCCACTCGTACGCCATGTTTGTCCGTACAGAGAAACCATGCCGATCTTATTGGCAGGCTCGTCGCGGCTACCTCCGCGTATGAGGATGCGGCCATTGATGAAGGGAAGTTCGTGATCTTCCTGCAGGAAAATCACAAGCCCATTGGCCAACTCAACCCGTTTCGGCTGTTGTGGTTTAAAAGCGTGCAATGGGGGAATAGGAATCTTCTTCCAAGGCTGTGCAGGAGCCACGACAGCCGAAGCCGGTTTTGTGGGTGCAGCTGCCGCTTGCGCGAAGCAGAAAGAAGAGGGAAGGACAGTGGCAAGAACAGCTATTGCTGCGATTGCCGTGCGATTCCAGTTCATCAAGCTCTTCACTCTGTTCCTCCCGATGTCTTCATAGGCTTTTGCGGCGCGACGAATTCGATACGCGCGCTGGTGAGATTGCTTTCGACGAAGATCTTATTGGCAACGCGACGGATATCGGCCTTGGTGACAGCATTGATCTTGTCGAGTTCGCGGAATAGCTCTCGCCAATCGCCGTAGCGTGTCTGATACTCGGCGAGTTGGTGCGCCAGGCCGTCATTGTCGGCCAGACCACGAAGCAGATCGGCCCGGGCACGAGTTTTGAAGCGGGCCAGTTCTTCGTCGGTAACATCTTCAGTCTTCAGGCGGTCAAGCTCCTTGTGGATCGCAGTCCGCATCTCTTCAGGGTTATGACCGGGAAGCGGAACGGCATAGAAGGCGAAGAGCCCTGGAAACTTCTCGCCAGGGAAGCCAGAAAAGCCTTGGGCTTCGGCAGCGATCCTCTGATCGCGCACCAAGGAGCGATAAAGACGCGCGGTGCGGCCATTGGAGAAGATATCGGTAATGGCGTCATAGACAGAGTCATCAGGATCGCGATAGTCCGGGCGGTGGTAGCCCTCAAGATAAAAGGGCTGTGTCGCCTCACGGATTATGACTGATTTTTCCGCGAACTGAGGCGGTTCTACGGTCGTCATTGGCGTCGGCTTTGGACCGGCGGGAATCTTCGCGAAGTAGCGCTCAAGGACGGGGAGAGCATCGGCCGCCTTCACATCGCCCACAACGGCGATCACGATATTCGAAGGAACATAGTATTTCTTGTGGAACGCTTCGGCCTCGGTCGCCGAAACCTGGCTGATCTCGCTCTCCCATCCTACGCCGCTGCGGCCATAGGGGTGCGCGACATACGCCGTCGCGAGAAACTGTTCGACCATGCGCCCGATCGGAGAAGAATCAATGCGCATGCGACGCTCTTCCTGGACGACATCGCGCTCCTTATAGAACTCCCGCTGCACGGGGTGACCAATGCGCTGGCTCTCGAGATAGGCCCAGAGTTCCAGCCGGTTTGAAGGCATCGACCAGAAGTATTGGGTCGAGTCTTCCCCGGTCGAGGCGTTGATACCAACAGCCCCATTCTGCTCGGCGATCTCTGAGAATTGATTGGGGATGACGTATTTTTGTGCGGCTTCCTGCGCATCTTCAAATGCTTTTTTGAGTTGAGCGAGCTTTGCAGGATCTTGGCCGACGCGCTTTCTGTACTCGTCATCATATGCCGCATAGGCCGTCTCCACCTTGGCCAGGGCAACCTTTTCGGCAGGGTAGTTCGTTGTGCCGATCTCGGTTGAACCCTTGAAGGCCATGTGCTCGAACATATGGGCAAGCCCGCTTGCACCCTGTGGGTCATCGGCGGAACCGGCATCGACGAGGGTGTAGAAGCTGAAGACCGGGGCTTCGGGACGTTCGCAGACGATCAGAGTCATGCCATTCGGCAAGACCTTCACCGTGGTGCGTTTTTCAAAGCTCGCGAGGTCCTGCGAGTATGCCGCACTACTGAAAGCGAGGCCCAGAATAAAGGTTGCGAGGATGCGTCGAAGGCGCACGCGAAAAACCTCCTGAAATCTACGGTCAAAACAACTACTATACAGCGCGGTGCGGCTTGATGTTCGACGCTCGACTCTTGATAAAAGATACGGATTTAAATCAGATCGACGGAACGATGAGCAACGCACCCTGAATCCCAGGGGATTCTACGGCGATGACAGACTGCCCTGTTCCCGTGCGCTGAAGGCTAATGCACGCCCGTCCATTTGCCATCTCAACGACACGAGAGCCACTGGGCGTGCCCAGATTGTCGATCAGTTTGCCGCTTCCCGCAGCCGAAAAACGGACACGGTTGCGGGCATCAAGACAGAGCGCACCTTGTGCATCGAGCAGCGTTGCCTCGACGGTGATCTTATCTCCACTACGTTTGGCTTCTGTAAGGACGAACTTTGCGGGCTTGGACCAGGTTTGGGTCTGGTACTGGAACCCGATCTCATCCGTGATCATAGTGGCTCCTTTTTTTGCTATAACTCGGAGCTTGTTGGCCCCTCCTGTAAATGGAACCATCCACCGCAACCCTGCGGCAGGAAAGTCCTGGCTGTTGCGGTGACGCACTCCTGCGGAGACACCATTTACAAAAAGTTCTGCGGTCTCACAATTGGAGTACACCTTAACCATCTTCTGTTCCCCTGGTGCTCCCCATCGTACTGGCCATGTGTGGCCATAGATGTGCGCCATGGGCGTCTCACTCCAGTAGGACTGAAAGACGAAATACGACTCCTTCTTCTGCATGTCGCGTGTGATCACACCTTTTTGATTGATGCGAGGGACTGGATTATCCACCCGCAGCGGAGTTGTGAAGTCTTTGAAGACCCACTGTGCAGATCCGGCAAACCAGTCGAGAGTCTCTTGTACCTTCAGATGCCAGTCGAAGAGATTACAGGCGTAGGTCTCCGACCAGTCTCCATCGCGTGAGACACGAGCTTCGCCGCCGGTGTGAAGGTAGGCGAGGCCACGTTCATCCGTTCCACGGCCGGTAGCGATTTCCGCGAGAACCTTGTCGGGATTTTCCGAGTGACGGCCTGCATGGCTGTCGGCTCCCCATTCCGCATGGAAGAGATGTTTCACGCGTTCGCGCTGAGTTTCGAGTGATTTCTGATACTCCGGATAAGTACCGCTATACCAGCCCGCCCATATGGAGGGTGAATAAACATCTGGAATGTCGCGGGCGAAATCGCAACGGCGGATGGTTGTCATGCGTGAAGGATCGAGTTGGTGCGAGAGATCACGCAGCTCGGTAAGATAGGCGCGAATCTTTTGTTGGTTCACTTCAGGATATTCAGTAGGCCAGTCATTCTCATTGCCCAGGCCCCAGAGCAGGATGCTCGGATGGTTGTAGTGTTGCGAGATCATGTTGCGCAGGGTGCGACGGCCCATCTCCTGAAAGACTTCGTTTCCAATCCCACCACGGCACCACGGAATTTCTTCCCATACAAGAATGCCGAGACGATCGCATAGATCCAGCACTCGCCGCGACTGCTGATAGTGGGCCAGGCGAATGAAATTCGCTCCCATCTCCTTAATCAGGTGCATCTCCTGCTCGATCAGGTCATCTGGCATGGCAGCGGCGTAGCCAGCGTGATCTTCGTGGCGATGGGTTCCACGCAGCAGAAGCCGTTCGCCGTTTAGTTTGAATGGGCCATGATCAATCCATTCCGTGTGGCGAATTCCAAAAGATTCCTGTGCCGTGTACTCGCCATGAGCCGTCTTGAATCGAATATGGCACGTATACAGGTCTGGAAGAGCAGGGCTCCAAAGCTGAGGTGTCTTCGCTGTAAATCGTGTAAGCGTCTTCGTCCCTGTCCAGGATGCAAGATTCTGCTTTGCAATATGAATTCTGGTGCCCTTGGGATCGAAGATCTCGATCTCAAGCTGAACTTCTCCAGGGTCGCGGGTTGGATTGTAGAGAGAAGCCTCGACTTCAATCTCCGCGGAGGATTTTGGAGTTGGAAGGCTGGTTTTGATGTGGACGGTCTCCAACGAAATTGCAGGAACGTAGACGAGATTGATATGTCGGTAGAGACCGCCATAAAGAGTAAAGTCGCTCAGGTCTGAGGGCATTCGATCCAGGTCGCGCGAGTTATCGCAAAGAACCGCAACGGGGATGCCACTCGGTTGAGCCTGCTTTTTCTGACTTACGGCATTTGCCTGGGGCGATGCAGCAAGCTGCTGAACTGCATCAGTAATGTCGAAGACGAACTCGTCATAGCCACCGATATGCTGCCCTACTACAGAGTCGCCTGCGTAAACGGTAGTCGTTTGGCCCGCGCCTTCAAAGTGAAGAAGGGTTCGTCCCTGCGGATAAGGATTGGCGACTGGGATGTGAGTGCGATACCAGCCGTGCCCACGATAGGCAGGTGTATCAGGATCGCACCCATCATAGGCGTTGAAGCAGTGAGGTATCTCGACCGCTTTCCAGGTGGCGACTTCCTGACTGTGCCATACCTCCCACGTCCCTCCAAGCGTTTCGCGCAAAAACTCCCATCCCGACGACAACCTCACGCTGGTTTGAGCATTGGTGTCGGAGCTTTGAGCCAATCGCACCAACGAAGCGCCCAATGTGGAGTGCGAACCGAGCGAAAGGGAAGTGGTTGCGAAAACACTGGATTTAAGAAATTGCCGCCGGGTAGGCATAGAAAGGTGCACTCCAATGGATGGATTCTCCGGCCAGAAGCATTGTCTGAGGGATATAATTCAGACCACCTACAAAATGCCGGTTTCTCAGTGATATAAAGATTCGTTGCAGAACCTGTCAAGCGGACCGTGAAAGGCGGCCTTCTTGTTCAGGGAATATCTTCAGATGTACACTTGCGGTTTCCGTTGAGAAAATAAATGCCTTTATCCTCGGCACCACCCTTTACCTTCACTCGAAAACAGAGCGCTTCGAATAAGACGCCGCGACAGATCAATCGCAATCTCGTCTTCAATCTCATTCGTACGCGTCAGCCCATCTCTCGCGCCGATCTTGCAAGGGTCTCCGGGCTACAACGCAGTACGATCTCGTTGATCGTCGAAGACCTCATTCGTGAACGATGGATTCTTGAGGGCGCTATCGGAAGACTGCCCCGGGGACGCAGGCCAACCTTCCTCGAGTTGAACCATCAGCGTGCTGTAATCGCGTTGGACATCCATCCTTCGCAGACGACCGTTGCCGTTACCGATCTTGGAGGAAACATTGTTGCGCAGAACATCGTTCTCCTGCCGAAGGATCCGAATAAGGCGATCGCTCCCATCGTGGCTGCGATTCGAAAGCTGATGGCTGACCACGATGGGCGGTCCTTCGATGGCGTGGGGATCAGTTTGCCGGGACGTGCGGATCCGAAATCCAAGAAGCCCATTTTTGCTCCGAACGTGAGCTGGCCTTTGCAGAGCCTTCAGACGAAGATCCAAAGGGCCACGGGGCTGAATGTTGTTATGGAAAACGTTGCCAACGCCTGTGCTCTCTCCGAGGTATGGTTTGGTGACAGCGATGGCCTCAATGATCTTGTTGTGGTCAATGTCTCTGAAGGTATCGGAACCGGAATCTTCTCCAACGGCAGGCTGCTTCGTGGCGCCAACGGCATGGCGGGCGAGTTTGGCCACGTGGAGATGGACTATAACGGGCAGCCCTGCGGATGCGGCGGCCGTGGTTGCTGGGAGACAGTCGCATCCAACCGGGCCGGACTCCGCTACTACCACGAGATCAGCCGGCGTCCTGCTCCCTCGAGCTTTTTGGCACTGGTCAAAATGGCGCAAGCCGACGATCGCCATGCAATTCAGGCCCTGGAAAAGATGTCCTCCTTCCTTGCAAGGGGACTGCGCATGATTGCCACTGCTTTGGCTCCCAGCGAGGTTATCGTCGTGGGTGAGATTACCGGTGCCTGGCATCTCTTCGGTCCGAAGATCGAAGCAGAGTTGAAGCAGAGTGCATTTTCTAAAACTCCAAAGCTTCGTCCCTCGTTTGAGGGCAATACCGCTCGGCTGCGCAGCGCAGTCGCTCTTGTTATGAATCACGGACTTAACGGATAAACGAAAGGACCCCCTTCTCTATGTCTCTGGCAGAACTTTTCCGACCCCATCGCTCGCGTTTCGACCTCTCCGCCGCTTGCCGCGTCTGTGCACTTAGTCTCTTTGCCCTGGGCTCGGTGGCAGGATGGCAAACCCAGGTGTCTGCGCAAACACCATCGACTGCCAGCGCGAAGCCGGTGCCAGACTCCAAGGCGTCCGGCGATGCGCCCGATGATCCGGGACCGCTGGCGACTGACATCTCTTCAGAGTTGAAGCCGCAGGCTATCCAGGCTGTCGTCAAGAAGGTCGCGGCCTGGCAGGTGAAGGTTGCCGAACCGACCTTCAATCGCCTGTGGACTTACGCGGCGCTCTACGACGGCCTGCTTGCCGCCTCCAAGGCAACGGGCGATCCGGCTTTTCGCGATGCCGTGCTGAAATTCTCCGAAGAAGAGAAGTGGCAGCTCATCGATAACCGCTTCCCGCACGCGGACGACGAGGCGATGGGCAAGGCTTATATGGATCTCTATTTGGGTGACTCGAAGAACGCTCGCAAGCCGGAGCGGATGGCAAACACCAAGGAGATCATGGATCGTCTCGTGGTTCGACCTGATGAGCCGAAGCTGCTGTGGTGGTGGTGCGATGCCCTCTACATGGCTCCTCCCGTGTTGTCGCGGATGTATCTTGCGACGGGAGATAAGAAGTATCTCGACTATATGGACCACGAGTGGTGGCTCACTTCGAAGACACTCTACAACCAGCAGGATCATCTTTACTTCCGTGATGAGCGTTACCTTACCCAGAAGCAGGCCAATGGGAAGAATCTTTATTGGTCACGTGGAAACGGTTGGGTCATGGGCGGGCTGGTGAAGGTTCTCGAGATTATGCCAAAGAACTATCCCACACGCGCCAAATACGTCGAGCAGTTCAAACAGATGGCCGAAGAGGTCAAATCCATCCAGAGTAAGGATGGGTTGTGGCGTTCCGGTCTGCTCGATCCGGATGCGTACGATCTGCCGGAGATCTCGGGCTCAGCCTTCTTTACCTATGCCATCGCCTATGGAATCAACGAGCACATCCTCGATCGCAAGACCTATCTTCCCGTTGTCGAGAAGTCGTGGGCGGGAATGCTGAAGCATGTCTACGCCGACGGGCGGCTTGGTTCGATCCAGCCGGTCGATGGTCAGCCGGGCAGGTTCAAACCGTCGTCAAGCCATGTCTATGGAGTCGGCGGATTCTTGATGGCAGGTTATGAGATGAACCGGCTGGCAGGAGGAAAACGCTGATCCTTAATCCTGTCAAGCGATAAATCGTATAAGCCTTGTTATTTCATGGATTTGCATTTGCAAATCCAATCATCCTTCCCTGTTAGAATAAAAGCAGAGTAAGAAAAACAACCCCGGGTTTCCGGGGTTGTTCTCTTAAGTCGTTTGTAATCTATATTTTGGCATCTAACTCATTTGTTCCCAATATTTTACGCATCAATATCTCGTTAAGTTATTGAAAAGATGTGCTTTCCTCCGATGGGTGATAGGGGGAGGGTGTCTTTAGGAAATCCACAGAAGAGGCTGACGAATGGGGAAGTTCCGGATGACCTCGGGGACGGTTGGGTCAGGATTCAGCTTCTTCCAAACGGTGATGTACTCCGGTTTGTCGTAGGCCAGACCGGCAAAGAGCAGCGCGGGATTGCGAACCGGAAAATCATCCCAGTGCTCGACATCATGGGCGAAGGGCCACTTCGATTTGTCGTCGACAAAGGGGACCATAAATTCCATCAGCTTCTTCAGGCCACGACCATCTGGCGTAGAGAAAGCCCACAGATTTTCCTGCGGGACAGTGAGGCTCTGGGCGACTCCGCAGAGCACATCCATATCGAAGAGCGAGTAACTGTAGGGTTTGGTTCGAGCTAATTCGAGGGGAAGTCTTCCGTCCGGTGCGATCTGCTCCGGGACCAATACGGTGCGGAAGCGGTCGCGGCACCACTGCATCGCTTCGTTGTTCTCAGTAAAGCGGGCGAACTCACCGGCCTGAAGGACCCAGCAGGTGCCGTGATTATTTTTTGCGTCGCGCTCTTCCTGCCCGTTCTTCGAGGTGCGCATCCATTCCAGATATTCAGCAAACCAACGTTGAATCTCATTGCCGGAGTTCAGGACACTGGCTCGATTTAAGAGGGTTGCCGCGCGTGCGACTTCGACAAGATGCAGAGTGTCGATGATGCCGGTGCCGCGGCCTTTGCTAACGCCGAAGATGGCTTGGGCGTATTGAAGGTTCGGATTCATTTTTGTGGCTGGATCGACAAACCACGCCCGCAGATGTTGGCCAGCATGGTCTGCATACTTTTTCTGGTGCGTCAAAACCCATGCGGCGGTTAGGGCGGGGACGATGAGGCTGAGCCGAATCATGGCCTCACGGTGACCGTTGAAGTTGGCAGGGTTGGATTCGCCATCGCGACGAATATAGGGTCCGCCTGGATTTTTGGGATCAGGCCACCAGTAGTCGCCTTCGGAGAAGAAGTCGTGCGGTCCACCCGGGCTGCGATCGGAGTGCGATGCCGTCACCGTTACGGGCTTCTCTGCAAGGTACCGGTTCGCAGCAGAGAGAATACGTTCGCGGTCAGTGGATGCTACGAGGGAATAAGCTCCTTGGACGGGTGCGGCGGATAAGCGCTGCCCTGCGACGTCGGCGGCAACTCCGCCAGCCAGCATGCAAAACTCTCTTCTGGAGAACGATTTCATGTTGCCGGTTCCTGTTTTATGAAAGATGTTTTTTATATGTAAATGATCTGCTTGTCCCGACGCCCCATCATAACGGCTTTTGTTGCGTCGACAAAGATTAACTGCAGAAAAGCGATTTTCTCCACTTCACAGGACGATGGCACTGTTTTGCTTCGGTCGAAATGGCAGGTGAGAGATACAAGAATTCTTTGTAAGTGCAGATTCATCAATGATTCATAGGGCTTTTCTTGACTCACTGAATGGCCATTCAGTATTCTTCCTCCGCGTTGAAATACTTTGGATGGGGGGAGAGAAAACTGCATGGCGAAAGATTCCGCTCCGGTCCGAATGATCCGCAAGGTTGCAGTGCTTGGGGCCGGCACGATGGGGTCGCGAATCGCAGCACATGTGGCAAATGCAGGAATTCCTGTCGTGCTGCTCGATATGGTTCCTTCTGGAACCGGTCGCGATGCCCCGAAGTCCGAGCGAAGCAAGTTTGCGCTGACTGCTCTGGAACTTCTTAAGAAATCGAAGCCCGCCGCTCTTTATACGGTTGACTCTGTGCGACTGATTACGCCGGGTAACTTTGATGACGATCTTGGGCTGATTGCGAGCTGTGACTGGATTGTCGAGGCAGTTGCTGAAGACCTTGAGATTAAGCAGGGGCTTTATAAAAAAGTGTTCCAGCATCGAAGCCCGGATGCTGTTCTGACGACCAATACGAGCGGGATCCCGATCGCGAGTCTTGCAGAAGCTCTGCCTGTTGAGGTGAAACCATTTTTCTTTGGGACGCACTTCTTCAATCCGCCGCGCTATATGCGACTCCTGGAAGTGATTCCATTGGCTGAGACCGATCATGATGCTGTCGCGGCCATCACGCACTTCTGCGATCAGCGTTTGGGCAAGTCGATTGTGACCTCACGCGATACACCGAACTTTATCGCCAACCGCATCGGAACCTTTTCGATGGCCAATGCGATCCGGTTGATGCAACAGCAGGATCTGAGCATTGAACAGATCGATGCCCTGACAGGCGCACCTTTGGGTTGGCCCAAGACAGGGACGTTTCGTCTGGGGGATATGGTCGGAATTGATGTTCTGGCGCATGTGGCGAAAAACTTTGAGGCAAAGGCCGCACGCATCGGCGATGAGCGAGCCGATGTAAAACTGCCTGACTTTATTGCAACCATGCTGGAGAAGAAGTGGCTTGGCGATAAGGTAGGCCAGGGTTTCTACAAGAAACAAGGCAAGGATGCTGAAGGGCGAGACGTTCGTCTGGTGTTGGATTGGAAGACGCTTGAATATTCTCCAACAGAGAGGCCAAAATTTGCTTCGCTGGAAATGGCGAAGAACATTGAATCGACCTCGGCGCGTGTTGCTCAGCTTCTGAAGGGTGATCCAGCCAGCGACAAGGCCGCCCAGTTTTACTGGGCATTATTGACGGAGCTCTTTACCTATGCGGCGAACCGCGTCTCTGCCGATGGCAGCGAGCCTGCCGCGAATATCGTCGAGATCGATACGGCCATGCGCACCGGATTCAACTGGGAGTTGGGGCCATTTGAGATGTTTGACGCTGTTGGCGTTTTAGCGACGACGGAGAAGATGCGTGCAGCAGGCACTCCGGTTGCGGAGAATGTCGAGAGGCTGCTGAAGTGGACTGAGAAGAATAACGAACCGAATCCCACCTGGTATAAGGACGATGCCAGCGTACCGAGTGGGCGGCTCTACTTCGACCCCTTCAGCGAAAGCTACAAACCCGTGCCCGCAGTCTCGGGAACGGCGTCTCTTGCGACGATCCAAAAAGCTCGCGGGGTGATTAGGAAGAATGCCGGAGCATCACTCATCGACCTGGGAGATGGAATTGCGGCCATAGAGTTGCACTCGAAGATGAATGCGCTTGGTGGCGATATCGTATCGTTCGTTACGCAGACATTGAAGGCTTCGGGTGAGCATGTGGCGAACTTCGAGGGCTTTGTTATCACTGGCGATTCGGCGAACTTCTCTGTCGGCGCTAACCTGATGCAGCTTCTGCTGACCATTCAGGATGAGGAGTGGGACGAGGTTGATCTTGCGGTGCGGGCCTTTCAGGGAATGACGCAGGCGATTAAATTTTGCCCCAGGCCTGTTGTCGTTGCTCCTTATGGGATGTGCCTTGGTGGTGGGGTGGAGATGAGTTTGCACGCGGCAGCGCGGCAGGCACATGCTGAACTTTACATGGGACTGGTGGAGACGGGTGTGGGGCTGATTCCCGGTGGTGGCGGCTGCAAAGAGATGCTCCTGCGCTCCATCGAGGCAGGTTCGAGTATTCGGCCAGATGCCCGTGGCGAGTCGGTGGAGATCTTTGAAGCGATCAAGAAGAACTTCGAGACGATTGCGAAGGCGACGGTATCGACCTCGGCAGCCGAAGCGTATGGCTTGAACTTTTTACGACATAGCGATGACGTTACCGTGAATCGTGATCGGCTGGTGGTGGATGGAAAGCTGCGAGCGCGGGCGTTGGCAGATGCTGGTTATGTGCCTCCGGTGCCGCGTGCTGACATTCCTGCTCCGGGAGAGTCCATCTTAGCGACGCTGAAGCTGGCGGTATGGACGATGCGCGAAGGAGAGTATATCTCGGATCATGATGTGAAGGTTGCAAATCATGTAGCGAAGGTGTTGACCGGGGGGGCAGTGGTGCCGGGAACGCTGGTAAGTGAACAGTATCTGGTTGATCTGGAGCGTGAGGCCTTCCTCTCTCTCTGCGGCGAAAAGAAGACGCAGGACCGAATCGCCTTTACGTTGAAGACGGGAAAGCCGCTGAGGAACTAGGAGCTCTGTATGAGGGAAGTCATCATTGCGTCGACGGTTCGTACAGCGGTTGGAAAGGCCCCACGGGGTATGTTGCGTACGACGCGCCCTGATGACCTCGCAGCCTTCGCGATTAATGGCGCGCTGGAGAGATTGCCTCAGTTGGATCGTTCAGAGATCGAAGACGTAATTCTCGGCTGTGCGATGCCTGAAGCGGAGCAGGGAATGAATGTTGCGCGTGTGGCGAGCTTCCGTGCAGGACTGCCGGTGACAGCGTCGGCCATGACGATCAATCGGTACTGTGCTTCGGGGTTGCAGTCGATTGCGTTGGCTGCCGATCGGATTCGTGGTGGATCGGCGGATGTAATCATTGCTGGAGGCACAGAGAGCATGTCGTATGTGCCCTTCGGCGGAAATAAAATCTCGGTGAATCCGTGGCTCGTGGAGAACTACCCCGGCAGCTATATGTCGATGGGGTTGACAGCGGAGCGAGTCGCAAAACACTACGGCATCGGGCGAGAGGCGATGGACGAGTTTTCCTTCCAGAGTCATCAGAAGGCTTTGGCTGCGATTCAATCGGGAAGATTCGAAGACGAGATTGTTCCGATCAAAGTGGTGAATACTGCACTGGACGAAAAGGGTAAAGCGAAGACAACCGAAGCGATTTTCAAGACGGATGAAGGTCCACGGGTTGATACCTCGCTTGAGGCTCTTGCAAAGTTGAAGCCGGTCTTTCATGCCAAGGGAACGGTCACGGCAGGGAATTCTTCGCAGACTTCGGATGGCGCGGCGGCCGCGGTGGTGATGTCGTCTGAGCGGGCGAAGGCTCTGGGGATCAAGCCGATGGCAAGGTTCGTCGCATTTGCTTATGCGGGTTGCGATCCGGAGGAGATGGGGATTGGTCCGGTTCACGCGATCCCCAAAGTACTCAAGATGGCGGCGCTTACGCTGGATCAGATTGACGTGATTGAGCTGAACGAGGCTTTTGCGGCACAGTCGCTGGCGGTGGTGAAGGTGTTGGGCATCGATCCCGCGAAGCTCAACGTTAACGGTGGAGCGATTGCGCTGGGGCATCCATTGGGATGTACCGGAGCCAAGCTGACAGCGACACTGCTGCGCGAGATGTCGCGACGTAATGCGAAGTATGGCATGGTGACGATGTGTGTTGGCGGAGGCATGGGCGCGGCGGGAATATTCGAACTGGTGAATTAGCAAGGCGAGGTGATCGATGGTTACATTGACGGCTGCACCCACGGACAATAAGAAGGTCCTCTCCGGTGGCAGTTTCCTTATCTCCAATCCTGCACCCGCTGATTGTTTTTTCCCGGAGGACTTTACCGAGGAGCATCGTCAGATCGCGCAGACGACGGCTGAATTTGCCACGAACGAGATTGTCCCGGCATCCGACGCGATAGAAGCGAAGGATTTTGCCGTGACACGGAAGCTGATCAAAGCTGCGAGTGAACTGGGGCTGACTTCGGTTGATATTCCGGAGGAGTACGGCGGGTTGGAGATGGACAAAGTCACCTCCGCTATCATTGCGGACAATATCGCCAAGCAGGGAAGCTTTTCGGTCTCGTTCTCGGCCCATGTAGGGATTGGAACACTGCCAATTGTTTGGTATGGAACGCAGGAGCAGAAGAAGAAATACCTGCCAAAGCTGGCCAGTGGCGAGTTTATTGGAGCCTATGCACTGTCTGAATCTTCCTCCGGTTCCGATGCATTGAATGCGCATACGCGTGCGGTGCTTTCGGACGATGGGCAGAGCTACACCCTGAATGGCGAGAAGATGTGGATTACGAACGGTGGTTTTGCCGATCTCTTTACGATCTTTGCCAAGTGTGAGGTGAAGGAAGGGAAAGATGCAGGAAAGGAGCGGCTGACGGCATTTCTGGTAGAGCGTGGGACCTCCGGTTTTACGGTAGGGAAAGAGGAGCACAAGCTCGGTATCCGGGGTAGTTCGACCTGTCCGTTAATCCTGAAGGATTGTAAAATTCCGGCGTCGAATCTGTTGGGCGAGGTTGGAAAAGGGCACCATATCGCCTTCAACATTCTGAATGTAGGCCGGTACAAGCTGGGGGCTGCTGCTGTCGGGGGCGCTCGAATGTCTCTTGGTAACGGCATTCGCTATTCAAAGGAGCGCAAAGCGTTCGGGAAGCCTATTGCCGAGTTTGGAATGATTCAGGAAAAGCTGGCGGACTGTGCCGTTGGCGTCTTTGTTGGTGAGGCGATTTCGTATCGCACGATCGGGATGATCGATGCTGCTCTTGCAGAGGTTGACAAGCACGATACAGCTGCGATTCAGAAGGCGATTGAGGACTATGCTGTGGAGTGTTCGATCTGCAAGGTGTGGGGATCGGAGATGCTCGACCACGTGGTTGATGAGGTGCTTCAGATCTATGGCGGCTATGGCTATGTAGAGGACTATCCGGCGGAGCGGGCTTATCGAGATTCGCGCATCAACCGCATCTTCGAGGGAACGAATGAGATCAATCGTCTGATCATTACCGGTTGGTTGATGAAGTCGGCGATGGCGGGAAAACTGGCGCTGATGCCCGCGATTAAGCAGCTAATGGATGAGGTGATTGCAGGTCCACTGGAGAGGGAAGAACGTGAAGGAGCGCTGGCAGAGGAATATGCGCTTCTGGCCAATGCAAAAAAACTGACCCTCTTTGCCGCAGGGGCAGCAACACAGAAGTACATGCAGCAACTCGCCGATCAGCAGGAGGTGATGGGGGCAATCGCTGACATGGTCATCGAGGTCTATGCAATGGAGTCGGCCATTTTGCGCGCCGAGAAGGCGGGTCAAAAGAGCGCTGCTGAGGTTGCTGTTGCGATGGCGCGAATCTATGCAGAGGCTGCGATGGAAAAGATTGAACTGGCTGCCCGAAGGGTTATCGCTACTGTCGCTGAAGGAGATATGCTGCGAACGCAAATGACCATCCTGCGCAGGCTGGCAAAGCATGACCCTGTCGATGCTATCGGTCTGCGCCGTCAGGTGGCTCAACATGTGATCCAGGCGGGGAAGTATGCTTTATAGCTCGATACTATCGGCCCGATTTGGGATTGCTGTTGCATATTCTTCTGCCGCAAGGGGCGATTCTTCAGCATACTGATGAGTATCCAGTCCACGGCTGGTAAAAATTTACTGAGTGCTGCGTCCTCCCCATGTTTTTATCGTCTATCGTGTCGGATAAATGCAGACCTACCGAAACCTTTTGTTGCGCTTCAGGTCTATAGAAATGCTTTTCCGGTTCTTGGGCGGTTTTAACCTAATTGGCCTCCGCGGAGGCAGCAGTATCAACGTAAGAAAGTTGTTGGGAAAAATGTCGATCCGTAGCAATCTGGTCTCCCGTTTTCTAGTTTCTTTCTTCGCAGTTTTTGGGCCTTCTTTTGCGAATGCGGCAACGCCCCAAGCTCGCATCAGAACGGCGATCACCGATGCAGATCGAGCCCCTGTTCGGGAGACGATTTCGCCGAGGGTGAAGCAGTCGGCTGATTTGGGAGAGGCTTCCAGCGGACGCACGCTTTCGGCGGTTACGCTTCACTTTAGTTTGACGACTGCCCAGCAGGCTGATCTGACGCAACTTCTTGCTGATCTGCAAAATCCCTCTTCTCCCCATTACCACCAGTGGCTTAATCCGCAGCAATACGGAGCGCGGTTCGGACTTGCCAGTGCTGATATGGCAAAGGTCCAGTCCTGGTTGACGGGAAAAGGTCTTCAGGTGGTTGCAGTCGCTCCCAGCCAGAACTCGATTACAGTGAGTGGAACGATTGGGCAGATCGAGAGCGCTTTCAATACCAGTATCCATTCCCTAACAGAGAACGGAGTGCAGCACATCTCGAACGTTACAGATCCGCAGCTTCCTTCGCCGATTGCGAACCTGGTGGTGGGCATTACCGGGTTGAATGACTTTAAGCCTCATTCGCGTGCAATTGTCCGGCCACACTTCACATCATCGACGACAGGAAATCACTATATCGCTCCGGGCGATTTTTATACGATCTACGATCTGAACCCTCTGTTGCAACAGCAGAATATTAACGGGTCTGGAATTTCGATTGCGGCTATTGGGCAGACTGATATCAGCTTGGCGGATGTTGCCGCGTTTCGTTCGGCGGCGGGACTTCCGGCGAATGTCCCCACAATTGTAAAGGCAACAGGATACGTTGCTGGGACTGTATCCGCTGATATCGATGAAGCCCAACTGGATGTTGAGTGGTCGGGAGCTGTCGCTCCAAACGCAAGCATTCAGTTTGTTACTGTGGGAGCCAGTTCGACGGCTTCGGTTGTTGATGCCCTGCTTTATGCGATTACAAATAATGTCGCGCCGATCATTTCGTTGAGTTACGGGAACTGTGAATCAGCCTGGGGCCAATCAAGCCTGAATACGCTGAACCAGTACTTTCAACAAGCGAATGCGCAAGGCATAACCATCTTCAGTGCATCAGGTGATTCCGGTGCGACGGATTGTGATACGGCTCCCCCCGCAGACTTCGGACTTGCGGTCGATTTTCCCGGAAGTTCCCCTTTTGTCACTTCGGCGGGCGGAACAATGTTCAATGAAGGTTCGGCTACCGGGACGACATCTTACTGGAATTCAAACAGCAGCTCTTCGACCAATAACGCTGGATCCGCGTTGAGCTACATTCCAGAGGTCGTATGGAACGAATCGAACTCGACCGGTCTGTCTGCCGGCGGAGGAGGAGCGAGTGCGTACTTCGCCAAGCCTGCCTGGCAGGTAGGTACAGGTGTTCCGCAGGACAACGTACGTGATGTGCCGGATATCTCTCTAAACGCAGCCGCAAGCCACGATGGATATCTCTTCTGCTCGCAAGGATCGTGTACGAATGGTTTTAGAAACTCTGCGGGTAATCTCAACGTAGTTGGAGGAACCTCGGCTGTTGCGCCATCGCTGGCGGGAATTTTTGCATTGATCGAGCAGCAGCTTGGAGGTGGTACTACTGGCAGGCTAGGGAATATCAATCCAATGGTCTATGGACTGGCGAATGGTCAGTTTGCCAGCAGCGTCTTTCACGACATCACGAGCGGCAATAATAATTCCTCGTGTCAGCTGGGCACTACAGACTGCCCGAGTGGAGGGTCAATCGGCTACAGCGCAGGTACGGGCTACGATCTGACGACTGGCTGGGGTTCTTTGGACGTAGCGAATCTCGCCGCGAAGTGGAGCTCGGCGACGCCGACCGGAACTACCAGTACTACAGGTACGGCGCTCTCGAATACCACGGTCACAGCAACGAATAATGGCAACACTTGCGGTGTCTCGGGTGCTCTCAATCTTACGATTACGGTGACCAATGCTAGCACCAGTACGTCATTAGGGGCTCCGACAGGAAACGTCCAGATCGTGCTTGATGGCAAGCCGATCTCTGGAGCGGTCGTCACGCTCAGCAATGGGACAGTATCCTACTCCTTTACCAACAGCCAGATCTCAGGGAGCCACAAGGTCGGAGCGGTTTACCTGGGGGATAGTACATACTCTGGCTCGCAGGGAACATTGGCGGCGGATTTTACCTACTCGAATCAATCTGATTTTTCTTTGTCGCCCTGCACGAATAACACTACGGTCGCTTCGGGAGCAACAGCTTCAGGGATCACCTTTACGGTAGCCTCTCTGAATGGCTTCAACGGTCCGGTGACTTTCAATGTTGTTGCGACTTCATCCATTGCCGCATCCTATTCGTTCTCGGCTTCGTCGGTGAATCTCGCGGCGGGTGCTTCTGGTACATCAACTCTGACGATAACCGCATCGCAGACGACGACAACTACATCGAGTTTGCGTAAAAATGATCGCCCGGGTTCGCGCTGGTATGTGGCTGGATCTGGGATAACTCTGGCAGGACTTCTCTTCTTCGTTATGCCTAAGCGCCGTCGCTTTACGCCACTTCTTGTGTTGCTGCTCTCTATGGGAGCTTTCAGCATCTCTGGATGTGGTGGGGGCAGCAGTAGCAGTAACAACAATAATCCCACACCGGGTGGGACAACGAAGAATGCTACCGCTGGAACCTACATCCTGGATGTGACGGCGACGGCGTCGAACGGACTTGTTCACACTTCAACCATCACGTTGAAGGTGCAGTAGGGTCATGGATGTCATCTCCTATTGGGAGGTGACATCCAGTCAATCGCCAGAAGGTTTTCTGACAAGAATCTTTTCTTCAGTCGAATCGGTGACAAGACTCATTAAGTAATCCTGAGCAGCGAATGATTCACCGCTCTTTAGTGCACGGATATACTCTCCATTTGGTTGTAGCAACCGAGCCTTTGTGTTGTCTTTCAGGTAGGAAGCTAAGATCTCGTCACGCAGACGTTTCTTGAGGTCGGGTTGTGCGATGGGAAAGACGACTTCGCATCGCTCCACCAGGTTTCTTGGCATCCAGTCGGCACTGCCGCAATAGAGCTCCTCTTCGCCGCCGTTTTTAAAATGAAAAATACGGCTATGTTCCAGAAATCTTCCGACGATGCTTCGAACGCGTATCTTTTCGCTGAGGCCCTTCACTCCCGGTCGTAGCGAGCACGTTCCACGGACAATCAGATCAATCTCCACGCCTGCCTGTGAAGCCTTGTAAAGCGTCTCGACTGTGCGTTGATCCAGAAGGCCATTCATCTTCGCGATAATACCCGAGGGATGCCCGGCCTTCGCATGCTCGGTTTCGCGCTCAATCAGACCGATGAGCTTGTCCGCCAATGTGAGTGGAGCCACGAGGAGTGGGTCGTAACTTGTGGATTCCGTCTCGGCGGTCAGGTAATTGAAGACCTTCTGCACAGCAGAGGTTAGTTCGATGCGTGAGGTGAGCAGGCTGATGTCAGTGTAAAAGCGGGCGGTGACTGGGTTGTAGTTTCCAGTTCCGAGATGAGCATAACGCCGCACTATTCCATCAGGATCGCGGCGAACCAGCAGGGCGAGTTTGCAATGAGTTTTGAAGCCATAGATGCCGTGATAGACACCAACGCCTGCGTCTTCCAATTCACGTGCCCAGCGGATGTTGGAGTCTTCATCGAAACGCGCCATCAGCTCGACGACAACGGTCACATCTTTGCTTTGGGCCGCTTCAATCAAGGAGCGAAAGATGGGAGAGTCCTTACTGGTACGGTACAGCGTTTGCTTAATGGAAATGACATTTGGATCGATCGCACCAGCTTCGATAAATTCCTCGACGGTAGAGTAGGAGTCGAAGGGATGATGGAGCAGAACGTCTCTCTTTCGTAGTTCATCGAAGATATCTGTGCTTTTGGGGCTGAGCCTGAACTCCTTGCCGGAGAAGACGGGAAACTTTAGCGCCGGCCTTTTGACTTCGGAATACAGATTCATTAGTCGAGAGAGATTGACGGGACCGTCGGTTTTGTAGACCTGCCAGGGTTCGAGCTCGAAGTTTATGCGCAGCCGCTCGACGATCTCCTCAGGCGCGCTGCTTTCAATCTCGAGTCGCACGGCGTCGCCTTTGCGGCGATTGTGCAGCTCCGAACGCACGCTCTCCAGCACAGAACGCGACTCTTCTTCCTGCATATAAAGATTGCTATTGCGAGTCACGCGAAAGGGAACGCGGGTCAGGACTTCATATCCGCGAAACATCTTTTCTACCTGTGATTCGATCAGCTCGTGCAGCATGATGAAGTCGTAATAGCCGTCTTCACTGGGCAGAACGATCAGGCGGGGAAGGGAACGCGGGACGGTTACAACGCCCAAAGAAGGTACCGTATTGCGCGAACGATCGCTACGCTTCCTCTTATAACGCAGGAGCAGAGCAAGGCAGAGTGCCTTGTTCAAGACACGCGGGAAGGGATGCGAAGGGTCGATTGTCACGGGAGTGAGGAGGGGATCGACTTCATCGATATAGAACTGCGATGCATGCGCGCGGGCAGGCTCGCTGAGCTCTCCCCAACGCAGGACCCTAATCTTCTCCTTGTGCATGGCTGGGAGAAGGAGCTGGTTCCAGCAATGATATTGAGCAGCTACAAACTCAGCCATCTGCTTGCTGATGAGATCCAGACGCTCCTCAGGGGTCAGACCACCTTCATCCGGAAATGGCTGGTGGAAGCCTTCTTCGAGCCTTTGGAGTGTTCCAGCTACCCGAATCTCAAAGAACTCATCCAGGTTGCTGGCTGTAATTGCAAGAAATTTCACGCGCTCGAGGAGGGGGTTTTCAGGGTCCTGCGCTTCTTCGAGCACACGTTGATTGAACTTGAGCCAAGACTCGTCGCGGTTGAGAAAATAGCTCTCTACAGGCTTTGTGGACGCCGAAGACTTCCGTTGGGCAGAGCCTTTTAGGCTTGCAGCTGTGGATCGTTTCTCCGTGCTCATACAGGTCTATGAGATTACCCTACATTGTCGAGCGCAGTGTAAATAACCGGCAAATGTCGGTTATCAAAAAATATCTCTTGATCCATACAATATTCCTCTCCCCTTATACGTCCTTGCAAGAGATGCCTGAGACACCCATCGATAGTTGGAGAATTACGGAGCAGAACCGGCTCTTCTCTGAGGCTATGGAGCGGAACTGGCCCAGGCTGCGCAATTTCTTGCACCGATACGCCAGAGATACAGGAGAGGCAGAAGACATCCTGCAAGATGTCTTTTATGAACTGCTCGAGGCCTATCGCATGATGAAACCGATTGAGCATGTCAGCAGTTGGCTCTTTCGGGTGGCGCGGAATCGCGTGGTGGACCTGTTTCGGAAGAGAAAAGCTGCGTCGTTGAGTGAACCTGCTATGGCTGAGGATGATAGCTCATCCTTGACCCTGGAAGACCTCCTACCTTCCCCAGACGAAGGACCGGATGCGATTTATGCGCGCATGATCATGTTGGAGGCAATCGAAGATGCCATTGAAGAATTGCCGAAGGAGCAACGCGAAATCTTTATTGCTCACGAGGTGATGGGGGTCAGTTTCAAAGACTATGCCGCTGAGACGGGAGTTGGAGTGAACACCCTTCTTTCGCGAAAACGTTACGCGGTGTTGTCTCTGCGGCAGCGCCTCCAATCTCTGTATGACGAGGTTGCAGGAGAAAAATGAAAGATCAGAGTTGTGTGGTCAGGAGAAAGCGATGAATCCATATCGAATGCAAAAGATAATGAAAGTAGCCCTGCTGGTATTGGTTATTGCCACTGCGCTGGGATTTTTGGTGAAGGGGTTGTGGAATGCGTTGATGCCGGGGCTCTTCGGTTTGCACCCTCTCACCTTCTGGCAGGCGCTGGGACTGCTTTTGCTTTCTAAACTTCTCTTTGGCGGCTTTCGCCCAGGCCCTGGAGGCCGGGGACGCTGGAAGCGACGCTTTCGGGAGCGTTGGGAGCAGATGAGTCCAGAGGAACGCGAACGGTTCCGGCAGGGAATGCGCTGTGACCGCCGTCCATTTGGCAGGCCAATCGAACCCTGATTTTTTATTGCGGGAGCAGCCATGACTTCAGGAGATTTGTCGATGAGCTGGAAAGAGATTCCTAAGACAACCTTTGAGCTGTCTGGACACTCTACCGAAGAGAGAATCGCAGAGCTTGAGATGGAAAATACGCGGTTACAACGATTAGTGGCAGAGTTGCTTCTTAAAAATCAGCAGTTGCGGAAACAGGAGGCATGATGCGAATTATGCTTCCTGTTGTTCCCACTGGAATCCTTCTATATTCTTAGTTGGCCGTCTGCGATCGGCACGGCAGGAGAGACGAATGAACATTAAGAAGTCCGGGATCTTTGCACTGGCGTTGGCAACCACACTCACCCTGACTGCAGTTGCTCAGGATGCTTCACAGGATATGAAGAAGGCAGGAGCGGAAACGAAGTCTGCCACCAAAGATGCAGCGCACGGTATCACCAAGGGCACGAAGAAGGCCTATCATAAGACTGCTGAGGGGACAGAGAAAGCCTACGACAAGACAGCCGAAGGGACGAAGAAGGCTTATCACAAGACCACTGATGGTACGAAGAAGGCTGCTGACACGGTTACAGGAAAGTAGTTGTCGCAACCACAGTTACGCGAAAATGGCCTGTTCTTCGATGGGCCATTTTCAGTTTAATACTGGGCGGGATGAGATGTGGGTTTCCATAATAACTGGGCGGAGAGCGTCACGAGTGCAGTCCAGTAGAGATCGGCTCCCAGAAGGTGCACGATCTGCATCCACGTTGGCGCCAGCAAGACGATATCCAGCACCCCCAGCGCGAACTGTATTCCAAGCAAGATGAGAACAAGAGTTGCGAGACGATTTGCGCCTACCCGTTTCGCTTGCGTGATGATCCAGATCACAAAGGCTGCAGCGATGAAAGCGCTCAGTGGATGCACGCCGCGCAATCGAAGCAGCAGAGGAGAGCTTGAAGAGAGATCTTGCTCGATTGCTGCGCGCAGACTGGAGACAGGGAAGAGAGTGTCACCAAGAGCTGCCAGCGACCCGCTAACGCCTACGACGATGGTGGCGACCAATCCAATCACGATCCATGTAGCTCTGGCTCCACGCAGCCGCAGATGGCGTGTCAGCTGGCCGGTCTTCAACATGACGGCTGTCAGGGTCAAGGCTCCGAGCAGCAGAAGAGTATTGCTCAAGTGAATGGACAACATTACAACGCGGCCAACAGACTGGTTGCCGGTCACATAACCCAGTTTGACTAGTAGTGCGCCGAGAATCGCTTCATTGACCAGTAGGATTGTCGAGGCTACGGCCATTAGGCGTGCAGCCTGGCCTTTGATCGTTGAGCGAAAGGTCCAGATGAGTAGTGCTGGTACAAAGAAGATTGCTCCGCCGGTCATGCACCGGTGTGTGAACTCGATGATGGTATCGGCGCGCGGTGAGAGTGGAATGACCTGCCCATTACACAGTGGCCAGTGATTCCCGCAGCCTGCCCCTGATCCTGTGGCACGCACCAGTGCACCCCACAGGATCACGAGAATGTTGTACGCCACCACAAACCATGCATAACGCACCAAAGCGTGGGGAGCCTGCCTGACCGATGCCGCAGTTGTGGTAGCCATACAGATATTGTACGAGCGTTAAGTCCTAGCCGTTGGCCAGTTCTCTCGCCCGCTGGGTAGCCCGTTTGACAGCCTTGATGAGAGTTACACGTAACCCGCCCTCTTCCAGCTCGAGGATTCCGTCCACGGTACAGCCAGCGGGTGTTGTGACCGCATCCTTCAGCAATGCAGGGTGATAGCCAGTCTCGAGCACCATGCGGGCCGAGCCCAGGGTCGTTTGCGCTGCCAGCAACGTGGCGACATCGCGAGGCAGGCCAACGTTGACTCCGGCCTCTGCCAGGGCCTCGATAATGATGTATATGTAGGCTGGTCCCGAACCGGAAAGGCCGGTTACCGCGTCCATGTGCTTTTCATCGACGACAACGGTGCGTCCAACGGTCTGGAAAACCTTCTGGGCGATGAGCATCTGCTCTTCGGAGACGAATCTGCCCGGGCATAGAGCTGTAACGCCGGCTGCCAGCATAGAAGGCGTATTTGGCATAGCGCGAACTACAGCAAGATCATGTCCTGCGGCCTCTTCAATGCTATGGGTCTTTACCGAGGCGGCGATCGAGAGAATCGTCTTCTCTGGCGATAGCGCGGGGCGAATGTGTTGAATCAGCGCGGGGACCTGTGCAGGTTTGACTCCAAGCAGAATCACATCTGCCTGTTTGGCCGCTTCAAGGTTATCTGTTGTCACATCGATGCCATACTGGGCCGAAAGCGCCTGAGCGCGATCTGGATGGTGAACAGTGGCAAAGATCTGGTCCGGCCCAAGAAGGTTGTTCTTCAAAAAGGCCTGCAGAAGGATGCCTCCCATCTTGCCTGTGCCGAGAATAGCCACGCGCAATTGAGGCATCGCCGGAGTCGGCGCTACAACTTCGTACGTTTCGTCGCTCATTTCAAAAGGCTATCAGACATGGCTGTATTACTTCTTCTGAGCGGCGATCCAGGCGTCCACCTGCTTCTCCAGAAGATCCATGGGTAACGCACCCGAATCCAGTACAACATCGTGGAAGGCTTTGAGATCGAACTTTGGTCCAAGAGCAGTCTGCGCCTTCTGGCGTAGCTCAAGAATCTTCAATTGCCCCATCTTGTATCCCAGTGCTTGGCCTGGCCACGCGATGTAGCGGTCGACCTCAGCCTGGATGTTCGGTTCGTCGATGGCTGAGTGATCATGGAAGTAGTCGACCATCTGCTGACGGGTCCAGTGCTTGTAATGAACACCGGTATCGACTACCAGCCGGATGGCGCGCCAGATATCGGCTTCAAGGCGACCGTAGTCGCTATAGGGATCCTGGTAGAAGCCAATCTCTTTGCCTAGTCGTTCACTGTACAGGCCCCATCCTTCGGTGTAGGCGGTGAAGTATTCCTGTTTGCGGAACTCCGGAAGGCCAGTTAGTTCCTGTGCGATCGAGATCTGGAGATGATGCCCGGGAACGCCCTCGTGGTAGGCCACTGCTTCTACTGATGCGAGAGAGCGGTCAGCAAAGTTGTAAGTGTTGATGTAGACACGTCCGGGCCGTTTACCATCCGGGCTGCCGGGATCGTAATATGCCGCCGCCTGATCTTTCTCGATATAAGCCGGTACGGGAACAACCTCAAGCTTCGCCTTGGGCAGAGTTCCGAACAATTGCGGCAGCTTCGGCTGCATCTGCGCGATGTAGTTCTTATAAGAATCGATTAAAGCTTCCTTCGATGTCGGATGCAGCTTGGGATTGGTTTTCATCGCCGCGCTGAAGCTCTTGATGTCCTGGAAACCAAGCTTCTTGACGATGACGAGCATCTCGGCCTCGTCTCGTTTCACCTGCTCGAGACCGATCTCATGGATCTCCTCGGGAGACTTATCCATGGTCGTGCTCTGGCGAACACGGAAAGCGTAATAAGCGTCTCCATCGGGCAGCGACCATACGCCGGGCTCCTTACGTCCAGCAGGAACGTATTGCGCCTTTAGAAAGCGAGCGAAACGCGCATAGGTAGGAAGCACCGTGGTGACGATGGCCTGCGCCATTTCCTGCGTGATTCGCTGACGATCAGGTGTGCTGATCGATGCGGGGAACTTCTTGAGCGGCGCTGCGAACGGGCTCTCTTCCGGCTTCTGGTTTGCGATTGCCTCGGTTTGAGCGACGACCTTCTCAAGCAGGTAGGCAGGCGGGACGCGGCCTTCATCCATTCCTAGTTGCATGTCGGTCATATTCTGCGAGAAGACGGTAGGAATCTTCTTCAGTCGGGTGATGTAGTCGTCATAGTCTTTTACGGTCTCGAAGGTGAGATTGTTGACCAGTTGCACGATATCGGTATGGAAGCCGCTAAACTGATTGACCGGCATCTCCCATTCCTTGAAACGGGCAGCCTCTTGAGCATCTGTCAGGTCACGAATCATCAGATCGCGGGAGAGAATCTCCTGCGACTTCAGGCCGGTTGTATCGATTGCGCCCAGGCGATCGATGAAGACGCGACCACGGGCAAGGGAGGCATTGACCTCCTGCACGGAGTAGTCGCTCCATTGGTCGTTGTACCGTTTGTCGCCGAGGAAGGACGCAAACTCGGGGGAGTGCTTCAGCCGGTCCTGCCATATCTCGTCCAGCAGTGAGGCGAGAGCTTTACTCCGCTCTTCGACGGTCTGTGGCTGATCCTGCGCGGTAGCAACGGCGGTGGCTTGTGCCCATGACGTGGAGGGGAGGAGATTGCCTGATCCAAAGACCAAAAGACCAGCTGCTACACGAACCGCGACCGATGAAAGCTTTTTCATGCACACCTCAATGTTTCATGGGTCAGTGTATCGCGCTAAAAGGTTCAGTTCTGGGGCTGAAGCCTCTGTTCGGAAGAGCCTTCCAGCATCCGGTAGAGAGTTGACCGGCTGATGCCGAGAATTTCTGCTGCTCGAACCTTGTTTCCAGAGCAGTCGCTCAGTACGCGCAGTACGTGCTGGTCGATCACATCCTGCAATTTGAGGGTGCTTCCGGCTTTCCGCAAATCCGATGATTGGACGGCTGTGCTCGCGCTCGGAGATAGAGATAGGTCCTCAGGATTGAGCGTTGTTCCACTGCATTGCAGAACGCCATTGTGGATAACATTTTCCAGCTCTCGTACATTGCCTGGCCAAGAGTGCGTCAGCAGTCTCTCCCAGGCCTCAGGAGCAATCTCTTCGATCTGTCTCTCATACTGGATTGAGAATTTCTCCAGAAAATGTTTTGCCAGGGAGGGAAGATCCTCCATCCTTCGTCGGAGAGGCTCCAGGGGAATTTCGATCGCCAGGCGATGGTAGAGGTCATGACGAAAGAGCCCGGCGGCCGCCATCCCTCGCAGGTCCTGAGTGCTCGAGACAATCAGCTTGGTTCCGGTTCGCTGGTCGAGAATCCTCAGGAAACCCTTCTGCGCCTCAATCGGTATCTCTTCGATGCCAGCGATGAAGAGTGTTCCTTGTATGGCTTTCTCCAGCATGGAGCGAAGCAGGGAGGGATCTTCAGCCAGCACAGAGGCATGGCAGAGCAGAAACTGTTCATCGGCGCGACTGCTTCTGGCGTGCAGAGCGCGCGCGACGCGCTCTTTGCCTGTTCCGGTTTCGCCGCGGACCAGCACGGTCCGGAAGTGTGGCCCGATACGCTCAATCTGCAGGCGGACGCGCTGTGTTGATGCGCTATCTCCGATTAGCGTTGGAGCATTGTCGTGTGGGTTATCTGAAACGCGGGTTAAAGCCGAGAGAGACATGCTGTTCTCTCTATCGGCGCAATGGACTTAGGCTTGAGAAAAATTGCTCTGAAAAAATAAGGCCCGAGAAGGAGGGGAACTCCATCTCGGGTCAGAAGATGAATAGGAACTTAGGCGGTTGTCGTTTTGGCGCAGTAAGTATCGAAGGCGCGGGTCAGTTCCTGGGCGATTGCCGGGGCCGTGGAGGTTTCGATGGCCGAGCGCTGCATCAGGTAGACGAGCTGACCGTCGCGCAGAATCGCAATTGCGGGCGAGGTGGGCGGATGTCCCTGAAAGTAGCTACGAGCGCGCTCTGTGGCCTCGCGGTCCTGACCGGCGAATACTGTGACGGCTTGATCCGGTTTGGTCGCGTGCTGCATGGCCAGACGGACACCGGGGCGCATCTTGCCTGCTGCACAGCCACAGATCGAGTTCACAACGACCATCGTGGTTCCGGGTTGCGCCAGCGCCGCATCGACCTCGTCAGATGTGCGGGTTTCTTTAAGGCCGGCGCGGGTCAGCTCCTCGCGCATCGGAATGACCATAATCTCTGGATACATATAACTTCCCCCTCCGAACAGACACCCGAACGGCGCCTGTCGTTTGATTCTACGGGTATGATGTGAACCTCTGCTACCCCTACCCCCAGTAAAAGTATGCAAAGTATTCAAAGTAGGGTAGATAGGCTCGTACCTGCCGTGCACGTCTGCTGCCAGATTGAAGATGGCCCACTTAGTGCGTTCGAAGCTCACTCCGTTAGGAAAATCGAACTTCTCCCTACTTTAAGAATATCAGCGGTGTCAATACCGGACGAAGATTCAGGCGGTTCCCAATAACCGCAGGTCCTTCGACTTCGCTGCTGCGCAGCTTCGCTCAGGATGACAGTTTAGTCTTGTAATAGCACCGTTCGTTAATGATCATCTCTGTCAATGCGACTGAGAGAATGTTGTACTCTCAAGCGGTGCCCCTCTCCTCACTCAAAATTCAAGAACAGGTCCTCCTGGCGCCTTACACCACATTGCAGGTTGGAGGAGCGGTTCGGTATTTCCTAGAGGTTGTAAACGAAGCGCAGGTGGAGGAGGCGGTTGCCTTCGCCCGTGAGCAAAACCTGCCCCTGTTTGTTCTCGGAGGCGGAAGCAATCTGCTGGTTAGCGATGCGGGCTTCGACGGGGTTGTGCTTCATATTGCGATTCATGGAATCAAAGAGCATCGGGAGAGCAACGTCGTGCTGCTGGAGGTGGGAGCAGGGGAGAACTGGAACGCTGTAGTGCTCTATGCGGTTGAGCGTGGCTATGCCGGGGTCGAGTGTCTCGCGGGGATTCCGGGCAATGCTGGGGGAACGCCAGTACAAAATGTAGGAGCGTATGGGCAGGAGATCGCAGAGACTATCGCGGGTGTACGCGCTTATGATCTCGAATCCGGTGGATTCGTCGAGTTCGATTCTGCTGAGTGCCATTTTGGCTACCGCCGGAGTCTCTTCAATACCGAGGCATGCGGCCGGTACATCATCACGAAGGTTGTGTATCAACTCCAGCCCGAGGGAGAACCGGCGTTACGGTATGCTGATCTTCAGCGTCACTTCAAGGACAAGCTCGATGCAGGAGCGCAGCCGTCGCTGCGACAGGTGTACGATGCGGTGCGATCGATTCGAGAACAGAAAGGGATGCTGGCAGGGCAGGGAGGTTCCGATGGCCGGAGTGCCGGATCATTCTTTAAGAACCCTGTGGTTCCGCACTCGGTGCTGGAAAAGATCGCGGGCACACTGAGCATCGACACGAACGGGATTCCTCATTGGCCTACTACAGAGGGGCAGATAAAGCTGTCTGCAGCATGGTTGATTGAGAAGGCCGGGTTCGCTCGAGGTTTCGCTCTTGGGAGTGCGGGAATCTCGTCTCGTCATACTCTTGCTTTGATCAATCGAGGCAACGCGACTGCGGCGGAGATCTTTGCTCTACGCGATGCGATTCAAGACAAGGTGAAGGTGCTGTTTGGAGTGCAGCTTGAGCAGGAGCCGGTGCAGCTGGGGTAGAGACTTAACATCGATCGGCACCGATACCACCAATTTTCGAGCGACCGTGGATCGGCGTGGATGGAACGGATTTGTTTTAGTCCAAATGACGGATAAATGCGGGGATTTCTCCACTCCGCGGCTAAAGCCGCTCCGGTCGAAATGACATAGGTGAAGGTTTCTTGCAAAAAACCACAGGGATTTTTCGCTTCGCTCAGAATGACGTGTGGGGGACGGGTAGAGGCTGCGTGGGGCATACGGGCAAGGTCATTGTTCTGCGCGGAGTTGATCAAGTAGTCGCTGTCGTTCTGCTGCCAGTACGGAGGTTGCAGGGCCCTGTTCAATCACTTTGCCATCTGCGATTTTGATGACCTCGGCTACAAGCAGAAATGCCTCGCCGACATCATGGGTTACTGAAAGGACCGGGACTTGCCATCGAGATAGCCACTGCCGCAGGCCGGTCAGCAGCTCGTCGCGGAGCGTGGCATCCAGTCCATTGAACGGTTCGTCCAGCAGCAACAGAGGTCGGTTGGGACCTACGAAGGTCACTGCCGATAGTACGGCTCGTCCTACGGAGGCTCTCTGTCGCTCGCCTCCGCTCAGGTCGGCTGGTTTGCGGTTTGTCAGCTCGCTTAGATGGAAGAGGGAGATCACCTCGCTCGTGAGATTTTGAGCGGCGGATTTTGCTCCAGGGGGAAGCCCATACAGCAGATTTTCGTGGACTGACATGTGAGGGAAGAGCCATGCGTTCTGCGCCGCACTGCGTATGGGCCGCAGATGCGCCGGAACGAAGACCCTTGCTTCTGTATCCAGCAGCACACTCGCAGTTGGTTTATGAACGATGTGTCCCTCTTCGGAGCGCACGAATCCGGCAATTGCCCGCAGAATTGTTGTCTTTCCGCTGCCTGAGGGGCCGAAGAGCACGGTCCATGGGGTCGTTAGTGTGAACTCCACATCGAGCGCGACGCCGCCGACGCGATGCCGCATTTGAACGCTTAACAGGCTATCGGGCAACTTATCTGACAACGTCGGCCTGCCTTCCATCGCTTCTGCGCACGCTGGGCAGCAGGTAAATCACGACCAGCGCTGCCATTGCGAACGCTATAAGGGCCAGTGCCGTCCGATTGGCGGCGACGTAGTTGCCATCCTGCACCAGGTCGTAAAGCGAGATTGAAAGTGTGCGTGTCGCACCGGGGATGTTGCCTCCCAGCATCAACACGACGCCGAACTCTCCCACGGTATGGGTAAAGGTAAGCACCGTGCTGGTCAGAAGGGAAGCGCGCGCCATAGGGAGGACGATAGAGAAGAAGAGGCGTGTGGGAGAGGCTCCCAGTCCTGCGGCGGTTTCGATGTATCCGCGCTCTACGGCCTCAAAGCCAGCCACCAGTGGCTGTACTGCAAAGGGCAGGCTGTACAGCACGGACCCGATCAGCAGACCTTCGAAGCTGAAGGCCAGAGGATGGCCTACGATGCGAATCAGCAGACGCCCGGGAGCCGTCAGCGGCCCCATCGCGATCAGCAGATAGAAGCCGAGTACGGTCGGAGGTAGCACCAGGGGTAGTGCCACAACTGCCTGCACCAGCGCTCGGGCCATTCCGTGCCCTGATGCGATCCACCAAGCCAGAGGCAGCGCAATCAGCAGAAGGATCGCCGTTGTGCTGGCAGCCAGCCGGAGCGTCAGCCAAAGAGCTTCAAGGTCCATGAAGAAAGCCTAAATGGATTCAGTGTCTCGACCTATAGACGAGGATCAGTATTCACCAGACCGCAGATCCTTCGACTTGCTCCGGATGACACTTCTGTCGGCTCGGGTTCCTCGATTCACCGTCTTTATCTGTTTTTGACGTTGAGATGGTCAGGATGGTCGCGGCTACTTCACAGGCTCCAGACCCATCGGAACCAGCGAGGCTTGTACCTCGGGCTTCAGAAGCCAGTTCAGAAACGCGTGGGCCTCGGATCTTCGATTCGACTTCGCCATCACAACCGCACACTGCATGATGGGGGGATAAGAAGAGGTGGGGACCCGGACGAAGGTTCCCTCGGATTTAAACCGGGGAGTGCTTGCAGCCGTTAGCGAGATCAATCCAAGCTGTGCATTGCCCGATTCCACAAACTGAGCTGCCTGCGCGATGTTTTCGGCGACGACCAGATGCGGCTTGACGATGTCGTAGACCTTCAGGTGCTTCATGGCGGCAACAGCAGCTTGCCCATAGGGAGCGCGCAGGTCGTTGGCGATTGCCACAGCAGTTACGCGTTTGTCGGTGAGCGAATCAAGAGTGATGGGTTGCAGGGGCGAATCTTTGCGTGCCCATAGCACCAGCGTTCCGCGAGCATATTGCGTCGGAGCGGTTCCATCGGCCAGACCTGCGGCCACGACTTTTTCGGGAAAGACGAAGTCTGCTCCCAGGAACAGATCCATCGGCGCGCCGTTAATGATCTGCGTTGTTAGATTTCCGGAGGAGCCGTAACTGATGACCAGTTTTATGCCGGTCGCTTTCTCGTAGCGGTGGGCAAGTGCGGGCAGAACTGGCTGCAGATCTGCTGCCGCAGCGACATGCAGTTCTTTTGTCTGCTGTTGCGCGACTCCCGATATCGCAATCAATGAGCAGAGGATTGCTGCTAGCCTCACCAGTTTTCGACGAGTTTTGGGTTCATCCCGTCGAGTACGATACCCTAACTTAACCCATGAAAGTTGCGACACATCAGCTCCGATGTATAGAGTGCGGCGCCAGGATCGATGGCAGCGCCGTCAATAGCATATTCCGCTGTCCCGAATGCAATGGTCTTTATGACGTTATTTATCCCTGGTCGACTCTGCCGAACGGTGATACTCCGGCCTCGGATTCCAAGCTTCCGAATGCCAGTGCTCTCCGCTGGCTCTGGCAGGAGCGTCGAACCTCGACCCTGCCAGTAGACCAATCCGGTGTTTGGCGTTTCCGCGATCTTTTCCCTATCGTCGAAGACCTCGATCATGTGGTGACGCTTCGGGAGGGGAATACGCCTCTTTATGATCTTCCGCGTGCTTCAAAGGCCCTTGGCCTCAACTGGGTGCTTGCCAAGCACCAGGGTATGAATCCAACGGGTTCCTTCAAGGACACGGGCATGACCGCTGCATTATCGGTTGCTCGTGAGCGCGGCTTTGAGTGGGTGGCGTGCGCCTCGACCGGAAATACCTCTGCTGCGATGGCGGCGTATGCAGCCCGAGCGGGGATGCGCTCCATCGTCTTTATTCCTGAGGGCAAGATCGCCTGGGGCAAGCTCTCACAGTCGATGGACTATGGTGCGCTTACGGTTCAGCTGAAGACGGACTTCGACGGTTGTGTCAACGTGTTGACGGACCTTGTTAGCCGTTTTCCGATCATGCTGCTTAACTCGGTCAATCCATATCGCCTTGAGGGGCAGAAGACTCCAGCCTTCGAGATGCTCGAGCAGCTTGAGTGGCAGGTCCCAGAGCACGTCATCGTTCCTGGCGGCAATCTGGCCAACGGTTCTGCGCTGGCGAAGGGATTCGCTGAGATTCATCATTTAGGGCTTATTCCACGAATGCCGAAGATCAGCATCATTCAGGCTGAAGGAGCGAATCCGCTATACCGCACCATTACGGAAAACGGTGGCGAAGAGTTGATCCCTGTGAAGGCAAACACTCGTGCTACGGCTATTCGCATCGGGAATCCGGCATCCTGGCGTAAGGCTTTGCGCGCGTTGCGGACCACCGGAGGGTGGTGCGAACAGGTTACGGAGCAGGAGATCGCATTGGCCAAGGCCGAGATTGGCTCCGAGGGCATCGGCTGCGAGCCTGCTTCGGCAGTTACGCTGGCTGGCCTCAAGAAGCTGGTTGCACAGGGCAAGATCGGCAAGGAAGAGCGCGTTGTGCTTATCCTGACCGGGCATACGCTGAAGGATTCGAACTACACCATCGACTATCATCGCGGAGAGCTGTTTACAGAGGAGGAAGAGGCGCAAATCTCTTCTGCGGATAAGTCGCTGCATGCGGCTCTGCGGAAGCCTCCGATTGTGCTCGATGCAGACACGGACACGGTCTTTCGGGCGCTGGAATCGCAGATGAAACTGGTCCACGCATGAGTACTGTCCCTGCCGATCTGACTTCGCTGGTGCCGATCCGGTTACGTCTGCCTGCGACTTCGGCCAACCTGGGGCCGGGGTTCGACGCACTGGGGTTGGCCATGTCGCTTTACCTCACGATCGAGGCGGAGGTCTCCCAGACAGGGGCATTCCTGATCGAGGCGACAGGACGCGATGCCGAGGCCTGTTCGGTGATCGAGAATAACCTCATCTTCACGACCTATGTGGATGTGCTGGCGAATTCAGGGAAACTCGCTCCGCGCCTGCATCTCCGGATGAAGAACGAGATTCCTTTGGGAATGGGATGTGGATCGAGTGCCGCTGCGCTACTGGCGGGTGTGTTTCTGGCGAATCACTTCGGGCAGCTTGGATGGAGCAGTCAACAAATCCTGGAAGAGGCTTGCCGAAGGGAAGGGCATCCGGATAACGTGGCGGCCTGTTTTTGTGGTGGGATGACGGTTTCATCCATGTCGTATGGTGCTGTAAAAACAGCAACATATGGAGAAAACCTCAACTGGAACCTTTTGTTAGCACTCCCGTCAGCGAGCCTTTCGACCAGCAAGGCTCGGGCGATGCTTCCGGCGCAGTACTCCCGGGAAGATGCGGTGGCGAACATTCAGGCTACGGCGCTGCTCGTCTCGGCATTTGCCCTGCATCGCGGAGACTTGCTCTCCACGGCGATGCGGGATCGCATTCATCAGCCTTATCGGATGGAGGCGTGTCCCTTGTTGAAGAAGCTTCTTCCGCTTTCGGGTAACGAAGGGATCCTCGGAGTTGCCCTGAGCGGAGCAGGGCCTTCGGTGCTCCTGATTACCGGAGGCCAGGTTGAAGTCGCCAAAAAATCCATTCAGAGCGCAGTTGAGGGGCCGGTTGAGGTCGTCCAGACCTCGATTGCAACCGGGGCCGAGATTGGTAACCTTTAAGTAACAATTGATTTGGTTACCTAAGATTCCTTTACGTTTTTGATGGAGTTGCAGTACCTTTGTGCGTGTGAGCAGTTCTGGGGAGGGCTGCTACGCCGCCCGTTGACCCCTTTTCAGGGGTCCGGGCGTTCTCGTTTTAACTTGTATTTTTCCAACTCGTCAACTTCTTTAGCAGCAAGAGGTGCGGACTCCAACAGGTCGAGCGCGAAGGTTATCGCAGCGCTGGCTGATGTGATGGTGATCAAGGGCGTGCCGGGCCATCTCCGTTCGGACATGGCCCGGGTTCGTGGCCCGAGATCTACGCAAATGGCTGGAAGTGACTGGAGCGAAGACGATGTACATCGAACCGAGCTCGCCGTGGGAGAACGTCTACTGCGAAAGCTTCAACTCGAAGCTCAGAGATGAGTTCCTCAACGGCGAGATCGTTATTCCATCCAGGAACTGAGAGTGCTCGCTGAACGCTGGCGCGTCCACTACAACACCGTCAGGCCACACTCTTTGCTGGGCTACAAATCGCCAGCGTTGGAAGCATGCCGAGCAGCCGTCTGAACTCAGAAATCACCGCGCGACACTAACAAAACTTCTGGTGCAAAACATCGGTCAGACCCTTATGTCGCAAGCGTTAAGCGGGATTTAATGTTCTCTTTTTAGCGTAAGAGCATGATGTGTCTTAATGTCGGAAATGTCCTTCGTATTGGGATCTTATTTATCGCAGCAGTAGATACGGTTGGCATTCCTTTGGTCTCGCAGGGGCAGCAGGCGGACGTTATTCCAACTCACATATCGCTCACCGACGCGATTCAGAGAGCAAAAGTAAATGAACCGGTGTTTGCGGCCAGCGTAGCCAGCCAGAAAACTGCTGCGATTAATAGTTATCTCGCCAAAGCGGCCCTTTTGCCATCCGTGACATATCACAATCAGGTCTTGTTTACGCAATCAAATGGCCAGCACAGCACAGGGGCCCCCGCAGGGCTTCAGTCTGGTCCCGTTTTTATCGCAAATAATGCGGTTCATGAATATACAAGCCAGGCGTCGATCGGTGAGACGATCGGTCTTAAGCAGATATCGGATGCAAAGGTTGCTTCTGCTAACGCTGCTCTTGCCAATGCTGAGTTAGAGGTCGCTCGCCGTGGCCTCGTTGCGACCGTCGTAAGTTTGTACTATCAAGTCGCTGACGCTGAAACGAAACGCCAAATCCTCACGGAAGCCGTGCAGGAAGCCTCAACCTTCACCGACCTCACTCAAAAGCGTGAAGCTGCTCGTGAAATTGCGCACGCCGATGTGATCAAAGCTCAACTCCAGCAGCTGCAGCGTCAGCGTGATTTGAGTGATGCCAATGTCTTTGCTGAAAAGGCCCGACTGGAACTGGCGGTGTTGCTATTTCCGGACCCCCGGACGCTATTCTCCACTGATCCGCCTGGTACTGCTGCGGTACTTCCAACACAGGATGAGGTGAATCGTCTCGCATCCGCTAATAATCCGGAGATTCGGAGTGCGCTTGCAGGTCTTAAGGCGAGCAACGCCGCGGTTACTTCTGCCAGGGCTGCCTACCTTCCTGATCTTGCTCTCAACTTTTTATATGGAATCGATGCGCCACAGTTCGCGAAACGCGGTGCTGGTCCCGATTATGCCAAAAATCTTGGTTATTCGATTATGGGAACAGTCGACATTCCGGTTTGGGACTGGTTTTCTACTCAGAAACGTGTAAAGCAGAGTGAAATTCAGCGGGATGTCGCGAAAGTCACCCTGACAGCTGCACAGCGGCGGTTGATTGCCAACATTGATGAGGCTTACTCCGAAGCCGCAGCCGCGCAGAACCAGCTGGCGCTTCTCGATCAAAGTGTCCAGACTGCCGCCGAAAGCCTTCGGCTAACGAAATTGCGCTATACCGCGGGTGAATCCACGGCGCTCGAGGTTGTCGACGCCCAAAATTCGTACCTGACCACAGAGACCGCTCGTGCGGGCGGTATCGTTCGCTATGAATCCGCTCTTGCAGCACTCCAACTTTTGACAGGAACTTTGTGAGCCAGATTATGAATACGGTGATCCGCTTAGCACGTAAAAGCACAAAATATACAACGTATCTGCTAGTAGTCAGCCTGTTTCTTGCTGGCTGTAAGCAGCCGGACAATAGCAATACAGCAGCTTTGGTCACGGTACAGGCCGAAAAACCGGAGAAAGCGGAGATATCGGAACATATTATGGCCGACGCAAGTCTCTCTCCGCTTGCGCAGGCGGCGATCGCTCCGAAGCTCACGGCACCGGTACGAAAATTTTTTGTTCAGCGGGGATCAAAAGTCAAGGAAGGCGATCTGCTGGCCGTTCTCGAGAATCGTGATCTTGCGGCACAGGTTGTCGATAATAAGGGCCAGTTCGATGCAGCCGAAGCCGCATATAGCATGCAGACGAAGGCGCAGGTCCCTGAGGACTATCGAAAGGCCGAACTGGATATGGCCCAGGCCAAAGCTCAATTGCAGCTTCAGGAGGGGATAGTAGCTGCGAGAAAGAGGCTGCTCGACGAGGGTGCGATTGCGGGGCGAGATTACGATACGGCGGTCGCAGCTTTGGTGCAGGCGCGCGCCACTTTTGACGTCGCCCAAAACCACTTTAGTTCGCTTCAAAACGTCAGCCGCGAAGCGACCTTGAAGCAGGCGGCGGGACAACTTTCCTCGGCGAAGGGGAAATATCTGGCGGCAGAGGCTCAGGTTTCTTACTCCGAAATTCGCAGCCCGATTTCGGGTGTTGTCACCGATCGTCCATTGTTTGCTGGTGAGACAGCGAACACCGGCAGCCCCCTTATCACGGTAATGGATACATCTGCCTTACTTGCAAAGGTTCATCTGGCACAGACGGTGGCCCAACGTCTCAGCCTTGGAGACGAAGCGTCTATTTTGGTGCCAGGCGTTTCTGATCCGGTTCCCGCAAAAGTATCTCTTATCAGTCCTGCTCTCGATCCAGGCAGCACGACTGTCGAAGTCTGGCTGCGGCTTGATAACAAGGCTGGCAAGTATAAAGCGGGAACTCCAGTGCGTACTTCCATCACGGGACGAACAATTCCAAATGCGATCAAGATCCCCCTCACCGCGGTTCTTACAGGACAAGATGGATCGAAGTCCGTCATGGTCGTAGGCAGTGATGGTGTTGCTCACAAGAAGGGAGTCCAGCTAGGGATCAACGATGGGGAAGACGTTCAAATCACTCAGGGATTGACGGGATCCGAAATGGTTATCACTACGGGTGCCTATGGACTGGATGATGGAACAAAAGTAACGATCGGCAAACCAGATGCCGGTGGAGAAGACAAATAATGCTACAGCCTCAAGATACTTCTCAAGACCGCCCCTTCTGGTTAGTACGATTCCGTGGTCCGATCTTCTTCTTTCTGATTGTCCTTTCTCTCGCCGGTATCTATGCAGCCCAACAGGTGCCGATTTCGGTGTTTCCGGATACCAACTTCCCCCGTGTCGTGATTGGCGTGGACAACGGTGTCATGCCTGTTGAGCAGATGCAGGTCACCATCACGAAACCGATTGAAGATGCCATCAACTCCGTCCCTGGTCTGTTGACGGTACGCTCAACGACGAGTCGTGGCTCAGCGGAGGTGAGCCTCTTTTTTGACTGGAAAGTCGATATGTTCCACACGCTCCAACTGGTCGATGCGGCGCTCAGCAAGGTGCGGCAAACCATCCCTACAACAGCAGTTATCACGACCAATCGACTTACGTTCGCTACCTTTCCGATCCTCGGGTACAGCCTTACTTCAGATCGCTTGTCACAGACTCAGCTATGGGAACTCGCAACGTACCAGTTGAAACCTCCTTTGAACCGCGTGGCTGGTGTAAGCACAATCACGGTGCAGGGAGGCAAGGTCCCGGAATTCCATATCGTGCCGAACATGGCGCGCATGCAGATCGCAGGTGTGACGATCCTCGACTTGGCAAATGCTGTTCAAGCGTCAAACATTATTGATTCACCTGGTCTCTACGAGTCGAATCATCAACTGATTCTCGGCCTCGTCGGAGCGCAGGCCCATGATGGAGATCAATTGGGGAGGCTCGTCGTGAAGACCACCGCAGGCGGCGCTCCGGTTAGAGTCTCAGATGTCGCGACTGTTCACCCTGGAGTACTTCCGGTTTATACCGCCGTTACTGCGAATGACAAGCCGGCAGTACTGCTTAATGTCACGCGTCAACCTGTGAGCAATACCGTTTCAGTTGCAGATGCGGTTGCTGCGAAAGTGCAACAGCTTATGAAGACGCTTCCTCCCGGCGTCAAGCTCGAGCCATATTACGATCAGTCCGAGCTCGTCCGAGAGAGTATCCGCAGTGTCCGAGACGCCATCCTCATCGGTCTTGGACTAGCCTGCATCATCCTCTTCCTGTTTTTGGGAGACTGGACCTCGTCCTTAGTGGCGGGACTTGTCATTCCCGTTACCGTCGCAATTACCATTCTGTTTCTTTGGATGATCGGAGAAAGCTTTAACCTGATGACGCTCGGTGGCCTTGCAGCTGCGATCGGACTGGTGATCGACGACGCAATTGTGGTTGTCGAGAACATAGTCCTTCATCGCGACCATGGCGAGACTCGAGCACAAGCGGCTCGGCTAGCCTTGAAAGAGATCGCCGTGCCTCTTGTGGGATCTACGATCACCCCCGTTGTCGTTTTTCTTCCGTTAGTGTCCGTAACGGGTGTCACGGGTAGCTTCTTCCGCGCGTTGGCTATCACGATGACCGTTGCTTTGTTGACCTCTCTTCTGCTGGCCGTGACGTGGACACCGGCCTTGAGTCTGGTACTACTCCGCGAACGTTCGGCCGATGGAAATAGATCTCATGAAGAGCACGGGCGTCTGATGCGAACGATCCTTCAATGGCATGAAAAAGGGCTCGGTTGGTCACTTAGTCATCCGCTCGTCCTCCTTGGCTTGTGTGTCGTACTCGTCTTTGCGAGCTGGTTCTCCTATAAAGCTCTCGGATCAGATCTTCTGCCAGCCATGGACGAAGGCGGTTTTATTCTCGATTACATCATGCCCGCCGGAAGTTCCCTGACTGAAACCAATCGTGTCCTAGAGCATGTGGAACGCATTCTCCACAAGATGCCTGAGGTGGAGAGCACCTCTCGCCGTACCGGCTTGCAGATGGGATTAGCCGCTGTAACCGAAGCAAACACTGGCGATATCACCGTGAAACTGAAGACAAAGCGCGACCGCGGGATCGATGAGGTCATGGCGGACGCACGTGCTGAGATCAAAAAAACTGAACCTGCGCTCGACGTTGAGTTTACTCAGGTCCTGCAGGACATGATCGGCGATTTGTCGAATGCTCCAGAACCGATTCAGATCAAGGTATTCGCCAATGACCCGGTTCTTCTTTCTGAACTAGGCCCAAGGATTGGAGATGCCATCAGCAAGATAGGTGGCGTTGTCGATATACAGAACGGAATCGACAACACGATTAGTGGACCAGCAACCAACTTTCAGATCGATCCAAGTGTCACTGCCCGGTTGGGTTTCACTCCCGTTGAAGTTGCGGAGGATGCAACCTCAATACTCGACGGAGTAACAACCACAGATCCGTTGATTGCAAACGGACGGCCGTACACCGTTCGAGTGCGGCTCGGAGACGAAACCCGCCAGTCTCTTGATACGATCCAGAACACCGTATTCAATAGCGCCAGCGGAAAGCTAGCCAATATTGGCTCCCTGGCACAGATCACACAGCTTCCTCCTCAGAATGAGATTAAGCGAGAGAATCTGGAGCAACTGATTACGGTGACTGCCCGCCTTGAAGGGTCAGATCTAGGAACAGCGATCTCTAAGGTTCAGCAAACGATTCAGGCGATGCACCTGCCGCCGACTGTTCGCATCGAGTACGGTGGCACATATCAGGAACAACAACAGTCTTTCCATGAACTTCTTCGTGTATTACTGCTTTCCCTTGCTCTAGTATTTGGAGTTCTACTTGTCGAATTTCGAAACTTCTACGCTCCAGCTGCGATTCTGACCTCGTCAGTCCTGTCGATTGCCGGCGTTGTCTTTGCGTTGATGTTGACAGGAACAACCTTCAACGTCGCCTCGTTCATGGGGCTGATTATGGTCATCGGTATTGTGGCGAAGAATGGCATCCTGCTGCTTGATGCGGATGAACGATATCGTCGGGAAGGAGTTTCTGCACGCGACGCCATGATGCATGCAGCACAACGCCGTTTGCGCCCGATCCTTATGACAGCGACCGCCGCAATCTGCGGAATGTTGCCCTTGGCCTTTGCGCTAGGCTCAGGCTCTCAGATGCTACAACCTCTCGCTATCGCGGTTATCGGAGGATTGGCGATTTCAATGATACTGAGTCTCATCGTAACCCCAGTGGTTTACTACCTGTTGACGCGGTCACATTCCCAGGCGTCGTAAAGCTCACTCAAGTAAAAGACCCGCCCGATAGTGTGCCCCGACATCGGCCAAACGACAGGTGCTGAGTAAGGCGGTGGATGTATTGTTCAATCGCACGTCCCTAGCAGGTAGTCTCTCAATGAGACAGGAGTGTCACCATTTCAAACCGGAGCTGCCCCGATTTTCGCTGTAAGTGATTGATAATTCTATGGTGGGCACAGCAGGATTCGAACCTACGACTTCCACCGTGTGAAGGTGGCACTCTACCGCTGAGTTATGCGCCCTTATAGGGGGAACAAAAAAGACGATGAGGTCTTCCTGTTTCTATTCAAGATAGCATCTTCATTGACCATCTCTCAATAAGCCAGCTAAGAGATTGAAATGATTGGAACAGCTTGACGGAGATAGGTGGACGATACAATACCGTAACGAGTGAGCATGCCTCTTCCCCCTCATCCCGATTCTTCTCAATCTCAAATTTCCGGGGAAACGCAACCGGGAGGCGAAGATGGGGTTAGCAAGAATATGGCAACGTTCGCTGTCAGTCCGACTCTCCTCCAGGACTTACATGCTGCTGAGCAGCATCGCCCGGCTGGAGACTTCGCGCAGATGGACGATGCCGCCATCATGCTGGAGTTGCGCTCCGGCAACATGGCCGGATTCGATTTCCTGATTCAGAAGTATCGCAAGCCGATCATTCACTTTATGTACCGCATGGTTCATAACCAGGCGGTTGCCGAAGAGCTCGCCCAGGAAGTTTTTCTACGCGTCTACCGTTCGCGGGAGACGTACCGTGCCGAAGCGCGCTTCAGTACCTGGCTCTATCGAATCGCGACGAATCTTGGCGTTAACTATGCTCGCGACACCCGCCACGAACGGGCCGCGTCAACCGTCTATCTCGATGAGGTTGATTCCGAGACAGGGATGACGCCAGACCTTGCGGACGCGACTCCTGGTGCTGAAACCAAGATTTTACGCCGGGAGCGGCTGGATGCGATTCGCCAGCATGTTCTCGCCTTGCCGGAGCGTCAGCGGATGGCGGTGCTGATGCATAAGTATGAGGGGCTGGACTACCGGCAGATCGGAGACGTGCTCAAGTTGAGCGAATCGGCCACGAAATCGTTGCTCTTCCGCGCGTACCAGACCCTGCGGGGGAAGTTGAAGGAGTTTATTTAGTTTTTGGAGTGAACTGCTATGAAATGCCGCGACTGCCAATCCGCACTTCCGGACCTTCTGCTCGATCCGGCTGCGCCGTCGAATATTCCGGCGCGTATGCATATCGACTCCTGCAATGAATGTCGCAAGGAGCTTGAGTCGCTCCAGGCAACTTTCTCGCTGCTCGATGCCTGGGAGGCTCCTGAGCCTTCTCAATACTTTAATCAGAAGCTGGCGGTTCGTCTGCGCGAGGAGCAGACGCAGGTACCGGCTGGTTGGCTGGAACGCCTGCGTTATCGGCTGCTCTTCAATACCGGACGACAGTTTCGTCCTGCGCTGGCTGGAGCGTTGGCTCTTGTCTTACTCATTGGTGGAGGGGCATTTGCCAACCTTTCTGATTTACATATGGGGGGGGCCAAAGTATCAGCGGCTGTAACGGATTTGCAGGTTCTGGATAAGAATGACCAGGCACTTCAGACCATGGATCAACTGTTCCAGGATGATGTTCCGGCAGATGACGTTTCAGTTCCCCCTTCCAGTTAGTGCGAGAAATCATTGATCTGGGGAGCGGAGAAGGGATTAAGCTTAAAAAGCTCCCCTGCACAAGTTTGTTCGATTGACTGTATGCCTTTGTTCGATCCAATCCGCCGTGCTCCACGGGCAGCGGTACTGCTGCTGGCGGCGTTGTGTCTTCCTGCCGCAGCCATGCAGAGAGCTGGTGGTGGAGGGCACAGGGGAGGCGCGCCGCCTGCGCCGCGTATGACGGCGCCTCCCGCGCATACGTCTGTTCCCGGAAATCGTCCTGGGGGGAATCATCAGGAGCATCTGCTGCAGTGGATGCAGCATCGCAACAACCTTACGGCAGACCAGCAACAGAAGGCTCTGGAGCGTGAACCGGGTTTCCGTGATCTTCCTCCGGAGACGCAGCAGAGGATGCGGGAGCGCCTGTCACAGCTGAACAATATGCCACCGGAGCAGCGTCAGCGGTTGCTGGAGCGCAACGAAGCGATGGCGCGTTTAACGGTTCCGCAACGCCAGCAGGTTCGCGACACGATGAAGCAGTTTGGAAGCCTTCCTGCCGATCAGAAGAAAGAGGTGGCCCGGGCGTTTCACGATCTTCGCCAGGCACCGGAGTCGCAGCGGCAGAGTTTGTTGAACTCTGATCGTTACCGCCAGCTTTCGGACCAGCAGCGCAATGCGCTCTCCGGCCTGCTCTCCATTGAGCCGTACCACGTCATCATGCCAAATGGAGGAGCTACGCAAGAGGGTGCTTCCGGCCCTCGTTAGCGGTTCCTCTTGACTGTGTGGTGGTGGTCTTCTACCCTTAAATCAGGAATGAGTATTTCTCGCACTCTCTGTTGTCGCTGTTGCCGCTTCTAAGCTGGCCGCGCGGAGATGTGTTCTAACACTTCCTTCTGCATTCCTTTCCCCTGAAAACCAAAGAATCGAGTTTCCTATGAACGCCCTTACAGGGAGGCTGTTTGCTGTTTCCGTTCTTGCGGGGTTTTTCCTGGCGTCTTCCTCTGCCTTTGCGGCCTCTTCTTCCATTGATGGGATATGGGAAGGAAGCGCTTCGGTACGCGGGCAGGAGGTTCCGCTGCGCCTGCAAATCAGTGGGCCTGCCACAGATCTCCATGCTGCTTTACTGAATGGTGCGGAGCAGTCAGTGGCTTCGTCTGCCAAACTTCAGGATGGCAAGCTGCTGTTGAACTTCAACTACTTTGCCCGCAGTCTGGAAGCCACGGTTGCAGGCGAGCAACTGACGGGAACCTTCGGTACAACGTCTGCTTCACCGAAGGCTGCGCCGCGCGTTCCGGTGACTCTGCATCGCGCTTCCGCAGTTTCAAACGTCTCCACGGGGCCGGATATACACGGCGATTGGGAGATTGCTGTTTCCAGCTCGAAGGGGGAGTCTGCATGGCAGCTTCGGATTGATCCAGCGACCAGGGATGCGGCTCCCGCTACGATCCGGGCCGTGATTCAGCGCATTGATGGCGATACGGGCTCTCTTTACGGAGCCTGGGATGGAAATCAATATAAGGTTAGCCACTTTACGGCAGCGGGGCCTGCGCTGTATTCGATTGTGCCGCGGGAGAATGGGACGCTCCTGGTCTCAAATCTTCTGGCAACCGAGACCCAGAAGGTTCAAGCCCGCGACCTTGTAGCGCGTCGGCCAGCGGAGGCGCGTAAGGAAAACCTTGCTGCGCCTACTGAGTCGACAGAGCAGACGAGGATCAAAGATCCTTCGGCTCCGTTTACCTTTAAATTTCCTGATGTCACAGGCAAGGAGGTTTCGAGCTCGGACGCTCGCTTCCGCGACAAGGTGGTGATTGTTGCAATTGGCGGTTCCTGGTGCCCGAACTGCCATGACGAAGCTCCCTTTTTGGAGAGCCTCTACAAGCAGTTTCATGGCAAAGGGCTGGAGGTCGTAAACCTCAGCTTTGAAGAAGAGGATCAGCTACAAAACCCGACACGTCTTCGTGCTTTCATTCAGCGATATGGAATTACTTATCCGGTGTTGATTGCGGGCACTCCGGATCAGCTGACCGAGAAGATTACGCAGGCAGACCACCTGAACTGCTGGCCGACCTCGTTCATTCTGGGGAGGGATGGCCGCGTGCGCGAAGTGCATGCCGGATTTGCAGGACCTGCGAATCCTCCGGCACATCAGGCACTCGAGCATGAGGTAACCGCGTTGGTGGAGAAGCTGCTCGCTGAACCTAGGCCGGTCCAGAAGGCGTCGTTTTAGCCCCCCCCCCGGGGGGGACGGTGCGCAAATCGTTTGTTTTCTATGCTTTGCGCGAAAATAAACATGTAAAATATAGAAAACAAATAAGTTAAATATCAAAATATAGATTTAAAACAAGATATGGTCAGGGTTGGTCCCTGACCGTACACATCTCGCTTCGCTCGATGTATGGGGCACCCGGTGAGCACCGGGGCTCTTTTTATGTCCTATTTCTATTCTAGAGAGTTGCGCCAGTTTAAAAGCAGTTTCAGAGGAATTGTTTTTCGATGAGTAAGTGGTTTGGTTTGTTTCTGATGAGGAGTTTGAGGGAACCCTTCCACGAAGGTGATGGACTTGACAGGAATTGGAGGCGGCGCGAACGGCGAAGATCAGTCGTTTGCTCTGCGAGCTTCACTCTAGCCTTCGGCAGAGCGGTAGCGCCTTTGGCGCGGCTGATTATCACACGGCTAAAGCCGTGTGCTTAAGCAAGGCGACTGATCATCATACGACTAAAGCCGTGTGCTTAAGCAAGGCGGCTGATCATCATACGACTAAAGTCGCGTGCTTAAGCAAGGCGGCTGATTACGGTTAAAGCCGTGCCTTAAGCAAGGAGGTTCGCGCTTTGCGCGAATGTCCACTCATGCCTTCGGCATTAATAGGGCATCCGAAGTACGTTGAATTTTGACGTATGGGCACCCGGTAGAAAGAGCGGTCGAGAAGCAGATTTCTCCGCTTCGGGCCTGTGGGCTTTCTGTCGAAATGGTGCTTCTGAGGGGATCGCAGATGGATTGGTGTCTGGCGAGAGGCTTCCTCACGGGGTATTATTTTTTAGCGCGAAAAAAGTTTGATTTCAGGAGCCGAGGGAAGCATGAGGGTTGGTGTTTTTACGCCGTTGTTGTCGCAACTTTCGTTCGAAGATGTGCTGAAGAAGCTGAAGTCTTATGAGATTCAGACCGTGGAGCTGGGAACAGGGAACTATCCCGGTGATGCACACGCCAAACTTTCGATGTTGAAGAATAGTGCTGAGCTGGCGGAGTTCAAGAAGAAGCTGGACGATCACGGTTTCAGCATCAGTGCATTGAGCTGTCATGGAAACGCGCTTCATCCGGACAAGGCAAAGCGTGAAGCTGCTCAGAAGGTAAGCCGGGAGACGATTCTGCTGGCCGAGAAGCTTGGCGTGAAGACGGTTGTTGATTTCTCCGGGTGCCCCGGCGATTCTGCTACGGCTACCCAACCCAATTGGGTGACGTGTCCCTGGCCTCCAGATTTTCTGGAGATTCTGGATTGGCAGTGGAACGAGGTGGTGACTCCGTACTGGATCGAACATGCGAAGTTTGCTGCCGATCACGGAGTGCGTATTGCGATCGAGATGCATCCAGGTTTTGTGGTTTATAGCCCGGAGACGCTGTTGAAGCTGCGTTCGATTGCGGGACCGAATGTGGGATGCAACTACGATCCGAGCCACATGTTCTGGCAGAGCATCGATCCGATTGCGGCGGTTCGCGTCCTTGGCGATGCGATCTTCCATGTCCATGCAAAGGACACGCAGATTTACACGGCGAACCTGATGAAGGCCGGCGTGCTGGATACGAAGCCGTATACGGACGAGCGCAACCGGAGCTGGATCTTCCGGACCTGCGGGTATGGTCACGGAGCAGAGTGGTGGAAGGAGTTTGTTTCGACGCTGCGCATGTTTGGATATGACGATGTGCTTTCGATCGAGCATGAGGACAGCCTGCTTGCTCCCGAAGAAGGTCTATCGAAGGCGGCAAAGTTCCTGAACGAGATTGTGATTCGAGAGCAGCCCGCAGCAGCCTGGTGGGTATAACAAGGGAACGTATCGAGTCGAGGATCTGCGGCAAATTGGATTAGCCGCAGATCCTTCGACTTCGCACCTCGCGATGAAACTGCGAGATGCTTCGCTCAGGATGACACTTTGAATATTGAGTCGTGAAGGTGTGATTCACGATACGAGGAGAAGACGTGAAACGGGTGAAGACTGCGGTCGTAGGAACTGGATTTATGGGGCGTGTGCACCTTGAGGCGCTGCGCCGTGTAGAGCATGTAGAAGTGATTGCGGTTGTGGGGAGGACGGCAGAGTCCGCAAGGAAGCTGGCCGATGCTTATGACGTTCCTCTTGCAACGGACGATTATGCCGAGCTGCTGAAGAATCCTGAGCTTGATGCAGTTCACATCTGCACGCCGAATGCGCAGCATTATCCGATGACGAAGGCCGCGATCGAGGCAAAGAAGAATGTTCTTTGCGAGAAGCCGGTGGCGATGTCTGCGAAGGAGGCTGAGGAACTTGCGGCTCTTGCGGAGAAGGTGAAGGTTCGCAACTGCGTGTGCCACAATCTGCGGTTTTATCCGATGGTGCAGCAGATGCGCCGGATGCGCGAGGCAGGCGAACTGGGTGAGATTCTGGTGGCCCAGGGGACCTACTCGCAGGACTGGCTGTTATATGACACGGACTGGAACTGGAGGGTGGACGAGGCTGCGTCCGGAGCTTCGCGCGCGATGGCCGATATCGGGTCGCACTGGTTCGATTCGATCGAACACATCACTGGTCTGCGCGTGTCGTCGCTCTGCGCGGACTTGCAGATCTTTCATCCCACCCGGAAACGCCCGAAGCGCAGCGTAGAGAGCTTTACGGGCAAGCTGCCGACCGCGGAGGATGTCGATGAAGTTCCGGTAAAGACGGAGGACTTCGGAGCGGTGATCTTCCGCCTGGGAGATTCGGCGCGTGGGGCGATGACGGCAAGCCAAGTCAACGCCGGTCGTAAGAATGGCCTGAGCCTTGAGGTCTATGGAACGAAGAGTTCGGTGGCGTGGAACCAGGAGCGGCCCGATGAGCTTTGGATCGGTCATCGCAATACGCCGAACCAGATCATCATCAAGGACCCCTCGTTGCTGCTGCCTGCAGCAGCCCGATACGCCGATCTTCCGGGAGGTCATAGTGAAGGGTATGACGATACCTTCAAACAGGTCTTCCGGCGGTTCTATGCGTCGATTTTCGATCCATCGGCGCCGGTGGAGTATCCGCAGATTACGGATGGGCTGCGCCAGATGAGGGTTCTGGAAGCCGTACTAGAGAGCTCCAGAACCCGCACCTGGACCAGCCCGAAGTGAGGAATTGCTCCGTAGTTATTGAGAGACCTTTTGTTTGAAGACGATATAAGTGGCGGTTGTGTTGGGCGTAAGTTTCACCCAGTGAGGAACGCCAGCCGGAATATGGGCGATGTCTCCTGCGTGTAGAGTGACCTCTTTGCCGCCTTCAATCGAGGTCGCAAGGAATTCTCCGGGTTGATCGCCATTGGGATGCTGACCCTTTAGGGTGCCACCTGTGATGAGTATGACGCTGCCCTTGCTGATGACCATCTGATCGGACCAGTGCTGGTGCAACTCGGCCTCGCCGGTGCGAGCGCGGGCTACGAAGAGTGTTCGGGAGACGGGTGTCTCGTCTGTTTTCTCGTTGACCATTCCCGTTGCGCTTGCCTTAGCAGCTTCGAGCAGCCTGGCCTGATGTTGTTGAATCTCGGCAGCGGTATGGGCGGTCTGTGCTCCGGCCTGGGCCGATGCGGAAACTGTTGCAAAGAGAAGGGAACAGAGGATTTGCGATTTCACAAGATTTTCTCCCGGAGTAATAGTGGGAGGATTCTACGGTTCGTACGGCGAAGGGAGAAGGGACGAAAGACCTAGAATCTGCTGGTTAGCAGGCCCTTAATGGATTCCTTATGGAAGTTTTACTGCATCATTACCGGGTGATCTGTTGTTCTATTAGGCATCTATGAGATGCCAATTTTTGCGTTCCGCTATCTGCGTCTTCATCGTGTTGAACACATTGTTTACCGGGGTTCAGAGCCGTGCTCAGGAATCCAGCGTTGCGAAGGATCGAGAGGTCGAGGAGCTACGCCAGACGGTGCGAGATCTGGCAGCGAGGGTTGCTGCGCTGGAGGAACAGTTACACAAGCAAACTACGGTGGCTGTTCCTGCGCTGTCGACGACTTTGAATGATGGGACACCAACGGTGGCTTCGTCCAGCTCTTTGAGTGCGGTGAAAGAGTCTGAGGTTTCGAAGGGAGTGGCTGCGCCAGCAGAGTCATCAAATCCGGCGGTGGCGAAGAGTTCGAGCGCTGCGCCAGCAGAGTCGCAGGTGGCAGCGGTTGTCCCAGCACAGCTGCCGGGTGGAGCTACGCTGAACTACTACTTCGATGGCTACTATGGTTATGACTTCAACCATCCCACTGGGAGGGTGCAATACCTGCGTGCCTATGACGTTTTGAGCAATGCCTTCAGCATCAATCAGGCGGGGCTGGTGCTGGCGATGGACCCGAATGTAGAGGAAGGGCGACGATATGGTGTGCGCCTGGATCTTCAGTTCGGACAGGCGACGGAGACCTTGCAAGGGAATCCAGCGAACGAACCCAGACCGGAGATCTACCGGAACATTTTTCAGGCTTATGGAACCTATGTCTTCCCAGTGGGCAAGGGGCTAACGGTGGATGTAGGGAAGTGGTCGAGCTCGATGGGAATCGAAGGCAACTATACGAAGGACCAGATGAATTACACGCGGTCGTTCTTCTTCAATTACCTGCCGTTCTATCACATGGGCGTGAGGGCAAATTACAAGTTGAATGACAAGGTAGCGGTGAACTACTGGCTGGTGAATGGGACACAACAGTCGGAGCCGACGAATTCGTTCAAAGATGAATTGTTTGGGTTGGCGTTGCAGCCGAAGAAGAATGTGTCGTGGACGATCAACTATTACCTTGGCCAGGACCATCCTGATGTGACGCAGAATCCGCAAGGCTGTGGAACGGCTCCGATACAACCGGGACTATGTCTCCAACCAATCACGCCAGCGCCGGACGGGAAGCAGCACATCTTCGATACCTATGCGACATGGAATGTAACCCCGAAGCTGACGTTGGCAGGGGAAGGGGATTATGTGATTTCGCGGTTGTGGAAGAATGCTGCTCCGGGCCAGTCTTCCGCGCCTTCGCATGTGATTGGCGGGGCGGCGTACGCACGGTATCAGTGGACTCCGAAGATGGCTCTGGCAGGAAGAACGGAGTATCTATCGGATCGTGGAGGATTATTCAGTGGAACAACACAGGCTCTAAAGGAATTTACGGGTACGTATGAGTACAAGGTGGCGGATGGTCTGCTAACGCGACTGGAGTATCGGAGGGACTGGACGAACAGGCCGTTCTTTTTGACGAACAAGCCGGGAGTGTTGTCGCAGAATCAGGACACGCTTACGGTGGGGTTGGTTTGGTGGTATGGCGGGAAGCAGGGGGCTTGGTAAAAGGCGAAGTCCCGGCGCAAGATCGCCGGGACTTCATAGAATTGAGGCTTATTAGTCTAAAAAGCGCTTGGCAATGCCTTCGTAGGCGTCGATTCGTCGGTCGCGTAGAAAGGGCCAGTGTTGGCGGGTGATCTCGATGAGCTTGGGGTCGAGGTCGGCATAGAGGATCTCTTCCTTGTCGTGGCTTGCCTGGGCGATGATGCGGCCGAAGGGGTCGGCGATGAAGCTTCCGCCCCAGAACTCGAGGCCGGATTGTGGGGTGTGGTCGCCGGGGCCGCGAAGCTCGACGGTGGCGGGGTTGCCGTCGGCGGCGGTGGTCTTGAATTTCACGTCGCCGTGCTCGTGGCCTACGCGGTTGACGGCGCAGGCGAAGACTCCGTTGGCGATGGCGTGGGCGCGCTGGGCAGTCTGCCAGGCGGAGTACTGTGCCTCGCCGAACTCCGATTTTTCGGACGGGTGCCAGCCGATAGCGGTGGGGAAGAAGAGGATCTCTGCGCCGCGGAGGGCGGTGAGGCGAGCGCCTTCGGGGTACCACTGATCCCAGCAGACGAGGGTGCCGACGGGTCCTTGCGAGGTCTGCGTGGTCTTGAAGCCGAGGTCACCGGGTGTGAAGTAAAACTTCTCGTAGTAGAGCGGGTCGTCAGGGATGTGCATCTTGCGGTAGACGTCGGCGATGCGGCCATCCTTCTCGATGGTGACGGCGGTGTTGTGGTAGAGGCCAGGGGCTCGGCGCTCAAACAGGGAGGCGACGAGGACGACGCCAGTCTCGCAGCAAACCTGAGAGAGTTTTTCGGTAGACGGGCCGGGGATGGATTCAGCAAGGCCAAAGAGGCCGTGGTCTTCGCGCTGGCAGAAGTATTGCGCCCGGAAGAGCTCGGGGAGGCAGACGAGAGTCGCTCCCTGGCGTGCGGCCTCGTAGACTCGTTCGGCCGCCTTGTCGAGGTTGAGCTGAGTATCGGGCGAGCAGGACATCTGGATGAGGGCGACGCGGCGAATCGAGGTCTTGTTCATAGCTTCTCTCTATCTTACTAAGGGCTTTTTCGAGCGAGAACGCGGCCCGCATTACGGACGAAAGAATTTGTGCGAAGCGGCGCGGGTCTTTCGAAGATGAGCCGACATTGCAGGTCCGGTAGCGTGCTGCCAGGAAGGGCGCCGTTTTGCGGCCAGAACACGCGAAAACTCCTTTTTTCGTGCGGGGATTTCTGTTAGTTTTTAAAAAGGTCTCCTGCCCACGATGCCAGCGGACCTTGCCTCCACCCACACAACCAATTTCCGTTTAGCCGACCCTGGTCGTCGTGTATCTCATTGCAGAAGGAGCAAGACGTTGAGCGAATTTCGTGATTTTCTGGAGCTTTCCTACTCTGAACTTGAGGATTTGAATCTTCAGGCCAAGGAGCAGCGCAAGAAGCGCGTTGCTGCCGATGTGATTCAGGAGGAGCGTCTCAAGTACCTGACCGACGAGCGCCGCATTAAGGCCGTAACGGTGTTGTTCAGCGACCTCGAAGGCCGGCTGCATATGCTGGACTACGACAAGAAGTTCCTGGTCAAGAGCTACGACAATCTTACGTTTGACGGTTCTTCGATCCGCGGCTTTACGGCGCAGCGTGAGAGCGACCTTCGTCTCGGCATCGATTGGAGTGCGTTCTACTGGGCTCCTGCAGACGTCTTCGGGCCGGGTAAGGTGCTGGTCTTCGGCGAAGTCATCGACAAGAATGGCGGAACGTACAGCGCCGATATCCGCGGCGTGCTGAAGAAGTTCTCGGAACAGTTGTATGCCGAGCAGGGATACACCCTGAATGCAGCGAACGAGATTGAAGGCTTCCTGTTTGAGGGTGTCGATGCGGAGCGCAAGTTCCACGAGACGGGACTCTTCGAATACGTCAACAAGGGTGGCTACTACCACTCTCTGCCTGGCGATCCTCTACGTGAGTTCATCGATACGACGGCCGAAGTGCAGCGCGCGATGGGCTTTGAGAACGAAAAAGACCATCCTGAGGTTGCGCCTTCGCAGTTCGAGATCAACTACACCTACGGCGACGTGGTTACTGCTGCCGACCAGATCCAGCTCTACAAACTGATTTGCCGCCAGATCGCGAACCAGATGGGTATGACGGCCAGCTTCCTGCCGAAGCCTGTTACCGGAGTGAATGGATCGGGCATGCACACTAATGTCTCGATCACCAAGGGGGGCAAGAACCTGTTCTGGGACCCCAAGGGCGAGGAGAAGATCTCGAAGATGGCATGGCAGTTTACGGATCGCATCCTGACGCACGGCAATGATCTCTGCCTGCTGCTGAATGCAAGCGTGAATGCGTACCGTCGTCTCGATCCGCACTTTGAGGCACCGAACCAGATCAAGGCTTCGGCGACGGACCGTGGCTCGATGGTTCGTATCCCCATCGGTAATGAGAAGTCAGCTCGCGTCGAGGTACGTTCGGTTGGACCAGATGCGAACCCCTACATGGTGCTGTACTCGATCTTTAAGACAGGTCTCCATGGCGAAACGGCGAAGATCAAGAATCTGCGCCAGGCGGAGCGTTATCTGCCAGACAACATCTATACCGCGATCGAGAACTTCCGTGGTGCGGATTGGAACAAGAAGCTGTTGGGTGCTGATGTCGCTGGACGCTATGCGGACCTGAAGCAGGCTTCGGCAGATCGTTGCCCGCGCCTGCTGGGAAGCATCGTGAAGGCGCCGGAGGTTCAGTTCCATCACGATGTCTACAACCAGCTCCTGTGGAACATCTTCTAATCAGCTAGCCATAGAAACAAAACAGAGGCCCCGGCATCGACCGGGGCCTTCTTGTATGTGGCGTTGACATCTCATCCAGACTGCTGCATTCTGCTCATGTTCTCCGGAGGGTATGCTTGGAAGCCACACGCGACAATCCCTGGTTGGTTCCGACAGCTGTACTGGGTGGATTTCTTTTCCTTGGCCTTGTGCTGGGCGGATGGCTGCTGGGGAAAGAGATCAAAGAGACGCGCCTTGCGGACCGTTATGTAACCGTAAAGGGGTTAGTGGAGCGCACAGTGAAGTCTGACAGTGCGATCTGGCCGGTGACCTTCAAGGAGACGGGCAACGATCTGCAGCAGGTCTATGCGAAGAGCGAAGAGGACCGTGCTGCGGTACTCAAGTTTTTTACGGCGCAGGGAATTGCCACACAGGAGATTTCGGTCGGGCAGATCCAGGTGACTGATAAGCAGGCGAATGAATACGGCGGAAATAACCAGGGTGGACCGCGATACATTGTGCAGCAGACGGTGACCGTCAGCTCGAATGATGTGGACAAGATCTCCAAAGCCGGCCAAAAGACTGCGCAGCTCCTGCAGGCGGGCATTATTGTGATTGGCGGATATGGGCAGGGGATTCGCTATGTCTTCAACGGTCTGAATGCTCTGAAGCCAGACATGATTACGGAAGCTACGAAAAATGCTCGCGCATCTGCGGATCGATTTGCGGCGGATTCCGGAAGCCAGGTAGGCTCAATTCGCTCTGCCAACCAGGGCGTGTTTTCGATCTCTGCCGCAGATGCGGGAAGCGGAGTTGGGCCGGGAGAAGAAGGCGGCGCTGCAACCAGTCCGGATTCCAGCATCATGAAGAAGGTGCGGGTTGTGGCCACCGTGGACTACTACCTGGTGAAGTAGAGTGGCCTACTTATAAGCAGGGGATCAGATCAACTCGAAGTGCGATTATCGCAATAAACGTGCGAATATTGCCAGAGCTTCTTCCTGAATGATAGCTTGGACTTCTCACAATCTCACCGGGAGAAGATTCATCTATGCAGGAGAGTTACAACGGGATTGCGGTGCCGAAGGACGGAGCGCCGATTCAGTATGCCAACGGAAAATACACCATTCCTGATAACCCTATTATCCCTTTTATTGAAGGCGATGGAACGGGGCGCGATATCTGGAAGGCATCGCAGCGCGTCTTTGATGCGGCGGTAGAGAAGGCCTATGGCGGCAAGCGCTCGGTGAAGTGGTTTGAGGTGCTGGCCGGAGAGAAGGCATATCGGCAGACCCAAAACTGGCTACCGGATGACACGGTTAAGGCTACAGTAGATTTTCGCGTTTCCATTAAAGGGCCACTGACCACGCCGGTGGGTGGCGGTATCCGCTCGCTGAACGTCGCTCTGCGACAGTTGATGGACCTATATCAGTGCGTTCGCCCGGTGAAGTATTACTCTGGCGTGCCGAGCCCTGTAAAGCACCCCGAGAAGCTCGATGTGGTGATCTTCCGCGAGAATACCGAAGACATCTATGCCGGAATCGAGTTTCGTGAGGGAACTCCTGAGGCGGCGAAGGTGCTTTCGTTCCTGAACGACGACATGCTGAAGGGTGGCAAGAAGAAGATCCGGTTGGATTCCGGTGTGGGAATCAAGCCGATTTCGATTACGGGATCGAAGCGATTGGTGCGCGCTGCCATCCAGTATGCGCTGGACAACAACCGTAAAGTCGTGACGCTGGTGCATAAGGGCAATATCCAGAAGTTCACTGAAGGAGCCTTCCGCGAGTGGGGATACGAAGTTGCCACGCAGGAGTTCCGTGAGCACACCGTGACCGAGCGCGAGAGCTGGATTCTCGGTAATCTCGAGTCCAATCCGAGCCTGACGGTGGAGGAGAACGCCGCTTTGATCGAGCCGGGCATCGAGTTTGCTCCCAAGCCGTTTGTCGATGAGGTGATCGCTGAAGTGAAGGACGTCCTCGAGAAGATCGGCAAGTCGCACGGTAATGGCGTGTGGAAGAAGAAGATCCTGGTGAACGATCGCATCGCCGATTCGATCTTCCAGCAGATTATTCTGCGTCCGGATGACTACAGCGTGCTGGCGACGACCAACCTGAATGGTGACTATATTTCGGATGCTGCTGCGGCGCAGGTCGGCGGCCTTGGAATCGCTCCTGGCGCAAACATCGGAGACGGTTATGCGGTGTTCGAAGCGACGCATGGCACCGCACCGAAGTATGCGGACAAGGATGTGATCAATCCGGGTTCGGTGATTCTTTCGGGAGTCATGCTGTTCGACTTCATCGGATGGAGCGAGGCGGCAAGGCTGATCGAGTCGTCGATGGAGAAGACCATCGGGCAGAAGTTCGTCACTTACGACTTCGAGCGCGGCATGCAAGGCGCAACGAAGGTGAAGACGAGTGAGTTTGCGACCCGGATGATTGAGAACATGAAGTAAATCTTTGAGGCCGGACTACAGAGTAGTCCGGCCTCAAACTTATTGTAATTGTCTTAGGAGAAACGATGCGTAAGAAAGTAACGATTGTTGGCGCTGGAAATGTGGGTGCGACGGCTGCTCATTGGATTGCTTCCAAGGAGCTTGCAGATGTTGTGTTGATCGATGTGATCGATGGCGTGCCGCAGGGCAAGGGGCTCGATCTGCTGGAGGCGTTGCCGATTGAGAAGCGCGATGTCTCGGTGATTGGAACAAATGACTACGCGGATACCGCGAATTCGGACATCGTAGTCATTACGGCAGGCATTGCGCGCAAGCCGGGTATGAGCCGCGATGATTTGCTGAACACGAACTTCGGCATTATGAGCGATGTGGCGGCGAAGGCGTTGGCTGCGTCGCCGAACGCGATCTTTATCATCGTCTCGAACCCTCTGGACGCAATGGCGCAGACCGCATTCAAGAAGCTGGGTCTTCCGCGCGAGCGCGTGATTGGCATGGCGGGTGTGCTGGATTCGGCACGCTTCCGCACGTTCATTGCACAGGAGCTGAACGTTTCGGTTGAGAATGTGACGGCGTTCGTACTCGGCGGGCATGGCGACACGATGGTTCCGCTCTCACGCTACTCGACGGTGGCGGGTATTCCGATTACGGAGTTGATCCCGGCGGACCGCTTGAAGGAGCTTGAGACGCGTACGGCAAATGGCGGCGCGGAAATCGTCAAGTACCTCAAGACGGGCTCAGCTTACTATGCTCCTTCGGCTGCCGCCGTAGAGATGGTGGAGGCGATCCTGAAGGACAAGAAGAAGATTCTTCCTTGCGCTGCATATCTCGAAGGCGAGTACGGCATCAAGGGCCTCTATGTTGGTGTGCCGTGCAAACTGGGATCCAAGGGTCTGGAGCAGATCATCGAGATCAAGCTCACCGCAGAAGAGCAGACTGCGCTGCAGAAGAGCGCTGATGCGGTGAAGGAACTCTGCAGCGTGATTGGCGTAGCGTAAAACTATATTCACTTCAAATCAAAAGCCCGCTCGATGGAGCGGGCTTTTGATTTACCTATCGTTCAGAATTATGCAATCCGCTCGATGGTGACGGATTCCAGAACCACAGGGGTTTTGGGTCGATCCATGCCATCGCGGGCAACCTTGCTGATCTTCTCGACGATATCGTAGCCTTCAACCACTTCACCGAAGATGGTGTGCTTTCCGGTGAGCCAGGTGGTGGGGGCAACGGTGATGAAGAACTGAGAACCGTTGGTGTTGGGGCCGGCATTTGCCATAGCGAGTTTTCCGGGCTCCTGGAAGCCGTGGCGCGAACCGCGGGTTTCGTCGGCGAAGCGATAGCCGGGACCACCCATGCCGGTGCCTTCCGGGTCGCCACCCTGGATCATGAACTCGGGGATGACGCGATGGAAGATCGTGCCGTCGTAAAGTTTGTCGCCCTTCTTGCTGCGGCTCTCCCACTGCTTGGTACCCTCGGCGAGACCGATGAAGTTGGCGACGGTTTCGGGTGCGTCCTTCTCGAAGAGCTCAACGACGATGTTTCCCTGGGATGTGTTGAAGGTTGCGTAAGTTCCTGGCTTGCGTGCCATGTAGTCTCCTTTGGATTGGAAGGTTGTGAGTGACGTCTCTCAGGAAAAAGCAGCGAGAGACAAAAATTACTGAGGTGGCGCCGCAGGGGGCTGTGCGGCAGGCGGTGCAGGTTCCGGGGGTATAGGCTGGCCATCGCGGACGATCGTGATCTTGTTGATCACGACTGGAGTGACAGGCTTGTCGTTATCGTCGCGCTGTACGCGCGCGATGGTGGCGACCATGAGGACGGTATGCGAATCGCACTGGCCGAAGATGGTGTGCTTGCCGTTGAGGTGAGGAACCGGAGCTTCCGTGATGAAAAACTGTGAGCCGTTGGTGCTGGGGCCGGAGTTTGCCATGGCGAGGCGTCCGGGTTCATCAAAGGTGAGGGAAGGATCGATCTCGTCTTTGAAGAGGTAGCCGGGATCGCCGCGTCCATCGCCGAGCCGGTCGCCGCCCTGGATCATGAAGCCGGGAATGACTCGGTGAAAAGTGGTTCCGTTGTAGAAGGGCTGGCCGTGAACCTTCTGGAGCGTTTTGGGATCGGTCCAGTCCTTTGTTCCTTCAGCGAGGCCGATAAAGTTGGCGACCGTGACGGGGGCCTGGGTGTCGTATAGCTTGCAGGTAAGACGGCCCATGGTGGTGTCGATGACGGCGGTGGGGCCGGTGGGGGTAACGGGCGGCTTGGCCTGACTGGTGGTGCTCGGTGCGTCAGGAAGGTCTTGCGAAGAGACCCCAGTTGCCGGCGTCGACTGCTGAGACTGCGGCGCCTCGGTGGGAGGCGGAGAAGACTGAGCCCAAGCCGGACTGCTGAAGGCCAGAGCAAGTGCAAGGAAACGAAGCGTCATGCGTAGTGGAACTCCATAGAACAGGCTAACGCAGAGATTCTTATGGAGCAATTCGGCGCAGAGGCATCAGCCTGTTCCGGAAGAGGATGCGCCTTCCTGCTGCGGATTGTGCTCGATAGGCCATCCGATCCGTGATGACCCCCTACCACCATTTGCGCGCAAAGTATTCAATCGATGCGGCTTAGATTAGTACTTCGGATGATAGAGGCGTTCTCTTAGAAAAACGGAAGAACCGGATATTTTTAATTCTAACTGGTGAACAAGGATAATCTGCGATCCCTATGTATTTAGAAACATGGTTGTTAGCTCCTCCCGGGACTTGACAGGCATTTTCTGAGAGGAGTTATTTCTGGCCCGGAGCGATGACAGGTGGCTTTTCCTGGGCTGCCTGAACGGCGCGGAAGACACGGAGCAGGTTGCCGCCGAGGAGTTTGTGCATATCTTCAGCGGTGTAGCCGCGTGCCATAAGTGCTGCGGTGACTTTAGGCAGGTCGGCGGCGGAGTCGATCCCAGCAGGGGGCTGAGGAATACCGTCGAAGTCGGTTCCGATGCCAACGTGGTCGATACCAGCAACCTTGATGACGTGATCGAAGTGATCGATGAGGGAGTTGAAAGGGGCGCGGCCGATCTTCGCGGCGTACTTACGGTCGATCTTGTCGGAGGCTTCGAAGGGAACGGGGAGGCCCTTCGCTTCGTATTCGGCTTCGAGCGCGTCCTGTTCCTTTTGACGCTCGGGTTTGGATGCGTTCCATGCGGTACGCCAGTTTTCGTCGATGAAGGCAGGGAAGAAGTTGACCATGACGACTCCGTTGTTCTTTGCCACTGCGCGGAGCATATCGTCTGTCATGTTGCGTGGCGCCTGGGTGAGAGCGCGAGCGGAGGAGTGTGAAGCGATGACAGGAGCTTTGGTGATCTCCATGACGTCCCAGAAGGTCTTGTCGGAGACGTGAGAGATGTCGACCATCATGCCGAGGCGGTTCATTTCGGCAACGACCTGCTTGCCGAAAGGGGTGAGGCCGTTATGGTGCTTGACGGTGGGGTCGTCGATGTCGCCGGAGGAATCGGCCCAGTCGTTGGTGTTGGACCAGGTGAGCGTCATGTAACGGACGCCGAGGCGATAGTAGTCGCGGAGAAGACCGAGGGAATTTTCAATGGAGTGGCCGCCCTCGATTCCCATGAGCACGGCGAACTTGCCCTGCTGGTGTGTGGAGATGATCTGGTCGGCGGTGGTGCAGAGAGCGAGCTTATCGGGAGCGCGGCGAACCTGTTCGAGGGTGGCGTCGATCAGCTCGAGAGTGCGACGAGCTGAGTCGCGCGCAGAGTACTGGCCGGGGTCGACCCAGATGGAGAAGAACTGGGCATCGAGATTGCCCTTCTTCGCGGAGTCGTAGTTGAGCATGCCTCCGTTGAGCGGATCGGTAAAGTTCCAGTGCTCATCGAGGAATCGCTGTGGAGTGTCGGCGTGAGTATCGATGACGATGGCAGAGTCATGAACGGCGAGAGGATCCTGAGACGACATGTTCTTCTTTCCTGCGGCTTGGGGAGACTGCGCAAAGAGCGCTGTCGAGAGAAGGAATGCACAGACGGCTGCGGCGGATGGTTTGGTTGTGTGCATGAAATACTTCATGAGCCGGTGATGGAAATTGTAGCAAGGGTTCGGGTTGCGCGCTGGGAATGTCGGTTATGTCGCGGATAAGGAAGCCAGGCCCTCAGCGGCTAAAGCCGCTCGGTTTTGTGATAGCCATTTTTGGCACAGCTGAAGCCGTGTCCTTAAGCAAGGTGGTCGCGCATTCGCGCGAATATCCCACTCATACCGCTTTGCATTATGAATGGAGCACCCGGCACCTGGCTTGTTTTGGGGAACACGTTTTTGGGGCTACAGCATAGTTAAGGCGGGCGAGATGTGGTGATTTCTCCACTCCGCTCTCGCCTGCGGCGTTCGCTTCGGTCGAAATGGCACATCCATGATTGAAAGTAAGAAGCCCACCTGTGATGGTGGGCCTTCTTGTGAGGTGTGCAATTGGCTATCGGGATACGAGATCTTTGACTTGCTGGATGAAGACGTCGCGGCCCATATCGCTGATGGCTTCAGTGAGCGGGAGTTCTTTGGGGCAGGCTACGACGCAGTTCTGAGCGAAGCCGCATTCCTGAATGCCACCATCTCCAGCGAGAGCACGAAGGCGATCTTCGGCGAGGACGGCTCCGGCGGGGTCCATGTTGAAGAGCTTCGCTTGAGCGATGGTGGCGGCTCCGACGAAATTGGTGGAGACGTTGAACTGGGGGCAGACCTCCATGCAGCAGCAGCAGCTGATGCAGTTGGAGAGCGGGTAGCGCTGCTCCTGCACCTGCGGGAACTGGCGAGGCCCGGAACCGAGGTCGTACGTGCCATCGATGGGAACCCAAGCCTTAACCGTCTTGAGGTTCTCAAAGAGGACGGAGCGATCGACGGCAAGGTCGCGGACGACAGGGAACTTCGAGAGTGGTGCGAGCTGGATGGGCTGTTCCAGCTTGTCGACGAGAGCGGAACAAGCCATGCGGGCCTTACCGTTGATGAGCATGGCGCAGGAACCGCAGATCTCCTCAAGGCAATTGGAGTCGTAGGTGACGGGCGTTGTGGCCTTGCCGCTGATGTCGACGGGGTTCAACGCGATTTCGCCGAGCAGAGAGGTAATGTTCATGCCGGGGCGATAGGGAACCTCGAAGGTTTCGGTGACAGCAGGGGCATTGGGATTGGCCTGACGCTTGATCTCGACTTTGATGGTAGTGGGCATGGTCGTTTTTCCTTGGCTATGCTTTAGCTGGGGGTGACGGCGGGATACTGTGTCTTGATCCGTCGTGAATGTGCGAGTGCGAGTGAGGGTTTCTCAACGAAAAACCAGGAGAGCGGAGCCGCTACGGCGATGGCTAGAAATGTGAGCGTGAGCGCGGCCCAAGGATGGGTGCGGTAGAGCCCCAGGGCGACGACGACCTGGATGAGGGGCCAGTGCAGGACATAGATGCCGTAGGAGAAGTCTCCCCAGCGTGTGGGGCCCTTGACGACGGGCAGCAGGAGACTCGCCCAGAGGGTAAGGGTGGCGACAGCCGCTGGACGGAAGACAAACCATCCTGTGGCGACGTACACGACCCAGAGTAGAGCGGCACCAAGGGCGAACCACTTGCCATTGGCCTCAAAGAAGCTCAGATGGTAATGGATGAGCGCTCCAATGATGAAGAAGGAAAGCTGGCCGGGAAGCTGGAGAGCGAGCGTATTGTGATCGGCCATCGCGACTCGGTAGATGATGGACAGGACAAAGAGCGACCACAGCACGACATCGCGGTTGAGGCGGCGGCAGAGCCAGACGATGAAGGGAACGAGGATGTAGAACATGACCTCGATCTTGATGGTCCAGAGGGCGCCGTTCATGCCGGTGCTGGGATTGGAGGCGAAGACGCCGGGGATCGATCCAGCAAGAAAGTTGGCGAAGATGAGGTTCGCGAAGAGGAACCGGACGACGTGAAAGCTGCCATAGCAGAAGGCAATGAAGAGGCAGAGAGCCGTAGCCAGCCAGTAGCCGGGGAGGATACGAGCAGCGCGTTTGATGAAATAGTCGCGCAGGGAGGAAGAACGCTCGTAACTGGCAAAGATGAGGAAGCCAGAGATGGCGAAGAAGCCTTCGACAGCGAGGTGGCCGCTGAAATAGCGGGGAAGCGGCTCAAAGAGGCTGGCTCCGCTGATGTAGCCGACATGGAAGAGAACAACGACTGCAGCCAACAAGAGGCGGAGAATATCGAAGTTATTCTCTCGTTTCATGAAGAGGCCACCCTGTCGCAGAACAAACGTTTGTGGGAGAGAAGCAGATTTCTTCCACCCCACCGAGCAGGACGATAAGACGGTCTTGCTCCGGTCGAAATGACACTCTTGTTAGGAGAAGCGGTAGTGGGAGCGAGGAGTACAGAACTTTCCCGCGGCCTGAGATTGTAGGAGCTTTCGCCGGGCGCTAGAAGATGCTGCCGGTGTGACCGGCCTGCTCCTTCTCGAGCGTTACCAGAGAGATGCCCTCTTCTGCACAGGTGAGATGTCTTCCGGATGCCTCGATCTGCTCGATTCTCTTTCGAATACTTCTGTTGTAGAGAATGATGTAGGTCCAGAGCGCGATGAAGATCGCCGGAAGGATCAGAAAGACGAAGTAGTTGGACGCCGTTTCTGTCATGAACGGTTAGATGGCGGTTCCCGGGTTGGAGGATACTCAGGAGCATCATTTTCGTCTTCCGTACTAGTTATTAAAGGGCGGATTCCTCCAGGTGACTATGCCGTGGCGTCGTAACGGCGCGGACGCGGTTTGATGTGGCTGATGTCGACGTCCTCGAACTCGAACTTTGGGGCGTCGTTGACGAAGCTGGCCTTGGTGGTCTTGAGGAACTTCTCGTCGTTGCGGTCCGGGAAGTCAGGCTTGTAGTGCGCGCCACGGGATTCGTCGCGGAGTAGCGCTCCCTGGACGATAACGCGGGCGAGCTCAAGCATGTTGTAGAGTTGGCGGGCGAAGGCGAAGCTGGTGTTGGCCCATTGGCTCTTGTCGGAGAGATTGATGTTGCGATAACGCTGTTGGAGCTCGACGATCTTCTCGTCGGCCTCTTTAAGGCCAGTGTTATAACGGATGATGGTCGCGTGCTTGGTCATGGTCTCGCCAAGTTCGCGCCAGATCTTGAAGGGATTCTCAGTGCCAGGGTTGTTGAGGAGGATATTGTTGGCCTCCTTCTGACGCTGGAATTCAGCGGCATGGCCACCATCGCCTTCCTGCGCGGGAAGGGACTTCGCATACTGCATGGCCTGCGGTCCGGCAACGAAGCCGCCGTAGATGCAGGAGAGCAGGGAGTTCGCGCCGAGGCGGTTAGCTCCGTGGATGGAATAGTCGGCCTCGCCAGCGGCGAAGACGCCGGGGATGTTGGTCTGCTGGTTGAAATCGACCCAGAGGCCGCCCATGGTGTAGTGCATTCCAGGGAAGATCCTCATCGGGACCTTGCGCGGGTCGTCGCCGACAAACTTCTCGTAGATCTCCAGGATGCCTTCGAGCTTATGCTGACGCTCGGGCGGGAGGTGGGAGACATCGAGGTAGACCTGCGGCTGGCCGTCGATTCCCATGTGGTGCTCGTAGACGACCTTGAAGATGGCGCGGGTGGCCACGTCACGGGGGACGAGGTTGCCGTACTTGGGATACCACTCCTCAAGGAAGTACCAGCGGTCGCTCTCGGGGATGGACTGCGGGGCGCGTTTGTCGTTCTTATCTTTGGGAACCCATACGCGGCCACCCTCACCGCGAGCCGATTCGGACATGAGGCGGAGCTTGTCTTCGCCGGGGATGGCGGTGGGGTGGACCTGGATGAACTCTCCGTTCGCGTAATAGGCGCCCTGTTGATAAAGCGCTGATTGAGCTGATCCGGTGCAAACTACTGAATTCGTGGACTTTCCGAAGATGGCTCCGTTGCCGCCGGTGCAGATGATGATGGCGTCTGCGGGGAAGGTGCGAAGCTCCATGGTGCGGAGGTCCATTGCGCTGATGCCGCGGCAGACTCCTTTGGAGTCGAGCACGGCGGAGAGGAACTCCCAGCCTTCGTACTTGGTGACCTTGCCCTCGGACTCGTAGCGGCGAACCTGCTCGTCGAGCGCGTAGAGGAGCTGCTGGCCAGTGGTGGCTCCGGCGAAGGCGGTGCGGTGGAAGAGGGTTCCACCAAAGCGACGGAAGTCGAGCAGGCCTTCGGGGGTGCGATTGAAAGGAACACCCATGCGATCGAGCAGGTCGATGATGGCCGGACCTTGTTCGCACATCTGCTTGACGGGGGTCTGGTTGGCGAGGAAGTCGCCGCCGTAGATGGTGTCGTCGAAGTGAGCCCAGGCGCTATCGCCCTCGCCCTTGAGATTCTTGGCGGAGTTGATGCCACCCTGAGCGCAGACGGAGTGCGAGCGCTTGACGGGGACGATGGAGAAGAGGTCAACCTTGCCGCCCGCTTCGGCGATCTTGATGACGGCGGAGAGGCCGGCGAGTCCGCCGCCTACGACGATGATTCTTGGAGTTGCTGCTGCCATTCGTTGTCCCTCAGAGGCTAAAGCCTCTTTCTATCTATGGCGTTTTCGGCATCCTTCGACACCGCTCAGGGCAGGCTCTAAAACCGTGCCCTTAATAAACTATTTCTGTAGCGTGATTGCGGTTGCCGGTACTGGCGCAGAGGGCATATGAACCGCTGCAGAGGTTTCGGGCATGACATCTTCCGGAGCCGGTGGTGCGGTGACGACGGCGAAGATGCTGCCGAGTCCCATGAGGCAGAGCACGATGCCGACGACGGCGCAGACGTAGCCAAACCTCTTGCGAGCTTTGTCCCCAGGGGTGATGCCCCACTTGGCGGCGAAGAGCCAGACGCCGTATGCGAAGTGCCAGGTGGTAGCGATCATTGCGATGACATAGATGGCGATCATCCACGGATTGGAGAGCTCGTGCTGTACTTTGGCGAAGGCTGCACCTGGATGCTCGGGGAGGCTGACCCCCATAAATCGCTGTCGCAGGACGTGCTGAATGATATAGAGGAAGGCAATGATTCCCGTTACACGCTGGGAGAGGTACATCCAGTTGCCGGCCCAGGGGTAGACGTTGACATTATTCCGTCCGCGAACGGCGATGAAGAGACCGTAGAGAGCGTGATAGGCGAGCGGGATGAAGATGAGTCCCCACTCGAGGACGCGAACCAGAGGCAGGGAGTTGAGGAAGAGAACCTGCTTGGCATAGGCGACAGGGCCGTTGACGATCTCGAAGTTGGAGACGATGTGCTCGATGAGGAAGGCGCCGATAGGCACGATTCCGGTGAGGGAGTGCAACTTGCGCCAGAAGTAGGAGTGTCCTTCGCCAGCGCGAAGCGGTTGCACGCCAGGCTGGATCCCCTGTTGGGACGGCGTGGCGGATGGGGCTGGCGGTGCGGCAGAGGCCATGTCGGAACTCCTTAAGCTCGTTGGGAGTACTGCTGCGCAGATATTGCGACAGCAGGCTGATTATTCCGCTCCTGTTACGCCAACGTCAAGAAATCAACGGCTTCTGGTGCGGTTATCGTCAATTTTGTGCGATTAAGTAGCAAATAGAAAATGCGATTGATTCGGTCGGGATTTTGAGGTGTCCCTGCTTCTCTTCATGCAAGTTGAGGCCGCAGGGCACGAAGCGCTCGGCCACGATGGCTGAGAGCGAGTTTAGTCTGCAGGTCAATCTCGGCCATGGTCTTTTCCAGTCCGGGAAGAAAGAAGAGAGGATCGTAGCCGAAGCCGGAGTGGCCCCGAGGTTCGAAGAGGATGATTCCTTCAACAGAACCGTCGGCAATTGCGAGAACCTGCCCATCTCGTGCAGCTGCTAATACGCAGCGGTAACGAGCCTGTCGGTCAACTTCCGGAACGTTTCGCAATGCATGTAGAAGACAACGGTTGTTTCGTTCATCGAGAGAAAGGTCTGGCGATGACGTGAATTCTGCATCGTCGCCGTAGCGCGCGGAGCGAACGCCGGGTGCTCCATGAAGCGCATCGACCTCGAGACCAGAGTCGTCGGCCAGGACGATCTTGCCTGGGGCAAGGCTGGAATAGTAGATCGCCTTAGTGCGGGCGTTGCCCTCGAAGGTGGGTTCATCTTCAGGTGGGGCAGGGATATCAGCCAAACCGGGAAGAGGAAGGATCTCAGTATTGGTCTCTTGGGCCTTTGCTGTTGCGGAGAAGTCGCGGAGCTTGCCTGGGTTCGAGGTGGCAACGTAGAGGATCATTGTTTTCATTTAAGCATTGAGAGAGATTCGGTGGGCCCTTCCGCGGTTGCATTCCTCCTAGATATCAGTTGCATTCCCTCCTAGATATAAAGACCGTACAGATTGGGAACTGACAAAGGATATCCGATGTCACTTCGCCCTTTGGGCTTCGCTCCGGCCTTCGGCAGAGTGGAACCGCTATCACGGCGACTTTTGCGGCACCCATTCGACTACGCTCAGGGCAGGCTCTAAAGCCGTGCCCTTAAAAGCGGTTCGCACTGTATGCGAATGCCCACCTTCGTCGCTTCGCGACGAAGATGGGGCACCCGATTCTAGGCTGATAGTCGTTGAGATTCTTCGATTGATTATGGTGCGATGCGGAAACGTACGAAGGCTGCGACTCCCCAGGGATGATTTCCGTAGGTGGCTTGTAGGGAATCGGGCGTGTTGTAGGTGGTGAACTGTGCACCGGGAGCTGCGGTGATGTGTTTTGCGATACGGAAGTCACGGTCGTAACCGAAGCTGAAGGCAGCGACGTGCCCGATGGGTTCTTCGTGGAAGTGTGAAGGTGTTGGTTCGTCAGGGTTGAGCAGCAGTTGGTTGGAGCGAGCGGCGTTTTCGATGCGTGTCCAGACGTAGTTCTTGCGCGAGAACTTGAGCAACGATTCGGCGAGATAGCTGTTCATCCTGCCGTGTGAGTTGGTGCGCCCCCAGATGAGGGTGCTGGACCAGTTGCCGGTGGTGAGTCCATTGGCATCGCGTGGGCCGAAGGAGCGGTTGTACATGATGGATGCGGTTTGGCGCTGCTGGTCTTCGTGCGCGTTGGGTTCAGGATCCGTGATGTGTGCGATGGAGTATTGGATATTCCAGTTGGGGTTGGGTGCGAAGGTCAGACGCGAGGAGTAGCTATCGATGGCGAGGCCATTCTCTGAGGGCTGGAACTGCCAACGACCTTCGCCGGGTTCGCCGCCATGAAAGCCAGAACCTTCGAGCCGAAACCATCGCCAGGTGAGTCCGGTAGTCAGGACGTTATAGGCAATGTGGGTAGAGTCTTCCTGATGATGGCCGAGGGCGGCGAGGGGATTTTCGGAAGCAGACATGCGGTGGGGGAAGGCAACGGGGCCGATGGCGGGATCACCGATGGGAGCAGCATAGAAGCTGAGGAGCGTACGTTCGCTGAGCTTGATGTCGTAAAGTGCTCCGACCTCCATGAAGAAGTTATGTGGATGTTGTCCATCGACGATGGGCTTGCCGAAGGCGGTTTCGCCCTGCTGGAAGAGCAGAGGATATTGGCGAGCGGTTACGGTAGCGGGTTCCAGTGAGAACATCGCGCGCAAGGTAAGCTGGCCGGGACCGACACGCCGCATGGCCATGGGCATGATCCAGTTGGTGGAGAAGAATTTATCGCCTCCGCGGCGGCCTTCAGGAGTCTGTGCAGCCTGCTGTTGGGTATCGGTGACGAAGGCCTCGCCATGCAGCATCCACATCCAGGGTCCATGCCAGCCCATGACCATGTACATGGGGGTTGAGGCGGGCTCGACGGTGGTGCCGGAGGAGAGATGATTGAGCTGGGCTTCGATCAGGTTACCGGGCTGCATGATCATGCCTGGCATCTGTGCCATGGAGGACATATCGTGAGAGGAGTGGTCCATGGAATTCATCGAATGATCGGCAGGCATCTCGGAGGATTGCTGGGCGAGTGCGGGGAGGCCAAAGAAAAGGGATGCAGAGATAAAGGTGCGTAGAGATCTACGCCAGGTACGCGGGAACACGGGTTCTTCTCCTGAAAGCTAAAGACAAGGGGCTACGATGCCTGGATGAAATCCGGGCAGGTCTTTTGGCGGGGGCTTCAGGATCAGATTCGGAGAGCGATCAGCGGCGGGGTTTGTAGTGGTGTAGGTCGCGGCAGAGCGAATTGGTAGCTAGTTGCGATGTCCAGTGAGGGAACAGGAATTGCGACAAAGGGAAGCGCTGCAAACTGTACTAACTGAGACTCAGTGGTAGAAGCAGCCGATGCAGGCTGATGGTGAACCACGCAGCACTGATTCGAAATTTGCAGATCAGGAGCATGGCTTGGGCAGCAGGCGTGTGCTGGAGCGCTCATACTGTGGCTCGCGTGATCCATCTTTTGCTGTGGCGGAGCTACAGCAAAACAGGCTGCTGAGCTGACGAAGAAGGCCAGCAGGCAAAGGACCGAGACGAAACTGGAGAGCGTGCGCTTCATGCTGTTACTGATAGAGACGGTTCCATGAGGAAACCATTACAGTCTTTTCTCATTTTATCAGTAGAAAAATGAAATTATGCTGACCAGCGGGCCGAGGCAGGTTGTTCGGTGATGGAGGAAGGAGGAGGAGCGGAGAATAGCTCTTCTTTGGTACGGAGTTCGCGGGGAAGTACACGGCCCGCATCTGGATTACGCGCCGCGACAGTCCAGGCATCACGAACGCTACGGATGCAGGCGATGACCTCGTGAAACTGTTCGATGGAGGTGGCATGGGAGGCCTCGAGCGACATCGTGAACATGGCGGCGTAGAAGTCCGAGAGCGATTCAGACGTGCTTTGGGCCAGATCGGGGCGAAGACGGGCCTGCAGGTACATCAGGATGTCGAGCGCTCGGCCTACGGCGATGCGGCGTCCGCGAGTATCGTTCTCTTCGATGCACTGGATAGCGCGATACAAAAACCGAATCGTTCCATCGTAAAGCGCGATGATTAGTTCGATACCGGTGGCGCCCATGAGCGCCTGCCGTTGGTAGGTTGAAACCATCTGATTCTCCTTGCGGGGCTACTGACCAGACTTATAACCGGTGATTGCGCTGTAGAGCTGATCAACCATGTTCAGCTGGCCAGGAAGCGACTGGAGGATCTGATTCGCGGTATTGAGTTCATTGGTCAGGCGAGTGCGATCGTCTGCTATGCGCGCTTCCTGATCGCTGATGTTTTTGTTCAGCATGGACTCCTGGGATGAGTTTTGTTGCAGGGCCAGGTAAATGGCGCCTTTGGTCGAGGTACTGCTCAAACCGCCAAGCATGGATGTGAAGGTCTGTCCGAAGCTATTGGAGTTCTGCAGAAAGCCCATGACATCGGTGAAGTTCTGATTGAGTGCGCTATCCAGGGTGCTCACATTCAAGTTCATCTGCCCATGCTGATCTACGGTAATACCGAGCTGTCCCAGGCTTTTGATCGCTCCGCTGGAGGATCCTGAGAGGAGTCCCTGAGAGAGTTGATTCTGAATCATTGCGAGCGTGGGGTCTCCGTAGAGAGGCTGTGGGTTACCGTTGGAGTCTTTTCCTTCCTGGGTTGTGATGTCGTTTACGACGGCGTTATAGGCCGTAACGAAGGCGTTAAAGGTTTGTTCGATAACGCTGTTGTTGTTCGTGATCTGGACCTGTACGGGCTGGTTGGGATTAGGGGAGACGGAAAGAAGCTGAAAGGTGACTCCGGGGATCAAACCGGTGACGGTGTTGGATGCGCTTGTAGTGTTCAGTCCATCCACGTTGAGGCTGGCATCCATCCCCTGCATGCCCTGTTGGAATCCGATGGAGGTCCCGGTGACGTCGTTTGTGAGGGAGGCACTGAGAGAGATTTCACCTGCGGCTCCGCTGGTCTTGCTCACCAGTGAGAGTCGCGAGCCTGTGGTGTCAGTCACGATGGAGGCGGAGACTCCCATCGATGCAGCGTTGATGGAGGCAGCGAGTTGCGAGAGAGTTTGACCGCTAATGTTGAGGGTCTGATTGTTTCCGCCGATCGTAAGGGTGAGAGATCCGCTTAAGGTGCTGGTTGCGTCGGTGATCTTGTCGGAGTACTGAGAGGATGTCTGAGCAAGGTGATTCACGACGATGGTATGACTACCTGCCACAGCCAGGTTGCTGGCCGAGGAGAGAGCGAGCACATCGGGGTTCGAGCTGGACCCCTGCTTGGAGGCGAAGACGCCGTTGAAGTCGGTGAGGTTTTGCAGGGCAGTCGCGAGGGTGGAGAGATCCGTTCCGAACTTGCTGAGAGCAGTATCCTGCGCCTGGAGATTCGTCAGCTGTGTCTTCCATGGTTTTTCAATCGCCTGCTCGGCAGCCAGAATCTGATTGACGGTGGAGGTGACATCGAAGCCCTGTCCGCTGTTGATCGGGCCAAAATTGATTCCAACAGTACCCATTTGTTTTCCTCTCGGCGGCTGCGGCAATGGAGGAGCAATTAAAAGTCCTAAGGCAGGAAGGCAAAATTAGGCCGTTCTCATTGCTCGCTGGAGAATGCAAAAAACCAATGACGGACGGCTTAAGCCGTCCGTCATTGAATCGGTTGATTACTGGAGGAGTTTGAGGACATCCTGCTGAACCGCATTGGCCTGAGAGAGCGCGGCAATGCCAGTTTCGCTGAGGATTTTGTATTTGGCCATATCGCTGGTCGCCTGGCCGTAGTTGGTGGCACGGATGTTGTTTTCCGCTGAAGCCAGATTGACCGACTGTGAGTTGGCTACGTTGGCTGCGGCATTGAGTTGGTTGATGTTGGCGCCGAGGGTGCCGCGCTGGTAAGCGACGTCCTGAACGGCGGTGGTGAGGGTGGTCAAAATGCTGGATGCAGTGGTCGCACTCAGGGTGGCATTGGTGGTGAGGTCGGCCCCGCCGCCGCCCGAGGTAGTTCCGACGCTGCTCTTGGCGAGCGTTCCAACCGTTTGCGCGAAGGTGCTTGCGCCCGACGAGGTACCGTCACTGACGAAGATGTTAACTGCGGTTGCGGAGAAGACGTTGTTGCCGTTGTAGTTCGTCGTCTTTCCGATGTTGTCAATCTCGGTCAGTATGTTTTGATACTCCTGATTGGCGGAGCCGACCTGACTGCTGTTGAGTGTGCCGTTGGCTGCTTCGGTAGCCAGGGTGATGGCGCGCGTGAGCAGGTTGGTGACCTGAGCGAGGGCTCCGTCGGCGGTTTGCAGCATTCCGACGCCGGCGCTGGCATTCTGGGCCGACTGGGTGAGAGCGGCGACGTTGGCGTGCAGACCGTCCGCGAGGGCAAGGCCGGCGGCATCGTCTGCACCGCTGTTGATGCGTGAACCGGACGAGAGCTGCGTCAGCGTGTTCTGCAGGTTCTGTTGTGTCAGGTTCAGGTTGTTCTGCGCGTAGATGGCTGAGATGTTGTTCAATACACCCAAAGACATGGGGGAACACTCCTCTTTATGGCTCGAATTGAGTTACCGCACCGCCTGTCTCTAGTGCCCGGATGTTGGGAGAACCCTCGATCCGGATGACCTTGTGAAAAGGCGTTGCGTTCCCACCTCTCATCGGCGCGGTAGCAGGGGACTTGAGTCGAGTCCTCGGAACCTTGGTAATGGAGGGCTGCAATCTATTGGATTTGTATTCGGGTGCCGATAGAGAGGCAAGAGGAAATGTCTCCATGATTGAATTGACCCGCCTGAATGGCAGTCGTCTGAGTATTAATTGCGATCTCATCAAGTACGCGGACTCTGCTCCTGATACGGTTCTGACCCTGGTGACCGGCGAAAAGCTGGTCGTACTGGAAGCTAGAGCAGAAGTAACGAAGAGAATCCTGGAGTATCGCGCATCGATCCTTCGTTGTGCGTGGCCGGATGCGGGCACGGCGCTCAGCGCAAAGGGGGCGCATTCATCGCAGGAACTGGCTGCTGAAGCCGCTAAAGCTACAACCTAAACAGCAGATCTTTTGGAAGAGGATGTTATGGACATTGCCAGCATTGGTGGCATCATCGTCGCGATTCTCGGCATTCTGGCCGGCATGATGATTGAAGGCGGAAGCGTCAGCCAGATTACCCAACCGACCGCAGCCCTGATTGTGATTGGAGGCACCACGGGGGCTGTGTTGCTCCAGTTCCCTCTGAAGATTGTTTTGGCTGCTCTGCGACAGATGTTCAAGATCTTCTTTTCTGGAAAAGAAGATAACGAAGAGGTTTTGAAGCAGCTTGTCCAGTTTGCGAACAAAGCAAGAAAGAGCGGCATTGTTTCGCTTGACCAGGATCTTAGTTCGGTGGAGGACCCGTTTTTTCGTCAGGCTTTAATGCTTGCGATCGATGGAATGGAGCCGAGCGAGGTCCGGAAGATTATGCAGATGGAACTGGACAACAAGTCAGAGATGGAGGAGAAGATTCCGCAGGTCTTTGAAGCAGCTGGTGGATACTCACCGACGGTGGGAATTATCGGCGCCGTATTGGGGCTTATCCAGGTGATGCAACATCTGGACAACATTACGGAGGTAGGGCGTGGAATTGCGGTCGCCTTTGTTGCCACGATCTATGGAGTGGGGTTGGCGAATCTGATCTGCCTGCCTGTTGCGGGTAAGTTGAAGATTCGCCACAGAGAGGAACAGATGGTGAAGGAGATGATTCTTGAAGGTGTCATCTCGATTTTGGAGGGAATGAATCCTCGCATGATGGAGACGAAGCTGCGAACTTTTCTGGCAGATGGTCACGCAGTTGAGATGACGGCGGAGGTTGCAGTATGAGTCGGAAGAAGGAGCATGGGCATGTGAACCATGAGCGATGGCTGGTGTCGTACGCGGATTTTATTACGCTGCTCTTCGCGTTTTTTGTTGTGTTGTTTGCTTCTAGTCAGGCCGACAAAAATAAACAGGCGCAGATCGCAGCAGCCATGCAGATGGCGTTTACTCCTTTAGGTGGTTTTGAGGCTCATGCCAAAACGCCTCCACTGGAAGCAACGTCAGGCAGTTCCCCTGTTACAAAACCCGCAGCGCTGGCGATGCCATTTCCTCAAATGGGCAGGGTGACTCCTGCTGAGGAGAAAATAGAGTCCAGGCTGAATGAAATGATCCGGCAGGCTGCGGCGAAACTGCCAGAGGGAAGCATTACGACGCGGGTCACGCCAGAGGGATTGGTGGTCTCTTTGCATGAGATTGGATTCTTTGCCTCGGGTTCGGCCGGAGTTCGCAAAGAGTCGACTCCGACGCTGAGGGCACTCGCAGCAATGCTTCCTGATTCGCCTCTCCGTGTGGAGGGGCATACCGATAATGTCCCGATCCATACATCGCGATACTCGTCGAACTGGGAGCTTTCGACGGCTCGGGCCAGCATGATAGCCCGGTTTCTGCTGGAGCATGGAACGATGCATCCCAATCATGTTGCTGCTGCAGGGTATGCGGAGTTCCACCCGGTGGCCTCAAATGCTACCGCCCAGGGGAGAAGTCAGAACCGGCGGGTCGATATTATCCTTTTGCGATCCCCAACACCTTCACAATGACCCGTTTTGATCGCTGTCCATCGAACTCCGCATAGAAGATGCGCTGCCATGTCCCGAGGTCGAGGCGCCCCTTCGTTATAGGAAGCGTGGTTTCATGATGCAGTAGAAGCGCCTTCAGGTGAGCGTCGGCGTTATCTTCGCCGGTCTGGTGGTGCTTGTAGCCGGGCCAGCGTGGGGCGAGCTTTTCCAGCCAGACGCCGATATCCTCGATGAGGCCATCTTCATGGTCGTTGACGTAAATCGCTGCAGTAATGTGCATGGGCGAAACGAAGCAGAGTCCGTCTTCGATACCGCTGCGTCGCACGATTTCTTCGACTTGCGGTGTAATGTGGACCATCTCATAACGTTGACGGGTGTTGAAGGTGAGGTATTCGGTATGGGCTTTGGCTTGCGGCATGAAGATAAGGCTCCCCAAAAGAGTTTCTTTAGGTGAGCATACTTGGCAGCCTTTATTGGTGAGCAACCGAAATAGGTCTGAATGAGTCCTATTTGTGGGGCGAGTTTCAGATTATGGATTGCACGGATTTTGCTGCTAGAATCGGAGCAAACGCCCACAACTGAAGATTTCAGACGCGGCAAAAGGGAGAGATTAGAGAGATGGCTTATGTGATTGCGGAACCTTGCATCGGGACGAAGGATACGGCCTGTGTTGATGCTTGCCCGGTCGACTGTATCCACCCGAAGAAGGATGAGGCTGGCCACGCCGATACGGAGCAGCTGTACATCGATCCAGTCGAGTGCATCGACTGTGGCGCGTGTGTTCCTGTGTGTCCGGTGTCGGCGATCTACGCAGGAGACGACCTTCCGGAGAAGTGGGTGAACTTCCAGCAGAAGGCTGCCGACCACTACGGCCGCTAAATTTACACCGCAGACGCGGGAAGAAGATGCGCGTGGCTTTTGCCGCGCGCTTTTCGTTTGGTGAACGATGAGACAACGGCAGAGCGAGGCGATTGTCCTGCGGACATGGCCTTTTGAAGAGGCCGATTTGCTGGTGAGCCTTCTGACAAGGGACCAGGGGCGGATCAAGGGAGTGGCACGCCATGCCATGCGGTCGCGGCGTAGGTTTGGCGGAGCTCTGGAGCCGATGACCTACGTCCGGGCCGCGTATGCAGAGAAGCCGAAACAGGAGCTGGCGCGGCTGGATGGATTTGAGATTCTATGGTCTCCTCTTGCAGAGAAAGTTGATTATGGGCGTACTGCAGCGTTGGAGTTTGTTGCAGAGGTCCTTGAAGAGGTCCTTCCGGAACAGGCTCCGGATGATGCCGTGTTTCGACTGGCCATCGCTGTCATCGAGGAGATGCACGCCGGACGAGTATGGATGCCGGTAATGTACTTCGCCTTATGGATCAGCCGCCTTATGGGATGGATGCCGGCGCTTGGGCGTTGTGTCGCCTGTGGTGCGGATCTACGCGGGATGTCTGTGTGGTATTCACCACTGGCGGATGGGGTGACGTGTGAGGATGATCGGGGCAACCAGAGTTTGCTGTTGCCTTCAGGGGGCATTGCGGAGACGCAGAGGATCTTTCGCTCGTCTGTCCGAGAGCTTGCACAGGAAGAATGGCCAAAGAGAAGGGCTGAGGCACTGCGTCATTTTGCGATCGCGCTTCTGGAGCGCCATCTAGAGCGTAGGGTCCGCAGCGCGCGTGCCTTGGAGCGCATCTAGTTATACGAGTTCGTGGCTCAAACGGGCTGCCATTTTGGCGTCTCGGGTGGTGATTCCGCCAGCATCGTGCGAGATAAGTCCAAGGCGAACTTTGTTGTAGCGAATGTCGATGTCAGGGTGATGCCCGGCTGCTTCGGCGAGTCCGGCAACCCGGTTTACGAATGCCATCGCCTGAACAAAATTTTCAAAGGTCCAGTCGCGGACGAGCTTTCCCGATTCGAGCTTCCATTCAGGATTCTGCTTGAGTAGGGTGTCAACGTCGGATGTGTTGAGGACAGTCATGTCGCCTCCCTGGGATGTGGTTCCCATGCTAAAGCGATGAGAGAAAACAGGGAACGGTTGCAGGGGTGGGTCAGATTGCTGTGAGGGCGTCAAAGCCAGGTTGTTCAGCTTTGTCCCGGATCTTCTGCCAATGGTCGTGGGGGATTTTCAAAAAAACTTCGACAATGGCGGGGTCGAATTGTGTTCCAGAACATGCAGCGATTTCAGCACGGGCAGCTTCAAACGAGGTTCCCTTACGATAGGGGCGGTCGGAGGTCATAGCGTCGAGCGTGTCGGCGATGGCGAAGATGCGCGCTCCCAGGGGAATATGTGTCCCCTTAAGCCCTCGTGGGTATCCAGTCCCATTGAAGCATTCCTGGTGGGCATAGACGATCTCGGCGGCATCGCAAAGGAAAGGTATCTTGCGCAGCATCTCATACCCTCTTTGGCAGTGCTCACGCATGATAGCGATCTCGGTGGGGTCGAGGCGTCCTGGTTTGAGCAAGATGGCGTCCGGAGTTGCGATCTTTCCGATGTCGTGAAGGAACGCCCCGCGAGCGATTGTGCGTAAATCGTCGTAACTTACGCCCATAGCTCTAGCCAGTTCGATGGTATAGGCGGTGACCCGCTTTGAGTGTCCTTCCGTTTCTTGATCGCGCAGGTCGAGAGCATCTCCCATTGCTTCAATGGTGATATCGTAGCTGCGCTCAAGATCCTGCATGATCGCCCGGAGTCGGCTGGTGCGAGTGGAGATGATCTCTTCAAGATGTTGCCGGTACGCAGCATTCTGTTGGAGATGTCTTCGGTGCTCGGCGGCACGAGCGACTACACTTTCAAGCTGTTTCCGTTCGAAGGGCTTCAAAAGATAATCGAAAGCTCCACGGCGGAAGGCATTGGTGGCGACATGGATGTCCCGCACAGCCGAGAACATGATGACGGGAAGGTCGGGGTGATTTGAGGTGATCCGGTCAAGAAGCGCAAGGCCGTCTGTCCCGGGCATCATAATGTCGGACAAGACGAGAGAATAGTGGGGGTCCTGACTTAAAAGGTCGATGGCTTCGTTTGCGTCAGAGGCAGTAACAGCAGAGTGCCCTCCATGCTCCAGAAGGCTCGCAACGATACCGCGCGATGGCGCTTCGTCATCGACAACCAGGATTCTTTCCTGCCGCATTTGCTCCCTGAAACTCCTCTGCGTGGTGCGCTTTGCTTTCCTGCAATATCGGCATTGAGGATAGAAGCATTATCTATGATTGGACGCTAGAGTCTAGCGTTAATTATTTCTGTCTACTGAGGCTGCTTCTTGCGGTTCGCCACCCAGTCTGGTTTTACTATCTGGCGGGCGCGGCCGAGCGCCAGCGAACCGGAGGGAACATCTTCAGTAATGCAGCTCCCTGCGGCGACATAAGCACCAGATTCAATGGTGACCGGAGCAACCAGGGTCGAATCGGAACCTACGAATACATGATCCCCGATAGTGGTTTGGTGTTTATGGACGCCGTCGTAATTGCAGGTGATGGCGCCAGCTCCGATGTTGACACCTTCTCCGATGGCGGCGTCACCAAGATAGTTAAGGTGATTGGCCTTCGATCCCGCTCCAAGAGTCACTTTTTTTGTCTCGACGAAGTTGCCGACGTGAGCGCCGGCTCCAATACGGCTCTCTGGGCGGAGATGAGAGTAAGGGCCAATGATGGCCCCCTCTGCAATGACGGCGGAGTCCATGATGCATCCGTTGCGGACGGTAATGTTGTCACCCAAAGAGGAGTTTTGAATGACAGAGTAGGAGCGAATGCGGCAGTCAGAACCGATGCGTGTTGAGCCAAGAAGTTGGACATAGGGTTCGATGACCGTATCCGGTCCGATAGTGACCTCGCTGTCAATCACCGATGTTTCGGGACGGAAGATAGTGACGCCGGAAGCCATCAAACGTTTCGCCGTTGCGAGGCGCATCGCGGCATCCAAGTGCATCATTTCGGCAATGGTGTTTGCGCCGAGGACTTCGTCGACGCTTTCGGCTTGAACGGCAATTACCCTCTGGCGATCAGAGACAAGCATGGCAGCGACATCGGTGAGGTAGAACTCTCCGTGGGCATTGTCGGTGTTGAGCAGATCCAGTTTGTCAAAGAGTGCAGAGGTACGGAAGCAGTAGATTCCAGAGTTGATTTCAGGCGTGGCGAGTTGATCGGGAGTGAGGGACTTCTGCTCAATAATGGCGGTAACTTCAGGGCGATCTGGCGCGACGCGAAAGATGCGACCATAGCCGGTTGGATCAGGCGGAACCGCCGTAAGAATTGTCATTGCCGCTTTTTCGCGAAGATGAGCTTCGCAGATCGAAGCGATGGTTTCAGGACGGATCAGGGGAACATCGCCGGACAGCACAAGAAGATTTTCTGGAATTGAGGTGCCGGAGAGTGCGAAGAAAGCTTTCACCATCTGGAGCGCATGACCGGTCCCACGTTGCTCCGGTTGAAGAACGAACTGGATTCCGGTGGATTCCACGGCTGCGCGAACGCTGTCGGCCTCGTGTCCGATAATGCAGTAGATTTGGTTCGCAGGGACGACCTTTTCAGAAGCTGCGATCACGTGAAGTAAAAGCGCCCTGCCGCCGATTTCATGGAGAACTTTGGGACGCTTGCTCTTAAGCCGTGTCCCTTTTCCGGCTGCCATAATCGCGATAGCGAATGCTTTGTTATCCATTGTTGCTTATCTTCTCATGAGGGATTCAAATCCACGAATGAGATTCAGGCATTGGAAGCGGGTTTAACGATGAAGAAAGAAGAAGCGCATCAGGAAAAGAATGGCTAATAGATAGAGCATCCAGCTGGAACGTTTGGCCCTCCCGGTAAGAACTTCCAGTAGAGCGTAGCTGGTGAGTCCAAAGCTGAGACCATCGGCAATCGACCATGTGAGTGGAATGGTGGTAACGGTCAGAAACGCCGGGATGGCAATCACCGGATCGGTCCATTCGATCTGGCCCAATCCGGTGACCATCAGGCCGCCAACCAGGATCAGCGCTGGTGCCGTGGCGAAGCTGGGGATAGCTCCTACAAGCGGAGCGATGAATAGTGAGACCAGAAACAGAGCACCTGTCACGATGGCGGTTACTCCGGTCCGCCCGCCTGCTGCAACGCCTGCGGAGGATTCGACATAGCTGGTTACGGTGCTCGTTCCGGTCAGCGAGCCAACAATCGTGGCAGTTGCGTCGGCAAAGAAGATGCGGTTCAGTCGCGGAATCTGATGATCGGGTGTCATCAGATTTGCCCGTTCCGAGACGGCGACGAGGGTGCCGATGTTGTCGAAGAGATCGACGAAGAGAAAAACAAAAATGATTTCCGCGGCTCCAATCCGAAGCGCTCCGCGAACATCAAGTCGGAAAACGGTCTCGCTCAACGAGGCCAGGTGATAGGGAACTGGGGCCCAGTGGACCTGTCCCAAGGCCAGTCCGGCGGCCATCGTTCCGAGTACCCCGATCAGCATGGCAGCTCGCACCCTCAAAACCTGTAAGGTCGCGATCAGGATCAGGCCGAAGATGGCGAGCGCAGTCGTGGGAGCCCGCAGGTTTCCTAAAGCCACCGTTGTCGTTGCATTGGGAACGATGATGCCAGAATTACGGAAGCCAATGAAGGCGATAAACAGGCCGATGCCGCCAGCTACAGCAGCGTGAAGCTGATGCGGAATTGCGCTGACCAGCATCTGGCGAATCCCGGTAAAGGTGAGGATGAGAAAGATGACTCCGGAGAGAAAAACCGCTCCCAGGGCAGTTTGCCAGGGAACGTGCATTCCCTTTACGACTGTGTAGGTGAAGTAAGCATTCAACCCCATTCCGGGAGCCAGAGCCAGGGGATAGTTGGCGAAGGCACCCATCAGAACGCTGCCAAAAGCTGCGCACAGGCAGGTGGCTGCGGTGACGGCAGCAATCGGCATCCCTGTCTCATGCAAGATAGCGGGATTGACGAAAATGATGTAGGCCATCGTAATGAACGTCGTACATCCAGCCAGAATCTCCGTACGCCAGTTGGTTGCTCGCTCCGTAAAGCCAAAATACTGTTCCAGTCGTGAGCGCATCCGCCTCCCGTTCTATTTGCTGAATAAGGGTTACTTTCAGGATACGTGAAGGTGATGCCGCGGCTGCGCAGAACTTCGCATGAATCGGCCGTCTCCAACGGTTGTGGCGGTCGAGCCTTCTCCGTAATAGAGTGGACTCATTCGGTGTCGATGGAGGGGGATGCCCGCTTACGAGTTTACGTTGATTGTTTTTTTTGTATCAACGGCCGCCGGCCTTATTGGAGCATTAACAGGCCTAGGCGGTGGAGTCATTGTTACCCCGGCCCTTACGTTGCTTCTTGGGGTCGACATTCGTTACGCCATCGGTGCCAGCTTGGTCTCAGTGATCGCAACCTCTTCTGGAGCCGCAGCGGCTTATGTTCGAGATGGATTGTCGAATATACGAATCGGCATGTTTCTCGAACTGGCAACAACCGTTGGAGCCATCTGTGGCGCGATGCTTTCTACGAAGATTCCAACGGCTGCTTTGGCGGTCATCTTTGGGCTCGTTTTATTGCACTCGGCATGGCAGACAAGCCAGGCACGGCATGACGGGAACCACGAAACGACCCCAACTCCGCTTGCAGAGAGACTGAAATTGAATGGCATTCTGCAAACGGAAAATGGGAATCTTGCTTACTCCGTATCTCGCCCAGGGGCCGGGTTTGGCTTGATGTATATTGCGGGCTTGCTCTCCGGGTTGCTCGGGATTGGCTCAGGCGCTCTCAAGGTGATTGCAATGGACCGGATCATGAGGATCCCTTTCAAGGTGTCGACTGCGACCAGCAGCTTTATGATCGGCGTCACCGGAGTGGCCAGTGCGGCTATCTACCTTAAGCGCGGATATATCCATCCTGTGATTGCATTGCCTGTCATGTTCGGAGTTCTTTCCGGGGCAATGGTGGGAGCGCGCCTTTTACCTCGGCTTCCCGTGCCCGTTCTACGGCGCATATTTGCTGTCATCGTCGCTGTCATTGCAGTCCAGATGATCATCGAAGGAATCAGGGGGAAGGTGTGATGGAGGTCAAAGATCCTCAGCTTCAACGAATGATCGGATTCACTCTTCGCTCGGGAGTGATGGTCGCAATCCTGATCGGCCTTTTTGGAGGGACAATCTTCTTTCAGGCTCATCGCGAAGACACGGTCGCTTTCCATGTCTTTGCCGGAACGAAGTCGCTCTATGCCTCTCCGATACGAACGGTACAACAGGCACTCCACCCCCAGGTCCAGGATAAAGAAAATCGCGGACTCGCGATTGCACAGGTAGGAATCATCTGCCTTTTGCTGACCCCTGTGATCCGGGTGGCTTTTTCACTGATTGGATTTGCTTTGGAACGTGACACGGCTTACGTATGCATCACTGCGATCGTCTTAACGACATTAACAATTAGTTTGCTTATGCACTGAGAATGAGTTAAACATTTGTTTCGCAAATTCTGAAGAGGTGATTATGCAGATCTTGGTCAATGGCGATAACCAGATTTCGGTGGATGCACGACTCACTGAATTTGTTCAAGACGAGGTGGGACGAGCTTTAGGGCGATTTGGAGGTCGTTTGACGAGAGTAGAGGTCCACCTCAGTGATCACAATGGACCAAAGTCGGGCGCTTCACCCGACAAACGATGCCTTATTGAAGCCAGACCTTCGGGATGGCAGCCTGTCTCGGCGAGTGATGATGCGAACTCAGTCGCGGAAGCGGTATCGAACGCAGCAAACAAGATGAAATGTCAGCTTGAAAGCGCATTTGGGCGGGCTGCAGATAAGCGATAATCTGCAGCCCGCAACGGCTATGCAATTGCGGCATCGACCAAGGCTTGTGCTTCAGCCTGAATCTGCTTCAGGTGATCCGCACCTTTGAAGCTTTCGGCATAGATCTTGTAGACGTCTTCTGTGCCGGAGGGGCGTGCCGCAAACCAGCCGTTCGCGGTTGCAACTTTCAGGCCGCCGATTGGTGCATGGTTACCCGGAGCTTCTGTCAGAATTGCCGTAATTGGTTCGCCCGCAAGTTCTTTTGCTGTGACCTGCGAGGCAGAAAGTTTGCCGAGCTTGGCCTTCTGTTCCTTGTTGGCAGCTGCGTCGATACGCTGATAAACGGGTGACCCGTATTTAGCAGTTAGCTCCTGGTAGAGCTCTCCTGGATCGCGTCCTGTGCGGACGGTCATCTCGGCGGCAAGGAGGCCGGGAATGATGCCATCTTTGTCGGTAGTCCAGACGATTCCGTTCCGGCGAAGGAAACTAGCACCAGCCGATTCCTCTCCTCCAAAACCGAGCGAGCCGTCGATCAGGCCGTCGACGAACCATTTGAAGCCGACGGGAACCTCGAGCACGGGGCGATTGAGTCCTTTGGCGACTCGGTCGATGATGCTGGAAGAAACGAGAGTCTTGCCGATTGCGGTTGTATCCTTCCACTCTGGACGGTGGGTGAAGAGGTACTGGATCATGACTGCCAGATAGTGATTCGGATTCAGCAGGCCGGCAGATCGAGTGACGATGCCATGTCGATCATGGTCGGTGTCGGAGGCCCAGGCCACGTCATACTTCTCTTTATTGGCGATCATGCTGGCCATGGCGTATGGACTGGAGCAGTCCATACGGATACGGCCATCCCAATCGAGAGTCATAAACCGGAAGGTGGGATCGACGTTGCGGTTGAGAATCTCCAGGGGAAGGTTGTATTTCTCGGCAATCCTCGGCCAGTAATGAACTCCTGCACCTCCAAGCGGATCGACGGCGAGTTTGAGCTTCGTCCCATGTAAAACAGAGAAGTCGATCACGTTGGTCAGGTCGTTTACATAAGCGGTGATGTAGTCGTGCCGATAGGTCTTGTCAGCGCTCAGCGCACGAGCGTATGAAATGCGTTTAACATCCTTCAGGCCGCTCGCAATGATCTCGTTGGCGCGGTTCTCAATCCATTTTGTGGCGGCGGTATCGGCAGGTCCGCCATGGGGAGGGTTGTATTTGAAGCCGCCATCCTCTGGAGGATTATGAGAGGGTGTGATCACAATGCCATCGGCACGGTGCAGCTTCGGATTGGCATTGTGAGTCAGGATCGCGTGAGAGAGCACAGGCGTTGGCGTGTAGCCCAGATGTTCGTCGATCATGACTTCAACGTTGTTGGCGGCGAGAACCTCAAGCGCAGTGGTGAAGGCAGGCTCTGAGAGAGCATGGGTGTCACGGGCAAGAAACAGAGGCCCAATCGTATGCTGGCCCGTGCGATATTCAACAATCGCCTGCGTAATTGCAGCGATGTGATCGTCATTGAACGATGCGGCAAATGCCGAACCGCGATGCCCAGAGGTTCCGAATGCAACCTTTTGCGCTGGCACGCTGGTATCGGGATGAAGCGCGTAATACGCGGTGATGAGGCGAGGGATATCTACAAGGGTATCGAGCGAAGGAAGGTGGCCAGGTTGATTGCGATCAGATGAACTCATCGAAGATACATATCCTTTGTCTGTTGAACTTCTCACCTCTGAGATGCGAGGCAAAAGAGAAGGCCGAGTCGAATCCAAAATAGAACTTTTTAGATGCAGGGATACTACGGAAGTTGTAGCCGTTCTAGTTGTATTTCCGTGTGACCTGTCCTAAAACGAGGGTACTCCCAGTTTTCTGTTTCATGAGTTGCTGGTTTATCGCCGGCGATGGCAACGTGCATTGCAGAGTTTGGATCGTTGTTAAAGCAGACAGCCCTCTGTCAGTTTAGATGAGCTGCGGAGGGCGCTGGCGAGAATCTTCAAGAAGGTGCGTTCGAGTCCTGATGTTTCGGTGGTGGACGGGGTTCCTGATACTACTTCTCTCGGTCCATGCATCGGCCATTGAAGCAACATTAGTAGCAGACGCACATATTAATTCGGCCCGACCAACCGCAAATAGCGGAACTATTTCGAATCTGAATGTAGGAGGCGGATATACAACCCTCCTTCAGTTTGATCTGGGGACTCTGCCGACAGGGACTACAGCTTCTCAGATCTCCCGAGCAGTACTTCGACTCTTTTGCAATCGAGCGGATGCGCCAGGCATGGTTAACCTTGCTTTGATCAGCGCAGGCTGGGGCGAGTACAGCGTTACCTATGCAACACGTCCTGGGTTGGCTGCCCCTGTACAGTCGTTTCCAGTCAATCAAGCCGGAGCCTATGTGACGGTTGATGTAACGCCTTTGGTGCAGGGGTGGATCGCCGTGCCTTCCGGCAACAATGGCATCGCTCTCACGTCGGATACGGGTATCTTGCAGTTCGATAGCAAAGAAAATGATCTGACCGGTCATGCTCCTGCGCTTGAGATTCAGCTCGTATCGCAAGGGCCAAAGGGAGATACAGGGGCAACCGGAGCAACGGGATTGCAGGGGGCGGAGGGACCTGTCGGCCCGCAAGGTCCGATCGGCCTAACGGGAGCTGTTGGGTCCCCCGGGGCGAGAGGTGACACAGGAGTGAGTGGACCTAAGGGGGATATGGGACCGGTGGGTCCACAGGGCCCCCAGGGACTTCAGGGGGTACCGGGGCCACAAGGAGAGAGTGGTCCTGCCGGGCCAGCAGGACAGCCGGGAATGGGTTATCAAGGAACCTTTTCCCTTGTTAAGACCTATTCGTATGGCGATGTCGTCTTCTGGCAGGGAAGCAGTTACGCTTCGCTCGTCAACGGTAATTTTGGAAACGTCCCGACGACAGGCTCTGTGTGGTGGGGACCTCTCAGTTCTCAGGGGGCGACAGGTGCTCAAGGGGCAATCGGGCCTCCAGGTCCTGTGGGCATGACCTTTCGTGGTCTTTACTCTTCATCGGTCACTTATGCGGCTGGTGACGGCGTGACCTACGATGGCGCCGGGTATGTATCTCTGACGAATGGAAACCAGGGAAATCTTCCGGACCAGGCTCCTGCTGTCTGGGGAAAGTTTGCAGCGGGAACGCAAGGACCTCCTGGAGTGACTGGCGTCCAGGGAATTCAAGGTCCACAGGGAGTTCAGGGGCCAGTGGGTCCTCAAGGATCTGTGGGAGCAACTGGACCCCAAGGGTTACAAGGTCCTTCAGGACCGGCCGGAGTGAGCTTTAAAGGGGCATGGTCGGTGGCGACAAGTTATGTCGCAAATGACGCGGTCTTCTATGACGGCAGCACCTATTTCGCATTCGTGACGAATATTGGAGTGCAACCGGATACCTCCACAACGGTCTGGGGATTGTTGGCTCAGAAAGGAAGCGCAGGGGCAACCGGTCCGGGCGGGCAGGCAGCTACGGTCAGTGTCGGGACAGTTACAACAGGAGCGCCAGGAACTCCGGCTTCGGTGACGAACTCCGGTACTTCTGCTGCGGCGGTTTTCAACTTTACGATTCCGCAAGGGGCAGCAGCCAGCGGCGGGGCAAGCAATGGAAGCGCCTCCTTTGCATCGGTCTATCACGCGGTTTCATTTACTACGCCGTATTACTCCATCAGCAATACAAACCAGGCGGCGAATGAGACTGCTGCTGTTCTGACCTGGATTCCTGAGGGGTGTGGGGCAACATCATTAGCAGTCTATTCGCAGCAGGGCAATACTATTACGGTGACGATGCGCATGGGAATACCAGGTTCACTTGCGAATACGTCCTTATCCTGTTCGGTTTCCACGGGCTCGAGCTGTACCTCACCGGTCAGCGTTACGATTCCCGCGGGAAACTTCGTCGACCTGATCGTCACAGGAGCGAACGGAACCTCGGCAGGCGTCTGGACCTCATTGTTGTGTAATTAAGCTGAATCTTTCTCTACTTCTTATCTGACGTCAACCGCACTCGCAGATCAGGAGAAGGAGCAGGTATGCTGTTGTCTTGCTGATTTTAGATGCGCTGTGAGGTGTAGAAGATGGGGTTGTTTCGAGTTGCGGCTTTTGGATGTGCCATTGGGTTCCAGGCGATTTGGTGTGCCGGAGCCTGGGCTGAGGGAGCGCTGAAGATCGATCAGCCATCTGCGAAGATGGCTGAATCCGTGATGCGCCAATGGCCAAACGGCGTAGTCTCGACACAAAATCATCCATCTGCTTGGGGATATGAAGAAGGTGTTTTATTGGACGGAATGGCCGCACAATGGCACACTACCGCCAATGGCGACGACTACCGTTACATCAAGGCCGCAGTCGATAAGTACGTCACAGAAGATGGAACCATCAAGACCTATCATGCGGATGCTCACAGTTTGGATGAGATTGAGATGGGGCGGTCTGTACTGCTGGTCTATCGTGTGAGCCAGCAGCCAAAGTACTACAAGGCGGCGAAGTTCATTCACGATCAGCTTGCGTCGCAGCCCAGAACTTCAAGTGGAGGCTACTGGCACAAGCAGATTTATCCGAACCAGATGTGGCTCGATGGCGCTTATATGGCCGAACCGTTTCGCGCCGAGTATGCCGCGACCTTTCAACAGCCGGAAGATTTCAACGACATTGCCAAGCAACTTCTGTTGATGGACCAGCACATGCGTGACGCAAGAACAGGTTTGTTGCGTCATGGATGGGACGAATCGAAACAGATGAAATGGGCCGACCCGAAGACTGGACTGTCCCCTGAAGCATGGGGAAGAGCGATGGGGTGGTATGCGATGGCTCTGGTGGACGTGTTGGACTGGTTTCCAGTCGATCATCCTGACCGTCCTGAGCTTGTTCGTGCTCTGAATCGCGTGGCGAAATCGATTGTGACTTATCAGGATAAGAAGACGAGTCTCTGGTGGCAGGTACTGGATAAAAGCTCGCAGAAGGGGAACTTTACCGAAGCCTCAGCGAGCTGCATGTTTGTATATTCGCTTGCGAAAGGCGTCCGCATGGGATACCTTCCGCAAGCCGATCTATCTGCCGCTCGTCGTGGCTGGAGTGCGATTCAGGCTGCGTTCGTGACGGCAACTCCCGATGGACTAACAGCCCTGAAAGGAACGGTGAAGGTCGGCGGACTAGGAGGTACACCCTACCGTTCAGGAACTTTCGATTACTACATCGGAGAGAAAACGATCCTCAATGATGCAAAGGGCATCGGAGCATTTTTGCTCGCTGGATCGGAGATGGCGCAGGCTCCGACAGAAGCTTTGGGGCAAGGAAAAACTGTTCTCGTGGATGCGTGGTTCAACTCGCAGACGCGAAAGAATGCTGCAGGTCAGGCGGAGCTTTTCCACTACAAATGGGATGACGATGCCAACTCGGGCTTTGCCTTCTTTGGCCGCGCCTTTCAGCGTTATGGTGTAAGGCTCGATACGTTAAAAACGGCGCCGACCGTAGCCGATTTAAAGAAAGCCCAGATCTATATCATCTCTTCTCCAGACATCCCCGCTAAGAATCCTCACCCGAACTATATGGATAAAGCGAGTGGAGATGCGATTGAAGCCTGGGTCAAGGCGGGCGGGGTTTTGATTCTGATGGAAAATGATAAGAACAACTCAGAGTTTGAGCATTTCAATACTCTGAGCGAGCGTTTTGGCATCCACTTTAATGCGGTTCTGCGAAATACGGTCGACAATAACAACTGGCCACAGGGAACAGTGATGATTCCGAAGGGAACCGGAATCTTCGAATACGCCCACAAGGCATATCTCAAAGAGATTTCTACGATCACTCCGGAGGCTCCTGCCAAGTCGATCCTGACCGATCAAGGAGACGTTCTTATGGCCGTGGCCAAGGTGGGCAAGGGAATCGTGTTTGCTGTAGTTGATCCATGGATTTACAACGAGTACGTGGACCGCAGAAACAACCTGCCATTAGATTTCGATGGGTTTGATGCAGCGATTGATCTGGCGGGATGGGCAGTGCGACAGGCGAAATGATTTACAGGTGCGGCGCGAGGAGCGATCGGAGCTGCTGCATAAAAGAAACCAGATGAGGGAGTTTCTCTGGAGTCGGCTGCTTGAAGATGTGTTCAATCTCGCTGGCTGCCTCTCCGGCCTCGATATACCCGAACATGCCGAGATTGCCAGAGAGCTTATGCGCCGCGGATTGCGCTTCGGCACGCATCGCCTCCGCAAGGTTTCCATTGAGCATTGTGCGAATGGCATCTTCGAGAAGATCGAGGCGGGCACGTGTTGATGGGAGATGGCGTTGCCATATCTCCTGTAGAAAGCTATGAATCGCGGGATCAGGGGTGGAGGCTTGGTCCATGGGATATCCGGCTTCTGGACTCGGCTGCGTCGAGATGCTCTGTTTAGCGGTTCCGATTCCTCAAACGATCTTTGTCAATAGTGTATGGCTTAATCGGGGAAATGGTTCCTGGTGGCGTTACTTTGGTGCGATGTTGTGTGATCTATTTCAGCGCAGAATTTGAGAGTGCAGAACCCCAGTGCAGGGCTTCCGTAATCTGTGCAGCAAGGGTGAGCGGGTCGAATGGTTTGAAGAGAACAGCTGCAACTCCCAGGTCCGCGAAGCGCCGCCGGTCCATGCCCTGTACTTTTGCAGTCAGCAGCAAGACAGGGATGTGAGAGATGGCTGGAATCTCCTGCATTTGGAGGAAGGTATCAGGGCCATCCTGACCCGGCATCATCACGTCCATCAGGATCGCATCCGGCTGATGAATTCTTGCCATCTCAATCCCTTGCTCGCCAGAAGAAGCAGAAAAAACCTGCCATCCTGCTGTCGCCTCCAGAGAGAGAGAGGCCACTTCACGGATATCGTCTTCGTCATCAATAATCAGGATTCGGCGCATGACCCCTTCCATCTTCTCATGTCGCTATAAGAGCTGTGCTGAAGGGGATGCGAGGAGACTAGGCGGCGGGTTCTCGCGAAAGCAGATTCGTGAATCGGTTGCGAACCTGATGGAGCATCGAGAGTACCAGCCCCTCGACTTCCTGCGGTTGTATTTTGGCCTTTGTGAGAAACTCTGTAGGGCCAAGCCGCAGCTTCGTTCTCTCGATGTCCGAGAGTTCGCGGCCGGAGTAGACGACCAAGGGGATGCTCTGAAGCTGAGGTTGCTGCCGAAGCCATTCTACGAGGGAGAATCCATCCCCATCAGGTAGGGTCAGATCGAGAATGAGCAGGTCGGGTCGGCGATTGAGGCAATGGCGGATGGCCATCTGTCGGTTCTGCACGTGTTCCACTTGTACAGACGCATCGCGAAAATTAGCAATCAGTACGCTGGCGAGGTCTTCGTCATCTTCCACAAGAAGGATATGCGCGGATCCTTCTCCATGATGCAGAACCCTGCTCAGCTCTGCGAAGAGATGATTCTCATTAAATGGTTTTTGGACCCATCCCTGAGCCTCTCCTGCAAGCTGAGACCGGAGATCGGAAGAGAGTACGCTGAGTACGACCACCGGAATTGCAGCGGTTACAGGATTGTTACGAAGTCGCTGCAGAGTTTCCCACCCGCTGAGTCCAGGCATATAGAGGTCAAGCAGGATAGCTCCAAAGGATTGTTTCGACGCCAGCCGGAGTACCTCTTCTCCGCTGCTTGCCTCTATCACCGTATATCCCCGGCGCATGAGATTTTCTGCCACGACGGTGCGCACGCCAGGGTCGTCGTCGCAGAGAAGAATCTCTTGCTGTGAACTGGCGCCGAGAGGAGTCGTTTCTGGAAGAGGAAGGTCGCTGGCCCGTGCAGTCCGGGGTAGCATGACGAAAAGCGTTGTACCTTTGATCGGATTTCGTTGGGCCCATATAGAACCGCTGTGCTGCTGAACGATGCTCCGGCAGATGGAGAGCCCTAGCCCTGTTCCTCCACGCTGCTTTGCATCGGCATGTTCCACCTGTTCAAAACGATCGAAGATGGAATCGAGCTTATCGGTGGGTATTCCGCGACCTTCGTCCACAACCTTTACCAGGATGGAATCGGAGGTCGCATCGATATGGACGCGTACCGTCGATGCTGGTGGAGAAAATTTAATGGCGTTCGATAACAGGTTAGTCAGCACCTGAAGGATGCGGTCTGGATCACCATCGAAGAAGAGAGAGTTGGTGGAGCCCGTCTGCCCTGAAACATAGGGGACGAGTTCAAGATGTACTGTGTGATTTTCTGCCATGGGCGTCATGGTCTCAATGGCTTGCTGGCAGAGATCATGGAGTGAGCAGCGCCGAATCTGAAGAGGAGCTCTTCCAGATTCCATCCGCTCCAGGTCGAGGATGTCATTAATCAGCCGGATCAGCCGGTCAGTGTTTGTAGTCGCAATCCGAAGAAGATTAAGTGCTCGTGGATCCATCTCTCCCATCGTTCCGGAAACCAGTAGGCCAAGCGCTCCCCGGATGCTGGTAAGGGGGGTTCTCAACTCATGAGAGACAGTCGAGATGAATTCATCTTTCAGACGATCGAGCTGGGAGCGTTCCGAAAGCTGTTTCTTGTCTTGGTATTGCTGCTCGCGTGCCTCCATTAGTTGGACGGCCAATTCGCGCGTCGAACGGCGAGCGCGAAGAAAGGCAAGTAGTAAAACCACAGTGAAAGCTGTCAGAGAGATGAGCCCTAGAACCAGGAGCATATCCATGCTGAATAACCCTTAAGTAACCTTGGCAGTAAGATCGGGGAGAAATGAGCTAACCAAGCCTAAACCCCAAAAGTGAAGCAGATAGACACTGTTTCCTAACGGTAGGGTATACCCTATCACCTCAAAATGTATAACGAAAGTAACCTAAATGAGAAATAGGCTGAGTTTTCCTACGGCGAAAATATCAGAGACAGAAAAAGCCGCCCGAAGGCGACTTTTTCTCTTGGTCCGCAGGAGGGGCTAAATTCCAACGGTGACCTGATCCAGGATGGTTGCCCATTTCTTCCCCTGGCGGGAACCCTGAGCGTTTTTGTGGAAGGCGTATCCGGCGATCAAGGGGAGCGCCAGGGTGGCTTCCGAGTACACCATCTGCTCATAGGTCGTATCGACCTTGCCCCAGCTAGAAGCTTCCTTTAAAGTCGAGCCGGAGAGCGCACCGTCGCGGGCGTCGGCCACGGTGATCTGGATCGCATACTTGTGCATCGAGGCCTCTACGCCGAGGATGTCAGCGGCAACGACAATATCCTGGGCGAAGTTCTTCGGCACACCACCGCCGATCATCAATAGGCCGGTGGTTGGGTTGGCGATTTTGAGCTGCGTCAACTCATAGAAGTCTTTGCCCGAATCGATCGAGACAGAGGGCTTGCCCTGACGGTCGTGCAGGTGGGCGACTAGGCCGAACCCGGCGGAGCAGTCTGAGAAGGCCGGACAGAAGATCGGCACATTTTTCTCGTAGGCGGCGAGCACGATGGAATCCTTGCCACCGTTCTGCGGGGTCTTGCCGTTCTTGGCGAGGTAGGCTCCCATCTCGCGGATGAATTCACGTGAGCTGTGGGGGCGGGGTTCCAGCGAATTGGTGATCTGGTGGGTCGTCTCGTCGCAGATGCGTAGCTCTTCTTCGTCGATGAAGGTGTCGTAGATGCGATCGATCATCAACTCTCGCAGAACATTGTCGCGCTCGCCGTACTTGTACTCGTCACCGGCAATGTAGTGATAGAAGCCGAGAGCCTCGAAGAAGTCCTGGTCGACGATATTGGCGCCGGTTGAGACGATGGCATCCACCATATTGTTGCGGACGAGGTCGATGATGACCTTCTGCAAACCTGCCGAGATCAGCGATCCGGCGAGGCAAAGGATCACTCCGCATTCGGTGTCGCGGAGCATCATCTCGTAGATCGAAGCGGCGCGGGCGGTGTCGCGCGAGCTGAAGGCCATTGACTGCATGGCATCGACCAGAGCCACGACGTTGTGTTGCTTGATATCGATGTGCTGAATGGGCTGGGCGAGGAGTTCTTTTTTCGTGGACATAACCTATCTAGGATACCAACGTTTGAGACTGGATTGGCGCAGGGTTCACGTGAATTTAATGCGTTCGAACAGGGCCGATTTCAGAAGGGAAACCAGGGCTCCAACGAGCGGACCCATCGTTTTGTAGTCTTGATGTAGTGCTGGCACTTGCAACTCTTCCTGGGAAGTGGGTCCGCAACCAGAAGTTGCGCCGTTCTGTGACAAAGGTGAGACTGTAGGGCATGAACGTCAACCTGGCTGAGAGGGCCCACAACCACAATTGGAAGCTCGATCCGATCGTCCGTTCGCTACTTGATACGGACTTTTACAAGTTGCTGATGCTGCAGTTCATCTGGAAGAACTTCCCACGGGTGCACGTTACCTCGGAGACCACCAATCGAACGACTTCTGTACGCCTGGCTGAACAGATCTCTGCGGAGGTGTTGATCGAACAGATGGAGCATGTGCGCCAACTTCGCTTCCGCAAGAGCGAGCTTATTTGGCTGGCCGGGAACACATTCTATGGCACACGCACTATCTTCGAGCCTGCGTTCCTCGACTGGCTGGAGAAAGATTTTCGCCTCTCGGACTACGAGGTCCTAGAGCACGATGGTCAGCTGGTTCTTCGTTTCTCTGGCCTCTGGACTGAGGTGACCATGTGGGAGATCTACGGTCTTGCTCTTTTGAGCGAGATGAAGACGCGGGCTGCTCTAAGCAAGCTCAGTGAGCTGGAGTTGGACATCCTCTATGCTCGTGCCAAAACACGGCTCTGGGACAAGATCGAAAAGTTGCGAAAAGTGCCTGGGATTAGCATCTCCGAGTTTGGGACCCGGCGTCGCCACTCCTTCCTTTGGCAGGAATATGTTGTCCTGGCGATGCGGGCAGGGATTGGCGAAAGTCTTTCTGGAACCTCCAATACTTACCTTGCGTACAAACACGATATGGAAGCGATGGGAACCAACGCACATGAGCTCCCCATGGCCCTGGCGGCGATCTCGAATTCTGACGAAGAGCTGCATCAGTCGCAGTACCGTGTACTGGAACTCTGGCAACAAAGCTACGGTGGCGAGCTGCTCATTCTGCTCCCCGATACCTTTGGTACCACACAGTTTTTGCAGGGAGCACCCGATTGGGTTGCCGACTGGACGGGGCAGCGCTGCGACTCCAAAGATCCTTTTGTCGCCGGTGATGAGTACATTGCATGGTTGATGAGCCGTGGTCGTGACGCTCGCCGTAAGCGTTTGATTGCCTCCGACGGTCTGGACGTCGACGAGATCATTGCGCTCCAGACGTATTTCAAAGATCGCATCCGTTTCAGTGCAGGGTGGGGGACCCTGCTAACGAACGACTTCCGAGGCTGCCATCCGCGTGGCGAACATGACTTTGAACCAATCAGTTTGGTCTGCAAACTTATATCTGTTGAAGGGAGACCCGCCGTAAAGCTCAGCGACAACGCCCACAAGGCGACCGGCCCTGTCGATGAGGTCGAACGTTATCGCCGTATCTTTGGGACGATGGCTATCGAGGGTGCGGAAGTCGTCGTGTAAGCAAATGAGACAATCCTCTCTTTCGCGCTGGTATGGTTTTGCGCGTGTGCTCCTTTTCTTTGCCGCCTGTGCGGTTCTGCTCATTGTTGCTTCTTCATACATGCCGAAACGGCCGGCCTTTGCGCCACAGATCGCTCTGGGGATCGTTACAAGCATCGCAACGTGGTTCCTTACGTGGATCTTTTGCCGTTGGGATGGCATACGGCTCAAGGATGTTGGCGCGACCTTTCGGATTCAAAGCCTCTCCCGTCTTCTGTTCGGAGCAACACTGGGGATTGCCCTCGTAGCGGTTCAGGCATTCTTTATTGCACTGATAGCTCACGCTCGTTGGACGCGAGTTCCCCATACGAACGCGTGGACCGCAATTGTTCCGTTGTTCGCATATCTGTCGCTTGCCTGTCGAGAAGAGCTGGCCTTTCGTGGATATCCGTTACGACGCATGGAGAGCTTCTTTGGGTCTCTTGCAGCGCAGCTAATTGTAGCTATTGTCTTTGCCTTGGAACATGTGGGCGGTGGTTATACATGGGGGAACGCCTTCCTTGGTGTCTTTGTAGGATCGCTGCTCTTTGGCATGGCAGCGCTTGCAACCCGAGGACTTGCCGTTCCGATTGGGCTTCATGTGATGTGGAACTTCGGGCAATGGGTCCTCGGCGAGAAAGAGTCGTTGGGGTTATGGAAGGTATTGATCGATGACAGGTTTCAGGCCCGTGCCCAGGTGGTGGGAATGGTGACCTATCTCCTGGGAGCCGGTATTGTCATCCTCGCCTTCTGGTGGCAATACCAGAAAAGCCGCGCATCGAAGCCGCTACCATAGGCCAGATATACTCGGGTTATGCCTAAGTTTGCCCGTGTGATTCGTTTTGTGATGGCCTCTGCCCTGGTGCCGTGGATGTCGGTTCAACCTTCGTTCGCCTGGGGTGGCGATGGTCATCGTATGATCAACCGGCTGGCGGCAACCTATCTCCCCAAAGATGTTCCCGCATTTCTGCGGAACGGCAATGCTCTCGACACGATGGAGTATCTTGGGCCCGAGCCCGACCGGTGGCGCAATCGCGCCGAACAAGAGTTAGGAGATGCCCAGGCTCCAGAACATTTTATTGATTTTGAGCAAGCTGACCTGATTGGTACCTTGCCGAAAAAGCGCTATGACTACGTTCGCGCCCTGATGCAGGCACAGGCTGCGCATCCCGAGATTCAGATGACTCCCGAGAAGGTGGGTCTTCAGCCTTACGTGACCGAAGAGGTCTGGCAGCGACTCAAGGTTGGTATGCGTGAGTACCGCAAGCTGCTCGCGGCAGGAGAAGATACCAAGCCCGCGGAGACGTCGATTCTTTATTACGCGGCATGGCTCGGTCACTATGTCGCCGATGGAGCCCAGCCACTGCATGTCACGATCCAGTACAACGGTTGGACAGGACCCAATCCCAATGGCTATACGACGGCACACAAGATTCATTCGCTCTTCGAGTCCATCTATGTGACTGCCAACGTCAGGTCTACCGATGTTGCTCCTTTGGTTGCGGCCTCTCAGCCGAAGCTGCTGAACGACGAGTGGACAGACTACATGAGCTATCTACGCCACTCCGCGACCCTGGTCGAAAAGACCTATCAATTGGAGAAGGCCGGAGGTTTTGTTGGGACTGGAACCCCGGAGGCCAAGACTTTTACGGAAGAGCGGCTTGCGGCAGGTGCGATTGAACTTCGTGACATGATCTATACCGCTTGGGTTCGCAGCGCTGATCCGGTTGAAGAGTTCCATGGCGCGAATTAGGAATATATAGCTTTAGCTCTGTAAAAAGCGATCGTCTTCGATATTGTTTTTTGATCGTTGCAGACGGGTCGAAAGTTTCCTGAGCACTGGCGTAAGGATAAGCGCAATCAGCGGTACGAGAACGGCAGCGATGGTCGCCCAAACCAGGAAGGCGTGCCACTCCCAGCGCCAGATCCTGCGGCCAAATTCGATGGGATCCTTCCGAATGGCCTCCAATAGAGCCTTTGAGGAGAAGGGAAGGGGCTTCGTATGAAAGGCGTAGCTGCCAAGCTCCAGAAAAGGGACCAACAGGAGAAGTTGTAGCGGATAGACCATGTGATTCGCCAGTTGGGAGGCGGCAATATTGAGTCGCAATGCGATGGCTGCCGCAAAGCAAAGGATTGTGGTTGTGCCGAGGAGCGGATTGATCCCAATCAGTAGCCCGACGGCGATGCTCCAGGCTAGGCGCCTGGGCGAAGCTCCCCGGCGAAGCAATGCCAGAATCGGCAATATGATCCGCCGGTACAGCAAGCTGCGATTCTCGGAAGGATCGGCTGAGATGTTTGGGGCGTTACCTTCTTTGAGGCTTGGTGTATCCATAATCGGCTCTTCTCAGGATAGACTTCCTGCGGAGGGGAGGATAAGGACGGAGTGAGTTTCTTTCGGTCGGTCGCCCGGAGCTTTCAGCTTGCTGGCTATTTCGTTCGTTTCGGGACAGAGCTCGTCGTCCGGCGTCCTTCAACTCGCCAGGCCCGGGCGGAATGGCTGCACCGGTTTGCATCCACAGCCTTGTGTGGTCTCGGCATCGAGGTCGAGATCTCAGGAAAGTTTCCGGAGCAGGGGGCCGTAATCTCCAATCACCTTAGTTACCTCGATATCGTTGTCTTTGCCGCATTGCATCCCTGCGTCTTTGTCTCGAAGGCAGAGGTTGCCGATTATCCGGTGCTGGGATGGATGACGAATATGGCGGGCACGGTTTATGTCGCGCGAGGACATGGTGGTTCAGCGCTTAAAGCACGAACCGGACTGGAGTCCGCCTTCAACGCAGGATTGCCGGTTGTCTTCTTCCCGGAGGGAACAACTTCTAATGGCAGCGGTCTCCTAAAGTTCCACAGTGGGCTTTTATCACAGGCTCGGGCAGCAGGAGGAGAGATTACTCCGGCCCATATCTGCTATCACCTTGGTGAAGGGAACGGCAGTGCCACCGTTACAGAGGATGTTTGTTACTGGGGAGACGATGTGATCCTTGTGCCACACATCTTCCGCCTTTTGGGCTTGCGCGGTGTTCGAGCAGAAGTTCGCTTTGCAGAGGAACCGATTGCATTTTCGGTTGATGCAGACCATCGTAAGCGGGCTGCACAAGAGGCATGGGTAGCCGTGGGTGAGCTGGCACGTGCAGTAATGGGTACTGAAGCGGTGCACCATTTTTGATTCAACGAATCTTCACATGGTTTGAACATTCTGTAACACAAATCCAAGCAGACTGACCTCGAAGCACTCATCCTGGGCGTCAAGGAGAGTCGATGGTTAGCGTTAAAGGGTCTTCCGAAGTCATTCTTCTTCCTTTGGTCTCTACAGTTTTCGTTGCAGAGCCCTCTTCTCGAAGAGAGGTTCGGCTCGAAGCAGGGCCTTATGTTGCGCGCCTCGCGGTTACAGAGGAAGACCGGTTAGCTGCTTATCGACTGCGTTTTCTCGTCTTCAACCTCGAGATGAACGAGGGACTTGAGTCAGCCTATGTCGACGGCTACGATAAGGACCGTTACGACGAGGTCTGTGACCATCTTCTCGTGGAAGAGAGGGCGACAGGCACAATCGTTGGAACCTATCGGTTGCAGATGGGAGATGTAGCGGGTCGCAACTTTGGTTACTACAGCGAGCAGGAGTTCTGCTTTGCTCCTTATGAGAGGATGCGGAGCCAGATTGTTGAATTGGGGCGTGCCTGCATTCATCGTGATCATCGCTCGCCAGAGGTGCTCAATCTGCTCTGGCGCGGGATCGCGCGTTATGCTCTGGCCAACGGCGGCCGCTATATGATGGGCTGCTGCTCGCTCAATTCTCTCGAACCGCAAATGGGACATGCTGTCCATGCTTCGCTCCAAGACTTTATGGTTGAGCCTGAGTTGCTGACACGGCCGACGCCGGCCTTCGCTATGCCCGGCCCTGACGGACCGGTGGTGATAGAGCGGGCACCGAAGCTGTTGCGGGCCTATCTCGCGATTGGAGCGAAGATTTGCGGAGAACCCGCGATCGACTATGAGTTCCGGACCATCGACTTTCTTACGCTGCTCGACCTGCAGACTCTGCATCCGCGAGTAGCGGCGCGATTCCTCGAGAGGTGCTGAAGTTGCGCTGGGCTCGTTCTGCTTGGAGAATCCTGCATGTTACGGGACTCCTTCTGGTCTTGGGCATAGATTTCTTTCTGCGACCCGCTCGTTCTGCTGCCGAGGGTGCAGAAAAGATTCATCGTTACTGCCGCAGGCTCGTTCGTGCTCTCGGGGTGGAGTGGAGTGTGAAGGGCAGATTTCCTGAGTATGGAGCGTTGGTTTCGAACCATCTCAGCTATCTGGATATTCTTCTCTATGCTGCGATTCGGCCATTCATCATGGTGGCCAAGGCTGAGGTTCGCGGTTGGCCTGGAATCGGATGGCTGACGAAGCAGGCGGGAACGGTGTTTGTGGTGCGGGGTGGGGGGCCTCCTTCCTATCCTGCCGTGAATCATGCGATGGCTGAAGCGTATCGCAGTGGAGTTCCGGTGCTGTTCTTTCCTGAGGGGACGACGACGAATGGGTCAGAGACTCTACCGTTTCGGCGCGGACTTTTCCATTCAGTGTTGAACGAAGGAGTTGCGCTTCAGACTGCGGCGCTCGCTTACTCAGTTGAGGAAGAAGAATACTCAGTCGCGAATGATGTGTGCTGGTGGGGTGACGCTCTTCTATTTCCTCATATTGTGCGGCTCGCGAGCATGCGAAGAGTGCAGGCGCGGGTGCGTTTTGGCGCGGTGGTGCAGGAGCGTGAAGATCGTTTTGTTCTTTCGGCGCAGGCCAGGGAACAGATTGTAGATATGGTCGCTGAGCTATCGTTCGCTACGGCTGTTGTAGTGGATGGTACGCAGGAGACCAAGCTGGTGGAGGCGCTGTAAAACCTGCTCGATTGACCAGTCGAGGGCGTCCGTTCCTTCAACAGTGATGGAAGCATGTGGGGCCGAGGGGAGAACGTAGAGTTCGGCCATGGGACGTGCGGTGGCTTCAAACTGGGCCCGGACGCTCTCTTCGGTGCGGCCGCGTTCGAGCATGTCGCGATAGATGCGACGGTTCAAGCAGACTTCGTTGGGCGCGTTGACGTAGATGCTGAAGTCGTAAAGATTCCTGATATGTGGATAGTGGAGCGCGAGGATGCCTTCCACGATGAGCACCGGAGCGGGCACGACGGTTTCGGTGCGGTCAGGCACGCGAGTGTGCGTGGTGAAGTCATAGATGGGCCGTTCGATGCAGCGACCTTCGGCGAGTTCCTCGATATGCTGGGCGAGTAGTTTGTGTTCGAGTGAGTCTGGGTGATCGAAGTTCTGGAGTGCGCGTTCTTCGGGAGGCACATGGCCAAGACAGCGATAGTAGAAGTCCAGCGGCAACAGCGTTGCAGAGAGCTGCGTGGTCAGTTCACGAGCGAGAGTGGTCTTCCCGGAGCCGGAACAGCCACCCACTCCTAGAATGAGTGGGCGCTGCGGGAGGAGGAGTTGTTCGGGTTGTTCGTTTGACATGGGCACCTCCTTTCTTTACGAGAACAGAATTGAACCGCAGATCCTTCGACCCTGTTTGCCGCTATCGCGCCAAACTTCGCCCAGGATGACACGTTGTATTTATCGGTTCAATTCGATACTTCGGTATAGGGTTATGTCTTATTCGCTAATTTCGGAATCAGGGCGGTGAGCAGGCCGGTGAACTGACCTGCGATGCGACGTCCGATCTCCATGACCTCTTCGTGATTGATGGGCTGATCGAGGACTCCTGCGGCCATATTGGTGACGACCGAGAGGCCGAGGATCTCGATTCCCATGTGACGGGCGATGATGACCTCGTGCACGGTGGACATACCGACGAGGTCTGCGCCGAGAGTGCGGAAGGCACGAATCTCAGCGGGAGTCTCATAGCTGGGGCCGAGGACCGCGATGTAGATACCCTCGTCGAGTTTCCAGCCCTGTTTGGCAGCTTCTTCTTTTGCAAGGAGGCGCAGGGCAGGAGAGTAGGCCTGGGTCATATCGAAGAACCGCGGGCCGAAACGGGTTTCGTTGGGCCCTAGAGCGGCATTGGCACCGGTGAGATTAATGTGGTCCGAGATAGTCACAATCGCTCCCTGACCGTAGCGAGTGTTGATGCCTCCGGCGGCGTTGGTGACGATGAGACGTTTGATGCCGAGGAGTCCAAGGACGCGGGTAGGAAAACTAACCTGGGCCATTGAATATCCTTCATAGGCGTGGACGCGTCCCTGCATGACGGCGACCGGGATTCCGCCGATGGTTCCGATGATCAATCTTCCAGAGTGTCCGGCAACGGTTGAGACGGGGAAGTTGGGGATCTCGGAGTAGGGGATTGCAGTAGCGTTGTCGACACGATCGGCAAAGTCTCCCAGGCCGGAGCCGAGGATGAGTCCAAGCCGAGGCTGGAGCGGGGTAAGAGAACGGATGTATTTTGCAGCCTTTGTGGCCTGCGTGAAGTGATCTCCGGCCTCTGTCGTCTTGTTGTTTGGCGTCAATACCCCTCCCTGCCAAAAGTGTACAAAGTATTCAAAATGGATAATTTAGCCTTGGACTTCCCAGGGACGGAATTTCATCCCGGAGACTTCTTTTTATGTACTTGTTCCTTACTAACAGTTTAGCGAGTAGCGTGGATCAATTCTGCAGATTTTCCCGGTTTATTTCGTGATGCGGAAAGCGGGTTGCGGCGCCGTGTAGACGGAGGGAGCGAGGGGATTTCCACCGGGAGAGAGACTTGACACGGTGAGAATGGGCAGGGATTTGCTGTGGCTCCGGGATGATCATGGGATGTTCGCTGGCCGGGTAAGGAATTGGACACGTTGTAAAAAGGAAGGGGAGAATGAGCCCATGGATCGCATCGTCTTCGCCGGGATTTTGTGGTGTGCGGCTGGAGGGCTTGTGGTAGCGCAAGCGGCAAAGCCTGCTGCGGCGGCGGACAGTGACCATGACGGGTTAAGCAACGTGCTGGAAGGGGAACTGCTCGATCAGTTCCAGCCGAGGTGGATGATCAGTAGAGAGGATTGTTCGGTGAAGCCGGCGCGGTTTGCTCCAGGACTGGCTGTGCCGACCGTGGTTAGCGATGACGGTACGGTGTATGGGCAGGCGTTCCCGCTCCGCAAGGACGAGCTGGAGTTGCACTTCTATCATCTGTGGCGGAAGGACTGCGGACAGATGGGGCACGCGCTCGATGCCGAGCACGTTGCAGTACTGCTGCGGAGGGAATCCGGTAGCGAGGGAAGGTCGAAGTGGAGAGCGATGTATTGGTACGCCGCGGCGCATGAGGATACGGTGTGCGATGCCAGCCAGATCACGCGAGCCTCAACCTTAGAGGCAGAGGACCAAGGTGCGACGGTATGGATTTCCTCGGGAAAGCATGGCTCGTTTTTGAACGAGGAGTTATGCACGCACGGTTGTGGGGGTGACCACTGCGCGGATATGGACAAGATGAAGACGGAAGACGTGGTCAACTTAGGCGAATGGTTGTATCCGGCGGACGGCGCGGTATGGGTGGCGTCGCCGCAGTGGCCGCTGGCAGACAAGATGCGGCGCAGCGATTTTACCGAAGCTCGAGTGAAGCGACTGGAGCGTCTTCCGGAGACGGATGTGGCATGGGCCAATCCCTCCAAGCGGCCCGCGCAGGCGGCGATCTACGGAGGGAATTCCGCTGTTAACGGAGTTGCTATTGGAGGTCGTAGCACCGACACGGCACTGGTGCTTGCCAATGACAAGACCAACCGGGCGCTGGACAAGGCGCAGCGAAATACCGGCAATGCGCTGACCAAGAGTTATCGGAACGTCCGCAAGGCCCTGAAAGGCGCCGCGACGAGTACCACGAGAACTCTCGGGGTGGAAGACGGTAACGCGGATGCAAACCAAGACACGCCAAAGTGACTCGGTGTGGTTTGTGCCGAGATGATGCACAAGAAAAGTGGGTTGCGATAGCCATCCGGTCCCGGTCATGGCGTAGGCTTGGAGATTCGGCGGGGTGTTGGGGTTCCTGTCCAAATGCTACGGTCGCGAAGAAGATGAGACAGGAAGCACGAGCAGATTTAGGACGTCTATTGAGGAAGCGGTTTTAGCTCGACGGTGCGTCCGGTCTGAGCCGAGGTGCGTGCGGCATCGAGAATCTGCATAACGATCATGTTGGTATCGAGCGAAGAAAGATCGCCCTGTGGATTGATCTTTCCATGAAGAACAGCAGCGAGATAAGCAAGCGAGTTGGACTGCTCAGAAGCGAGTGGTGGCGCATTTTTCTGCGACTCTTCCTTTTCGCCGTGATAACGAGAGCGGAGGCCGTTAGGGCCGACAGTGATGAGGTAACCGGTGGCTCCGTAGACCTCCATATCTTTGCGAGCGAAAGGCCAATTCCAGGAGGGCATCAGGACAGCCTGAGCACCGGGATAGCGAATGATGATAGTGGCTTCATCGTCGACGTGCGGATAGATCTGGGGCTTATCGGTCTGGGTGACAGCGGTGACGGAGAGAGGAGCCTTGCCGTGCATCAACACAGTCATCAGGTCTGCGCCGTAGCAACCGAAATCGAAGAGGGCACCAGCGCCGTTCTGCACGGGATCTGTGAGCCAGGGGAGCCATTCGGGACCGACACCGATCTCCTTGGGGCCTTCGTGGCCGTCGTGCACGACGACTCTGCGGATCGTACCGAGGTGGTCGGCCTGCGCTTCGCGGATGGCTTCAGCATTGGAGGTGTACCAGGTGGTCTCGTAGTTGACCAGAACATGAACGTGATGCTCACGGGCAGCACGGCGAATGGCGAGAGCGTCTTCCATCGTAGTGGTAAGAGGTTTTTCGACCATTGAGCTGATGTTGTGACGGGCAGCAGCCTCGATGACGCGGCGATGATCCTGGATTGTGGTGTAGACGAGGACGGCGTCGGGGTGTTGTGTCGTGAGAGTCCGTTCGAGATCGGTGGAGAAGAGGGCAGCGGGGAGGTGATATTGGGTGGCGTACTGATGCGCGAGTGCTGTGTTGGGTTCAACGATACCGACAAGCTGAGCCGCAGGATTTTTCGGCAAGGCGTTGAGGAAGCCTTTTACATGTCCGTGGACCAGGCCGACGATGACGACGCGGATGGGACGGTCGGTGACAGGGGATTGGGCGAGTGCAGGAAGCGAAGTGAGCGTGCAGAGTGCGGCGGCAAAGATGGCGAGTCGTAGTTTCATTGTTCTCCCATATTTGAAGGAAGAGTGGTCGCTTCAAGCGAACCGCAGATCCTTCGACTTCGCCTCTCACGATAAAGCAACGAGAGGGCTTCGCTCAGGATGACACTTTATGTTTGTTCAGGAGGACAATTCCTCAGTTCGTATGGGTGATCCTGGATGAGAAGGGACGTTCGCACCCAGGATTCCTATTTTTTTCAGCCGAGCTTCATGGTGTCTGGGTTCCACTTGGCGACTTCGCCCTTTTCGACGCTAACGTTACTGAGCAGAGCCGCTCCAGCGGCGCGGAAGCCGAAGGTGGGGTCTTCTATCGGTTGCTGGCGCGTGCGGACGAAGCGGAAGAAATTGCGGAAGTGATCCACGCTGTCGGAGTAGCCCTTCGGAGCGGAGTATTTCTCGACAGCCGAGTAGACGGGGCCAGTTGGGGGCGTCGTCGGATATTTCTCGTGGTACTGATCCAGAAACTTCTTCTGTTCGGCGTTGGCGAAGGTCGAAACGGTGTAGCCCGGTTCTTTTTCGCGGGGTACACGAGTGAGGATGACGCTTTGGCCGGCGATCTCCATAGTTCCCTCAGAGCCAGTGAAGAGAAATCCTTCGCTTTCTTCACCTCCCGATACAAAGTTCACGCGAAGGCTGAGGTTGAAGCCCTGGGGATAATCGAGGAGAGCAAGGAGCACATCGTCGGCATTGCGTCCGTCTTTCCAGTAGCGAATACCACCGGTAGCCATGGCCCGGGTTGGACCTGTGGATCCGGTGATGAAGTGAGTTCCGCTGAAGAGATGGACAAAGAGGTCACCAGCGACTCCGGAGCCGTAGGCGCTCCACTTGCGCCACTGGAAGAAGTGTTCTGGGTTCCAGGGGATCTTTGGTGCAGAGCCGAGGAAGCGAGGCCAGTCGCAGGTCTGAGTACTGGCATCAGTGGGGACAGAGTAGTTCCAGGCACCGATTGAGGAGTTACGGTCCCAGCGAGCGGAGACCATATTGAGCTGACCGATCGCTCCGGAGGCGAGGAGCTCCTTGGCTTTGGCATAGGCGATGGAGCTGACACGCTGGCTGCCGACTTGAAGGATGCGATTCGTGGACTTTGCGGTGTTGATGATCTCGGGCCCATCGGAATAGAGATGGATCATCGGCTTTTCGAGATAGACATCTTTACCGGCCTTCATGGCGTCGACAGCGGCGGTCTTATGCCAGTGGTCGGGGGTAGCGATAAGAACGGCATCAACATCGGGGCGGGCGAGGATTTCGCGGTAGTCGCGGGTGGTGAAGAGGTCGACATTATTGGAGGTGCCTGTTCCCCATTGCTCTTTGCAATGTGTGAGGCGGCCATCGTAGCAATCGGCGGCCGCGACCAGTTTTACTCCTGGAACCTGAAGAGCAGCGCGCGTGTCACCTTGTCCTTGAATTCCAGCGCCGATCAGGGCGAGGTGGACGTTGTCATTGGGGGATTTGGAGGCTGACGCCTGACTGGGTTCTGCGGCGAGAACGTGAAGGCTGGTAGCGGCGGCGGCGAGGCTGCCCGTCTTGATGAATGTTCTGCGGTCCAGGGGCATGCGAATTGAACCTCTTTCAAAATGAAGTAAGAAAAGCGATTTAGCTTGCGAGTGAAGGTTATGAGATTCAGAGGCTCATGTAAAGATCGAGGGCTCCCAGCGTGAGACGCAGGAGCCCTCGATCAATGTACAGGCAACGTTTTGTATTAGGAGCTGTGATTATCGACGATAGAACCCTCGATCGTATCCTCGCAGGTATGCATTTCGAAATGCATCGCGATAAGGGCCGTATGGTCCGAGAGCGGGATCGTATCCGGGAGTGTCGTGGAAGGCCCTATCGCGGCGAGGCTGATAGCTGAAGCCGCGATAGGCATCGCGCGTGCCGGCATCGACTCCTATACGGAAGCCTTCATGATTCGCACGATCAATCAATGGAGGGACAGAGTTATAAGGCGGCGGAGGTGGTGGAGGCGGTGCATAGGCATATGGTCGAGGAGAGGAGCACCCCACAAGAAGGATCAGGGGAAGCGCAAGGATGACAACAGCGACTCGGGGAGATTTCATCGTAGCCCTCACTGACGCTTTTGCGTGTGTACTTCCGCGAAGCGTTCTGTGAGGTAAACGCGGGGCCATCGAAAATGTTGTTATTCCGAAAAGGTTGCCTGTGATCAGCGAAGAAGCATGGAAACAATAGAGGCGGACATCAGGTTCGCCATCGTTCCCGCGAGCATGGCACGAAGGCCTAATCGAGCGAGATCGTTGCGGCGATTCGGAACCAGCGCTCCGATGCCTCCGATCTGGATACCAATGGAGCTGAGATTGGCAAATCCACAGAGAGCAAAAGTGGCGATAGTAAAGGTTCGCGGTGAGAGGATGGCTTTCTGCGCACCAAGATCGGTGTAGGCTACCAGTTCATTGAGTACAGTGCGGGTCCCGAGAAGATTGCCCACGAGTTTTGCTTCGTGCCAGGGAACCCCAATCAACCATGCAATTGGCGCAAAGAAGAAACCAAGGATGGCATTGAGGCTTTCGGGAAAAGGAATGTGATGCGGGAGCAGATAATTGTGAATCCCACCGAGGACGGCATTCGCAAGGCTGACGAGCGCAAGAAAACTGATGAGCATGATGGCGACGTTGAAGGCGAGTGAGCCGCCATCGATGGTTCCGCGCGCGATCGCTCCGATGAGGTTTTCATTTGCATGCTCTTCAGTCGGTGGCATCTTGACGATGCCTGCGGTAGCCGGGACTTCGGTTTCGGGCACAAGCATCTTGGAGATGAGGATGGTGCCGGGAGCTGTCATGATGACGGCGGCAAGCAGGTCAGAGGCATGGATTCCATAGGCGATATAGGCTGCCATGATTCCGCCGGAGACGTGCGCCATACCGGAGGTCATGATGGTCATCAGTTCGGAGTAAGTGGCTCCATCGAGAAACGGTCGAATGGTGAGCGGGGCCTCGGTCTGCCCCATGAAGATGCTGGCGGCGACATTCGTGGATTCAGCTCCAGAGATTCCCATGGTCTTCTGCATGACCCAGGCGAAGACTCGAATGACCAACTGCATGAAGCCGATGTAATAGAGCACAGCAAAGAAGGCCGAGATAAAGATGATGGTCGGCAGGACGCGGAAGGCGAAGACGGAGGCGGTGGAGTTGTTACCGCCCAGATAGCCAAAGACCATGGAAGATCCGGCGATGGAATGGGCAAGCAGTTTGTTGATGCCATTGCCAGCCGTTGTGAAAATTTGCTGTCCGATGGTGGACTTGAGAACGATGACCGCAAAGACGATCTGGAGCCCGAGACCCCAGGCGACAGTGCGCCAGCGGATGGCGCGGCGGTTGGTGGAGAAGGCGTAGGCGAGCGCGAGGAAGACGAGAAGTCCGAGCAGTCCGGTGAATCGATACAAAGAGGTGGCTCTCCTACAAGAGTGCAGATGTGCTGGTGGGAAGAGTGTAAAGGCTTCGCGTGCGGAGAACCAGCAGTTTCTTAGAGATGTCCGGAGGCGGTGCGGCTGCGAAATCGCCCACTTGCAGTAAGAGACGGAACACTGTCGAGGCGGACATGACGCAACGGCGTGCGAGCCTGCTTGATGGAGTACATACGAAGGTCCGCGATTCTCAAGAGGCGGGTCGCGTCGTCGGCATCTTCGGGAAAAAGCGCGATTCCGATGGAGGCAGAGACGGTGAGGTTGTTTCCGTCGAAGGAGAATGGTCGTTCGGTGGCGTCGCGGATGGCGTCACGAAGCTGCTCGACGGTTTCACTGAGATGGGGATCGCAGGCCACCAAGGTGAATTCATCGCCTCCAAGGCGGGCGATGGCGCTGTATCCCTTGACGTGCTCCTGTAGGTTGGCGGCGACGTGACGAAGAAGCTGATCGCCAGCGTGATGTCCGTGTGTGTCATTGATCTGCTTAAAACCATCGAGGTCGAGCATGAAGAGAGCCAGAGTTGAATGAGCACGACGGCATCGCTCTAATGCGGTCGAGAGCTGATCTTCAAAGGAACGGCGGTTGGGAAGGCCGGTTAGCTCATCGTGATGAGCGAGCCAGCGGTTACAGGTGACCTGCTCTTCCAGCATGACAAGGATCATGCCGATGGAGATGAGGGACTTCTGTAGATTCCAGAGATGTGAGGCGATATCGGCGTAGGTGCGATAGTGGACGATGAAGGGATGAAGGAAGAAAAAGAAGGACCAGATGGAAAATCCAGTGACGATGGCAAGCCTGCCTGTGCTGCGGCGTGGGAGCTTGTGGTAGAAGTTGGCGGTAGCAAGAGCGTAGACGACGCCTAGGCTCCAGTAGACCGCATCCCGGTATTTGCCATGAGAGACAAGCAGGCCCATCGACAGCCATCCGGCAGCCAGCAGCAGGGCGTGGACCCGATTGCGATGGAGATAAAGAGCGCTGACAATTCCGGCAACCAGTCCGAGGGCTACCCAGGGCAAAAACGCTTTCGCCGAGAACAGGTGCAGGCCATAGGTCGCACAGGTTCCAAGGAGGGGGAAGATGTTAATCAAGAGGAAGAGGAAGCTCCTCCGATCAGAAGGAGGATGATCGCCGGATGCCCAGACGAAGACGGCTCCAGCGAGAAGATAACAGACGATGACGATCGTATGCAAAAACGTGCCGGGAAGTCCGTTTGGGGTATAGAAGATATGCGCGGAAGACTCAATGAGAGTGAAGAAGAGTCCGAGCAGCCAGAGGTTGGCTTGCCGCTGAGGATGGTGGCGGCGAAGCAGCAACAGAATGACGATAAGAATCGCCAAGGCTGAGAGATCGGGAAGAAAAGCGTAGTTCATCAGTTCGTGCTTTCTGGCGCAGGCTTCTTTTTAAAAGACGAAGAGGGCCCAGTGAGCCTGCTGATGGTGATGCTTTTCAGTTCAAGGCAGAAAGCGGACAACGAATCTACGGCAAAGTGAATCGGAAATCTGATTTTTATGGAACTTGTCGCTTGATTCTAGCAGGGTTACCGAAAACTGTCGCTCCAGAAGGTACATCGCGGGTAACAACAGAACCGGCTCCAATGATGGCGTCGTCGCCGATGGTAACTCCGGGAAGTATGATTGCCCCACCCCCGATCCAGACGTTGGCGCCGATACGGACGGGGCGTCCGTTTTCGAGATTGACGCGACGGATTGCTGGATCTCGAGGGTGATCAGCGGCATAGATCTGAACCGCAGGACCGATCTGGGTTCGCTCTCCGATCGTGATGCTGGTGACATCGAGGAGAACGCAGTTGAAGTTCAGGAACGCGCTACTGGCGATATGGATGTTGTAACCGTAGTCGACAAAGAATGGTGGTCTGACCACTGCGCCTTTCCCCACAGAGCCAAGAAGTTGTTGGAGCAGGGGAAAATGCGTATCAGTGTGATGCAAAGTGGAGTTGTACCGGTGCTGAAGCAGGGCTGTGTGGGCACGGTCCGCAACCAGCTCAGGATCTTCGGCGTTGTAAAGTTCGCCGGCGATCATCTTTTCTTTTTCGGAGCGAGACGCGAGAGTCATGGTTGTGCTCCTGAGGCGGAGATGGTTTCACGGATGAGTGGCTCGATGACGGGGGGCTCAGCTGTGAGGACGAGAGTGTTTTGTAACATCTGTTCGGGTTCATCGAGCAGGGAGGCATCTTCGCTGAAGAGGGTGAAGAGAGGCTGGCCTTCTTCGATATGATCGCCAAGTTTCACATGAGATTCGATACCGGCATGGGCACTGACCGGATCCCCGGGTTTGGCACGGCCGGCTCCGAGGCGCTGGACAGCCCAGCCCACTTGTTTGCAATCCATGGAAGCCAGATAGCCAGACTGAGATGCTTTGAGGATGCGTGAGGCGGTTGGCTTGTGGTGCGAGGCGGGATTTTCGAAGACGGACAGATCTCCTCCCTGGGCTGCGATGATCTTGAGCCACGCTTTGTAAGCATCGCCGGAGGTAAGGATTTGATCGGCGAGCCTGGCACCCTCTTCCGGGGTCGAGGCACGACCTGCCAGATGGAGCATCCATCCAGAGAGGATGTTTGAGAGTTCGATGAGATCGCGAGACACCGGGTGACGTCTGCCCTGCATGATGTCGACACACTCCCATACTTCGATCCAGTTGCCCGAGAAGCGGCCAAGCGGTTCGTTCATGCTGGTGAGCAGAGCGACAGTGCGAGTTCCAGAGGTCTCCCCGGTCTGGACCATCAATTCGGCGAGGAACTTTGATTTTTCGTAGCTGGGCATGAAAGCGCCAGAGCCGACTTTTACGTCGAGGACCAAAGCATTGAGAGATTCGGCGAGCTTCTTGCTCATGATGCTGGCCGTGATGAGGAAAGGGGATTCGACTGTGCCGGTGTGGTCACGCAGAGCATAAAGCGTACGGTCGGCGGGAACGATACGTGGCGTCTGCCCGATGAGTGCAGCACCGCATTGTTTGAGTGTTTCCGCCAGTTGCTGCAGATTCAGTTGTGTATTGAATCCGGGGATGGTTTCCAGCTTGTCGAGCGTTCCTCCGGTGTGACCAAGAGAGCGGCCGCTGATCATGGGGACACAGATGCCGGGAATTCCTTCGAGTGTAGGGGCAGCAAGACCAACAGCGGCGAGGATAGGGGCGATGAGCAGTGATGTCTTGTCGCCAACGCCGCCGGTGGAGTGCTTGTCGACGGTGAAGGTTTTGAGAGGTGTGGCGTCGAAGGTGTCTCCAGAGAAACGCATCACCGACGTGAGAGTGGCGAGCTCGCGGGCGTCGAGTCCACGAAGGAAGACGGCCATCAGGAAGGCTGCGATCTGGGCGTCAGTGACGAGCTGTCTTTCCGGAGTGCGTTCAACAATGGCGCGAATGAAGGCATGGATCTCCTCATCACGAAGAGAGTGACCATCGCGTTTACGCAGGACCACATCAATGGGGTGAATGGGGTTCATGGCGTAGATCTATTTCCGGGAGCAGGTGAAGGTTCTTTCAGGATGAAGGCGTAGGGTAAGAGGTCCGCGGGAGTTGCGCGGGTGAGGGAATCATCTGCGTCGGGGAAGAAGACCTCTGTTTGCGGCGAGCTGAACTCGTGAATTGTCTGACGGCAGGCTCCACAGGGCTGGCTGGCAGCATGATTGAGATTGGCGATGACGATCGCCCGGATGCGGATGGAGGGTCCATAAAGCGCGACGGCTGAGGCGATGGCGGACTGCTCAGCGCATGTAGTGAGGCGATAGGATGCATTTTCAACATTGCATCCAGTTACAGTCTTTCCATCTTCGAGCAATATGGCGGCTCCTACTCGGAACTGGCTGTACGGGGCGTAGGCGTTTTCCGCAACCTGACGTGCGAGATGGTGAAGCTGATCGCGTTGTTCTGGGGAGATACCGCGATGTGATTCGTTTTGAGACATGGGGTGAGGCTACCGGTTGCCTGAAAAGATGACAAGTCCACGATTACTAATGCTTCGTTGATCTTTCCCGATAAGAGGGATGTGGACGATCTGACAAAAGAGTTTATCGCGGAGAGTCAGGAGGGATTAGACCGCATGGAGCGGTGCCTGACTGAGCTTGAAGCCCGGCCTGAAGACTATGGGCAGCTGGTGGGAGAGATCTTCCGCTCAGTGCATACGATCAAGGGGACGACCGGATTTCTGGGATTTGACCGACTGGAAAAGCTGGCCCATGCGGGAGAGCATCTCCTGGGTTCGCTTCGGGAAGGCCGATTGTCTGTCACTGAAGAGCTGGTCAGCGGCCTGTTGCGGTTGCTCGACGGTCTGCGCGAAATTCTTATGTTAATTGAGGAGACTGGCGGAGAAGGGACTCGCACTGAGGATGAAGATAGCGATTTAATCGCAGAGCTTGCCCGGTTGAACGGCGAAGCCTACGAAGTCGACAAGGTGGCGCCGGTCGTCACGATGAAGTCTCCTGCGGAGATAAATCCCTCTGGTTCTGAAGGTGCGGGCTCCGGGCAGGGAATTTCGCAGGCTGCTGTTTCGAACAGCGATAAGACTCTACGGATTGACGTGGAAGTTCTCAACCGCATGATGAATCTCGTAGGAGAGCTGGTTCTGACTCGGAACCAGATGTTGCAGAGCGGAGTTGAGTCGACGAGCTTTCCCGAGCTGGCCCGCAGGCTGGACAGCGTGACCGCGGACCTGCGAGAGACGGTGATGCAAGCTCGCATGCAGCCGGTTGGAAACCTCTTCGGCAAATTCCCACGGATGGTTCGTGATCTGGCCAGGACCTGCAAGCGTGAGGTGCGGATCGAGTTTTACGGTCAGGAGACGGGGTTGGATAAAAGTCTCCTTGAGGCGATCAAAGATCCACTGACGCATGCAGTTCGCAATGCTGTGGACCACGGTATTGAGTCTCCTGCGGATCGTGTGTTGGCAGGCAAGCCAGCTGAAGGGTGTTTGCGTCTCAAAGCCTTCCATCAGAGTGGTTCGGTTGTGATCGAAGTTTCAGACGATGGCGGGGGAATCGCAATTGACCGCGTGCTGACCAAGGCGATCGAGCGAGGTCTGGTGACACCGGAACAGGCCGAGGAGATGAGCGAGCGAGAAGCCTTGCAGTTGATCTTCCTACCTGGATTTTCAACGGCATCGGCAGTGACGACTGTATCGGGTCGCGGCGTGGGCATGGACGTTGTACGCGCCAATGTAGAGAAGGTTGGGGGGAGCGTTGAACTGGAGTCCAAGGTCGGCATGGGTACGACGCTGCGTCTGCGAGTTCCCTTGACGCTTGCGATTGTTCCTGCGCTGGTTGTGCGAAGCGGTGGGCAGAGCTTTGCGCTTCCGCAGACTGCATTGGTGGAGCTCGTCTATATCCCGGAGCGAGATGCCTCCCAGGTGATTGAACGTGTGGGGAGCACCGAAGTTTATCGCCTGCGCGAGCGACTGTTGCCGATGGTATGGCTAGATCGCCTGCTGGGCTTAAAGAGAACTCCGGAGGACCATGGTGTTTACATGGCGGTGTTGGAGGCCGAGGGCTGTCGCTATGGACTGGTGGTGGATGATCTGCTGGCTCCGGAGGAGATTGTGGTTAAACCTCTTTCGGCGGTGTTGCGCGAGATTGGACTCTTTTCAGGAGCCACTGTTCTGGGCAATGGGGCCCTGGCCCTGATTTTGGATATTGCTGCCGCGGCGGCTCGCGCAGGCGTGAAACCGATGATGGAAGAGAAGGAAGAAGATCTGGTGACTGAAACGCAGCAGGACGGGTCGTCGTTCCTGGTTTTTGAAGATCGTGCGCGCGAAAGAACAGCGCTTCCACTGGGTGTTGTGGAGCGCATTGAGAGCGTTCCTCTGGATCGGATTGAGTATGCTAATGGTTTGCCCATGTTGCAGTATCGTAGCGAACTTCTGCGACTTCGCGACGATGGCCATGTGCTGGATGAAGCTGGACTTCAAAGAGACGATGTTTCGATTACGGTTCTGATCTGTGGAGATCCGCAGACGAGAAGCTCGCGGATAGGAATTGTGGTTCGCCAGGTGCTTGATGTATCGGATGGAACTCTTCTGGAGCAAGATGCCGCGAATGGAGAGATCGACCTGGCGCTGGTTAAGGAGAGGTTGACGACGATTTTCCGGGGCTTTGGAGCGGAGGCAACGAAGGGCTGGAAGGAGGTCGCATGAAGATCGTTGAACAGGAGATGCACATCCAGGAGGAAGCCGAGAGCGTATCTGTGTGTTCGATGTTTGCCGGTGAAGAGAGCTTTGGGATTGATACGGGCAAGATCCGTGAGGTGCTCGGCCGGCGAGGCCTGGAACGGGTTCCAATGGCTCCAGTATTTATCGCAGGAGTCGTTCCTTATCGCGGTGATGTGCTGACGACGATCAGCTTTCGCGCTTTGCTGGGATTACCTGAGAGTCCAGAGACTGGATGTGTGCTGGTTCTGGAAGATGATGAAGGTCAGGAGAGGTTTGGCCTGATGGTGGATGCAGTGGGTAGTGTGGTTACTGTTGGTCGAAATATGTTAGAGGCGAACCCCTGCACATTGGATGCGAAGTGCAAGTGGCTTTTCGATGGGGCTTACAAGATGGAGGGCAATCTCCTGGTGCAGCTTGATCCCCAGAAATTGCGGCCTTCGAGGTTGGCAGAGACCGGAATGTTCCGGTAACAGAAACAGGAGAGCCAATGAGAGCACTCATTGTGGATGATTCAAGCTTTATCCGGGAATATCTGCGACACCTGCTGGACCGTATGGGCGTGACCTGCGAAGAGGCGGTGGATGGAAGTCACGCTCTTACAGTGCTTGCAGCGGAGGAAAACTTCGACCTGATGTTGCTGGATCTGAATATGCCAGTGATGAATGGACTGGAGTGTATCCAGGCTGTTCGCAGAGCGCAGTTGCATCCGGAGATGAAGGTGATGATGGTAACCACGGAAGCCGACAACTGCTTCATTGCAAGGGCGCTCGACCATGGTGCTGATGAGTTTCTGATGAAACCGTTCACGCCAGAGAGCCTGCGAGAAAAGATGATGTTGCTCGGCTTTGCCGCGTGAGAAGAAAGCAGAGAAGTTCTCGGATTTAGGGAGACTGGATAGACGGTGATGAGTTCCTTTGAGACACAGCCTTTGCGCGTTCTTGCAGCGGATGATTCAGCGGTGATACGTGAGGTGATGCGGACCTTATTCAAGCGTTATTCCGGGAGCAGACGGAGCGATCTGCCACAAATGGAACTCGTGGATGCAGCTCGCGATGGCGTAGAGTGCGTAGAGCAGGTGGCAAGACTGGCGCCAGATGTTCTGATTCTCGATTTGGAGATGCCGAGGATGAATGGCCTGGAGGTGTTGGAACGCCTGCGTCAAAGCAATCCACATCTTCCAGTTATCATGTGCAGTTCTCATACGGAGAGAGGCGCTCGCGCAACTCTGGATGCGTTGGCGCGCGGTGCGGCGGACTATGTGATGAAACCGGCAGGGCAGCGCGATTTTGAGAGCGCCTTGTCCTCTCTGGCGCAGCAGCTATTACCGAGGATTGCGGCTTTTGCCGGGGGACAGGTTCGATCGACTGGACAGCAGAAAGAAGTTGCGAAGATCAGTCAGACTGCGATCTCGAGAACAAACCCTGTCGCGGGTGGCTCTCTGACAACGGCGGTTGAGGTTGTAGTGATTGGGGTTTCCACGGGCGGCCCGACGGCACTGGAACAGCTTCTGCCAGAGTTTGCGTCGGACCTTCCGGTGCCGATACTGATTGTGCAGCATATGCCGAAGGTTTTTACCCATGTGTTGGCGGAGCGTCTGGACCGATGCTGCTCTCTGCACGTTCAAGAGGCTTATCACGGAGCTCCACTGCGACGAGGAACCGTCTGGCTGGCTCCAGGAGATATTCACATGGAGATCGAGATGGCGCCGTCGTTTTCGGAGCGTTATGAGGGCGGTCAAAAGGCAACGCAGGTTAAGTTGCACGACCGAGAGCCGCTGCATTACTGCCGACCTGCTGTGGACTACCTGTTCTACTCAGCCGCGCGGGTGTACGGAGCGGGAACTCTGGCGCTGGTCCTGACCGGAATGGGCTCCGATGGTCTGGAAGGAGCCAGGGCAATTCATCAGCGAGGAGGCGTTGTTCTGGCGCAAGACGAGGCTACCTCGGCAGTCTGGGGGATGCCTGGGAGAATAGTCGAGTCCGGAATTGCCGATGCGACGCTTCCTCTGCGGGTGATGTCACGCGAGGTGAATCAGAGGGTCCGGGCAAATTCCCCCTTGAAGACAGAAGTGTCGTTGCGCAATACAACTACCGGTCCTATGCGCGAGGTGATTCATGGGCTGCACTGATGCAGATTATGCGTACCTGCGTGAGCTGGTGTTGGAGCAATCTGCCAACCTGATTGATCCTTCGCGGAATGCGCTGTTCGATACGAAGTTGACACCGATTGCAAAGTCTGCGGGAGTGGCGAGCCTAAGGGATTTCGTTAACCTGTTAAAGAACGATCAGCCGCCGCACCTGCATCGCGCGGTTGCCGAAGCAATGACCATCAATGAGACCAGTTTTTTCCGGGATGTGAAAACGTTCAACCTGTTGCGAGATATTCTTTTGCCGCAGCTGGTTGAACGCAGAAGAGAAGAACGCAGGCTACGAATATGGAGCGCAGCGAGTTCGACGGGGCAGGAGGCGTATAGTCTTGCGATCCTTCTAGCCGAGCATCTACCGGAGACGACCTCATGGGACGTAAGGATTTTTGGAAGCGATATCTCTCGAAAGGTGATCGAGTATGCTCGGGCTGGACGCTACGGAAGATTGGAGATCAACCGTGGACTGCCGGCGCGAATGTTGTTGAAGTACTTTCACCGCGATAAAGAAGAATGGGAGATCAATCCGCGTCTACGTGCGATGTGTGAGTTTTATCCTGTGAATCTCTGTACGCCGCCACCGAGTCTTCCCACTTTCGATCTTGTCCTGTTGAGAAATGTGCTTCTTTACTTCTCCCAGGAAGACAGAAGTCATGTTTTTCACACGGTCTACCAGCGCATGGCGGACGACGGTTATCTTTTGTTGGGAAATGCAGAGCAGGCCGAAGGATCGACTGACCTTTTTGAAACAGAGTTCTCTTCTGAATCCTTTTTTTACCGGCCTGTGGTGCGCACTTGACGCATACCTTGTAACAGGTTGCCCTCTCAGCGCATCGTATAGTGGTGCTTGCAAGCACCGAAACCATGCCACACGTAGAATCCAAATCAAAGAAAAACAAGGTGACAAGTTCACCTGCACGGAAACGAGAAGCAGAAGCTCTAGGACTTTTTCATCCGCTGACCGCCCGTTGGTTCAGTGAATCATTGGGAGAGCCTACGGCTCCTCAGACTGAGGGGTGGCCTGCCATTGCACGGGGAGAGTCCACTTTGATCCTTGCGCCGACCGGAACCGGTAAGACGCTTTCAGCGTTTCTCTGGTGTCTGGATCGTCTGATGTTTCATCGTACCTCTGACATTGGTTGCGGAACAAAGGCCATCTATGTTTCTCCATTAAAAGCGCTGGCCGTGGATGTTGAACGTAATCTGCAACGGCCGCTAGAAGGAATTGCATCGCTTGCAAAACGCGAAGGCGTTGCGGTGCACATTCCTGAGATCAGCGTTCGAACAGGCGATACACCACAACGAGAGAGAGTAAGATTCCGAAGGTATCCTGGCGAGATCGTTATTACAACCCCGGAGAGCCTGTATCTGATGCTGACTTCAGCCGCATCCGAGGCTTTGAGGGCTGTAGAGACAGTCATTATCGATGAGATCCATGCCCTGGTGCCGACCAAACGGGGTGCGCATCTTGCCGTGTCATTGGAGCGACTGGAAGAGCTGTGTGGAAGGAAGATCCAGCGGATCGGACTATCAGCGACCCAGCGGCCCTTGGAAGAGGTAGCACGATTCCTTGGCGGTACAACGGGGCCCATCGCGATCAAAGATGCATCTGCAACTGATGTGTTGCATGGAAATAACAACGACGATGACCTTGTCGATCAAGAGCAGGGAGAGGCTGTATTTCCGCGGTATCGTCCGGTCACCATCATAAATACAGGCGCCCACAAAATGCTGGAGCTTCGGGTAGAAGTTCCCGTGGAGGACATGGCGCAACTGGATACAGGGCGTGATGGTAGGCTCCCAAAAGAGAAGGACAAACGAGATGTTCTGAAACGAACATCGATCTGGCAGTCGATCTTTCCCCGTGTTCTTGAGATTGTGCGTCGACACCGGTCGACACTGATCTTCGTCAATGCGCGTCGTATTGCTGAACGGATGGCGAGCACATTGAACGATCTCGCAGGCGAGCCTCTGGCCCGGGCGCACCATGGCTCGTTAGCGGCTTCGCAGCGAAGCGAGATCGAAGCACTGCTCAAGGCTGGTGAGATCCGCGCTTTGGTGGCGACTTCGTCGCTGGAGCTTGGGATTGATATGGGAGCCATCGATCAGGTAATTCAGATTGAATCACCTCCATCGGTTGCCAGTGGAATGCAACGGATTGGTCGTGCTGGACACAAAGTCGGCATGCCTTCAAGCGGTGTGATTTTTCCAAAGTATCGATCTGATCTGATTGCTTGCGCTGCGGTAACTCGGGCGATGCATGAAGGGCATGTAGAGGCTATAAGGTTCTTGCGCAATCCGCTGGATGTGTTGGCTCAGCAGATCGTTGCGATCGTCTCTTACCCACCTTTGTCTCTTCAGGAACGCGAACGCATTGCCCGATGGAGCGACGAGGAGGAAGAACCTGGGGTCAGCTATGAAGCTTTGTTTCAGATGATCGGGCGTGCTGCTCCCTTCGCAAGGTTGAGCCGTTCTGCCTTCGATGGAGTGTTGGACATGCTGGCTGGTCGCTATCCTTCTGACGAATTTGCGGAGTTACGCCCTCGCATTACATGGAACCGTGTGAAGAATTGGATTACTCCTCGATCTGGAGTACGACGAATTGCCATCCTGAATGCGGGTACGATTCCTGATCGAGGACTCTACGGGGTTTTTCTTGCGGGTGATCGGGATAAGCCGATTCGTGTCGGAGAGTTGGACGAAGAGATGGTCTTCGAGAGCAGGCCCGGCGAAGTTTTTGTATTGGGAGCTTCGGCCTGGAGGATTGAGGAGATCAAGCAGGACCGTGTTCTTGTTACGCCGGCACCTGGCGAGGCAGGAAAGACTCCGTTCTGGCATGGAGATCGTCCAGGAAGACCGATTGAGTTTGGCAAAAGAATTGGCGCGTTTGTTCGGGAGATTCGCGAGATGCCTCGTCCTGCAGCGATTGCTCGACTTGTTGAAGAACATGACTTGCATCCGATTGCTGCTGAGAATGTATTGCACTACATCGCCGATCAAGAGCGGGCAACGAAAATCGTGCCTGATGATCGCACTGTTTTGATCGAACGTGTGCGTGATGAGCTGGGTTTCTGGCGTGTCTGTTTGCTTACTCCCTTCGGTAGCCGGGTTCATGCTCCGTGGGCGATGGCGGTGGTAGCAAAGGTGCATGCGCTCGGCGGGCCGGATGTAGAGATGATGTGGAGTGAAGACGGTTTTGTCCTGCGATTTCCTGAAGCAGATGAGCCCCCGTCAGTTGAGCCATTTCTGCTTTCTCCAGAAGAGGCATCTGTGTTGGTCACCCAAAATCTTGGCGCGACCGCGATGTTTGCGGCGAAGTTTCGTGAGAGTGCGTCGCGCGCGCTGTTGCTCCCCCGGCATCGAGCGATTGGTCGAACGCCCTTGTGGCAGCAGCGAAAGCGAGCGTATGACCTATTGGGCATAGCGAGCCGATATCCTGAATTTCCCATGATTCTGGAGGCATATCGCGAGTGCTTGCGGGATGTCTTCGATATGCCGGCGCTGAAGGAGGCGCTTCGCGATATCGCCGGTCGCACTCTTCAGATTCACGTGGTGGATTCGCGTACACCCAGCCCGTTTGCTTCGTCTCTGTTGTTCGGCTATGTGGCGAACTATATTTACGATGGCGATGCTCCACTGGCAGAACGAAGAGCCCAAACGCTTTCGATTGATCTCGAACAGCTGCGCGACCTCATGGGTGATGCCGACTTGCGGGAGCTTTTGGATGCAAATGCAATCGAAGAGACTGAGGTGCAGCTACAGTGCATATCCGCGAGTTTCAGAGCGCGAACGATGGACGGCGTGCACGATATGCTCCTGCGTATAGGAGACCTTTCTCGTGACGAATTAGCGCTCCGCTGTTTAGACGAACAGGTGGCCACGAGTGTTGAAAAACTACTGCAAGCAAGGCGCATTATCGAGATTGAGGTTGCGGATCAACGCAGATTGATTGCTGTTGAAGATGCAGCACGATACCGGGATGCATTGGGGAGCAAACTGCCGGTTGGACTGCCGGCGGTTTTTCTCGAACCGCGAAGGGATGCACTGGTTGATCTGGCGCGACGGTACAGCCGGACTCACGGACCCTTTACGGTAGCGGAGGTGGTTGCACGCTTTGAGCTGGAACCGCTGAAAGTAGAGCAAGTGCTTGAAGGGTTGGTGCAGACGGGTCGTCTCATCGAGGGAGGATTTCGTCCTGGAGGATCTCATCAAGAGTGGTGTGACGATGAAGTACTGCGCACCATCCGGCGCAAGAGTCTTGCGCGTTTACGCAAAGAGATCGAGCCGGTAGAGCAAGCGGCCCTAGTTCGTATGCAGAACCGGTGGCAAGGAGTTGCACAGCCGAGGAGGGGCTTGGATGCTCTCCTGGATGCAATCGAAAACCTACAGGGAGCGCCGGTGCCGGCATCGATTCTTGAAACGGAGATTCTTCCCGCACGAATTGCAGGATACAAACCGAGCGATCTGGACGCTCTGATGGCGGCAGGAGAAGTGGTATGGGTCGGTCTGGAGTCTCTCGGTGAGCGTGATGGGAGGATTGTTCTTTATCTTGCCGAGAAGCTCAATGAACTTTGGCCTGTTGGTCGAAATGCGGCGGTGACCGAACGCGAGCAAGCAATCGTCTCTAATCTTCAAATACGTGGCGCGTCTTTTTTCCAGGATCTTCATGAGGCGGTTGGAGGAGGGTATCCGGGAGAATCGATTGACGCATTATGGTCGCTGGTGTGGAAAGGGTTGGTGACGAACGATGGCATGGCAGCGCTTCGGGCCTATTGCGCATCTCAAGCAGAGCAGCGTAAACCTTCTCGTCGAGTGCATCTGCAAGGCCCGCAGGCATCGTCGTTTCGTTCGCGAAGAACGACTCCTCCGACAGCACAAGGGCGATGGGCTTTGCAGCCTGGCGCATGGATGGAGGGACGGTCTGTAACGCAGTGGAGCCATTCTGTTGCACAGCAATTGCTGGTGCGGTATGGTCTTGTCTTTCGTGAGACGGCTCAAGCGGAGAGCCTCCCCGGAGGATTCTCTGCTGTTTATGACGTACTCAAAGCGATGGAAGAAAGCGGAAGAGTGCGCCGTGGCTACTTCGTTGCTGATCTTGGAGCCACGCAGTTCGCAGCACCATCAGCAGTCGAGATGCTGCGCTCGTTTCGTTTTGAGCGAGAAGACAGAGGCCTGAATGTGATTGAATTAGCGGCTACCGATCCAGCGAATCCTTATGGCGCGTTGCTGCGGTGGCCTGCCTCTGAGGCAGGAGCAATGCTCTCTCGAAGTGTTGGAGCGAAGGTTATCCTTGCGGCGGGGGAGCTAACTGCATATCTCCGACGAGGAAACCCGAATATCCAGGTGTTTCTGCCGGAAGAGGAGCCGCGGCGGACGCAGAGGATGCAGGGCCTCGCTAAATTTCTAGTAGAGCGTGTAGAGAAGAAGGTTGAAGAAGGCGATGCTCGCGCGGGGATGCTGATCGAAACGATCAATGGTATTGCTGTCGCCCGGCATCCATTGTCGCAGTTTTTGTTGCAGGCTGGATTCTCCTCTGGGGCAATGGGTTTATATATCAAGAAGAAGCCCGTTGTTCAGAAGACATCATAGACGGTGCAGCTTTTATTGCGGTTCGGATGGCTGCTTCTTGTCTCCGCCGCCGCCGAAGATCTTCTGGAAGATGTTTCTCTTTTTCTTAGGCTGTTCAGGCTGTTGCTCCTGTTGGGGGGGAGCGATTGGAACGGTTACAGGGTTTGCAGGAACAGGATGCTGCGGAGTCGCTGGCGGGTGCGGATTCGTAGCAGCAGGCGCCTGTGGAGAGACCTGCGCGGGATGGCTGCCGAACCCAAAGAGTTTCTGGAAGAAGTTCTGCGGATTCTCATTCATCTGAGAGCAGCTTCCTGTGGGTGCGGTGCCATCGAGGAATGCGACATTCATCGTACGGTCGGGACAGGCAGGATCAGCGAGCAGGCCGGAGTCGCGATCGATCTTGACGATGGTGATGCCATCAGGGGGAGAGAAAGGTTTTACATCCGAGTACTGAGGAAGCTGGATGGCCCGTTTCATAAACTCAGCCCAGATGGGCGCGGCGGCGCGAGCGCCTTCAAGCTGGGTTGGAAGCGTAGTGTAGTCATCGTTGCCGACCCAGACAATGCAGATGAGGTTGGACGTGTATCCCGCAAACCAAGCGTCGTGGCTGGTTCCGGTTTTGCCTGCAGCAGGGGCGCTGAATCCGCGGGCCCGGACGCCAGCCGCGGTTCCATAGTTCATGACACCTTCCATCAGCGATTGCGTAAGGAAGGCCGCACGTGGGTCCATCACCTGCTTGGCTTCGGGGGAGTAGTCGGCGACGATATCGCCATTTGCATTGCGAACCGAGGCCAGCATCCAGGGAGTAAGGTGGACGCCTCCATTTGCGAAGACACTATAGGCTCCCGCCATGTCGATGGGGGTGGCGTTGTAGGTGCCGATCGCAACCGAAGGAGTACCGCGGGCGCTGGTGATGCCTGATGCGCGGGCAAGAGCAGCTACATTGTCGAAACCTACCATCTGCGCAAGCTGGATGGTGGCGGCATTCAGGGAGTGAGCGAGAGCGTAGGCCGCGATAACATCGCCCTTATAGCCGCTGATGAGGTTTCGTGGAGTGTAGGTGCGGCCAGAGGCGTCGGTATAGGTTGTGGCTTCATCGTTCAGATGCGTGGCGGCAGTGAAGACCCCGGACTGTCCCAGCGAAGTGCCGTTCAGACTAGTGTTATAAGCCGCTGCATACACGAAGGGTTTGAAGATCGATCCGGTCGGCCGCTTAGCCATCGCATGATTTAGCTGCGAGGTGCTATAGTTGCGTCCGCCAACGAGGGCCAGAATCTGCCCGGTATGCGGATTTAGCGCAACCAGGGCTACCTGTGGATATGTTATCGGCGTCGTGCTCTTAGCGTGCAGCTTGTGAAGAATCTCATCGACGTTCTTCATGCCGATATCGACGGCTTCGGATGCAGCACGCTGAAGGTCGGGATCGAGCGAGGTGTAGATGCGAAGATTCTGATGTGCGACATCCTGATCGCTGATGCGCTTGACCAGCTGTTCGTGCACCAGGTCAACGAAGTAAGGCGCCTGGCTGGCTTCAACGTTCGGTGGAACAAGATGAAGAGGTTCTGCTTTAGCTCGGGTTGCTTCAGAAGAGGAGATTGCTCCTGTCTCTACCATCGAATCAAGTACAACATTGCGACGCTCGATTGCGCGTTGAGGGTGTCGATAAGGATTTCGATAGCTAGGATTCTGGAGCAGGCCCGCGAGCAACGCGCACTCTGCGGTATCAAGCTGGCTGAGATTCTTACCGAAGAACGCATGAGCTGCTTCGCCAAAGCCGTTGATTTCGTAGCTGCCCAGATGACCCAGGTTCATCTGGTTGGCATACATCTCGAAGATCTGCTGCTTGGAGAAGCGTGACTCAAGCTGAAGCGTGATCATGATCTCGATCATTTTCCGCTTGAGGTGTTTTTCGGGGGAAAGGAAGAAGCCACGCGCGAGCTGCATCGTGAGCGTAGAACCACCACAGCGCTTACGCCCGCTTACGATATCTTCGATGCCACACCGAGCAATGCGTAAAAAATTGATGCCGTTATGTTCGAAGAAGTTGCGATCTTCGATCGAGGTTACGGCCTGGACCATACGAGGAGGGATGTCTTTATAGGTGATCAGAAGACGCTTTGTGCGGCTGTTGTCTTCTGAGAGGGCCGTGATGAGCTGCGGCTCCAGCTCATATGCACTTAGCGGAGCTCCGTTTTCGGCAGTGATCTTCTGGACGACTCCGTTCTGCGTCGTGATGGTTGCGCCGTCTGTGGTGTGATAGCTCTGCGGCCCGGGCTTGATAAAAATGCTGTCGCCGTTGAGCTGAAATGTTCCAAGTTGCGAGTTGCTGTTATATCCCGCTCTCCGAAGATCGGTGGCAATCGTCGATACTGAAAGCTTTTGGCCGTCACGTACTTCGCGGGGCGCAGCGTAAATCTGTGAGACGTTTGCAAACAGCGGTCCTTTGGCCAACCGTTCGTCTACCACGCGTTCATATTTAAAGTAATAGTAGCCAAGCGTCGCCAAGCCGATGGCGATACACCCCAGAACTGCAATTGCCAGGTATCGCACGAATCGGTTGTCCAAGTGGAGTCTTTCCACGAGGTTCTTCGGAGAGTTGGTTTTATTGCTGCCGTATTTGAGTTTGACTGGCAAAGGGCTCTTTCTTCTTTAAGACGCTTTGACGGTATCAGGAAGCAAAGGTTGTAAGGAGGCTGTTACCTGATCGGCTACTGCCGAGGCAACCTGTTCCAGTGCAATTTCTTGCGTATGACGGTTCAGCCGATCAACGAATTCCACTTTTCCTTCTGTAACCCCGCGTCCAACGTTGATCCGGTAGGGAATACCAATCAGATCGGCATCCTTGAACTTCACTCCGGCACGTTCGTCGCGGTCGTCGAGTAGAACATCCAAGCCTGCCTTGGTCAGGTCAGCGGCGATCTTTTCGCCAGCAGCTAGCAGGGAAGCATCGGAGGTGTTGGTGATGGTCACTACCACCTGAAAGGGGGCAATTGCCGGGTGCAAAGCAAATGCCGAACCATCATTGGCTGCTGCTGAACCTTCGATCGCTGCGGTCAGGATACGTTCAATGCCGATGCCGTAACATCCCATAATCGGCGTTGCTTCTTTGCCATCGCGGTTAAGCACCCTGGCTCCCATCGCGTCGGTGTAGCGGCGCCCGAGTTTGAAGATATGGCCGATCTCGACCGCCTTGCCGATCCGAAGAGGAGAGCCGTCGATAGGATCTCCCTCGCCTTCGACCACGCTGCGCACGTCGGCGATCAGGGTCGGTTTGAAGTCACGTGTCGGAGTGACGTTGCGGAGGTGGTATTCCTCTTTGTTTGCTCCGGCGATCAGGTTGGTGCGGCCTTCCAGCGCTTTGTCGAGAATAATGAGCGTTCCCGGCTTCTTCGGATGCGGCGCTGCTTCGACTCCGATCGGCCCCAGATAGCCAGCCGGAGCTTTGAATACCTCAACGATCTCTTCTGCGGTCATCGGACGAATCTCTCCGCCTGCAAGCGCAGCCAGCTTTGTCTCGTTGAGGGAATGATCGCCGCGAAGAAAGACCACTACCGGACGGAATTTGCCCAATTTGGCATGATCCGCCTCTGATAGGGCAGCCATGTAGGCCATGGTCTTTATCTGATGCTGCGGCTGTACCTTTAGGAATCCGCCGACCTCTTCAATAGTCCGTTGTCCCGGCGTGTGTACCAGCTCCGGTTGTCCGTCACCGGTGGGAGCAAGATCTTCGACCGCCTCAAGGCGGCTGGTGGCTTTTTCGATGTTTGCGGCATAGCCTGAAGCCGAGCTGGCGATCAGGTCCTCACCAGCATCGGTGTAGACCATGAACTCCTGCGAGGCCGAACCTCCCATGGCGCCGGAATCCGCCTCCACGGAGACAAATTCCAAGCCGCAACGCGTAAAGATGGCGCGATAGGCGGCATCGTGCTTCCGGTAGCTCTCATCCAGGCCCGCCTCGTCGATATCGAACGAGTAGGAATCCTTCATGATGAACTGTCGCACGCGCAGCAGGCCCGACTTCGGGCGCGGTTCGTCACGGAACTTGGTCTGGATCTGGTACCAGATCTGGGGAAGTTGTTTATAACTGCGTAACTCATTGCGGGCAATCGAGGTCATCACCTCTTCGTGGGTCATTCCCAGGCACAGGTCGGCGCCTTTACGGTCCTTCAGGCGAAACATGTTTTCACCCATGACCTGCCAGCGGCCTGATTCTTCCCATATCTCCCTTGGATTCAGCGCAGGGAGCAGAAATTCCTGTCCGATCTTGTCCATCTCTTCGCGCACAATGGCGACGATCTTGTTGATTGACCGATTGCCGAGTAAGAGATAACTGTAGATGCCGGCGCCGAGCTGGCGAATATATCCGGCGCGGAGCAGCAGCTTGTGGCTGGCCACCTCTGCGTCAGCAGGGGCTTCACGCAGGGTGGGGATGAAGAGTTGCGACCAGCGATGCATACGTTCTGTTGACCTTCCAGCTCTTTCGATGAGCGCATCGAAGTGATCTTTCTATTCTACCGGGAAGAGGGATGGGACCATAGACGTAGTGGTACTTTCGCGAATAGCCCCTGCATGTCTGCGAAATCAGATCAGATCAGTTCCAGCGTCCACAGGTCATGCAGGTGCAGCACGCCTTCCGCGTGGCCGTTCGACGAGATCACGATCAGCGAGGTGATCTTCTTCTCCTCCATCAAGGCCAATGCAGAGGAAGCAAATGCATCGACAGTGATAGTTACTGGCTTTGGATTCATGATTTCGCCAGCTGTATGCTCAAGCGCCTGTCCGCCATCTCTTTCCAGCAGACGGCGCAGGTCGCCGTCCGAGATCATCCCCAGTAGCTGTCTGTCTTCCATTAGAACGGTGGTCATGCCGAGCTTCTTGCGCGACATTTCGTAGATCACCTGAGGCATTGGCGTTGCAGGCCCAACATGTGGCATCGCATCACCCGTATGCATCAGTTCACCCACACGCGCCAGTCGCTTGCCCAGCCTTCCGCCAGGATGCAGTTCGGCGAAGTCCTCTCGTCGCCATCCACGACGGCGACTGACCTCGAGCGCCAGGGCATCGCCGAGAGCGAGCATGACGGTCGTTGAAGCTGTCGGCGCGAGGTTATGCGGACATGCTTCGGTAGAAACGCTTGTATCCAGAACAATGTCGCTAGCCTGCGCCAGAGTGGATGCCGGATTCCCGCAGAGCGTAATTAACTTGTCTGCCAATCGCTTGAGCAGGGGAAGCAGTCGTAGCAACTCTTCGGTTTCGCCGCTTGCCGAAAGAGTGATAACGGTATCGCCGCGCGACAACATCCCCAAATCGCCATGTACTGCGTCTGCGGGGTGCAGATAATGTGCCGGAGTCCCGGTGGAGCGCAGTGTAGCGGCGATCTTTCGGGCGATGATGCCGCTCTTTCCAATTCCCGTAACGATCACGCGATTTTGCCTCGTTACTGCTTCCAGCAACAGGCTAACTGCCTGGTGGAAGGCAGGAAGCATGGCTCCGTCCAGGCGCATTGCCAGTTCCAGCAGAGAGCGCGCCTCGATGCGAACAAACTCCGAAGGTAAAGTGTGATCTCGTGCGGTGAGGGCAGCGTCGGACATCATTCCTGAACCTTTCCGATGCTAGCAGAGTCCTATCGATAGCCCGCCGGAAAGCGAAAGGGCTCGCTTTCCGTCTACACTAAAGAGACAGGCTCTGCGAAAGGAAGTTAGAAACGGTGATGCGTCGAGCGTTGGTTCTTGGGGTAATGGTAGTAGGAGTCGCCCTGCTTCTCTGGGCAGGGTGGCATAACCTGCGCGAGCGCAAGTTGGCCATGCAAAAGGCGCGAGAGAACCAGGTCGTCCTGATTCCGGACAGACAACAGTCCGAAGGGGGCGACGAGATGGCTCCCAAGATGCGCGGGAAGCAGGCCCCACAATTCTCGCTGACCAGTCTCGATGGCAAGAAGGTTTCGCTGGCTGACTATAAAGGACGTCCTGTCCTGGTGAATTTCTGGGCCACATGGTGCGGACCCTGCAAGGTAGAGATGCCCTGGTTCGAGCAATTCCGCAAACAGTATGCAGCCCAGGGATTTGAGATTCTTGGCCTGGCGGATGATGTTGACGCGGGCAAAGATGCCATTGCCAAGGTTGTCCAGAAAGCCGGTGTCACCTATCCAATCCTGCTGACGGATGGGAAGGTTCAGAATGCCTACGGTGGTCTGGATGTTCTGCCGATGTCGTTCTATATCGATCGTAATGGCGTCATTGTGGAGCAAACGGCTGGCCTTGGTTCGAAGGATCAGATTGAGGCCAGTATCAAGAAGACGATCGCTTCTGGACAGACGGCACAGGCAGGTGGAATGTGATTCGTTCTGTCGTGTTGACTGCAATCCTGGTGTGCTCGGGATGGGCTGGCGCTCAGCAGGGAGCGATGTCCATATCTCCGGCTAAAACGAAGCAATACATCACCTATGTGGCAGAAGAGCAGCGGCTGACAGCAGGGAAGAAGGGCGCCCTCGTGCTGCGGTTCCAGGTGAATGAGGGTTTCCATGTGAACTCGCACACTCCGAAGTCTGAGTTGCTGATTCCAACGAACATAGCATTTCAGCCTGCCGCAGGTGTGACCGCATCCCCGGTTGAGTATCCTACGGGCACGGCCTACAGCTTCAGCTTTGAGCCAAACGAAAAGCTTGACGTCTACACAGGCTCGTTCACGGTAAAAGTTCCCGTTGTGGTGGAGGCAGGTTCGCATACCATCAATGGCGTGTTGCGCTACCAGGCCTGCGATAAAGCGGCCTGTTACCCGCCGAAGAGCCTGCCTGTGCAGGTACTCGTTACTGCGAAGTAGCGTGGTTGAATTTCATTGAGGCTGCATGACTTTGCGGCCTTGCTGTGGTGCATTATCAATCAAGAGGGCAAGCGAGAAAGGCAATGGAAGAGTTTAGAAGACTGACCAGGCTCCCGGCGTATGTGTTCAACATCACCAGCGAGCTGAAGGCAGCAGCTCGTAAGCGTGGCGAAGACATCATCGACTTTGGAATGGGTAACCCCGATGGTGCAACCCCGAAGAACATCGTCGATAAGTTGATCGAGGCAGCGCAGAAGACACAGACGCATCGCTATTCGTTATCACGGGGAATTCCACGTCTCCGTCGTGCCATCTCCAACTGGTATAAGACTCGCTATAACGTTGATCTTGATCCTGAGACCGAAGCCATTGTCACGATTGGCTCCAAGGAAGGAATCGCACATCTCTGCCTGGCCGTGCTCGATGACGCTGATACGGTTGCGGTGCCAAACCCCAGCTATCCAATCCACATCTTTGGCCCAGTGATTGCGGGTTCCCGCGTGCAGAGCATTCCTATCGATGGTGCTACGTCCGACGAGTTTCTCGCCCGGCTCGAGCATGAGCTCCCACGTATGGAGCCACGCCCAAAGGTGCTGATTCTCAACTTCCCGGCGAATCCGACGACGCAATGCGTAGAGCTCGGCTTTTTCGAGCGCGTGGTGGCCTTATGTCGCGAACTCGGTATCTATATCGTGCATGATCTTGCTTATGCCGATATCGTCTTCGACGGCTACCGTGCTCCCAGCGTTCTCGAAGTTCCAGGAGCGAAAGAGATCGCTGTCGAGTTCTTTACTCTCTCGAAGAGCTACAACATGCCCGGTTGGCGTGTCGGATTTATGGTCGGAAATAAGAAGCTGGTTGCTGCACTTGGCCGCATTAAGAGTTACTTTGATTACGGAACCTTCACCCCGATTCAGGTTGCTTCCATTGCCGCCCTTGAAGGCTCACAGGAATGCGTAAAGGATATCTGCGAGAACTACAAGTCGCGCCGCGATGTCCTGGTTCCGGGACTGAACAAGCTGGGCTGGCCAGTCGAGCTGCCAAAGGCCACCATGTTTGCATGGGCAAAGATTCCGGAACAGTATCGTTCCCTGGGGTCAATTGAGTTCTCTAAAAAACTCCTTAATGAAGCAAAGGTCGCTGTCAGCCCCGGGGTAGGTTTTGGTGAACATGGTGATGGTTATGTTCGTTTCTCACTGATCGAAAATGAAGAACGGACTCGCCAGGCTCTGCGGGGAATCAAACAGATGTTCCGCAACGCATAAAGTATTTGTAATCAATCTATTTTTCCTCTTTATTGAGAATATTCTTTAGGAAGCCTTCGCCACGAGAAGGTAAGGAATCTGGTTCGATCATCGTTACTATCTCGTCACTAGAGCTTTATTCGGGAGTATCATCAAAGAGTGCCGAAATACTCGATCGTCGTTCCTTTCCATAACGAAGAAGACAATGTGACGACCCTTTATGACCGTCTTAAAGCGGTTATGGAGCATGTCGGCGAGTCGTTTGAGCTCGTCTTTGTCGATGACGGATCCCGCGATCGCACCTACCGCCTGCTTGAGGAGATCGCTGCCGTCGATTCGCGCGTTCTGGTCATTAAGCTGCGTCGGAACTTCGGCCAGACTTCGGCCTTGGCCGCTGGTTTTGATCACGCACAGGGAGACTTCATCCTGGCCATGGATGGTGACCTACAACACTCCCCCGCCGAAATTCCGAACTTTCTTGCCAAACTCGAGGAAGGCTATGACGTTGTTAGCGGTTGGCGCGCTCAGCGTGGCGATAACTTCGTTATGCGCCGCATTCCTTCGCGAATTGCCAATTGGCTTATGGCTACTCTGAGTGGTGTCAATATCCACGATTTTGGGACCACTTTCAAGGCGTATCGCCGTGAGGTCATCCACAACATCCCACTTTACGGAGAGATGCACCGCTTTATTCCGGCCTTGGCTTCTTGGTATGGCGCCAGCATCTGCGAGATTCCCATCTCCAATCCGAGCCGTCAGTTTGGCAAAAGTCACTATGGCATCTCTCGTACTTTCCGTGTCTTTTTCGATCTGCTGACCATCCGATTCCTGTTGAAGTATATGACTAGGCCGCTGCACTTCTTTGGAACGATTGGTGCGTTCAGTGCCTTTGCGGGATCGGCACTTGCTGCCTGGCTTCTCATCCTCAAGCTCATCACCAGCCAGCACGTTATGGATATGCATGGTCCGCTCTTCGTTGTCGCCGGAGTCTTGATTTTGGCTGGTGTTCAGATGATTGGGATTGGTTTGCTCGGAGAACTCCAGGTGCGCCACTTCCACACCTCGTCGCATCGCGCACCTTATGCGGTAGACCGCATCCTGCGGCTTCGGTCGGAAGAGAGTCTGCTGCAGTAGACTTCGGGTTTCTATAGCTGTTTTTCTATCGATCTGCCTCTCCATCATCAGAAAACTCGTGAAGCGGTAGCTGCTTCGTGTAAAGTGTTTGGCATCTGGAAGGTAAGGCCTTGCTCGCTATAGGCTTACCCGACCAGCTATCACGCACGATAGGAGAATACATGTCTGCACATTATGAATTGAAGCCGGCTGCAAACAGCCAGTTTATGTTCAACCTGAAGGCAGCCAATGGCGAGATCATTCTGACCAGCGAGACCTATAAGTCAAAAGAAGCGGCCCTCAACGGCATCGAGTCCGTCAAGAAGAACTCTCCACATGACGAACAGTACGAAAGGAAGAAGTCTCATTCCTCGCAACCGTATTTCGTATTGAAGGCCAGGAATCATGAGGTCATCGGTCGTAGTGAGATGTATTCCTCCGAAGCTGCCATGGAGAAAGGGATCGAGTCTGTAAAGAAGAACGGTCCTGATGCCACTGTTAAAGACATCACCTAGCTAATACCAAGATCTCACACTCTCTAACTTCTCTATGTGGGGAGCAGAAGGAGTTTCTATACCCTCACTCGACTGATGCTATTTTTGCGAGACGAAACAGCTCACTGCGGCATCCAAAAACCATGCAGGCGATACGCATTCTTCATACCGACGGGCCCGAAGCCCTTATTCTCCAGGATCTCCCCACTCCAGCTCCTGGGCCTGGCGAGGCTCTCATCCGCATTGAGGCATCGGGCGTCAACTTTATTGATGTCTACTTCCGTGAAGGCCGTTATCCTGCACAGCTTCCCTACACGCTCGGGCAGGAGGCAGCCGGGATCATTGTTGCGCTTGGAGAAGGTACTCCAGCCGACTTCAAGGTGGGAGATCGGGTTGCGTGGTGTAGCGTGCCAGGCACGTATGCTCAACTCGCTGTCGCTCCTGTCGAGAAGCTCATCCCCATTCCTGAGGGGGTCTCCTCACAGCAGGCCGCCGCTGCCATGCTTCAGGGAATGACCGCGCATTACTTGGCATATTCGACATACTCCATCCGTCCCGGCGACGAGGTTCTGATTCATGCAGGCGCGGGTGGAGTCGGTTTGTTATTGACCCAGATAGCCAAATCTCTCGGCGCGCGTGTCTTCACCACAGTATCGAACGAGGAAAAGGCTGAGCTCTCTCGTGAAGCCGGAGCAGATGAGGTCATCCTCTATACCCAACAAGACTTTGCCAAGGCCGTAAAAAGTCTGATCTCCGGACCGGGGTTGCACGCGGTCTATGATTCTGTCGGCAAGACAACCTTTGAAAAGTCTCTCTCGGTTCTGCGGCCTCGCGGTACACTTGTGCTCTTCGGCGGGTCCAGCGGCCCTGTTCCCCCGTTTGATCTCATCAAACTCTCCCAGATGGGATCGCTCTACATTACTCGCCCTACTCTTAAGGACTACACTGCTACCCGCCAAGAGCTCGAACAGCGTGCCAGCGATGTTCTTAATGCAGTTGCCTTGGGAGAACTCAAGCTTCGCATTGAGCACATCTATCCATTGATCAACGCTGCACACGCACACCGGGACCTCGAGGGCCGCAAAACAACGGGCAAACTTCTTCTGATCCCCTGAGAAATCTGAAAAAAGGTTCTGACTGCTCAGGAAAGCGGTGGCTAACGGGGTGAGTTCACCACCAATTACCATGGGGTGTCATCCTGAGCGAAGGCCGACGGCCGGAGTAGACGGATCTGCGGTTTTGCGATTGTACGAAAGCCGCTCTAGGAGTCTTCATGAACTCTCTTCGCGCCACCAATCTTCTCCTTGCGGCTGTTGCACTTCTGCTTGTAGTTCTCGTTCTGCGTCCGTTTCGTGAGCCTGACCCAGTCTTTGCGCAATCTCCCGATACGGATTACTTTTTCGAGCCTGGAACCTTTCTCGTACGTGCGCCGGATAATAGCCAGCAGGTCTATGCCAAGGTGGTCGTCGATCTGAGAAACGGCCGTGTCTGGGCGTTTCCCACGCTTACACCGCAGCCTTACCCCTCTGATCCTATTTACAATAAGCCACAGACTTCCCATCCCTTCCAGCTTGGTCGGTTTGCCCTTGAAGATACGAAGAAGTTCGTTCCCGAAGCGGGGGCGTCACGTTGAACCAGCAGCTCTTTGACTTCCTCTCTCCAAATGCCGCAAACTTGAAATACGCTGTTAACCTGCGGCTGCAATAAGTATGAGCCGCCATCTTTATCTTGTACCGCAACGAAATGTTCGGGAAGCGCGGTGAAATTCCGCCACTGCCCCGCAACTGTGATTCGCGCGCTCACAACGCAAGAGTGAATGCCGCCTGCTGGTTTCCACTGACGATCGTCGGGAAGGGAACAGCCATGATAGGTAGGCATGGAACGCGAAAGTCAGGAGACCGGTTTCGTTGTTGCACAATAGCCACGTTCCCGAGGGGGGAACGAGGAGTCGATCTTCCATGCATGCATCCGCGCGTTCGTCAGCGGCCCTGTCTATCTCTCGTCTCTTCGCTGTTTTTGCGGTCGGTTTTTTTGCAATCGCGTCTGCACACGCAGTAATTGTTCGCGGTACCGTTACGGATCCGCTCGGTGCTTCCATTCCGGGCGCTCGCGTTCAGCTGATTCAGGGCAAAGGGATTGCTGGTTCTGCTGTCAGCGGTTCCGATGGGTCTTTTGAGATTCGTAGCACAGCCTCCGGTCGATTTATCCTCTTGAGCTCGGCGCCAACGTTTTCTCCGGGGATCGGGCAGGGCTTCTATGGTGGACGCACCGACGTTGTTACGCGGAACGTCACCCTTGAGATCGCATCGGTTACGGCGCAGGTCACGGTCACCGCCACTGGAATCCCCACGCCCATTCAGCAGGCAAGCTCTGCCATTAATCTCATTCCGTTCAGCGCGCTTCAGACCCGCGTTGGTCTTATCGATGACCTCCGTCAGTCACCGGGAGTCAACGTGGTTCAGTCTGGACAGTATGGTGGTGTCAGCTCACTCTTTGTGCGCGGTGGAAATTCTGATGCCAACAAAGTCATGATCGATGGTGTTACTACCGAGGATATCGGAGGTCGTTTTGACTTTGGCACGGTCTCTTCGACGGCGCTTGATGGTCTCGAACTCTATCGCGGACCGAACAGTGTTCTCTATGGTTCTGATGCCGGGGCCTCTGTGGTCAACTTCACCTCACCTCGCGGAGCGACCCTTCGGCCTATTCTGAATTACTCTGGCGATGCGGGCAACTTCCACACCTGGCGGAATGAGGCGACTCTTAGCGGAACCCACAACAGGCTCGACTATTATGGAGCCTTCTCACGCTTCGATACTTCGAATTCGATTCCCATGGATCGCTATCACTCCTCCACAAGTGCGGCCAATCTGGGATACAATATCACCGCGAATACTTCCTTGCGCTTCACAATCCGCAATGGAGTTTCAGCGGTAGGGCTTCCCGGAGCCTATAGTTTTTACGGGATCGCATCGGCTGGGAAACAGTCTGACCAGGACCTTTATTCTGGAGCCACTCTTGAGAACCGCTGGCGTGGCAAATGGCATAACCTCGTTCGCTATGGCATCGCGCGTAAACGTGAACAGGCCGTTACTTTCTATCCTGTCGGCGAGGCCGTCGATTATCCCGGTTACGGTGGGTTTCCTGGATACACGCTTTATTACGGCAATACCGTTACTATTCGGGGTGCGAATGGAACCTCGGGAACAGGTCGCGCGTCCTTTCTCTTTGGAGGTACAGCGCCCACTGATCAGTCTTCGCTCCGCGATGAACTGTACTATCAATCGGACTACACTTTTTCTCCGCACTTTATCGGTCTGTTTGGATTTCGTTACGAGAATGAACGCGGCTCCTACAACAATCCGAATTACTTCGAATCCCAGGTTGTTAAGCGGACCAATTTCCAGTACACGCTTCAGTTCCAGGGAGATATAAAGAACCGCCTCTTCTATTCCTTTGGCGGGGCGATTGAGCGGAATAATCTTTACGGCACTGCTGGAACTCCCCGCTTTGGCCTGGCATGGATTCCGGTTCGTCCCGGCAGTGGCTTTTTCCACGGTACGAAGCTTCGTGCGAATGCCGCTACAGGCGTTCAAGAACCTTCGCTTTCGGTGGAGTTTTCATCGCTTTACAAACAACTGCAAGAGGCGGGCTCAACCGACCTGATCGATGCGTATCACGTTCGTCCGATTCAAGCGCTTCGATCTCGTACCTTTGATGTCGGTGTCGATCAGAATATCCTCGGGCAGATCCTAATTCTCAAAGCAGGCTACTTCCACAATCAATTCAATCGTCAGCTCGATTACGTTGATGCGGGGACTTTGAAGACGGTCTTTGGGATCGATACAGGTACCGCTAAACTCTATGGAGCGCTTCTCAACACATTGGCTTATCGTGCTCAAGGGTTTGAAGGTGAGCTTCAGTTTGCCCCCAGCCACAGTATCCTCTTGCGTGGAGGCTATACCTATCTTGCATCTCTGGTAGAGCAATCCTTCTCGACAGATGCCATTGCCAATGGTACTGCCGCTGTCAATCCTAATTACCCCAATACTCCTATCGGTTCTTCCTATCCGCTCGTCGGTCAACGGCCCTTCCGTCGGCCGCCGCAGACCGGCTTTTTTGCTGCGCAGTACACCACTACAAAGTTCTCAGCTGCACTCAAAGGAGCTTTTGCAAGCCGAGCGGACGATTCCACTTTCCTCTCCTACTTAGATTTCAATGGTGGTAACACTCTGTTGTTGCCTAACCGGAATCTCGATTATGGCTTTGCCAAACTTGATGCCTATGGAACATACGCAGTAACTCATCACGTGACCGCCTTTGCCGAGCTGAACAACCTGTTCTCGCAACAACACATCGGGCCAATCGGCTATCCCTCGCAGCCATTCACATTCCGTACTGGTCTCAAGGTCCGCCTCGGAGGAGACTAGTTTCGTAACCCTGCGGGGATGTTCCATAGTCGATTGTTATCTACTTGGAGCATCCAGCAGGATCTATTGCTACAAAAATCTCGACAAGAGACGAGGTGACGGCTCGTGTAGAGTGGATACCATGCGAGCCCTTTTGCTTTCAGAGTATCGACACCTTGAGCTGGCCGATGTTCCTCTGCCGCAACCTGCGGCGGATGAAGTGTTGCTGCGTATTGAAGCCTGTGGGATCTGCGGCAGCGATGTGCATGGTTATGATGGATCGTCAGGCCGAAGGATTCCCCCAATCATCATGGGCCATGAGGCTGCGGGAGTGATTGCAAAGGTGGGGTCGGGTGTGAAGGGATGGAAAGAAGGCGACCGAGTTACGTTTGATTCGACCCTCTATTGTGGCAAATGCCAATATTGCCAGCGCGGCGAGGTTAATCTCTGTGACAATCGCCAGGTCTTCGGGGTTTCATGCAAGGACTATCGACGTCATGGAGCGTTTGCCGAATATCTTGTAGTTCCTGCGAGGGTCCTCTATTTCCTTCCAGCGGAGCTATCGTTTGTTGAGGCTGCAATGGTAGAGGCAGTATCGGTCGCTCTCCACGCTGTCCAAGTGTCGGGGTTTCAGCCTGGGGAGACGGCGCTTGTCCTTGGTGCAGGGATGATTGGATCGCTGATTGTGCAATCGTTACGTGTGGCAGATGCTGCCCATATTTTTGTTGTGGATCCGGATGAAAGTCGTGTGCAAGCGGCGGCACGTTCGGGAGCACATACCCCCATCCATCTTCTGCAAGAAGGCAACGGATCCGATGTGACGCAGGCTGTGCTCGAGCGTTATCCCGGTGGAGTCGATCACGTTTTTGAGGCAGTTGGATTTGGAATCACGGTAAAGACGGCAATCGATGTTGTTCGTAAAGGAGGAACCGTAACGTTAGTCGGAAACATCGAACCCGAGGTCAAACTACCTCTACAGGACGTGGTTACCCGACAGATCCGGTTGCAGGGTTCGGCTGCTTCTGCTGGAGAGTATCCACGAGCGATTGAACTGCTTGCCTCAAAGAAAATCGATGTATCTCCGTTTATCTCTGCGGTGGAACCGCTCTCCAGGGGAGCAAGTGCTTTCGATCGTTTGTATCGAAGAGAGCCGAATGTCATCAAGATTGTTCTTACGCCCGACGT